>NZ_JAWDIC010000001.1:1217340-2434680 GCF_032464895.1 Phycicoccus sp. M110.8
TGATGATCTCGGCGGACTGCTTGGCGGCCGAGCCCGGCTGCGGCACCTCGCTGGTGGTGCCCTTGTATGAGAACCGGATCCGGGTCGCCGTGGAGATCCGGGCGACCGCGGACTTCGTCTCGTTCAGCACGGTGGTGCGCGAGGCAGCCGGCACCGAGGCGAGGTTCACCTTCCAGGTGATGGCGGTCTGGCACGGGTTCCAGCGCAGGACCGGCTTGGTGCCGTTGGGGAGGCTGGCGTAGGCGAGCTTGTACGAGGTCGTGGCCCCGCTGGCGGCCTGCGGGGCGGCGACGGAGGCCGCGGCCACCAGCGCGACGGGCGCGAGGGCGGCGGCGAGTGCGCGGAGCGACAGGCGCATCGAGCGATCCTTCGGGGAGCTGAGCCGTGGGGGGAGGTGCGGCGCTCGCAGCGGGGGCAGGGGCAGGGCTCGCGCGACGCGGTGCCCAGTATGCGTGGGCACATGCCGCCGACCAGCACGGATGTGGACATTTCAACCGAACGGGTGATGTGCGCCCACCCGTCCTCGCGAGCTGCCCTGCCGGCAATCTGCGCGGACGCGGGTCATAGGTCACGCGCGCACGTCCGGCGGCCGTCGGATGCTGGTGACGTCACCGCAGGGGGACGCTGCGACGGGCGCTTGCCCGTGGCACGACTGGGGTGGGGACGATGACGGGGCGCAGTGGGCATGCACGACGTTGGGTGGCTCCGGTCGCGGCGGCGGTGCTGGCGGGGGCCGTCGGGGCCGCGGGCGGGTACGCCATCGGTCACCGCGAGCCGCCGCAGGGACTGGCCTCGCCCAAGGTCGAAGCCGTCGTGGACGGGGCGCTCGCAGCCCTGGGCAGGGGTGACTTCACGACGTTCGGGTCCTACTTCGCCCCCGACGCCGTCTACGAGGAGCCCGGCCCGGGCGCTGCTCCCGTCACAGGCCGTGCACGCATCGTCGAGGTGAACCGCAGCCTGTACGGCATGGGCGCCCGGTACCACCGGACCGGCGCGATCCTGCAGCGTGGCCACGTCGTGTCGTATGCCGTGAGCTGCCCAGGGTGCCCCGGCGCAGACGAGGAGATCGACATCGCGGTCCTCGACGACCAGCTGCGGTTCGTCCACTACTGGATGATCGAGGGCGGCGGCTGAAGCGACTGCCTCAGCCGACGCAGCCAGCGCTGCGGCCAGCCACACGCATGCGTACCAGCTCAGGGCTGCGGGTCGGATACGCTGCCTGCGGTAGTCCTCCACCGCGCCGGGCCTTCACAGCCCTGGCTTGGGGAGGCCGACCACACCCCGCCCTCGTAGCTCAGGGGATAGAGCACCGCTCTCCTAAAGCGGGTGTCGGCAGTTCGAATCTGCCCGAGGGCACAACTACGAAACCGCAGGTCAGAGGCTTGCACTGCCGTTGTCGCTCCCGCTCTGTTTCCCCGAAACGTCGGCTCGGGCCCCCGTGAGGCCCCCTAGTGCGCGGTTGACCCGCTCCAGAGCAGCCCTGTCGGCATCCGTCCCCATGAGGTGGCCGTAGGTGTCCAGCGTCAGCTTCGCGGTGGAGTGACCCAGCCACGCGGAGACCGTCTTGATGTCGATCCCTGCCGCGATCCACAAGCTTGCCGCGGTGTGGCGGAGGTCGTGGGGGCGACGTCCCCGTGATGTCTCGTTCCAGTGGACCGCACGTCGCCAGTTCTGGGCTCGGAGGTAGCCGCCCTCAGGAGCCGGGAACAGCAGATCATCAGGCTCACGGCCCTCGACCCAGCTCGCGACCACTGGCTGCATGGGCGCGGAAAGCGGCACCAGCCGTGACCGGCCACTCTTCGTCGTGGCCCGTTCGATCGGTGCGCTGGTACGACCCGATTGGGGTATCGAACGCTTCTCCACCAGCGCCGGATAAGGCACGTCGACCACGTCCCGAACGCGCAAGCCGCGGAGTTCCCCGAGCCTCACGCCGGTCAGCGCCAGGACGGTGATCCGGCCCGCTGCTGGCGCCACGAACTCACCGGACTGCAGCAGCCGTTTCTGCTCCATCTCCCAACGAACGGCATCGCCGCGCCGCTCGAAGGTTCGGTCTGCCACGATCACACCGCGGAACTTGACCTTGACTCGCCATTTCCCGTTGGGGCGCTTGAGGATCACGTCGACTCCTTGTTCGCCTCAAGCCAGTCGAGCAGGTCCTTCGGCATCCAGAAGCAACGCTTGCCGATCCTCACAGCGGGTGCGAACCGACCGTGCAGCCGCAGGTGGTTCAGCGTCCCGACGCTGATGTGGCACCACTCGGCCGCCTCCGTGGGAGTATGCAGGACCGGTGCCTGCACCCCCTCCACTTCCACGCTCATGACCGTTCCCCTCTCTTGGAATCTGTTGTGCTCACTTCGAAGTTCCTGTCTTGCGCTTCGCCTTGTACTGCGCGTGCTCACGAGCCCTGGCCGCGGCCGCCTTGGCGAGGGCGACGTCTCCGGGGGTGTCCCAGCCGATTCCGGCGAAGGACCAGCTGCCGACGATGAGCGTGGCTTCGGCGTCGTCGTCGGCGAGGAGCTGGGCTTCCATGGAGGCGAGGTCGATCGGGTCGCCACGGCGTTGAGCATCGGCGAGGAGGACCTGCGCGCGGCGGCGGGCGCGGCGGAGCTGGCCGAGGGTAACGGAGTAGCGCCGGGACTTGGAGGCGAAGTGGCCGCGGAACCCGAGGTCGTGGACCCATTTCCCTAGCAAGCCGTAGGGCCAGTCGCGCAGTTCGACGGGGCGTCCGGCGTGGTTCCACTGGTCCTCGACGGCGCGGGCGAACTCGTCGACGACGGTCTTGATGCGGCGCAGGTGGGCGTTGCCGTGGTCGGTGGTGTCGGTGGCGGACTTGGTCGAGTACTTGGCGAGGTAGCCGGCGACCTGCTCGGGTGCGAGGTGCTGGCCGGGGTCGTCGGTGCGGTGGCCGGTGCGGACGTGGCGGGCGTCGACCTGGGCTCCGAACGCCAGGACCCGTTCGACGTCTCCGTCGGACACGGGTGCGGCGGTGAACCGGACGGACGCTGCAGCGTCGCGGATGAGGTCGGCCAACTGGTCGGCGTCGACGTCGACGGGTGCGGGCCCGAAGGCCCCGTCGACCTTGGGGCCGTCGAGGCGGATGAGGGCGTGGAAGTGGATGAGCCCCCGCGCTGGTACTCCCCGACCTTGGCGTACTGCAGCGACGCCCGGGTACTGAGCTTGGTCTCGCGGATGCTGAGGTGCTGGGCCAGTGCGCGGCGTAGCGCGATGGTGAAGCGTCGCCATAGCTCCGGGGCCCACCACTGCCACACGACGTGGGAGGCGTAGTCGTAGCACTCCCAGCACAGGGGCTGCCCCAGCTGCGGGTCCTCGTCGTCGTGGACGGCCATGCAGGTCGTGGGGCGACCGTGGGGGCAGCGCGGGTTTTTGGCGCGTGGGCGGCAGCGGCGGTGGTTGTCGCGGGTGCCGTGGACGTGCCCGAACGAGGGCGCTGTCAGGGTGGCGAACACCAACGGGTTCTCGCTGATCGTGTCGGGGACACCTTTGCCGCCGGCTACCCCGGCGCGGATGAGATGGAACATGTCCGCGGCGTAGATCCGCGAGCAGGACAGGCATTCCGACGCGCGGCGGTTGCCGCAGCGGATCAGCGTGGCTCCGCCGGGCTCCTGGTCGGAGCAGTAGGTCGACATGACCTCACCGGTACGGGCGTCGAGCGTGGTCGAGGAGCCGGTGAGGTGGATCGGGTTGGCGCAGAACCCCACCCGGGACAACTGGTCGCTGAAGTTCTCGAAGTCCGGCGACAGCAGCCGCTTGACCACCTGCGCGGCGACGGCGGGTGAGTCCAGGTCGAGGTCGAGCGCTGCCTCGTCTCCGTACCCGGCGAACCGGTTCGGAGTGGTGGCGGCGTCGACGACGGTCATGGGTGGAGCCTCAGCCCGCGTCCTGGAGGGTGAACAGGTCGAAGGGGTGCTGGCGGGTCTTGAGCAGGTCCCGCTCCCTTGCGGTGGCGCCCTGTCGCAGGACGGCCCGGTCGACCTCGCACAGGCCACCCCAGACGCCGTACTCCTCCCCAGCCGCGAGGGCGTAGTCGCGGCACTCGGCCAGCACTGGGCACCCGTCACAGAGGGTGCGGGCTCGGTTCCTGGCGTTGAAGTAGCCGGAGCCGCTGACGAACCATGCCTGCGGGTGTGATGACGCGACGCACTTGCCCTCCTGCCCGATGCGGGCCAGCGTGTGTCGCAGGTCCGGTCGGGCGGCGAGGACAGCTTCGGTGGTCGCCTTGGTGCCGTTCATGAGGTCTCCTCCCCGTGGGTAGTCGACGTGGTCGATGCGGCTGCGCGGGCCCGTGGCTTGCGTGGCTTCCGCTGCCTCGGGGGTGCTGGGGATGCCGCTGGCGCAGCGGGCTCGGGTGGAGCTGGGGCCCGGTCGGGGTTGAACGCGTCGAGCGGGTCGACCGGCTTCGGCGGTCGCGGGGCCGACAGGGCCGGTGATGCGGTGACGGTGCGGGCTAGGTCGGCGATGTCTTCGTCGGTCAGGTACGAGGCGCGCACGCGGCGGATGGCGCGAGTGCCCTCGACCCGAACGAACGCGACCCCGGGAGTGAGTTCGCTGATGTGGTCGGCCGTGGCACCCACGTCGCGGGCTCCTTCGCCGAGGACCATATCGACCTGGATCGGGTTGTCCAGGCGCATCGCGACCCGGGTCGGGAACAGGTCGCGCCAGCCAACGACGTCCTTGCCCGGGTCCTGCACCGCCGCCAGCACCGTGATCCCCACGGCTCGCCCCTTGGTCAGCAGAAGTCCGAGGGCCCGGTCGATCCGGCGGACGGTGTCGCGTTCGGCGAACGCAGTAAGCGTGGCCAGCTCGTCGATCACCGCGAGGATGTGCGGGTCCCGCACCCACGGCTCGTGCTTGCGCACCCCTCGGGACGCGAGGGTCTTGGCACGGCGGTCCATCACCGCGACGAGGTCCTCGAGGAGGTCGCACATGGCCTCCGGGGTGGAGTCCTCGAACCGAGAGAACAGCGGCAGGCCGGGTCGGAGTTCCATGCCGCCTTTGGGGTCGATGGCCCACACCTGGACCCAGCCGTCGTTGATGGCCGGGGCCAGGCCGCGCAGGAGCGACCACAGCACGGAGCCCTTGCCTGCCCCGGTCGCGCCCGCGATGAGGACGTGGGTGCCGTGCAGGTTGAACTGCCACGGTGTTCCGTCCTCGTGACGTCCGACCGGGACCCCGGCGAGGTCCACCTGGTCTCCAGGCGGGGTCGGTAGCGGGGCGATGGTGGCTTTGAGGACATCGGTGCGGTGCAGCTCGACCCAGACCGATCCCGTGCCGGCCCGGGTCACTCGTGCCTCGCGGACCTCGAACGCCACGGCCAACGCGTCGGCCCTGCGGGTGTAGTCGTCCAGGGTGAGCCCGGTCGGGATGACGATCCGCAGCCGCACGACCCCTGCGGGCGTGACCTTCACGTCCTTCAGCGCACCGTGGACCCAGCGGGCGTCAGAGCCGGTGTTGTCGTGGACGACGAGCCCGACCCGGGAGGCGATGCCACGCCACTTGCGCGGGTACGTCGCCCGCACCCATGCCGCACGGAGCCGTGGACGGATGCGAACAGAGTATGAATCCGGCCGCGCCATCCGCCACACCCCCAGCCCGACGACGAGCACTCCGAAGAGCGTCAGCACCGCGATGTGACCGGCGTACCGGTCCAGCGCCACCACCGCTGCGGCGGCCGAGGCGACGCGGGGCCGACGGATCGCGAACCGAATCAGCCGAAACACGGAACGGACCGCGAACCCGACCAGCAGCACCACCGCTTCTAGCAGCATCGGGATCGGCTCGTCGCTGCCGAACATTGGTCCCTTGGGCGAACTCATCGCAGACTCCTACGGCGTCCGGCGTGCGTCCGCGGCAACCGCCATGACCCGCGACTCGGCCGCACCGAGTGAGGAGTACGCCCGGAACATGCCCTGGCGCACCTCGTCGTCGGGGGCGCCGGCGAACTCCCGGACGAGCTTCGCCAGCTCGGTACGGACGCCGTCGACCCGGGCCACCTCGTGGTTCAGCACGGCGGGCAGGTCCTTCACGTCGACGTCGAACGCGTCCGCCCACGCCACCGCCTCAACCGGGCGCATCACGCGGCATCCTTGTCAGAACCCGACGAGGGCGGCTTGCCCGTCGAGCCGGTCGACTGCTTTGCACCGGGGGCACGCATGCCCTCTGCACGGAAGGACCACGCCAGCTTCGCCCGGCTCCCCCGGTCATCGATCCAGCCCGTCAGGGTCAGCCCTACCAGCTCGACTGGCCGCATCGGCAGGCCGTCGACCCGCGGCGGGGGCACCGGCTGCTGCTCGGACGCGATCTTCACGACGATGTCGCCCTGACCCTTCGGCGCCTCCTCGTCCAGGTCGACCACCCGGAACTCCCAGACCCGCAGACCCGTCTCCTTGTCTCGGACCTGAACGTCCCCCGGCTCCCTGCCCTCGGCCTTCGCCCGCTGGATCAGGTCGAAGTCCTCGACAGCCGTCACCTCTCCACGAAAGAACGCCCCCGCCGGGAAGACGTCCTCGAACCGAACCGGCATCCGCTGCTTGATCGCCACTGCATTCTCCTCTACTTGCCTAGAGCAGTTATCTACCACGAGCAGTAAAGCACACTCCTCTAGATGAGCAAGGAAGCGGTCTCAATTGGCCGGGAAGCGGTACTCCAAGACGTAACTAGGCGCCGCCTTAACCGTGTCCGTCATCTCCACGGGTGTCCCCGCCGTGTCGTACGCGATACGACGCACCGTCAAAACCGGCGTTCCAGCGGGCAGCTGCAGCCGGCGACGCTCCTCGGGGGTGGGCATACGCGCCGCCACCTCCTCGGAGAACTCAGCGAGTTGATGCCCCAGCTCCTCGAGGCGCGCATAGATACCACCGGGGCCCGTGTCGCTCTCAGCGATCTTCGTCCCGCCTGCGATGACCTGTGGAACGAAGGACTCCGCCAGCTCCACGGGCCGCCCGTCCATCAGGTAGCGCCGTCGACGAGCCACGACTTTCGCTCGCACGGGCAAGGCAAGAACTTCACGGATCGCGGGGGAGGCCGGCTCCGCGCCCACCGCAAGCTGATCCACCGAAGGGACGCCGACGCCGTCCGCCTCAGCAAGAAACGCCGCTTGACCGTCTTCACGATGCCGCCGAGCAAAGCGATCAGATGCGACGCGCCGCACAACGGGCCGCTCTCTTACGAAGACGCCCCGGCCGTGCTCGGCAACCAATAGCCCCTCAGCGCGCAGGTCGGCCAGAGCCTGACGAACGGTCATGCGCGCTACACCGAAGTGCTCCATGAGCTGAGACTCAGAAGGAACCCTGTCGCCGGGCTCAAGTCGGCCGGTGGTGACCGCCGCGCGCACCTCTTCGGCGATCTGCTTGAAGGCAGGCTTGTCCGAGGTCTTGTCGACCTGGCCGAGTTCCAACATCACTCCTCCAGACGTCTGTACTGCATACACTCTGACAGATGAGGAGGAACCGATGAGCGATAGCCCACGCCACTCCGTGAGCGTTGCGGCGGCGATCTTCGACGACTCCGGAGAGAACGTCCTATTGATCAAGCGCCGCGACAATGGCCGCTGGGAGCCACCTGGAGGCGTGCTCGAACTAGAGGAGACAATCGAGGACGGCCTCCGCCGCGAGGTTCGCGAGGAAACGGGGGCGGAGATCCAAGTCGGACCACTAACCGGCGTATACAAGAACATGGCTGGTGGCATCGTCGCCCTAGTCTTCGCAGCCCGGAGCGCCACAGAGCCGCAGTCGGATACCGCAGAGGCTTTCGCCGTCCGATGGGTGCCATTGAGCGAGATTGACGGCCTGATGACGCCTGCATACTCCACGCGCATCCGCGACGCGCTTGGTTCCCACGCCGGACGACCTACAGTCAGAAGCCACGACGGACGAAACCTGCTTCCGCGCTCCACCATGGGGGACCGGACGTGACCCTTGTGGCGCCGGCTGGCCACAGTCACGGGTCATGGGTCAATGAAGTAGTTAGCGACCCAAAGCTTGCCATTTCCGCCATTGGACTCTTCGTGGCGATAACCGCTGGGTTGGTCGGCTGGCGCAGTTTGAGGACATCTAGGTCCTCTCTGAACCTCTCAAAGGCCCAGGACCTGCGCAAACAACCTGGGCTTAAGATTGAGTACCTCAAGGGAATATGTCTAATCGGGCCCGTTTATCGCGACTATCTCTTTGAACTAATTATTCGGAACCCTGCAGACACGGCGAATTCGATCAGCGACGCAGAACTCCTTTTGGACTACGAAGTCGAGGGAAAGGGTTTGATACTGAAGGTGCGTGCCGCACGCGATGGACTGCCCGAAGATTCCGAGGCAGCCGTGATGAAACTTCCGGTCGCAATTGCTGCGAACCAATCGAGTGTTGGCGCAGTCAAATTTCGCATAGCAAACGAGGTTCTTGCTGCGCGTAGCGTCGAGCGTTTGCGCGTCGAACTTACCGACACGTTTCTAAACAAACTCACAGTCTCGACGGAAATGGTTCAGGAGCGCATTGACGAGGTTCCCACGGAGGCGGCGGAATGAAGACCGAGAAGAAGAGGCTCCACGCCGATGCTGTTCTTCCCGTGGTAGCAGACGGAGCAGTTGCCCATCACAACGTAGGCGGTGGACGCCTGATTCCAGTCGTGATGGTTGATCTTGACGACCACCCGCAGGTCGCGGAGTTGCTGCGTGTACATGAGCACCTTCCCCCAGGAGATTGCGACTCTCAGTGGGCATCCATTTTAGGAAAGGACTCCACACTCGGCCTAGTACTTGAGTTCGCGCGACCAATCGAAATGAGCATGGTCGTGATCTTCGAGTTGCCGCACCACGCGGGTCTCGTCGACCAAGTCCTCCGGGCTCGAAGCATGTATCTAGGTCACGGAAAACCGGGTGACCGGATGAGTACCACACAAGGCTCTAAGCGTGTGCTTATCGAACTTCCGCCAACTGGATTCGAGGAAGAGTGGGAACGACTTTTTCCCAAGGTCGTAACCAAGCAGATGCGCGACCGCGGACTTTCACGGCGCGATGCCCGAGAGGCCGCGCAGCAACACATCAGGAAATGGCGCCAGCTGGGGTCCATCCGACTCCCGTAGTCCTGGAAGGCACGCCACTACGGGTTTAGAGGGAAGGTCTCGACTGCTACTTGGAGGGCGTCGTCAAGCTGCTCGAGCAGACCCACGATGTCCTCGACCTGCTTGACCTCGACGCTCGGCGCAAAGTGACTGCGAGCTCGCGTGATCGACACATGGACAACCGGGTCGCGTCGATCAGCCAACGACTGAACCTTATCCGCTAAACCCGAGGGGACCTGATGTTGGCGCAACCCAACTGGATTAACGAGGCGGGCGAGGTCCTTGGAGTTGAGGCCGTGACTTCCCGAAACGGATGTCAAATAGGAATCAAGTATCGAATCATATTCAGAGAAATATGACCCGACATCTGCCTCGTGGATTGGGATAACGCCAGGCGTGTTTCGACTAACGCCCCAAATCACGAGAGCTCTCCCCGTAGAGGTAGGCAACCCCTTCTTGAGCCTTTCCATTCCGTCGCGGGCCGCTTGCTTGCAACGCTCCTCGACGTATTCTTCCATTGCCGCACTTGACAATATCCGAAACGCGATTGCCTTGGCATGCTCTTCTGGCCCGCAGTCGAGGTCTTCCTTGTCGGTGATGAAGTATGACCTGTAACTACTGATTCGATCGCTCATGCCGACCCAAAGCGTCGAGGGCAACACTAACTCCTTGCGTTAGCCAGTTGCTCAACCCCGGCCCTCAACTGCAAATTGACGCCGAGAATCTCTTCAATGCGCCCGGCAAAGGTCAGGAAGCGCCCACTCACCGAGTCAATGGACTTCGTCGTTGCAGTGATGCTGGACTGAAACTCCTCATCGTTGCTACACAGATCCTCATATGCGCCGCGAATCTCTCGCGCGTGCGTTTGAATCAACTCGTCGGTCACGGCGTCGTCGCTCAGGACGACAGACATCAGGTCAAATACGGCAATATTGAAGCGCCGGTTGTAGGAGCCCTTTTCAAAACGCAAGAACGCGTCATCCCCAAAGACCATAAATGTTCTAGCGATCGCTTGTTCACAGAGCGCCCCAAGAATTTCGTAGTGTTCGGGTCCCCGCCTCTTCCAGTTATCGTCGCCACGCACGCATGCATCATCCAGAAATTGCCGGAGATTCCCTCTATAGGTGGCGATCCCCTCTTTCCATGCAACGAATCGGAGCAGCATCTCCGCATCGCGCATTCGGAAGTCCTCGCGCTTCGCCCGTCGGGCTTGATGGATCAGGACGCTTTCCGCGGACTTCTTGTTGATCCAAAAGGTGAACGGCGTTGGGAACAGGGCTTGACGCAGCTCCTGTGGCGACAGGGGCAGACTATTTTGGTTCAGACGAATGAAGACCTCATACAGCACCGCGGCTTGGCCCCAGTTGCGCACAACCACGGTCCTGATGGGCTGCGCCAAGAAGTTCTCGGCGTAGTCTCGTGCCATCAGCGACGAGGTCATGTCAGCAAACGTCATCCCCTCCAAGCCATCCGCAAACTGCAACCCGCGAAGCTTGAAGCTTGGGAAGTGCTCGTTCGGCGATGCGAACTGCTTGAGAGTGACCAGTCGCTGCTTACCGTCCAAGACTATAAACCGGCCCTTCCGCTCGGGATCCTCCGCTAGGACGATCTGCGGAATCGGCAGACCCAAGATGACGGACTCTATGTAGGAGCTCTTGCGGCTCGGCGACCACGCGTCGCGGCGCTGGAAGCTCGGGTTGACATCGAACGTGTCACCGATGCGTTCGAGAATGGACTGCACACTCCAGTCCAAGGAGTAGAGGACCAGCCCCTGAAGGTCCTCAGGCCTGAGCTTGTCATCTTCATTTGCCTCGTCGACAAGCTCGTCTGGCAGCGCTTCGTCATCCTCTGCGTCGGTGGCGTCCCGCCCGTCCGTGCTCTGAGTCATGCGCCGAGTCTAGGCAGAACCGACAAACCGGAAGCGACTGTCGTGAGAAGTTTCCTTACTGGTTCAAGGCCGCGGCTCCGCCGCGGCGCGGGACCCCGCGGTGGGACCCCGCGCTCCGAGCGCTTCGCGCCCTGCGCGCACCCCACCGCACCCCGCGACAACCAGCGGTAGCGCCCTGCGTCCCAAGCGCCACCGCTCCCAGCCTGGCGAGAGCCCGAGCCGCAACCGGCTTGATCACCGACGTCCCAGGGATACGTCGCTCCCCTCCCTCATTTCGGGCCCGGGACCCTCCTCACTCATCCGAAATCCGGGGCCGTTTCGACGCCTACCACGCCCGGACCCCCAAGAGAGAGCCGCTCGACACTGGACGAGGCCTTGGTTAGCAATGAGAGCCAGAATTAGGCACGCGCGGGCGTGATTCGTGGCAGCCACGAGAGTGTGATGCTGATTCAGGAGCAGTGCGCGCGTCCGATCGGCGCGAATGTCGAACGGGGTACCGAAGAGACTCGCGGCCTCCCAACCATCGCTCGCAACGCTCTGCATTGTCGCGAGCTCGTCGAGCGAGACCGACAAGCGAGCAAGCCAAACAAAGCACGGTTGCCACCTACCGGTGTCGAAGAACATCCCCACCAACTTGAGGCCGCTCAACGGTTCATTGCCCGATTCGACAACGTCAATACCGAGCTCCTCGTCTAAAGCACGCAGAGCCGCCGCCCTTAGTGGAGAGCCACCCGCGCGCACGTCGGCTGGGATCATTCCTTCCGCGACGATGTGGACCTTGGTCCGCCGATCACCCGGAAGCGGTCCGCCGATATACGTCGAAGCCCTCTCCAAGAGCACGATCTGGTTGTCATTGGTGACAACCACGACACCGCAACCCATCGCGGCAGGAGCAGGAAGCGACGAGACATGCTCCAGAGCCAGCGGCTCGTGGCCCCATCGCTCACGAAGTGTGTGGGTGTTTTCGAAAAGTTCGCTCACGTCCTCGTCGAGTGCGTTGGACATGCCGGCGAATCGGAAGTACGTCGTGGCACCCACACTCAATTCATAGACAGTAACGGGACGACCGTCCTCCAGATCGCGGCTCCGCACAGCGTCGAGGAGATCGAGCTTTTCGTCATCGAAGAACACTTGTCGTCGTTCTTGGGCACGCTGCTGCAAGCGGGGAAGCAGGTCTGTTTCGATGCGAAACCACTCCGGAGGATCGGCCCTGCGAGGTAGGTCATCTCCGCCAGGACTCAGCACGCGGAACCTCATGCGCCTCTCCAACTCATCGCCGGCCGCAACTACGCGTATATCTTCGATCGATAAGTGACCAAGGGACAGGCTGGGCCGCGACGTCGCGGGAGCATCCTGCAGGCGATTCAGTTCGCGGCGCTCCTGCATCTCCTTATTCGCGATAACCAAGAGCGACGCAAAAGCCGCCACGGCGGTCACACCAGAACCAAGGAGGGTCGGCCCTACATAGTCGCGCAGGAAGGACCCACTGGCGGTCCACCTCCACAGCAAACCGGAGACGACCATTAACGCAATGGCACCCATCCAGTAGAATGCCAGGCTGCGGTTTAGCCCCGTATTCCACCACCGTCTCAACCAATCGCGCAGTCCATCTTCTCCGATATCCGTCCGCATGAACAGAGGGTAAGTGTCGGAAGCACACACGTTGGAGGGGCGCGCGGTCAGTGGAAGCATCTGATTACCGCTCAAATCTAGCCACCGGCAACAGGGGTCCGCGCCCCGGTCGGCATCTGCGCGCAGCCGACCCTGCGCTTCACTCTGCGCCCGCCTTCGGGCCGCATCAAGGGCGCTGCGCGTCACTTCGTGATGGCCTGCGGCCACCCTTGACCCGACCGCTCCGGCCGGCTCTTCTGCTCCGCTATCGGGTCGGTGTCTGCGTATGGTCCCCGTGCTGGTCGTTAACGTCGCAGTACTGTCAGCCCCGTGACTGACGACGGCTCCATCTGGCAGTGCTCGATGTGTGGCGAGCATCATCACGGCCTCGCCACCGTCTTTGGGCCACCCGCACCGGAGCCTTGGGTCGAGGCCACCCGTCGTCAACGGCGCCGAGGTGAGATCAACGACGACCTGTGCGCCTTTGAAGACGACGCCGGTCACGAGCGCTACTTCCTGCGCGGCCATCTTGAGATCAAGGCGCCCGACCTTGAGGAGGGCCAGTTCATCTGGTCCGTCTGGGTGGAACTCGACGTCCACGGGTGGGAAATGACCAGTCGACATTGGGACGACCCCGACCGCGACCAGCTGCTGCCCCTTCCGGGCATCCTCGCGACCGACCTGCCCTACACGAAGGCCACTCGAGGACTGGGAGTCCGCGTCTTCACCAGGCCTCCCGGGGTCGTTCCCTTCGTCAAGCTGGACCGGTCCCAGGACCATCCCCTCGTCGACGAGCAGCGGGAGGGCATCAGCGCGCATCGCGTTGCAGAGCTGAACAACGAACTCCTCGGCAGCCGCTAACCCAGCACGACGCACGCTCAGGTACCTCGGAGGTACCCACAGGGTCCGAAACAGCCAGAACCACCCGGCATTCATCCACCGCATAGCTGTTGCCGGGCAATGGGATTCGCGAACCGGGTCACCCCTAGGCTCGCTCCTAAAGCGGGTGTCGGCAGTTCGAATCTGCCCGAGGGCACGACCACTTCTTTGGAGTGAGCGCTCAACCGCTCGTGCGCGCTTCCCTGGCCCGGCCAGCCCTGCCGACCCCAGCCCTGGCGCAGCCCTGACTCCCGGCGCATCAAGGGGGCACCGGGTGACACAGGACCAGCCCCGCCCGAAGGAAGGGCGAGGCTGGTCAGGATGGAGCTCCGTCAGGGCTCTTCGCCACCACCGGCCAAGAAGCCGCTGTGGCCGTTGCAGGAGTCGCCGGGCGCGAAGCCGGAGGCGTTGATCTCGGCAGGCGTGGCACCCATGGCTGTCAGCTGCTGCCGGACGTGGCCCCAGTTCTGGACCCGGCCCGGCTCGTAGTTCGGGTCGGACGGGTCGAGGAACCGCTCGGGGTTCTGTCCGGAGAAGCCGCAGATGGAGTTAGCGTGTCCGCGCATCCCGGTCTCGTTGATGTTCCCGGCGCTGCTGTTGCCTTGGGCCTCCCCCGCGCTGGCTGCGGAGGTGCCGAGGAGGATGAGAGTCCCGGCGAGGGCCGGGACGGCGAGTGCGGATCTGATTCTCATGGAGAATGACCGTAGGCGCCAGGTTGACGGTGCGCCTCCATCATCTTTGCTATCTCGCCTGAAGCAGAACACCCCTTCGCCCTAGAACATTTGCGTGGACGGCCCAACATTCGGCTATGGCCCTACCCCCTCCCGCGGATGCACCATTCCCTCATCACGGCGTACTGCCGTGATGAGGAGCGGACCATGGCCAGAGCCAGCCACACCGTCGTCATCAACCGGCCGATCGAGGACGTGTTCGCGTTCTTCACGACCCACTCCAACGACAAGTCGTGGCGCTCCCACGTCAAGGAGATTTCCGACATCGGACCACCCGGACTTGGGGCGCACATCCACCAGGTGGTCAAGGGCCCCGGTGGCCGCGGCATACCCGCGGACGTGGAGGTGACTGACTACGAACCACCGACGAGGTATGCCTTCGTGGCGGTCGCCGGACCCGTGCGGCCGGCCGGTGAGTTCCGGTTCCGCTCCCTCGAGGGCGGCACAGAGGTGACGCTCACGTTGCGCGCCGAGCTCGGCGGCCTGAAGCGCCTGGTCATGTCACGCTCGGTCCAGAAGGCCATGGACAGCGAAGTGGCCGGGCTCGAGAAGGCGAAGCGGCAGCTGGAAGCCCCATGACGGCCTCCCACCGCCCAGTTCAACGGGCCGCACAGGTCGGGCCAGACAGTGCTGCAGAGAAGGAGTTGCTGCGGCTCCTCCGCGGGTCCATGGTGAGGCCAGAGAGTCCGGACAGTGTCCGCGAAAGGTGGCCCGCCATGCGCCGTGTAGTGATCTCCCTCCTCGCCGCCATCGCCCTCGTCGTCGGCGTGGGCCCGACCGCGAATGCAGCCGCTCCTCCGGTGCCACACAGCATGGCGGCCATCGGCGACTCGATCAGCCAGGCGGTCGACGTCTGCTGCTGGTACGGGAACCACCCGGCGAACGCTTGGAGCACGGGCTACTCGAGCTACGACGGCGTCACCAGCCACTACGAGCGCCTCCGGGCGTTGAACGGCGCCATCAGCGGCTACGAGTACAACGACTCGGTGTCGGGCGCCCGCATGAGCGACGCCCCGCGCCAGGCGACGTCGGCCGTCTCCCAGGGCGCGCAGTACGTCACGATCCTCATGGGGGCCAACGACGTCTGCACGTCCTCCCCGTCGACGATGACGCCGGTGGACACCTTCCGTCAGGAGTACGAGCAGGCGCTGGGCATCCTCAACTCCGGCCTGCCTGCGAGGGCCCACATCTTCGTGGCGAGCATCCCCGACATCTACCACCTGCGGCAGATCTACTACACGGACAGCACCGCCGAGCTGGTCTGGGCTGCTGCGGGCATATGCCAGTCGATGCTCTCCCCGTTCCTGACGGAGTCGCAGCGCCTCGCGGTGCGACAGCGCAACATCGACTTCAACACCGTGCTCGCCCAGGAGTGTGCGAAGTACACGCGCTGCAAGTTCGACGGCAACGCGGTCTTCTCCTACCAGTTCAGCCGAAGCCAGGTGAGCAAGCTCGACTACTTCCACCCGAGCCTGTCCGGACAGTCCGCGCTCGCCAGCATCACCTGGGCGACGAGCTGGTGGGGCTGAGCCAAGGGGGAAGCCAGCCGCACGGTCGTCATCGACCGGCTGATCGCGGACGTGGACGCTCCGCCGACGAGTAATGCCCGACGACCGGGTCACAGGACCAACGGCCCTCTGAGGCTCAGGGCACCGGCGCCACCGTGGGACGAGGTAGTGGGAGCCAGCCCCGAGGAGCCAGTCATGGCCGAAGCCAGTCGCACCGTCGTCATCAACCGCCCGATCGACGAGGTGTTCGCCTTCTTCACCACTCCGTCGAACGACCCGTCGTGGCGAACTCAGGTCAAGGAGATCTCCGGGGAGCCTCGCACGGGCGCGCGCATCCACCAGGTCGTCAAGGGACCGGGCGGCACGGACTTCCCTGCCGACATGGAGGTGACGGCCTTCGAGCCACCGACCAGGTACGCGTTCCGCGTCGTGGCTGGGCCGGTCAGACCAGAGGGCGAGTTCCTCCTGACGTCCGTGGACGGAGGCACCGACGTCACCTTCCACCTGAAGGCCGAGATCAAGGGCCTCAAGGCCCTCGCCCTGGCGCGGCCGGCGCAGAGCGCGATGGACAGCGAGGTCGCTGGCCTCGAGACGGCCAAGCGCAAGCTCGAAGGCACCTGACCAGTTCCGCCCACCGTCGCTGGACTGCCGTGCCACCCTGTCCGTGATCGAGTCACGTGGGGGGGACGCATGACAGGGCAGGGCACGACGGACCGGACGGACGAACCCACGCACCGGGGCCATGTCGTCGCCCTGGTCGTGACGTCCCTCGTCCTGGGCGCCTTCGACTTCCTGCTCCTCAGCGTCGCGGTCGCCTTCGGCCCGAGCGGGTTCGGCGGCGACCGGACCATGTCCGACGGCGAGATCCGGGCGGCGCACCTGACCCAGGCAGCCGCGATCGCGGGCTGCCTGCTCGGCGCGGCCATCCTCGTCCTGTCACTGGTCACCCAGGCGTCACCACGACGCAACCGGGCCTTGTTGTGGATGCTCGCCGGCCAGGTGGCCGCGACGGTCGCCGTGTACGTCCTGTCGTGACGGCTCAGCCGCCGTCGCACACCTCAACCACCGGCGGACACCTCAGCCACCGGCGGACACCTCGGGGGCCGGCCCCAGGGCGGCGAGCTCGTCGCCCCGCGGGTCGAGCTGCAACGAGGACGGAGTGTCGAAGACCTGGACCGGTCGCTGCGCCGGGTCCCACTGCGACCACCCCGGGTCGCCGGTCTTGGCGAACGCCACCCAGGCGGCGTGCATCTCGTCGGCCAGCTGCTGCGGGGCTTCGGGCCCCGTCAGCGTCCCACCACCCGAGAGCGTGTCGAAGACGAAGGGCAGCTCCAGCGCGTGACAGGCCCCGAGGCCCGGAACGCCTGACTCCCAGTCGAACTCGTACACGTGGGTCCGCCCACCAGCCGCCGTGTGGGCGTCGGCGAGACGCACCGTCTCCCGCCGGAACGACGCATCCGTGAGGATCGACGCGAGCAGGTCACCGCCGGTCGCACCCGGACGCGACGCGGCATACACCTGCGCGACGGAGGGGTCGATGCCATAGCGGCCCAGCACCATCGGCAACGCGGCGTCGCTCACCATCGCCGCGATGCCGGTCGGCATCAGGAAGAAGCGGAACTCGTCGCGCGTCGTGCCGGTGAGCAGCTCGACGCCGCTCCCCGCGCCGGCGGCGATGCGCTGCAACGGAACCTCCGGAACGACGTCCCCGTCGACCGTCGGGAAGAAGCTCATGATGCCCAGGCCGTTCCGGATGACCGAGGCACCCCACCGCTCCGGGTCCGGCGCCTGGGCGAGCGCCAGCCCCACGGCGTTCTGCGCCTCGAGCAGCGCCTCCGGGTCGGTCGCGCCGAGCGCCTCGGCGCTCGCAGGCACCCCCACGTGGGCGGCGACCGCCTCCGTGACGCGGCGCGCGTCGGACTCGTCGGCCACCGCCGTGGCCATGCCGCTCTGCACGACCGCCCGCCGGAAGAGACCCTCGGCGGCCGGCGACGCCAGCAGGTTCGCCACGCTCATGCCACCGGCCGACTCGCCGAACACCGTGACGTTGCCCGGGTCGCCGCCGAAGGCCGCGACGTTCTCCTGCACCCACGCGAGCGCCAGCAGCTGGTCGCGCAGCCCGCGGTTCGACGGCGCTCCCTCGACCGCCGCGAAGCCCGGCACCCCGAGCCGGTAGTTCACCGAGACGAGCACCACTCCGTCGCGCGCGAACGCGGTGCCGTCGTAGATGGAGAGCGCGTTCCCGCCCCGGGTGAACGCCCCGCCGTGGATCCACACCATCACCGGCAGCCCGGAGGCGCTGGGGTCGGGCGTCCAGACGTTGACGTGCAGGTGGTCGTCGCCGGGCAGGATCGTCGTGCCGAGGATCGCCGCGATCGGCGGCGGGTACGGCGACTGGGTCGCCGTCGCCGCCAGCGTCGTCGCCTCGCGCACGCCCTCCCACGCCTCGACCGGCCGAGGCGCCTCGAACCGCGCGGGACCCACGGGCGCCGCGGCATACGGGATCCCGAGGAACGCGCTCACGCCGTCGCTCGTGCGCCCCCGCACGCGTCCGGTGGTCAGGGAGACGACAGGGTCCACGGTTCCTCCAGAGTCGTTGCCTCGCGAGCGCCGGGCACCGCCCGGCACCCCAGCAGCCTCGTCCACCACGGGCTGCGGTGCACGTCCGGCACGCCGACATCGTTGCGCCCCCCAACTTGCACGCCGGCAGCGGCCCCGGTAGCCAGAAAGGGACACATCCCCCAGCACCACGACAACCCGGACGGAGTCGCCCCCTTGTCCTCCTGGTCCCTGCCCGTCCTGCTGCTCGTCTTCGCCGCCGCGGCCGCCGCCATCTGGGTGGCCGGCATCCAGCTCTCGAACCAGACCGACGTCCTGTCGACGCGGCTGCACCTCGGCACCGCGCTCGGCGGCCTCATCCTGCTCGCCGTCGCGACGAACCTGCCCGAGATCGCCATCGTCGGGAGCGCCTCGCTGGCCGGCAACGTCGGCGTCGCGGTCGGGAACATCCTGGGCGGCATAGCGATCCAGACCGTGGTGCTCGTCGTGCTCGACGTCTTCGGCATCCGCGGCAGACGCCCCCTGACTTACCAGGCGGCCTCGCTCGTCCTCGTGCTCGAGGCCGCTCTGGTCGTCGCCGTCCTTGCCGTCGTGGTCGCCGGCTCGCAGCTGCCGTCGAGCCTCGAACGCTTCCGGCTGGCGCCCGCCTCGGTGCTCATCACGATCCTGTGGGTCGCGGGACTCGTTCTGCTGCAACGGGCTTCGCACTCCCTCCCGTGGACCGACTCCGGCGAGGCGCCCGACAACCAGGAGAAGCCGAAGGGCCACTCCCAGCAGAAGGCCGAGCAGGACGCCTCCACGCGCGGCACCAGCACCGCGAAGTCCGCCACCGTCTTCGGCGTCGCAGCGCTCGTCACCCTCGTCTCCGGCGTCGTCCTCGAGCGCAGCGGCGACGCCATCGCCGGCCACATCGGGCTGTCCGGCGTGCTCTTCGGCGCGACGGTCCTCGCCGCGGCCACGTCGCTCCCCGAGGTCTCGACCGGCCTCACCTCCGTCAAGAACGAGGACTACCAGCTTGCCGTCAGCGACATCTTCGGCGGCAACGCCTTCCTGCCGGTCCTGTTCCTGCTGGCGACCCTGCTGTCGGGCAAAGCCGTTCTGCCACAGGCACAGTCGACCGACGTCTACCTCACCGCCCTGGGGATGCTGCTCACCCTCGTGTATGCCGTGGGCCTGGTCTTCCGGCCGCAGCGCCGGATCGCGCGCATGGGCGTCGACTCGCTGGCCGTCCTCGTCCTCTACGTCCTGGGGGTCGCCGGTCTCTTCGCCGTGGCGAGCAGCAGCGGCTGACACCTGCAGGCTCCACGGAGCGGGGGGACGTTGGTCCCATCCCGCCGCCCCGGCACCACCCCTAGGGTCCGGCTGTGTTGCGGTCGGCCGAGGAGGCGAAATGCTGTCTGCCCAGGTGAGGTCGTCAATCGTCGAGTCCGACTGGTTCGAGACGAGCTGGGCGCCGTGGGTCCTGCTCGACACCGACCTCGTCATCCGAGCCGTCAACGGCGCCCTGGAGCGCGAGCTCGGCCTGGCGCGGGACCAGGTCACCGGTCGACCGGTGTTCGACGTCTTCCCCGAGAACCCGGCGGACCCCATCGGGGCCCAGGAGCGCCTGGCCGCCTCCCTCGAGCAGGTGTTGCGGACCGGGCGACGCCTCTGGAGGGGCGTGCAGCGGTACGACCTGCCGGACCCCGCCTCGCCGGACGCCTTCGTCCACCGGATCTGGATGCCGGTCCTCGTGCCCGTTCGCGAGGACGGGCGCACCGTGGGCGTCCTCATCAACAGCCAGGACGTCACGGTCCCCCTGTCGACCGCTGACCGTGCGGCATTCGAGGCGTTCCGTCCCGGCGAGCTCGAGGCCGCCGCCGAGCTGCTGCTCAGCCAGTTCCCGGGTGCCGCGCCATCGCTGGTGCTCAGCACGCTCGCGCACTCCCAGCGCAGGGTCCTCGAGGCGACAGGGACCCCCGACTCCCGCTCGGCCACGGACCTTGCCCGCCTGCGCCTCGAGGCGCGCACCCGCCAACCTGCCCTGAGCGTCCATGACACCGAGGGCACTGAAGACGCTGAGGACGCCGCGCGCGCAGAAGACTCTGACGCCGGGGAATGACCCGAGCATCGACCCGGGCGCCGCTGTGTGATCTGGACCTCATGGGACGAAAGTCCTTCTGCCCCAACGGCTCCCGCCGAGATGGTTGAAGTGCCAACAAGGCACACAGCACAGGGCCACCAGCCCTGAGACAGCGGGAGTTGATTTGAATGCGACGCAAGACCCTTGACGCACTACTCACCACCGGTGGCTTCGTCGTCACCGCCGTCCTGCTGGTCGCCGGCGGACTGCTGATGTGGGCCAGCAACTTCGTGCACGACAACGTGCACAGCCAGCTGGCCGAGCAGCGGATCACGATGCCGTCCGGCAAGGCCATCGAGGACCCGGCCATCAAGCCCTACCTGCAGCAGTACGCGGGCCAGCAGATGACCACCGGGGACCAGGCCAAGGCCTACGCCGACCACTACATCCTGGTTCACATGAACAAGGCCGGTCAGGGCCGGACCTACGAAGAGGTCAGCGGCGAGTACATCGCCCTCTCGGCCAACCCGAACGCCGACAAGGCCAAGGTCGCCGAGCTCGGCCAGCTGCGCCAGACGCTCTTCATGGGCAACACCCTGCGGGGCCTGCTCCTCAACGCCTACGCCTTCGGCACCATGGGCACCATCGCCTTCTGGGGCGCGATCGCCAGCTTCGTGGGCGCGGCCTTCCTGTTCCTCCTCAGCCTCCTCGGCCTCAGGCACGAACGCCACGTGCCGGCCGAGCAGGAGGTCCGCATCGGTCGCGGCGCAGCAGCCGCTCCCGCTGTCGGCTGACTCCAGCCGCACCCCGCGGACCGCGTCAAGGCCTCCGACCCCCGGGTCGGGGGCCTTGGCACGTCCCCGTCAGCCCTTGGCGAGGCGGGCCGCGCGGGCGGCCTCGACCTTGCGCCGTCGCTCCCGGCGCAGCCGCTCGTGCGGGTCGCTCGGCCCCTGCAGCTCGGCCGGCCCGTACAGGTGCCACCCCAGGTACCGGATGCGCCACAGGATCCGGTAGCCGATGGACAGGCCCTCGTTGTCGGCCTTGTGCGCCATGGTCATCCAATCGTTAGTGCCCTAATGATTCGTGCACTACGGTAACCGACCGCCGCCCCTAGACTGAAACCGTGACCCGCGCCCGCTCCTCGGCCCGCACCTCCGTGCAGCCCAGCGACGACCTGCTCGCCCTCGACCGGCAGGTCTGCTTCGCCCTCGCCGTCGCCTCGCGCAACGTCATCGCGCTCTACCGCCCGCTCCTCGAGCCGATGGGTCTGACCCACCCCCAATACCTCGTCATGCTCGCCCTCTGGGAGGAGTCCCCCCTCAAGGTCGGGGACCTCGCCCGCCGGCTCAGCCTCGAGCCGGCCACGCTGTCGCCCCTGCTCAAGCGGCTCGAGGCCGGCGGCATGGTGACCCGCGAGCGGGACCCCCGCGACGAGCGCGCCCTGGCCGTCACGCTGACCGAGAAGGGCGCCGCGGCCCGCCAGCAGGCACTCGGTGTTCCGCCCGCCATCCTGGAGCGCCTCGGCATGGACGTCTCCGAGCTTGAGACCCTGCGCGACGGCCTCACCCGCCTCATCGCCGCCGCCCGGCCGCCGGAGCAACCGACCACCTGAGGAGACCGACGGCCTGAGCCCCCGGGTGAGAAGGGTCACGGCATACCCAAGGGCTTCCGCGTCGTTGTCTCCTGACGGCAACGACGCCGCCCCTGTCCCCTCACCACACCCAGGAGGTCGTCCATGACCGACGCCACCACGCCCGCCACCGCACCCCGCGAGTGGCGGCTCGCCTCGCGCCCCACCGGCTGGCCCACACCGGAGAACTTCGAGCTCGCCGAGTCAGACGTCCCCGAGCTCGCCGACGGCCAGATCCGCGTGCGCAACGAGGTGCTGTCGGTCGACCCCTACATGCGCGGGCGGATGAGCGCCGCCAAGTCGTACGCAGCGCCGTACGAGGTTGGTGCCGCCATGACCGGTGGCGCGGTCGGCGTCGTCGAGGAGTCGCGTGCGGAGGGGGTCGCCGTCGGTGACCACGTCCTGCACGGCCTCGGCTGGCGCGAGGTCGCGGTCCTGGACGCCAAGGACGCCCGCGTCGTCGACACCAGCGCTGCCCCCGCCTCCTCCTACCTCGGCGTCCTCGGCATGACCGGGCTCACGGCATACGCAGGCCTCAAGCGCATCGCCGAGCTCAAGGAGGGCGACGTCGTGTTCGTGTCCGGCGCGGCAGGCGCCGTCGGCGGCGCCGTCGGCCAGATCGCCAAGGCGCTCGGCGCCAGCAAGGTCATCGGCAGCGCCGGCTCCGCCGAGAAGGTGCGCCACCTCACCGAGGACCTCGGCTTCGACGCGGCGTTCTCCTACCGCGACCGCAAGGTCTCCGAGGCCCTGCGCGAGCTCGCCCCCGACGGCATCGACGTCTACTTCGACAACGTCGGCGGCGACCACCTCGAGGCCGCGATCGGCTCGCTGCGCCTCGGCGGCCGCATCGCCGTCTGCGGGATGATCTCGGCGTACAACAACACCGAGCCCGCCCCCGGTCCGCGCAACCTCGTGCGCCTCATCCAGACCCGCGGCCGGATCGAGGGCTTCCTGGTGGGCGACCACTACGACCTCGCGGGCGAGTATGCCGAGCAGGCCGCCGCGTGGCTGGCCGACGGTTCGCTGTCGCTGCGGGAGACCGCGGTCGACGGGTTCGAGAACACGGTCGACGCGTTCCTCGGCGTCCTGCGCGGTGACAACACCGGGAAGATGGTCGTCCGCGTCTGACGTCGCCCGGTGGCGGCCCCGCGCGAGCAGCTCGTGCTGCCGGGCGCGGGGCCGCCACCCACCGGACTGCTATCCTGCAACCGCAGCCCAGCCTCCCGTCCGCACGTGCCGGACGCGGAGGCTTTTTTCATGCCCTCCTCCACCACGCCCGCCGCCCCTGGTCCCCCTCTCCCCCTCGTGGTCCGCCGGGCCACGGCCGACGACCGACCGCTGCTCGAGCGCCTGTGGCTGCTGTTCCGCCACGACATGTCCCGGTTCACCGCTGACCTCCCCCGGCCGGACGGCTCGTTCCGCAGCGAACGGCTGGAGTCGGCCCTGACGAACCCGGGGTGGGCGGCGTTCACGGCCTTCCTCGGGGAGGCGCCCGTCGGTTTCGCGTTCGTGCGCGGGCTCGAGGGCTCGCCCCGGGTGCTCAACAGCTTCTTCGTCGTGGCCGGTGCCCGGCGTTCCGGCCTCGGTTCGGCCCTGGCGCACGAGGTGCTGCAGGCCTTCCCGGGGCGGTGGGAGGTGGCCTTCCAACAGGCGAACGCGGGCGCGGTCCGGTTCTGGCGGGCAGTCGGGGCCGCCCACGACACCGGCTGGACCGAGGAGCTGCGCGCGGTGCCCGGCTCCCCTGACACGCCGCCCGACTCCTGGATCTCGTTCCGGGTGAGGGTCCCGCCTCAGTAGTGGCACCACGGCGGCAGGTCCCCATCGGGACCCTCGCCCGACGGGCCGCCGTCCTCGCCACGCCCTTCGCCCTCGGCCGCGCCGCCGCCTGCGCCGGCCCTGCCCCCGTCCTGCGGGTCGAGGTTGAAGGCCGCCCAGACCGACTTGCCGTCACGCCTGGGCCACACGCCCCACGCCTGGCTCAGGGCCTGCACGATCTCCAGGCCCCGGCCGTGCAGCTCCACCCCGTCCGACGGCGGGGGCACGGCCACCCGGCCGGCGACGTGGTCACGCACCTCGAGCACGAGCCAGGAGTCGCGACGGGCCAGGGTGACGGTGAACGGCGTGTTGGCGTGGAGCACGACGTTGGTCGCCAGCTCGCTCACGACGAGCGCGACGGCGTGCGCCTGACGCTCCAGCTCCGTCTCGGCCAGGCAGTCCAGCACGAAGGTCCTGGCGTCGCTGACGTGCAGCGGATGGGCAGGCCAACGTGCCTCGCGACTCCACGCGAGCTGCGTGTCCATCCCTCACCCCACGTCGACGACGTGCGCCACGAGGCGAGGTCCGGGCTCTCTGCGCGTTCCACCAGCCACTGTGCCCCCGAGTGGTCCCGGCTCGCAACCGGTTCAGCCCGGTCCGACCGTTTCGGCCGGGGGTAGGGTGGAACCGACGGCCGTGGCCCACTGGTCGCTGGCGCACGGCGGATCCAGGTGAGACATGGCGACGGACAACGGGCTCACGGCCCCGGGCTTCGAGATCGAGGCCGACCTCAGCGAGATGTGCCTGGACTGTGTCGACAAGGCCGGCGTCGACGGGGTCGGCCTCGCGGTCTTCGCCAATGACGGCACCCCCGGGACCGTGCACGCCACCAACGAGCTGGCCGCCCGGATCGAGGACCTGCAGTTCACCACCGGCGAGGGACCGTGCGTCGACGCGGCCCGCACCGGGTACCCGGTCCTCGTGCCGAGCCTTTCTGCGACCCACCAGGAACGCTGGCCCGCCATGGCCCGGGAGCTCACCACGGCGGGTGTGCGGGCCATCTTCGCGCTGCCCATCCGGGTGGGCGCGGTGTCGTTCGGGTCGCTGGACCTGCACCGCCTCGAGCCCGGGCCGCTGTCGACCCGGCAGATGACCGAGACGCTGCGCACCGTCGACCGGGCCAGCGAGCTGCTGCTCTCCGCCGCAGGGGAGCACCTCGAGGAGCTGTTGCCGGCCACGACCTACCGCATGGTGGTCCACCAGGCGGTGGGCATGGTCATGGTGCAGCTCGACGTCGGCGTCGAGGACGCCATGTTGCGCCTGCGCGCCGCGGCATACGCGGAGGGGCAGTCGATCACGGAACTGGCCGCCGACATCGTCGCTCGGCGACGCCGGCTCGCCGAGGAGGGGTCATGAGGAGCGTGCCTAGGGGCGGGTTCCTCCGGGTAGGACCCACGGGGACGGGACTCTGCGAGGAGGCACGATGACGACGGAACAGGCACGACCGCCGAGCCATGACGAGACCGAGCGGTACGTGCTGCTCGCCCAGCGCTTCGTGTCGCTGGCAGACACGCTGGTGGACGACTACGACGTCGTCGACCTGCTCGACCAGCTGGTGCAGTCGTGCGTGGAGCTGCTCGACGTGAGCCAGGTGGGTCTGATGCTGGTCGACCAGGACGGCAACCTCAGCCTGGTCGCCTCCTCCAGCGAGAAGACCCGGCTGCTGGAGCTCCTGCAGATCCAGACCGAGGAGGGTCCCTGCCCCCAGTGCGTCCGCGAGCGCCGGGCCATCACCGTCCCCGACATCGCGGCCTCGCGGGACGAGTGGCCCCAGTTCGCGCGGGCAGCCGACGAGGCCGGGTTCACGTCCGTGCAGGCGCTGCCGCTGCGGCTGCGCAACGAGACGATCGGCGGGCTCAACCTCTTCAACACCGGCGACCGGGCCCCGCTCAGCAGTTCCGAACAGCGCATCGCACAGTCCCTCGCCGACGTCGCGACGATCGGCATCCTGCAGCAGCGCGCGTCCCAGCGGGCGTCCCTGCTCGCCGACCAGCTGCAGAGCGCGCTGACCAGCCGCATCGTCGTCGAGCAGGCCAAGGGCGTGATCGCCGAGCGTGGCAACCTCGACATGGACGCCGCCTTCGCGCACTTGCGCAACTGGAGCCGGTCCCACCGGCGCAAGCTCGTCGAGGTGGCCGACGACGTCGTGCAGCGACGGCTCGACCCCACCGAGGTGCTCGCCGCCCGCCCCCACCACTAGGACGCCGGCGCCCCCTCGTCCGTCGGCGGCGGGTGGATGACCCCGAGCAGCTCGTCGACCCGCGCGTCGGACAGGTGCTCCACCTGGCCCGCGGCAGCAGCCATCAGCTCACCCAGCAGGACGATCTCCTCGGCGAGCGCCCGGTCCTCGACCCCGTCCGGCCCCGACCCCACATCTCACGGTAGGACGGCGGCCGGACCAGCCGTCACCCCCCAGCCGAGTCATCTGGGGATGGCCCGCAGGGCCATGGGCCCGTCCGGGAACACCAGGGCCGTGAGCACCGCCTCACCGTCCGCCGCGAACACCTCGACGCTGCAGCTGTCGACGGCCACCTCGAGGCGCACCACCCCGTCGCCGACCGGGACGGCGACCGACGAGACGCAGGGGTATGCCGGGTGGAACGGCCGGGCGTCGCCGGCCACCGGTCCGCGCGCCAGGGACAGCAGTCCTGTGCCGCGGTCGTACCCGACACGGGCCACGTCACCACGGTCACCGCCGGCGAGCTCCACCACCGCCGAGGGGCGGTCGCGGACGTCGAGCTCGACCTCGTGCCACTGCAGTCCCGGCGCCGACCGGGCCTGCGCCACCGGCCGCTGCACGAGCGCGAGCTCGCCACCGGCCCGGCGCCGGAGCGAGAGGTCGCGGGGCAGGGTCATCGCTCCCCGCCACGGGGTCGTCGGCAGGTCCCGGGCGTAGGCCCAGTTGGCCATCCAGCCGACGAGCACCCGCCGCCCGTCGGGGGCGTCGTTCCACGTCACCGCCGCGTAGTCGTCCGGGCCGTGGTCGAGGCGGCGGAAGCCGCGGGCGTCGGGGGTGAAGCGGACCCCGTCGAAGGCGCCCACGGCATACCAGGTGCCGCAGCCGGCCACCGTCGTGTCGTTGCCGCTCAGCACCAGCACGTGCCCCTCTGCCCCCGGCTCACCCTCCACGGGCAGCCGCACGAGGTCGGGGCACTCCCAGATCCCGGCCGGCTCGGACAGCGGGCCCAGCTCGCTGAGCAGCTCCCAGTGCCACAGGTCGCTCGAGCGGTAGAACACGACGAGCCGCTCGACCGCCTCCACGGCCACCATCAGCCAGAAGCCGGTGGAGCCGTCGCCCGGCTCCCACCACGAGACCTTGGGGTCGCGGAAGTCCGCCGAGGCGCGGTCGAGCACCAGGCCGGCGCACCGCTCCCACGTCGCGCCGGCGTCCCGGGAGCAGGCAAGCGACTGCGCCTGGTGGCCCTCGCGGGCACTGGTCCACACCGCGACGAACGGCGGGTACGGGTCGCCCTCGCGACGCAGCCCGGAGGTGTCGTCGTGGTCGACGACGACCGAGCCGGAGAAGACCTGCTCCCCCGACTCGAGGTCGTGCGTCAGGGCCACCGGGTGCTCGGTCCAGTGCACGAGGTCGGTGCTGGTGGCGTGGCCCCAGCTCATGTTCCCCCAGTCGGGACCCTCGGGGTTGTGCTGGAAGAACAGGTGCCAGGTGCCCTCGTGGTGGACGAGGCCGTTGGGGTCGTTCATCCAGTGCCGGGCGGGCGTGAAGTGGGCGCGTGGCCGCCAGTCCGGCACCGTCCACCTCCACGTCTCCGGGCCGCGCCCATTGCCTCGGCCGATCGGGCCGATCATCCTGTGAATACCCGCCCAAACGGCCACAACCGGGCGCGTCCGGGGTTACCTTCCGTGCGTCACCCACCCAGTCTCCCCTCCGAGGACCGCGCCATGACCGACCGCCACGCCCGGGTCAGCGCCACCACCCGCAGCCGCCGCAGGGCCCTGCGCCTCACCGTCGCGGGTGTCGCCGCGGTGGCGGTAGGCGCGCTCGTGCCGGCTGCCGCCGGCGCGGCTCCCATCGACACCACCCACGCCTCCACGCCGGCACGCACCTTCACCAAGGCGCCCAACGCCGACCCCCGGATCTCCCAGCTGCTCACCGCCCGCGCGACCACCAGCCGGTTCGGCAGCGCCTTCAGCGGCGCGGTGGTCGACGCCGCGAGCGGCCGTGTCGTGTGGAGCCGCAACGGCAACACCGGCCTGATGCCGGCCTCCACGACCAAGCTCGTGACGGCGACCGACGCGCTCGCCGTCTTCGGCTCGGGCCACCGCTTCACCACCCGCGTCAAGCGCGGCACCGCGGCCGACCAGGTCTACCTCGTGGGCTCCGGCGACCCGGCGTTCTCCTCCGGCCAGCTCACCGCGCTGGCCAAGACCACCGCGGCCGCGATGAAGGCCGCCGGGCGCACGACCGTGCGCGTGTATGCCGACGACTCGCTCTTCCCCGCCCCGAGCCTGGCGACCGGGTGGCGGTCGACCTACATCCCCGCCGACACCACGTGGCTGCGAGCCCTGGACGTCGACGGCCGCCAGAACTCCGACACGAGCATCGACGCGGCGAAGCTGTTCGCCGGCAAGCTCAAGACCTACGGGCTCACGGTCAGCTCGGTCGCCCGCGGCAAGGCCGCCTCGAACGCACCGGTCCTCGCCTCCTCGGCCGGCCAGACGGTCGGACAGATCATCTCGACGATGATGCTGAACTCCGACAACGAGCACGCCGAGTCGCTGCACCGGCTCGTCGGCATCCAGCTCGGCTACGGCAACACCTGGTCAGCGGCCCGCAGCGCCCAGGCCTACCGGATGGCGCAGGAGGGCCTGAGCGTCTCGGCGCTCTACGACGGCTCCGGCCTGTCCCGCAGCGACCGGCTCACGAGCCTGCAGCTCGCGCGCATCGTCAGCAACGTCTTCGAGCCGGCGAACGCCACCCGCCTCGGCCTCCTGCGGTCCGACGCCGGGCTGCCCATCGCGGGGCGCACCGGGACGCTGCAGGCGGCATACGGCCGATTCACAGCGCCGACATCGAGCTGCGCGGCCGGACTCGTCCACGCCAAGACCGGCACGCTCACCGACGCGGCCGCCCTGGCCGGGTGGGTGGTCGGGACCGACGGGCGGGTCAAGACGTTCGCCTTCGTGGTCAACGGGCGCACGGTCACGACGACCCTCAAGCAGGACATCGACATGCTCGCCGCGACGGTCGCCGGGTGCTACTGACCGGGGGCTGCTGACCATCGGCTGACCCACTGTTGCCGCTGGGGTGCACGGGCCCGAGACTTGCGACCCATGACCGATGACCAGTGGTTCCGCGAGGCAGTCGTCTACCAGATCTACCCGCGCAGCTTCCAGGACACCGACGGCGACGGCATCGGTGACGTCCCGGGCATCATCGACCGGCTCGACTACCTGCACACGCTCGGCATCGACGTGCTGTGGCTGTCGCCGATCTACCGCAGCCCGCAGGACGACAACGGCTACGACATCAGCGACTACGAGGACGTCGACCCCACCTTCGGCAGCCTCGCCGACGTGGACCGGCTGATCGAGCAGGCGCACGCCCGCGGCATACGCATCGTCATGGACCTGGTGGTCAACCACACCTCGGACGAGCACCCGTGGTTCGTCGAGTCGCGGTCGTCCAAGGACAACCCCAAGCGCGACTGGTACTGGTGGCGGCCTCCGCGCCACGGCCACGAGGCCGGCGCCCCGGGGGCCGAGCCGACCAACTGGCAGTCCTTCTTCAGCGGGCCGGCCTGGGAGCTGGACGAGGCGACGGGTGAGTACTACCTGCACCTGTTCACCCGCAAGCAGCCCGACCTCAACTGGGAGAACCCGGACGTCCGCGCGGCCGTCTACGCGATGATGCGCTGGTGGCTCGACCGCGGCGTCGACGGCTTCCGCATGGACGTCATCAACATGATCTCCAAGCGCGTCGGGCCGGACGGCTCGCTCGCCGACGGGCGGCCCATCGCGGGCACCGTGCTCGGCGACGGGACACCTCAGTTCATCTGCGGCCCGCTGATCCACGAGTTCCTGCAGGAGATGCACCGCGAGGTGTTCGAGGGGCGGCCGCAGAAGTACCTCACCGTGGGCGAGATGCCGATGGTCACGGTCGACGAGGCGGTGCTGTTCACCGACCCGGCGCGGCACGAGGTCGACATGGTGTTCCAGTTCGAGCACGTCGACCTCGACCACGGCGAGCACAAGTGGGACCGCAAGCCGCTCGACCTGCGCGACCTCAAGGCGTCGTTCGCGCGCTGGCAGGAGGGCCTGGCCGACGTCGGGTGGAACTCGCTCTACTGGAACAACCACGACCAGCCGCGGGCGGTCTCCCGCTTCGGGTCGGACGCGCCGGAGCACCGGGTCGCCTCGGCCAAGCTGCTGGGGACGGTGCTGCACCTGCACCGCGGGACGCCGTACGTCTACCAGGGCGAGGAGCTCGGCATGACGAACATGCCCTTCGCCGGGCCCGAGGACTTCCAGGACGTCGAGTCGGTCAACTACTACCGGACCGCGGTCGAGGCGGGGGCCGACCCGGAGTGGGTGCTGCACAACCTGCGCCTCGGCAGCCGCGACAACGCCCGGTCGCCGATGCAGTGGGACGCCTCGAACCAGGCGGGGTTCACCACCGGCACGCCGTGGGCGCGGGTCAACCCCAACTACCCGGAGATCAACGCCGAGGCCGCCGTCGCCGACGACGGGTCGGTGTTCCACCACTACCGGCGCCTCATCGCGCTGCGCCGGTCCGAGCCCGCAGTCGCCCACGGCCACTTCACGATGCTGGCGCCCGAGCACCCGACGCTGTACGCCTTCACGCGCACCTTCGAGGGCACCGAGCTGCTGGTGCTGGCCAACTTCTCCGCCGACGACCTCACGGTGACGGGCGAGGACGTGCCCGGGCTCGACGGCTGGTCGGCCGCCGACCTGGTGCTGGGCAACCTCGCCGACGACCCGTCCTCCGTCGTGGCACCCCTGCGCGCCTGGGAGGCCCGCATCCTGCGCCGCACCACCTGACCACTGATGGGCGGTCCCGGGGCGCCCGGCATTCCTCGGTGTGCTCGAGAAGCGAACCTGGGTTTCGGACTTCCGAAACCCAGGTTCGCAGTTCACGCACACACCTCTGCCCCACGGCCCCACTGCCGCACGGCCCCTGCCCCGCCCGCGCAGGATGGAGGTGGGTGACGCGTCTCCGTCGTTCGGGTGGGGGTGTGCGCCAGATGTCCGGTTTCGCCTCCGGGCGGTATGCCGGTGTGCCACCATCGCGGCGTGATTCGCGCTGAACTGGGGTTGGGGATCCTGGGCACGGCACTGTGGGTGTACTGCCTGCTGGACGTGATCATGACCGACGAGAGCCGCATCAGGAACCTGAACAAGGGCACCTGGATCTTCGTCGTGCTCATCACGTCGGTCGTCGGGGCCGTCGCCTGGCTCGTGGCCGGTCGGCCGGAGTCGTCGCCGCGCGGCGGTGGCCTGCCCTACAAGGGGAACCGCGGCACGGCATACCCGGAGTACGACCGGCCGGGACGCGCGGTGGCGACGAACCCGGACGACGACGCCGAGTTCCTGCGCAAGGTCCGCGAGCGCGCCGAGGCGCAGATGGCCGAGGCCAAGCGGCAGCGGGCCGAGCGCGAACGGGCCGAGCGTGAGGCGGTCGAGCGCGAGCGGGCCGCCCGCCGAGCGCGCGAGGAGGAACTGCAGCGCAAGCGCGACGAGGCCGCTCGCACCGACCCGACGACCGGGCCGGACGCCCCGCTGCCCGAGGCCTGAGCGCCCCGGTCGGGCTACTCCTCCTCGTCGAGGTGGTCCTCGGCCTCGTCCTCGGCGTGCTCGTCGTCGCCGTATCCCTCGAGCCGGTCCTCGTCCGTGGCCGCGCGCAGGGCACCGAGCACCTTGGCATCGATGCCGTCGGCGCTGAGCCGGGTCTCGTAGTTCTCCTCCGACGCCCACGCCGCCAGCGCCTCCGCCGCGGAGCTGCCGCTGAACCCGATCGACTCCAGCCGGGCCAGCACCTCGTCGGCGAGCGCACCCTCGAGCGGCTGCACGTCCTCCGGCGACCCGAACAGCAGGTCGTTCAGCCCCACCAGCCGGGCCAGCTCGCGCGGCGCGTCGGGGTGGTCGTCGACCCGGACGTCGGCGAGCAGCCCGTACTGGTCGTACCCGGCACCCGGCCGCACGGCATACAGGGCCGCGCCCTGGCGTCCACGTGAGTCGCCGCCGGCGTCGTCACCGGCGAGCAGCGCGGCGACGAGCCGGTCGGTGAACGGCCGCCCCGCCGACGCCAGCCACGCGCGCTCCATCGCCTCGACGACCTCGGGACCGACGAGGATGTTGCCCTGGATCGCGTAGGCACCGGACTCGTCGCGCCCGCTCACCCCGCCGGCCCACGGCAGGCACGAGGGGCCCGTCCAGGTCGCCTGCGAGTCGCGACCGACGACGCCGAGCTGGCGGTGGTCGCGCTCGTCGTCCGGCCCGGTGCAGGCCTCGATGGCGGCTGTTGCGTCCGCGCCGGACGACAGCGCCTCCAGGGCGGTGTCGCGGTAGGACACCCGCGCCATCGCCTGGGTCGCCACGGCACCGAGGCCGAGCCGCGCGTCGGGCACGACCGCGCCGACGAAAGGGAACTTGCTGGCGACGGCGACCCCGAAGGAGTCACCGTCCTGGGCCACGATCGAGAACGTCACCCCCCGGACGCTAGCCGGGCTGCGAGGTTCTGGCAGGCCGTCCGGCGACCGGTTGCTGGCCGGGCACGTGTCCGAAACCTGCGAGAATGCGGCATGGCCGCGCGAACGACCAGTCCCCTGCTCACCTGGACCAGTCTGGCGCCGCCCCTGGCGCTCGTGGCGCTGGTCCTCACCTGGGGACGCCACCTCAGCGCGGTCCCGGTCGTCATCGTGGCCGTCGTGCTCGGCCTTGCGGTCCTCGCCGCCGTCCACCACGCGGAGGTCGTGGCGCACCGGGTCGGCGAACCGTTCGGGTCCCTCGTGCTGGCCGTGGCCGTGACGATCATCGAGGTGGCGCTCATCGTCACGCTGATGGTCAGCGGCGGCAAGGACACCGACACGCTCGCGCGCGACACCGTGTTCGCCGCCGTGATGATCACCTGCAACGGCATCGTCGGCCTCGCCCTGTTCATGGGCGCGCTGAAGTACCGGCTCATCGCGTTCAACGCGGAGGGCGCGGGCGCTGCGCTCGCCACGGTCACGACCCTCGCGGTGATGACGATGGTGGTCCCGACGTTCACGACCAGCCAGCCGGGGCCGGAGTTCACCAGCAGCCAGCTCGCATTCGCCGCGGTCGTCTCGCTCGCGCTCTACGGCATGTTCGTGTCGACCCAGACCCGGCGGCACCGCGACTTCTTCCTGCCCGTCGGCAAGGACGGCGAGCCGCTCGACGACGAGCACGCCGACCCGCCGACCAACCGCGCGACCTACGCCTCGCTCGGGCTGCTGCTCGTCTCGCTCGTCGCCGTCGTCGGCCTGGCCAAGGTCGAGTCCCCCGCCATCGAGTCGGGCGTGGCGGCCGCGGGCTTCCCCCAGTCGTTCGTCGGCGTCGTCATTGCGCTGCTCGTGCTGCTGCCCGAGACGCTGGCCGCCGTCCGGGCCGCCCGCCGCAACCGGATCCAGATCAGCCTCAACCTCGCACTCGGCTCGGCCATGGCGAGCATCGGCCTGACCATCCCGGCCATCGCGGTCGCGTCGATCTGGCTCGAGGGCCCGCTGGTGCTCGGCCTCGGCGCGACGCAGATGGTGCTGCTCGCGCTGACCGTCGTGGTGAGCGTGCTGACCGTGGTGCCCGGCCGGGCGACGCGGCTCCAGGGCGGCGTGCACCTCGTGCTGCTGGCGGCGTTCGTGTTCCTCGCCGTCAACCCCTGAGCCGGGCGCTGGGCGCTCAGGCGCCCTGGGTCATGGCCTCCGTCGAGCCGTCGGTCGCGGCCTCGATCAGCTGGCCGATGACCTCGACCGAGTGCGCGCCCGAGAGCGCCACCTTGCGGTTCGCCATGAAGAACGGGACGCCGGTGATGCCGATCTCCGTGGCCGCGCGCTCGTCCTGGCGCACGTGGTCGGCATACTCACGGCTCGCCAGCACCGCCGACAGGCGACGCCCGTCGAGCCCCGCCTCCGCGCCCAGCCGCTGGAGCGTCTCGATGTCGTCGATCTGCCTGCCCTCGGTGAAGTGCGCGCTGTACAGCCGCTCGAGCACCGCGGCCTGCAGCGCGTGGCCACCCTGGGCCAGGCCGAGCGCGATGATCCGGTGCGCGTCGAAGGAGTTGGCGCGGCGCTGCTCGTCGACGTTGATCTCGAGCCCGTCCGGACGCCCGAGCACCGCCGGGCGCTCGGCCATCTCGCGGGCGCCCTCGAGGTCGGTGCCGTAGCGCTCGGCCAGCCAGGACAGCACGAGGCTCCCGTCACCGACCGGTGCACCGGGGTCGAGCTCGTACGCGTGGTAGGTCACCGTCACGTCCGCGGGGTGGGCGCACTCGGCGATCGCCTGCTCGAGGCGGCGCTTGCCGATGTAGCACCAGGGGCAGACCACATCGGCCCAGACGTCGATCTCCACAGCAGTCATGCCTCCATGTAAACACGGCGGAACGGCGAAGGCCCCGGCCGCAGCTGCGGTCGGGGCCTTCGCCGAGGTGGCTTCGAGAGCCTCAGGTCACGGGCGGCCGTAGGACACGTTGCCGGACCAGATGGAGCGCTTCTGCACGGTCTCGCCGGTGCGCGGGCTGTCCCACATCATGCCGTTCCCGGCGTAGATGCCCACGTGGTACGCGGGCGAGCCGAAGAACACGAGGTCGCCGGGCTGCGGGGACGACACGGGGGTCGCGGCCTGCCGCTGCTCCTCCGCGGTGCGCGGCAGCGAGATGCCGACCTGGCGGAACACCCACTGGGTGAAGCCCGAGCAGTCGAAGCCGGTCGACGGGCTCGTGCCGCCGTACTTGTAGGGCAGGCCCTGGTACTGCGCGGCGATGGCGAGGACGCCACCGGCAGCCGGCTTGAGGTTGGTGTAGTCCTTCGTCGCCAGCGGCGCGCGCTGGGTCGACCGGCTCGCGGTCTGCGTGTCGGTCGCACGGACGACCGGCTTCGGCGCCGGCTTGGGCTTCGGCTTGGCCGTGGCCTGGAAGCCGATGACACCGAAGGCGTCGGTGGCCTCGGGGGCAGCCACCTCGGGAGCCTTGACGGCGACGGGGGCCACGGAGGTGGCCTGGCCGGCAGCCTTGGTCGCAGCGGCCGGGGCGGCCGAGGCGGGGAGGGCGAACGACGCGACGAGACCACCGGAGGCCGCGATCACGGCAGAGGTCTTGACGGCCGGCTGGGCGGCGGTGGCCACGATGCCGGACAGCTCGCTGACGGGGTTGAAACGACCGGGCGCGCGGTGGCGGCCAGAAGTGGGAGAAGCCACGATGAATAACCTCCGGCGCCTACGAGGTGAGCTGTCGGGTTCGGGTGGAGGTAGATCACCCGGCCCTCGTTCGTCCGACCTCGCGGTCGCACTCCCGAGGGCTTCACCCCAAGGACCGTCCGGAGACGGCCCACAAGTGGGTCCCCCGCTCCTGCCAAGCGGTGTTCGTTGCTGACCCGGGCGTGGCGGCAGGACTAGGCGTGTCCACATCGGGCCGGATCCTCGGGGGGCTGAGGAACCTCGGGAAACCGTACACAACGCTCCCGGGAAAGTCACGCTGCGGTCACGGTCGGTCCAAGAAAGTTCCACACGATGCCAACCGCAGGTCCCGATCCGTGCTCAGCGGACCCTCGGCGGCCGCCCGGCGGACGTCCAGCCGACGCTCAGATGAGCGCGCCGAAGACGTGCTGTGCCACGTCGTCCGGCAGCGAGACGCCCGTGGACTCCGGAGCCCCCTCGCGCACCGCCACGACCCGCCCGTCGGCGCGGTGCACACGCACCCGCTCCCCCGGGAGCAGCCGGGCCACCGTCAGCAGGCTCAGGGCCTCGTGGTCGACCTGCACCGGCTCGCCGATCCGGCGGACGAGCACCGTCTCGGGCTCGGCGCCGGCCAGCTCGGTGAGGGTGTGCAGCCCCGAGCGGAAGTCCTCCGTGGGCTCGGCCTCGCCCAGCTCGTCCAGTCCCGGGATCGGGTTGCCGTACGGCGAGTCGTGGTGGTCCTTGAGCAGGGCCAGGATCTTGCGCTCGACCCGCTCGGACATGACGTGCTCCCACCGGCAGGCCTCGTCGTGGACGTACTCCCACTCCAGGCCGATGACGTCGATGAGCAGGCGCTCGGCCAGCCGGTGCTTGCGCATGACCCGCGTGGCGAGGCGACGACCCTCCTCGGTGAGCTGGAGGTGACGGTCGCCGGCCAGGGTCAGCAGGCCGTCGCGCTGCATCCGTGCGACGGTCTGGGACACGGTCGGACCCGAGTGCGCGAGCCGCTCGGCGATGCGGGCGCGCAGCGGGGGGATGCCCTCTTCCTCGAGCTCGAAGATCGTCTTGAGGTACATCTCGGTGGTGTCGATCAGGTCCGTCACGGGCCCAAGCCTGCCACCTGCGGGCGTCACCGTGCCCCGGCGTCGCCCCGGCCCGGCTCGAACCGCCTCACCCAGTACCCCAGCCAGCCCGTCCCGAGCAGGGTCAGGCTCCCGATCCCGACGCACGCCGCGGCGAGACCGACCTGCGCCGTCACGGCGCTGATGAGCAGCGGGGCGCCGCTGCCGCCGATGACCGACATGAACCGCCAGCCGCCCAGGAACTGCGAGCGCCCCACGTTCGGCGCCGTGTCGGCACCCAGGGTCATGACGATGCCGGAGCCCAGCCCGTTGCCGACCGCGGCCAGCAGCGAGGCGCCCAGGACGGTGTATGCCGTGTGGGTCAGGGGCAGCAGCAGCGCCCCCACCCCGAGCAGCACCGCACACGGGACGGCGACCCAGAACCGGCCGAACCGGTCCATCACCGAGCCCGCCGGGTAGAACAGCAGCATCTCGATGCCCCCGGTGACGCCGAAGATGACGGCCGTCGCCGACGCCGACAGCCCGACGTGCGCCGCCCACAGGGGCACGAGCACGACCCGGGCCGACCGCGCGGCGCCGATGACGAGGATCCCGAGGCCGAGCGTGGCATACGTGCGGCGGTGGGCCCACAGCAATCGGCGGGTGCTCGTCTGCGCCTGCGCTCGCTGCGCCTCCTCGTGGTGGGCCGTGATGTCCGGCGCGCGCCACACGAGCAGGCTCGCGGCCAGCCCCGAGACCACCGCCACCCCGAACGCCGCCTGCGCGCCCCACGCCGCGATGACCGGCGCCCCGACGAACGGCCCCACGAACAGGCCGATTCGGTTCACCCCGCCGAGGGTCGACATGGCCCGGGCGCGCATCGAGTACGGCACCGCGTCGATGAGGTACGCCTGCCGCGCCACGAGGAACATCGAGGAGGTGAAGCCCATCGCGAAGACGGCCGCGAAGAGGACCACGACGTTCGGCGCGAGCAGCGCGACGGCCGAGGCGACGGCGTCGACGGCTCCGGCGGACAGCAGCGCCCGCCGCTCCCCGATCCGGTGCACCATCGCCCCGGCCGGCACGGCGAAGAACAGCTCGGCCACGAGCGCGGCCCCGGCCGTCAGCGCGGCCACCGACGGGCTGGCGCCCAGCTCCAGGGCGGTGAGCGCCACGACGGGCAGCGTCGCACCCGCACCGACCGCGGCGACGACGGTCGGCCCGTAGGCCGGCACGGCGATGCTGCGCAGCCGGAAGCCGGCCTCGGTGCCCGTCGGCGGCGTCGCCATTCCACCCCTCGTTCCCACCCGCTCCCCGGCGGGTACGTTCGGCCCATGGACTTCGTCATCCCCGCCCGGTTCTGCGGGCCACCCGAGTCGGGCAACGGCGGCTGGACGAGCGGTCACGCCGCGCGCCTCGTCGCGACGACCAGTGACCATCCTGCCGTGACGGTCCGACTGCGCACGCCTCCCCCGCTGGACCGCCCCCTCGTCGTGACCCGCGAGGACGGCCTCGTCCGCGTGAGCGACGGGGACCACCTGGTCCTCGAGGCCTTCGCCGCCGCCCGGCCGAGCGCCGAGGGCGCCCCGGCACCGGTGGCGTACGACGTCGCAGTGGCCGCCGGCGACCGGTACGAGGGCGACGTCGACCACCCGTTCCCCACCTGCTTCGCGTGCGGGACCGGGCGCGAGCCCGGGGACGGCCTGCGGCTGCGGCCGGGTCGCGTCGAGGGCGGTGACGGCGCGTATGCCGCCGCGTGGACGCCCGGCCCGGACGTGGACCAGGAGACGGTGTGGGCGGCGCTGGACTGCCCGGGCGGCTGGTCGTCCGGGTTCGCCGGGCGTCCCATGGTCCTCGGCACGGTGACGGCGGTCGTCGACGAGCTGCCGGAGCCCGGCGTCCCGCACGTCGTCATGGCGTGGCAGCGTGGCGCCGAGGGCCGCAAGACCTTCAGCGGCACCTCCCTGCACGCGCCGGACGGGCGCGTCCTGGGCCGGGCCGAGGCGACGTGGATCTCGGTCGACCCCACGGCCGTGCGGCCGGCGGGAGCACTGACGTGAGCACCGAGGAGAGGAACGACGTGACGAGCGACAGCAGGGACGACGTGGCGAGGAGCGACCGGCGGCTGGCCGTGGTCACCGGCGCCTCGAGCGGCATCGGCGCCGAGACCGCGCGCCAGCTGGCCGCCGCGGGCTTCGACGTCGTGGTGGCCGCGCGCCGTGCCGACCGCATCGAGGCCCTGGCGCAGGAGATCGGCGGCCGGGCGGTTGCCTGTGACGTCTCCTCGGCCGACGACGTGGCCCGGCTCGCCGAGGCCGTCGGCCCGCGGCTGGACGTGCTGGTCAACAACGCCGGTGGCGCGCTGGGGCTGGCTCCCGCCGCGCAGACCGACGTCTCGGACTGGCGCGGCATGTACGAGTCGAACGTCATCGGCACGCTGCAGGTCACCCAGGCCCTGCTGCCCGCCCTCGTCGCCTCGGGCGCCGGGACGATCGTCAACGTCGGGTCGATCGCCGGCCGGACCGTCTACGAGGGCGGCTCGGGCTACACCGCCGCCAAGCACGCGGTCGCCGCCCTCACCGAGACCCTGCGCCTCGAGCTCGTCGACCAGCCGGTCCGGGTCACCGAGATCGCGCCGGGGATGGTGCGCACCGAGGAGTTCTCGCTCACCCGGTTCGGGGGCGACCAGGAGCGCGCCGACGCCGTGTATGCCGGGGTGCCCGACCCACTCGTCGCCGCCGACGTCGCGGAGGCGATCGTGTGGATGGTCGACCGGCCCGCGCACGTGAACATCGACCTGCTGGTGATCAAGCCCCGCCGGCAGGCCGCGTCGTACAAGGTCGCCCGCGAGTCCTGACCCGGGGCCACCCCCGGGGGCACCCACGACCGCCGACCGGCACCTCCCCGGACCCGGGTTTGTTCCCGTGTTCGCCCAGCGGGAAAACCGTTGCAGGACGCGACCACCCGGCATAGCGTTCTGAGCACACGGAAAGGAGGTGGTCCAGGAAGTGATTTCCCATAGGACGCGTGAGGTGGCTGCGCGCTAGCGCACCCTCGACTGCTTCGAGGGCGCGAGAGCGCAATCCCAGCAGTACCACCGCAGCCCGTGGGCCGCGCAGGTCGTCCCCTGCGCACGCCTCGCCGCTCGTCTCGGCAGGCAGGGCCCACGGGCTGTTTCCTGCCCGGGCTCCCGGTCGGACCAACCCAGAGGCGCCCTCGGACGTCTCCAGGACAAGGGGAACCGACAGGAGGATCGTCATGGCAGGAACGGGACACCAGGGCCGACGGCACCTTGCGGGGCTCACGCTCGTCGCGACGGCGGGACTGGCCCTGGGGGCATGCGGCGGCGGGGGCACCTCGGGCGGATCGGGCAGCTCCAGCAGCTCCAGCAGCGCGACGCCCTCGAGCGCCACCGGCACATCCTCGAGCTCCACCACCAGCAGCAGCTCCTCGAGCGCCACGTCGAGCGGGTCGGCCGGCTCCAGCAGCGGCACGGCCACGACGGCCGCCGCCCGGTGCACGGCTGTCACCACCCGCACCCGAGCGGTCACCGAGCCGGGTGGAGGAGCGGCAGGCAGCTACGGCGTGGAGCTCGTCACGACCAACACCGGCCGGACACCCTGCACCCTCAAGGGCTTTCCCGGCGTCTCCCTCACGGCACCGGGCACGGGGGCCCAGCTCGGCGCGGCCGCGGACCGTGAGCCGGGGCAGACGACCCCGCTCGTGCGCCTGGCACCCGGCGCCTCGGCGACCGCGCTGGCCCGGGTGACGCAGGCCGGCAACTACGGCTCCCGCTGCCAGCTGGCGAAGGCCTCAGGGTTCCGCGTGTACCTGCCCGGCGAGAAGGCCGCGCAGTACGCGCCGTACCCGGCCCAGGCGTGCAGCAACAGCGACATCCACCTGCTGACGGTGCGGCCCTTCCACACCTGATTGGGGCGTCCCCCGGCGCCCGCCAGGGGCTCCCCCCAGCGGCTTTGGGTGCCCAGAGGGTCGGATATCCGACCCTCTGGGCACCCAAACGCCGGCGAGAGCGCGAGGGACCTCAGCGGGGCAGGGCGGCGGCCTCCCGCGCGAGCTGCTCGATGCGGGCCCAGTCGCCCTGCGCCACGGCGTCCTTGGGCGTCAGCCACGAGCCGCCGACGCAGCCGACGTTGGGCAGCGCCAGCCAGTCGGCTGCGGTCTGCGGCGTGATGCCGCCGGTGGGGCAGAACCGCAGCTGCGGGCAGGGACCGGCCACCGCGGACAGGTAGGGCCGCCCGCCACTGGCCTCGGCGGGGAAGAACTTCTGCACCTCCAGCCCGGCCTCGGCCAGCGTCAGCATCTCGGTGAGCGTGCCGGCACCGGCCAGCAGCGGCAGCCCCGAACCGAGCGCCGCCTCGACCAGCCGCGGCGGGGAGCCGGGGGTCACGAGGAACTGCGCGCCGGCGTCGACCACCTGCTGCACCTGGGTGGGCGTGACGACCGTGCCGGCACCGACGACGATGCCCTCCACCTCGGACGCCACGGCCTCGATGGCGCCGAGCCCGGCCTCGCTGCGCAGGGTGAGCTCGATGACGGGGATGCCGCCGCGGAGCAGGGCGCGCGCCAGCGGCACCGCCTGCTCGACCGAGTCGACGACGACCACCGGGATGACGGGCGCGAGTCCGAGGATGTCGGCCTCCCCCGAGATGACGGGCTTGGTCGTGACGGCGGTCATCGGGACTCCTCCTGCGGCAGGTGCGGGACAACGGGTTCGGGGACGGCGGCGAGGCTGCCGAAGACGTGCGCACCCTCGTCGGCGCGGCCGACGGCCGAGCGCATGACGCCGAACAGCTCGCGGCCGGTGCCGACGCCCTCCTCGGTCACCCGCGACGCGGGGAGCCGGGAGGCGAACTCGGACTCGTCCACGAGGACGTCGAGGCGCCCGGTGACCGCGTCGACCCGGACGACATCGCCGTCGCGCAGCTTGGCGATCGGGCCGGCGTGCACCGACTCCGGCGTCACGTGGATGGCGGCCGGGATCGAGCCCGACGCCCCGCTCATCCGGCCGTCGGTGACCAGCGCCACGGCATACCCGCGCTTCTGGAGCACCCCGAGCGAGGGGGTGAGGGCGTGCAGCTCGGGCATCCCGTTGGCCGAGGGGCCCTGCTCGCGCAGGACGACGACGACGTCGCGGTCGAGCTCGCGCCGCGAGAACGCCTGGAGGAAGCCGACCTGGTCGGTGAAGACGCGCGCCGGCGCCTCGACGACACGGTGCTCCTCGGCGAGGGCGGACGTCTTGATGACTGCCTGTCCGAGGGTGCCGCGCAGCAGGCGCAGGCCGCCGTCCGGCTCGAACGGGTCGTGGGCGGGGCGCAGGACGTCACGGTCGAGCGACTCCTCGGCCGCCTCGACGAACTCGAGCGAGCCGTCGGCGCCGACCACCGGGCGGCGGGTGTACCGGCGCAGCCCCGGGCCGTCGAGGGTGAGGACGTCCTCGTGGAGCAGACCGGCGTCGAGCAGCGTGCGCACGAGGAACGGCGTGCCACCGGCGGCGTGGAAGTGGTTCACGTCGGCGGTGCCGTTGGGGTAGATCCGCGCGACGAGCGGCACGGCGGTGGACAGGTCGTCGAAGTCCTCCCAGCGCAGGTCGATGCCGGCAGCCGCGGCCATGGCGACGAGGTGCATGGTGTGGTTGGTCGAGCCGCCGGTCGCGAGGAGGGCGACGACGCCGTTGACGACCGACTTCTCGTCGACGACCTGGCCGATGCCGTACCGGTCCTGGCCCGCCGCGATCTGCACGACCCGACGGGTGGTCGCGTCCGTGAGGGCCGCGCGCACCGGGTCGTCCGGGTGGACGAACGCCGCGCCCGGCAGGTGCAGGCCCATGACGTCCATGAGCATCTGGTTGGAGTTCGCCGTGCCGTAGAACGTGCAGGTGCCCGGCGAGTGGTAGGACGCGACCTCGCTGGCGAGCAGCTCGTCGCGGCCGGCCTCGCCGGCGGCGTAGGCCTTGCGGGTCTCGGCCTTCTCCGCGTTCGAGCGGCCGCTCGCCATCGGGCCGGCCGGGACGAGCGCGGTCGGCAGGTGCCCGAACGACAGCGCGCCCATCACCAGGCCCGGCACGATCTTGTCGCAGACGCCGAGCATCAGCGCCGCGTCGAACACGTCGTGCGACAGGGCCACGGCCGTCGACATCGCGATGACGTCGCGGCTGAAGAGGCTGAGCTCCATGCCCGCCCGCCCCTGCGTGACGCCGTCGCACATGGCCGGCACGCCGCCGGCGACCCGGGCCACGGCACCGAGCTCGCGCGCGGTCGCCTTGATCTCCTGCGGGTAGTGCTCGAACGGCGCGTGTGCCGACAGCATGTCGTTGTAGGACGTCACGATCCCGACGCCGACCCCCGTCTCGGCCGACAGGACGGCGCGGTCTGCCCCTCCACAGGCTGCGACGGCGTGGGCGAGGTTGGAGCAGCCGAGCTCGGTGCGCGCGGGGCGCAGGCTCAGCTCGGAGGCGGCGCGGGAGATGCGCTGCAGGTATGCCGTGCGGCTCGCGCGGCTGCGTTCGGTCACCCGGGCGGTGACGTCGGCGACGACGGGGTGGACGGCGGCCATGGGTCTCCTGGCGGTCGACGGTCGGGACGGACCGCGGACGACGACTCTGGCGCCTGCGTTGTGACGTGCGTCACCAGTGTGGGGACGCCGTCCCGTCACGGGCAGGGGCGTCCCGGCATACGGACGGGTAGGGCCGCAGGGTGGACAGCGCGTGCGTGGCAGCACACGGCGGTGCGGGCGGCACCCGAGGCGACGCGAGGGGCACCTGCGGCGATGCGAGTGGGGCCTGCGGTGGCAGGCTCAGGGCTGGCGGCGCCAGAGCCGCCACGCGCCGGCGTCGTCGAGGTCGCCCTCGGCGACCCGGGTGAAGACGAGCCGGTCGTGCAGCCGGTTGCGGCGGCCACCCCAGAACTCGACCTCGTCGCAGGCGACCCGGTAGCCGCCCCAGAAGTCGGGGACGGGCACGTCGTCGGGGTTCCCGCGGTCGGGCCACTGCGCGGCATACCGCTCGTAGGTCTCCTCGAGCTGCGCCCGGCCCTCGACCGGCCGCGACTGCTGCGAGGCCCAGGCGGAGATCCGCGAGGCCCACGGGCGCGAGCCGAAGTACCCGGCGACCTCGTCGCGGTCGAGCAGCTGGGCGCGGCCGCGGAAGCGGATCGCGCGGTACATCGCCGGCCAGGTCAGGGCTGCCGCGATCCCACCCGAGGCGGCGATCTCGATGCCCTTGGACGACTCGGTGTTGGTGACGAAGCCCGGCCCGCGCTCGTCGAAGAACCGCATGAGGACGGTCCGGACGTTCGGCAGGCCGTCGGCGTCGACGGTGGCGACGGAGATGGCGAGGGGCTCCGGGACGTCGGCCTGCGCGTCGGCCCGGGTGAGCGCGTCGTCGACCCAGCGGCGGGCCTGCTGCCACGGTGTCGGTGCGACCTCGTCCTCCGAGATGCCCGTCCCGACGTAGTCCACGCGCCGCACATCGTCCATGGCGGCAGCGTATTGCCCGGCCGCCACCGCCACCGGCGCACCCGTCGGCACCGGCTTACGCTTGGAGACAGGAGAGCGGGCGACCGGTGCCGGACGCCGCTCACGAGGACGCGAGGGCGTCGGGGAGGCAGCATGCCGGACAGGGGTCGGGCCGTCGGCCGGGTCGTGAAGTGGGGCGTCAAGTACGGCCCCCACGTCGTCGTCCTGGCCCAGCAGGCCAAGGAGCCGGCGATGAAGGCTGCCCAGACCGTCCTCGACCGCCAGCGGGCGAAGCGGCGGGCGCTCGAGCACGCCGCGACCCTGCGCGAGGGCACGGTGCTCAAGACCTTCGACCCCGCCGCCGACCACGGCGAGCCCGTCTGGGTGGTCTTCACCGGGGACGAGCCGGTCGCCGCGCACCCTGCCACGACGACGCCGCTGGCCCAGCTCGTCGCGCACAGCGACCTCTCGACGCGGGTCCGGCCGGCGGACCTCCCGACGCCCGTCGAGCGGGTCAAGGCCCTGCCGCGGTCCGTCCGCGGGCGGGGACCGGGCGCGGCCCGCCGGGCGCCGGGCGGGGCGGCCGGCCAGGACGCGGGGCGCCGCTCATGACGCTCCTCGAGCCGATCACCTCCGGGGCGCGGCGTGAGCTCGGCCGCGCGTTGCGCTCGCGCGTGGCGGGCGAGGACGCGCAGACCAAGGCCGCCCGCATCTGGCAGTCCGAGGGCGAGCGCTGGTTCGGCCCGGACGACCCGGTGTGGCGGGTGCACGCCGACGCGGCCATGTTCCCCGGCGGCATCCGGGCCCTGCTGCTGCAGTCCCTCCACCCGCTGGCGATGGCGGGCGTCGCGGCCCACTCCGGCTACAAGGGCGACCCGTGGGGCCGGCTCCAGCGCACCAGCGAGTTCCTGGCGACGACGACCTTCGGCACGGTCGAGCACGCCCAGGAGGCGATCACCCGGGTCCGCTCCATCCACGAGCGCGTGAAGGGCACCGCCCCCGACGGCCGGCCGTATGCCGCGAGCGACCCCCACCTGCTGCTGTGGGTGCACGTGACCGAGGCCGAGTCCTTCCTCACCTCCTTCCAGCGCTACGCCCGCGAGCCGTTGAGCGACGCCGAGGCCGACACCTACGTCGAGCAGGCCGCCGTCGTGGCCCGGCTGCTCGGGGTGCTCGACCCGCCCACCACCGTGGCGGGGCTGCGCGCCACGATCGAGGGGTTCCGCCCCGAGCTGGCCGGCACGCCCGCGGCCCGGGAGGCTGCGCGCTTCCTGCTCGTGAACCCGCCGCTGCCGCCGGCCGCCCGCCCCGGGTATGCCGCGCTGGCCGCCGGTGCCGTGGCGATGCTGCCGCGCTGGGCACGCCGACCGCTGCGGCTGCCCTGGCTGCCGGTGACCGAGCGCGTCGTCGGACGGCCGCTGGGCGGTGCGGCGACCGCCGTGGTGCGCTGGGCCATGCACGCCGAGGACCCGCGCCTGTCGTAGGGCCGGCTCGGCTGGTCCCCCCGGCCGGACGCTGGAAGGGTGGCGCCGTGGAGAGCGTCGACGCAGTCGTCATCGGAGCGGGACACCACGGCCTCGTCGCCGCGTCGGTGCTCGCCGACGCCGGGTGGGACGTCCTCGTGCTCGAGCGGCGCGACACCGTGGGGGGCGCGGTCGCCTCGGTCGAGCGCGACGGCTGGGTGATGGACGAGTTCAGCTCGTGCCACCCGCTCGCGGCGATCTCCCCCGTCATCCGGAACCTCGACCTGGAGGCGCACGGCCTGCGCTGGAGCCGGGTCGACCGGGTCGTGGCCCACGCCGGCACGCCCGACGACCCGCGGGGCGCACTGATCCACCGCGACCCGGCCGTCACCGCCCGCGGCGTGGCGGTCGACCACCCCGGTGACGAGCAGGCGTGGCACGACCTGGTCGGCTTCTGGCACGACATCCGGGACCCGCTCATCGACGCGCTGCTGACCCGGTGGCCGCCGGTGCGCGCCGGCGGGAGGCTCGTGCGGTCCGTGGGGGCCCGCGACGTCCTGCGGCTGGCGCGCGAGTTCCTGCTGCCGCTCAACCGGTTCGCGGTCGAGCGGTTCGAGGGCGAGCAGGCTCGCATGCTGCTCGCCGGCAACGCCGCCCACGCCGACATCCCCTCCGAGGCGCCCGGGAGCGGGCTCTTCGGCCTGATCATGGCGATGCTCGCGCAGGACGTGGGATTCCCGTCCCCCACCGGGGGCACCGGGCGGCTGGCGGAGGCCATGCGCAGCCGGGCCGAGTCGGCCGGTGCGCGGGTGGACACGGGGGTGACGGTCAGCCGCGTGGTGACGTCGGGGGGTCGGGCCGTCGGCGTCGAGACCGCGGACGGCCGTCGGGTCCGCGCACGGCGCGCCGTCATCGCGGACACCACCGCGCCGGCGCTGTACGGGAGCCTCCTGCCGACGGGCAGCGTCCCGGCCCGGCTGCTGGAGGACCTCGAGCACTTCGAGTGGGACCTGCCCACGGTCAAGGTCAACCTGCGCCTGTCGGCACCGCTGCCGTGGACGGCGGAGTCGGCCCGCGGCGCCGGGGTCGTGCACGTCGGGCATGATCGGCAGGGCCTCATGCACTGGGAGGCGGACCTCGCCGGGGGCACGGTGCCCGAGAAGCCGTTCGCCCTGCTCGGGCAGATGACGACGACAGACCAGACCCGGTCACCGGCGGGCACCGAGACGGTGTGGATGTACTCGCACCTGCCGCGTGGCGTCAGCGACGACACGAGCGGGGCCCTGCTCGCGGACCGCATGGACGAGATGCTCGACGCGTTCGCACCGGGGTGGCGCGAGCACCTCGTCGAGCGCTGGGTGCAGCTGCCGTCGGACCTGCAGGGCTCCGACCCGAACCTCGTGGGCGGCGCCGTGGCCGGTGGGACGAACCAGCTGTTCCAGCAGCTGGTGTTCCGGCCGGTTCCGGGCCTCGGCGGTCCCCGGACACCCGTGGACGGCCTCTACCTCGGCAGCGCGTCGGCCCACCCGGGCGGAGGCGTGCACGGCGCGTGCGGGTACCTCGCAGCGCGCGCAGCCCTCACCGACTCGGCCTGGTGGGGCAGGCCGCGGCACCGGCTCGAGCTCGCGGCGCTGCACTGGCTCTACCGCTGAGGGCGTCGCGACACCGCCCACAGTGCCGAAGTCCCAGACTTCGGGCCCAACTCCCGCCCATGGTGCCGGAGTCCCAGACCTCGGCGGCCAAGGAGTGGCTAGCGCTCGCCCGCGCGGCCCTCGGCGATGAGGCCGAGCCGGCGCAGCGCCTCGGTGTTCCGCCACGCGATGAACGGGTCGACGACGCTGTCGGGCAGCGTCGCGCCCGGGCCGCGGATGATGGTCTCGTCCATCGTGATGAGCGCCCCGTCGCCGTCGTCGTCGACGCGCATCACCACGAGCGCCTCGCCGAGCGGGCGGCCCTTGGCCTGAAGCGTGAGCTCGGTCGGCGCGTGCGACTCGACGACCTCCGTGTGGTCGTTGAGCAGCAGCGGCCAGGCGCCCACCGAGTGGTGGATCCGCGCGCCCGCCTGGGGCCAGGAGCCCTCGACGTCACGCAGCCGCGAGGCGCCCACCACCCAGCTCGGGTACATCCACGGGTCGGCCAGCACCTGCCACACCACACTGCCGGGCGCCTTGCACCGTCGGCTCACCGTCGCCACGTCCCACTCCTGCCCTCGACTGCTCGGTCCTCCTCGAGCATGCCCCAGTGGCGGCATCCCGTCGCCCCGAGCTGAACCCCGGGCGCGGTCCGCACCCCGCCTGGGAGGCTCTCGGCGCGTGCTACGTCACTGACCACCATCCGGATCAGTGACGTAGGACCGGCAACCCGCCCCCTTCCAGGGGCTACGTCACTGACCACAGTGCGGATCGATGACGCAGTAGCGGCGTCCCACACCTCGTACCGGCGCTACGTCACTGATCAGCGAACCCGATCAGAGACGTAGCACTACCGACCCCATCCCTGGCCGGCCCCACGTCACTGACCGGCGAACCCGATCAGAGACGTAGTACCGCGTCAGGGCGTCGGCCGGTGCGCGTCGTACCGGACGAACCCCGGCTGCAGCCGCGCCAGCACCCCCATCGCCAGCACGCACGCGATCCCGCCGAAGAGCGCCATCCGCCCCTCCCCGATCCGCGACGCCACGACGCCACCGGCCAGCTCCCCCAGCCGCGGCCCGCCCGCCACGACGACGATGAACACGCCCTGCAGCCGCCCGCGCAGGTGGTCCGGCGTCGCCGCCTGCAGGATCGTCGTGCGGAACACGGCGCTGACCGAGTCCGAGGCGCCGGCGACCGCCATGGCGACGAGCCCGGCATACAGGGCGTGCGAGCGGGACAGCGCACCACCGGCGGCGAGCATGGAGACACCGAACCCGGCGATCGCCGCACCCCACCCGACGATGGCGACGAGGATGGCCGCCCCCTGGCGGCGCACGTGCCCGAGCCGCCCGGAGAAGAACATCGCGAGGATCCCGCCGACGGCCGCCGCGGCCGACAGCGCGCCCACCGTCTTGGCCCCGCCCCCGAAGATCACCGCTCCGGCGGCAGGGAACAGCACCCGCGGCTGGGCGAGGAACATCGCGGCGATGTCCGCGATGAAGGTCATCCGCACGTTGGGCCGGGTCGCGAGGAAGGTGAACCCGTCGAGCACGGACCGCAGGCCCGGGCGCGTCGTCGGCGGCCCGTCCTCGCCGTGGTCCGGCGGCAGCGGCGGCAGCGTCGACAGGCCCCAGAGCGCGGCCGTCGTGATGACCGCGTCGACCGTGTACGCCGTCCGGAAGCCGCCCCAGTCGACGAGCACCCCGGCGAGCAGCGGCCCGACCGTGAGCGAGGCGTTCATCGCGAAGACCGACAGGGCGTTGGCGGCGGGGAGCAGGTCGCGGTCGAGGATGCGCGGGTAGATCGAGGTCCGCGCGGGCGACGTCACGGCGAACGCGCCGTTCCACACCGCGACCAGCGCGTAGAGCACGCCCACGTGCGTGTTGCCGAGCCAGGCCTGGACCGCGCAGGCCACGCTCGTGAGGAACGCGACGGACTGCGCCACGAGACCGACCCGGCGCCGGTCGAAGTGGTCGATGAGCGCACCGCCGTACAGCCCCATGACGACGAGCGGGACGAGCGCGCACAGCCCGACGACACCCACCGCGGCGGTCGAGCGGGTGAGGTCGTAGACCTGCAGCCCAACCGCGACGACTGCGAGCTGCGAGCCGACGTTCGAGAGCGTGAAGCCGGTGTAGAGCCGCCGGTATGCCGGGTTGGCCCGCAGCGGGGTCAGGTCCAGGAGCAACGGCACGGGATGGAGCGTATGCCGCCGCGCCGGTACCGCCGTTGCCGGGCGCCGACCGCACGAAGTCCGTACGGTGACCTGCGTGGACGCCAAGCCCCGCATCGCCCTGCTCATCGACGCCGACAACGCCTCGGCCAAGCGGATCGACCTGATCCTCAACGAGCTGTCGAACTTCGGCGAGACCAACATCCGCCGCGCGTACGGCAACTGGACCAAGCCCGAGCTCGCCGGGTGGACGGCCGTCCTCAGCGACAACGCGATCCGGCCCGTGCAGCAGTTCGACCAGACCAAGGGCAAGAACGCCAGCGACATGGCCCTGGTCATCGACGCCATGACGCTGCTGTACACCGACGCCCCCGACGCCTTCGCCATCGCCTCGTCCGACGCCGACTTCACCCCGCTCGTCATGCACCTGCGCGAGAAGGGCGCCGCGGTCTACGGGTTCGGCGACCGCAAGACGCCGATGCCGTTCCAGAACGCGTGCACCCGGTTCCTCGTGCTCGACCAGCTCCGCGACGCGCAGGAGGAGCCGTACACCGAGGAGGCGCCGACGACCCGGCTCCGGGCGACGACCCAGGAGCTCAAGCAGGACACCAAGCTCGTCGCCCTGCTCCGGCGCGCCGTGCAGAACGCCGCCGACGACGACGGCTGGGCGAGCGTCGGCGCGGTCGGCAACCTCATCGCCAACCAGTCGTCGTTCGACTCGCGCAACTACGGCTACGCCAAGCTCACCGCGCTCATCAAGGCGACCGAGCTGTTCGAGATGCGTGACGAGGGCAAGCCCACGCTCGCCGTCCGGGACAAGCGCGTCGGCGGCGGCTCCGGCGGCGGCTCGAGCCGGAACCGCTAGTCGGCCACCCGGATCCCCAGCTCCGCGGCGAGCGCGGGGGCCAGGTCGATCAGCTGCAGCCGCGACACGGTCGCGCCCCGCAGCCCGGCCAGCCCACGAGGACCGGCCAGGTCGGCCCCGGACAGGTCGACGTCCTTCATCCGCGCGCGCCCGAAGTCTGGCGACACCAGCCGCGACCCGGCGAAGTCCACCTTCTCCAGCGTCGCCTCGGCGAAGTCGGGCTCGAGGAGCTGGCAGTCCACGAAGGCGCAGTCGGCCAGCCTCGCACCCCTCAGGTTGAGGAACTCGATCTTGCAGCCCTCGAAACGCACCCGGCGCAGCTCCGCCCCGAACAGCTGCACGGCCCCCAGCCGCGCGCCCTGCACCACGCAGTCCAGCCACGTCGACTCGGCGAGGTCGACGCCCGCGCCGTGCACCGCATACAGGCCCGTGTCGCCGAACCGCGCCCGTGGTGCGGAGAGCTCGGTGAGGTCGCACCGCTGGAACGTGCACTCCAGGAACCGGGCGTTGCCCGCGGACGCGCCGGAGAGGTCGCCGGTCAGGACCTCCCCGTCGAGGTCGGCTTCGGGTCGCAGCATCCCGCCATGGTGGACCATCCCTCGGACAGGGTGCAGCGGACGTCGCCGCCCCTGCCGCTACGGTGCAGAATGAACCCGCCAGTAACGAGCAGGGCCGCCCGAACGAGTGGGCGGCCCCTCCAGCAACCGGCCAGCGCACCCGCTGGCCGTCTCGAGCCGAGAGGACGCCGATGTCCGACAGCGACTTCAAGCCCGGCCTCGAGGGCGTCATCGCCTTCGAGTCCGCGATCGCCGAACCCGACAAGGAAGGCGGGGCGCTGCGGTACCGCGGCGTCGACATCAAGGACCTCGTCGGACGGGTCAGCTTCGGCCAGGTCTGGGGGCTGCTCGTCGACAACGAGTTCGACCCGGGCCTGCCGCCGGCCGAGCCGTTCCCGCTGCCCGTGCACACCGGCGACATCCGGGTCGACGCGCAGTCGGCGTTGGCGCAGCTCGCGCCCGTGTGGGGCTTCAAGCCGCTGCTCGACGTCAGCGACGACGAGGCGCGCGAGCAGCTCGCCCGCGCCTCGGTCATGACGCTGTCGTTCATCGCCCAGTCCGCCCACGGCCAGGACACCCCGATGGTGCCGCAGAGCCGGGTCGACGAGGGCAAGACCATCGTCGAGCGGTTCATGATCCGCTGGCGCGGCGAGCCCGACCCCAAGCACGTCGAGGCGATCGACGCGTACTTCATCTCCGCCGCCGAGCACGGCATGAACGCCTCGACCTTCACCGCCCGCGTCATCGCCTCCACCGGCGCCGACGTCGCGGCCTGCCTCTCCGGTGCGATCGGCGCGCTGTCCGGGCCGCTGCACGGCGGCGCCCCCTCGCGCGCCCAGCACATGATCGAGGGCGTCGAGCGCACCGGTGACGCCACGGCGTACGTCCAGGGCGTCCTCGACCGCGGCGAGCGGCTCATGGGCTTCGGCCACCGCGTCTACCGGGCGTACGACCCGCGCGCTGCCGTCCTGCGCGACACCTGCCAGCGCCTCGGGGCGCCCCGCTACGAGGTCGCCCTCGAGCTCGAGAAGGCCGCCATCGCCGCCCTCGCCGAGCGCCACCCCGAGCGCAAGATGGAGACCAACGTCGACTACTGGGCCGCGGTCCTGCTCGACTTCGCCGAGGTCCCCGGCAACATGATGACCCCGCTGTTCGCCTCCGCCCGCACGGCGGGCTGGGCGGCGCACATCCTCGAGCAGAAGAAGACCGGGCGCCTGATCCGCCCGTCCTCGCGGTACGTCGGCGAGGGCCCGCGCGGCCTCGAGGACGTGGCCGGCTACAAGGGCTGAGCCGAGAGGGACGCGCCCCGGCTGCCGGGGCGCCCCACGAGCACGAGGTATGCCGCGTGGCCGGCTCGGCCACGCGGCATACCCCTGCCCCGGGCACCGATCTCCGGTGCGTCCGCGTGGTGGACCTCACGTCCCACGCCTCGGGACAGGGTGCGACACTGGCCGGGTGACAGACACCGCGGCAGCGCCCACGCAGACCATCCCCGCCGACCTGCTCCCCAAGGACGGCCGGTTCGGCTCCGGCCCCTCCAAGGTCCGTCCCGAGCAGGTGGAGTACCTCGCCGGTCTCGGCACCACCCTCCTCGGCACCTCCCACCGCCAGGCCCCCGTCCGCAACCTCGTCGGTGCGGTCCGCGAGGGCCTCGGTGAGCTCTTCTCGCTGCCCGAGGGCTACGAGATCATCCTCGGCAACGGCGGCTCGACCGCGTTCTGGGACATCGCCGCGTTCGGCCTCGTCCGCCAGCGCGCCCAGCACCTGTCGTTCGGCGAGTTCTCCAGCAAGTTCGCCTCCGTGACGCAGAAGGCGCCGTTCCTGGGCGACTCCACCGTCATCAAGGCCGACCCCGGCACGCTCGCCGCACCGCGGGCCGAGGAGGGCGTCGACGTCTACGCCTGGCCGCACAACGAGACCTCGACCGGCGTCATGGCCCCGGTCAAGCGGGTCGAGGGCGCCGACGAGGGCGCGCTCGTGCTCATCGACGCCACCTCCGGCGCCGGCGGCCTGCCCGTCGACGTGGCCGAGGCCGACGTCTACTACTTCGGTCCGCAGAAGTGCTTCGCCTCCGACGGCGGCCTGTGGCTCGCGGCCTTCTCCCCCGCCGCGCTGGCCCGCGTCGAGGAGATCGAGGCGACCGGCCGCTGGGTCCCCGACTTCTTCAGCCTGCCGACCGCCGTGTCCAACAGCCGCCTCAACCAGACGTACAACACCCCGGCGCTGTCCACGCTCGCGCTGCTGCGGTCGCAGGTCGACTGGCTCAACGAGCAGGGTGGCCTGGACTGGGCCGTCGCCCGCACGGCCGACTCCTCGGGCCGGCTGTACGAGTGGGCCGAGCGCACCTCGTACACGACCCCGTACGTCACCGACCCGGCAGCGCGCTCGCAGGTCGTGGCGACGATCGACTTCTCCGACGACGTCGACGCCGCCGCGGTCGCGAAGACCCTGCGCGCCAACGGCGTGGTCGACGTGGAGCCGTACCGCAAGCTGGGGCGCAACCAGCTGCGCGTCGCGACCTTCCCCGCGGTCGACCCCGAGGACGTCAGCGCCCTCATCGCCTGCATCGAGCACGTGGTGGGCTGACCAGCCACGACGCTCCCCCACACCTCCTCAGGACCCGTGCCCCGCGCCACCGTGCGCGGGGCACGCGTCTGTCCACCGGCGGGATCCCCCGAGCACGCGTAACCTCGGCGACTCGGGCTCGTTGAACCTCATGACACGGGGTGGGACGACGACGTCGAGGAGCCGAGACATGAGCCGCGCAGGGCATGGACCGCAGCGAACCTTCCAGCTGCCGTGGCGGGCGCTGGCCGGAGGGCTGCCCGCGGTGGCGCTCATCGGCAGCGGGATCGGGCTCACCCTGACCGGCGGCCACCCCCTCACCGAGATCGCGAGCGACTCCGGGCCGGTCGTCACCGTCCCGAAGGCCCCGGTCGAGCAGCCCGCGGCCCCGACCCTGCCGATCCTCCCCGCACCGCCGGAGCAGCAGGCCACGCCGCTGGGCGGTGAGGGAGGCGCCACCTCCCCGGCCGGAAGCCTGCCGCCGAGCCTCACGGTCAAGGGCATCCCGGCCGCCGCCCTCTCGGCATACCAGCGCGCAGCCCGCATCGTCGACGCCGCGGACGCGCAGTGCCGCATCGACTGGGCCCTCATCGGGGCCATCGGCAAGGTCGAGTCCGACCACGGGCGCTACGGCGGCAACGGCACCGACTCGACCGGCACCGTGCGCCCCGGCATCTACGGCATCCCGCTCAACGGGGCCAACGGCACCGCGGTCATCCACGACACCGACGGCGGCGTCTTCGACCGCGACACCACCTGGGACCGCGCGGTGGGCCCCATGCAGTTCATCCCCGGCACCTGGCGGGTCGTCGGCGTCGACGCGAACCAGGACGGGCGCAAGGACCCGCAGAACCTCGACGACGCCGCCACCGCGACCGCCGTCTACCTGTGCTCCGGCCCCGGCGACCTCAGCACCGCGTCGGGCGCCCGCAGCGCGGTCCTGCGCTACAACCACAGCGACGCCTACGCGAACGAGGTCCTCGCGATCGCCGACGCCTACCGCAACGGGTACACCGTCGTGCCGGACTCCGGCCTGGCGCCCGGGCAGGCGGACGCCGCGCCATACCTCCCGTCGGGCGACCCGCAGACCATGGCGCAGTACGACCCAGCCGCGGTGCGCGAGCCGGCGCCGACGCGGGCGTCCGGCGGCAAGCCGGCGAAGGGCTCCGCGGGCGGCTCGGGCTCGTCCGGCGGCACCGGCGGCACGAGCGCGGGCGGGGGCCCGGGGCCGACGCCCACCAGCACGAGCTCGGCGTCCGGCCCGGTCGGCCAGGTCGTGGGCGGGGTGACGGGTGTCGTCGGCGGCGTGGTCGGTGGCCTCACCGGCAGCACGCCCAGCTCGACCACGAGCTCCCCGAGCCCCTCGCCGTCCCCGTCGCCCACCTCGACGACCTCCCTGCCGCTGCAGGTCCTGCCGACCAACGGGAAGTGCCCGACCGGCTACGACCCGGTGCTCAGCACGCTCGGCATCACCGTCCTGTGCGTCCTGCACCAGTGACGCCGTCGGCGAGCACGTGCGCGGGCGCCACGACCTGACCGCCACCTGACCTCCTGGGGTGCGCCGACAACCCCCACGGCGCACCGGCGAAGGCCCACCACTCCTCGAGGGTGGTGGGCCTTCGTCGTGCCGGACAGCGCCGGCGGTCAGTGCAGGACGCTCGCGACGACCGCCACGGCCACCACGATGACGAGCACGGCGATGGTCATGCGCCGGCGGAACGTCGGGGTCACCGGACCGCCTCGGGCACCGGCTCGGAGACGGGCGCGGTGGTCCGGATGCGCAGCCGCGGGCGGGCCTTCGACTCGTAGGTCACCTGCACATTCTCGTGCTTCGCGAGCCAGTACGACACCGCCACGAGCGTGACGCCGACCGCGATGGTGCCGATCGCGATGGTCCACCGCGGGCCCCAGGCGTCGCCGATCCACCCGATCAGCGGCGCGCCGAGCGGGGTCCCGCCCATGAAGATCGCCATGTACAACGCCATGACCCGGCCCCGCATGGCGGCGTCCACCCTCGTCTGCACCATCGCGTTCGCGGTGGTGAGCGCGGTCAGGGCGGCCAGCCCGGTGGGCACGAGGGCGATGGCGAAGAGCACGTAGGTGGGCGCCAACGAGGCGAATGCCGTGGCGGCGGTGAAGCCGACGAGGGCGACGAGCAGGGTCCGCAGCCGGGCCTGCGCCCGGCGGGCCGAGAGCAGGGCGGCCGTCAGCGAGCCGATGGCCATGATCGAGCCGAGCAGGCCGTACTCCTCCGGCCCCTTGCCGAACTCCTTGGTCGCCATGAGCGCGGTCGTCACCTGGAAGTTCATGCCGAACGTGCCCAGCACGAACACGAGCAGCATGACCAGCTGGATGTCGGGGCGGTTGCGCACGTAGCGCACACCCTCCTTGATCGCTCCCTTGCCGCGCGCCAGCCGCGGCGCCGGCTTGAGCTCGCTGGTGCGCATGGCGGCCAGGGCCAGCAGCACGGCGACGAAGGTCAGGGTGTTCGTCAGCAGGGTCCAGCCGGTGCCGAACGCGGCGATGGTGAGACCGGCGAGGCCCGGGCCGATGAGCCGGCCGGCGTTGAACGAGGCGCTGTTGAGCGAGACCGCGTTGGTGAGCCGGTCGCGCGGGACCATCTCGGAGACGAAGGTCTGGCGCGCCGGGTTGTCGAAGGCCGTGGCGACGCCGGTCCACAGGGCGGCGACGTACACCATCCACAGCTGGGCGTGGCCGGTCACGGTGACCAGACCGAGTCCCAGCGACGACAGGGCGAGCGCCGTCTGGGTCACCGCGAGCAGCCGCCGCTTGGCGAAGCGGTCGGCCACGACGCCGGTCCACGGCGCGAGCAGCAGGAAGGGCAGGAACTGCAGCCCGGTGACGATGCCGAGGGCGGAGGAGGAGTGGCGGGTGAGCTCGGTGAGCACCAGCCAGTCCTGGGCGACCCGGCCCATCCAGGTGCCGATGTTCGACACGAAGGCGCCGGTGGCGTAGATCCGGTAGTTCCGGACGCTGAGGGAGGCGAAGGTCGGACTCACTCGCTCGCCACCCTCGTGAGGATCGCGGCGGCCCGCTGCAGGACCTCCTGCTCCTCGGCGCTCAGGTGGCTGACCCGCACGGACATCCACGCGTCGCGCCGGCGACGGATCTCCTTGAGCAGGGTGGTCCCCTCGCGCGTCAGCGACAGGATCACCTGGCGGCGGTCGGCGGGGTCGGCGGTGCGCTCGACGAGCCCGCGCTCGACGAGGCCGCCGACGGTACGGGTCATGCTCGGCGCGCTCACGCGCTCGATCTCCGCGAGCTCCCCCGGCGTGCGGGGGGTGTCCTCGAGGCGGCACAGCACCGAGAACTGGTGCGGTGCGACCAGGTCGGTGCTCTCGAACCGGACCCGGCGCGAGATGCGCATGCAGGCGAGCCGGAGCTCACCGGCGAGGGCGGAGACGGCGGAGGGCGACAGGCCGGTGGCGGCGCGGCTCCTGCGCGCAGGCGGTGGCGTCATGCTTCTACTCCTCGGTCAGGTACTTAGCATAACTCATTACCTCTGCTAAGTATTTCCGGCGTCGACCGCACGCCGGCCGCGGTGCCTCACAGTGCCCGGACGCACGTATGCCGCGCGGCCCCGAGCGGGGGCCACGCGGCATACGCGGGTGTCGCGGAGGTGCTGGGCGCTCAGCCCACGCCGAGCAGGGACTTCACCGGGTCGATCGCGAAGTACACGACGAACAGGGCCGACACCGCCCACAGCAGCGGGTGGATCACGCCGGCCTTGCCCCGGACGACCTTGATGATCGTGTACATGACGAAGCCGGCACCGATCCCGGCCGTGATCGAGTAGGTGAACGGCATGAGGACGATCGTGAGGAACGCCGGGATCGCGATCTCGAGGTCCTCCCAGTTGATGCCGCGGACCTGCTGCATCATCAGGAAGCCGACGACGACCAGGGCCGGGGTGGCCGCCTCGTAGGGGACGATCTTGACCAGCGGGGCCAGGAACGTCGCGAGCAGGAACAGCACGCCGGTGACGACCGACGCCAGGCCGGTGCGCGCGCCCTCGCCGACGCCGGAGGCCGACTCGATGTAGGACGTGTTCGACGAGACCGAGCCCGCGCCACCGGCGACGGCGGCGAGGCTGTCGACGAGCAGGATCTTGTCCGAGTTCGGCGGGTTGCCGTTCTTGTCGAGCAGCTTGGCCTCGGCGCCGATGGCGACCATCGTGCCCATCGTGTCGAAGAAGTCGGCCAGCAGCAGGGTGAAGACGAGCAGGATCGCCGAGACGAAGCCGATCTTGCCGAACGAGCCCAGCAGGTTGAAGTGGCCGAGCAGGGAGAAGTCGGGGACGTCGACGACCTGGTCGGGCAGCTTCGGGACGTTGAGGCCCCAGCCGGCCGGGTTGACCACCTTGCCGGTCGCGTCGGTCTGGCCGCCGATCGAGCCGATCGCCTCGACGATGACGGCCAGCACGGTGGCGCCGACGATGCCGAAGAGGATCGCGCCCTTCACGTGCTTGACCATCATGATGACGATGGCGATCAGGCCGATGACGAAGACGAGCAGCGGCCAGCCGTTGAGGAAGCCGCCGATGCCGAGCTCGACCGGCACGGGGCCGGTGGCCGGGCGGCGGATGAAGCCGGCGTCGACCAGGCCGATGATCGTGATGAACAGGCCGATGCCGACGGAGATCGCGGTCTTGAGCTCGCCGGGGATCGCCTTGAAGACGGCCTGCCGGAAGCCGGTCAGCACCAGGATCGTGATGATGACACCCTCGATGACGATCAGGCCCATCGCGTCGGCCCAGGTCATCTCGGGCAGCTTGGCGATGCCGAACGTGACGAAGGCGTTGAGGCCGAGCCCGGTGGCGAGCGCGAGCGGGAAGTTCGCGACCACGCCCATGAGGATCGTCATCACGCCGGCGACCAGCGCGGTGCCCGCGGCGACGAGCTGGATCGCGTGCGGGACGCCCTGGCCCCCGAGGAACTTGCCGGTCCCGTCGGCCTGCGTGCCGATGATGAGCGGGTTCAGCACGACGATGTACGCCATGGTGAAGAAGGTCACGAGTCCACCGCGGACCTCCCGACCGACGGTCGACCCGCGCTCGGTGATCCGGAAGAACCCGTCGATGCCGCCGGTCTTCGCCGGGGCGGGGCGTTGCGCCGTCGTGGGCGCCGATGAGGGGTTGGCCATGGCGCACAGGGTAGGGCCTGCGTGTTTCCGAGATGTGAAGGCTACGCTGACCGCGTGACCGAGTCGCAGCGCACGGGCGGTGAGCCCGCCCCCGACGAGGTCCTCGCGGGGGTCGCGGAGGCGGTGCCGGCACCGGAGCCGGCACCGGCACTGGAGCCGCTCGGGGCACCGGGGCTGGAGCCGCTGGCCTGGAGCTCGGCCCGGATCGTCCTGGGCGGCCTCGTGCTGTGGGCGCTGGCCCTGGTCGTCACCCTGGCCGTGCCCGCGCTGCACACCGGCGAACGCGACTGGTGGCCGTGGTGCTGCGTCGCGGGTCTCGCGCTGGGCTCGCTCGGCTACGCCTACATGCGCCGCGGCCGCGGCAACGCCGCCGGCGCCCTCTGACCCACCTACGCCCGGGCAGCCTCCCAACAGACCCTTCCCCGCAAAACGGCAGTTGCTCGACGTCCCGCGGGACAGCAACCCGCGGTATGCCGCGAAACCGCCGTTTTGCGAGCGGAAAGGCAGGGGCGCCGGACACCCCGGGAGACCTTGCCGGCTCAGACCGCGGCTCGGGCGAGGGCTGCAAGCACGTGCGCCCGCACCAGCTCGGGGCGCTTCAGGTCGTCCCACGTCAGGCGGACGACGGCGTAGCCGAGCGCGCGGAGGCGGTCCTCGCGCCGCTTCTCGGCGACCAGCGCCTCGCGGCCGTCGGCGCCGCCGTACTTGAGCGCCCCGTCGAACTCGACCACCACACGACCCGCCACCAAGAAGTCCACCCTTCCCACCAGCGATCCCGCGCGGTCACGGACCTCGACCTGTGATCGGACCGGCACACCGAGGGCAGTGAGCAGGAGGCGGCTGATGCTCTCACCGGGAGACTCCGCTACCGGGTCGAGGTTGCTCAGCATCGTCCGCACCCGCCGTCGTCCGCGGAGCCCGGGCGTCAGCCGGTCCGCCGCCTCGGCGATGTCCTCCAGCGTGCACAGACGCCGATGCAGGGCTGCGTCGGCGGCCACCACCGCTGGCGTCACCCCGAAGGACGCCGTGGTCACGAGGGAGTCCGGCAGGGCGTCGCACGGCAGACCGTCCACATCGTCCGGGGCGCTCAACCCCCTCAGCGGCGCGACCCGGACACCCGACCGCGTCGTCGTCTCCTCGACGTCGCCACTCAGCACCACCACCCGCCAGTCGACGTCCCACAGGGGAAGCCGGCGCAGGGCCAGCGCGCTGTGCCGGCTCGCCGACTCGACCGAACCGCGCGACAGCACGACACCCCGGACCGTGAGCCGGTAGCGCTCGTCACGGTCGGCGGCATCCCAGAGGTCGGCCACGGCATACGCCCCTCGGCGCACGCGGACGACCTCCCCCGTCCTGACCCACCGCGACACGTCATCGGCGCTGACCCCGAGCCGACCGATCTGGCACCACCCAGCCACGCCACCCTGGGCCGCGAACACGGCCGCCACCTGAGCATCCATCCGGTCAGGGTCGAGGGGGCCGCTCCCGAGGCACACCCCGGCCGCCCGGGGTTGTGGACGGACGATCCGCGATCACCGCACCTGTGGACACGCAAAACGGCGGTTTCTCGACGACCCGCGGGTCAGCATGCCGCGGGTCGTCGAGCAACCGCCGTTTTGCGGGAAGCACCCGGGGTCAGACGAGGTCGAAGGCCTCTTCGTCGACGATGGGCTCGGGAGCGGCCGCCAGGGACTCGGCGGGCTCGACGTCGACCTCGGAGTGGGCGCCGCAGCCGTGGTCAAGGCTCACGACGCGACCGTCGGAGGGCGACCAGGCGTTGGCGCACACGCCGAAAAAAGAGCGGAGTGCACCTGCCATCGGGAGGAAGTAGCCGCAGCTCGAGCACGGCGCCGGCGCCTTCTCGGCGACGGGCGAGTGCGGCCCGTTCTCGCCGTCGTACCAGCGCTGGGCAGCCGCCTCGCGCCCCTCGGCCGACAGCACCCGCTTGCGGCCCAGGCCGAGCTCGTACTGCGCCAGCTCGTCGACGTCCTCGTCGCCCGTCGCCTCGAAGCCGGGCTCGAGCAGCGGGTCGTCCTCCTTGTACGGCAGCACGTCGCCCGCGCCGAGGTCCCCCGGTGCCAGCCGGTCGGCATACGGGAGCCACTCGGGGGACAGCAGCGCACCGTCACCCGGCACGAGGTTGGTCTCGCACACCGTCGCGACCTTGCCGCGCGGCACGCGGGCGACGGTGATCGCCCAGCGCCAGCCCGGGTACGCCTTGGCGGTGCAGGCGAAGTAGTGGGTGGCCAGCCGCTCGTCGTCCATCTCCATGCCGAGGTGGTCGCCGACCGTGCCCGACTCGGCGATCGACTCGGCGGCCTCACGGGCCTGGTCGACGGCGGCGGCGAGCACGGCGTCCTGCTTGGGTGCCGGCATCAGGGCTCGATCTGGTCGGCGAGGAAGCGCAGCACCTGGGCCAGCTTGGTGGCGTGGTCCTTCTCGGGGCGGCGGCCGCGGCGGAAGGTGTTCGAGGCGCTGTCGAGCAGCTTGATCGCGTCCTCGACGAGCGGGGCGAGGTCCTCGGGCGACTTGCGGCCGGCCTCGCGCTTGCCCGCGGACACGGTCGGTGCGGGCTCGAGCAGGGTCACCTGGAGCGCCTGCGTGCCGCGCCGCCCCTCGGCCACGCTGAACTCGACGCGCGTGCCGCCCTTGAGCGTCTGCACGCCCTGCGGCAGCGCGTTGGCGTGCAGGAACACGTCCGCACCGTTGTCCTCGGAGATGAAGCCGAAGCCCTTCTCCGCGTCGTACCACTTGACCTTGCCAGTGGGCACCGTTCGTCCCTTTACCTCGAAGTTCGCGAGCGCGCGTCACGCGCACCTGCAAGCCTAACGGCCGCGTCCAAATCCATTTGTCGTATGCCGGGTGCGCCCGGCGCAGGGGCCGTCGCCTGCCCGGCTCGCCCGGTGCAGGGGCTCTCGCCTGTCCGGCTCGCCCGGTGCAGGGGCCGTCGCCTGCCCGGCTCCCCCGGTGCAGGGGTCCCGCCGCCTGCGGCGGACACCCGGGCCGTGCTCACCGCAACCGGGACGAAAACCGTTTCGGCGTTGTCGGTGGGGTGCGGGAGACTCGTCCGGTGAGTGGGACGACGACCTCGGGGCACGGCATCCGCGACTTCTGGGCGGCGCTGCCGAGCGCCGGGAGGTGGCTGCTGTCCACCGTCGCGGTGCAGACGCTCGGGCGCGGCCTGACCCTGCCGTTCACCGTCATCTACCTGCACGAGGTCCGCGGCATCTCCCTCGACCTCGCCGGCGTGCTCATGGCGTTCATCGCGGTCGTGGCGCTGGCCGTCACCGGGCCGGCGGGAGCCCTGACCGACCGCCTCGGCGCCCGGACCGTGCTCCTGTGGGGCACGACGGCGCAGGTCGTCGGCTGCGTCGTGCTGGCGTTCGCGACGACACCGCTGGTCGTCGCCGTGGCGTTCCTGTTCCTCGGGTTCAACTTCGGCGTCTCGTGGCCGGCGTTCAACGCCCTCGTGGCGGCCATCGTCAGCGGCAAGGCGCGCCAGCAGTACTTCGGCATCAACTTCGCGCTGGTCAACCTCGGCATCGGACTCGGCGGCGTCATCGGCGGCCTCTACGCCGACGTGCACAAGCCGACGACGTTCACCGTGATCTTCCTGGCCGACGCCGTCTGCATGCTCATCCCGATCGCGCTGCTGCTCGGCCCGCTGCGCCACGTGCACGGCCGGGCTGAGAAGCCGGAGGGCGACGACGCCGAGGGCGGCTCGTACCTCGCGATCCTGCGCCAGCCCGCGACCCTGTGGCTGACCGGGCTGACCTTCCTCGGGGTGTTCATCGGCTACGGCCAGATGGAGGCCGGCTTCCCGGCGTTCGCCCGCCAGGTGAGCGGGGTGTCGACCGACGTCATCGGGTTCGCGTTCGCGGTCAACACCGCGGTGATCGTGGGCCTGCAGTTCTGGGTGCTGCGCCGCATCAGCGGGCACCGGCGCACCCGCGTGCTCATCGTCATGGTCGCCCTGTGGGCAGCAGCCTGGACGGTGCTCGGGTTCACCGGGGCGGTGGCCGGGACGATGGCCGCGGCGGCCGGGGTGCTGCTCTTCCACGCGATGTTCGCGCTCGGCGAGACGTTGCTGCAGCCGACCGTGCCGGCGATCACCAACGACATGGCCCCCGACCACCTGCGCGGGCGCTACAACGCGGTCAACGCCGGGGCGTTCCAGACCGGGACGATCCTCGGGCCGGTCGTGGCGGGCTTCATGCTGAGCCGGCACTGGTCGACGGCGTTCGTGGTGATGATCGTCATCGGCTGCGGGCTCATGGTCGTGCTGTCGCTCGCCCTCGAGCGCCGGATCACGCCCGCGGTCAACGGGCTCGGTGACGGCGGCGACGGGGCGTCGGCCGGTCAGCCTGCCGACGCGGTGGACGGGCTGATGCCCCAGGTGCCGCTCCACGACTCGCCCAGGGTGAGCACGACCAGCCCCTGACCGGAGTTGAAGGCCTCGGCCGGGCAGCTCATCGGCTCGACCGCGATCCCGCGGACGCCCGGGGCGTCGTCGGCTCCCTTGACGGTGAAGACCTGCAGCCAGCCGAAGGACTCGTCCGCCCACAGGCGCACGTCGCCGCGGTCCTGCAGGCCGGACACGGTCACGACCCACCGCCCGGTGCCGGGGTCGCGCTCGAGCCCGGTGAATGCGGTGTCGAGGCTGGTCGACCCCAGCGGCCGCGCGCTGCGGAAGTCGGTCTCCGGGCGGACCGGCTGCGTGCCGGTCGGCAGCATCCGGTCGTCGACGAGGACCTCCTGGCTCGCCGGCAGCTGCAGCACCACCTCGGCCAGGGGCGTGCCACCGATCGCGACGTAGGGGTGAGCGCCGTACCCGAAGGGCACGGTCGCTTCCCCGACGTTCGTCGCCCGGTTCGTGACGGTGAGGCCGGACGCGTCGAGCGCGTAGGTGACCGACAGGTCGAGCACGCCGTCCCACCCGGGCTGGGCGTGCAACCGCGTGCCGACGGTGAGGGCGTCCTCGGTCTGCTCGACGACGTGCCAGGGGACCCACCGGACGAGCCCGTGGCTGGCGTTGTGGAAGGCCGGCTCGGTCAGGGCCAGCTGCTGGTCCTTGCCCTCGAAGGTGTAGCGCCCGTCCCGGATCCGGTTCGGCCACGGCATGAGCAGCTGGCCACGGCCCGACGACGCCGGCTCGTCCACGGCATACCCGGCCATGACGTCCACGCCCTCCAGCGTGTACGTCCGCACGCCGCCGCCCACCTCGACGACGGTGACCTCGTGACCGCCGGAACGGATCGTCCACTGCTCGCCCGAGGGGTGCACGCTCATGGCGCCACCGTAGTCCCGCGCCGCCAGCCGGACCGATACCGGCCGGACCGATACCGGTGGGCGTCGCGTGGGCCCCGGGCCTCCGAGCCAGCCGCTGGTCAGCGGGTGAGCCTGACGAGCACGGCCTTGCTGCCCTGCTTCTGCGCGACGACCAGCACGGAGTCGCCGTTCGCCACGGTGCGTGCCGGGGTGCGGGTCGAGGAGTCTAGGGCGTAGGTCGCGGTGAAGCCGTCGGTGCTGCGCACCGAGAGCGACGTGGCGCTGGCCGCGGTCACCGTCCCGCGCTGCAGCGTCATGGTCGTCGGCGTTCCACCGGAGCCGGTGACCGTGAACTCACCGTGTTCGACGGAGCCCAGCCCCGCCGCGCCGCCCAGCAGCGAGCCGCCGCCGTTGCCGCCCATGCCGTTGCCGCGCTGCTGGGGACCCAGCTGGCGCTGCTCACCCAGCCCCCGCTCACCGGGGCCGCGCATCCCCGGGCCCATGCCGTTCCCTCGGCCGGGGTGCACCAGTCCCACGCGGGCCTCACCGTGATGGTTCAGCCCCCGGCCGACCGCGAACGCTGCCGCCCCCGCCACGGCGACCAGGAGCAGGACGACGAGGACCCCCGCCACCACGAGGGCCACGAGCCCACCGGTGGTCGAGGTCGCGCGCCGGAAGACGTTCGGGCGGCCACCGCCCGACGGCGCGGCCTGCGCCGGCCCGAGAGGTCCGGGCGGGCCGCCTGCCGAGCCCCAGCCCCCACCCGTCGCGTATGCCGGCGGTGCCGGCTGCCCGGGACCCGCCGTCCCGGCAGCTGTGGGGCCACCGGTCGCCGAGGGGCCACCGGTCGCCGAGGGACCGCCGGCGGCCGAGGCGCCGGCAGCCGAGGCGCCAGGAGCCGACGGCGCGGGAGGCGAGACGTGGGGCCCCGACGAACCACCCGCGGGCGGACCGGCGGACTGCGCGGCCGGCTGCACGGGCAGCTCGGAGGTGGGCGCGGACGCCCAGGACTCGGTCGGGTCCTGGGGTGTGGCGGGACCGTTCGGTTCGCGGGTGGTCATGGCTCCTCCTGTCGAGCTCCCCACCAGTGTGTAGGTCCGTGCTGGGCCGGCAATGGGAATTCGCTGTGAAGGCGCAGGACCGCGCGGACTACCGTGGGTGGGTGCCCCCGACCTCCCCCACGCCCGCTGCCGGCGCCCGGTCGATGGCCGACGACATCCGCGCGCGCAGCGACGAGCAGCTCGGGGAGCTCCTGCACCTGCGCCACGACCTCGCCCGCCCCGCCCCTGCCGACCTCGCCGCCCTCGCGGCGCGCGCCAGCACCCGGGCCAGCGTCCAGCGCGCCGTGGACAACCTCGACCTGGCGCACCTGCAGGTGCTCGAGGCCGTGACCGCCGGGCCGAGTCCCGTCGACCCGGCCGAGCTCGCCGGCTTCCTCTCGCTCCCCGACTCCGAGGCGGTCGATCCCCTCCTGCAGGACCTGTGGGCCCTCGCCCTGCTGTGGCGCAGCCCCGAGGGCCTGCGCGTCGTCCGCACCGTGGGCGAGGTGCTGGGCCACCCCGCGGGCCTCGGTCCGCGCGCCGAGGACCTGTCCGCCGACGTCCCGGACGTGGACTCGGTCGTCGAGGCGGCCGCCTCCGCCCCCGCACCGGCCCGCGCCATCCTCGACCGGCTCACCTGGGGACCCGCCGTCGCCGTCCTGCCGCCGGGAGCCCCCGACCGCGTTGCCGAGGGGGCCCGCTGGCTCCTCGAGCACCGCCTGGTGCACGCCCCCACGCCCGACCAGCTGGTCCTCCCGAGGGAGGTCGCCCTCGCCCTGCGGGGCGACCGGACGCACCGCGACCCGGCCCCCACCGCACCGGCCCTCGACGGCCGGCAGGTCCCGCCGCAGGACGCAGACTTCGCCGCCGGCCAGCAGGTCACCGACCTGCTGGCGCTGCTCGACGAGCTCGCGGCGGAGTGGGGGCTGCGGCCGCCGCGGGTCCTGCGGTCCGGCGGGCTCGCCGTCCGCGACCTCAAGCGGCTGGCGAGCGTCCTCGACGTGGACCAGGAGCGTGCCGCCTTCGTCGCCGAGACGGCGTATGCCGCGGGGCTGGTCGCCGACGACGGTTCCCTGGACCCCTCGTGGGCACCGACACCGGCATACGACGAGTGGCAACAGCAGCCCGCGGAGGTGCGCTGGGCCACGCTCGCCCGTGCCTGGCTCGCCACCACCCGCGCGCCACACCTCGTGGGCACCACCCCGCCCGGCGGGTCGGGCACGGTCAACGCCCTCGGACCCGAGGCCCACTGGCCGCCGGCCCGCAGCCTGCGTCGCGACCTGCTCGACCTCGCCGCGTCCGCGGAGCCGGGCCTGGCCCCCACCGCTGGGTCCTGGGCGGCGCTGCTGCGGTGGCACCGTCCGCGACGGGTGCCCGCCCGCCTCGACACGGTCGTGGCCGCCGTGGCCCGCGAGGCCGAGTGGCTCGGGGTCACCGGCCGCGGCGCGGTCTCCAGCGCGGGACGGGTCCTGCTCACCGACGCCGGGGACGAGCAGCTGGCCGACGCGGTGCGCCCCCACCTGCCCGAGCCGGTGGAGCACGTCCTGCTGCAGGCCGACCTCACCGCCGTGGCCCCGGGGCCCCTCGCCGGAGGCCTGGCGACGTTCATGCGGCTCGTCGCCGACGTCGAGAGCCGCGGTGGCGCGACGGTCTACCGGTTCACGCCCGACTCCGTGCGCCGCTGCCTGGACGCCGGCTGGTCGGTCGACCAGCTGCTCGGCACACTGACCGACGCCAGCCACACGCCGGTGCCGCAGCCGCTGGAGTACCTCGTGCGCGACGTCGCCCGGCGGCACGGGCAGGCCCGCGTCGGCTCGGTCCGGGCCTACGTGCGGTGCGACGACGAGACGACGCTGGGGGCGATGGTCGCCGACCGCGAGCTGTCGCCGCTGCAGCTGCGCAGCGTCGCCCCCACGGTGCTCGTCTCCCCCGTGGCCGCCGAGACGGTCCTGGACTTCCTGCGCGACAACGGTTACGCCCCGGCGGCCGAGAGCCCCGACGGCGGGGTGGTCGTCCCGACGGCGGGGCGCCACCGCACCCCGGTGCACCGCCGCCCGAACCAGGTCAGCGCGCAGGTCGTCGACGACGACCTCGTGACCCGGCTGGTCGGTGCCCTGCGCGCCGGCGAGGAGGCCGCGGCATACCAGCGCGAGCAGCTCGCCCGCCGCGAGGGACCGGCGCTGCCGAGCACCGACCCCAACACGACCCTCGCCGTGCTGCGGGACGCGGCGGCGGACCGCCAGGCGGTGTGGCTCGGGTACTCCGACGCCGACGGGCGGGTGCGGCGCCTGCTGTTCTACCCCGACCGGGTCGAGGGCGGTCGGGTGCACGGCACCGCCGACGGCGCGCTGCGGACCCTGTCGATCCACCGGGTCACCGGCGCGGCCCCCGGCTGACCAGCCCGGACCCCTGACCAGCCCGGACCACTGACCGGTCCGGCCCGGGGTGAAGGGACGGGCTCAGTCGCCGCCGGCGAGCGCCTTGACGACGCGCGACGGCGACGGACGGCCGAGCCGCTCGGCCATCCAGACGCTGGTGTCCACGAGGGCGGCGAGGTCGACGCCCGTAGCCACGCCCGCGCCGTCGAGGGCCCAGACGAGGTCCTCGGTGGCGAGGTTGCCGGTCGCGCTCTTGGCGTAGGGGCAGCCGCCGAGACCGCCGGTCGACGCGTCGACCACCCGGACGCCGTGCCGCAGCGCCGTCATGGTGTTCGCGAGGGCCTGGCCGTAGGTGTCGTGGAAGTGCACGCCGATCCGGTCGGCGCCGATGCCGCGGGCGTCCAGCTCGTCGAGCAGCCGGCTGACGTGGCCGGTCGTGCCGGTGCCGATGGTGTCGCCGAGCGACAGCTGGTCGGCGCCTAGCTCCATGAGCCGCACCGCCACGTCGGCGACCTGCTCGACGGGCACCGGTCCCTCCCACGGGTCGCCGAAGCACATGGACACGTAGGCGCGCACCCACAGCCCCGAGTCCTTGGCGCGGCGGACGACCGGCCGGAACATCTCCACCGACTCGGCGACCGTGCGGTTGAGGTTCTTGCGGGCGAACGTCTCGGTGGCGCTGCCGAAGACCGCCACCGCCCCGACACCGGCGGCGAGCGCGTCGTCGAGCCCGCGCTCGTTGGGGACGAGCACCGGCCGCCGGGCGCCCCTGCCGACGTCGCCGAGGTCGGCGAGGAGCTCGCGCGCGTCGGCCAGCTGCGGCACCCACGACGGCGGCACGAACGAGGTCGTCTCGATCGTCTCGAGGCCCGCGGCCGCCAGCCTGCGGACGAACTCCGCCTTCACCTCGACCGGGACGACCGTCTTCTCGTTCTGCAGTCCGTCGCGCGGGCCGACCTCGTAGATCGTGACGCTCTGCGGCAGGTCGGTCGCGGGCTCGCGCTGGGGCAGGGCGGGACGGTCTGTGCTCACGCGTCGATCCTGCCATTCCGGCGGACCTGCGACCCCGGCCCCGCACGAGCGGGTTAGATTTGGGCACAGGTGACAGGCCACCGGAGCCAGGCCACGACGAAGGACGACCATGAGCGACACCCCTCGGAACGACGAGAGTCCCGAGTTCCGCGACCCCACCGCGCCGAGCGACCCCTGGTCCGACTCCACGGGTGGGACGGACGAGTCCGCCTCGTCGCCCGAGTCCGCGTCGCCCGAGCACACCCGGCCGGTCGAGACCTCGCAGACCCAGCAGGTGCCGCAGGCGCCCGGGTCCGATGAGGGCACAGCCGCGTCGGTGCCGCCGGTCCCCCCTGCGCCTGGTTCCGAGTCGCCGTGGGCCTCCTCGTCGGCGACCCCCGAGAACCCGTACGCCAGCCCGGCGCCCGGCTCGACGCCCCCTCCTCCCCCGCAGAACCCGTACGCCAGCCCCGCCCCGGGCTCGACGCCCCCTGCGCCGCCCCAGAACCCCTACGCCGCACCGCAGAGCCCGTATGCCGCGCATCCCCCGGCCGCGCCGCAGAACCCGTACGCCAGCCCCGCTCCCGGCGGAGGCTACGGCCCCCCGCCCGGCTACGGCACCGCCGCCACCCCCGGGTACGGCGCGAACCCGTACGCCTCAGCCCCCCGCTCGATGAGCGGCAACACCATCGCGCTGCTGGTCGTCTCCGGCCTGCTGACCCTCGGCGGCTGCGGCGTCGGCATCGTCGCCCTCGTCTTCGGCATCCTCGCGGCCACCAAGAACAACGAGCCGCAGGAGCAGGCGAAGTTCACCCGCTGGGGCTGGTGGGCGCTGGGCATCACGATCCTGCTGGCGATCATCGCGATCGTCGCCGTCGTCGTCCTGGCCGCGGTCGGCAGCAGCACCAGCACCGGCGGAGGGTACTGACCGCGTGCCTGACGGCCCCCTGATCGTCCAGAGCGACAAGACCCTCCTGCTGGAGGTCGACCACCCCAGGGCCGAGGAGGCCCGGCGGGCGATCGCACCCTTCGCCGAGCTCGAGCGCGCGCCCGAGCACATGCACACCTACCGGGTCACCCCGCTGGGCCTGTGGAACGCGCGTGCTGCCGGGCACGACGCGGAGCAGGTGGTCGACGCGCTCGTCACGCACAGCCGGTACGCCGTGCCGCACGCCCTGCTCGTCGACGTCGCCGACACGATGGACCGGTACGGCCGGCTCACCCTGCTCAAGGACGACGAGCACGGCCTGGTGCTGCGCACGACCGACCGGCCGGTGCTCGAGGAAGTGTTGCGGCACAAGAAGATCAAGCCGCTCGTCGGTTCCCGGGTCGACGACGACACCGTGCTGGTGCACCCCTCCGAGCGCGGCCACCTCAAGCAGGAGCTGCTGAAGGTCGGCTGGCCCGCCGAGGACGAGGCCGGTTACGTCGACGGCGAGGCGCACCGCATCGACCTCGACAACGCCGACTGGTCCCTGCGGCCCTACCAGCAGCAGGCGGTCGACGGGTTCTGGCACGGCGGCTCGGGCGTCGTCGTCCTGCCGTGTGGGGCCGGCAAGACCCTCGTCGGGGCGGGTGCCATGGCGCAGGCCAAGGCGACCACGCTGATCCTCGTCACGAACACGGTGTCGGCGCGGCAGTGGCGCGACGAGCTGCTGCACCGCACCTCCCTCACCGAGGAGGAGATCGGCGAGTACTCCGGTGCCCGCAAGGAGATCCGGCCGGTCACCATCGCGACCTACCAGGTGCTGACGACGAGGCGGAAGGGCGTCTACACGCACCTCGACCTGCTCGACGCCCGCGACTGGGGCCTCATCGTCTACGACGAGGTCCACCTGCTCCCCGCGCCGATCTTCCGGATGACCGCCGACCTGCAGGCTCGCCGGCGCCTCGGCCTCACCGCCACCCTCGTGCGCGAGGACGGCCGCGAGGCGGACGTGTTCTCCCTCATCGGCCCCAAGCGCTTCGACGCGCCGTGGAAGGACATCGAGGCGCAGGGCTACATCGCGCCTGCCGACTGCGTCGAGGTGCGGGTCACGCTCGGCGACAGCGAGCGCATGGCGTATGCCGTGGCCGAGCCGGAGGACCGCTACCGCCTGTCGTCGTGCAGCCCGACCAAGCTGCCGGTCGTCGAGCGGATCGTCGAGCGCCACAAGGGTGAGCCGACCCTCGTCATCGGCCAGTACCTCGACCAGCTCGACGAGGTGGCCACGCGGCTCGGGGCCGACGTCATCACCGGCGAGACCCCGGTCGGCCAGCGGCAGAAGCTGTTCCAGGCGTTCCGGGACGGCGACATCGACCTGCTGGTCGTGTCCAAGGTCGCGAACTTCTCGGTCGACCTGCCCGAGGCCACGGTCGCCATCCAGGTGTCGGGGACGTTCGGCTCCCGGCAGGAGGAGGCCCAGCGGCTCGGTCGGGTGCTGCGCCCCAAGGGCGACGGCCGCACCGCGCACTTCTACACGGTCGTCGCGCGCGACACCGTCGACGCCGAGTTCGCCGCGCATCGGCAGCGGTTCCTCGCCGAGCAGGGGTACGCCTACCGCATCGTCGACGCCGACGACCTGCCCGCCGGTCGCGCCTGACGCCGCTGACGCGGTTGCCGCCCCGTGGCTCCCTGACGCCGCTGCCGCGAGGGCACACCAGCGCAACCCCCGGGGAGGGGAGCGCTCCCCTCCCCGTCGGCACACGGCATACCAGGTGCGCCAAAGTGGTTGTGCCGCAATGGATTTCACCAGAACGACCCGCACAGCCGAGCGTATCCACGGGTAGCTCTCCCCATCGCCAGCGGGTGTCCGACGCTCCTACGTTCCTGCCAGCAGCCGGAACCACAGGGGGGCCGGCCGACACCCAGGAGCGAACAGACATGGGCATCACCACCATCGCCACCAAGCCGGTCCGCGTGGCCGTCGCCTCCCTCGCCGGACTCGGCATCGCCGGCGGGATCGCGGTCGCGGCCAACGCCGCCACCGGGACGATCAAGACCTCCGGCGCCAACCTCACCGTCCGCAAGGGCCCCGGCACCGGCTACGCGGCCGTCGGGACCGTCGCCAAGGGCACCAAGGTCAACATCATCTGCCAGACGACCGGCTCGAGCGTCAAGGGCACCTACGGCACCTCGAACATCTGGGACAAGATCGGCACCGGTCGGTTCGTCTCCGACGCCTACGTCTACACCGGCTCCGACGGCCGCGTCGCACCGGCGTGCGGCAGCACGGGCGGCAGCACCACCCCGAGCGGCATCATCGGGAACAACTACCCGTACAGCGGCCAGACCTCCGGCGTCGACCCCTGGAACTTCTACAAGGGCCAGTGCACCTCCTTCGCCGCCTGGCGCGCCCGGAGCGTCAAGCACGTCAGCTTCACCAACTCCTACAAGGGCCAGCACTGGGGCAACGCCAACCACTGGGACGACGCGGCCCGCGCGGCCGGCGTGACCACGAGCGGCCGCCCGCACGTCGGTGACATCGCCCAGAGCGACGCCGGCTCGTACGGCCACGTCGCCTACGTCGCGAAGGTCAACGCCAACGGGAGCTTCGTCGTCGAGGAGTACAACTGGGCCAACCCGGAGCACTACGGCACCCGCACCACCACGGTCGGCGGCGCGCACGGCCAGTTCGACACCTTCATCCGCTTCTGAGGGATCGGCCACCGGCCGCCTTCCGGCCAGCCGCGCCCTCTGCAAAACAACGGTTGCGCGGCAACCCGCGGGACAACAACCCGTGGGAAGCCGCGCAACCGTTGTCTTGTTCAGCCGGTGACACCTCCGAGTGCTGGCGACCGGCGCCGGCGACCACGGCCCGGCGAACCGGCGAGGACGCGCCCAGACGGCATACAGGAAACTCCCAGAGAGCGGGCAGACACTGGTGCCGTGAGCACCACGACCCAGCCCGAGGCCCGGCTCCTCGTCGTCGAGGACGAGCCGAACATCCGCGAGCTCCTGGCCACCTCCCTGCGCTTCGCGGGGTTCGAGGTCCACGTCGCCGGCGACGGCGCGACCGCCCTCAACCTCGCCACCGCGCACGACCCCGACCTGGTCGTGCTCGACGTGATGCTCCCGGACATGGACGGGTTCTCGGTGACCCGCAAGCTGCGCGACACCGGCCGCCAGCTCCCGATCGTCTTCGTCACCGCCCGCGACTCGGTCGACGACAAGATCAAGGGCCTCACGGTCGGCGGCGACGACTACGTCACCAAGCCGTTCAGCCTCGAGGAGGTCGTCGCCCGGATCCGCGCCGTCCTGCGCCGCACGCGCGGTGAGGTCGACGACGGCGCGTCGATGCGGTTCGAGGACCTCGAGCTCGACGAGGACTCCCATGAGGTGCGCCGCGCCGGCCGCGTCATCGACGTGTCCCCCACCGAGTTCAAGCTGCTGCGCTACCTCATGCTCAACCCCAACCGCGTGCTGTCCAAGGCGCAGATCCTCGACCACGTGTGGGACTACGACTTCCGCGGCGAGAGCGGGATCGTCGAGTCCTACATCTCCTACCTCCGGCGCAAGATCGACACCGAGGGCCTCGCGCCGCTCATCCACACCAAGCGCGGCGTCGGCTACGTGCTGCGCAAGCCGCCGGAGGCGTAGTGACGACGCCTCCCGCCGCGACCCCCGCCACTTCTGCGACGGCGGCGACACCGCCGCCCGTGCCTCCTGCGCAGGCGGGTGGGGGTGCAACGCCGGGCGGTCCTGCGGTGCCGGGCGATCCCGCCACCACGGGAGGACCCACGGGTTCCCTCGGACCGCGCCTGGGCCGGCCGCACCTGCCCGACCGGGTGCACCAGCGCCTCGAGGAGCTCCCGCTGCGGGTGCGGCTCGTCAGCGTGCTGCTCGTCCTGCTGCTGCTCGCCCTGACCCTGACGGCCGGCGCGACGGCGGCGCTGATGCGTCGCGACCTCATGGGCCGGGTCGACCAGGACCTGCAGCGGGCCTACCCCAGCGTGGCGCAGCAGGCGCTCGACACGCTGCGGGCGCCGACGCGCAACCGGCTGCCCAGCGGCTACGCCGTCGTCTTCTACCCCACCGACGGCTCGAACGCGGTCGAGATCGACCCCACCGGGCTCGACGCGCGTCCCGGCGTGCCCGACACCCTGCCCCTCAACGACCGGCGGGTCACGGGGACCGACGCGTTCACCATCACCTCCCGCGACGGGAACGGCGAGTGGCGCGCCGTGGCCGGCAAGCTGCGCGACAACTCCGCGACGTTCATCGTCGCCGTGCCCCTGACGTCCGTCAGCCACACCGTCCGCCGGCTCATCCTCGTCGAGCTGCTCATCGGCCTGGGCGTGCTCGTCGCGATGGGCTGCGTCGGCTGGTATGCCGTGAACCGTGCCTTCCGGCCGCTGCGCCAGATCGAGGACACCGCCGCCGCCATCGCCGACGGCGACCTGACCAGGCGCGTGCCCACGCGGACGGCCAAGGACGAGGTCACCTCGCTCTCGCGCTCGCTCAACGCGATGCTCGCGCAGATCGAGCAGTCGTTCGCCGCCCGCGAGGCCTCCGAGGAGAAGATGCGGCAGTTCGTGGCGGACGCCTCGCACGAGCTGCGCACACCCCTGGCCGCCGTCCGGGGCTACGCCGAGCTGTACCGCCAGGGCGCCGTGCGCGAGCCCGAGGACGTGGCCAGCGCGATGAGCCGGATCGAGGGCGAGGCCGGCCGGATGAGCGGGCTGGTCGAGGACCTCCTGGTGCTCGCGCGGCTCGACGACCAGCGGCCCCTCGCCATCGCCCCCGTCGACCTCACCGTGGTGGCCGCCGACGCGGCCCAGGACGCCCGGGCCATCGACCCCGGCCGCCGCATCGAGGTCGTCGGCCTCGAGGGACCGCTCGGTCCCACGGTGGCCCAGGGCGAGGACGCCAAGCTCCGGCAGGTGGTGGCGAACCTGCTCTCCAACGCGCTCAACCACACGCCGGCCGGCACGCCCATCGAGGTCGCCGTCGGCCCCCGCGCGCAGGACGGCATGGCCGTCGTCGAGGTCCGGGACCACGGGCCCGGCGTCGACCCCGACAAGGCCCGGCGCGTCTTCGAGCGCTTCTACCGCGCCGACCCGTCCCGCGCCCGCACCGGGGGTGGCGGCAACGGCCTCGGGCTGGCGATCGCCGCAGCCATCGTCGCCGCGCACCGGGGCCGGATCGGCGTCGCGCAGACGCCTGGTGGAGGCGCGACATTCGTGATGGAGCTGCCCACAGGAAACTCCCAGCAGGCGCCCAGTAGCCGTTGACATCGACGGGGTTGACTCGGGTCATCAGCCACACCGAGGAGATCGAGAGATGACCCAGACCCCGCACGACACCCGGTTCCCGACCAGCGGCAGCGCGGGCACGGACCCCGGGCGCGAGCCGGGGTCGGCGGCCGAGCAGCCCGGCACCCAGGCCCCCCAGCAGGAGCCGTGGGCGGCCCCGCAGCCGCCGCATGCCGCGCCGCACGGGTCCCAGCCCACCGCCCCGCAGCCCGGTGTGGACGCCCCTGCCGCGCCGCAGTCCGACGTCACGGGACCGGTCTGGTACGGCCAGACGCGTGAGCTCCCGCGCACGTCCGCCTTCGGCCCCGGCGCGTCCGGCTACGACGCATCCGGCTACGGCGCGTCCGGCTACGGCGCGTCCGGCTACCCGGGCCAGCACCCCTCCTCACAGACCCCGGCTGGGCCGCCCCCTTCCTTCCCCACTCGGGACGGGGCAGAGCCTGCCCAGCCGGCCAAGCGGCGTCGCCTGGCGGAGCTCACCACCGTCGCGGCGCTGGCCGCCCTGCTCGCCAGCGGCGGCACCGTGGCCGCGACCCAGCTGGTCGACGGCTCGCAGCCCTCCTCCACTGCGAGCTCGACGACCCTGGGTCGCGGCACGGACAAGGGCCCGGTCGTCCAGGCCGACGCGAGCAACCCGAACTGGACCGCCACCGCCGCTGCGGTCTCCCCCAGCGTCGTGGCCATCACGGTGGCCTCCAGCCAGGGCGAGGCCGAGGGCAGCGGTGTCATCATCGACGCCAAGGGCCACATCCTCACGAACAACCACGTGGTCAGCGGCGCCGGATCGGGCGCCAGCCTGACCGTGACGCTGAACGACGGGCGGTCCTACAAGGCGAGCGTGGCCGGCACCGACCCCAGCACCGACCTGGCCGTCATCACGCTGTCCAACGCGCCGAGCGACCTCAAGCCGGTCGCCGTCGGCGACTCCGGCGCTCTCAAGGTGGGCGACCCCGTGATGGCAGTCGGGAACCCGCTCGGCCTCGCGGGCACGGTGACGACCGGCATCGTCAGCGCCCTCAACCGCCCGGTGACCACCCAGGCCGAGGACAACAACCAGAACCAGAACCCGTTCGGGCAGCAGCAGGGTGGCAGCGACAGCACGGAGGTCGTGACCAACGCGATCCAGACGTCGGCCGCCATCAACCCCGGCAACTCCGGTGGCGCGCTGGTCAACGCCTCGGGCCAGCTCGTCGGCATCAACTCCTCGATCGCCAGCCTCGGCGGCTCGAGCAGCGGCAGCCAGAGCGGCAGCATCGGCATCGGCTTCGCCATCCCGGTCAACGAGGCGAAGATGATCGCGACGCAGCTCATCGACTCCGGGAAGGCCCAGCACTCGTTCCTCGGGGTCACCACCCGTGACGGCACGGCCTCCGACGGCACCAGCCAGCGCACCGGCGCCCAGGTCGTCGACGTCTCGGCCGGCACGCCGGCCGCCAAGGCCGGCCTGCGGTCCGGCGACGTGGTCATCAAGGTCGACGGCCAGTCCACCGGCTCGTCGGAGTCGCTCGTGGCGAGCATCCGCGAGCGAGCCGTGGGCGACAAGGTCACCCTGACCGTGATCCGCGACGGCAAGCAGATGACCCTCTCGGCCACCCTCGCCGCCAAGCCGGCGCAGTAACCCTCCCGGCGCCGGGCGTCCTCCCCCGGCTGCCGGTGGCCGCCCCTTGTGTGCGGGGCACGTGCCGCGCCCCTCGGATCCCCTTCCCGAGGGGCGCGGCCTCGTCTGCGCCACCCTGGGCGCTCGGGGTCGGCATCGCGACCGGCCCCCTCCGGGGTCGGGTGAGCACCGGTGAAACCCGGTTGGCCGAGTCCGCCTCCGGTGGCAGAATCGCCCCTCGTGCCTGACGCCTCCGCCCTCGACGAGCTCGAGCGGGAGAGGGAGCACCTCGAGCGCGCACGGGCAGCGCTCGCCCGGATGCGCGAGCAGACGCTGTCGCTGAAGGTCCAGGCCCACGACCCGATCTCGGCCGAGCACCTGGCCCGCACCCTGCACCTGCGCGCGGCCTCGCTCGAGGACGACCCCTCGACCACCCTGTTCTTCGGCCGGGTCGACACCGACGGCTCGCACTCCGACCAGGGCCCCGAGAGCTGGCACATCGGCCGGCGCCACGTGGCCGACGAGCACGGCGACCCCATGGTCATCGACTGGCGCGCCCAGATGTCGACCGCCTTCTACCGGGCCTCGCGCACCGACCCGATGGGCGTGGTCCTGCGCCGCCGCTTCGGCCTCGACCACGGGCGCATCACGGCATACGAGGACGAGCACCTCCAGGACGTCCGCGAGCACGAGGTCCGCAGCCAGATCCTCGCCGAGGAGATCGAACGACCGCGTGTCGGCCCGATGCGCGACATCGTGGCCACCATCCAGCCCGAGCAGGACGAGATCGTGCGCGCGGGCGCGGACCGGACCATCTGCGTCCAGGGGGCGCCGGGCACCGGCAAGACCGCCGTCGGCCTGCACCGCGCGGCGTGGCTGCTGTACGCGTTCCGCGACAAGCTCGCCCGGTCCGGGGTGCTCGTCATCGGCCCCAACCGCGCGTTCCTCGAGCACATCGGCGCCGTCCTGCCGGCCCTCGGCGAGGTCGCCGTCGGCCACACCACCATCGAGGAGCTCGTGGCCTCCGTGCCGGTCCGCGGCACCGACCCCACCGACACAGCCGTGCTCAAGGGCGACGCCCGGCTCGCCGAGGTCCTGCGTCGTGCCGTGTGGTCGGCCGTCCGTACCGCGACCGAGCCCCTCGTGGTGCCGCGCGGGGTGCGCAAGTGGCGCGTCCCGGCATACGAGGTCGCGGAGATCGTCGAGGAGCTCCGCGCGCGGGGCGTGCGGTACGACGCCGCCCGGCAGATGCTCCCCCAGCGCCTTGCCCACACCGTCCTGCTCAAGATGGAGGCCGCCGGGGACTCGCCCGACGACCGCGTGCAGGACTCCGTGGCGCGCTCGGCAGTGGTGAAGAAGTACGTGGGCACGCTCTGGCCGGCCCTCGACGCCAAGGCGGTCCTCTTCGACCTGCTCTCCGACGCCGAGGCGCTCGCCCGCCACGCCGACGGCCTGCTGACCGAGGACGAGCAGCGGGTCCTGTTGTGGGACAAGCCTGCTCGCACCAAGGGCTCAGCCCGCTGGTCCCACGCCGACACCGTCCTGCTCGACGAGCTGGCCGACCACATCAGCCGCACGCCCTCGCTCGGCCACGTCGTGCTCGACGAGGCGCAGGACCTGTCACCGATGCAGCTGCGCGCGGTGGGCCGCCGCTGCTCCACCGGCGCGGCGACGGTGCTCGGTGACATCGCGCAGGGCACCACCCCGTGGGCGACCGACTCGTGGGAGTCCTCGCTGGAGCACCTGGGCAAGCCGGGCAGCCACGTGGAGGTGCTCGACCGCGGCTTCCGGGTGCCCGCGTCGGTCATCGAGTATGCCGCGCGCCTGCTGCCGCACATGGCGCAGGGACTGGGGGCGCCGGTCTCCGTGCGTGACAACCCGGGCCGGCTCGACCTCGTCCCGGTGAGCGGCGACGTGGCCGCCCGCGTGGCCGAGGTGGTGGCGACGGAGTCGGCGGAGCCCGGTTCGGTCGGGGTCATCGCTCCGGACGCCTCCGTGCCCGTGATCTCGAAGGCGTTGCAGGACAACGGCATCGAGCACGGCGTGCTCGGCCAGGACCACGGCGACATCGACCACCAGGTCGACGTCGTCCCGGCCAGCGTCGCCAAGGGCCTCGAGTTCGACCGGGTCGTCGTGGTCGAGCCTGCGGAGATCGCCGCCGCCGAGCCCGACGCGCGCACGGGGCTGCGCCGGCTCTACGTGGTCCTGACCCGTGCCGTCTCGGCGCTCACCGTGGTGCACGCCCTACCCCTGCCGGCCGAGCTGTCCGACTGAGCTCCGCACGGCGCCGGACCCCCGGCGCGGTTCCGAGGGCGGACAGCACCGTCACGGCGCCCAGCACGGCGAGCACCCGCTGGCCGCCCCACGCCGCAGCGAAGCCGGCGAGCGCGGTCCCGGCCGAGGAGAACGCGACCTTGGCCCCGCCGACAGTCACGAACACCGCCCCGGCGAGGTGGGGCGGCGAGAGCTCCCCGCGTGCCGACAGGCTGAGCAGGGTGTGGACCGCGAGCACTCCTCCCAGGGCGCCGAACCCGGCGGCGAGGAGCCGGGGGTCGGCACCCACGACGGCGCAGCCGGCCAGGACGGTGCCGAGCGCCCCTGTCGCCAGGACCATCCCCGTGTCGAGCTGCACCCGCAGGGGCCGGACCGCCAGGCACAGGCCGCCCGCCACCCCGCCCAGCCCGAAGGCCGAGACGACCCACCCGGCCTCGGCGCTGCCCTGCCCGCGGGCGAGTGCGGTGCCGGTGAGCAGGGCTGCCGAGACCGTGAGGGCGCCCACCCACGTCAGGGCGACGACCCTGCGAGGCCCGGGTTCCCGCCACAGGTGCCTGGCTACGTCCCGGGCCGTCACGCGCCCCTGTACGGACGATGCGGCGGCGACGCGGGGCAGGGCCAGGACGCCCAGGGAGCCGGCGAGGCCGCTGGCGGCCAGGGCCAACAGGGCGGCGCCGGAGGACCAGGTCGTGGCGAGCAGGGCCACCAGGGCAGGGGCGATCGTCGCCGATGCGCCGTAGGTCAGGGCGTCGAGGGCCCTGGCCCGCCGGGCGTCCCCGGACTCCCCGCAGTCCCCGGAGGCTGTGGGGAGCAGGCTGCTCAGGCCGCCGGTGAGCATCGGGCCGCCCGCCCCTGCGAGTGCCCACGGCACGAGGGCAGCAGCCAGCGGCCACGAGCCCACCACGGGGGTCCCGACCGCCACGCCCGCGGACGCGAGCACCCCCGCCGCCGACACCACCCACCTGCGGTCCCGCGCCCGTCCGAGCAGGGGAGCGCTCAGCGGTCCGGTGACGTGCAGCGCCGTGAGCGCGGCGGCAAGCATCCCGGCGACCCGGACGGGTTGGTGCGCCACCCGGTCCGTGCAGAGCAGGACGAGGCCCACGCCGGCGCCGGCGTCCATCGACCGCACCAGGACCGCACTGACCAGGAACAGGACCACACCGCGCCATCCCATGACACCCCTTTGACCGGTTACGACGACCTTGCTCGCCCTCGTGACACCTGTCAAACTGGTGACATGTCCCTGGTCCACGTGGCCGGCAACCCGGCCCTCGACCTCGTCGGCACCGTCGCGGAGCGCGGCACGACCGACCTCGACGAGCTCACCGACCCCGCGACGCTGGCGCGGTGGTTCGTCGACGCCGGGATCGTCGACCGGGCGCCGAGGGCGACGAGCGAGGACCTGCGGGCAGCCGTGCGACTGCGCGAGCACCTGCACGCCCTGGTCACCGCCCTGGTCGACGGCACGGCACCGCCATCGGCCAGCCGGGCGGCAGTGAACCGGCTCGCGCGCCTGCCGGGCCCCGTCCCGCAGCTGGGTCCGGACGGCTCGGTCGTCCGCCGGGGTCCCGCGGCAGCCTGCCTGGCTGCCGTGGCGCGAGCTGCGACCGAGCTCTACGACCGCGACGACGGCGCCGTCGTCCGCTGGTGTGCCGACGACCGGTGCACCCACCCCTTCCTGGACCGGTCGCGCAGCAAGCAGCGTCGCTGGTGCGACATGGCCACGTGCGGCGACCGGGCCAAGGTGCGCCGCTACCGCGGTCGCACGGGCTGATCCCCCCCAGGGCAACCTGCCGCCTCCGTGCCGCAGCCCTGCCGCCTCCTGCCGTGGTCAGCACCCCGGGCACGGTCCGCCGCCTCCGTGCCCGGCACCGCGACCCGTGCCAGACTGCCCGCCGTGCCGGCCCTCATCACCTGGTGGAAGCTCGACCTCGCCGACCTCGCTCCCGGGGCCCACTCCGACGCGGTCCAGGCGATCGGCGCCGACCTGCTGGGCCGCTGGACCGAGCCGCACCGCAGTTACCACACCACCCGCCACCTCGTGGAAGTGTTCTGGGCGCTGGAGGACCTCGAGCAGGCCGGCGCCCTGAGCGCCCGCGAGGGCACGCTGGGGCGCCTCGTGGGCTGGTTCCACGACGCCGTCTACGACCCGTCGGCCACGGGCGGCGACAACGAACAGGCCAGTGCCGACCTCGCCGCCCGGGACCTGCACGCCCTCGGCCTCCCGGAGGACGACGTCGCCACCGTGCGCGACCTCGTCGTCGCCACGACGTCCCACGACCTGCCCGACAGCGGCCTCGCAGCCGCCTTCCACGACGCCGACCTGTGGATCCTGTCCGCCCCGCCCGACCGGTACACCCAGTACACCGGGCAGGTGCGCGAGGAGTATGCCGCCGTGCCCGACGAGGCGTTCCGCTCCGGCCGGGCCGCCGTGCTGCGACCGTTCCTCGAGCGGGACTCCGTCTACGCGACCTCGTTCGCCCGCGAGGCCTGGGAGGAACGCGCTCGGCAGAACCTCGCCGAGGAGCTGCGCGCGCTCGGCTGAGTGGCCCGCCCCGCGACCGCCGAAGTCTGGGACTTCGGCGCAACACCCCGCGCTGATCCCCGAAGTCGGGGACTTCGGGGCATTCCGACGCACCGACCACGAGGTCTGGGACTTCGGGGCATTCCGACGCCCTGATCCCCGAAGTCTGGGACTTTGGCGCAACACCCCTCGCTCATCCCCGAAGTCTGGGACTTCGGGTCAGCCGGCCAGGACGCCGGCCACCATCGGCCACCAGAACTGGCCGCCCGAGCGCGCCTCCAGCTCCTCGGGCTCCAGCCACTGCGGGTCGACAGCGTCCGGCTCGCCCGCCACGAGGGGTGGCCCTGCGACCCCGAGCCGCGCGGCATACAGCTGCATGCTGCCGCCGTCGACGGGCCAGCGACCGCGGACGCCGATGGGGTGGAAGTCCTCGTGCCCGACCGGCACGAGGTCGGCCGCGCGCAGCCGCACGCCGGTCTCCTCCCACACCTCGCGCACGGCGCACTCGGGCACGGACTCGCCGTCCTCGCGCCAGCCTCCCGGGATCCCCCACTCCTGCCTGCGCGGGCTCCACGCGGCCGCGCACCGGCCGTCACCGTCGCGCAGCACCACCATGGCCGCGAACACGCGGTCGGGCGGGACGGGCGCCGGGTCGAGCCAGAGCTCGACGTCGCACGAGCTGCCGTCGGCGAAGCGGGCACCCGGGACGCGGCCGACGAGACCCCTCACCGGCGCGGCCCTCCCGACACCAGCGGCCACCAGTGGCGCGTGGACAGCTCGTCCTCGACGTCCCCCGGCAGGACCCAGCGCCCGGCGAGGGCCCGCGTGCCCGCCCCGACCTCGTCTGTCCAGACCGCGAAGGCCGCCGTCGGCACCGGCCACGGGTAGTCGGGGTCCGGATGGGGCACGGTGTTGCGCACGTAGCCGAGCAGGGTCGCCGTCGCCGGCACCGGGCCGCCCATGACGACCGTGTGCAGGTGGTCCAGCACCGCCCCGGTGTCCAGCGCCCCCACCGGCGCCGACGGCAGGTCCGGCCCGCCGCCTCCCAGGCGGTCCACGACGAGCAGCTCCTCGCCCCGCCAGAGCGCGAGCCGGACGACCACGGTCGTCGCGGGCGGTTGCGCCTGGCGCGAAACGATGACGTCGGCCCGAGACCCCGGGGGCAGCCACGCTGCGTCCGGCACCGAGGCGACGACCCGCTCGAGCCGGCGCTTCTGCACCCGCAACCCGCTCGCGCGCAGGATGCGCACGAGGTCGCGACCGGCCACCGGCTGTGCCCCGGCGCCGACCAGCGCGGCATACCGCTCCTCGGGCACGTCGTAGTGGTCGCCCTCGAACGCCCGGCGCGGGATGCCCGCCGCCGCAGCGAACTCGTGCAGCTCGTCGTACGAGCGGTCGCTCACGAGGTGGGACCACAGGCGTCCGTGCGCGGGCCAGGCCGGCGGGTCGATCCAGATGGTCACGGGGCGACGCTACCCCGGCCGTCGCGGGCCGACCCGTGCGCGCGACCGGCTGGGGCCCCACCAGGTCCCACCAGCCCCTCACCACGGGGCTGTGGACAACCGGCTGCCGACCCCGGCGGCGCGCCTACCGTGCTGGGAGTCGGCGCCACCGGGGTGCCGGGACGACAGGAGGGGTCATGTCCGCACAGTTCCAGGTCGACACCGAGCGGATCTCGGCCGCGTCGGGCGACGTTGCCCGGATCTCGGGTGAGATCGACGGGCAGGTGACGGCGATGATGAGCCGGCTCACCTCCCTGCAGGACGCGTGGACCGGCACCGCCTCCGCGCGGTTCCAGTCGCTCGTGGGCGAGTGGCAGTCCACGCAGAAGCAGGTCCGGGCCTCGCTCGACTCGATCGGCGGTGTGCTGGCGGCGGCCGGCGCGCAATACGCCGAGACGGAGGCCCAGACCGTGCGCATGTTCCAGTGACGGTCCGGGCCTGCGCCCCCGCGGGCTGACTCCGGCAGCCCACCACCTGGGTGGGCTGCCGAGTCGGACTGCGTATGCCGCGGGGCCGCCGGGCACGGCCGCCGGGCACAGGCGCCGGGCGGCCGTCGGGCTACTCGGTGGTGATCGCGCGCAGCACGTCGAGGCGGGCGGCTCGCCGTCCCGGCCACAGGGCGGCCAGCACCCCGACCAGCCCGGAGAGCACCACGAACACCGCCAGCTGCGCAGCCGGGATCGACAGCACGTCGATGCCCTGGTCGGCGAGGCTGCGCTGGAGCACCCAGCCGGCGCCGAGGCCCAGCAGGACGCCGAGCACCGCACCCAGCAGGGCGATGGCGACCGACTCCAGCCGCAGCATGCTGCGCAGCTGGCGCCGGCTCAGGCCGACCGCCCGCAGGAGGCCGATCTCGCGGGTCCGCTCGATCACCGACAGCGCCAGGGTGTTGACGATGCCCAGCACCGCGATGACCACGGCCAGGCCGAGCAGGGCGTAGATGATGTAGAGCATCTGGTCGATCGGCTTGCGCTGCTCGGCGGCGAAGGCGCCCTGGTCCTTGAGGGTCACCGACGGCTGGGCGTCGACGACCTTTGCGAGGGCCGACTCGACCGTGGCTGCCGAGGCGCCGGGCTTGCGCAGGATGTACGTCGCCGTGTCCTGCACCGGAACCCCGGCGGCAGTCGCGGCCGCCTGCGTGACGAGCACGGGCGGTGTGATGGCCTGCTTGGCGAAGATGCCCGCCACCGTGAGGGGCTGCGGCTTGCCGCCCGCGATCGCCACGTCGACCCGGGAGCCCACGCGGGCGTCGAGCGCCGCCGCCTTGTCCTCGTCGAGGAACACGCTGCGGTCGCCGGCGCCCCCGAAGGAACCCGACTTCATCTGCAGCGGCACGACCTCGGCGAACTGGTCGGGGACCACCGCTCCGGTCCACGAGCGGTCACCCTCGATGGTGGAGCCCGTGTAGCGCATGGAGGCTGCGGCCTCGACACCCGGGACGGCGGCGAGCTCGCGGGTGATCGTGGCCGAGAACGGCTGCCCGATGGCGTTGGACACCACGTAGTCGGCGACGAAGTTCTCGCCGATCGACCGGTCGACGCTGGCCTTGGCCGAGGCCCCGAACACCGACATCATCGACACGAGGGTCAGGCCGATCATCAGGGCCGACGCGGTGGCCGCCGTGCGCCGCGGGTTGCGGACGGCGTTCTGCTCGGCCATGAGGCCCACGGCCCCGAACACGCTGCGGTACAGCGCGCCGAGCAGCGCGATCACCGGACGGCCGATCACCGGGCTGGTGAGGATGGCCGCCATGACCAGGCCGAACACACCGGACCCCACCCAGTAGGAGCCGTGGTCGGCGCTGGTGAACGCACCGAGCCAGGTGGCCCACAGCCCGAACAGGAACAGCACCAGGCCCACCATGAGCCGCCAGCGCATCGTCGACTCCGGCAGTGTGACGTCGTCGCGCATGGCGGCGACCGGCGGCATCTTGCCGGCGCGGCGAGCGGGCAGGTAGGCGGCGAGCATCGTGACGACGAGCCCCACGGCATACGCGATGAGGGCGGTGGTCGGGCGGAAGACGAGCGGCGAGCCCGTGAGGTCCAGCCCGAACTGCCCGAACAGCTTCGTGATCCCGATGGCCAGGACGAACCCCAGGCCGAGGCCGAGGGTCGACCCGACCAGCCCGACGACGAACGCCTCGAACAGCACCGACCGCGTCACCTGGCGCCGTCCCGCCCCGAGCGCCCGCAGCAGGGCCAGCTCGCGGCTGCGCTGGGCGACCAGGATCGAGAACGTGTTGATGATGAGGAACGACCCGACGAACAGGGCGATCCCGGCGAAGATCAGCAGGAACACGTTGATGAACGACAGCGCCTTGGTGACGGAGTCCTGCGACTCCTTGGCGACGGCGTCACCCGTGACCGCCTGGTAGCCGGACGGCAGCTTGGCCTGCACGGCACGGGCAAGGTCCGCGGGCGAGACGCCGGGCTTGGCGGTCACCCAGGCGTCGCTGTACTGGTCCTTGCCGCCGTAGTAGATCTGCTGGGCGGACTTGGTGTCGAAGAACGCCAGCGTGGCGCCGACCGTGCCGCCCTTGAACTGGGCGATGCCGACGAGCTTCGCCGACAGCTTCGGCGTCGCGCTGCTGGTGACCAGCTGGACCGTGTCGCCGAGCTTGTACCCCGCCCGGTCGGCGGTCGAGGAGTCGAGCACGACCTCGTCCTTCCCCTGCGGCCAGCGGCCGCTGGAGAGGGTCGCCGGCGGGTCGCCGGCCGACGTCGGGGCGTCGTTGTGGCTCAGTCCGAGCCCGGGTGGGCCCCCGCCGCCGATGAGCTTGCCCTCGGTGGACACGACGAACGTGGTCGGGTCGCTGACATTGCCGTCGGCGCGGGCGACCCCGGGGACGTCGGCGAGCGAGCGCACGAGCGAGCCGGGCACGGTCCTGGCCGTCGGCCCCTGCTCGAAGCTGCTCCCCGTCACCTCGGGGCGCACGACGACGTCGCCGACGGTGTTGACGATGCCGTCGAACGCCTTGCCGAGCGTGTCGGTGAAGATGAACGACCCCGACACGAACGAGACGCCGAGGATGATCGCGAACGCGCTCATGAACAGCCGCAGCTTGCGGCCGAGCAGGCTCTTCCAGCTGGCCCTCAGCACGGCTCAGCCCTCCGCGGGGGCGCTGGCAGCCACCGGGTGGTGCGCCGACAGCTCGGCCATCCGCTCGAGGATCCGCTCGGCGGTGGGGTCGCGCATCTCGTCGACGAAGCGGCCGTCGGCGAGGAAGACGACGCGGTCGGTGTGCGACGCGGCGACCGGGTCGTGCGTCACCATGACGATCGTCTGGCCGAACTCGTCGACGCTGCGGCGCAGGAAGGACAGCACCTCGGCGCCCGAGGTGGAGTCCAGGTTGCCGGTCGGCTCGTCGGCGAAGACGATCTCGGGACGGCTGACCAGGGCGCGGGCGCAGGCCACGCGCTGCTGCTGGCCACCGGAGAGCTCGCTCGGCCGGTGCGTGAGCCGGTCACGCAGCCCGACGGTGTCGATGACGAGGTCGAACCACTCGCGGTCCGGGCGGCGGCCGGCGATGGCCATGGGCAGCAGGATGTTCTCCTGCGCGGTCAGGGTCGGGACCAGGTTGAACGCCTGGAAGACGAAGCCGATCCGGTCCCGTCGCAGCGCCGTGAGCGCCTTGTCCTTGAGCGTCGTGATGTCGACGTCGCCGATGAGGACCTGGCCGCTCGTCACGGCGTCCAGACCGGCCGCGCAGTGCATCATCGTGGACTTGCCCGACCCGGACGGCCCCATGATGGCGGTGAACTCGCCGCGGCGGATGTCGAGGCTCACGCCGTCGAGGGCGCGGACCGCCGTCTCCCCCTTCCCGTACACCTTGGTCAGGTCGACGACCCGTGCCGCGGGCGGCTGGACGTCCCGGCGGCTCGGTGCCGCGGTCGTCCCGGTCGTGGTGGTGGATGTCATCTCAGGCTCCCGGCTCACAGTGGTTTCCCCTTCTCCTCCACGGTAGGGACGACGCCGTCCCGGGACCCTCGGGTTCGACCCTGACCTCACCCTGAGGAAACCCCGAACGTCCCGGCTTCGTTCCCGGGGGTCGGGTGTCGCCCGCTCTGCCCGGTCTGCACCGTCTGCTCGGGTATGCCGGGTCTGAAGCGGGTGCGCCACGGGGGTGCACCGGGGGGTTCGTCGCAGCGGCGTCAGGAGATGGCGACCCGGGCGACCTGGCGCGTGTCCGGCTGGTCGTAGCGCTCGCCGTGCACCTCGCCGGCGTCCCAGCGCACGACCAGCCCGCGACCGCGGACCTCGAGCGTGGCCAGCGTGTTGTCGAACCACGGGCCGTGCGTGACGGTCCACGGGTACGGCGCGGTCGGCACCTTGTCGGTGTGCCGGACGACGAGCTCCATGGGCCTGGCCAGCCGCTTGCCGAGGAAGGCCTGGGCGATGCGGACCTTGCGCGGCAATGGGTTCCGGATCGGCGAGCAGACGAGCTGGACGACCTTGCTGCTGCCCGGCTCCAGGCTCGACGGGGTGATCTCGGTGACGTAGGAGTTGTGCACGTCCCCGGACAGGAAGGTGATGGTGCCGGGCCGCTTGCCCCGGCGGCCGCCGGCCACCTCGGTCACCATGCCCATGACGCGCTGGAAGCCCTCCTGGAAGGCCGCCCAGTGCTCGAGGTCGATGGCGCGGCGCATCTTCTCGCCCCACACCGCGACACGGTGACCCCAGGCGCCATTGGCCATCGCCTCGTTGATGGCCTCGAGGTCGTGGATGCCCTGCGCCATGAGGAACGGCAGCGACGTGCCGACGAACAGGTGGTCGACGTCGCCGCGCAGCTGCTGGTCGAGCCACGCCATCTCGTCGTCGTCGAGGATCGACCGGTGGCCCGGCTCGAGCACCCTGGCGGCACGCGAGTCGACGACCACGAGGCGCGACTCCCCCAGGTCGCGGCTGTAGCTCCACCGGTAGGTCTCGGGCCGGCGGTCGACCCGCTCCGCGAAGGCGTCGAGGGCCTCGGTGAGGTCCACCTCGTCGTCGCCCTCGTGCCCGGCGACGAGCTGCCACAGCTCGTCGCCCGCGAGGTCGTCGGGCGAGAGGTTGCCCAGGTGCTGGTAGACCCAGTACGACGCAAGGCCCCCGACGATGCGGTCGTGCCACCACGGCTTCGCGTTGATCTCGCGGTGCCACGACAGCGAGGTGTTCCAGTCGTCGCGGATGTCGTGGTCATCGAAGATCATCGCGCTCGGCAGGGTCGACAGCAGCCAGCGGTTGAGCGGGTCCGACCAGGCCAGCAGGTACAGGTGCGCGTACTCGTCGTAGTCCTTGAGCTCCTCGCCCGGCGGCTCGTCGAGGCTGCGCCTCGAGGCGATGTAGGCGCGCATCTCCTCGGAGGTCTCGTCGGCATACACCTGGTCGCCGAGGAAGGCCACGAGGTGCGGCCACTCCTCGGCCTGCCGCTGGGGTCGGCTGAGGTGGTAGGCCATCGCCCTCAGGGCGTCCACGCCGTTGCTGGCGTTGCCCTCCTTGTCGTGCGGGACGCTCGTGCGGCACGAGCCGAAGGTGAGGCGGGTCGGCTCGGACCGGCGCAGCAGGCGCACCCGGCTGGCGGGCAGACCGGCATACCGCGGCTCCGGCTCCGGCCAGACCTGCTCGCCGGCGATGCGCACGACGTAGTCGCTGCTCGCACCCGCCTCGAGCCCGTCGAGCACGACGAGGGCGTAGTGCCGGCCGTGGGCGCCGAACGTCCGCGCCTGCCACGTCCGGCCGAAGGCCTCGACCTCGACCGTGCCCGCGTCGCGGGTCTGCACCCAGATGGTGGCCGAGGTCTCCCCGACGTACCGCAGCAGGGGTCCGAGGACGAGGGGCCCCTCGGGCACGTCAGTGGTCACCGCACAGTTCTACACGTCCCCGCGGTGCGGGGCACCGGAGTCGCCCCGACGGAAGGCGAGGCACGCGGCATACCGGGGCATGCGGAAGGGCGGCCCACCCGGAGGTGAGCCGCCCTTGCGCGTATGCCGTGTGCGGCAGGTGTCCGAGCGTCAGCTCAGAAACCCATGCCACCCATCTCGTCGCCACCCGGAGCCATCGGCGCAGCCTTCTCGGGCTTGTCGGCGATGACGGCCTCGGTGGTGAGGAACAGCGCGGCGATCGACGCGGCGTTCTGCAGCGCGGAGCGCGTCACCTTGGCCGGGTCGATGATGCCCGCGGCCACGAGGTCGACGTACTCGCCCGTGGCGGCGTTGAGGCCGTGGCCGGCGGGAAGGTTCGAGACCTTCTCCGCGACGACGCCGCCCTCGAGACCGGCGTTGATCGCGATCTGCTTGAGCGGGGCCTCGATGGCGACCTTGACGATGTTCGCCCCGGTGGCCTCGTCACCCTCGAGCTCGAGCTTCTCGAACGCGGCCTTGCCCGCCTGGAGCAGGGCCACGCCACCACCGGCGACGATGCCCTCCTCGACGGCAGCCTTGGCGTTGCGCACGGCGTCCTCGATGCGGTGCTTGCGCTCCTTGAGCTCGACCTCGGTCGCGGCGCCGGCCTTGATGACTGCGACACCGCCGGCCAGCTTGGCCAGGCGCTCCTGCAGCTTCTCGCGGTCGTAGTCGCTGTCCGACTTCTCGATCTCGGCGCGGATCTGGTTGACGCGACCCTGGATCTGGTCGGCGTCGCCCGCACCCTCGACGATCGTGGTCTCGTCCTTGGTGACGACGACCTTGCGCGCACGACCGAGCAGGTCGAGCTCCGCGGTGTCGAGCTTGAGGCCGACCTCCTCGGAGATGACCTGGCCACCGGTGAGGATGGCGATGTCGGCGAGCATGGCCTTGCGGCGGTCACCGAAGCCCGGGGCCTTGACGGCGACGGACTTGAAGGTGCCACGGATCTTGTTGACCACCAGGGTCGACAGGGCCTCGCCCTCGACGTCCTCGGAGATGATCAGCAGCGGCTTGCCGGACTGCATGACCTTCTCGAGCAGCGGGAGCAGGTCCTTGATGCCCGAGATCTTGGAGTTCACGACGAGGACGTAGGGGTCCTCGAGCACGGCCTCCATGCGCTCGGTGTCGGTCACGAAGTAGTGGCTGATGTAGCCCTTGTCGAAGCGCATGCCCTCGGTGAGCTCGAGCTCGAGGCCGAAGGTGTTGCTCTCCTCGACGGTGATGACGCCTTCCTTGCCGACCTTGTCCATGGCCTCGGCGATCATCTCGCCGATCTGGGGGTCAGCGGCGGAGATCGAGGCGGTGGAGGCGATCTGCTCCTTGGTCTCGACGTCCTTGGCCATCTCGAGCAGCTGGCCGGAGACGGCCTCGGTGGCCTTCTCGATGCCGCGCTTGAGGGCCATCGGGTTGGCGCCGGCCGCGACATTGCGCAGACCCTCCTTGACGAGGGCCTGGGCCAGCACGGTGGCGGTGGTGGTGCCGTCGCCCGCGACGTCGTCGGTCTTCTTCGCGACCTCCTTGACGAGCTCGGCACCGATCTTCTCGTACGGGTCGTCGAGCTCGATCTCCTTGGCGATGGACACACCATCGTTGGTGATCGTGGGGGCGCCCCACTTCTTCTCGAGCACGACGTTGCGGCCCTTCGGGCCGAGGGTGACGCGGACGGCGTCGGCGAGGGTGTTCATGCCCCGCTCGAGCCCGCGACGAGCCTCTTCATCGAAGGCGATGATCTTGGCCATTCGGGTGGTTCCTCCCACGCGAATCGATGTGACGGCCAGCGGGTGCCCGCGACGGACGGACCGGCACGCACGGCTCAGGTCATCCGCGCATCCCGGACCTCACCTTGACTGGCCAGGATTGTCACTCTCAGGGTGAGAGTGCTAACGCCATTATTGGCACTCTCGGGTGGAGAGTGCAAACGACAGGACGGGGTGCGGGACGCCGCTTGCGGGCAGCGCAGCGGGCGGCGCAGCGGGCGGCGCAGCAGGTGGCGCAGCAGGTGGCGCAGCAGGTGGCGCAGCGGGTGGCGCTCCGGCACCGCCCGGGCCCCCCGCTCAGGTGGCCTCGACCTCCATGGAGTCGAAGACCAGCTCCACCGTCTCGAGGACCACCTCGCCCGATCCCGCCACCAGCGGGGAGACGCGGTATGCCGCGGGGAACGCGTTGCGGAACCGCCAGGCCAGGACCGGCGCACGGGTCGCGTCCAGCAGCCGGACGCGGACGTCGCGGTCCACGTGCGGGTCGCCGTCACGGGCGGACTTCCACCACGTCCAGAGCGACAGGTCGGTCGTGAGGCCCCGCGTGAGCACCAGCCGCGAGTAGCCCGCGCGGCCCGGCTGCATGCGCGCCTCGTTGCTCCGGTCGGCGCCCGAGCGGTACGCGACCTCGTCGACGTGCGCGACCGGGAGGTCCACCCGTGAGAATCGGACCTCCTCGCCCGTGCCGAGGTCCACGGTGAAGTCCGAGCCGTCGAAGGGGTCCGTGGGAGCGGCCATGCCACAGCGTGGCAGGTCCCGCGGCACCCGGTCGAGGACTCCGCTTTCACTCGCGGACGAGGTCGGGCACATCGCCCCCCGACACTCCTCCGCTGCCGAAGTCCCAGACCTCGCCTGATTGCGGGACGGACGTCGCCGAAGTCTGGGACTTCGGGGTATGCCGGTCCGCTTGCACCCGAGGTCTGGGACTTCGGGGCATGCCGGTCCGCTTGCCCCCGAAGTCTGGGACCTCGGGGCAGTGAGCACAGTGGCGTATGCCTGTGGACAGCGCCGTGGGGCGCCGGGACTCGCGACAGGCTGGGACCGTGTCACGACCACTCACGGATCTCCCGGAGGAGCTGCGCGGCCGCCCGTTCACACTGTCGGAGGCGCGTGGACTTCGGGTGTCTCAGGCCCGCCTCGAGGCGCGGGACCTCCTGAGGCCGACGTGGGGAGTCCGTGCCCACCACCGGGCAGGGACTGTCGAGGAGCTCGCGGAGACCGTCAGCCTCGCCCTGGGTGAAGGGTTCGCCTTCTCGCACCTGACCGCGGCACGGCTGTGGCGCCTGCCCCTGCCGACAACCTGGCTCCCCGACGAGCCGCTGCACGTCATGCGCGATGGAACGCCTTTGAGGCGAGCCGGAGTCGTGGGGCACCGTGGCTTGCGGACCCGAAGCCACGAGGTACTGAGGGGACTCCCGGTCACCTCGGCCGTGGACACCTGGGTGGACCTGGCCGCGATGCCCGGGTTCGGCGTGGAGGACCTCGTCATCGCAGGGGACGCCTTCGCGACACGGGACCCCGCCCTCCTCGAGCGCATGGTGGGAGCGGGCAGGGCGACCGGCCGACGCGGCCGACGGGGGCGCCGGGGCCTCCGGGAGGCTGGGCCCCTCTTGCGGTCAGGAAGCGGCTCGCCGATGGAGTCCCGGGCGAGGCTGCACTTCGGCCGGGCGGGGCTCCCCGAGCCGGAGCTGAACGCCGAGGTCTTTGCCGAGGACGGGAACTTCGTGGCACGGGCCGACTTCCTGTGGCGTGACGCCCGCGTCATCGTCGAGTACGAGGGAGATCACCACCGGACGGATCGGCGCCAGTGGCAGAGCGACATCCAACGCACTCGGCTCCTCGAGTCGCTCGGCTGGCGCGTGCTGCGCATCACGGCAGCCGACCTGCGCGGCTCGGCCCTGACCCGTCTCCTCGCCGAGCTCGCGGCCCTGCTCGGGTAGTCCCGGTCGAGCCGGAACGGCAAGGCGGTCACCGAGGTCTGGGACTTCGGGCTGAAGAGCAAGACCATGGGCCGAGGTCTGGGACTTCGCGCTCCCGACAGCGGTTCTTCCCCGAAGTCTGGGACTTCGGCGGTCAGACGGAGGTGAGGCACCGAAGTCTGGGACTTCGAGTGCCTCAGCCGCGGGCTAAGCGGAGGGTGACGACCTGGAAGGGGCGCAGCGCCAGCGAGACACCCCCGTCCGGGCCGTCGTCGACGACGCCGTCGGTGGGCATCGGTCGCTCGAGCAGGTCCACGGCACACGCCCCGGAGTGCTCGAACGTCGCACGCACCCGGACCGCGCACCGCCGCCCGAGCGCCTCGTACAGCCGCACGACCACGTCGCCGGACCCGTCGTCGGCCAGCTTGACGGCCTCGACCAGCACGCCGTCACCGTCGACGGCCACCAGCGGCTCGACCGGCTCCCCGCTGCCGCGCAGGACCCGCAGCGGCAGGTTGACCCGGTAGCCCTCCCGGACCGCGTCCGCGATCCCGGCACCGGGCACGAGGGCGTACCGCATGCGGTGCACGCCGAGGTCGGCGTGCGGGTCGGGGCTCTGCGGCGCACGCAGCAGCGACAGCCGGACGCAGGTGCTCGTCCCGCCACCCTCGCGCTCGCGCCGGGTCACGTCGTGCCCGTAGGTCGAGTCGTTGACGACGGCCGCGCCGTACCCGGGCTCGCCCACGTGGACCCAGCGGTGGGCGCAGGTCTCGAACTTGGCGGCGTCCCAGGACGTGTTGGCGTGGGTCGGCCGGTGCACGTGCCCGAACTGCACCTCCGACGTCGCCCGCTCGGTCGCGACGTCGAGGTCGAACCCCGCCTTGAGGATCTGCTCGCGCTCGCGCCAGTCCACCTCGGTGTCGACGTCGACGCGCGGCTCGCCGACCGGCAGGGTGACGAGCTGGGTCACCGTCGACGACCCGAACCGGCGCACCACACGCACGCCACCGGCGACCGCTTCGACCGACTCGGCATCGTCGAGGTCGCGGACCGCGTTGCGGTAGAAGGCGTCCACGTCCCAGGCGTCCCACTTGTTCGGGGTGTCCGGGTGGATCTGCAGCAGGTTGCCGGCCGAGCCCGGTGCCAGGGCCTCGCGACCGGTCGCTGCGTCGACGACCGACACGAGCAGGCCGCGGGCGTCGAGCCTGGCCGTGACGAGCCCGTTGTCGAGCACCCACCCCTCGCCGTCGGCGCGCACGTCGACAGCCGATCGCCCCTCGACGTCGTCACCGGACGGCTCCACCGGCGCGACCCCCAGCGCAGGCACCCCCGCCCGGTCGTGCGGCGCGGCGTTGAACGCCACCTCCACGTCGCCCTCTCCCGCCAGGGCCGATTGCGCGCGGGCGATGATCCCCTCGAGCTCGGCCGCCACCGCGGCATACGCCTCGACGGCCTGGCGGTGCACCCACGCGATCGAGGAGCCGGGCAGGATGTCGTGGAACTGGTTGAGCAGCACCACCTTCCAGATCCGGTCCAGGTCCTCGCGCGGGTATGCCGAGCCGGTGCGGACCGCGGCCGTGGCCGCCCACAGCTCGGCCTCGCGCAGGAGGTGCTCGCTGCGTCGGTTGCCCCGCTTGGTGCGCGCCTGCGAGGTGTACGTGCCGCGGTGGAACTCCAGGTACAGCTCGCCGACCCAGATGGGGGCGTCGGGGTACTCCGCCTCGGCCGCCGCGAAGAACGCGTCCGGTCGCTCGACCTCGACCCGCGGCGAGCCGTCGAGGTCTCGCAGGCGCGCCGCGCGGGCGAGCATCTCCCGGGTCGGGCCGCCGCCGCCGTCGCCCCACCCGAACGGCACCAGCGACCGCGTGGCCGCGCCCTTGTCGGCGAAGTTCCTTGCTGCGTGGGCCAGCTCGGCCCCGGAGATCTCCGAGTTGTAGGTGTCGACCGGCGGGAAGTGCGTGAAGACCCTCGTACCGTCGAGGCCCTCCCAGCGGAACGTGTGGTGCGGGAACCGGTTCGTGGTGTTCCACGAGATCTTCTGGGTGAGGAACCACTGCGAGCCCGACAGCGCGACCAGCTGCGGCATGGCGGCCGTGTAGCCGAACGAGTCCGGCAGCCACACCTCGCGCGTCTCGACCCCGAGCTCGTCGAGGAAGAACCGCTTGCCGTGGTTGAGCTGGCGCACCAGCGCCTCGCCGCCCGGCATGTTCGTGTCGGACTCCACCCACATGCCGCCGACCGGCACGAACCGGCCCTCGCGCACCCGCTCCACCACGCGCTCCCACACCGCCGGCCGGTGCTCCTTGAGCCACGCGAACTGCTGCGCGGACGACATCGCGTAGACGAAGTCGGGGTGGCTGTCCATGAGGTCGACGACGTTGGCGCAGGTGCGGGCGACCTTGCGGACGGTCTCGCGCACCGGCCACAGCCAGGCGGAGTCGATGTGGGCGTGCCCCACCGCCGAGATGCGGTGGGCGCTCGCGCGAGCAGGCGCGGTGAAGGCGGCGGCCAGCTCGGCGCGAGCGGCGGGCGCCGTCCCCGCGATGTCGGCGACGTCGACCAGGTCCAGCGCCCGGTCGAGCGCCCGCAGCAGCTCCCAGCGGCGGGCATCCTCGAGCGGCAGCTCCGCCGCGAGCTGGCCCAGCACCTCGAGGTCCTGCTGCAGCTCCCAGACCTCCTGCTCGAAGACGGCGAGTTCGGCGCGCGCGACCCGGTAGAGCAGCTCGTCGCCGGCCGTCTCGGGGTCGCCGAGCGGGTTCGGCTGGAACGCGAAGCCGGGACCGCCCAGCAGCATCGGGTTCGACGCCGACTCGACGAAGAGCTCGACCTGCTCGCCGCCGGTCGCCTCGTCGGCCACCCGCACCCACTGCGTCCGCGGGTTCAGGCCCTTCACCGGGGTGCCGTCGGCGCGGTGGACGAGGCCCTCTGCGTGGAAGCCCGTCCAGTCCGGGTTGAAGCCGAGGTCCAGCCGCAGGTCGACCACGCGCCCGGCGTGCCGCTCGGGGACCGTCCCGCGGACGCGCCACCAGGTCGTGCCCCACGGCGCGCCCCAGCGCTGTCCCACCTGCGCCGGCTCGTATGCCGCGGCCAGCCCCTCCGCCACCGGCACCGGCTCCCCCGGCGCCTCCCAGCACGCGAGCTCCACGGGCTCCGGCTCGGACCACACCGCCTCCGCGATCCGCCCGAGCATGCGGGCCAGCCGACCCTCGATCAGCTGCCGGTCGTCGTGCATCAGTCTCCTCGTCAGTGGGGTCGGGTGGTGCGTGTCGCGGTCGGCGGGAAGGGCTCCGCGGTCAGCGGCGGGAGGGGCGCGGCGCCGGGGCGCCCCGCCACGTGCCGCGCCAGGTGCCCGGTCAGGTCCCGGGGAAGGCTGACGGGAACGCGTCCCGGTAGGACCGCAGCTCCCCCTCGGCGGTCGTCGTGGTCGTCGCGGCCAGTACGGCGCGCCCGACTGCCCGCGTCACGCAGTCACCGGCCGCGACCATGAGCGCGTGCAGGCCGACGAGGTCAGGGGCGGGCCGGGCGCCGGACGCGAGCGTGAAGAGGGTGTCGCCGTCGAGCAGCGTGTGCACGGGGTGGACGGCCCGCGCGAGGCCGTCATGACCCAGCCCGCTCACCTTCTGGCACTGGGCCTTGGTCAGCGCGGCGTCCGTGGCGATGACGCCGATCGTGGTCGCCGTGCCCGGGCGGATCGGGCGTTCCGCGTATGCCGTGGCCGCCCGGTCCCGCGCCGCCGCCACGTCCTGCGGCGCGGGGGTGACCAGCCCGGCGAACTCGTCGGCGAGCGCCCACCGGGAGGCGTGCAGCTCGCCCGTCACAGGGTCGACGGCGTCTCCGAGGGCGTTGACCGCGACCAGCGCCGCCACCGTCGTGCCGTCGTCGAGCACGGCACTCGCCGAGCCGATGCCGCCCTTGAGACCGCCGAGCCTCGCCCCCGTCCCGGCGCCGACGCACCCGAGCCGGACGGGTCCGGCAGTCGCCTCGTCGTACGCCGCGACGCCGTCCTCGGCAGTGGGCACCGCGGCGAAGTCGCCGCCACGGCCGAGGTCGAAGAGCACGGCCGCCGGGACGATCGGGACCACCTGCCCGGGTGCGCCCATTGGCCAGCCGCGGCCCGCGGCATACAGCCGGCGCATCACCCCGTCGGCGGCGGCGAGGCCGAACGCGCTGCCGCCGGTGAGCACGACGGCGTCGACCCGGTCGACGAGGTTGCGCGGGTCGAGCAGGTCGGTCTCGCGCGTGCCGGGCGCCCCGCCGCGGACGTCGACACCGCCGACCGCGCCGCCGTCCGGCGACAGCACGACCGTGGTGCCGGTGAGCCAGCCGTCGCCGGTGCGCGTGGAGTGCCCGACCCGGAAGCCGGGCACGTCCGTGAGGGTGTTGGTCGGCCCCGGCCGCATCAGTCACCGCTCGCGTCGATGACGCAGAACCGGTTGCCGTCGGGGTCCTCCAGGACGACGAAGTCGTAGTCCTCGTCCTGCGGGTAGGGCCAGTCCTCCACCAGGCGGGCGCCGAGGCCGACGAGCCGGTCGACCTCGGCGGACTGGTCGAGGGCGTAGAGGTCGAGGTGCACGTGCGGGACCTCGTCGGGCCGCGTGCCGCCGGCGTTGAGGGACAGGTTCGGACCCTCGCCGGGGCCGGTCAGGATGACCCAGTCCGGCTCGGGCGCGTACTTGGGGTGGTAGCCGAGAGCCGGGGCCCAGAAGGCCATCGCCGCGGGCACGTCCGACACGTTGAGCACGATCGAGCCGATCCGCAGGCCTGCCGCGGCGTCGGGCGCAGGGTCGCTCACTGCAGCTCCATCCGGTAGGCGGCCTGGTCCGCGGCGAAGCCGACGCGCTCCACCATCGGGCGGGTGTGGATCCCGGCGGTCATCCGGACACTGGCGAAGCCGCCGTCCCGGGCCCACCGCGCCGCCTCGGTCAGCAGCTGCTCCCCCACGCCGATGCCGCGGTGGGACGGGCGGACGAAGAAGGTCTCGACGTGCAGGTCCGGCGAGGGTGTCGCGTGGGGCACGGGCAGGGGCTCGACCACGCGCGCCTGGAGGAAACCTGCGTGGTCCTCGCCCGCCTCGGCGACCCAGACGGGAAGTCTGCGCAGGTCGGCGAGCCAAGCCCGCGCATACCGGTCGAGGAAGCCCGGCTCCCCCGTCCCGCCCCGGTGTATGGCGCACTGCAGCGCGAGGGCGGCGACGACGAGCGCGTCGTCGGCCCCTGCCGTGCGGATCCGCACCTCACCCACGGACGGCAGTCAAGCACGCCGGGCCCGCTCGCGACACGCGCAATGCGGGGAGGGTCGAGACGCAGCAACGCCCGTCCAGCCTGGCGCAGGGACGGGCGTGGCTGGCCGAGGGGGCGCTACAGCTGGATGCCGAGCCGCCGGGCGCTGCGTGCGCGCTGGCGCGACGCGCGCAGTCGGCGCAGCCGCTTGATGAGCATCGGGTCGGCCTCGAGCGCCGCCGGGGAGTCGATGAGGCTGTTGAGCACCTGGTAGTAGCGGGTGGCGCTCATGTCGAACAGGTCGCGGATGGCCTGCTCCTTGGCCCCGGCGTACTTCCACCACTGGCGCTCGAAGGCGATGATCTCGCGGTCGCGCTCGCTCAGCTCCGTGGCTGGGCTTGCGTGGTCCTGCTCGTGTGCCGCGTTCACTCTCGAGTCTCGTCCTTCATCGCCGTGTGGTGCCGTCCGTGCGGGCACAACTATACGGATCGAATCACACGCTTGTCATTCCGTTCGCGGCAAGTCCCGGGAACGCCGAATCCCGCCAAACCCACAGGTCACACGGGCCCCGGCAGCCCCTCGCGGCGCCTGCTGCCGGGGCGCTCGGGCGCAGTACCGCGCACGAGGTCGCGGCGCATCGCCGGGGTGAACGGCAGCAGCAGGAGCGCCAGCCCGAGGGCGCCGTAGACGACGTGGAAGAAGGAGAACTCGATCCACACGAGCTCGAGCCCGATCCAGACCACCTGCCCGAGGCCCAGCAGCACCGTCGCCAGCCACGACCAGTGCCGCCCGGTCAGTCGCCGCACCCAGCCCGTCCAGCCCCACTCGACGCGGGTCCGCATGCCCCAGCGGGTGACCAGCGAGCCCACGCCGAACCCGAGGCCGAGCACCAGGCCGGGGAGGACCCAGTTGTCGATGAGCGGGATCTGGTCGATCCAGCGGCGCGGGAACCACGAGTCGATCCCGAGGGCCTGCGCGAGGACGAAGGCCGCACCGCCGGCCGACGCCGTGATCCCGAGGAAGAGCAGGAGCGAGAGGACGGCCCGCTCGGCGACGGGTCGGTGGGACAGGTGACTGCGGTGGCGTGCGGACATGGCGGGGACCTCCTGGCCCCACGCTCGCGCCGCGCCGCCGGAGGTCGGCAGGGGCCAAGGTCCCCGGGCGACCGGCGCAGTGCGGTCGGGCCATCACCCGCTCAGGCCGTGGTCCGCAGGCGGTGGTCCGGTCAGGCCGTGGTCCGGTCAGGCCATGGTGTCGAGGATGGCCGCGATGTCCTCCTCGGACGTCCTGGGGTTCACGATCGCGAACCGGGTGAGCGTCTCGCCCAGGTGCGAGGTCGGCACGACGAAGGCGAACTCCTCTGCGAGCAGCCGGTCCGACCACTCCTGGTACTGCGCCGCGGTCCAGCCGATCCGTCGCAGCACGACGACCGACAGGTCCGGCTCGCGCACGACCTCGACGTAGTCGCGCCGCCCGATCTCCTGCGCCGCGAACCGGGTCACCTCCAGCGTCCGCTCGACGGCGTCGCGGTACGCGTCGGTGCCGTGGGTCGCGAGGCTGAACCAGAACGGCAGGCCACGTGCCCGGCGGGTCAGCCCGACCGAGTAGTCCGTCGGGTTCCAGTCCGGCGCCGCCGTCAGCACGTCGAGGTACGACGCGTGCTGGGTGTGCGCGGCGCGCGCCAGGGCGGGCCGGCGGTAGAGCAGCGCACAGCAGTCGAACGGCGCGAAGAGCCACTTGTGCGGGTCGACGATGAACGAGTCGCAGTGCTCGATGCCCTCGTAGAGGTGGCGCACCGAGGGCGCCGCGAGCCCGGCGCCGCCGTAGGCACCGTCGACGTGGAACCAGATGCCGAACTCGCGGCACACGGCCGAGACGGAGGCGAGGTCGTCGACGATCCCGAAGTTGGTCGTCCCCGCGGTCGCCACGACGGCGAAGAACGTCTCCGGGCCGTGCTCGACGAGCTGCGCGCGCAGGGCCTCACCGGTCAGCCGGCCGTCGGCGTTCACCTCCACGCCGACGAGCTCGGCGTCCATGACGTCGCAGGCCGACTGGATCGAGGAGTGGGCGCCGTGCGTGGCCGCGACGCGCCACGGCCGCCCGCCGGCCCCGGTCCGCCCCTGCTGGGCGGCATCCATCCGCGCGGTGTGCCGCGCGGCGACGAGCGCCGACAGGTTGCCGATGGTGCCGCCGGGCACGAAGACGCCACCGGCCTCCGGCGGCAGCCCCACGAGGTCGGCGATCCAGCGCAGGGCCTGGTTCTCGGCATACACGGCGCCGGCGCCCTCGAGCCACGAGCCGCCGTAGATCGACGACGCGCCGACGACGAGGTCGAACATCGCGGACGCCTCGGTCGGGGCGCACGGGATGAAGGAGAGGTAGCGCGGGTGGTCGGTGGAGATGCACGCCGGGGCGAGGTCCTCCTCGAACAGCTTCAGGGCCGCGAGCCCGCCGATGCCGTCGCTGGTGATCGTCTGGCCGGCCTTCGCGTCGAGCTCCGCCAGGGTCCGCGGCCCGTCGAGCGGAACCGGTTCGAGCTTGAGGCGGTCCGCCGAGTAGGCGAGGATCGCGTCGCCGAGGTCCTCGAGCTGCTTGTCGCTGTAGCCGTGCACGGCGCGAGTCTAGGGCGGACCCCTACCGCCCGACGACGCCCCGACCGCCGACCGGCGCCAGCAGCGCTCCCCTCAGGCCCGCGACGTCCGCCACGACCGCGTCCGGCCCCACGGCCGCGAGCGCGGCCTCGTCACCGGCTCCCCAGGTGACCGCGACGGCACCCATCCCCGCAGCCCGGGCGGCCTGCACGTCGACCGTCGCGTCGCCGACGTAGACGCACTCGGTCACGGACACCTCGAGGCGCTCCGCGGCATACAGCAGCGGCGCGGGGTGCGGCTTGTGGTGGTCGGTCTCGTCCTGGCCGGCCACCACGTCGATGACCTCGTCGAGGCCCACGGCCCGCAGCCCGAGCCGCACGGTCTCGGCCTTCTTGGAGGAGACGACGCCGGTGCGGGCGCCGCGGTCGTGCAGCTCGGCCAGCAGCTCCGGCATGCCCTGGACGTCGCGGATGAGGTCGTCGTGGTGGGCGAGGTTCCAGCGGCGGTAGACGGCGGTGAGCTCGGCGCCGCGGCCCGGGTAGCGCTCCTCGAGCACCGGCTGCAGCGGGCGCCCGATCCACGACAGGACCTCGGCCTCGTCGGCGACCTCGCCGAGCGTCCCGATCGCGTGGTGGTAGCTCGCCACGATGAGGGGGATGGTGTCGGCCAGGGTGCCGTCGAAGTCGAAGAGGACGACGGGCCAGCGCGGAGTCACGGTCCCGAGCCTAGGCTGCGGCACACTGACGCCATGCTGCAGCTGCGGATCTCGGTCAGGACCGAGCTGGCCGACGACGTCCTGCAGGTGCTGACCGAGGACCCGGCAGTGAGCAGCGTGGCCGCGGTCCGCGGCGCGTCGATCAAGCCGTCCGGGGACCTGCTCTTCGCCGACGTCGCGCGCGAGGCGGCCAACGACGTCATCGACCGGCTCCGCACCCTCGGCGTGCAGGACGACGGCACCATCCACGTCGAGCCCGTCACCTCGTGGCTGTCCCGTCCCGGCCTCGAGGCGGAGCGGCTGGCCCCCGGCAGCGGCGCCGACTCGGTCGTCTGGCTCCAGGTGACCCAGCGGGCCATCGAGGACTCCGAGACGAACTGGACGTTCATGTCCTTCATGGTGCTGGCGACCCTCATCGCCGGGGTCGCCATCGTGCTCGACTCCCCCGTCCTCGTCGTGGGGGCGATGATCCTGGGCCCCGAGTTCGGGCCCATCGCCGCGCTCGGGCTGGCGCTCGTGCGCCGGAGGTACGGGCTGCTGCGCCGCGCCGTCCGGGCCCTGGTGCTGGGGTTCGCGACGGCCATCGCGGTGACCTTCCTCGCGGGGCTCGCGGCCGGGGCGCTCGGGTGGGTGACCGGGGACGACCTCACCGGCTCACGACCCGCGACGGCGTTCATCTACCGGCCGGACCAGTGGTCGTTCTTCGTCGCGGTCGTCGCCGCCGCGGCCGGCGTGCTCTCGATGACGTCGTCGCGCGTCGGGGGCCTGACGGGCGTGTTCGTGTCCGTGACGACCATCCCGGCCGCGGGCAACATCGGGCTCGGGCTCGCGTTCGGCGCGTGGCACGAGGTGCGGGGCAGCGCGCTGCAGCTCGTCGTCAACCTGACCGGCATGGCCCTCGCGGGCTGGGTGGCCCTCGCCCTGCAGCAGGTCGTCTGGTCGCGGGTGAGCCGGCGACGGGCGCGCCTCGCGCGACGCCTCCGGCCCGCCGCCCCCATCGACTAGCATCGATCCCGTGAGCGCGACCCTGGCGACCGGCGAGCCGTGGGACGCCGCCGAGGCGGAAGAGACCGCGCGGCTGCTCAAGGCCGTGGCCGACCCCGCCCGGCTGCGGCTGCTGTCGATCATCCGCGCGGCCAAGGACCAGGAGGCCTGCGTGCGTGACCTCGTGCCCGCCGTCGGCCTCAGCCAGCCCACGGTCAGCCACCACCTGCGGGTGCTCACCGAGGCCGGCCTGCTCACCCGCGAGCGCCGTGGCGCGTGGGCGTGGTTCCACCTCGTGCCGGGCCGGCTCGACGACCTGGCCGCGATCTTCCACTGAGGGACTGCGGACCTCCAGGGGCCCGGTGCGTGCTGCCCTCGGCGCCGGGCTAGGTTGCCGGTATGCCGCCCGCTCCCCTCACCGAGCTCGTCCACCCCTCGTGGGCGGCGGCGCTGGAGCCCGTCGCCGGGACCGTCGGTGAGCTCGGCGAGTTCCTGCGCCAGGAGGTCGCCGCGGGGCACGGCTACCTGCCGGCGGGCGGGCACGTGATGCGCGCGTTCGAGCAGCCGCTCGACGCGGTGCGCGTGCTCATCGTCGGTCAGGACCCCTACCCGACGCCAGGCCACGCCGTGGGGCTGTCGTTCTCGGTCGCGCCCGACGTCCAGCCCATCCCACGGTCGCTGGTCAACATCTACAAGGAGCTGCAGGCCGACCTGGGCGTCCCGGCCCCCACGACGGGTGACCTGTCCCCGTGGGCCGACCGCGGCGTGCTGCTGCTCAACAGGGTGCTCACGGTCAGGCCCGGCAAGCCGGCCAGCCACCGCGGCAAGGGCTGGGAGGCGGTCACCGCGGCCGCCATCACCGCCCTCGTCGAGCGCGGCGGCCCGCTCGTCGCGATCCTCTGGGGCCGCGACGCCCGCAACCTCGTCCCGCACCTCGGCGGCACCCCGTGCGTCGAGAGCGCCCACCCCTCACCGCTGTCGGCCCACTCCGGGTTCTTCGGCTCGCGCCCGTTCAGCCGGGCCAACGAGCTGCTGGCCCGGCAGGGCGCCGACCCGATCGACTGGAGCCTCCCGTGAGCGACGACGCCATCGACCGCGCCGACCAGACCCACCTGCCCGAGCGGGGCAAGGTGTGGCACCGCTACGTCGCGATCGGCGACTCCTTCACCGAGGGCATGAGTGACGCCGACCCCGACCACCCCGACCGGTACGTCGGCTGGGCCGACCGCCTCGCCCGGCACCTGTCCGAGCTCGCGGACGGCGACCTCACCTACGCCAACCTGGCCGTGCGCGGACGCTTGCTCGCCGACGTCGTCGGACCGCAGCTCGACGCGGCACTGGCCCTCGGGCCCGACCTCGTCTCGATGGTCGGGGGCGGCAACGACATCCTGCGCCCGCGCGCGGACCTCGACGCGATCGCCGGGCAGCTCGAGGCCGCGGTCGTGCGCATCCGGGCGACCGGGGCCGACGTCCTGCTCGCCACCCCCACCGACCCCGTCGGCGCCCCCGTCCTCAAGCACCTGCGCGGCCGTCACGCCGTCCACTCGGCCAACGTCTTCAGCATCGCCCAGCAGCACGGCTGCTACGTCATCAACCAGTGGGGCATGCGTGCGCTGCAGGACTGGCGGCTCTGGTCCGAGGACCGCATCCACATGACGGCCGAGGGACACCGCCGCGTCGCCCTCAACGCCCTCTCCGCACTCGGGCACGAGACCGACCGCGAGGACTGGTCGACGCCGCTGCCCCCGCCGGAGCCGGTCGGCCGCCGCGAGGCCGTCGCCGCCAACGCCGACTGGGCCCGTACGCACCTCGCGCCCTGGGTCCAACGCCGGCTGCGCGGGGAGTCCTCGGGCGACACCGTCACCGCCAAGCGCCCGCAGCTGCGCCCGGTCGACCCGGCCTGAGGGCGTCGCCCCCACCCGGCCGACGTCCGCGTTCGCGACGCGCTTCCAGCCGCCGCGACCTGCGCGATTCATTTAGTTGGACGTCCTACTACTACCCTTCCCTCATGCCTGCCACGCGCCTCATGCCCACCGAGGAGGGCCAGGACCTCATCGACCTCACCCGTGAGATCTGCACCAAGGAGCTGCTCCCGCGGGTGGCCGAGGCCGAGCGCCGCGCCGCCACCGCGCCGGAGCTGCCCGTGGACGCGTTCCGGGTGCTCGGCCGCGCCGGCCTCCTCTCCCTGCCGTATGCCGAGGAGCTCGGCGGAGGGGGCCAGCCCTACGAGGTGTACCTCCAGGTCGTCGAGGAGATCGCCTCGGTGTGGATGTCGGTGGCCGTGGGCGTCAGCGTCCACGCGCTCACCTGCTACCCGGTCGCCCAGTTCGGCACCGACGAGCAGCGCGAGCGCCTGCTGCCCGGCATGCTCTCCGGCGACCAGCTCGGCGCCTACTGCCTGTCCGAGCGGTCGGCCGGCTCCGACGCCGGCTCGATGACCACCCGGGCGACGCCCGACGACGCGGCCAGCCCCACGGCATACCGGCTCAAGGGCACCAAGGCGTGGATCAGCCACGCGGGGCACGCGGACTTCTACACGACGTTCGCGCGCACCTCCGACGACGGGGGCCGCGGGCTCTCCTGCCTCGTCGTGCCCGGCGACGCCGAGGGCCTGTCGTTCGGCACCCCCGAGAGGAAGATGGGCCTGCACTGCGACCCGGTCAGCGAGGTGCACTTCGACGGGGTCGAGGTCGACGCGGACCGGCTGGTCGGCGAGCCCGGCCAGGGCATGGCCATCGCCCTGTCCGCCCTGGACTCCGGCAGGCTCGGGATCGCCGCCGCCGCAACGGGTCTCGCGCAGGCGGCCCTCGACCACGCGGTCGCGTACGCCAAGGAGCGCGAGCAGTTCGGCCACCCGATCGGCGACTTCCAGGGGCTGGCGTTCCTGCTCGCCGACATGGAGGCGGCGGTCACGAGCGCCCGCGCGGCCTACCTGCACGCCGCCCGGCTGCGCGACGCCGGCCGCGCGTTCTCCAAGGAGGCGGCCGTCGCCAAGCTCGTCGCCACCGACAACGCCATGCGCGTCACGACCGACGCGGTGCAGGTCCTCGGCGGCGCCGGCTACACCCAGGACTTCCCGCTCGAGCGGTACATGCGGGAGGCCAAGGTGACCCAGATCTTCGAGGGCACCAACCAGATCCAGCGGCTCGTCATCAGCCGCCAGCTGCTCCAGAACACGCCCAAGAGAGGCTGAGAGCCCGTGCAGATCACCGAGAACACCGTCGCCCTCGTCACCGGCGGCGCCTCCGGCCTCGGCGAGGCCACCGTCCGACGGCTGCACGCCGACGGGGCCGCCGTCGTCGTGGTCGACCTCCCGTCGTCCAACGGCGAGGCCCTGGCCGCCGAGCTCGGCGACCGCGCGCGGTTCGCCGCCGCCGATGTCCGTGACGAGGCGCAGGTGCAGGCCGCCGTCGACTCCGCGCGCGAGCTCGGCACCCTGCGCATCGTCGTCAACTGCGCCGGCGTCGGCACCCCCGGCCGCGTCGTCGGCCGCAAGGGCCCGCTGCCGCTGCAGACCTTCGCCGACGTCGTCTCCATCAACCTCGTCGGGACCTTCAACGTCCTGCGCCTCGCCGCCGCCGCGATGCTCGAGAACGAGCCGGTCGACGGCGACCGTGGCGTCGTCGTCATGACCGCGTCGATCGCCGCCTACGACGGCCAGATCGGCCAGGCCGCGTATGCCGCGAGCAAGGGCGGCGTCGTCGGCCTCACCCTGAGCGCCGCCCGCGACCTCGCGGACAAGGCGATCCGGGTCATGACCGTCGCGCCGGGGACGTTCATGACGCCCATGCTGGCAGGGCTGCCCGAGGAGGCCACGGCCGTCCTCGAGGCGCAGGTGCCGCACCCGTCGCGGCTGGGCCAGCCGGCCGAGTACGCCAGCCTGGTGCGGCACGTCGTGGACAACCCGATGCTCAACGGCGAGGTCATCCGCCTCGACGGTGCCCTGCGCATGCCGCCCCGCTGACGAAGCTCACACCTCCGGCTCCGGCTTTGGGTGCCCAGGCGGACGGAAATCCGACCCTTCCGGCACCCAAACCCGGGGGGACGGACGTCGGGCCCTTGCGCGGGGAGCCGGCGGGGGTGCACGATCGGCGGACCTCCTTCGGGAGGCCAGTCCCCCTCGGGGGACACGAGACCCGGCCAACTCATACTTGGCCGGGTCTCCCCTTTTGTAACAGGAGCACGGGGTCGGTTCCGAATCCGACACGCGTCCCGGGCGTGAACGGGTGACGAACCTCTCGTCCGCCACGCGTGGGAGCCGTCAGGCCTGCGTCGGCACCCAGAAGCGGAGCTTGCCGTCCCGCTCGTCCTCGAGGACGCCTCCGCACGCCTCGATGACCCGGCGGGACGCGACGTTGTCCGGGTCGCAGGTGACCAGCGCCGAGACGATGCCATGGCGCGTCCGCGCGATGGCGAGCATCGCCCGCAGCATGGCCGTCGCGTGCCCCCGGCGGCGGTGCTCGGGGGCCACGTCGTAGCCGATGTGGCCGCCACCGGCGAGCAGCCGCTCGTTGAGCCGTTGCCGCAGCTGGATCCGCCCCAGCCACTCCTCGCCCTCGACCCACCACAGCGTGGTCGACGGCACCATGTAGGCGGGGCGCGGGGTGTCCGCGAGCGCCTGGGCCCGGAGCTCGTCGACGTATGCCGCGAAGGCGCCCGGCTCGTCCCAGCTCGCCGCCCACGTGCGCAGGTCGCGCCCGATCATCGAGTCGTCGTCGACCGACCCGCGACCCTCCGCGGTGAAGCCCGCCATCGCCCGCAGGAACGAGGCGTGGAACCGGGTGTCGGGCTCGACCAGCTCGGGCACCCGTCCATCCAACCAGCCGGGCCCACCACTCGCCCGTGTCCGCCCGGACCCGTGTCCACCCGACCCGCGCCGGGCCGGCGCTGGGTCAGGCCGACCCCGAGTCAGACCGGCGCCTCGCCGGCGCCGGGTCGGACCGGCGCTGGGTCAGACCGACGCGGCGAACGCCTCCTCGAGCACGTCCAGGCCCTCCGACAGCAGCTCGTCCGAGGACGACAGCGGCGGCAGGAAACGGAACACGTTGCCGAACGTGCCGCAGGTCAGGGTGACCAGGCCGCGCTCGTGGCAGGCCTTGTTGACCCGGCCCGCGAGGTCGGCGTCGGGCGTCTTCTTCTCCAGGTCGGAGACGAGCTCGATCGCGAGCATCGCGCCACGACCGCGGATGTCGCCGATGACACCGTGCTTGTTCGCGAGCGCCTCGAGCCGCGGGCGGAAGAGCGCCTCGACCTCGCGAGCCCGGCCGCACAGGTCGTCGGCCTTCATCGTCTCGATCGACGCCAGCGCCGCGGCACAGGCCACCGGGTTGCCGCCGTAGGTGCCGCCGAGGCCACCGGTGTGGATGGCGTCCATGACGTCCGCGCGCCCCGTGAGGGCGGCCAGCGGCATACCGCCGGCGATGCCCTTGGCGGTGGTGACGAGGTCGGGCACCACGCCCTCGTGCTCGGAGGCGAACCAGTCGCCGGTGCGGCAGAAGCCGGACTGGACCTCGTCGGCGATGAAGAGGATCTCGTTGTCACGGCACCAGTCGGCGACCATCTTCACGAAGCCCGGCGCCGGCACGATGAACCCGCCCTCGCCCTGGATCGGCTCGAGGATGACGGCGGCGGTGTTGGACTCGCCGACCTGGGCGTGCACCATCGACGTGAACGTCTCGAACGCCTCCTCCGCGCACGCCTCGGGCCCGGTGGGCCAGCGGTAGGGGTAGGCCATCGGCACGCGGTAGACCTCGGAGGCGAACGGCCCGAAGCGGTGCTTGTACGGCATGCTCTTCGCGGTCAGCGCCATCGTCAGGTTGGTGCGGCCGTGGTAGGCGTGGTCGAAGGCGACGACGGCCTGGCGGCCGGTGAAGTGGCGGGCCACCTTGACGGCGTTCTCGACGGCCTCGGAGCCGGAGTTGAAGAGGGCCGAGCGCTTCTCGTGGTCGCCGGGGGTGAGCTCGGCGAGCGCCTCGGCGACGAGGACGTACTCCTCGTACGGCGTCACCATGAAGCAGGTGTGGGTGAAGTCGGCGATCTGCTTCTGCACCGCCTCCACCACCCGCGGGTTGCCGTTGCCGACGGTGGTGACGGCGATGCCCGAGCCGAAGTCGATGAGCTGGTTGCCGTCGACGTCGCGCAGGATGCCCCCGCTGGCCTGCTCGACGTAGACCGGCAGGCCCGTGCCCACACCGGCCGACACCGCAGCCGTCTTGCGCTGCTGGAGGGCCTGGCTCTTCGGACCGGGGATCGACGTGGCGAGGACGCGCTTCTGCTCGAGCATGGGGCGAGCATAGGCCTGCACTCCGCGGCCCTGACAGGGGTGCCGGGGGGTGCGGTGCACGGTGGCCGTGGGCGCCCGGGGTCGCCTGCCCGCAATGGTGCGGTATGCCGCGTGCATGCCCCTGCGGCACACCTCCTCTAGCGTGGGCGCATGGCAGCCAAGGCGAGCTCCCCCGCCGTCGAGGTCGAGGTGGGCGACCGCGAGGTGCGGATCAGCAACCCCGACCGCGTCTACTTCCCGGCCCGCGGCGAGACCAAGCTCGACCTCGTCAACTACTACCTGTCGGTCGGCGACGGGATCGTCAACGCGCTGCGCGAGCGGCCGTGCATGCTGCACCGGTTCCCCAAGGGGGTCGGTGGGGGCGACAAGGTGCACCAGAAGCGGATCCCGCAGGGCGCGCCACCGTGGGTCGAGACCGTCCGCCTCACCTTCCCGCGCTGGAACCGGACGGCCGACGAGCTGTGCGTCACCGAGCTGGCGCAGGTCGTCTGGGCGGTGCAGATGTCGACGGTGGAGTTCCACCCGTGGAACAGCCGCCGCGCCGACGTGGAGAAGCCGGACGAGTGGCGGATCGACCTCGACCCCGGACCGGACTGCCCCTGGGACCGGGTGCAGCGCGTCGCCCACGTGGCGCACGAGGTCCTCGACGAGCTCGGCGCGGTCGGCTGGCCGAAGACCAGTGGCGGCTCGGGAATGCACGTCTACGTCCGGATCAAGCCGGAGTGGGGGTTCAAGGACGTCCGCCGGGCGGCGCTGGCCTTCGCGCGGGAGGTCGAGCGCCGGGCCCCCGACGACGTGACGACGACGTGGTGGCGCAAGGACCGCGACCCCGCCGACCTGTTCGTCGACTACAACCAGAACGCGCGCGACCACACCATCGCCGCGGCATACTCCGTGCGCGGCAACGCGATCGGCACGGTGTCGACCCCCATCGCCTGGGACGAGGTCGACGACGTCGAGCCCGACGACTTCACGATCGCGACCGTCCCTGCCCGCTACGCCGAGAAGGGCGACCTGCACGCCGGCATCGACGACGCCGTGTTCGAGATCGACCCGCTGCTGGAGTGGGCAGCGCGTGACGAGCGCGAGGGCGCGCAGGACCCGCCGGAGCCCGAGGACTCCTAGGAGTCCTGGGAGTCCTGGGAGTCCTGGGCCGCCGGGTCCCGGTTCGTCGCCTCCGCGGCTGCCGCCACGACCGCGCGCAGGTCGCCGTCCGCAGCCCGGGCGGCGGCGCGCTGCCGGTCGGCCCCGGTTCCCCCGGCGAGGATGCGGGCCAGACCGTCGCGGACGACCTCGGTGTCACCGGCGCGCTCCAGCGCCGGGCCGACCTGCTCGAACAGCGCCCAGACGACGTCGGCCGCCGGTGCCAGCGAGCCGTCGGCGGGGTCGACCAGCTGGTCCCCGACGCCGTAGCGCGACGACCGCCAGGCACCGGCACGGACGACCGCGGCCGACGTGGGGTCCGGCTCGTGGTCGCGCCACTCGGTGGCCGCCGTGTCGACCAGCGCCCGCACCAGCCCGGCGACGGTCACCGAGTCGCGGACGTCGAGGCAGACGTCGGCCACGCGCACCTCGACCGTGGGGTAGTCGACCGACAGCCGGGCGTCGAAGTAGAGCATGCCGTCGTCCATCGCCGCCCCGGTGCGCTTGAGCGAGGCGACGAGCTCCTCGTACGCCGCGTGGCTGCCCAGCGGCTCGATGGGGCCGGCGCTCGGCCAGCGTGACCACAGCTGGTGGCGGAAGCTCGCGTAGCCGGTGTCGTCGCCGTCCCAGAAGGGCGAGTTGGCGGTGAGGGCGGCCACGACGGGCAGCCGGGTGCGGATGCGGTCGAGGACTGCGACCCCCTCCTCCGGTGAGTCGACGCCCACGTGCACGTGGCAGCCGCAGACCAGCTGCACGTCCTGGACCGGGCCGTAGACCCGGGCCATCCGCCGGTAGCGCTCCTTGGGGGTGGTGATCGGCGTCGTCGGCGTGGGCGCGGTCCCGAGGGCGGCGGTCCGCGCCCCCACGGTGCGCGCCAGGGCGTCCGCGCGCTGTCGCAGGTCCGCGAGGTCGGCGAGCAGCTCGCCGAGCTCGGTCTGGGGGCGTGAGTTGGTCTCCAGCTGCTGCTCCTGCAGCTCGCCCTCGACCCGCTCGCGCAGGTCGACCGAGCGACCGGCACGCGCGTCGTCGAGTACCCGCGACGCCACGGCGACGGCACGGCCGACCTCGGGGTCGACGAGCAGCAGCTCCTCCTCGACCCCCACCGTGCGCACGCCTGCAGTCTGCCGCCGGCCGGCCGACCTCGCAGACCGCACAGACGTCGCTTGGCGCAGACGCTGCGGAAGGGGCTGTTTGTTGCCGCACCTGCGGAGGTAAGGTGCCATCCGTGCCGCTCATGAGGATCCGCGACGCCGCCACCTTCCTCGGCGTCAGCGACGACACCGTCCGCCGCTGGGTCGACGGAGGCGCCCTGCCGGCAGAGACGGACGAGGCCGGACGCAAGGTGGTCGACAGCTACCGGGTCGCCCTGCTCGCGCGCGAGCACGCCCGGGCCGTGGACGACCCGTCCGGGGTCGGGCGCTCGGCCCGGAACCGGTTCGTCGGCCTCGTGACGGACATCCGGCGCGACACCGTCATGGCCCAGGTCGAGCTGCAGTGCGGACCGTTCCGGGTCGTCTCGCTCATGAGCAGCGAGGCCGTGGACGACCTCGGCCTCGAGCTGGGGTCGGTGGCCATCGCGGTCGTGAAGTCCACCACCGTCATCGTCGAGACCCCCGGAGGCGCCTCATGAGGACCGTCACCCGCCGATTCGTCCTGCCTGCCGTGGCCGCCCTGGTCGCGTCGACCGCCGCCTGCGGGTCGGGGGCCGGCTCGGCGCAGGGGGGAGCCGCGGCCTCGTCCACGGCGGCCTCGTCCGGCGGTCGGCTCTCGGGCACGCTCACCGTCTTCGCCGCCGCGTCCCTGAAGAAGACGTTCACCGAGATCGGCGCCCGGTTCGAGAAGGCCCACCCGGGCACCAAGGTCGCCTTCAGCTTCGCCGGGTCCTCCGACCTCGTGGCACAGATCCAGCAGGGAGCCCCGGCCGACGTGTTCGCGTCCGCCGACGAGCGGAACATGTCCAAGGCCACTGCCGACTCCCTCACCTCGGGCGCTCCGGTCGACTTCGCGACCAACACCCTCGAGATCGCGGTCCCGCCCGGCAACCCCGCCAAGGTCGCGAGCCTTCGGGACCTGGCCCGGCCCGGGCTCAAGGTCGTCGTGTGCGCACCCGCCGTCCCGTGCGGAGGGGCCGCGGCGAGGGTGGAGGCCGCGGCGAAGGTGGACCTCAGGCCGGTCAGCGAGGAGCAGTCGGTCACCGACGTCCTCGGCAAGGTCTCGGCCGGTGAGGCGGACGCCGGCCTGGTCTACGTCACCGACGTCGAGGGCTCGGGCGGCTCGGTCCAGGGCATTCCGTTTCCCGAGGCGTCGGCCGCCGTCAACACCTACCCGATCGCCGCGCTCCGCAGCAGCCGGAACCCCGCCCTCGCCGCCGCCTTCGTCCAGGCCGTGACCGGCGACCCGGGACAGTCGGTCCTGGCCGGCGCCGGGTTCGGCAAGCCCTGACGTGCGCGCCCACCGGCTGGGGCTGCCTGCGTGGCTCCTCGTCCCCGCCGTCGTCGGCGGGGCGTTCGTCGCCCTGCCGCTGGTCGCCATGCTCACGCAGGTCCGCTGGTCGCGGTTCGGGGCCCTCGTGACCTCGGACTCCTCGCAGGCCGCCCTCTTGCTCAGCCTGCGCACCTCGGTCGCCAGCACGGTGCTGTGCATCCTGCTCGGGGTCCCGATGGCGGTCGTCCTGGCCCGGTCGCGCTTCCCGGGCCAGGCGTTCGTGCGGTCGCTGGTGCTGCTGCCCCTCGTGCTGCCACCTGTCGTCGGCGGCATCGCCCTCCTCTACACCTTCGGGCGCCGCGGGCTGCTGGGGCACACGCTCGACGTGCTCGGCTGGCAGGTCGCCTTCTCGACCACCGCCGTGGTGATGGCCCAGACGTTCGTCGCCCTGCCGTTCCTCGTGGTGAGCCTCGAGGGTGCGCTCCGCTCCTCCGGGCAGCGGTACGAGGAGGTCGCCGCGACCCTGGGCGCCCGCCCGACGACGGTCTTCGTCCGGGTCACCCTCCCGCTCGTGCTGCCCGGCCTGGCCTCGGGGGCGGTGCTGGCGTTCGCCCGCGCGCTGGGTGAGTTCGGCGCGACCATCACCTTCGCCGGCTCCCTCCAGGGGGTGACGCGGACCCTGCCGCTCGAGATCTACCTCCAGCGCGAGACCGACCCACAGGCGGCTGTCGCGCTCTCCCTGGTCCTCGTCGCGGTGGCCACCATCGTTATCACGCTCACCCGCCGGTCCCGGAGCGCCCTGTGAGCCTGCACGCGCGGCTGCGGGTCGTCGAGCGCGACCTGGACCTGGCCCTGGACGTCCCGACGGGGCATACCGTCGCGCTCCTCGGACCCAACGGCGCCGGCAAGTCGACCACGCTCGCCACCCTCTGCGGACTGCTCCGGCCCGATGAGGGCGAGGTGGTGCTCGACGACCGGATCCTGTTCTCCGGCAACGGCTCCCACCGCGAGGTGCCACCCCACGCACGCGGTGTCGCGTTGCTGGCGCAGGAGGCGCGGCTGTTCCCGCACCTCTCGGTGGCCGACAACGTCGCCTTCGGCCCCCGCAGTGCAGGTATGCCGCGCAGGGCCGCCCACGCCCGGGCCGCCCGGTGGCTGGCCGAGGTGGAGGCGAGCGACCTGGCCAGCCGCCGGCCGGCGCAGCTGTCCGGCGGCCAGGCCCAGCGCGTCGCGGTCGCCCGCGCCCTGGCCACCGAACCCGCGCTCCTGCTCCTCGACGAGCCGCTGTCCGCCCTCGACGTCGAGGCGGCACCGGCACTGCGCCAGCTGCTGCGCCGGGTGCTGGCCGGCCGCACCACGGTCCTGGTCACGCACGACGTGCTCGACGCGGTCCTGCTCGCCGACGAGGTCGTCGTCCTCGACGGCGGTCGGGTGGTCGAGCAGGGGCCCACCGCGCAGGTCCTCACCCGGCCCACCAGCTCCTTCGCCGCCAAGGTCGCCGGCCTCAACCTCGTCCGGGGGACGGCTCGCGACGGCGGGGTGGACGGACCGGACGGGCTCCACCTCGCGGGGCTGTCCGAGCAACCACCGGCCGACGGGGAGCCGTCGGTCGCGGTCTTCAGCCCGTCGGCGGTGGGCGTCTACCGACAGACCCCGCACGGCTCCCCCCGCAATGTCGTGCGCGCCACCGTGACCGACCTGGAGCCGCACGGCCACCAGGTCCGCGTGCACACGCCACACCTGTCGGCCGACATCACGCCGGCGGCGCTCGCCGAGCTCGGGATCGCGCCGGGCGACGAAGTGGTGCTGGCGGTGAAGGCCAGCGAGGTGGCTGTCTACCCGGGGTGACCGGTCAGGAGCTGCGAGCCGGCAGCTGCTGCAGCGACCACTGGTTGCCGTCCGGGTCGGCGAAGCGGACGAAGCGGCCCCAGGCGAGCTCCTGCACGTCCGAGCAGTCGATGCCGCGGGCGCTCAGCTCCGCCCTGGCCGCGTCAGCGTCCGCGACGACCACCTGGATGTGCTGGGTCTGTCCCTCGGGGAACATCTGCAGCCCGGTGCCGAAGCAGAACGAGCAGGCCGAACCCGGCGGGGTCACCTGGACGAAGCGGAGGCCCTCCACCGGCGTCTGGTCGAACTCCGCCGACCAGCCGACGCGCTCGTAGAAGGCCTTCGTGCGGTCGACGTCGGTGCTGGCGATGGGGACCAGCTCGATCCTGAAGTCCATGTCGTGTCCTCTCGTGGAACCACCGGGACCTCCGGCGGCACTGTCCACGCTAGGAGCGGTTCCGGCCACTTCCTGACCGGAACGAGGAGAACCCGCGGTGGTCAGGCGGGAGTGGGCTCGGCCGTCGGGGAAACGGTCCCCGCGGACTCGGCCACCGACCGGCGGTGCAGCTCGGCCAGGATGGCGTGCTCACGGTCGATGGCCGCCTGCAGGTAGGGCGGCACGGTCGACCCCGTCAGCTCGTGCCGGTCCCGGAGGGCGTCCTCCAGCTCGGCGAGCGCGGCGACGAGCTGGCGCACGCTCCAGGTGGCGGGGTCCGAGGACGGCTTCACGTCGTGGAGCGGCGTGGTGACGACCGACGGCTCGAGGAAATCGGTCATGGCAGGGCTCCTGGATGGGACGACGATGTCTGGGGCCCCGACTGCTTGAAGCCAATCGATGGTTGACCCCTTTGTCCGGTTCTGTCAACTGGACGGCGAACCCGGCACCCCTCGCCTAGGGTCGGAGCCGGTCGAACCCAGGCCTTGACCGACGTCACCACGCGCCCAGGGGCCCGTGACCGACAGAGCCCGCCGGAGGACCGAGCGTGGAAGGACCGCGTGGCGCAGGCCTGCACAGGCGGGTGCTCGCGCCCCGGGACCAGCCCGGAGCGATCACCACCTGGACGGTCGTCGACGGGGCGGCCGTGCGGGCGGTGGAGTACCGGCCCCGGGGCCCGTCGCACGGGCTCGTCTGCCTGCTGCCCGGGCTCAGCCTCACCGACTACGTCGCCCCGACCGCCCGCGCCCTGGCCGCTCGGGGCCTGCACTGTGCCGTCCTCGACCTGCCGGGCCTGGCGCGTGCGGCCCGCGTCAGCGAGGCGCACCCCGCCAGGGCCGGGGAGTGGGGTGCCGCCTGGTTGCGGACGCAGCCGGCGGACCAGCCGGTGGTGGTCATGGGGCACTCGACGGGAGCGCTCGCGGCCCTCCGGGCCGCCACGACAACCACGACGCCGCCGGACCTGGTCGTCCTCGCCGGTCCCGTCTTCGTGCCGGACCACCGCCGGCTTTCCGCGCTGGCACTGGCTGCACCGGCGGCATACCGGAGGGAGTCGCCACGGGAGCTGCCGGCGGCGCTGCGCCTGCTCCGGCACGCCGGACGGACGGCCGCCATCATCCGCTCGGCGATGCACCTGCGGCCCGAGGACCAGATCACCGACGTGACCGCACCGCTGGTCCTCACGGCCGGCGAGGCCGACACCATGGCCCCACAGCACTGGCTCCAGCACCTGCACGGCAGGGCGACCGCCTCCCCGCACAGGCAGGTCGCGGTGCTGCCGGGTTCGCACAACAACCTGTTCACCCACCCCCGCCAGGTGGCGGACGTCGTGGTGGCCGGGCTCGCACCAGGGCGGGCGCAGCCGGAGGCCTGACCGCGGGCACCCGGGCACTCGGCCGGCGTGAACCGGCCGCGTCCCCACTGCGTCCTGACGGGTACCAGCACGGCAGAACGCGAGGCACCCCATGTCCAGGCCATCCACCCCCAGCACCCGCACCGCCGCAGCAGCCGCCGGCACCGCACTCAGCGCCGCCCTCCTGCTCGCCGCCTGCGGCTCCAACGGCTCGTCGTCCGGCGGCCTCTACGGCAACGCTTCCGGCAGTTCGAGCACCTCGTCGTCGAGCACGTCGGCCCCGAGCAGCTCCGCCGCAGGTGGCCGCTACGGGAACCCTCCCGCACGCTCGGGCAGCCCCGCTGCGGCCTCGGGTGCCCCGACGACCGCACCCTCGCGCGTCGGGACGATCCTCGTGACGCAGCAGCGGATGACGATGTACGTGTTCGCGATCGACCCGCGTGGGCAGTCGCGCTGCACCGGGTCGTGCGCCACCTACTGGCCGCCCGTCCCCGCCGGCGACGCGCCCACGCACCCCGCCGCCGGGATCACCGCCACCTTCGGCTCCATCACCCGCCCCGACGGCACGAAGCAGCTGACGGTCGACGGCTACCCGGTGTACACGTACGCGGCGGACCGGACCCCGGGCGACGTCAACGGCCAAGGGGTCAACGCCTCCGGCGGTCTGTGGTGGGCGTTGTCCCCCAACGGCTCCTGGGACACCCACAGGTGACGGTCGTCCGCGTCCCGGTCGAGGACGAGCCGCGCCCGGCGCTCGACGCCTGAGCTCTTCCCGCACGCACGCACCCGGCCGGCTCGGCCGGGTGCGTCGCTGCTGCCTGCCCACCAGGCGTGGGCGCGTCCGCCCCTGCCGTTGAGGAATACGCCCGGGGGGTATACGGTGGTGCACGAGACCACACACCACTACCCCGTATGGGTATGAAGAGGAGACTGTCATGAGCACGACCACGTACCAGGTGACGGGCATGACCTGCGGCCACTGCGAGATGTCGGTCCGCGAGGAGGTCGGCCAGGTTCCGAGCGTCGAGACCGTCGAGGTCAGCGCCCAGACCGGGACGCTGGTGGTCGGCGGGCCGCAGACGATCGACGACGCCCAGGTCCTCGCGGCGGTCGAGGAGGCCGGCTACTCCGCGGTCCCGGTCCGATGAACGCGCCCACCCGGCTCGGCCTCTACGGCGCCGGCCTGGGAGTCGCGTTCGTGGCGGCCTTCGGCCTGTCCGGCGCCCTCGTGCCGCCCAGTGCCGTCACGGCCTGGGCCGGCCGAGCACACTCCCAGCCCCACGGCGGCGGGGACGACATGGGCATGGGCGCCACCGCGCACGGCGGCGACGAGCTGAAGGGCCAGTCGCTGTCGGCCCACGGCTACGTGCTGTCCCCGATCGCGGCGCCGCGGACTCCCGGCGAGCAGGGGCGGCTCAGCTTCCGGGTCGAGACCACTGCGGGTGCACCGGTGACGACCTTCGCCACCGCGCACGACAAGCAGCTGCACCTCGTCGTGGTGCGCTCCGACGGCACCGGCTACCGGCACGTGCACCCGACCCTGGACACGGCGACCGGCACGTGGTCCATCCCGTGGGCGTGGAGCGCCGCGGGCACCTACCGCGCCTACGCGGACTTCGCCACCACCGGATCCTCGGCCCAGTCGGCGACCCTCACCAGGGCCGTCGAGGTCGCCGGCTCCTACGTCCCGGTGGCCAGCACCCCCTCTCGCACGGACACGGTCGACGGGTTCGACGTCGCCGTTGCCGGGGACCTGGTGGCGGGCGCGTCCAGCCCGCTCACCGTCTCGGTCACCCGCGACGGCAAGCCGGTCACCACCCTCCAGCCGTACCTCGGGGCGTTCGGGCACCTGGTCGCGCTGCGCGAGGGAGACCTGACCTACCTGCACGTCCACGCCGAGGGCACGGCGCCCCGGGCCGGCGACGTCGCCGGGCCGGACATCGCCTTCGCGGCGGAGGCTCCCACCGCCGGCAGGTACCTGCTCTACCTGGACTTCCAGGTCGACGGGCAGGTCCACACGGCCCGGTTCGTCCTCGACGCCACCCCCGGCGCACACGCCGGCACGCCCGGCAGCAACAGCTCCACCGACACGCACAGCGGGCACTGACCTCCATCGGCCAGCGCCCGGAGACGACAGAAGGAAGACGACCATGACCACCTCGGCACCCGTCGAGCGGGACACCGGCATCGAGCTGCAGATCGGCGGGATGACCTGCGCCTCCTGCGCCATGCGGATCGAGAAGAAGCTCAACAAGCTCGAGGGCGTCACCGCCACGGTCAACTACGCGACCGAGAAGGCGAGGGTGACCGTCCCCGTCGGGTACGACCCCGCCCTGCTCGTCGCGGAGGTCGAGAAGACCGGGTACACCGCCGCGCTGCCCACGCCCGCCAGGGCAGAGGGCCCGGCGGACGGCGCCGGCGCGGGCGGCGCGGAGCAGGGCGACCACGAGCTGGCCTCGCTGCGCAACAGCCTCATCGTGACCATCATCCTGACCGTGCCCGTCATCGCGATGTCGATGGTGACCGGGCTGCAGTTCACCTACTGGCAGTGGGCCTCCCTGGCCCTCGCCGCGCCGGTGGTCATCTGGGGCGCGCTGCCGTTCCACAAGGCCGCCTGGGCCAACCTGCGCCACGGCACCGCGACGATGGACACGCTCATCTCCATGGGCACCACCGCGGCCTTCCTGTGGTCCCTCTACGCCCTGTTCCTCGGCACCGCAGGCACTCCCGGCATGACCCACCCCTTCGAGCTGACGCTGGCCCCCTCGGACGGCGCCGCCAACATCTACCTCGAGGTCGGGGCCGGCGTCACCATGTTCATCCTGGCCGGGAGGTACTTCGAGAAGCGCTCCAAGCGCCAGGCGGGGGCAGCGCTTCGAGCGCTGCTCGAGCTCGGCGCCAAGGAGGTGTCGGTGCTGCGAGGCGGCGTCGAGAACAAGATCGCGATCGATGACCTGGCCCTCGGCGACGAGTTCGTCGTCCGCCCCGGCGAGAAGGTCGCCACCGACGGAGTGGTCGTCACGGGCACCTCGGCCGTCGACGCCTCGATGCTCACCGGCGAGTCCGTCCCCGTGGAGGTGGGTCCCGGTGACGCCGTCACCGGCGCCACCGTCAACGCCGGCGGGCGCCTGGTGGTGCGTGCGACCCGGGTGGGGTCGGACACCCAGCTCGCCCAGATGGCCCGGCTCGTCGAGGACGCCCAAACCGGCAAGGCCGAGGTCCAGCGCCTGGCGGACAGGGTCTCCGGCATCTTCGTGCCGATCGTCATCGGCATCGCCGTGGCCGCCCTCGGCGCCTGGCTCGGCGCGGGCTTCCCCGTCGCCGCCGCGTTCACGGCCGCTGTCGCGGTGCTGGTGATCGCCTGCCCCTGCGCGCTCGGGCTGGCCACCCCGACCGCGCTGCTCGTCGGGACCGGCCGCGGCGCCCAGATGGGTGTCCTCATCAAGGGCCCGGAGGTCCTGGAGTCGACCCGCGCCGTCGACACCGTCGTCCTGGACAAGACCGGCACCGTCACCACCGGGAAGATGACCCTGGTCGACGTCGTCGTCGCGCCCGGCACGGACCACGCCGAGCTGCTGCGCCTGGCCGGCGCCCTGGAGGACGCGTCAGAGCACCCGATCGCGCAGGCCATAGCGAAGGCGGCCACCCAGCAGACCGGCGCCCTGCCGGTACCCGAGGACTTCGCCAACGTCGAGGGCAAGGGCGTCCAGGGCATCGTCGAGGGGCACGCCGTGGTCGTGGGCCGCACGTCGCTGCTGGCCGAGTGGTCGCTGCACCTCGACGCCGGGCTCGCCGCGGCCAAGGACGCTGCGGAGCGGGCCGGCCGGACGGTCGTCGCTGCCGGGTGGGACGGACGGGCGCGCGGGATCCTCGTGGTCGCCGACACGGTCAAGCCGACGAGTGCGCAGGCGATCGCCGAGCTCAAGGCCCTGGGCCTGACGCCGGTCCTGCTCACCGGGGACAACGAGGCCGTGGCGAGGCAGATCGCGGCCGAGGTCGGCATCGAGGAGGTGATCGCCGAGGTCCTGCCGCAGGACAAGGTGGCGGTCGTCTCCCGGTTGCAGGGCGAGGGCAAGGTCGTGGCGATGGTCGGCGACGGCGTCAACGACGCGCCCGCACTGGCCCAGGCCGACCTGGGCCTGGCCATGGGCACCGGGACCGACGTCGCCATCGAGGCCTCCGACATCACCCTGGTGCGCGGGGACCTGCGCAGCGCGGTCGACGCGATCCGCCTGTCCCGCAAGACCCTCAGCACCATCAAGTCGAACCTGTTCTGGGCGTTCGCCTACAACGTCGCGGCGGTCCCCGTCGCCGCCCTCGGCTTGCTGAACCCGATGCTCGCCGGGGCGGCGATGGCGTTCTCGAGCGTCTTCGTCGTCGGCAACAGCCTGCGCCTGCGCGGGTTCCGGAGCATCGCCGGCTGACCACCGTCGGCCGACCACCACCCCACCCAGGAAGAAGGAGCACACCACCGATGAGCAACGACCAGCAGGCCGGAGCCTCCAGCTGCTGCGGCCACGGCGCCGCACCCGAACCCACCCAGGCCACCCAGGCCACCGCCGAGAACGGTCGCGAGAACCTCCTCGCGCCGGCCGAGGATGACCTCGCGACCTGCCCCGTCATGGTGGGCAGCACCGTCGTCAAGAGCGTCGCCGAGGCCGCAGGCCTCTACCGCGACTACGAGGGCCAGCGCTACTGGCTCTGCTGCGCCGGCTGCGGTCCCGCCTTCGACGCCGACCCGGCGCGGTACGCCACCGCGTCCTGACGCCCGGCTGCCGGGGGCTCGCGACGCCACGACGCGTCGCGAGCCCCCGCTCGACCAGGAGGCACCACCATGAGCAGGACCACCCACCGCGTGGTCGTCCTCGGCGCCGGCGCGGCCGGGGCCTCCGCGGCCCGCGCCCTCGCGGAGGCGCCCGACGGCGCCTCGCCCGACGGCGCCTCGCCCGACCGTGCGTCGCCCGACGGCGCCTCGCCTGACGTGGACGTCACGCTGGTCGCCCGCACCGGAGAGACGCCGTACAACCGCATGCTCGTCAAGGCCGTCGCCCACGGACAGCTGACGCCCGAGCTGGTCCGGATGCACCTGCCCAGCGCCACCCTCCTCGCCGACAGCGCCCAGGACGTCGACACCGACGCCCGCCTCGTGCGCCTGGAGTCCGGGCACCGTCTGCCCTACGACTGTCTCGTCGTCGCCACCGGCAGCCGGCCGCGCACCATCGACCGCACCATCGAGGGTGTCGCCCACGCGCAGCGGCTGGGCCTGGTCACGACGTTGCACTCGCTCGCCGACGCCGTCCACGTCCGCGACTCCCTCGCCGCGCACGACCGCCCCGGACGCGTCATCTGCTACGGCGGCGGCGTCACGGCCGCGGAGACCGCGTCCACCCTGAGCCGGGACGGCCACCACGTGACCCTCGTCGCCCGCAGCACCGTCCCGGGCACCCGCGCCTTCGGTGCCGATGCCGCAGCCGTCATCGCCGACGACCACCACGCGCACCTGGCCGCGACCCGCTTCGGCCGCACCGTCGAGGCCGTCCACGCCCGGGAGCACGGGATCGACGTCCACCTCGACGACGGCTCCGTCATCACCGGCGACCTGCTGGTCGTGGCCCTCGGCACCCTTCCCTCGGCACCCGCCCCGTGGCGCGGCGCCGTCGCCGTGGACGACCGCCTGCGTGCGCAGGCGACAGGCGTGTATGCCGCCGGCGGCGTCGCCGTGCACCACGACGGCCTCGGCACCTGGCGCATCGACCACTGGGAGGACGCCGTCGCCCAGGGCGCCCACGCCGCCGCCATGGTGCTCGCGGCCCTGGGCCGCGCCCCCGACCCCGGGCCCTACCGACCACGCAGCCCCTTCGTGGCCCAGGTCCACGGCAGGACGGTGGCGGGAGCGGGTCTGACGACGCACGCCTCCACCCGACGGTCACCGTCCGAGCAGCTCACCCTGCACCAGCACCGGGACACCGTCGTCGGTGTCAGCGGAGTGGATGCCGTCGCCGCGGTCTACCGGTGGAGCCCGCTCCTCCACGACGCGGCCCCGTCCTGACCCGCGGCCGCGCGGAGGGACGGTCGCGCGGCCGCCGGCGCCTGCCGGCATACGCCAGCCGTCCCCGGACCGCCCGCGCGGTGGTGGACGCGGAGGCGTCCGGGGTGGACCGTGGAGGGGTGGCACTCCCCCAGCAGCAGCGGGCGGCCCTCACCTGGGTCACCGAGGACTTCGACGCACTGGTGGGCGGGGCCAGGGTCGACGAGCTCGTCCGCCCGACGAGGGGCACCCGGTGGACCAACGAGCAGCTGCTGTTCCACATGTGGTTCGGGCAGCGGATCGCCCGCGTGTTCGTGCCGGTGCTGGGCGGCTTCTCGCGGCTGCCCCCGGGTGTGTCGGTCGGGTGGTCGCGCCTGCTGGGCAGCCTGACCCGACCCTACGACTGGGTGAACTTCGCGGCACCGGTCGCCGGCTCCCGGGTCGTGCCGCTGCCCCGCGTCCGTCAGTGGATGCGCCAGGACACGCAGTGGCTGCTGCGGTGGGGTGACGAGGCGTCGGCCGTGGACCTCGCGCGCGGGATGACCGTGCCCGCCTCGTGGGACCCGTACTTCACGCCGTGGATGAGCCGCCTGGACGTCCTGGACTGGGCGCCGAAGCACTACCGGCACCACCGGGCACAGCTCACCCTCGAGGCGACGGGCGGCTGAACGGCCCCGTGTGGGCGGCCCGGGGGGTCCCGCGCGCGCCCGTCAGCTCGTGGGGGCCGCTTGTATGCCGAGCTCGCCCAGGAGCGTCGTGACCCGCCGCTTGACCTCGTCCCGGATGGGGCGCACGCCGTCGACGCCCTGGCCCGCGGGGTCCTCGAGCTCCCAGTCGAGGTAGCGCTTGCCGGGGTAGAACGGGCAGGCGTCCCCGCATCCCATCGTGATCACGACGTCCGATGCCTGCACCGCCTCGGGCGTCAGGAGCTTCGGGGTCTCCCCGGCGATGTCGATGCCGTCCTCGAGCATGGCAGCACGCACTGCCGGGTTGATGCTGTCGGCCGGGGCCGAACCGGCGGAGCGCACCTCCACCTGGCCGCCCGACAGGTGGGCCGTGTACGCGGCAGCCATCTGCGAGCGCCCCGCGTTGTGGACGCACACGAAGAGCACGGACGGTCGCTGGTCGCTCATCGGAGGGACTCCTCGGGTGTGGCGTGGGGGTAACGGTTCCTCAGGGCGAGACTGACGTAGACGAGCCCGACCAGGACCGGGACCTCGATCAGGGGGCCCACGACACCGGCCAGCGCCTGCCCGGAGGTGACGCCGAAGGTGGCGATCGCGACGGCGATGGCGAGCTCGAAGTTGTTGCCGGCGGCGGTGAAGGCGAGCGTCGTGGTGCGCTCGTAGGTGAGGCCCAGGGCCTTGCCCAGCAGGTAGCCGCCACCCCACATCAGCGCGAAGTACGCCAGCAGGGGCAGCGCGATCCGGGCCACGTCGAGCGGCCGGCTGGTGATCTGCTCCCCCTGCAGGGCGAACAGGACCACGATGGTGAACAGCAGGCCGTACAGCGCCCACGGGCCGACCCGGGGCAGGAACGAGTGCTCGTAGCGGTCCCGGCCGACGCGGCGCTCCCCGAGCCGACGGCTGAGGTAGCCGGCGAGCAGGGGGATGCCCAGGAAGACGAGCACGCTCTTGGCGATCTGCCACGGTGAGACGTCCAGGCTCGACCGGTCGAGCCCGAGCCAGCCCGGCAGCACGGAGAGGTAGAACCACCCGAGGGCGGCGAACGCGACGACCTGGAACAGCGAGTTGAGGGCGACGAGCACCGCCGCGGCCTCGCGGTCGCCACACGCCAGGTCGTTCCAGATGATGACCATCGCGATGCACCGGGCGAGGCCCACGATGACCAGGCCGGTGCGGTACTCCGGCAGGTCGGGCAGCAGCAGCCACGCCAGGGTGAACATGAGGGCGGGGCCGACCAGCCAGTTCAGGACCAGGCTGGAGACGAGCATCCGCCGGTCGGCCGTCACCGTGTCGAGCCGGTCGTAGCGGACCTTCGCCAGCACCGGGTACATCATCACGAGCAGCCCGATCGCGATCGGCAGGGAGACACCGTCGACCTGCACGGCGGTCAGGGCTCCGGCGAGCCCGGGGACGAGGCGACCCAGGGCCAGGCCGGCCGCCATCGCGGCGAGGATCCACACCGGCAGGAACCTGTCGAGCGTGGAGAGCCGAGCCGCCACCGCGGACTGGGGGCGGTTCGTGGTGGGCGTGGGAGCGGTCACGGCTTGCGCGCCCGCACGAACGCACTGGCGAAGGCACCGTCGAGCGCGGCGACCAGCTCGGGCAGCGCCATGCCCTCCGGCAGCTCGGCGACGTCGGTCACCTCGGCCATCGCCTCGAGGTCGTCACGCGAGTACTCCCGCGTCACCTCGACCGAGGCGTCCTCGAAACCGGCAGCGGTGAGCTTCTCGACGAACTCGTGGTCACGCAGGGCGCCGGAGATGCAGCCGGTCCACAGCCGCACCACCCCGCGCAGCTCCTGCGGGATGTCGCGCAGGAGCACGATGTCGGACACCGCGAACCGGCCCTCCGGTCGCAGCACGCGGTACGCCTCCCGCAGGACCGTGTCCTTGTCCGGGGAGAGGTTGATGACGCAGTTGGAGATCACCACGTCGACCGACGCGTCCGGCAGCGGCACGTCCTCGATGGTGCCCTTGACGAAGCGTGCGTTCTCGATCCCCGACTCGGCCTGGTTGCGGCGCGCCAGCTCGAGCATCTCGTCGGTCATGTCGAGTCCGTATGCCGTGCCGCCCGGGGCGACGCGACGGGCGGACAGCAGGACGTCGAGACCTCCCCCGGAGCCCAGGTCGAGGACGTCCTCACCGGGGCGCAGCTCGGCCAGGGCGGTCGGGTTGCCGCATCCCAGTGAGGCGGCGAGGGCGGTGTCGGACGGGGCCTGCGTCCCCTCGTACAGGTTGGAGCTGATCGGGTCGACGGCCGTCGCGGCGGACCCGCAGCAGCCGCCTCCGCCGCAGCAGCCCGACTCCGACCGGCCGGTGAGCAGGCTGGTCGCCGACGCGGCATACCGCTCCCGCACCGCCTCACGGACCTGCTGCTCGTCCATCCGCTCGGGTGCTCCCTGCTCGGTCGCCTTCTGGTCGGTCGCCATGACGCGCTCCTTGGTTTGACGATTGTCGAATCAGCGTCAGCATGGTCCTTTGATTCGACATCTGTCAAGATAGTGGCATGGCCGTTCTCGAGTCAGAGCCGAAGGTCCGTGAGGCCAGCTGCTGCGGCATGGCCACCTCCCCCGTGACGGCTGCGGATGCCGAGCGCCTGGCGCCCATGTTCAAGGCCCTCGGCGACCCGGTCCGGCTGCAGATGGTGTCGATGATCGCGGCGCGGCCCGAGCTGTGCGTCTGCGAGATCACGCCTGCGTTCGACCTGTCGTCGGGGACGATCTCGCACCACCTCAGGACGCTGCGGGAGGCGGGGCTCGTGGACTGCGAGCGACGCGGCACCTTCGTCTACTACTGGATCCGCCCCGAGGCCCTCGAGGCCTTGTCGGCACTGCTGTCTGCAGCCTGACCCCCGCGGCCCGGCCTCCGCGGACCGGCCCAGTCCGGGGCTTTCGGCCCCTTGCCACGCCCAGCACGGGGAGCAGGCTGGGTCCATGGACACCAAGGCCCTCCCTCCGCGCCCGTCGGCCGACGAGCTGCTGGACGCCCTCGGGCACGCCGTGATCGCGACGGACACGCAGGGCACGGTGCTGTCCTGGAACGGCGCCGCAGAGCAGCTGTACGGCTGGCCCGCCGCGGAGGCCGTCGGACGCGACATCGCAGAGGTCACCGTGCCGGAGCTCTCCAGGAAGGCCGCCGAGGAGATCATGACCGCCCTGCGGGACGGCCGTTCGTGGTCCGGCGGGTTCCCGGTCCGCAACCGCAGCGGCGCCGTGCTGCACGCGCTGGTCACCGACAGCGGCGTGTACCGCGACGGGAAGCTGATCGGCATCGTCGGCGCCTCCCTCAACCTCGGCGACGCCGTCCGGCACCTGATGGAGCGCTCCAGCGACGCCGCCGTCCTGCTCGACGCGAACCACCTCGTCAGCTACGCCAGCCCAGCGGTCGCCACCCTCTTCGGCTGGGCGGTCGACGAGGTCATGGGCACACCGCTGACCGACCGCATCCACCCCGAGGACCACCACGCCTTCGGGGAGCTGCTGGCCACCGACCCACCCCGGGCGGAGCGGATCGGTGAGCTCCGGGTCCGCACCGACGGGGCCTGGACCTGGGTGGAGGTGGCGGTGACCGACCTCTACGCGCAGCCCGGACCGCAGGGCCAGGTGTGCAACATCCGGCGCAGCGAGCGCCTGACCCGCCTCGAGGAGCGAGAGCGCATCCTCGAGGCAGTCCACTCCGAGGTGCTCCAGGACCTCTTCGCGGCGGCACTCGAGCTCGACCGCGCGCTGGCGCACGCCCCGTCCTCGAGCGCCGTGCGGATCCACGGCGCGCGCGACGCCGTGGGCCGAGCCATGCGGACCCTCCGCGAGGTCGTCAAGCCCTAGAGCCGCTGGTCAGAGAGCCGGCGATGGGACTCGAACCCACAACCCCCTGTTTACAAGACAGGTGCGCTACCGATTGCGCCACACCGGCGTGCCCGCGAGGCGGACGGCGACGATCGTACCGGCGACACGGCATACCCACCGCACACGCCAGCGGGCCCGCGCACGAGGCGCGGGCCCGCTGGTGGGCACTGCACGACCGTCCCACCCACGAGGCGGGACCGTGGCTCAGTGGTTGTTCAGGTACGTCTGCAGCGCGCGGACCGTGGCGCGGTCGAGCGTGTGCGAGCCGTTGTGGCGGGCACCGATCTTCGTCTGCAGCGCGCGGACCGTCTTCGGGCCGATGATGCCGTCGGGGGCGGAGCCGACCTTGCGCTGCAGGGCGCGGGCGTCGGCGCGGTCGAGGTTGCCGTCGACCCGGGCACCGACCCAGCGCTCGATGGCGGCGTTGGTCTTCGGGCCGCGGATGCCGTCGACGGCGAGCTTGCCGGCGGGGGCAGTGCGGCGGACCGGGGCGGTGCGGACCGAGGACCGGGACACCGTGCGGTCGGACGACGACGTCGAGCCGGCGCTGGCAGCACCGCCGTTGGCGCGGGTCAGGCCGGCGCGCGCGCCGCAGGTCGGCCAGGCGCCGGGGCCCTGCGAGGCCAGCACGCGCTGGGCGACGGTGATCTGCTCGCTCCTGCTGGCGAGGTCGGCGCGGGCGGCGTACCGGCCGCCGCCGTACGCGCTCCAGGTGCCGGAGGAGAACTGCAGGCCGCCGTAGTAGCCGTTGCCGGTGTTGATGTGCCAGTTGCCACCGCTCTCGCAGGCGGCGACGCTGTCCCAGACGGAACCGGCGGCGGACGAGGAGGTGGCGGTCGCGACACCACCGGCGACGGTGGCGGCACCGGCGACGGCGACACCGGCGACGCGGCGGCGGATCGGCTTGGGCTTACGGGCGGAGTGCTTGGGGGCGTAGAACATTCCGGGGGGTCCTTCCTGACCTGCGCCTTCGAGGTGAGCTGTCGGGTTCGGGCCGTCAGGTGCCCGGCCGGCCGGAGCCGGCTTCACCCCGAGGCCGCCGTGGCGACCGAGGTGGTTCCCCCGCCCTCGTCTGCCCGGGCTGGTGCCCGGCGGGACACCCACCTGACGAGGTTCGGCGCGGTGGGTGTGCGGTTGCTGTGGTGGGTGTGCCGTGTGCAGTTGTGGCGGGCGCCGGGAGGCGCACTCGTCAAAGGTAGATAGGTCACGGGAAGGTCACAAGCCCGTGACGACATATCAGCCGAACGGCTGAGGACTTATCTGGACCGCACGCGCCTTTTCTGGACAATTCGCCGGTCGAAAGGGGCTCCCAGGTAGTCCCCGAGGACGGTCCCGGCGGCGATCGCCAGCAACACGGCCATCGCGCCGAGCAGTGTCGTGAGACCTCCCTGCAGGGACAGCGTGCCGGAGTCGACCTTCGAGCCGTTGACCATCTCGTAGAGCCCGCGGAAGATCGCCAGGCCGGGCAGCAGGCCGTACGACGCCGGCACGACGAGCACCATCGCGGGTGCGCGCAGCCACTGTCCCAGCACCCGGCCGAGCGCCCCCAGGACCGTCGCCGCCGCGCCTGCCGCGGCCAGCGGCCCGAGCCCGTCCACCTTGCTGACGAGCAGCGAGAGGATCGCGGCCACGGCGCACAGCAACCCGGCCCAGACGACCAGGCCCCGCCGGCTGCGCAGCGACAGCGCCCCGGCCAGGCCGACCACGAAGGCGCCGGCGACCGCGGTGACGACAGGGGCGGAGTACTGCCGGGTGGAGACGATGGAGGGGTTCACCAGCCGCAGGTCGAGGGCGTGCGTGATCGCAAGGGTGACGGCAAGCCCGGTGGCCACCCCGAGGATGATGCCGGCGGTCGTGAGGAACACGCCGAACATGCGACCGGCACCGGTCACCGAGTAGCCGGAGATGGCGTCCTCGAAGGCCGACGCGACCGTGCGCCCCGGCAGGAGCACGGTGATGCCACCGGCCACGACGTACGCGAACTCGGTCGACGAGACCGGCACCCAGCCGACCGCACCCAGGCTGAAGGCCGCCCACGCCACCGCCGTCGCGAGGAACCCGCCGACCGCGCACTGGTAGAAGTCCGGGAGGCCCGCGCGCCCCAGCGAGCGGGCGGCATACCCCACGAGCAGGCCCGCTCCCCCGGCCACGACGGCGGCCGTCGGCCCGGCACCGAGCATCACGGCGATGGCGGCGGCCAGGACGCCGAGCGCGCCACGCACGGCCCACCGTGGCCAGAACCGCGGGGCCCGCCGGATCTCGCGCAGCCTTGCAGCGGCTGCCTCGCGGTCGTAGCTGCCGGCCACGAGGTTCTCCACGAACTCGTGCACCGCCGCCAGCCGGGCGAAGTCGCGGGTGGAGGACCGGACCACGCGCAGCATGGTCAGCGGCACCCCGGACGGGGACGTGCACTGCACCAGGAGCGACTGCAGGGTGATGTCGACCTCGAGGTTGTCGAGCCCGGCGGCCGCGGCGACCGCCACGACGGAGGCCTCCACCTGGGGCGCCCCGGCGCCGCAGCGCAGCATCAGCTCGCCGACCCGCAGGGCCAGGTCGAGCGACGCACGCGCCTCGCGCTCCTCGGCGACCGCCTGGCGCACCCGGGCGTTGCGGTAGGGCGTGTGGCGCAACGAGTCGACCATCGAGACGGTCTCGGTGACCTCCTCGCCCCGCCAAATCCGGCTGTGCCGCAGCGCAGGTCGGCGTGGCCGCGCCGGACGTGTCCCCTCGGTCATCAGCGGAGCGCGACCCCGCTCGGCAGCAGCCCGGCCGGCGACTGCGTGGGCCACCAGTCGGGCTGGCCCGCGTGCTGCAGGCTCCACAGCGCGCACCCGGCCGCGACGACGAGCGACAGGGCGACGACCACCTGTGCGGCCCGGGGACCCCGGCTGACGCCGCGGACGATGCTGCGCGAGCCGCGGCGCAGGCCTGAGCCGCCGGGACCCCACCACGCCATGAGGGCCGCGAGCGCACCCCCGACCGCGAGGGGCAGGGCCGCCTGCGGCTGGGGCGAACCGCCCACGACGGCAACGGTCGCGAGCGCGGCGCTGAACACGGCGCACACCCCCACCACGAGCGGCAGCAGGGCGCTGACGACCGTCGCCACGGCGCCGACCACGAGGTGCCACGGGCTGGCCACGACCGCGATCGGCACGTCGGACCGGCGGCGCCCGTGGTGGTAGCGGCGGACGACGAGCGAGGTGACGGACCGGTCCGCGGTCCGGGCGGCCCACGACCAGAGGAGCGCGACGACCCCGGCGACCACCGGGAAGACCGCGGTCGCCGCGACGACGGCGAGGAGCAGGGCCAGCAGGGTTCCCGTGCGCTGGGGACGGTCGATGCGGGGGTCCGGCTCACCCGGGCCGCCCTGCCAGGCGGCCTGCCAGTCCGAGACCTCCTGGTCGTCCTCCCACGGCACGAGCTCGCCCGGCTCGTCCCAGGCCTGCTGCTGGGCGACCTGCCCCTGGTACCACTGGCCCGCGGGCTGCGCCGGCGGCTGGAAGCGGGGAGCGGCAGCCGGTTCGCCCGGCGACCCCGCCGCGGCCCCGGGCACGGCCGCACCCGGACCGACCTCGGGGCGTTCCCAGCGCGCCGTCGGGCGCTGCTCGAGCACCTGTGTGCCCCGGACCGGCTCGGGCAGGGCCTCGGTGACCGGCTGGCCGGAGGCGTACCGCTCGAGCGCGTCCAGGACCTCGTCGATGTCGGGGCGCTCGCGCGGCACGGGCGAGAGGGCGGCGTGCAGCAGGGGCGCCAGCCGCGGGTCCACACCGGTGAGGTCGGCCTCGCCCCGGCTCACCCGCGACAGGACGAGGTCCATCGGCCCGCGCCCGAACGGCGGGGCGCCGCTCGCGGCGAACGCCAGGGTGGCCGCCCAGCCCCACCAGTCGGTGGCCTCGGTCACCGGGGCACCCTCGACCACCTCGGGCGAGAGGTACCCGGGCGTGCCCATGACGAGCCCGGTCATCGTGATGCGGACGTCGTCGGCCACGTGGGCGATCCCGAAGTCGATGAGGACCGGCTCGTCGTCGAGCATGAGGACGTTGCCCGGCTTGAGGTCGCGGTGGATGACGTCGGCCGAGTGGATCGCGTCGAGCGCCTCGGCCAGGCCGCGGCCGAGCTGCAGCAGCTGCTCGCCCCGCACCGGTCCGTGCTCCTTGACGACCTCGTCGAGCGGGGGCCCCGGCACGTAGCGCGTGACGAGGAACGGCCGCTCGCCGTCGAGGTCGGCGTCGATGACCGTCGCCACCCGCGGGTCCTCGATCCGTCGCAGCACGTCGACCTCGCGGGCCAGCCGGGCCCGGGCGTCGCGGTCGTGCGCGACGTGCGGGCGCAGCAGCTTGAGGGCCACCGCCCTGCCGTGGGGGTCCAGCGCGAGGTGTACGACGCCCATGCCGCCCTCGCCGAGCTGGGAGATGACGCGGTAGGGGCCGATGCGGGTCTGGTCGGGCAGCCCGCGGCCGCCGTCGCTCCCCTGGATGGCCTCGGTGGTCACCTCCCTACGGTAAGGGACCGGGCGGGAGGTTTCGGTGAGGCTGCGACCCGGGTGCTGGGCTACTGCTGGATGTACCCGACCAGCTGGTCGCGCTCGGCCTGCAGCTCGTCGATCCGGTTCTTGACGATGTCGCCGATGCTGACGATGGCGTGCAGCCGGCCGTCGACGACCACGGGCACGTGCCGGATGCGCTTGTCGGTCATCGTGCGCGCGAGCTCCTCGATGGGGGTGTCGGGGTCGCAGGTGGTGACGTCGGCGGTCATGATCGAGGAGATCGCTGCCTTGACGACGTCCGGGCCGTCGCTGTGCAGGTGCCGCACGACGTCGCGCTCGCTCACGATGCCGGCGACGGACTGGCCGTCCTCGCTCACGACGACGGCACCGATGCGGTGGTCGGCGAGGAGCCGGAGCAGCCGCTCCACGGTCTCGTCGGGACGGACGGTGACGACCTCGTCACCCTTGCGGCGCACCACATCCGAGATCCTCATGCACAGACCGTAGACCCGCGCCACGAGCGACCGCTAGGGGAAGCCGCATAGGGTGGTCGCAGCCGATGACGACCCCGTGGAGTTGAGTGCCGTGCCCCGCAGCCGCAAGACCTTCGACCTGGTGGTCGCTGCCAACCGACTGCCCGTGGACCGGGTGGTGGAGCCCGACGGCAGCTCCTCGTGGCGCACCAGCCCGGGCGGCCTGGTGACCGCCATGGAGTCGGTGATGAAGGGTCGCGACGGTGCCTGGGTCGGCTGGGCCGGCGAGGCCGGGGACGCCCCCGAGCCGTTCTCCGAGCACGGCATGTTCCTGCGGCCGGTGCCGCTGTCCGCGCAGGAGGTCGCCGAGTACTACGAGGGCTTCAGCAACGACACCCTGTGGCCGATCTACCACGACGTCATCGTCCCGGCGTCCTTCCACCGCCAGTGGTATGCCGCGTACGAGCGCGTGAACCGGCGGTTCGCCGAGGCGATCGTCGAGGTCGCCGAGCAGGGCGCGACGGTGTGGGTGCACGACTACCAGCTGCAGCTGGTGCCGGCGATGGTGCGCGAGCTGCGGCCCGACGTGCGGATCGGCTGGTTCGACCACATCCCCTTCCCGCCCGTGGAGCTGTTCGCCCAGCTGCCGTGGCGCAAGGCGGTGCTCGAGGGACTGCTCGGTGCGGACTACCTGGGCTTCCAGCGGGTCGCCGACGCGCAGAACTTCGTCCGGGCCTGCCGCCAGCTGCTCGGCCTCCCGACGAAGGGCGACGTCGTCGCGGTGTCCCGCGCCGAGGACGCCCGCCGCGTGCGCGCCAGCGCCGTCCCCATCTCCATCGACTTCGCCGGCCTGGAGGAGAACGCCCGCCGTCCCGAGACCGCGGTCCGGGCCAAGGAGATCCGCGAGTCGCTGGGCAACCCCAAGACGCTGATCCTCGGCGTGGACCGGCTCGACTACACCAAGGGCATCGGCCACCGGATCAAGGCCTACGGCGAGCTGCTGGCGGAGGACAAGGTCGCGCCCCCGGACGAGGTGTTCGTCCAGGTGGCCACGCCGAGCCGCGAGCGCGTCGCGGCATACCAGGCACTCCGCCAGGAGATCGAGGGCGAGGTCGGGCGGCTCAACGGCGAGTTCAGCCGGATCGGGGCCCCTGCGGTGCACTACCTGCACCACTCCTACCCCCGCGAGGAGATGGCGGCCCTCTACCTCGCCGCCGACGTGCTGCTGGTGACGCCGCTGCGCGACGGGATGAACCTCGTGGCGAAGGAGTACGTCACGTGCCGGTACGACGAGGGCGGCGCGCTGGTGCTGTCCGAGTTCACCGGCGCGTTCCACGAGCTGCACCAGGCGTTCGTGGTGAACCCCCACGACATCGCTGGTCTCAAGCAGACGATCATGCGGGCGATCGAGACCCCCGACAAGGAGAAGCGCCGCCTCATGCGCGCCATGCGGCGCCGGGTGGCGGACCACGACGTCCAGCGGTGGGCGGCGCGGTTCCTCGAGAACCTCGAGACCGCCCCGGAGCGGCCGCAGCGGACCGCACGCGAGCAGCGCGCCGACGACGCGCATGCCGCCGCCGACCGCACCGCGTGCGAACGGCACAACGCGACCCGCCCCTCGGTCGCCCGCTGATGGCCCTGCCCACCGCGGTCGCCGACGCCCTCGCCACCGCGGCGAGGGCGGGGTCGCTCGTCGTCGCCACCGACTTCGACGGCGTGCTCGCGCCGCTGGTCCTCGACCCGTCGACCTCGCGCCCCCTCCCGGGCACCGTGGAGTCCCTGCGGGCGCTGGCCGGGACGCCCGACACGTATGCCGCGGTGGTGAGCGGGCGCGACCTGGCCACCCTCGCCGCGCTGACCGGGATCGAGGACGCGGCAGTCACGCTGGTCGGCAGCCACGGCGCGGAGTCCAGCGACGAAGCCGCCGGCAGCGCCCTGGGCGAGGACGAGCGCGAGACGCTCGAGCGGCTCACCGTCGACCTCGAGCAGCTGCGCGAGGAGCTCCCTGACGTTCGCCTGGAGACCAAGCCCAGCGCGGTGGTCGCGCACACCCGGGGGATGGACGCCGACGCGGCGGCGCGCGCCGAGCAGTCGGTGCTCGAGGTCGCGGCCCGCCACGACGGGGTCCGCGTGATGCAGGGTAAGCACGTGGTGGAGATGAGCGTCCACGACGCCGACAAGGGGACGGCCCTCACCGGGCTGCGGGACCGGGTCGGCGCGGACGTCCTCGTCTACTTCGGCGACGACGTCACCGACGAGGACGTCTTCACCCGTCTGCGCGACGGCGACGTGGGCGTCAAGGTCGGCGACGGCGACACGGCCGCCGGCTGGCGGGTCGAGGAGCCACAGGACGTGGCGGACGCCCTGGCCCTGCTGGCCGACGTGCGCCGTTCGCGCTGAGCCCGACGCCTCGCGGGTCGCGCCCTCGCACCGCCATCCGCGGCTCAGAGCCCCTGGCCCGTCACCCGCGGCTCAGCGACCGGGGGCCGCCCCCGTGGACCCGCGGACGACGAGCTCGGGCCGGAAGACGTACTCGGCCCGCGGCGCCGGCTCCCCCGCGATCTCGTCGAGCAGTGCACGGACCGCGGCCTCGGACATGGCCTGCACGCTCTGGCGCACGGTCGTGAGTGGCGGGTCGGTGAACGGGATCAGCGGGCTGTCGTCGTAGCCGACCACCGAGAAGTCCTCGGGCACCCGCCGACCGGCACGGCGCGCGGCGCGGATGGCACCGAGGGCCATGAGGTCGGACCCGCAGACGACGGCGGTGCACCCGCGCTCCATGAGCCGTGCCGCGGCGGTGTCGCCCCCCTCGACCGAGAACAGCGTCCGCTCGATCAGCTCCTCGACGTCGTCGCGGCCGAGCAGCGAGCGCATCGAGCGGCGGAAGCCCTCGATCTTGCGGATGACGGGCACGAACCGGTCGGGGCCGACCGCCAGGCCGATCTGCGTGTGGCCGAGCTGGACGAGGTGGGACAACGCCAGGTCCATCGACGCGACGTCGTCGTTCGAGATGAAGGGCGCGTCGATGCCCTCGTGGTAGCCGTTGACGAGCACGATCGGCAGCCCGCGCTCACGCAGGGCCGTGTAGCGCTCCGGGTCGGTGGTGACGTCCGCGTGCTGGCCTGAGACGTAGATGATTCCGGCCACGCCGCGGTCGAGGAGCATCTGCACGTACTCGTCCTCGTGCACGCCGCCGGGGGTCTGGGTGCACAGGACCGGGGTGAACTGGTGGCGGGCCAGGGCCGTCTCGATGATCTGGGCGAACGCCGGGAAGATGGGGTTGGTCAGCTCCGGGACCACGAGCCCGACGAGGTCGGCGGTTTTGCGCCGCAACCGGGACGGCCGGTCGTAGCCGAGGATGTCGAGGGAGGTGAGCACCGCCTCGCGGGTCGTCTCGCTGACACCGGGCTTGCCGTTGAGCACCCGGCTGACCGTCGCCTCGCTGACCTCCGCGTGTGCCGCGATGTCGGCCAACCTCGCCTTCATGCGCAAAACCTAGCAAGGCCGTGCAAGAAATTTCGGGCGCCCCGCCAAACCGTCCACCGCACGGACAGGCGGCCCGCGCGCCGCAGGAGTGCGTAAACGTTTCCACCATGCGGGACCGCCGTCGCGGACGGTGGTCAAAACCGTCGCCGTCGGCCAGACTGAGCCCACCCGCGCACACCGACGTCCGCGGGTGTTCCACCTTTACAACGGATCGTCCGGCACGTTCCTGCCGGTGAAGGAAGGCAAAGACGCCATGGCAACTGTGAAGTTCGACGAGGCCACCCGCCTCTACCCGGGCAACGACAAGCCCTCGGTCGACCGGCTCAACATCGACATCGAGGACGGCGAGTTCCTCGTCCTGGTCGGCCCGTCCGGCTGCGGCAAGTCCACCTCCCTGCGCATGCTCGCGGGTCTCGAGGAGGTCAACGCCGGCAAGATCTGGATCGGCGACCGCGACGTCACCAACCTGTCCCCCAAGGACCGGGACGTCGCGATGGTCTTCCAGAACTACGCGCTCTACCCGCACATGACGGTGGCCGACAACATGGGCTTCGCGCTCAAGATCGCCGGCGTCGACAAGGCCGAGATCCGCAAGCGCGTCGAGGAGGCCGCGAAGATCCTCGACCTGCAGCCCTACCTCGAGCGCAAGCCGAAGGCCCTGTCCGGTGGCCAGCGCCAGCGCGTCGCCATGGGCCGTGCGATCGTCCGCTCCCCGCAGGTGTTCCTCATGGACGAGCCGCTGTCGAACCTCGACGCCAAGCTCCGCGTCCAGACGCGCACCCAGATCGCCTCGCTGCAGCGCCGCCTCGGCGTCACCACGGTCTACGTCACCCACGACCAGGTCGAGGCCATGACCATGGGCGACCGCGTGGCGGTCCTCAAGGACGGCATCCTCCAGCAGGTCGACACCCCGCGGCGGATGTACGACCACCCGAACAACGTCTTCGTCGCCGGCTTCATCGGCTCCCCGGCCATGAACCTGCTCGACGTCGACATCGCCGACGGCGGCGTCTCCGTCGGTGGCTCGCAGATCCCGATCGAGCGCGACCGGCTCAGCGGCGCCTCGGGCAAGAACGTCACCCTGGGCGTCCGCCCGGAGGACCTCGAGCTCACCACCGAGGGCCAGGGCATCCCCGTCACCGTGGACGTCGTCGAGGAGCTGGGCGCCGACGCGTACATCTACGGCTCGACCAAGGCCCACCAGCACGTCGACGAGGAGGACAGCGACGCGCCGGAGAAGCCCTTCATCGCCCGCGTCGACGGCCGGCGTCCCCCGGCCAAGGGCGAGACGGTCTTCCTCGCGCCGAAGGCCGGCCACGTGCACCTCTTCGACGCTGCCGACGGCCAGCGCCTCGGCGACTGACCGATCCCTCGTATGCCGTGTGGCCGGCTCCCGCACCGGGGGCCGGCCACACGCGTCTTCCCGGAAGGGTGAGCTCCCATGGCCCTGTCCATCACCACCTCGCGCCCCGACCCCGCGCTGCTCGACCTGCCCTGGGACCTGCCGCTGGAGACCTGGCCCGACGAGTACCTTGCGGCCCTGCCCCGCGGCATCTCGCGGCACGTGGTCCGCTTCGTCAAGCTCTCCGGCCGGGTCCTGGCCGTCAAGGAGATCAAGGACGAGCTGGCCACCCGTGAGTACCAGATGCTGCGGATGCTCGACCGGCTCGACCTCCCCACGGTCGAGCCGTTCGGCGTCGTCAGCGGCCGGGTCGGCCGGGACGGCCAGCCGCTCGACGCCTGCCTGGTGACGCGGCACCTGCAGTTCTCCCTGCCGTACCGCGCGCTGTTCAGCCAGTCGCTGCGCGCGGACACCTCCACCCGCCTCATCGACGCCCTCGCCGTCCTCCTGGTCCGCCTGCACCTCACCGGCTTCTGGTGGGGTGACGTGTCCCTGTCCAACACGCTGTTCCGGCGCGACGCGGGCGCGTTCGCGGCATACCTCGTGGACGCGGAGACGGGTGAGCTGCACCAGTCCCTCACCGACGGGCAGCGCGAGCACGACCTGGACATCGCCCGCGTCAACATCGCCGGCGAGCTCATGGACCTCGAGGCCGGCGGCATGCTCCCCGAGGGGGCGGACCCGGTCGACACGTCGAACCAGATCGTCACCCGGTACACCGAGCTGTGGGCGGAGCTGACGGGGCAGGAGCGGTTCGAGCGCGGCGACCGGTGGCGGGTCGACGAGCGCATCCGCCGGCTCAACGAGCTCGGCTTCGACGTCGACGAGCTGGCCATCTCCACGGACTTCGACGGCACCCACATCCAGATCCAGCCCAAGGTCGTCGACGCCGGCCACCACTCGCGGCGGCTGCTGCGGCTCACCGGCCTGGACGTCGAGGAGAACCAGGCGCGCCGGCTGCTCAACGACCTCGACTCCTACCGGGCCGGCACGGACCGCCAGAACGACGACGAGGAGATCGTCGCCCACGACTGGCTGGCGAAGATCTACGAGCCCGTCACGCGCCGCGTGCCGCGGGACCTGGCCGGCAAGCTCGAGCCCGCGGAGCTGTTCCACGAGGTGCTCGAGCACCGCTGGTACATGTCCGAGCGGGCGGGGCACGACGTGCCCATCGAGGACGCGCTCGCCGACTACGTCGCGACGGTGCTGCCCGGCAAGCCCGACGAGGCCACCGTGGTCGGCGTGGACACCGTGGAGATGCCGGTGCTCGCGATGTTCGACGACGAGCAGGCCAGCCGGTCCTGACCTGCCCCTGAGCGCGGCCCGCGGTCGCTAGGCTGGCGCGCGACGTCCGACGACCAGGGGGATCCCGTGACCGACCAGCCCACGCAGGACCAGCAACCCGCGCAGGGGTACGCGCCGGCGGCATACCCGCAGCAGCCCGGCCAGCCGCAGCAGGCGAGCTACCCGCCGCCCGGCTTCCCGGGGCAGGCTGCACCGTCCGAGCCGTGGGGGCCGCTCGCGAACTGGGGCACCCGCGTCGCCGCATCGCTCCTGGACGGCCTGCTGTCGCTGGTGGGATTCGTCTTCTACGTCGTGGGGATCCCGCTGATCGTGGCAGGCTCCCCCCGCAACTCCTTCGACACCACGACGGGCACCTACGAGACCACGAGGGCGGCGCACACCGGCCTGCTGGTGCTCGGGTTCGTCTTCATAGGGCTTGGCATCGTCGCCATCGTCGCGATCCACCTGTGGAACCGGGTGTTCCGGATGGGCCGCACCGGCCAGAGCGTCGGGAAGAGGGTCATGGGGATCCGGCTGGTCGAGGAGCACACCGGCCGGCCGATGGGGGCGGGGATGTGCTTCGTGCGCGAGATCGCGCACACGCTCGACCAGTTCTTCTACCTCGGCTACCTGTGGCCGCTGTGGGACCCCAAGCGGCAGACGTTCGCGGACAAGATCCTGTCCACGGTCGTCGTCGAGGTCCCCAAGTCCTGACCAGGGGCGGCGGGGCAGTCGCCTCTCTGCGCCCCGGGGTCGCGAGGGGTCAGGCCGGGGAGAGCCAGGTCGTGCCCGGCAGGTTGCGCACGACCCAGAAGACCAGGACGAGCGCGAGCAGGCCGTAGAGCAGCCACGCCGGCGCGACCCACGAGCGCGGGCGTCCCTGCCAGAGCCGGCGCACCCACACGACGTACCCGACGAGCAGGCCGGCCGTCGCGAGGACGGTGAGGGGGTTGCGTGCCATGGCCGTCGCCACGTCGCCGTGCGCGAGGGCGTGCAGCGCCCGCAGCGACCCGCACCCCGGGCACCAGTAGCCGGTCATCGCGAGGAACGGACAGGTCGGGTAGTGCCCCGGCTGGTTCGGGTCGACGACGCCGACGGTGGCGAGGACCGCCGCAGCGGTGCCTGCGGCCAGCAGGGGCAGGCGCAGCGCCCCGTACCGACGAGCGCGGGGCTCGGCGGCGACGGGGCGCTGTGCCACTGAGGTGGTCATGGGACCAGGGTCAGCTGTTGCCCAGGTTGGGCAGGACGAACGCGGCGTAGGCGCCGTTCACGACGACACCCACGACGGCCGCGATGATCGCGAACCGCTTCGCCTTGGCGGAGCTGTCCTGCGCCCCGGCGTGGTCACCGGAGTTCCACTTGCCGTTGACCTGCGCGGCGAACACGATCGACGCGATGCCGAACGGGAGGCAGCAGAAGATGGTCGACAGGATCGCCCACACGAGGTAGTTCGGCGGCGGGGTCCCCTGGACGCCACCGGCCTCGTAGCTCGGCGCCGGCGGCGGGGCGCCGTACCCACCACCCTGTCCGGGCGGCGGCGGAGCACCGTAGCCACCCCCCTGGCCCGAACCGGGCGGCGGCGGAGGCGGCGGCGTGGCGTTGTCAGACATGAAGATCCCTTCGGTTGCGCCGCTCCCCCTTGGGCGCGACTGCGCAGAACCTATCGGAAAGGACCTTTCGGGTGGCTGAACTCGGGCACCGCGTCTCGCTGCGTCGTTGCCGTGCCGGTCAGCGCGTCGCGCCGCTCCGCCGTCTTGGTGGTCAGCGCGTCGCGCCGCGCCGCCGCCGCGCGACCTCGTACAGCGCCACGCCCGTCGCCACACCGGCGTTGAGGGACTCGACGGCCGAGGACATCGGGATCGAGACGACCTGGTCGCAGGTCTCGCGCACGAGCCGCGACAGGCCCTTGCCCTCCGACCCCGTGACGATGACGATCGGCTCGGTGGCGAGCTCGAGCTCGGGCAATTCGACGTCGCCCTCCATGTCCAGGCCGAGGACGAAGAAGCCGGCCTTGCGGTAGTCCTCCAGCGCGCGGGTCAGGTTCGAGGCCATGGCAACCGGCACCCGGGCCGCGGCACCGGCAGACGTCTTCCAGGCGCTGGCGGTCATGCCCACCGAGCGGCGTTCCGGCACGACGACCCCGTGACCGCCGAACGCCGCGACGGAACGCACGATCGCGCCGAGGTTGCGGGGGTCGGTGATGCCGTCCAGCGCCACGACCAGCGGCACGCCCGGCGCCTCGGGGTCGATGAAGTCGCGCGGGTGCGCGTACTCGTACGGCGGGACCTGCAGCGCGAGGCCCTGGTGCACGGCCCCGTCGGTGAGCCGGTCGAGCTCGCCGCGGGGGGTCTCAAGCACCGGGATGCCGCGGGACGTGGCGGTCTTCAGCGCCTCACGGACGCGGTCGTCGGCGTCGATGCGGCCCGCGACGTACATCGTCGTCACCGGCACCTCGGCGCGCAGCGCCTCGACGACGGAGTTGCGCCCGGCCACGACCTCGCTGGACGCCTTGCCGCCGCTGCGGCGGGTGCTGGCGCCCCGCGACGCCCCACCGGGGCGCGCCGCTGCTGCACCACCGCGCTTGGCGGCGGCCTTGGCCATCTTGTGCGCCTTGTGGGCGGGCCGGTCCTCCGCGCGCGGCGTGGGGCCCTTGCCCTCGAGTCCCCGGCGGCGCTGGCCGCCCGAGCCCACCGTCGGGCCCTTCTTGCCGCCCTTGCGGATCGCGCCGCGGCGCTGAGAGTTGCCGGCCATCAGGAACCGTCCTTCGTGGAGTCTCTGCGCGCGAGCGACCAGTTGGCCCCCGAGGCGGTGTCCTCGATGGCCACGCCGGCCGCCGAGAGCTGGTCGCGGATCGCGTCCGCGGTGGCGAAGTCGCGGGCGGCGCGCGCAGCGGCACGCGCCTCCAGCTGGGCGCCGATGAGCGCGTCGAGGGCTGCCTGCGCCTCGCCGCCGCCGGAGTCGCGCCCACTGCCCCACCGGGGGTCGAGCGGGTTGACGCCCAACAGGTCGGTCATCGCCAGCACCGAGGCGAACGCCTGCTCCAGCGCGACCGTGTCGCCGTCGTCCATGGCCGTGTTGCCCGCGCGGACGGTGTCGTGGACCACCGCGAGCGCGCCGCTCACGTTGAGGTCGTCGTCCATCGCCGCCGCATACGCCTCCGGCACGCGCGTGGGGTCCGGCACCGTGGAGGTGCCGTCGGGCAGCGCCCGCAGCGCACGGGTGAGGAAACCCTCGACCCGCTCGACCGCGGCCTCGGCCTCCTTCAGGGAGCCCTCGTGGTACTCGATCGTCGAGCGGTAGTGGGCCGCCGTGAGGTAGTAGCGGATGGCGAGCGGCCGGGCCACCTTGACGACCTCGGAGACGATGAGCGAGTTGCCGAGCGACTTGCTCATCTTCTCGCCGCCGACGGTGACCCAGGCGTTGTGCAGCCAGTAGCTCGCGAACCCGAGCCCGGCCGCGTGCGACTGCGCCTGCTCGTTCTCGTGGTGCGGGAAGCGCAGGTCGACGCCGCCGCCGTGGATGTCGAAGCTGTCGCCGAGGTACTTGCGGGCCATGGCCGAGCACTCGAGGTGCCAGCCCGGGCGGCCCACCCCGAACGGCGTGGGCCACGAGGCCGACTCGGGCTCGGACTCCTTGCGGCCCTTCCACAGGGCGAAGTCGCGGGGGTCGCGCTTGCCGCGCGGGTCGGCGTCCTGCGCCGCCTCCATGTCCTCGATCCGCTGGTGGGTGAGCGAGCCGTACTCGGGGAAGCTCTGCACGTCGAAGTAGACGTCGCCGCTGTCGTCGGGCGCGGGGTAGGCGTGGCCCTTGTCGACGAGGGTCTCCATCAGGGCGACCATCTCGGGGACGTGCCCGGTGGCCCGCGGCTCGTACGTCGGGGGCAGCACCCCGAGCGCGTCGAGCGCGGCGGTCGTGGCCAGCTCGTTGCGGTAGGACAGGGCGAACCACGGCTCACCCGCCGCAGCCGACTTCGCCAGGATCTTGTCGTCGATGTCGGTGACGTTGCGCACCAGGGTGACGTCGTAGCCGTACCGGCCCACGAGCCAGCGCCGCAGCACGTCGAACGCCACGGCGAACCGCACGTGACCGATGTGGGGCTCGGCCTGGGTGGTGAGTCCGCAGATGTAGATCCCCACCCTGCCGGGCTCCAGCGGGGTGAAGTCGCGCAGCTCACGCGCGGCGGTGTCGAACAGGCGAAGACTCACGCGCGCAAGGCTACCTGCGGGCGCACCCACCCACCGAAACGCTTCCGGCCGCCCACGGGGACGCTACGGTGTGCGCACTCGCACGACCGAGCTCAGGGGGGCCGGGGTGAACCCGTTCGACGTCCGCAGTGTCAACATCCTCGACGTGGCGACCATGGCGGCGATGGCCGTGGCCGCCGCCGTCGTCCTGGCCCGGGGCCGCGGCGCCCCGTGGTCCGTCCTGGGCGGCACGGGCTTCGCCCTGCTTGCCCTGACGCGCCTGGCGAACCTCCTCGTCCTCCAGTGGCTCGTCCGGAGCGACGCCACGCCGATCTACGAGCGGGTCCGCACCCTCCAGCTGCTCAACGGGGCAGTCTCCCTCATCGGCACGATCGGCCTCGCCCTGCTCCTCGCGGCGGTGCTCGCCGGGCGTTCGAGGGCCGCGGCAGGCCCGACGACCACCGGTGCGACGGCACCCGCGGGGTCTTCGCCGCCGGCCTGAGCCGTCCGCCGAGGGCTTGACCCGGCACACAGGAACCTCCAAGGAACCGTCCAGCGCGGTGGACCACGGTGTACGGCGTGGACACCCTGATCCGCCTCACGGCGACCTACGCCCTGTACGCCGTCGCCCTCGTCGCGGCGGTGTCGTGGCTGCGGCCCCCGCGACAGACCAAGGCGCCGTATGCCGTCGCCGCCGTCCTCGCCGCCGGTCTCGTGGGTGTCCTCGTCAAGGTCGCCGGCACGGCGTGGACCGACCCGCGACCGTTCGTCGTCGACCACACCACCCCCCTGATCGCGCACTCGGTCGACAACGGCTTCCCCTCCGACCACACCGCGCTCGCCGCGGCCATCGCGCTGGTCGTCCTCGCCTGGCACCGGCGCACGGGCGTGCTCCTGCTCGTGCTCGCGGCCGTGCTCGGCGCGTCCCGCGTCCTCGCCGGCGTGCACCACGTGCCCGACGTCGCCGCCGGGTATGCCGTGGGCGTCCTGGCCGGGGGCGTCGCCGTCCTGGTGTCGCGCGCGCTTCCGTGGCCCCGCATCGAGGCCCGCGTCCCCCTGCTGAGGGGCGCCCGGGCCACCTAGACCGACCCGGTGGGCGCCCCGGTCTCCCCTGCCGCGCGGCGCCCGCCGGGTCACTCCATGGTCGCGGCTCAGTGGCCGCGGTCCAGCCACTCCTGCAGGTGCGGGGCCTCCGCCGCGATCACGGTGCTGTCGCCGTGCCCGGTCAGCACGACCGTCTCGTCCGGCAGCGTCAGCAGGCGGTCGCGGATCGACGCGACGATCGTCGGGAAGTCGCTGAACGAGCGTCCCGTGGCACCGGGACCACCCTGGAACAGGGTGTCGCCCGTGAAGACGACCCCGAGCTGGGGCACGTAGAAGCTGCAGGCCCCGGGCGTGTGGCCCGGCGTGTGGATCACGTGGAGGTCGGCGTCGCCCACGTGCAGGACGTCGCCGTCGGCCAGCTCGCGGTCCGGGGTGACGGGGTAGAGCTCGTCCCACAGCATCCGGTCGGCCGGGTGCAGGTAGGACGGCGCGCGGGTGGAGTCGCAGACCTCACCCGCGGCGTTGATGTGGTCGTTGTGGCCGTGCGTCAGGAGCACCGCCGTGACGCGGCGCGTGTGCGGGATCGACTTCACGATCGCGCGCCCGTCGTGCGCGGCGTCGATGACGACGCACTCCTTGTCGTCGCCGACGACCCAGACGTTGTTGTCGACCTCCCACGAGCCGCCGTCGAGCTCGAAGGTCCCGGACGTCACGACGCGCTCCACGCGGACTCCGCCGGCGGTCGGGCCGACGTCGGCCAGCAGCTCCGCCGTCATCGCAGCACCACGACGGACCGCAGCACGTCGCCCTTCTCCATCTTCTCGAACGCCGCCTCGACGTCGCCGAGGCCGATCCGCTCGCTGACGAAGGCGTCGAGGTCGAACCGTCCCTGCCGGTACAGGTCGACGAGCATGGGGAAGTCCCGGCTGGGCAGGCAGTCGCCGTACCAGCTCGACTTCAGCGCCCCGCCCCGCCCGAAGACCTCGATCATCGGCAGGGTCACCTGCTTCTCCGGCGTGGGCACGCCCACGAGCACGACCGTGCCGGCGAGGTCGCGCGCGTAGAACGCCTGCTCGTAGGTCTCGGGCCGGCCGACCGCCTCGACCACGACGTCCGCCCCGAAGCCACCGGTCAGCTCGCGCACGCGCTCGACGACGTCCTCGGTGCGGCCGTTCACGGTGTGGGTCGCGCCGAACCGCTTCGCCTGCTCCAGCTTCCGGTCGTCGACGTCGACGGCGATGATCGTCGTCGCTCCCGCCACCTGGGCCCCTGCGATGGCGGCGTTCCCCACGCCGCCGAAACCGATCACCGCGATCGAGTCGCCGCGGCCCACGCCACCGGTGTTGACGGCCGCGCCGAACCCGGCCATGACACCGCAGCCCAGCAGCCCCACCGCCGCCGCGTCGGCCTCCGGGTCGACCTTGGTGCACTGCCCCGCCGCGACGAGCGTCTTCTCGGCGAAGGCGCCGATCCCCAGGGCCGGCGTGAGCTCGGTGCCGTCCGCCAGGGTCATCCTCTGGCGGGCGTTGTGGGTGGCGAAGCAGTACCAGGGCTTCCCCTTGAGGCAGGCCCGGCACTGGCCGCACACCGCCCGCCAGTTGAGGACGACGAAGTCGCCCGGCGCCACCTCGGTCACCCCCTCGCCGACCGCCTCGACCACGCCGGCCGCCTCGTGCCCCAGCAGGAACGGGAACTCGTCGTTGATGCCGCCCTCGCGGTAGTGCAGGTCGGTGTGGCAGACCCCGCACGACTGCACCGCGACGACGGCCTCGCCGGGCCCGGGGTCGGGCACGACGATGTCGACGAGCTCGACCGGCGCGCCCTTGCTCCGGGCGACGACGCCCTTGACGGTCTGCGGCATGGGTTCTCCTTCGGGGTGGCTCCTGTCGCACCGACCCTATGCCGGGTGCGTGCACCCGGCCCGGCGGCCCGGGCTCGTCGCGGGTCGGCCGGCGGCCCGGCCGGTCGTGGGTCGCGAGGCCGGCCGCTGGACCGGTCAGTCCCGGGGCACGACGAGAGCGGTCGCGATCGCGGCGACACCCTCACCGCGGCCGGTGAGCCCCAGGCGGTCGGTCGTCGTGCCGCTCACGGACACGGGGGCGCCCACGGCCCGCGACATCGCCGCCTGCGCCTCCGCGCGCCGGCTCCCGACCTTCGGCCGGTTGCCGATGACCTGCACGGCCACGTTGCCGACCTCGAACCCGGCCGCACGCACCAGGCGAGCCGCCTCCGCCAGCAGGGTCAGCCCGGACGCACCCGCGAGCTCGGGGCGGTCCGTGCCGAAGTGCTCCCCGAGGTCACCGATCCCGGCAGCCGAGAACAGCGCGTCGCACGCGGCGTGGCAGGCCACGTCGGCGTCCGAGTGGCCCTCGAGTGCGGGCTCACCCGGCCAGCCGAGCCCCGCCATGCGCAGCTCCCGGTCCGGACCCCCACCGAAGGCGTGCACGTCGACGCCGATGCCCGTGCGCGGCATACCGGGAGCAACCATGGCGCCATCCAACCACCGGCGGCGCAAACCCGGGTGAGCCGCAGCCCACGGCCCGGCTACGGTTGCGCCGCATGGACGCCCCGATGCACGTGCCCACCCTCTCCGACGACCAGGTGACGCTGCGCCCGCACCGGGAGGACGACCTCGACCCGGTCCTCGAGCGCTGCCTCGACGAGGACACACGGCGCTACACGACCATCCCGCTCGAGTACACGCGCGAGATGGCGAAGGAGTACCTCACCGGCCTCCTCGAGCCGTCGCCGGCCATGGTCTCGTGGGCGATCGAGGTCGAGGGCGCGTATGCCGGGACGATCGACCTGCGCCGCATGCCGGTCGACGACGGAGCGGGCGACCTGGGATTCGTGACGCACCCGGCCTTCCGTGGTCGCGGCGTCATGTCGGCGGCCGTCCGCCTCGCCGTGGGGCACGCGTTCGGCACGCTCGGCTGGACGGCGGTCCGGTGGCAGGCGCACGCCGGCAACTGGGGCAGCGCGAAGGCGGTGTGGCGGTCGGGCTTCCCGGTGCCCGTCTTCGTCCCGGACCTGCTGGTCGAGCGGGGCCGGCTGGTCGACGGCTGGATCAGCACCCTGCGCGCGCCGGCGCCGGACGAGCCGGTTGCCCCGTGGGAGGACGTCCTGGCGACGCTGACCCGCTGACCCGCTGACCCGCTGACCCGCTGACCCGCTGACCCGCTGACCCGCTGACCCGCTGACCCGCTGACCCGCTGACCCGCTGACCCGTTGCCGCGGCGTGGCCGGGGCGTCAGAGGTCGGCGAGGTGGCGCTCGGCGACCGCGAGGTCGTCGGGCGTGGTGATCTTGAAGGCGAGACGGTCGCCGTCCACGACGTGCACCGTCCCGCCGGCCCGCTCCACCAGGGCTGCGTCGTCCGTCGCTGCCACCCCTGAGGCGTGGGCCTCCTCCAGCACGCGGCGCCGGAACGCCTGGGGCGTCTGGATCGCGCGCAGCGCCGACCGGTCGGGCGTCCCGACGACGCGCCCCGCCGCGTCGACCTGCTTGATCGTGTCGGCCACCGGCAGGCCGGGGACGACGGCGTCGTGTCCGGCGCGCACCTCCCGGACCAGCCTGCTGAACAGGCTCGGTGGCGCCAGCGCGCGGGCGGCGTCGTGCACCAGGACGACCTCGTCCGTGGGTCGCAGTGCTGCCAGCCCGGCAGCGACCGAGTCGGTGCGCTCGGCGCCGCCGGTCACGACGACGACGTCCTGCGGTCGGTCACTGCGGGACGCGATCGCGCCCGCCTCCCCGATGTGGGAGACGGGCGCGACGACGATGACGTGGGTGACCTCGGGTGCCCGCAGGGCGCGGGTGACGGCGTGTTCGAGGACCGTCACACCGGCCAGTGGCACGAACGCCTTGGGCTGGGCGGCCCCTAGCCGGGTGCCCTGTCCCCCGGCGACGAGGACGACCGCAACGCTCAGGAGGCGAGCACCTCGTCGAGGATGGCCTCGGCCTTGTCCTCGTTGGTCTTCTCGGCCAGGGCCAGCTCGGAGACGAGGATCTGGCGCGCCTTGGCCAGCATGCGCTTCTCGCCGGCCGACAGACCGCGGTCCTTGTCACGGCGCCACAGGTCGCGGACGACCTCGGCCACCTTGATGACGTCACCGGACGCCAGCTTCTCGAGGTTCGCCTTGTAGCGACGCGACCAGTTGGTCGGCTCCTCGGTGTGGGGGGCGCGCAGGACCGCGAAGACCTTGTCCAGACCGTCCTGGCCGACGACGTCACGGACGCCGATGTCCTCGCAGTTCTCCGCGGGCACCTCGATCGTCAGGTCGCCCTGGGCCACCTTGAGCTTGAGGTAGATCTTCTCCTCGCCCTTGATCGTGCGGGTGTTGATTTCTTCGATCAGAGCAGCCCCGTGGTGGGGGTACACGACCGTCTCGCCGACCTTGAAAACCATGTGCTGTTTTCCCCTTTCGCGACCTCAAGAATAACACGACACGCCGATCACGGGAAAGCCGGAGCGCTTGCGTTTTCGCTGGTCAGGGGCTTGCAAAGGCCTTGAGCGACAACGATTTCGGTCTTGACAGAAGGGTGCGGCTCATGCAACGCGCGGGGGTGCGTGCGAGTCGGGAAGGGCCCGGTAGGCTGTCCCGCGTGACTCGCCGAACCCCCCTCGCCACCTCTTCCACCGGCCGCCGCACCGTCGTCCGTCGTCTCGTGCCGGTGGGCGTCCTCGGCGCAGCGCTGGCCCTGTCGGCCTGCCAGACCCAGTCGCCGGTGCAGACCGACGTCACCTACAACGCCGCCGACGGCGTCCCCGTCGACCTCGGCGCGGTGCAGCTGCGTGACCTCGTGGTCATCGGCACCGGCAAGGGCAAGCCCGGCGTGCTGAGCGCCGCGGTGAGCAACAACGGCGCGCAGGCCGAGCGAGTCGCCTTCGCCCTGCCCAACTCCCAGCCCGTCTACGCGACGGCCCCGGCCAACAGCTCCCAGCCGCTGTCCGACGGCAGCCAGGTCCAGCTGTCGCAGGTCCCGGTCGAGCCCGGCGACGTGGTGCAGCTCAACGTCCAGTCCGCAGGGGCCCGCTCCGTGGTCGTCACGGTGCCGGTCGTCCCGGCGGACAACTACTACTCGACGCTGTCCCCCACCAGCGCGCCCACGACGGCGAGCGGCACGTCCACGAGCGACACGAGCTCGCCGACCACGACCGCGACCCCCTGACGGGTCCGACCCCCTCACGGGTCCGACCCCCTCACGGGTCCGACCCCCTCACGGGTCCGACCCCCTGACGGGTCGGTCGCTCCCGCGGCCGTATCCGGGCGCGGGCCGCTCCGGGAGGCGCGGTCTGCTCCGGCTCCGGGCCGCGAGCTCAGTCGCTCTCGAACTTGTAGCCCAGCCCCCGGACCGTGACGATGTACCGCGGCTCGGCGGGGTCCGGCTCGATCTTGGCGCGCAGCCGCTTCACGTGGACGTCGAGCGTCTTGGTGTCCCCCACGTAGTCGCTCCCCCACACGCGGTCGATCAGCTGCATGCGGGTGAGCACGCGCCCGGTGTTGCGCAGCAGCATCTCGAGGAGCTCGAACTCCTTGAGCGGCAACGGGGTCTGCTGCCCACCCACCGTCACGGTGTGCCGCTCCACGTCCATCCGGACCGGGCCCGCCTCGATGGTCGCCGGCAGCAGGTCCTCCGGCTCCTGGCCACGACGCAGGACCGCCTTGATCCGGGCCAGGAGCTCCCGCGAGGAGTACGGCTTGGTGACGTAGTCGTCGGCCCCGATCTCGAGGCCAACGACCTTGTCGATCTCGCTGTCCTTGGCGGTGAGCATGATGACCGGGACAGTCGAGCGCTGGCGCAGCGCGCGGCACACCTCGGTGCCGGAGAGGCCCGGCAGCATGAGGTCGAGCAGCACGAGGTCCGCCCCCTGACGGTCGAAGTCGTCGAGCGCCTCGGGGCCGGTCTCGGCCACCGCCACCTCGTACCCCTCCTTGCGCAGCAGGTAGGACAACGGGTCCGAGAACGAGACCTCGTCCTCGACGACCAGGATGCGGGTCATGCGGGGGCTTCTCCTTGCTGCAGGGTTCGGGGAGCGGAGTCGGGGTCGGCGGGCCCGGCGGTGGCCCGGCCACCGGTCCGGTCGGCCGCGGCGGGCAGGCGGATGGTGAAGGTCGAGCCGCGACCCTCCTCGCTCCACACGGCGACGTCGCCGCCGTGGTTCGCGCAGATGTGCTTGACGATGGCCAGGCCGAGGCCGGTGCCACCGGTCGCGCGCGAGCGGGCGGCGTCGACACGGTAGAACCGCTCGAAGATGCGCTCCTGCTCGGACTCGGGGATGCCGAGGCCCTGGTCGGTGACGGTGATCTCGACCATCTCGTCGTGCACCCGGCCGCCGACGGCGACGCGCGAGCCCGGCTCGGAGTACGCGACCGCGTTCCCGACGAGGTTGCGCACGGCGGTGACGAGCAGGTCCTCGTCGCCGAACACCTTGAGGTCCGGCGCGCAGGCCTCGACGATCTCGATCTGCTTGGCGTCGGCCCCGACGCGCGAGTAGTCGATGGCCTCGTGGACGGCCGCCGTGACGTCGACGAGCCTCGGCTCGTGCAGCGTGTCGGCCACCTGCAGGCGGGACAGGTCGACGATCTCCTTGACCAGCTGCGTCAGCCTCGCGCTCTCGACCTGCATGCGGGTGGCGAAGCGCGCCACCGCCTCGGGGTCGTCCTTCGCGTCGAGGATGGCCTCGGCCAGCAGGCCGATCCCGCCCACGGGCGTCTTGAGCTCATGGCTGACGTTGGCGACGAAGTCGCGTCGGACCTCCTCGACCCGCCGCGCCTGCGTGTGGTCCTCGACGAGGAGCAGGACGTGGTTGCTGCCCAGGGGGGCGACGCGCGCGTGCATGATCGACTGGGCCTGCCCCAGCGGTCCCCGCGCGAGCGCGAGCTCCGCCTCCCGGATGACGCCGTCGCGGCGCACCTGCCGCGCGAGGTGCCGCAGCTCGGCGTGGACGAGGTCGCGACCCCGAACGAGCCCGTAGGCGACGGCCGACGGCGAGTTGTTGATGACCTCGTCGGCCGAGTCGACCACGATGGCGCCGCTGCGCAGGACGGCCAGGACGTCCGCGACGCCGGCGGGCAGGGCCGACGCCGAGGCCTCGGAGGGCGGGACGCTCGTCTGCTGGCGCTCGGAGTAGCGCACGGCGACGACGGCGACGGCGCCGGTGAGGAGACCGGCGAACCCCGCCAACAGCGCAGCAGTCGTCGCGTCCACGCCTCAAAGATACGGTGCACCCGGGACCGCTCCGGTCGGCCGCCGCCTCCTCCCGCGGGCGCGTCCCCAGATGTTCACCTGAGTTCACCCGACCGTTCACTGCTTCGTGGGAGCCTCGGTCGGAACGCAGACCACGCACGCCCCGTGCCGACACCCAAGGGACGCAATGCGCAACGCCTTTCACGAGGACCTCGACCTCATCTCCGACCAGCTCGTCGAGATGACGCGACTGGCCGGTTCCGCGATGGCCCGGGCCACGACGGCCCTGCTCGACGCCGACATCCAGCTGGCCGAGTCGGTCATCGAGGCCGACAAGGAGCTCGACACCCTGCGCGAGGACCTCGACGCCCGCTCCATCGACCTGCTGGCCCGCCAGCAGCCCGTCGCCACGGACCTGCGCATGGTCGTCACCTCGATGCGGATGAGCGCCGACCTCGAGCGCATGGGCGACCTCGCCCGCCACGTCGCCAAGGTCGCCCGACTGCGCTACCCCGACTCGGCGGTGCCGGCCGACATCCGCGCGACCATCCTGCAGATGGGCCAGGTCGCCGAGCGCATCGTCGCCAAGGCGGGCCAGGTCATCGCCGGCAAGGACGTCGAGGGCGCCAAGACCCTCGAGCGCGACGACGACGCGATGGACGAGCTGCACCGCGAGCTCTTCAGCCACCTCATCGACGGCTCCTGGCAGCACGGCACCGAGGCCGCCGTCGACATGACCCTCGTGGGTCGCTACTACGAGCGCTTCGCCGACCACGCCGTGTCGGTCGCGCACCGCGTCGTGTACCTGGTCACCGGTGAATGGGATGTCGCCGAGGACCACGAGGAGCAGGAGGACCGCGCCGACGGGCTGCGGTGACCCCTGCTCCCCGAAGGGCCCGGACCGCCGCGGGGGCGGCGTCCGGGCCCTTCGCGCTGCCTGCGCCGTGACACTCGGCCGGCCGCCGGACCCGCCGCACTCGCCGGGCTCCGCGAAAACCCCACCGGGGCTCTCAACCTCGGCGACACTGGCTCGCGTCTAGGGGGCATGAGCACCGCACTGGTCGAGAGGGGGGTCGCCGTGGACACCACGGAGGAGGACTTCGCGCGCTTCGTCCGGACGCGCTGGGACCACCTCGTCCGCACGGCATACCTCCTCACCGGGGACCGGGGGCGGGCCGAGGACCTCGTGCAGACGACCCTCGTCAAGGTCCACCGGCGCTGGGCGCACGTCGCGTCCGAGTCGCCGTACGCCTACACGCGGGCCGCCCTGGCCAACGAGTCCGCGTCGTGGTGGCGCCGGCGGCGCGTGGCCGAGTCGCTGGGCGAGGTCCCGGCCCACGCGGACCGCTCGCCCGGTGACGCGTATGCCGCCGTGGACGCCCGCGACGAGCTCGCCCGGGCCGTGCTCCAGCTGCCGCCGCGGATGCGGGCGGTGATCGTCCTGCGGTACTTCGAGGACCTGTCGGAGGCGGACACCGCCGCCGCGCTCGGCATGTCCGCGGGCTCGGTCAAGAGCCAGGCCTCGCGCGGGTTGGAGCGGCTGCGCGCGGTGATGCGGGTGCAGGACGACGCGACGGGCGAGAGGAGCCTGGCATGAGCATCGAGACCCAGCTGCGCGAGGCACTGACCGCTCGCGCGGACGACGTGGCCCCCACGGTGGAGGACCCGTGGTCGAGGGTCGACGGTGCGATCCGCACCTCCGCTCGTCGCCGTCGCGCGGCATACGCAGGTGTCACGGCGGCGGTCGTCGCCGTGGCCGTGCTCGTCCCCGGTCTGGTGGGCGGCGGCCACCGCGCGACCACCCCGGCCACCCACACCGCACCCGTCGTCCCCGGCCCCCAGGACCCACGGTGGAGGGCCCTGTCAACGTGGCCGACGCGCGGCTGGCTGTCCGGCGACGCCGCCTTCCTCCGGGCCGTGGAGCAGCGCACGGGCGCCCACGTCCTCTACGCGGGGGACGTCGGCGAGCGCCGCGTGGTCGTCACGTGGAACGAGCAGGACACCGGGTCCGGGCTGGGGACGACGTACCTGCTCAGCGGACCGCGCGACTCCGCCGTCGACCGACTGGCCCAGGTCGCCGAGGCACCGCCGTCTGCGGCGACCGTCGTGACCGTGCTGGCCGGGCAGAGCACGGGTGCGACGCTGCTCGCACTGGCCACCCCGGGGCACGGGTCGATGGAGGTCTCCCCCACCGTGCGGATCGAGCCCGACGCGACGGTGACCCGCTCCTGGTCGACCGCGAGGCTCGACCGGGACGGGACCGCGAAGGTGTCGCTGCCCACAGTCGCCCCCTACGCGACGCGGGTGCGGCTCGCGGGCTCCGACGGCGCCCCCACCCTGGTCGATCCCGGTGAGCCGCAGGCGGCCGACCCGGCGTCGAGCATCTGCGTCAACTGCCCCGTGGCCGAGCTGCGCACCAAGGCGCCGCGGGCCATCAGCCGCACCATCGGGCTCTCGCTCGGGCTCGACCCGGCCCGCATCACCACCCGTGAGGTGTATGCCGGCCCTGTCGACCTCGGGGTGGCGGCCGCGGCCGGGCTCACCGACGCCCGCAGCAGAGGGTTCGACGTCCTGCTCTACGTCGCGACGTCCGAGCTTCCCGGGGGCGGGGTGCTGCGCACAGCGCTCCTCGTGAGCACGGCGAAGGACGGGAGCTCGGCGCAGACCACCGAGCTGGAGAGCGGCGTGCCGGTCGACGCAGCCACGGCTGACCGGCGCCCGGTCGTCATCTCCGGACCCGACCTCAAGGGCTCCGACACGATGATCGAGGTGTTCGCACCCGGTTCGGCGCGGGTTGCGCTGGTCTCCGACGCCCCCACGATCTTCCCGGGGACAGCACCCAAGGCCGTGGCCGATGGGTCGGCGTCCTTCCGTGTGTCCGGCACCGGTGGCACCGACCACCTGCGCGTCGCGACCTACGACGCCATCGGGCGGGAGACCGGGCGATGGCCGCTTCGCAGCCCTAACGCCGACGACCCGTACGACGTCAGGCCCTGAGCACCGAGGTTCAGCGGCGGCCCTGGTTGGCGACGGCTGCGGCGGCCTCGGCGGCAGCCTCGGGGTCGAGGTAGCGCGCCGGCTCGGACGGCATGAAGTCCTCGCCGAGCGTGTAGACGAGCGGCTGGCCGGTGGGGATGTTCAGGCCCGCGATGTCCTCGTCGCTGATGCCGTCGAGGTGCTTGACGAGCGCCCGCAGCGAGTTGCCGTGAGCGGTGACGAGCACCGTCTCACCCGCTGCCAGGTCGTCGCGGATGGGTCCCTCCCAGTACGGCATCATCCGGGCGATGACGTCCTTGAGGCACTCCGTGCGCGGCACCTCCACCCCGGCGTAGCGCGGGTCCGAGCTCTGGTCGAACTCCGAGCCGACCTCGATCGGGGGCGGCGGGACGTCGAACGAGCGGCGCCACAGCATGAACTGCTCGTCGCCGTACTTCTCCCGCGTCGCGGCCTTGTCCAGCCCCTGGAGCGCACCGTAGTGGCGCTCGTTGAGCCGCCAGCTGCGCCGCACCGGGATCCAGTGGCGGTCAGCGGTGTCGAGGGCCGTGTTGGCGGTGTTGATGGCCCGGCGCAGGACCGAGGTGTGCACCACCGTGGGCAGGATCCCGTTGTCCTTCAACAGGTTCCCGCCGTTGACCGCCTCGGCGCGACCCTTGTCGTTGAGGTCGACGTCGACCCAGCCGGTGAAGAGGTTCTTGGAGTTCCACTCGGACTCGCCGTGACGCAGCAGGATCAGGGTGTGGGCCATGGGGGCAGCCTAGTGCTCGGCTGCGCCGCCCGGACCGCTGCCCGCTGCTCGGCCAGGGCCGCACGCAGCTCGGGGTCGTCCATCGCCAGGTAGACCAGTCCGCAGTCCTGCGGGCCGGTGGCGCCGGGGAAGCACAGGGAGCAGGGGTCGCCCGGCCGCAGGGGGCACTGCGCGACGGGACGACGGTGGGTTGCGATGGTCACGGCACCACCCTCCGGCCGCCGCGTGGTCTCCGCGAGGGGCCTAGGTCCCGCTGCCGCCGGCGCCGTCGGTGCCGTCGGGTCCCGGGTCGCCCTCGCGCTGCAGGATCGCCCGGAACGCCTCGAGGTTGCGCAGGGACTCCCCGCGGGACACCCGCCAGTCCCACTCCTTGCGCATCGAGCTGAGGAACCCGATGGCGAGCAGCTCGTTGAAGTGCGAGTCCGCCGCCTCGAGCACGGCGCCGAACAGCCGGTCGAGGTATGCCGTGTCGACGCCCTCGAGCGGCACGCGGCCGGTGACGTAGACGTCACCGGAGCGGTCGATGGCGTAGGCGAGGCCCGGCAGGCGCAGGTTGCGCCGCAGCAGGTAGCGGTAGAACTCCTGGTGGTTCTCGTCGGGGTTGCGGATGACGAACGCCGAGACCGACAGCGAGTCCTCCCGCACGATCAGCGACAGGACCGTCTTCAGCTTCTTCTCACCGGGCAGGGTGATGACGTACTCGCCCGTCCTGGCGCCCGCCTCCCACGACACGCCCGCGTCGGCCAGGAACTCCTCGATCGCGTCCACGGCGGAGGTGCGCACCGGGTTCACGGGACCACCGCCGACGCCATCCCGTCGAGGGCCTCGCTGGTGGGCGGCTCCAGGGACTGTGGCGTGACGGGCTCGAGGCGCCCCGGCTGCCCCGCCAGGCCGGCCCGCCGGGCACGGCTCGCCTCGACGTAGACCTCGTAGAGGCGCTCGGTCGTGCGGTCCCACCCGAACAGTGCGGCGTGCCCCACCGCCTTGTGGGACAACGCCGCCCGGCGGTCGGGGTCGAGCAGCAGCGACTCCAGGGCATCGGCCCACGTGGGGACTGCGTGGCCGTCGACGAGCACCCCAGCATCGCCGACGGCGGTGGGCAGGCCACCGACGTCGGCGGCGACCACCGGGGTGCCGCAGGCCTGCGCCTCCACGGCGACCAGGCCGAACGACTCCGAGTGCGAGGGAACGGCCACGAGGTCGGCAGCCCGGTACCACTGGGCCAGCTCCGGACGTGGCACCGGCTTGACGAAGCGGACCTGCGGGGTGACGCCCAGCTGCTGAGCGAGCTGCTGCAGCGACTCCGGGTGCTCCAGGCCCGAGCCGCTCGGGCCCCCGAGGATCGCCACCACGAGGTCACCAGCCCACGAGGGGTGCCGGGCGAGCAGCTCGGCCGCCGCCCCCACCAGGACCTCGGGCGCCTTGAGCGGCTGGATCCGCCCGACGAACAGGAGCACCTTCGCGTCCGGAGGAAGGCCCACGGAGGCGCGCGCGGCCGCCCGGTCGCCCGGCGAGAACAGCTCCAGGTCCACCCCCGGTGGCACCACAACGACCTTGTCCGGCTCCGCGGCATACAGCTCGATGAGCTCGCGCCGCTCGCCCAGGGTGTTCGCGATGAGGCGGTCGGCGGCCTCGACGACCTGGACCTCGCCGATTTCCCGGCCGGGCGGCTCAGGGGAGTCGTCGTTCGCGAGGTGCTGGTTCTTCACACGGGCCATCGTGTGCATGGTGTGCACGAGCGGCACCTGCCAGCGGTCGGCGGCCAGCCAGCCCACCTGCCCGGAGAGCCAGTAGTGGGAGTGCACGAGATCGTAGTGCCCCTCGGGTGCGAAGGCGCCGATGCGCATGACCCCGGCCGCGAACGCGCACAGCTGGCCGGGCAGGTCGTCCTTGCGCAGGCCCTCGAACGGCCCGGCCGTGACGTGCCGCACCAGCACCCCCGGCTCGAGCTCGTGCACCGGCGCCTGGTCGACCGACGTGGCCCGGGTGAAGATCTCGACCTCGACGTCGCGCCGCGCGAGCTGCCGCGCGACCTCGACGACGTAGACGTTCATGCCGCCGGCGTCGCCGGTGCCCGGCTGCTCGAGCGGCGAGGTGTGCACGCTGAGCATCGCCACGCGGTTGATGCGCTCCGGTGCCATGCAGCCGAGTCTGCCACCTGCCCCCACGGCCGGCTGCCCGGCCCGGACCCGTGGGACGCCGGCGGACGGGTCAGCCCGCTCCCCCGCTGCGCGACTGGGAGGAGACGCTGAGGAAGGTCGCGTCGGACCAGATGTGCACGTCGGTGCGCCCCTTCGCCCGCACGTCGACACCGCGGGCCACGCGTTGCGGGCCGAGGCCGACGTCGGTCCCGAGGCTCGAGGAGAACGCGGCCTGGCCCTCGAGCGTGGTGGGTCGCAGCCACCGGGCGGACCCCCGCAGGTTGACGTGCGGCAGGCCCGGCGGCAGGCCCTCGGTGAGCGGCCGGTGGTCGAGGTGCCAGACGACGCCGTCGGCCCCGTTGACGTTGACGCCGATCTTCACCACGCCGCCGGCGAGTTCCACGCGCAGCGTGAAGGGCATCGACCCGTGGCTGTCGAACACCTCGCCGACGTAGGTCGCGCGCCCCGGCAGGAAGACCAGGCCGTCGACCCGCATGTTGTCGAGCCGGCGGTCGATGTGCTCGTGCGTCGTGCTGCCGGTACCCGTCGTGTGCCCCTGCACCGCGGACAGCAGCGAACCCCCGATGACCGACTGGAACAGCAGGCTGTCGCCGCGCACGACCCGCATGCCGTCGGCATACATGCTCACCGTCACCCCGCCGCCCAGGGTGGCGACGCCCTTGGCGTCGGGCCGGACCGTGAGCAGCCCGGGCGTGACGCCCTGGAACCCGTGGTCCTCGCCCAGCCACTTCGGGACGTGGGTCACGAGCCCGAGCAGGGCCAGCGCGCCCAGCGAGGCCACCAGCGCGACCATGCTGCGGCTGATGTCCTGCTCGCGCCAACGCACCCCGCCAGCGTAGAGGGGCGCGGGGCCTCCCCCGCACGCCTCGCGCCGGACGCGCGCGGGGGATAGCCCAGTGCTTCCGTATGCTGCGGGGCGTGGTTGCGCAGCGCCCGGTCGGCACCGTGACGCGCGGGACCACCAACCCCAACCGCCTGCGCCGCGTCGACCGCTGGCTGGCCGGTCCGCAGGCGTGGCGGCTGCGGTCGCCCGTGCGGCCCCCGGTCGTCGTCGACCTGGGCTACGGCGCCTCACCGGTGACGGCGGTGGAGCTGCACGACCGTCTGCGCCTCGTGCGCCCCGACGTGCAGGTGGTGGGCGTCGAGATCGACCAGGCACGGGTCGAGGCCGGGCAGGCTCTCGCCCGGGACGGGTTGTCGTTCCGGCGCGGCGGGTTCGAGGTGCCGCTGCCGGGGGGTGCGCGCGCCACGGTGGTGCGCGCGTTCAACGTGCTGCGGCAGTACGACGAGGCCGACGTGGCCGACGCCTGGCGCACCGTGCAGGGCCGGCTGACCGACGACGGGGTGCTCGTCGACGGCACCTCCGACGAGCTGGGTCGTCGCAGCACCTGGGTGGCCGTGGACCGCGACGGCCCCCGGTCGTTGACCCTGTCGTGGCGGCTGCGCGGGATGCAGGCGCCGTCGGAGATCGCCGAGCGGCTGCCCAAGGTGCTGATCCACCGCAACGTGCCCGGGGAGCCTGTGCACGCCTGGCTCGCGGCGCTCGACCGGGCGTGGGCGCACGCTGCGCACCACGGCAGCTACGGCGCGCGCCAGCGGTTCCTGGCGACCGTCGCCGCCCTGCGCCGGGAGGGCTGGCCCCTGCTCGACACGGCCTCGCGGTGGCGCCTCGGTGAGGTCACGGTGGCGTGGGACGCCGTGGCGCCCCGGCCCGCGGAGGGTCAGCGGGCGTAGTCGTCCTCGAGGCGCACGATGTCGGCCTCGTCGAACTCGCCGTACGCGATCTCGAGCAGGCGGCCGGGACGGTCGCCCTTGTTGGCCATGCGGTGCAGCGCGCCCACGGGCACCCAGACGGCCTCCCCCGGAGCTGCGCTCCAGGTCCGCTCGTCGACGGTGACCTCGATCGGCACGTCGAGCACCTGCCAGAACTCACCCCGGTGGGAGTGCGTCTGCAGCGAGAGCCGGTGGCCGGGCTCGACGGTGATGATCTTGACCGTGACCCGCTCGTTGGAGACGAACTGCTGGAAGTTCCCCCACGGCCGGTCGACGGTGAAGATCGCCTCGCGCGGGTCGGGCAGCGTCTCGCCGGGCGCCTGCACGTCTGCGGTCCTGTCAGTCATGGATCCCCCTGTCACCACGGGCCGTAGGGGCCCATGTGCTGGTTGCCGCCGCGTCCACCGCTGACCTGGCGCAGGGCGGGCCGGACGTCGGCCAGGTAGATGGCCGCGCCGACGAAGCCGATGAGGCCGATCGAGAACAGCAGCCCCGACCCGATCGAGATGAACCCGAACAGCGCAGCCACCGCCGTCACGATCGTCCAGAACTTCTTGGTGCGCTTGCCTGCCGCGACGAAGGCGTCGGGGCGGTGGCGCACGCAGTCCACCAGGGCGAAGACCTCGGCCGCGAAGGCCGCGAGGCTCAGCAGCCAGACGACGAGGTTCTGGGCCGAGCCCAACGCGGAGAACATGCGGACCAGCGTAACGGGACGCCGGACCTCAGACGTCCACCACGAGCGTGACAGGTCCGTCATTCACCAGCTCGACCTGCATCATCGCGCCGAACCGTCCGGTCGCGACCTCCACGCCGCGCTCGCGCAGCGCCGCCACCAGCGCGTCGACGAGCGGCTCGGCCACCGGGCCGGGCGCCGCCGCACCCCAGGACGGGCGGCGGCCCTTGCGCGTGTCGGCATACAGCGTGAACTGGCTGACCACGAGCACGGGCGCACCCTCGTCGAGGACGGAGCGCTCGTCGCGCAGGATGCGCAGCTCGCTGATCTTGCGGGCGAGCGTGGCGACCTGCTCCGGCCCGTCGTCGTGGGTGACGCCCACGAGGGCCACCAGCCCGGGTCGCGTGATCTCGCCGACGACCTCGGCCTCGACGACGACGCGGGCCCGGGCCGCGCGCTGCAGGACGGCGCGCACGGGTCAGATGCCGACCGCGACGACCGCCCCGACGGGTTCGCCGTGGCCCAGGACGGGCGCGTCCTCGAGCTGGGCGAGCGCGGCGGACTCGATCCCGAGCCGGCGCATCACGGCGGCGAGGATCACCGGCTTGGCGCGGGTGCCGCCGTCGGCGACCTTGACCGCGATGCCCCGGCCGTCCGCCAGCCCGACGGCGTACACCGCCTCGGCGCCGTCCTTCGCGATGAGCCCGGGCGTGCCCTCGACGAGCGCCGTGACGTCGCGTCCGGTGCCCCCGAGGTATGCCGGGAACGCGCGGATGCCGTCGGCCACCATGGCCTCGGGGGTGCCCGGCTCGGCGGACGCGAGGCGCCCGAAGGCACGGGCCAGGCCGGCGAGGGTGACGGCCATCACCGGGGCGCCGCAGCCGTCGACGGCCGTGGCCGTGATCTCGTCACCGGTCAGCTCGGCCAGGGTCTCGGCGATCGCCTGCTGGAGCGGGTGGCCGGGATCGCGGTAGGTCGCGGTGTCCCAGCCGTTGACGACGCAGGTGGCGAGCATGGCCGCGTGCTTGCCCGAGCAGTTCTGCGTGATCGGCAGCTTGCCGCCGCCGCCCCGGATGACGGCGTTGCGGGCCGCCTCGTCGAGCGGGTAGTCCGGCGTGTTCTGCAGCGCACCCTCGGTGAGGCTGACCGAGGCGAGGACCTCGCGCACGCCCTCGAGGTGGAAGTCCTCGCCCGAGTGGCTGGCCGAGGCCAGGGCCAGGTGCTGGGGCGCCAGCCGCAGGCCGGCGCGCACCATGGCGAGCGTCTGCAGCGGCTTGTTCGACGAGCGGGGGAACACCGGGTCGTCGACGGCCCCGAGGGCCAGCAGGTGGCTGCCGTCGGCGGCGGTGGCCACGACGGACGCGCGGTGGGCGGACTCGACGAAGCCGCCCCGCACGTAGTGCGCGAGCACGGGGGCCGAGTCGAGGGCGGGCGGGGTGGGCAGGGCCGGATCGGTCACCCGGCGAGCGTAGCCACCGCGGGGCGGACCGGCGTGGCGGGGCGGGGCCGGGGACGCGGACGGCCCCCACCCGGGTGCCGGGTGGGGGCCGTCGACGGCTGGACCGGTCAGCGACCGGCCGCGGTGGCCGGGCTCAGTCGCCGACCTTCTCGGCCGCGGCGGCCTCGCGCCGGCCCGTGGTCAGCGTGGCCTTGGCCGAGCGCTGGATCTCGCTGGCGGACCGGCGCACCGTGGTCACGGCACCCTTGCCGAGGGCGAAGGTCGCCTCGGCCTGGGCGAGCAGGTCCTGCGTCGGCTTCTGGGTGCGGACGCGCTTGACGAGCTTCTCGCCGCGGGCGACGACGGTCTCGTACTCCTCCTGCGCCTTGCCGGCCAGGACGAGGCCGCGGTTGAGCGCGAGGGCGGGCAGCTCCTTGCCCTGCTCGACCGCGACGGTGGCGCGCGCCTGGGCCTTGGCCTGCAGGGCGGACGGGTCGAGCTCGGCGCCGACGGTGCGGGCCTTGAGCCGGGCCTCGCGGACCTTCTCGACGGCGAGGTCGGTCAGGCCGACGACGGCGTACACGGGGGTGCTGTCGGTGACGGTCTTGCGGATGTCGGCAACGCGTGCCATGGGGATCTCCTTCATCAGGGTGTGGTCGTGGTGGGCCGGGACGCGCCGCGGGGAGCGGCGGCCCTGGTCGCCGGCTTCCCTGCCGGCTTCGGCCCGGTGGTCTTCGTGGCGGTGGACTTCTTCGCGGTGGACTTCGTCGCGGCGGTCTTCGTCGCGGCGGCGCGCTGGGTGGCCGTGCGCGTGGTGTCCGGCTTCCCCGCACCGACGAACGAGTCGTAGATGTCGAGGAGGGCGGCTCTCTGGCGGTCGGTGAGCTTCGGGTCGGCGCCGATGACGGCCCGCGTGTCGAGCGGCTCGACCTCGTGGCCGTGGCGCTCGTCGAGGATCCCTGCCCGCACGTAGAGCGACTCCGCGGAGACCTCGAGGCCCTTGGCGAGCTGCTGGAGGATCTCGGCGCTGGGCTTCTTCAGGCCCCGCTCGATCTGCGACAGGTAGGGGTTGGAGATCCCGGCCAGCTCCGACAGCTGGCGCAGCGAGAGCCGGGCCGACTGACGCTGCTCGCGCAGGTAGTCGCCCAGGCTGTTGCCTGCCAGCGGGCCGAGCGGGATCCGGGTCATGCCTCCAGTGTGCTTGCTTCAGTTAGCAGAATGCAAACCCGAGACAGCGTGACGGTGACCACACGGTGGCTTCCCCCCACGCAAGACGGCGGTTGCGCGGCAACCCGCGGGACAACAACCCGAGGTATGCCGAGCAACCGCCGTTGTGCGGGAGAGCCAGGGCGGCCGACTGGAGGGGAGGACGGCCGGCCGGAGGGGCGGGGAGAGGGTCAGGCGGTGGGCCTGCGACGGTCCTTGACGCCGAGCAGGGCCCGGGCGTCGTCGGTCGACATCGCCGGGCGCTGCATGACCTCGGCCAGGTGGGCCGCACGCTCCACGAGCTGGGAGTTGTGCTCGACCGGCACGCCACGGGCGTAGACCACGTTGTCCTCCATGCCGACGCGCAGGTGGCCGCCCGCGGACAGTGCCGCGGCCGCGACGGGCAGGTGCGAGCGCCCGATGCCGGTGGCCGACCACGACGTGACCTCGGGCGGCAGCATCGCGACGCCGGCCATGAGGGCGGCGGTCGTGCCCGGCATACCGCCCGGCACGCCGGTGACGAGGTCGACGTGCACCTTCCCGCCGAAGGGGAGCCCGTGCCGGTCCAGCAGCCGGGCGAGAGCCGCCACGTGGCCGAGGTCGAAGAGCTCGAACTCGGGCACGACCTCGCGCTCCTGCGCCTGGACGTAGAGGTCGGACATGAAGCCCCACGGGTTGAGGAAGACGTCGTCGCCGAAGTTGGTGGTGCCGCAGGTCAGCGAGCACGAGTCGGGCTCGGCGTCGAGCACGGTGAGCCGCTGCTCGAGCGGGTCGTGGACCGACCCGCCGGTCGACAGCTGCACGATGAGCGACGTCTGCTCGCGCAGCGCCTCGACCGCCGCCGCCAGGTACCCGTGGTCGAGCGTGGGGCGGTGGTCCGCGTCGCGGATGTGCAGGTGGATCATCGCGGCGCCGACGGCCTCGCAGGACTTCGCGGTCTCGACCAGCTCCTCCAGGGTGGTGGGCAGCTGGGGGACGTCGGCCTTGTCGAGCTCGGCGCCGGTGGGTGCGACCGTGATGAGGGTGCCGGGGGTGGGAGGCATGGCGTCATCATGGCAGCGAGTGCTCGCGTCGAGGTCCCCGGAGTGCCTCGCGCGTGTGGGACACTGAGCACCGCCTGTGCGCAAACGCGCGCAAACCGGGACCGGGGACACCCCGGGGGACAGAGAGCGAAAGCGGGACCGTGGACCTTCACGACTACTACCGGGTGGTACGCAAGCGTTGGCGCACGATCGCCGCCTGCACCCTCCTGCTGGTCGCCCTGGCGGCGCTCTTCACCCTGACGAGCCCCAAGACGTACCAGGCCCGCACGCAGCTGTTCGTCTCGACCTCTGGCGGCTCGGACTCCACCCAGCTGCTCCAGGGCAACACGTTCACCCAGCAGCGCGTGAAGTCCTACGCCGACCTGATCAACACCCCGACCGTGCTCAGCCCGGTGATCAAGCAGCTCCGCCTCGACACGACCCCGGACGCGCTCGGCGCCAAGATCACCTCGGACGTCCCGCTGGACACCGTGCTCATCGACGTCCTGGTCACCGACCGCGACCCGGAGCAGGCGGCCAAGATCGCGGACGCGGTCGGCAAGCAGTTCAGCAGCACCGTGGGCGAGCTCGAGCGAGTCTCCGACTCGGCCCCGAGCCCGGTCAAGGTCTCCGTGGTGCGGCCCGCCGCCGTCCCCGGCGGTCCGATCAGCCCCAACCCGACCCGGAACATCGGCCTCGGCGTCGTGCTCGGCCTGCTCGTCGGGCTCGGCGCCGCGCTGCTGCGCGACACCTTCGACACCTCGGTCAAGAGCGAGCGCGACGTCAAGGACGCCACCGACGAGACGGTGCTCGGCGGCATCGCGTTCTCCAACGACAGCGCGAAGCAGCCGCTTATCATCCAGTCCGACCCGCACGGCCCGCGAGCCGAGGCCTTCCGCGCCCTGCGCACGAACCTGCAGTTCGTCGACGTGGCCAACCACCCTCGCTCCATCGTCTTCACCTCCTCCCTGCCGGGCGAGGGCAAGACCACGACCACCGCCAACCTCGCCATCAGCATGGCCGCCGCCGGGGCTCGGGTCTGCGTCATCGAGGGCGACCTGCGCCGTCCGCGCATGCTGCAGTACATGGGCATGGAGGGTTCGGTCGGCCTCACGAACGTGCTCATCGGGCAGGCCGACCTCGAGGACGTCATCCAGCCGTTCGGCGACACCGGCGTGCAGGTCCTCGGCGCCGGCCAGATCCCGCCGAACCCGAGCGAGCTGCTCGGCTCGGAGACGATGGCCCGCGTGCTGCGCCAGCTGGAGCAGATGTTCGACTACGTGATCATCGACGCCCCGCCCGTCCTGCCCGTCACCGACGCGACGGTGCTGAGCACCATCACCGGCGGCGTCGTCGTGGTGGCCGGCTGCGGCGTGGTGGCCAAGGAGCAGCTCAGCCGGACGATCGCCTCCATCAAGGGCGTCAACGGCAACGTGCTCGGCGTCGTCGTCAACCGGATCCCGACCCGGGGAGCGAACGCCGAGACCTACTACTACGGCGAGGGGTACGCCCCGCTGTCGCCGGACCGCAGCCGCCGCGAGCGCTCCCGCGACCGCCAGGGCGTCCGCGTCTGACCGACGCCCCCGCACCGACCACACGGCCCGCCGTCCCCCAGGGGAGGCGGGCCGTCGTCGTCAGGGTGGTGGCTCGTCAGGTTCGGCCGTCCCCAAGGTGGCTGGGCCACCGTCGTCAGGGGGCGACGACGACCTCCTGCGCGGCGCTGACGCCGGCCACGTCGAGGGTGGCGTCCACGGGGGTGTTCCGCTTGACCAGGGCCAGGCCGATCGGGCCGTCCTCGTGGTGCCGGGCCACGGAGGTCAGGAAGCCCACCTGCCGGCCGTCCAAGCTGACCGCGCTCCCCCGGTCCGGCAGCGTGTGGCCGGAGCCGTCCAGGTGCAGGAACACCAGCCGCCGCGGCGGCCGCCCGAGGTTGTGCACGCGGGCAATGGTCTCCTGCCCGCGGTAGCAGCCCTTGTGCAGGTGGACCGCCGTCCGCAGCAGGTCGACCTCGTGCGCGATCGTGCGGTGGTCGGTCTCGAATCCCAGGCGGGGGCGCCAGGCGGCGACCCGCAACGCCTCGCTCGCACACGTGCCGGCGAGGTCACGGTCACCCACCGCCGCCGCCAGCTGAGCGCGGGGCACGAGGACCTCGCGCCAGCGCCGGTCCTGCGCCGGGTGCCCCTCCACCGGCCCGTATGCCGCGGTGTCACCGACCAGCCCCGGCCAGGGGTCGCGCCACGCGAGCGGCTCGCCGGGGCGTGACTCCGAGCCGGACGGCTCGCCCAGCACGGCCCAGTCCGCGGTGACGTCGGCGACCTCGACGCGCAGCATGAAGCGCATGGAGTCGAGCCACCCGGCAAGGGCCGCCTGGGTGCCCGGCTCGGTGGTGATCCACGTCGTGGTGCCGTCGTCGACGAGGTGCAGGTCGTGCTCGACGTGGCCCTTGGGGCTCAGGACCAGGGCCTCGCGCGAGTCCTGGGGCGCGAGGCCGGTCAGCTGCTGGCTGGTGATCGAGTGCAGCCAGGAGAGCCGGTCGGGCCCGGTGACCGTCACCACGCCCCGGTGGGACAGGTCGACGACGGCCAGGCCCTCGGCGAGCAGGCGCTGCTCGCGCACCGGGTTGCCGTAGTGGGCGGCCACCCCGGCGTCGGGGCCCTCGCCCTCGACCGCCCCGGGGCGGGACAGCAGCGGCGACCGGTAGGCAGCCGCCTCGGTCCCGACGTCCTCGGTCCCGACGTTCACGGTCCCGCTGTTCACGGTCTCGACGTCTCCTGTCACCGGCTGCACTCTGCACACTCCCCGTGGACGGCCATGTGGGTCACGTCTGCGACAAAGCCGCTGGCGGCCAGAACATTCCCGACGAACTCCGTGGCGAAAGCCTCAGGGCACTCCTCGACGCGGCCACAGCGGCGGCACACGAGGTGGACGTGCCCGGCGTGGTCGGCGAGGTGGTAGCTGGGCGCCCGGTGGTCGAGGTGGGTGTGCGCCACGACCCCGAGCGACTCCAGGGCCTCCAGCGAGCGGTAGACCGTGGACGCGGCCAGCGGCTGGCCGCCGTCGGCCGCGACGAGGGCCACGACGCGGTCCGGCGTCACGTGGCCCTCCCTCGTGACGACGTCGAGCACGCGCCGCCGCTGGGAGGTCATCCTCAGGCCCTGGGCGCGCAGCTGCTCTCCGACGTCCTGCACCGTTCCACTGTACGGTCCTGGCCCGGGCGGCCCTCCGGGTTACCTACACTGTCCGGGTGCTCGATGAGTTCGAAGACACCCGGCCCACCCCGCAGACCCCCCGCCGCAGGCACCGCGCCCGGCGGGTCGTCGCCGTGCTCGTCGCGCTCGTCGTGCTCGTCGTCGTGGGGGGCGCCGCGGCATACCTGCTGCTCCTGAACCACACCGTCTCGACGAACGTGAAGCGGGAGTCCCTGCTCCCCACCCCCGGCGTGAGCGGCGCCGACGCCGGCCCGACCAAGAAGCCGGCCGCGAAGGACGCACAGAACATCCTGTTCATCGGCTCCGACGCCCGGGCCGGACTGGCCGGGGCACGCTCGGACGTCATCGTCCTCATGCACGTGTCCGGCGACCGGAAGAAGGTCACGCTCGTGCACTTCCCCCGTGACCTCTACGTCGACGTGCCGGGCCACGGCAAGGACAAGATCAACGCCGCCTTCGCCTACGGCGGCGCACCGCTGCTCGTGCGCACCCTGCAGGACCTCGTCGGGGTGCCGATCGACCACGTGGCGATCAGCAACTTCGAGGGCTTCAAGAACATGACCGACGCCGTGGGCGGCGTCAACGTCTACGTCGAGGAGCCCAGCAGCGGGCCGAACTACACGTTCCACAAGGGCTTCCAGGAGATGGACGGCGCCGAGGCGCTGGCCTTCGTCCGCGAGCGCAAGGACCTCAGCGAGGGCGACATCTCGCGTGGCCGCCGCCAGCAGGCGTTCATCAAGGCGCTGCTGCTGAAGGCCCTGAGCAAGGACGTCCTCACCAACCCGGTGAAGCTGGCGCAGTTCGTCGACGCGGGGACCAAGAACCTCATCGTGGACGACAAGTTCACGGTGGGCGAGATGCGCAGTGAGGCGTTCTCGATGCGCAACCTGCGCGGCCGGGACGTCAGCTTCGTCACGGCGCCGTTCGACGGGTTCGGCACCTCGCCCGTCGGCGCCTCGATCGACATCCTCGACGAGCCGGGGATGCGGGTCCTGGCCGACGCGCTGCAGAACGACGACATGGCCAGCTACACCGACAAGTCGCTGACGCCCTGAGGCGACCGGCCCCGTCGGGCGCACGGGTTCCGGCAGGAGGTCCCGGGCGCTCGGCCCTCGGCCGGAGTCCCGGCAGCCACGCCCGGGAGACCGCAGTGCGGACTAGGGGGTCGTCCAGTCGCCCAGGTCGGCCGCGGAGGTGTGGACCTCGTCCCCCACGCGCAGCCAGGCCCGGTCGGCGGTGACCGACAGCGCCACGCTGCCCGGGTCGACCTTCGTCAGGTCGGTCTCGACGCAGCCGGCCGCCTTGGTCGGTGACCCGCTGGCCACGACGGCCAGGCCCTTGCACCCGTCGACCTTCGGGACGACGAGGTAGGAGTCCCCCGAACCGTTGATCGCGACGGCCAGCGCCCCCTCGGCGGTCGCGACGGTGCGCCACGACGTGCCGGTCTTGCTGGAGAGCAGCTTGCCGTTGCCGCAGAGCACCTGGGCGCCGCTGTCGACGACGGCGAGGTCGATGACGTCGGCCGAGCCGCACGGCTTGCCCCGCTTGCCGGTGGGCAGTCCCACGGTGTCGGTGGCCCGCGGATCGCGGTACCAGGCGTCGTTCACGCTGCCGCCGTCACCGAAGTCGGCGTCCACGGCGCTGGTCTGCTTGATCGCCGGGGAGCAGTCGCCCTTGTCGGCGCCGACGGCGAAGGCCGACCCGTCACCGCGCACGCGGACACGGACGATGACGTCGAACGGCGCGGAGCGGGGCCCCCACGTCTTGCCGCCGTTGGTGGTGAGCTCGAGCGTCGCGCCGCCCTTGTCGCACGAGCCCTGCGTGAACCGCAGGGCCCGTTTGGCGTCCACCCCGACCACGCCGACGGCGACGGGCACGACGTCCACGGCCGGGGAACCGGAGCTCCCCTTGGAGCCGGTCGTGGAGCTGCTCGACGCGGTCGGCGTCGAGCCGGCGGGAAGACCCTCGGACGAGGCGCCGACCGTCTCGCCACCGCGGGCCACGGGCTGCCGGGTGCTGCTCATGGCGAGCCCCACGAGGGCCACGTCGACGACGAGGAACGCTCCCAGGGCGACGAGGCCGGCGCGTTCGGTGAGCCGGGCCATCAGGGCCGCCCCAGGGCCGCGACGACGGTGGGCAGTGCGCTGCTGATCTCCTGGGCCATCTGCTCGAAGACCTCCGGGCCACGTCGGTAGGGGTCGATGATGTCGGCCTCGGCGTCGGACAGCGGGGGGCGCATGCCGCGCTGGCCGGCCGCCAGCGCCACGACCCGCTGGACGTGCTCGGAGGCGGACGCCGACGGGGCGTGCAGCTCGGCCGGGTCGATGCCGGCGAGGAGGTCGGCGAACTCGCGGAAGGCGAAGACGTAGCGCAGCGCGCGCGGGTGGAGCGTGGCGACCTTGCCCCGGTGCGCACGGGTCGCGGTCAGCACGAGGTCGGCCGACGCCACGTGCTCGGGCAGCAGCGTGCGGGCCACGAAGCCCTCAGAGGGGTAGCCGAGCCGGTCCATGATGACCCGCGAGCCCTCGTCGACCGGGTTGCCGGCCAGGGCACCGGTGCCACCGCTGGTGACCTCGACCTCCCCGGGGCCCCAGGAACGGTCGAGCTCGGTCTGCAGCGCCCGCTCGAGGTAGGGCGAACGGCACACGTTCCCGGTGCACACGGTGAGGATGCGCGCAGGCGTCGTCATCGGTCAGCCGACACGCTTCAGCTCGGCGGAGACGTGGCTCTGCAGCGGCTGGCCGACGGCCGCCATGTCCATCGCCCAGAGCAGGTTGGAGTTCACCAGCCCGTAGAGGCGGCTCGCGGCGTTGTACTCCTTGGCGTGCGGGCTGCGCAGGACGCCGTCGGTCCGCAGCTCCACCTTCGCGGGCTCGGCCTTGCCGTAGTACATCTCGACGATCCCGGTGGGGTGGGTGAGCAGCAGCTCGACCTCACCGCCGTCGACGGGGCGCCAGAACCCGAGCTCGGTGGCGAGCGGGCGGACCTTCTGCCCGGCGTCGTCGAGCAGCCAGGTGCGGCTGTGCCACTCCAGGAACGGGCGCCCGTCGTGGGTCACCTCGATCTCCTGGCCGAAGTTGGCCGACTCGATCGTGGGGTAGCCGACGACGCCCGCCCCCTCCCAGCGCCCGATCAGCCAGGCGAGGGGGGCGAGCTCCCGGGGCAGGTCGGGGTCGAGGGTGAACTGCATCAGCGCGGCGTCTTCACCAGGCGGTAGACGACGAAACCGGCGAACCAGGTCACCACGACGGCCGTGGCCACGAGCAGGGCGATGTAGAACGTGTGCACGCGCCAGATCGTAGCCTGTGGGCCATGTCCGAACCGCGAACCCGCCTGGTTGTCAAGGTCACGTCCGGCGTCGAGGCCCTCGAACGGCTCAACCAGGCGTTCACCGTGGCAGCCACGGCGGCGGCCAGCGGGGTGGAGGTCAGCCTCTGGCTGACCGGGGAGGCGTCGTGGCTCGCGGTACCCGGCCGCGCCGAGCAGGTGAGCCTGCCGTATGCCGCGGAGCTGGCCGAGCTGCGCGACGCCGTCCTGGCGGCCGGCACGCTCACGGTGTGCGGGCAGTGCGCCGCCCGGCGCGGCCTGGAGGTGGCCGACCTCGTCGAGGGCACCACGGTGCGGGGCGCGGCGGCCTTCGTCGAGGAGGTCATGGCACCGGGGGCGCAGGCGCTCGTCTACTGACCGGGTGCCTCTCGCAACGGGACGCCCGGCGCCCCGTCGCCGGCCGGCCCTGCGCCTCAGCCGGAGAACACCGGCGAGGTGACGACCGTGAACGCGATGACACCCACGAGCAGCGAGGCCGCCAGGGCGGAGGCGAGCTGTGCCCGGGGCAGGGGCGCGGCGGGCAGCGGGGCGAGCACCCGGCGCGCCGCGTGGGAGATGGCGGCGGCGAGCAGCCCCAGCAGGGCACCCGACCCCGCGGTCGGCTCGCCGGCCACCAGGGCGACGACGAGCGCGGCCAGACCGCCGGCGAACATCGAGATGAACAGCGCCCACTGCCGCAGCCGCGGCACCGAGATGAGGGGGTCGGCGAGGACGCCGACCGCCAGGCCCGCCATCGCCGCCGCGAGGCCGTGCTCGCCGTAGAGGTACTGCGGGATGGGGGCGAAGGCCGCCCCCGAGGCGACGATGGCCAGTCCGGCCACGGTCGAGGCGATGGACTCGGTCAGGCGGGGGCGGCCGTCCCGGCGCAGCAGCTGGTGGGCGAACGCGGCGAGCACGGCCAGGGCCATGGCCGCGGGCATCCACTCCAGGTACGGCTCGTCCCGCGTGAGGAGCACGGCGGCCGTCGTGAGCGCGACGCCGACCGAGAGGACGGTGGTGGTGCCCCTGGGGCTCGGCAGCCCGAGCAGGACCGGCCAGCCCCACGCGAGCACGAAGCCGCCCAGGGCGACGGCGAGCGCCACGAACCGGGGGCTGGCGTAGCCGGTGAGGGCCACGAGCGCGGCGAACGCGATGGTGGCGACGATGGAGACGGGGCGCACGGCGAGGGCCCGCGTGGGCAGGTCGGACCGGGACGCCTCGGCCACCGCACGTCGCTCGCGGCGGGTCAGCGGCAGGACCGGCGCGGACTCCTGCTCAGGCACCTCGGACACAGCCCGCATCCTCCCATCACCCCCCGGCGAACGGGGGCAGGACCTCGACGACGGCTCCCCCGGGCAGGACGTCGGACCGCTGGGCGGCCCGGCCGTCGAGCAGGAGGCTGCTGACGGCCGCCACCGGGGCCAGCCCGGGGCGCAGCGCCGTCGCGGCCGCCAGGGCGTCGCCCACGGTGGCGCAGCCGGTGACGACGTCGCAGTCCGCCCCGGCAGCCGCACGGGCGCCAGCCCAGTAGCGGACGGTCACGGACTGCTGCTCCTGCTCCGACGGCATACCTGCCCCTCTCTGGTGAGACAACGATCTCACCATGCGTACCGCACCCCGGTCACGTCGCCCTGCCCGTATCCTCGACAGGGATGGCCCGACTGCTGCTCCTCACCAACGCGCTGGCACCCAGCGCGGACGTGCTGCCGGCCCTGGGGCTCCTGACCCACCAGGTGCGGGTCATCCCGGCCGAGCCGACCGCGCTGGTCGACGCTCCCCCCGCCGACGCGGTGCTGCTCGACGCCCGCCGCGACCTGGCCGTCGCGCGGTCGCTGTGCCGGGTGCTGCGTGCCACCGGCATGTCCGTGCCGCTGCTCGCGATCCTCACCGAAGGTGGCCTCGCCGCCATCACGGCCGAGTGGGGCGTCGACGACGTGCTGCTCGAGTCCTCCGGGCCGGCCGAGGTCGAGGCGCGCCTGCGCCTGGCCGTGGGCCGGATCGCCGAGGCCCAGGAGCCCGAGGAGGTCCAGATCACCTCCGGCGACGTCACCATCGACGAGGCGACGTACTCCGCGCGCGTCAAGGGCCGCCTGCTCGACCTGACCTACAAGGAGTTCGAGCTCCTGAAGTACCTCGCCCAGCACCCGGGCCGGGTGTTCTCCCGCGCCCAGCTGCTGCAGGAGGTCTGGGGCTACGACTACTACGGGGGCACGCGCACCGTGGACGTCCACGTCCGCCGCCTGCGGGCCAAGCTCGGCTCGGAGTACGAGGTCCTCATCGGGACCGTGCGCAACGTCGGCTACCGCTTCGTCCCCGCCGAGGACATCGTCGCGGACGCCTGAGCTCGCCTGCTCGCCCCCTGCGGGCGGGCGCAGCCACCCTCTGGCCCCCTCCGCGCTGGCGGCTGCGCGCGCCGGCCGCACGAGGACGGCGCCCCACCCGCTCTCGGGTGGGGCGCCGTCGTCGCCGGTCGGGGCACGAGGCCCCGGTCTCAGTTGGCCGTGATCCGGTCCAGCGGGCCCGGGGTGTAGGGCGAGCTCGCCGACAGGTAGTTGGCGAACGCGTCGATGTCCAGGCCGCCGTAGTAGACGTTCGTCCCCTGCGCCATGGTCGGGAAGTTGTCCCCACCACCCTGCAGGAAGTTGTTCGTCACGACGCGGTAGGTCTGGCTGTCGACCAGCGGCTGGCCGTTCACCGTCACCGGCCCGAGCGTGGTGCCCGAGTAGCTGTAGCTGAAGCCCTTGTTCACCTGCAGGATCTTCTTCGCGGAGCCGGAGTTCTTGCCGCTCCACTGCTCGGTGAGCAGCTGCTTGACCTGCGCGCCGGTGAGGTCGAGCGACACGAGGTAGTTGTTGAACGGCTGGACGTTGAAGGCCTCCTCGAAGGTGATGTCGCCGGGCGCCTCGCCGTACTTGCTGTTGCTGTACGTCAGGTCGGTGCGGATGCCGCCCGGGTTCATGAAGGCGATCACTGGCTTCGTGCCACCGGTCACGACGGACGGGTCGGCGAGCTGCGCGTCGGCGATGAGGTCACCGAGCTGGGACTCCCCACCGGCGTTGCCCGCGCGGGTCACGTCGGAGGTGACGTGGCCGATGACCTTGCTCGCGATCGGCGTCACGAGCGTCTTGTAGCGGTCGATGAGGGCCGTCTGGTCGGCGTCCTTGGGGACGTCACGGGTCACGACCATGTTGGCGCTGTCCACCGAGGTGCGGACGATGTCCTGGGTGCGGCGGTCGTAGGTCAGCTCCGTGTCGGTGAAGAGCCGGCCGAACGACGACGCCGAGGTGACCATGCGCGGCTGGCCGGCCGGGTCCTTGATGTCGCAGACGTACGGCTGGTGGGTGTGGCCGGACACGATCATGTCGATGGCCGGGTCGAGGCCCTTGGCGATCGGGATGATCGGGCTGTCAGGAGCCAGGCTGCCGCCCTGCGCACAGGTGTAGTCGTACGTCGGGTTCACGGTGTACGGCTTGTTGTCCGGTCCGTACCAGACCTGCTGGTTCGGGGTGCCACCCTGGTGGATGAGCACGACGATCGCGTTGACGCCCTGGGCCCGCAGGACCGGCACCAGCGCGTTGGCGGTCGCGACCTCGTTCTTGAACTGCAGCCCGGCGACACCGGCCGCGGTGACGATGGTCGGGGTGTCCTGCAGGGTCATGCCGATGAAGCCGATCTTGGCGCCCTTGATGTTCTTGATGGTGTAGGGCGGCAGGATGGTCTTGTCGGTGCCCGAGTAGACGACGTTCGCGGCCAGGTAGTCGAAGTTCGCACCCGTGAAGGTCTTGCCGCCGGGGCAGGAGTCCTGGTTGTTGGCGCCCGTGCCGTCGTCGAGGCAGCCACCGTTCGCCATCCGCTGGAGCTCCTTGTAGCCCTCGTCGAACTCGTGGTTGCCCACGGCGCTCGCGTCGAGGCCGAGCGAGTTCATCGCCTCGATGGTGGGCTCGTCGTGGAAGGCCGCCGACAGCAGCGGCGAGGCGCCGATGAGGTCACCGGCGGCGACGGTCAGCGAGTACGGGTGGCCCTTGCGGGCCTCCTTCAGGTGGGTGGCGAGGTACTCCACGCCCCCGGCGTCCGTGGTGACGTCCTTGGGGATGGGGTTGCCGTTCTTGTCGAGCACGAGCTTGCCATCGGCGTCCTTGGTGAACTCGTGGCCCGTCACGATGCGGCCGCTCGAGCCCGAGGGGGTCTCGAGGTTGCCGTGGAAGTCGTTGAACGACAGGAGCTGGATGTCCATGGTCGGGCCGTTGGCGGCAGCCGTCGAGCTGCCCCCCGTCATGGCCAGGCCGGCGGCGGCCATGGCGGCCACGGCGACGACTCCCGACAGGCGTCGGGTGCGCAGAGAGGTCATGTGTGCGTCCTTGTGCGGAGGTGGGTCCCGGCAGGTGGGCCGGACCCGTGCACGCTAACCGCACCCCGCCGGTTAGGGAAGATGCAGGTGGATGGCGTGGTCCAATGCTTTCCGTGCCGTCACCACGAGTCCGCCCCACCGACACCCTGACCACCGACGAGCGCGACGCCGTGCGCTCCCTCGCCGCGCGCGCGACGCAGTCCGACGGCGTGGGCGCCCTGTCGGAGCAGACGCTCTTCGACCTCGCCGCCGGCCCCGGCCGCGTGCGCCACGTGCTCGCGTATGCCGGGGAGCAGCTGGTGGGGTACGCCCAGCTCTCCGGCGGCCTCGCCGACGGCGGCGCCGGCGGCCGCGAGGACGGCGACGGGGACGAGGGCCCCTCGGGCGAGCTCGTCGTGGACCCGGACCACCGGCGTACCGGCATCGGGCGGGCGCTGCTCGAGGCGGTGCTGGCCGAGGCGGGCGAGGTGCGCCTCTGGGCGCACGGGAACCTGCCCGCGGCCCGGGCGCTCGCCGCAGCAGCAGGGCTCGAGACGGTGCGCGAGCTGCACAAGATGTCCCGCGCGCTCACCCCGGACGACGCCACGTCGCCTGCGACGGCGCTGCCGGCCGGCTACACCGCCCGGGCTTTCGAACCCGGCAGGGACGAGCAGGCCTGGCTGGCCACGAACGCCGCGGCGTTCGCCCACCACCCCGAGCAGGGCCGGATGACGCTGGCCGACCTGCAGGACCGGATGGCGCAGGACTGGTTCGACCCCGCCGGCTTCATCCTCGTGGGCACGGCCGAGGCGCCCGACGCGGTCGCGGCGTTCCACTGGACCAAGGTCGACCCGGAGCAGCGGTCCACGCTCCAGCCCGGCGCCACGGCCGGGGAGGTGTACGTCGTGGGGGTGGACCCCGACCACCAGGGCCGGGGCCTGGGCAAGCCCGTCACCGCCCTCGGCCTGGCCCACCTGGCCCGGCTGGGTCTCCCGGAGGTCGTCCTCTACGTCGACGGCGACAACGCGGCGGCGATACGCACCTACACGGGACTGGGATTCCGCAGCATCATGGTCGACGTGATGTATTCGCGTCCCGTTCACCGCCCCCTGTGAGGATGACCGCATGAGCGTGACCACCGAGGCCGACGACGCCGACACCTTCGACACCGACGAGTCCGGTCACGAGGTGTCGATCGCGAGCGCCCAGCCCCGCGCCGCGAACGGGCGGTTCATGCGGGTCGTGCAGTCGGCGGGGTGGCAGGACGACAGCGGGCTGCCCGCCGACCGGTTCCTGGACCGGGAGATCTCCTGGCTGCAGTTCAACGAGCGGGTGCTGCAGATGGCGGCCGACGAGTCGGTCCCCCTGCTCGAGCGGGCCCGGTTCCTGGCCATCTTCACCTCGAACCTCGACGAGTTCTTCATGGTCCGGGTGGCCGGGCTCAAGCGGCGCATCGCCACCGGCCTCGCGGTCCGCTCCGCGTCCGGGCTCGAGCCGAGGGAGGTGCTCGAGCAGATCTCGCTCGTCGCGCACGAGCTGCAGGCGATGCAGACGGCCGTCTACAAGGACAAGGTGCAGCCGGCCCTCGAGGAGGAGGGCATCTCGATCGTCCGCTGGGACGAGCTCAGCGACGACGAGCGCACCCTGCAGTCCGAGCAGTTCACCGACCAGGTCTTCCCGGTCCTCACGCCCCTGGCCGTCGACCCGGCGCACCCGTTCCCGTACATCTCCGGGCTCTCGCTCAACCTCGCCGTCGTCCTGGTCAACCCCAAGACGGGCAAGGAGCACTTCGCCCGGGTCAAGGTGCCGCCGCTGCTGCCGCGGCTGCTGCACATCGAGCCCGAGGCCGGCGAGCCGGTGACCGCCGACCTCTTCCACACCCGGTTCGTCCCGCTCGAGGACGTCATCGCCGCCCACCTGGACATGCTCTTCCCGGGCATGGAGGTCCAGGAGCACTTCACCTTCCGGGTCACCCGCAACGAGGACCTCGAGGTGGAGGAGGACGACGCCGAGAACCTGCTGGCCGCCCTCGAGAAGGAGCTCACCCGGCGCCGGTTCGGCCCGCCCGTGCGCCTCGAGGTGGACGAGCTCATCGACGACCACGTGCTCGACATGCTCGTGCGCGAGCTCGGCGTGAGCGAGAGCGAGGTCTACCGGCTCCCGGCCCCGCTGGACCTGCGCAGCCTCAACCTCGTCGCCGACCTCGAGCGGTCCGACCTGCGGTACCCGCCGTTCCGCGGCATGTCCCACCCGGACCTCGCGCCCGCCGAGAGCTCCAAGGCCTCGGACATCCTGCCGGTGGTCCGCGACAAGGACGTCCTGCTGCAGCACCCGTACGACTCGTTCTCGACGTCGGTGCAGGCCTTCATCGAGCAGGCGGCCGCCGACCCGCACGTGCTGGCGATCAAGCAGACGCTGTACCGCACGAGCGGCGACTCGCCCATCGTCGACGCGCTCATCGACGCGGCCGAGGCGGGCAAGCAGGTCCTGGCCATCGTGGAGATCAAGGCCCGCTTCGACGAGCAGAACAACATCTCCTGGGCCCGCAAGCTCGAGCACGCGGGGGTGCACGTCGTCTACGGCATCGTCGGGCTCAAGACCCACGCCAAGCTCTGCATGGTCGTGCGCCAGGAGAGCGACGGCGGCCTGCGCCGCTACTGCCACATCGGCACCGGCAACTACAACGGCAAGACCGCCCGGCTCTACGAGGACTTCGGGCTGCTCACGTCCGACCCGCAGGTCGGCGACGACCTCGCCCGGCTGTTCAACCAGCTCTCCGGGTTCGCGCCGCGCAGCAAGTTCAAGCGGCTGCTCGTCGCCCCCCGGTCGATCCGCAGCGGGCTGGTCGAGCGGATCGAGGCCGAGATCGACCACGTGAAGGCCGGCCGGCCTGGCCTGGTCCAGATCAAGGTGAACTCGATCGTCGACGAGCAGGTCATCGACGCGCTGTACCGGGCGTCCATGGCCGGCGTGCACGTCGACGTCTGGGTGCGCGGTATCTGCGCGCTGCGGCCCGGTGTCGAGGGCCTGTCCGAGAACATCGAGGTGCACTCGGTCCTCGGCCGCTTCCTCGAGCACTCCCGCGTGTTCCACTTCGGCGGCGGGGGCGAGCCCGAGATCTGGATCGGCAGCGCCGACATGATGCACCGCAACCTCGACCGACGCGTCGAGGCCCTGGTCCGCATCGCCGAGCCCCGGCACGTCGAGGACCTGCGCTGGCTGCTCGCGCGCGGCATGAGCGACGAGTACGCCCACTGGCGCCTGGGCTCCGACGGACGCTGGACGCGGGTCAACACCGGACCCGACGGCGAGCCGCTGCTCGACCTGCAGGCCACCCTCATCGAGCAGCACACCAAGCGCCGCCGCAAGGCCCGCCGCCGTTGAGCACCCCCATCCCGGCCGCGGGGACGCTGCCCTGGCGACGTCGACGCGGCCAGCTCGAGGTCGCCCTCGTGCACCGGCCCAAGTACGACGACTGGTCGTGGGCCAAGGGCAAGCTCGACCCGGGTGAGCCCTGGCCGGTGGCCGCGGTGCGCGAGACCGTCGAGGAGACCTCGCTCGAGGTCGGGCTCGGGCGGCCGTTGCCCGGTGCCTCGTACACCGTGCTCGACGGCGCCGGGCAGCCCGCCACCAAGGAGGTCCGCTACTGGGCGGCGGAGGTCACCCGGCCGCCGGGTCCGCTCACCAACGAGGTGGACGAGGTCCGCTGGCTCGACGTCGTCGCGGCCTCGGACCGGCTCGACTACGCGCGCGACCGCGAGCAGCTGCGGGCGCTCGTGCGCGCCGACCACGCCGGCACCCTGACGACCTGGCCGCTCGCGCTCGTGCGGCACGCGCACGCGGTCGGGCGCGGCTCCTGGCCCGGTGAGGACCCGCTGCGCCCCCTCAGCGCCGCGGGGCGCGACCGGGCCGCGCAGCTCGGCGCGCTGCTCGCGGCATACGCCGTGCGCCGGCTCGTGAGCTCACCGTCGGTGCGGTGCACCGACACGGTGCGCCCGTATGCCGCGCTGCGCGGCATACCCCTGCGCACCAAGGACGGGCTCAGCGAGGAGGGCTACGAGGCGGACCCGACCCGGGCGGGTCGGCACCTCGAGCGGTTGCTGGAGCGGGGCGTGCCCTCGGCGCTGTGCAGCCACGGACCGGTGCTGCCGGACCTGCTCGCCCGCCTGTGCGACCGCGTCGACGACACCGAACCGGACGCCGGCGCCACCCGTGCGGTGCTGCGCGAGGCGGCCGCCGAGAAGATGGCCAAGGGTGAGGCGCTGGTCGTCCACCTCGCCGGGACCGGCGCCGGCGCGCGGGTCGTCGCGGTGGAGCGACACCTGCCCTGACCTGCGGCTTCGGCCAGGACCTGACCTGCTCCTGACCCGCCGTTCACCCGGCGGTCGGGTGGCCGTGCTGGGGCCGCCGTCCAGAGTCTGGGTGTTGTTCACCGTCCGTTCACCTGCGACGGGCCGCCGCGTCACCAACCCTCCCTACCTTCAGGGTCGTCGGGCAGTGCGCCCGCCCCGAGTTTCCCCCTGTGGAGAGGTTTGAACACCGTGAAGATCCAGCGTCTCGGCCTCGTGGCCAGCGTGGCCCTGGTCGGCTCCATCGCGCTGTCCGCGTGCGGCTCCGACAACAACACCGGCTCCGGTGCCAGCGCGTCGGGCTCGTCGTCGTCCTCCGGCGCCGCGTCGTCCGACTGCCCCCAGGGCGGCGGCACGCTCAACGCCGAGGGCTCGTCCGCCCAGAAGAACGCGATCGAGGAGGCCATCTCGAGCTTCCAGGACGCGTGCTCGGGCACGACCGTCAACTACAACCCGACCGGCTCCGGCGCGGGCATCAAGCAGTTCATCGCCGGCCAGGTCGACTTCGCCGGGTCCGACTCGGCGCTGAAGACCAAGCCCAAGGACGGCAAGGTCGAGGCCGATGAGGCCGCCAAGTACTGCGGCTCCCCCGCGTGGAACCTGCCGATGGTGACCGGCCCGATCGCGATCTCCTACAACCTCAAGGGCGTCGACAAGCTCGTCCTGACGCCGTCCGTCGCCGCTCAGATCTTCAACGGCAAGATCACGTCCTGGAACGACAAGGCCATCGCGGCCGTCAACCCCGGCGTCACCCTGCCGAACGAGCCGGTCAAGGTCTTCTTCCGCTCCGACGAGTCGGGCACGACCGAGAACTTCACCAAGTACCTCAACGCCGCCGCCCCCAAGGACTGGACGGCTGAGCCGGGCAAGACCTGGACGGGCAAGGGCGAGGGCAAGCCCAAGTCCGACGGTGTCGCGAACGCGGTCAAGTCGACCGAGGGTGGCATCACCTACGCCGAGTGGTCCTACGCCAAGGACAACAAGCTGGGCATCGCGCAGATCGACAACGGCGGCGGCGCCGTCGAGCTCACCGGCGAGTCCGTGGGCAAGGCCGTGGCGGCCGCGAAGCAGGACGGCGAGGGCAACGACCTGCGCCTGAAGCTCGACTACGCCACCAAGGAGGCCGGCGCGTACCCGATCCTCCTCGTCACCTACGAGATCGTCTGCTCCAAGGGCAAGGACCCGAAGAAGACCGAGCTGACCAAGGCCTTCCTCAAGCACTTCGCCGACAAGCAGACCCAGCAGTCCCTCGAGGAGATCGGCTACGCGCCGCTCCCCGACGAGGTGCAGTCCAAGGTCGAGGCCGCGATCTCCGCGCTCTCCTGACCGACCGGGTGCCGCGGGGCTCGACAGCCCCGCGGCACCCGTGCTGCGTCCCCCCCGCGCAGCACAGCACGACCCCCGCGGCAGCCGTGTCACGGAGAAGCACCACCCGAGCACCACCACCGCAACACCCCAGCAGCACCAGATCCCCACATCCCCCACATCCCAGAGGCATCCCAGTGGCAACAGTGACCGGAAGGACGCTCGAAGGCGACCTGCAGGGCGACCGCGCAGGCACCGGACGGCTCGGCGACCGCCTGTTCGGCGGCGCCGCGAAGGCCTCGGGCGGCCTCGTCATCGGCATCGTCACCCTCGTCGGCCTCTTCCTGCTGTGGCAGGCGATCCCCGCCATCGCCGACGACAAGGTCAACTTCCTCACCTCGCGGGAGTGGGCGGTCGGCGACCCGACCAACCTGCGGTTCGGCATCCTCGAGCTGCTGTGGACCACCGTGGTGGCCTCCACCATCGCGATGCTGATCGCCGTCCCCGTCGGGGTCGGCGTCGCCCTGTTCATCACCCAGTACTCGCCGCGCTGGCTGGCCAAGCCGGCCGCCAACCTCGTCGACCTGCTCGCGGCTGTCCCGTCGATCGTCTACGGCCTGTGGGGCCTGAAGACCTTCGGCCCGAAGTTCGACCCGGTGCAGGGCTGGCTGACCGACCACCTGTCGTGGTTCCCGCTGTTCTCCAAGACCTCGACCAGCGGCGGCACGATCCTGTTCATCGGGGTCGTGCTCGCCATCATGATCCTGCCGATCGTCACCGCGCTGTCGCGCGAGGTCTTCGCCCAGACGCCCACGGCGCACAAGGAGGGAGCGCTCGCCCTCGGCGCCACGCAGTGGGAGATGATCCGCACCGCCGTGCTGCCGTTCGGCCGGCCGGGTGTCATCTCCGCCGCCATGCTGGCCCTGGGCCGCGCGCTCGGCGAGACCATCGCCGTGACGATCATCGTGTCGTCCCTGGCGCCGGGCACGCCGTGGAGCTGGTCGGTCCTCAACGGTGGCGAGACCTTCGCCTCGCGGATCGCCAACAACGCCAGCGAGTTCGACTCCCCCGCGAAGACGGGCGCGTTCATCGCGGCCGGCCTCGTGCTGTTCGTGCTGACCTTCGTGGTCAACGCGATCGCGCGGGTCGTCATCGAGCGCAGGAAGGCCTTCACCGAATGAGCACCGACACCGTCGCCCCCGGCCGCACCGTCGGCTCGACCGGGTCCTCCCGGCCCGGTGCCCCCGTGCCGGTCCTGGGCCACCCCGCGCGGCGTCGCGAGGCCAAGGACCTGCTCGCGCGGGTCGTCATGTGGCTGGCGTTCGCCCTCGCCCTCGTGCCGCTCGTCTGGATCCTGTGGACCGTGGTGTCCAAGGGCTTCCACCTGCTCCTCGAACCACAGTGGTGGACCAACTCCCAGAAGGGCATCACCTCACGGCGTGAGGGCGGCGGTGCCGTCCACGCCATCCAGGGCACCCTGATCCAGGGGCTGGTCACCGCGGCCATCTCCGTGCCGATCGGCGTGATGACGGCGATCTACCTCGTCGAGTACGGCCGCGGGCGGTTCGCCAGGGCGGTGTCGTTCATGGTCGACATCCTCACCGGCGTCCCCTCGATCGTGGCCGGCCTGTTCGTGTATGCCGTGTGGGTCACGACGTTCGGGTTCCAGCGGGTGGGCTTCGCGGTCTGCCTGTCGCTGGTGCTGCTCATGATCCCGGTCGTCGTGCGCTCGACCGAGGAGATGCTCAAGCTGGTCCCGAACGAGCTGCGCGAGGCGTCGTACGCGCTCGGCGTGCCGAAGTGGCGCACCATCGCCCGGGTCGTCCTGCCGACCGCCTTCTCGGGCATCATCACGGGCATCCTGCTCGGCCTGGCCCGCGTCATGGGCGAGACCGCGCCGCTGCTGATCCTCGGCCCGTACACGAAGTCGATCGCGACCGACCTCTTCGGCGGCTACATGGCGACACTGCCGACGATGATCAACCAGGACCGCACCGAGAGCCTGCAGCCGGCCATCGACCGCGTGTGGGCCGCGGCGCTCACGCTCATCCTGCTCGTGCTGCTGCTCAACCTCGCCGGTCGCTTCGTCGCCCGCTTCGGCTCGGTGAAGAAGTAGCACCCCACGTGAGGCACACGGCATACCGCGACGGAGCGGCGCCGGCACCCACCTCCCCCGACATCCCCTGAGACCACATCCCATCCCGAAGGACGAACAACCCCATGGCCAAGCGAATCGACGTCAGCGACCTGAACGTCTACTACGGCGCCTTCAAGGCGGTCGAGGGCGTGACCATGACGGTCGAGCCGCGGTCGGTGACCGCGTTCATCGGACCGTCCGGCTGCGGCAAGTCGACGTTCCTGCGCACCCTGAACCGCATGCACGAGGTGATCCCCGGCGGACGCGTCGAGGGCAAGGTCATGCTCGACGACCAGGACCTGTACGCCTCGAACGTCGACCCCGTGGCGGTGCGCCGGACCGTCGGCATGGTCTTCCAGCGACCGAACCCGTTCCCGACGATGTCGATCTACGACAACGTCGCAGCCGGGCTGCGCCTCAACGGCGTCAAGGGCAAGAAGAAGCTCGACGAGGTCGTGGAGAAGTCCCTGCAGGGCGCGAACCTGTGGAACGAGGTCAAGGACCGGCTCGACAAGCCCGGCGCCGGGCTCTCCGGTGGCCAGCAGCAGCGGCTGTGCATCGCGCGGGCCATCGCGGTTGAGCCGCAGGTGCTGCTCATGGACGAGCCGTGCTCGGCCCTCGACCCGATCTCGACCCTGGCGATCGAGGACCTCATCTCCGAGCTCAAGGAGACGTACACGATCGTCATCGTGACCCACAACATGCAGCAGGCTGCGCGGGTCTCGGACCAGACGGCGTTCTTCAACCTCGCCGCGACCGGCAAGCCCGGCAAGCTGATCGAGGTCGACGACACCCAGAAGATCTTCAACAACCCCAGCGTCAAGGCCACCGAGGACTACATCTCCGGCCGCTTCGGCTGACCCACCCCACCGCCCCGTCCCCGCCACCGAAACCCCACTTGTTGCCACTTAGTGGTCACCACGTGGGGTTTCGACGTCCCGGGTGACGACTTCGTGGCAACAAGTGCGCGGCGACGCGGGGTCCGCCGGACAGGTCGCGCCAGTCCCTCAGCTCGTCCCCCTGGCCCTGCCGCCACAAGCACCGCACCCGTGCGGCGTCTGCACGCCGCCGCGCCCTGACCAGGACGGCGTCCAGACCAGCCCCGCCGTCACGCAGCTCGGCCGTTCCCCAGCGCGCCACCACCAGACCCATCGACTCGAGCTCCCGCTCCCGGTCGCGCTCGCGCAGCATGAAGGTCGCGGCGCGGTCGGCGTCCCACTGCTCGTCGAAGCTGCCGAGATACTTGCTCCGCCCGTCGGCCTCGCCGACGATGCCGAGACCGCCCCAGAGAAGGTCCACCCTGCCGACGAAAGATCCATCAAGGCGGTGGATCGCGACCTGGCTCATAGGCGGCGGCCAACCGAGGGCCACCGCCGTCGCCACCGAAGCCGACTCCAGCCAGGACTCCCGCCGACCCTCGGTCAGCACGATCCCGAGGTCCGCCGTGCGTATGCCGGGCCACCTGCGTTGGCGACGTCGCACCGCCTGGAGCTCCTCGACAGTCACCATCCCACGACCCACCGCGGCATCGGCGATCGCCAGCCCGTCACGCAGCCGTAGGGTGCGCAGGCAGTCGACGACAGTCCGCGCCACCGTGGTCACGCACACGCCGTCCACCCCCGCCACGTCGTCGGGCGGCAGCGCTCCGTCGAGGACGCGCCGCCAGTCGTCCGTCGCCGCCGTGCGGGTCGTCTCGCGCGCCGTGAGGCAGACGCTCGAGCCCATGGGTCCCCACGGCTGCGGGAGTCCGTGGAGAAGGGCAGCCGTGGCGTGGCTGATCACCGAGCCGGCCACCGAGACCTGTCCTGCGCGCGCGAGGCCCAGGTGCGCTGCGGCCGGCGACAGGGCCGACCACGCCGCACTGACGGCATACACCTGCGGGGCAGGCACCACGAGTTGTCCGCGCCTCACGGCACCCGCGATAGCCGTGCTGGTCAGGCCGAGGGCGTGCGCCTCACGGGCGAGGAACGGTTGGGGAAGGGTGAGCCAGGTGGCCTCGGGGGTGGTTCGCACCCGCCGACGATGACTGGTACTGCGCCCGTGAGGTCGGGATGCCCTCCTGGCTGTGGACGACGACGCCGCCTGCCACAGCCTGTGGACGGTCCCACCCTTGGCCTCGCCCCGCGGTCGGTTTGCCGCGCACTTGTTGCCACGTGGTGGTCACCGCAGCCCCGGAACCTGCCCCGAGTGACCATCAGGTGGCAACAAGTGGGGAAAGTCGGCGCGGCGCGGGACGGACAGGGGTGTCCGACGCGCGAAGACGTGAGCCGGTGGTCAGACGAAGAGGTGGATGACCCAGAAGCCGAGGGCGGCGACGATGCCGGCGCCGGGGAAGGTCAGGACCCACGCGCCGACGATGTTGCCGGCCACGCCCCACCGCACGGCCGAGAGCCGCTTGGTCGCCCCGACACCCATGATCGCCGAGGTGATCGTGTGCGTCGTCGAGATCGGGGCGCCGAACGCCAGGCCCGCGACGTACAGGATCGAGGCCGCGGTCGTCTCGGCGGCGAAGCCCTGCGGCGGGTCGAGGTGGATGATGCGGCGGCCGAGGGTGCGCATGATCCGCCAGCCACCGGCATACGTGCCGAGGGAGATGACCACCGCGGAGATGAGCAGCACCCACAGCGGCACGTTGTTGCCCGAGTGGTACCCACCGACGGTGAGGGCGAGGACGACCACGCCGACCGTCTTGGACGCGTCCTGCAGGCCGTGGCCGAACGCCATCGCGGCGGCCGACGCGGTCTGCGCGTAGCGGAACCCTCGCGACACCTTGCCGGGCTGGGCGCCCCGGAAGAGCCACAGGATCACGGTCATCACGATGTAGCCGAGGATCACGCCGACGATCGGCGAGAGCACCATCGGGATGACGACCTTCTCCCAGATGCCGTGCCACTTCACGGTGGCGCCGGCAGCCAGGGCCGCACCGCCGAGCCCGCCGATGAGGGCGTGCGAGGACGACGAGGGCAGGCCGTACCACCAGGTGAGCAGGTTCCACCCGATGGCGCCGATGAGCGCGGCCGCGACGATGACCAGGCCCGTCGTGCCCACGGGGGCGTCGATGATGCCCTTGCCCACGGTGTCGGCGACCTTCTTGCCGAAGAACGCACCGCAGAGGTTGGCGACGGCAGCCATGGCGAGGGCGACGCGCGGGGTGAGCGCGCGCGTCGACACCGAGGTGGCGATCGCGTTGGCGGCGTCGTGGAAGCCGTTGGTGTAGTTGAACCCCATCGCCAGGGCGATGACGATCCCGACCGGAAGCCATTCCATGAGGTGGCTCAGGACTCCTTGACCGCGATGCTCTCGACCTTGTGCGCGACGCTCTCGAACGCGTCGGCCGCGGCCTCGAGCTCCTCGACGACCTCCTTGAGCTTCATGATGGTGATGGCGTCGTTGCCGAAGTCACCGTTGAAGAGGCCCGCGAGGAGGCGGCGGTAGGTCTGGTCGGCCTGGTTCTCGAGGCGGTTGATCTCGATCCAGTACTCGGAGAGGTCCTTCATCGAGCGCAGCCGCGGCATGGCCTCGGCAGTGAGCTCGGACATCCGGGAGAGCACCTCGACCTGGTCGGACACGCCGGCCGGGAGGTCGCCCACGCGGTAGAGCACGATGAGGTCGACGGCCGCGTCCATGAGGTCCATGCAGTCGTCGAGCGCGGAGGCCAGGCCGTGGATGTCCTCGCGGTCGAACGGCGTGATGAACGAGCTGTTGACCTTGCGGATGATCTCGTGGGTCGCCTCGTCGGCGGCGTGCTCGATCTCGCGCATGCGGGTCGCGATCGAGTCGCGCTCCTCGGTCCCGGCGCCGAGCATCTTGGTCAGCTCACGCGAGCCCTCGACGAGGTTCGATGCGGACTTGGCGAACAGGTCGTAGAAGCTGTTCTCCTGGGGGGTGAGGCGAAAGCCCACGGTTCTCTCCGGTCATGCGGGGGGATGGCCGGAGACGATGCTACGGGCAAGGGCGCTCAGGAGCGCAACCCGGCTGGGTGCAGGTCGGACGGGTACAGGTCAGACGTGCAGGCGGGCGGACGAACGGTGCGGCGCCGCCGGACCGCCCTCGGGCGCGCTGCGGTGGCCCCTGACCAGGCCCAGGGCGCGGTCGATCTCCTCGTCGGTGAGGGGTCGCTCGCTCGCGGATGCCGCGACCACGAGGTCCCCGACGAGCTCGATCTCGTCCTGCAGGGCGTCGTCGGTGAGGTCGCCACCGGCGTCCGGGTCCGTGGTCATGGAACGACGCTAACCGAGCGGCCCGTGCGCAGGGCAGTCTCCTTTGCCATCTCTTGACCGCCGGGACCGCAGAACCACCCATCCGAGTCATGGAATCCGGTAGTGACTAGTTACTCCCCCCGTGCCGGATGATGGGCGTATGCCGGGCACCGAGCCGTTGCCGTCCCCTGCGGGCGGCCTCCCTGCCGTCACACCGAGCGGCGCCGTCGAGGTGGTGCTGGAGGAGCGGGGCTCCTTCGCGCACGCGACCTGCGCAGCGTGCGGCTGGTCCGGCCCGGGACGGCGGTCACGCGCGACAGCCCGCGACGACGCCGAGACCCATGCCGCGGCCTGCCCGGGGGGACGGGCCGCCACCGCTCAGCCGGCGGGCGCACCGAGGGCTCCTGCACCGAGGGCGCCGGCACCATGACCGGACGGATGTCGTGCGCCGGGCCGGGAGCGCCTCACGGCGCGTGGCCGCTCGTAGCGGCTTCAGTTGGGACCCGGGGCTACCGCGGCCCGGCGCACGTCCGACTGTAACCCGCGCATGCCGGGGAATGTTCCCCGAGCCCACGAGGCCCCGTGCCGCAAGGGGCCGTTCAGGTGAGCTCTCCTGCGCGCCACAGGTGGGCGCCGGCCTCGAGGTCCTCCGCCGTGGTGAGCATGTTCGCGGCCCGCCGGGTCTGCCGGCCGGCCGCCTCGCGGTCTGTCACGTCCGTGCTGTGGGCCCGGTCGGCACGACCCGCCGCGACGACCCGGCAGAACGCCGCCGCCCGCTGCAGCGCCAGGTCGAGGTCTCCCGAGAACACCCCGCGCAGGACCGTGTCGGTGAGGGCCTGCAGCTCCGCCGGGCCGGGCGGCTCGGCGACGCCGGCGACGACGTGGTTGACGTCGGTGAAGCGCATCCCGGCGGCGTAGTCGGCGCTGGCCTCCTCGGGGTTGCGCTGCACCCACTCGCGAAGCGCGTAGAGCCGCCACAGCACGCCCGGCAGGCTGCGGGCCGGGCGGTCGGCCCACAGCTCCGCCACGGTCGACAGCCCGAGCTCGTCGACGAGCGAGACGAGTCGCTCCGTGAGCGCCGGGTCCTCCGCGGCCCGCCCGGTGCCGACGAGCACCGCCGCGGTCTCGTGGGCGATCTCGGTCACCTGGGCGGGGTCGGGGACGGTGCCGCCCTGGGTCTCCATGGCGGCGGGGCTGAAGAAGGCGGGGCGGCGGGGGTTGTCACGTCCGCTGGGCTCGTTGCGCATCGCCGTCCATCCTCCCACCGCTGCGCCGGGGAGGCCGGTGTCGGAGCGCAGGTCAGTCGAACAGCTCGCTGAGGAAGGACTTGCGCCGCCGCTGGCCGTGGGAGCCGTAGGGCGACTTGGACGTGGCCCGGTACGGCGCGGGGTGGCCCTGCGCAGGGGGCTGCTGCCAGGGGTTCTGGCCCTGCTGGTACTGCGGCTGCCGCTGGTACTGCTGCCCCTGATATGGCGGCTGCCCCTGGTACTGCTCGCCCTGGGGCGGCCCGGCCTGGGGCGGCACCTGCGCGTGCCAGGCGTTCTCCGCCGCCACGAGCGCCTCGAGCTCACCGCGGTCGAGGAACAGCCCGCCGCACCCGGTGCACTGGTCGACGTGGACCTGGTTCCGCTCGTAGCTGCGCATCTCGGAACCGCACTTGGGACAGGTCAGGGTGCTCATGTCCGGCCAACGGGTCGGCCCCTCGAGCGGTTCCGGCGGTCTGCGACCGGGCGGACCGACCTCCAGCGCGGCGCTCAGGCCTGCTCCAGCTCCAGGGCGTGCTCGTCCACGCTGCGCGAGTCGGTGAGCGACAGCGCGCCCCACACGGCGACCACGCCCACCACGGCGGACAGCACGGCATACGTGATGCGCTCACCGTGGACGAACGACGCGACGAGCTCCGCGCTCCACGCCCCCACCGGCAGCGTGGTCGTGACGAGGACCGCCACGAGGCTGCCGACCACCGCGATGCCCAGGCTGCTGCCGATCTCCTGGGCCGTGTCGTTGAGGGCGGCGCCGATGGACGTGCGGTTGTGCGGCATGGCCTCGACGAGCGCCACCGCACAGATCGTCATGACGGTGCGCAGGCCGATGGTCAGGACGACCAGGGATGCCGCGATCGCCGGGTACCCGTGGACGACGCCCCAGGACAACCCGGCCAGCGCGCCGGCGAGCAGGACCGCCCCGACGAGGCAGGCGACCCGGTGGCCGAACCGGGCAGCGAGCCCCTCCGACAGCGGCGTCGCCAGCACCATGGTGACGATGAGCGGCAGGTTGGCCAGTCCGGCGCGGACCGGGCTCCAGCCGTAGGCGTACTGGAAGAGCAGGATCAGCCCGAACATCACTCCCGCCATGGCGATCGCCGTGCCGACCTGGGCCACGGCTGCGCCGCGGACCGTGCGGTGCGACAGGAGCCCGAGGTCGAGCATCGGGAACGCGGTCCGGCGCTCCCGGCGGACGAAGAGGCAGAGAGCGGCGACGGCCGCGACGACGGAGGCGATGGTGGCCGCCGAGAGCCAGCCGAACTCGACCCCGCTGGTGAGGGACCAGCAGGCCAGGCCGATCGTCGCGATGCTCAGGCCTGCGCCGGGCAGGTCGAGCCGGTCCCGGGTGAGGTCGTCCGGGCGGTCGGCCGGCACCCCGCGGCGGACGCCGAGCCAGGCGAGGAGGGCGATGGGTCCGTTGGCCAGCAGCAGCCACTCCCACCGCACGTGGGCGAGGGCGGTGCCGCCGAGCAGCGGGCCGAGGACGAAGCCGGACATGCCGACGACGATCATCACGGTCATCGCCCGCATCCGCAGGGCCTGCTCGTCGAACAGGCGGAAGACCAGCGAGTTGGTGATGGGCGCCATGGCCGCGGCTGCGATGCCGAGCGCGGCACGCAGGCCGATGAGCTCGCCGACGGAGGTCACGGCCACGACGGCCAGGCTGAGCGAGCCGAAGAGCGCGAGACCGGCGAGCAGCACCCGGCGGCGCCCCAGGCGGTCCGCGAGGGAACCGGCGGTGAGGAGCAGGCCCCCGAAGGTGAGGGAGTAGGCGCCGGTGACCCACTGCAGGGCGGTCGTGCCGCTGCCGAGGTCCCGGCCGATCGTGGGCAGGGCGATGGTCAGGAGCGTGTTGTCGACCATCTCGACGAAGAACGCGAGGCACAGGGCTGCGAGCGGGACCCACGCGGACCGCAGCGAGGTGTGGACGCGGGGGACGGGTGGGGTGGCGGTCGTGGCCGTCATGGGGACCTCCTCTTATCGAACGCTGTTCGTTAGTCGAACACAGTTCGATAAAATAGAACGATGTTCGAGAAAACGCAACCGATCGGTTTCCGGTGTGGTGGGATGGCCGCATGAGCCCCCAGTCGGAGCGTGCCGCCGGACGACCGCCACAGCGCGGCCGACCTGCGGCGAACGGCGGGCGAGGCCCCGCGGGAAGCGGCGGGCAAGGGCAGGCGGGAAGCGGCGGGCGAGGCCGGGCGGGAAGCGGCGGGCGAGGCCGGGCAGGAAGCGACGGGCGAGGCCCGGCGGGAAGCGGCCGGCCCGACAGCAGGACGGGCGGAGGTCGTGCCGGGCGCGAGCGCCGCCGGGCCTCGCACTCGCTCGACTCGGTCCTCACCGAGGCGGTGGCCCTGCTCGACGAGTCGGGCGAGCAGGCCCTCACGTTCCGCGCCCTCGCGGCCCGGCTCGGCGGTGGCGTCGCCAGCATCTACTGGTACGTCTCGAGCCGGGACGAGCTGCTCGACCGGGCCGCCGACCACGTCCTGGGCGACGTCCTCGACGCGGTCGAGGCCGTCGGCGACGGCGAGCCGATCGAGGACCTGCGCACCATCGCCGTGACGCTCTTCGACGCGATCGTCGACCGGCCGTGGCTCGGCGCGTACTTCATGCGCGACACCGAGACCCAGCCCAACGCCCTGCGCCTCTACGAGAAGCTGGGCCAGCAGGTGCTGCGCCTCGACCTCACGACGCGGCAGCAGTTCCACGCCGTGTCCGCCGTCGTGGGGTTCGTGGTGGGTACCGCGGCCGACATGGGCCAGGACACGCCGGACGTCGTCAGGTCCGGCGAGGTGGGGCGGGAGGAGTACCTCGAGCGGTATGCCGAGCAGTGGCGGTCCCTCGACCCCGGCCGGTTCCCGTTCATCCACCACGTGGTCGACGAGTTCGCCGGCCACGACGACGCCGAGCAGTTCCGCGCCGGACTCGACCTGCTCCTCGCGGGCCTGCGGCTCCAGGCAGGGTCCTGAGCCGTCCCCGCGCGGCTCGCCGGCGGGGACAGCACCAGTAGCCTGTCCCCGGCGGCGATCGCGGCACGGCTTCCTCGACCATCCGGCAGGGGCTCGCTCGAAGTCCTGATCCCCCGGGCCTCTAGCTCAATTGGCAGAGCTGCGGACTTTTAATCCGTAGGTTGTGGGTTCGAGCCCCACGGGGCCCACACAACCGCAGGTCACGGGCCGCTCTGGGCCCATCCAGACGTCCCGGGTCATCGAGATCTGGGAGTGCCCCGCAGGGCGCCTCAGCCAGCGGCCGTTGCCCTTTGGCCGCTCGACTCCATGAGTGCCTTCAACCTCTCCAGGGCACGGTGGTCCTCCCGCCGCTCGGCTCGATCCACGAGCTTGTCGAGCGCACCGAGCCGCCAGACCGACTGCCGCCGGCGGCTCAACGTAACCCGCGTCCCCGAGCCCTCGGCGTCAAAGGTGTACGTCTCCGTTCCCTCGAGAGCCATCGACCACTTGTCAACGATGCGCTTGTTCGCGACGAACTCGGTGAACACGCCGAAGATCTCGAACTGAACTCCCGGCGCCGGCCTCATCTTCCAGACGTGGAAGGTCCCGACTCCTTCCGGCGTCACGTGTGACTGCGTGATTTCTTCCCGACTTGTGGGGTTGAGTGTCAGCCAGTTGCGCGGATCCTTGAACCAGTTGAACACCTGCTCCACTGGCGCCCCGATGTAGACGCTGTGACTCTCCGACATGACGGTCTTCTCCTGACGAAGTGGACGAGCTGCGGGACGTCGTGGATGTGGTCCCCCCTCACGTTCGCGCGACAGACCAGGCAGTCGAGAGGGCCCCTGGTCCCGACGTCCGAGATCGACCAGCCGACGGTGTCCCGGTGCGGCCACCGCGGGCGTCCCACCAAGCCGGACGTCCACTCATGACGAATGCCTGTCCGTGGCTGTCGCAACGACGGTCGGTCTGGAGGCAACACGTCCATGAAAGCCAACATCTGCTGCTTCGCCGTCGCGTCGGCCCTGACCTTGGGCCTGACGGCGTGTGGCAGCACGGGCACCAGTTCGTCGGCCTCGTCGACGTCGAGCATGACGATGCCCACGTCGGCGGCCTCGTCGGCGCCCTCGGCGCCCTCGGCGCCTGCGGCCTCCGCGTCTGCCCCGTCGGCCACCGCGACCGTCAGCTCGATCACCATCAAGGACTTCATGTTCGAGCTCCCGGCACGTGTCAGCCCGGGATCGCAGGTGAGCATCAAGAACCTCGATGCGCAGGCCCACACGGTGACGTCGAAGAAGGGCGGTTTCGACGTCAAGGTGGACCCGAACGGGACGGCCACCCTGACGGCCCCGACGACTCCGGGCAGCTACCCCGTCGTGTGCTCGTTCCACGCGAACATGAGCGCCACGCTGGTCGTCGAGTGAGCGCCGCGCCGACCACCCGCGCGGGCCGCCGGCGGCACACCCGCAGCCGAGGGACGGTCCTGGTCCGCGGACTGGTGGTCCTCGCCCTGGCGGTGGACGCGGTCGTCCACGCCAGGCTTGCCGAGGGGTACCAGAACGCCTCGCCCGGCGGCATCGGCACGGGCACCCTCTTCCGGCTCGAGGCGATCGCCGCCACGCTGGCCGCGCTGTGGGTCTTGTGGCGCGGGAGTCGCGCCGCGTATGCCGCAGCCGCCACCGTCGCCCTGAGCGCGGGGGCCGCCGTGGTGCTGTACCGCTACGTGAATGTGCCCGCCTTCGGGCCCATCCCTGCGATGTACGAACCCGTCTGGTACTTCCAGAAGTCGCTGAGCGCCGTGGCGGAGCTCGTCGGGGGCCTGGCGGCAGCGGCGGCGTCGCTACGGCCGTCCGGCACGGTGGGGACCTCCAGGGAGTCCTGACTGTTCACCGGCACGGATCTCGGACCGCTGCATCGCTCCGTGGGTCCTTGCTTCGTCCCCTGGCGGCCACATCAGGCAAGCTTCAGGGCCGCGGGTGCGCGAGGCGACGCATCCCTGTCCCCGGCTTGTGTGGGGCTGTCCCGGCCACCCCCGTGCGCCTGGGACGGCCCCACTCCCCCAGGGCAAGGAATCACCCGGCCAACGACACTGTGGCCGCTCCACCCTGAAGCCCTTGCCTGGGTCCCGACGTTAGGGAGCCCCAGCGGCTCGTCGCAGGGACCAACGTCCCGAGGCTCGTCCCGACCTGACCCAACCCACCACCACCAAGCCGTCCAGGACGGGCAAGATCCGCCTATTGCACGAGGCGCCCGAGCCGATCGGGGGCAAACATGGACAGATGGTGGGGAATGACGATCGTAGGGAGCCGGACCGGTCGGATGCAGGGGACGAGCACTGGATGGCCGGGTACGAGGGCCCGTGGTTCTCCGGCCTGTCCTGCCCGACGTGCGGGGCGCTCGTGGGCAACCGCGAGGAGTACGCCGTGATGCACACCCGATGGCACGCCTCGGTCGACGCCCGCGTCACGCGCTGACGACCGGGCGGGAGCGAGGGGCCCGAGCAGCCGGGGGCGGCACACCTCGCCGGGGCGGCACACGCGGTGCGATGACGGTCCGGGCGCCCCGCAGGGCGCCCGGGGGGCGTCAGGCCGGGAGCCACTCCCTCGCTGCCGTCAACAGAGCCTCGACCCCCACGGACAGCGTCGGCTCGATCACCGGGGCGTAGTGCGGGGAGTGGTTGTTCGGCAGGCTGCGCATCGCCGCCATCATCTGCTCCGGCGTGCTCGCCCCCGCGAACAGTGCGGGGTCGGCGCCGCCGAGGAACCAGAACGCGCAGGGCACCCCGGCCGAGTCGGCGAGCACACCCACGTCCTCGCTGCCGGTGAGCGGGCCCGTGTCGAACACCCGCTCGGCGCCGAAGCGCTCGCTGAAGGCGGACCGGGTCCGGGCCACGGCCGCGTCGTCGTTGAGCAGCGGCGGGAAGTAGTCGACGTGGTCCACCTCGGCCGGGCGGGGCGCCCCGGAGGCCTCGGCCTCCGCCCGGGCGATCCGCTCGATCGCCGCCAGCGTGCGGTCCCGGACCAGCGGGTCGAAGGTCCGCACGTTGAGGCCCAGCTCGGCATGGTCCGGGATGATGTTCTCCTTGGTGCCGGCGTGCAGGCTGCCGATGGTGACCACCGCCGTCTCGGTGCCGCCGATCTCCCGCGACACGATGGTCTGCAGCCGCATCACCGTGGCTGCGGCCATCACCACGGGGTCGACCGCCGCCTCAGGTCGCGACCCGTGGCCACCGCGACCGTGCAGCCGGATGTGCAGGGTGTCGCTCGCCGACATCGCCATCCCGGGGTGGATGCCGATCATCCCGGCCGGGAACGGCCCCACGTGCTGCCCGAGGACGACGTCGGGACGGCCCAGTCGCTCGAAGAGCCCGTCCGCCACCATGGCGCGGGCGCCCGCCCCCACCTCCTCGGCCGGCTGGAACACGACCATGAGCCGGCCCGACCAGGTCGAGCGATCCGCGGAGAGCGCGGATGCGGCCCCCAGCAGGCAGGTCACGTGGACGTCGTGACCGCAGGCATGCATCAGGGGCACATCGTTTCCGGCGGGGTCGGTGCCGCGCTGGGTGCTGGCGTAGTCCAGCCCTGTCGCCTCGAGGACCGGCAGACCGTCCATGTCCGCGCGCAGCAGGGCCGACGGGCCCGGACCGTTCTCCAGGATGCCGACCACGCCGGTGCCACCGATGCCCTCGGTGACGTCGTATCCCCATGCCGCCAGGCGCTCGGCCACCAGCGCGGCGGTGCGGTGCTCCTGGAACGACAGCTCCGGGTGGCTGTGCAGGTCGCGGTAGACGGACGCCAGGTCGTCGGGTGTCATGGCGGTGCCGGTCATGCACTTCCCCTTCGCCGTGGTCTCGACGATGTGAGTGTGCGTTCGACCGGCTGCCTCGTCAACTGACGGCAGATGAACAGCGTTGCGAGACAGACGAATTCAGACTTTTCTCGATCGAGGCGGCCACCACTTCCCTGCTGGCAGCCCCGGGCGCCATCGCTTGTGACGCCGGCCGGGGGCGCGCCAGCGGGACGGCGGTGCCGAGGTGAGCGACAGTAGCCGGGAGCGCCGGCAGCCGGCGGGCGTCAGGCGTCGGGGTCCGGCTGCAGGCCGAGCACGCGGTCTGCCCGCGCGGCGGCGCTCACCTCGTTGGTGGGGGCCAGGGTGAAGTCCTCGACGAGCGCGGCGGACAGCTCCGCCAGGGTCACCCCCCGCTGCCGCGCCGACCACCACAGCAGCTCGAGCGCGGCGTCCGGGGTGAGCCGGTATGCCGCGACGAGGATGCCCTTGGCGTGCTCCACCACCGCGTTGAAGGCAGTCGGCTCGAGCACCGTCAGCCCGCCGTACGGCTGGGGGTGGTCGACGAAGTCGGTCAGGTCGACGAAGTAGCCGTTGACGGCCACGACCCGCCGGTCCTCGTCGAAGACGCCGATGCCGATCGAGAGGACGTGACGGACCCCGCCCCCGGCGTCGATGACGCGGTGCCGGCAGCAGAACGGCTCACCGGTCGCGAGCGCCCCGCTGAGCGTGCCCTCGGTGCGCGTCCGGTCCTCGGGGTGCTTGTGGGCCAGCAGCAGCTCCGTGGTGGGCTCGGCCTCGTGGGGGCTGAGCCCGTGCAGCTCGAACATCTCGTCCGACCACCACCAGCGGTTGGCGCGCACGTCGTAGGAGAACCGCGCCATGGTCTCGGGCACACCGGCTGCCACTGCGACGAGGACCTGCTCGGCCTCGGGGACCGCGCCCAGGAACGGGTCCGTCCCGACACCGCCTCCCGGGGCCCGCGGACCCTCGTGGGCGCCCGACCCGACGCCGTCGGCAGCACCCCCCGGATCGAGCGGAGAGGGGTTGACGGGGGTGGAGCGGGAGAGGGGGTCGGGGGGCGAGACCGGGTCCTCCGTGATCATGTCCAGGCGTCCGATCTTCGCGGTGGGGAACTCGTCCATGCCACCCTACCTGCGCAAACGCCCCAACCGGGACCAGACTCCCCACAGTTTCCCCTGGCCGCCGGGCCACGCTGGCGAGCGTCGGGCGCCGGTCCTATCGTCGCCCTGATGGACACCTTTGAGCCGGGGGGCACGAAGGGGGAACGGGAAGGCGCGTTCGCGAGGGCGAGGCGCCTGCTGGTCGACGTCGTGCGGGGGTGGTGGGACGCCGCGTCGACCGCGGCGCGCACCGCCGGCCCGCAACGGGACGCCGCGCTCCTCATGGGCAAGGCGGCCCTTGCCACCGTCGTCGCCTGGCAGTTCGCCGACCGCGTCCTCGGCAGCCACCAGGCGTTCTACGCGCCGATGGCGGCCCTGCTCGTCGTCGACCGGACGATGGTGCGCTCGATCGGCGCGAGCGCCCAGCGCGTCGCGGCGGTCGTGGTCGGCATGCTGACGGCCTGGCTGGTCGGGTCGACCCTCGGGGTGCACTGGTGGTCGATGCTGCCGGTCATCTACCTCGCGCTGCTCATCGCGCGGTGGCGGCGCCTCGGCGACCACGGCATCCAGGTGCCCACCATGGTCCTGCTGTCCCTGCTGACCGTCGGTGGCACCAACGTCGACTTCACCTACCTCACGGTGGTCGAGACGATCGCCGGCGGCGTCATCGGCGTCCTGACGAACGCGATCGTGCTCCCGCCCCTGCACCTGCGGGAGCCGCGCGAGCAGATCATGAGCCTGACGACCCGGGTCAGCGAGCTGCTGGCCTCGATCGCGGGCGGCCTGCGCGAGGGGTGGGACGCCGAGGAGGCCCGTGGCTGGTACGACACCAGCACCGAGATCATCCAGCTCGCACCGCAGGTGCACGCCGAGATCGAGACCGGCCGCGAGAGCACCCGCTTCAACCCGCGCGACAACCTCCGGGGCCTCAGCGTCGACTGGTCCGGGTACGCCGCGGCGGTCGAGGCCGTCCGGCGCACGCAGTGGCAGGTCTCGGGCATCGCCCGCACCCTCGTCGACGCCGCGGACGAGGGTGAGGCCCTCCCCGCCCCCAGCCAGCAGTTCCTCGAGGCGTATGCCGAGGCGCTCGACCACGTCGGCGCGGCGGTCAACCACTTCGGCATCGACGACGACGAGGAGCGCCACGAGGTGCGCCGAGAGCTGGGCGAGGCGGTCACCATCCTCGACCGCCTGGGCGACCAGGTGCGCGAGACGCGGCTGGACGACCCGAAGGCCTGGCCGGCATACGGCGCACTGCTGCTGGACGCCCGCCGGCTCGCGCGTGAGCTCGAGCTGCAGACCGACGAGGCGGTGGTGCCCACCGACAGCGGGCCCATCCGCATCCCCAAGGAGGGGCTGCGGCGCCGGGTCCAGGGCCAGTGAGGGACCGGGGCGCGACGGGGAGGGCGGGCGCCTAGGTGGTCGGCTGCTCCTGCGTGCGCAGCCACCGCTCCCGGTGCTCCTGGAAGGAGATGCCGCCGGTGGTCCGGTTGACGACGTCCGCGACGACCTCGCGCGGGAACAGGCTGCCGTCGCCGCGGCTGCCGACGGTCTGCAGGACGCGGCTAATGGTCGCCTCGTCGAGGTCCGCGAACAGCTCGGGGTACAGCTGCAGGTAGCGCCGTGGCATCGTGGTCCAGCCTTCGTGGGGGTGAGCGGAATGCTAGGCCAGCAGAGGACCCCGTGGGCACATCAGCGACAAACTCACAGAAAGCGCACATGGGCCGGCCTGCCAGACTGTGCGGGTGAGCAACGTCGAGACCGACCCGCACGAGACGGTCTGCCACGGCGCCGACGGGGCCGAGGCGGACGACCACCGCGTCGAGGTGCTCGAGCCCCGCGACGTCCCGCTCGGCGGACCGCGGGCCATGACGGTGCGCAGGACCCTGCCGCAGCGGCAGCGTTCGATGATCGGCGCCTGGTGCTTCGCCGACCACTACGGCCCCGACGACGTCTCGCGGACGGGCGGCATGGACGTGCCGCCCCACCCGCACACCGGGCTGCAGACCGTGAGCTGGCTGTTCACCGGCGAGGTCGAGCACCGCGACAGCCTGGGCACCCACGCCCTGGTCCGGCCCGGCGAGCTCAACCTCATGACCGGTGGCCACGGGATCGCCCACTCCGAGGTGTCGACCCCGGGCACGACGACGCTGCACGGCGTCCAGCTCTGGGTGGCGCTGCCCGACTCGGACCGCGACGCCCCCCGCGACTTCCAGCACCACGCGCCGACGCCAGTCGAGCTCGACGGCGCGACCGTGTCGGTCTTCCTGGGCTCGCTGGCGGGGCAGGTCTCGCCGGTGCGGACGGCCACCCCGCTGCTGGGGGCGGAGGTCGTGCTTCGGCCGGGTGCCCGGCTCGAGCTCGCCGTCGACCCGTCCTTCGAGCACGGCGTCCTCGCCGACACCGAGGGGGTCGAGCTCGCCGGCACCCTGCTGCCCCGGGCCGGGCTCGGCCACCTGCCGCCCGGACGCAGCTCGCTCACCCTCGCCAACACGTCCGCCGCACCGGCGCGGGCCGTCCTGCTCGGCGGGCCCCCGTTCGAGGAGGACATCGTCATGTGGTGGAACTTCGTGGGCCGCAGCCACGAGGACATCGAGCGGGCGCGTGAGGAGTGGATGGCCGGGTCCGACCGGTTCGGCGAGGTGCAGGGGTATGCCGGTGCCGTCCAGCACCTGCCCGCGCCCGCCCTGCCAGCCGTGCGGATCCGCCCGCGCCGCAATGCCGCCCGGCCCGACCGGGACTCGTGAGCGCCCGGGGACCGTCGCGCGGCACCCGTCGCAGGCGCCTCCTCGGTGCCGGTGCAGCCCTGGGGGTCGTGGCCGCGCTGGCGCTCACGGCATACGCCACCACGCCCCGCACGCACGGCGTCGCCGGGGACTGGCAGGCGAAGCCGCTGGACGGACGGGTCGTGGGCACCGTCCTGCTCAGCGGCGACCACACGGCACTGGACCTGCGGACCGGGAAGTCGGTCTCGCTGGGCTCGGCGGCCGGTGGGCGGCCGTATGCCGGGGACGGGCGCCTCGTCGTCGCCGGCGCCCACCGGGTGGACTCGGTGGGGCTCGACGGCACGGGCCGCTGGACCTGGCGCCCTCCGGCCGGGCAGGCGCCGGTGCCGCTGGCAGCCCGGCGCGGCACCACCCTCGTCGCGACCTGCCCGGACGAGGCATCGGCGCCGTGCGACCTCGTCGGGATCGACGCCCGCGGCCACGAGGCGTGGCAGACCAACGGCACCACCGGCAGCGGTCGCGTCGCGGCCCCGGCCGACCAGGGGCTGCCGCACGCGTACGCCAGCGCGAACCAGGGCGGCGGTGTCGTCCTCCTCGACCCGGTCGACGGGCGGGAGTCGCTGGTCCCGGGGCAGCGCTTCAGCGCGGAGCCCGACGGGCCGGTGGTCGTGACGGCGGTCCAGGGCGGCCAGTGCGTGCTGACGGCGTACGACGGCGCCGACCCGGTGTCGACGCGGGTCCTCGCACGGTGCCCCGACGACGTCCCGGCGAGCGTGGAGGTGGGTGGCGCCGCCCACCTCACCGTCGCCCGCGAGCGCCGCAGCACTCCCGCGAACCCGCTGCGCTGGGGCTCCCCGACGACCGTCCTCACGGTCGTCGACACCCGCAGCGGCCGACAGGTGGGCCGGGTCGCCGCGACCGGGCGGCTCGACCTGCTGCTGCTCGACGGCGACGGGCTGGTCGTGCGGACCGACGAGGGGATCACCCGGTACACGCTGCCGCAGCACTGACGCCGACCGCGGTCCGGCAGACTGGAGCCATGGCCCCCACGTCCCAGCGGCCCCGGCGCACGGGCGCCGCGGCGTACCTGCCGCTCGTCGTCGCGATCTGCGCGATGGTGCTCGTCCGCGAGCTCGTGACGGCGTTGTGGCCCGACCTGTCGAGCTGGGTCGCGTTCGTCGCCGCCCTGGCGGTCGGGTGGGTGGCCTACGCCCGCGTGGAACGGTTCCTCGCCCGACGCGGGAAGGACCGCCCATGACCTCCACCTCGCTCGCCCCCGTCCTCGTCACCGGCTGCTCGTCGGGGATCGGCGCGGCCACGGCCGAGCTGCTGCTCAAGGCCGGCCACACCGTCTACGCGACCGCCCGGCGCACCGAGGCGCTCGCCGACCTCGAGGCCGCGGGCGCCCGCGTGCTGGCGCTCGACGTGACCTCCGAGGAGTCGATGTCCTCGGCCGTCAAGGCGGTCGAGGACGAGCACGGCCGGGTCGGCGCGCTGGTCAACAACGCCGGCTACGGCGAGTACGGCACGATCGAGGAGACCGACCTCGACAAGGTGCGGCAGATGTTCGAGACCAACGTCTTCGGACTCGCCCGGCTCACCCAGCTCGTGCTGCCGGCGATGCGCGCGGCCCGCTCGGGGCACATCGTCAACATCGGGTCCATGGGCGGCCGGCTCACGTGGCCGGTCGGTGGGTACTACCACGCCACCAAGTACGCCGTGGAGGCGATCAGCGACGCCCTGCGCAACGAGGTCCGCCCGTTCGGCATCTCGGTCAGCCTGGTCGAGCCGGGCCTGATCCGCACCGGCTTCGAGGAGACCGCACTGACCTCCGAGGCGCACGCCGGCACCGACGGGTCGCCGTATGCCGACCTGCTCGCCACCAGCGCGAGCATCACCACGGGCGGCTACTCCAACCCGCTGCTGGCCAGCGGTCCCGAGGCCGTCGCCAGGGTCGTGCTCAAGGCGGTGGAGTCGCGCTCTCCGCGCAGCCGCTACGTCGTGACCGCCGCCGCGCGCGCCGCCATCACGGCACGGACCGTGGGCGGCGACCGCGTGTGGGACGCGATCGTGCGCAACCAGTTCGGCTCGCACTGAGGTCCGGCTCGTACTGACGCGCCGGACCCTCGGCCCGCTCCCGCGACCCGACCGGGTGGACCTGACGCTCGCGCTGCGTCACTGACCCGCATCCGGATCAGTGACGCAGTCGCCGGCCACCCCTCGGCCCCCCGGCCACCCCTCGGCGCCCCGGCCGCCGGCGTCGGTCCCCGACCTAGACTCGGGCCCGTGCAGTTCCTCAACGGCCTCCAGCCCCAGCTCGACCTGACCTACGACGACGTGTTCATGGTCCCGAGCCGCTCCGACGTCACGAGCCGCCTCGACGTCGACCTGACGAGCTCCGACGGCAGCGGCACGACCATCCCGCTCGTCGTCGCGAACATGACCGCCATCGCAGGCCGCCGGATGGCCGAGACGGTCGCCCGCCGCGGCGCCCTCGCCGTCATCCCGCAGGACATCCCGGTCGACGTGGTCAGCGAGGTCACCGGCTGGGTCAAGCAGCGGCACCTCGTCCACGACACCCCCATCACCCTGAGCGCCACCGAGACGGCCGGCGCGGCCCTCGTCCTGCTGCCCAAGCGCGCCCACGGCGCCGCGGTGGTCGTCGACGAGTCGGGCCGCCGCCCCATCGGGATCGTGACCGAGGCCGACCTCACGGGCGTCGACCGGTTCACGCAGGTGCAGGAGGTCATGACCCGCGAGCCGGTCCTCGTGAGCGACGGCACCGACCCGGAAGAGGCCTTCAACACCCTCGCGACAACCCACCACCACGTCGCCCCCGTCGTCGACGACGCGGGCGAGCTGGTGGGCATCATCACCCGTGCGGGCGCCCTCCGGGCGCGGCTCTACACCCCGGCCACCGACGCGCAGGGCCGCCTGCGGATCGCCGCCGCCGTCGGCATCAACGGCGACGTCGCGGGCAAGGCCGCCGCCCTCCTCGAGGCCGGTGTCGACCTGCTCGTCATGGACACCGCGCACGGCCACCAGGAGAAGATGCTCGACGCGCTGCGGGCGGTGCGGGCCCTCGACCCGCAGGTCCCCGTCGCGGCCGGCAACGTCGTGTCCGCAGCCGGCGCGCGCGACCTCATCGAGGCCGGTGCCGACATCGTCAAGGTCGGCGTGGGGCCCGGCGCCATGTGCACCACCCGGATGATGACCGCGGTCGGTCGCCCCCAGTTCTCCGCCGTGCTCGAGTGCGCCACCGAGGCCCGTCGCCACGGCAAGCACGTCTGGGCCGACGGCGGCGTGCGCCACCCGCGCGACGTCGCCCTGGCCCTGGCCGCCGGCGCCTCGAACGTCATGGTCGGCTCGTGGTTCGCCGGGACGCTCGAGTCCCCCGGCGACCTGTTCACCGACGAGCGCGGCCGCCGCTTCAAGGAGTCCTTCGGCATGGCGAGCAGCCGCGCGGTCCGCAACCGCACCGCGACGGACACGGCATACGAGCGGGCGCGCAAGGCGCTCTTCGAGGAGGGGATCTCCTCGGCGCGCATGTTCATCGACCCCGAGCGGCCGAGCGTCGAGGACGTCATCGACCAGATCGTGGCCGGGGTGCGCTCGAGCTTCACGTATGCCGGTGCGCGGACCATCGAGGAGTTCGCCGAGCGGGCCGTGGTGGGGCTGCAGAGCACCGCCGGGTTCGCCGAGGGCCGACCGCTGCACACCTCCTGGTGAGCCGGGAGGGTACGCCGCGTGGTCGCCGCCGTCGCCCCGCTCACCGCCCCCGTCGCGCCTGACGAGGCGCTGCGGCGGATCGCCTTCCTGCTCGAGCGCGAACGGGCCGGGTCCTACCGGGTCGAGGCCTTCCGCAAGGCCGTGGTCACCGTCCGCGAGACGCCGGAGGACGAGCTCCGGGCGCGACACGAGGCGGGCACGCTCCAGGACCTGCCCGGCATCGGGAAGTCCACCGCAGGGGTCGTGGCGGAGGCGCTGGACGGCGAGCTCCCGGCATACCTGACAACGTTGCAGGACAAGGCGAAACCGCTCGTCACGGGCGGTGAGTACCTGCTCGCTCGCATCACCGGCGACTGCCACTCGCACTCGAGCTGGTCCGACGGCGGCAGCCCGATCGAGGAGATGGTCCTGACCGCCGTCGAGCTCGGCCACGAGTGGCTGGCGCTCACCGACCACTCCCCGCAGCTGCGCGTCGCGAACGGGCTGACGGCCGAGCGGCTGACCAAGCAGCTGGCGATCGTCGACGCGGTCAACGCCTCGCTCGGCGACAGCTTCCGGCTGCTCAAGGGGATCGAGGTCGACATCCTCGACGACGGCTCGCTCGACCAGACCGACCGGATGCTGGGGCAGCTCGACGTCGTCACCTCGAGCGTCCACTCCAAGCTGCGGATGAACGCAGCGCCCATGACCCGGCGCATGGTGGCGGCCGTCTCGAACCCGCGCGTCAACGTCCTCGGCCACTGCACCGGGCGGCTCGTCGAGGGGACCCGGGGGAAGCGGCCGCAGTCGGAGTTCGACGCGCGCTCGGTCTTCGAGGCCTGCGCCGAGCACGGCACCGCCGTGGAGATCAACAGCCGTCCCGAGCGCTGCGACCCGCCCGACGAGCTCGTCGAGCTGGCGATGGAGGTCGGCTGCCTGTTCGCGATCGACTCCGACGCCCACGCGCCCGGGCAGCTGGAGATGAAGGCGTACGGCTGCGAGCGCGCCGAGCGACTCGGCATACCCGAAGACCGGATCGTCACGACGTGGCCGGTCGAACGGCTGCTGGAGTGGACGTCGGGCACTTGACGAGCCGCGACACACTATGTCTCAATGTTCTAAGTCATTGAGACAATGTGTGTCGAGGGGTCCGGAGGGGTCATGGCCGTCGTGCTGATGGGGTTCGTGCTGGTGCCGCTGCTGGTGCTGGTGGTGGGGTCGACGGTGGAGCGGCTCGTCTCCCTGACCCGCACCCGCGGGCTCGACCGTTCGGTGCGAGCGCGGTCGCTGCTGGCGTCGGGCGCCACCCTCGTCGCCGGCGTGGCCGCGATGGGGGCCTGGGTGGCCGTCGGGGAGAACCCCGCGTCCGACGTGCGGGTCGCCACCCTCCCGGCCCTCGGCGGGGCCGTGGCCACGCTCGCCGGCGCGGTCGCGGAGCTCACCTGGCCCCACCCTGCCGGCACCGTCCGCACGGCGTCGCTGGACGCCCGGCGGCTCGCGCCGTCGCTCCTGCAGCGGCTGCTGGGGCTCGGGCTGGCCGCGAGCGCCGCCGCCCTCGTGGTGGGCACCCTGACCGCGGGCCCGGACGGCCGGTCCGTCACCAGGTCCGCAGGCGACGCCAGCAGCACCGCGAGCCCCTACCCCGGTGCCACGTATGCCGTGCCCGTCGGCATCGCCCTGGTCGTCCTCGGAGCCGCCGCCTGGTGGGCGGTGCGCCGGGTCGAGGCACGGCCCGCGCTGCCGGGGGGCTCGCCCGAGCTGGACCGCGCGGTGCGGCAGGAGTCGCAGGTACGGGTGCTGCGCCCGGCCGCCACGGGCGCACTGCTCACCGCTGCCGGCCTGTGGCTCACGCTCGGGCCGGCGGTCAACCGGGTCACCCAGAACCTGCGGATGGCCAGCGAGGACGCGCCACGGTCCCCCGGGGACTGGGTGCAGTGGCTGGGCTTCGCGGGAGCCGGCCTCGGTGTCCTCCTGGCCCTCGCGGCCGGTGTCGCACTCTTCTGGGTCGGCCCGGGCCTGCCCCGACCGGCACGCCCGGCGCACCCGGTGGCCGAGGCCACGCGTGGCGCCTCCGGGGGCGCGGCGTGAGCGAGCTGGCCGTGAGCGTCGACCTCTCGGCGCCGACCCCGCCGTACGAGCAGGTGCGCACCCAGATCGCCGGGCACATCGCCACCGGGTCGCTCGCCGAGGGCGACCGGCTGCCGACCGTCCGCGCCCTGGCCGCCGACCTCGGCCTGGCGGTCAACACGGTGGCGCGCGCCTACAAGGAGCTCGAGGCCGAGGGACTGGTCACCACCCGGCGTCGCGCGGGGACGATGGTCGCGCCGGGGTCGCAGTCCACGGACGTCGCCCTCGGTCGCAGCGCTGCGGAGTACGCCCAGCGGGCCGTCCGCGCCGGGCTGAGTGAGTCGGCCGCAGTGGACCTGGTGCGCGCGGCCCTGCGCGAGGCGCGGGCCTGAGGGCCTCCCGGGACCGAGGCGCGACCCCGTTTTGGAGATCGGGGCGGGGTACCCCTATGCTTTCCGAGTCCTCGACGGATCCGAGCGCAGTCGCTGGGCGAGGGTTCGGCGAAGTGCCGGTCCCCATCGTCTAGCGGCCTAGGACCCCGCCCTTTCACGGCGGTAGCACGGGTTCGAATCCCGTTGGGGATACTGTTTTGCAAGGCCTCAGAGCCATCCGAGGCCCCGTAGCGCAGTTGGTTAGCGCGCCGCCCTGTCACGGCGGAGGTCGCGGGTTCGAGTCCCGTCGGGGTCGCCCAGAGCGAAGGGCCCACACGAGAGTGTGGGCCCTTCGTCGTTCCCCGCTCGAGGGTGTGCGGTCAGCGCACCGGGGCACCGGGACCCAGCGGGACGCCGAGGGCCCACCACGCGTAGAACAGCAGGGTCCACGTGACCGTCATCGCCACCGCGAGCGGCAGCGTGTACGACGCGAGCGTCCCGATGCCCGCCGTCTTGCGGTAGCGCTGCAGGAAGCCGAGCGCCATCACGAAGTACGGGCTCATCGGCGTGATGGCGGTCGACCCCGAGTCGGCGATCCGGAAGATCGCCTGGGTCGTCTCCGCCGGCACGTCGAGCAGCAGGAGCATCGGCACCACCACGGGGGCCGCGATCGACCACATCGCCGACCCGCTCGTGACGAGGACGTTCACGACCGACATGAGCGCGAGGATCAGCAGGAACACCAGCGCGATCGGCACGCCGCTGGTCCGCAGCGCCTGCGCCGACTCGACCGCCACGACGTCGCCGATGTGGGTCCAGTCGAAGTACGCGAGGAACTGGGCGATGGCGAAGAACAGCACCAGGACCGGTGCCATCTGCCGCACCCCGTCGGCCATCAGCCGCGGGACGTCGCCCGGCTTGCCGATCGACCCCGACCGCCAGCCGTAGGTGATGCCGACGACCGCGAACAGCAGGGCCACAACGGCCGCGATGCCCTCGAGGAACGGCGAGTCGGTGATGCTGCCGTCCTCGCCGCGCAGGGGCGAGGACCCGGGCAGCAGCACGGCGACGAACGCGAGCAGCACCACGGCTCCCGCGGTCAGCGCGAGCCACAGCGCGGACTGGTCGCGGCGCGACAGCCTGAGGTCCTCGACGTCGTCGAGCTCAGCGTCGGGGTCCGCGTCGAGGTCGGGCCGCTTGGCCAGGACCCACTTGGTCACCAGCGTGATGACCGTGGCCAGCAGCAGGGAGGACGCGATGTTGAAGTACCAGTTGCTCACCGGGGACACGTACGCGTCGGGGTCCACGATCTTGGCGGCCGCGGTGGTGATGCCCGCGAAGATCGCGTCGTTGGGGGTCGGCACCGGGCTGGCGTCGTAGCCGGACGCGATGGAGGTGTACGCCACCACGACGCCGAGGATCGGGGACCTCCCCACGGCGCGGAACGCCAGGCCGCCGAGCGGCACGAGGATGATGTATGCCGCGGCGCTGGCCACGTGCGAGACGGTGCCCGCGAAGGCCACCGCGAAGACGACCCACGAGACCGGGACGCGCGACACCGAGACGCGCATCAGGGCCGCGAGGAACCCCGAGCGCTCGGCCACGGCGACGCCCATGATGACGACGACGATCGTCGCCATGGGCCCGAAGGACGCGAAGTTGTCCACGGCCGTGGAGACGGCCATCGCGAGCCCGTCGCCGCTGAGCAGGTTCTGCACCGTGACGCTCTTGCCGTCCTTGGGCGAGACGACGGTGACGCCGGCCGCCGACAGGACGGCGCTGACGACGGCGAGGACGCCCGCAAGGATCCAGAAGAGCCAGAACGGGTGCGGCAGCGCGTTGCCCAGGCGCTCGACGACGGCGAGCGCGCGCAGCACGCGGGGCAGCCGGTCCGCCGGTCGCTCGTCGGTCTCCGGGCCCTGGGCGGGGCTCGGCACGGGTGTCTGTGAGGTGGTGGTCATGTCGTCCTCCGGTCAGTGCTGCGGCAGTCGCTCGTCACGCAGGAACTCCCACATGACCTCGTGCGCCTCGATGGAGTGGGTGGCGTAGCCGCCACCGGAGTAGCTGTCCTGGCCGGGCCACGTGTGGCCCCCGCCGAGCACCGCCACGTGGGTCACCTCGGCACCGGCACGGCAGCCGACCCAGCGGCTCGTCGTCACGTCGGGCGCGGTGTCCTCGACGAGCGGGCCTGCCTGGCAGCCGTTGCGCGCCGCCCAGGCGGCGACCCAGTCGGGGATGGCGGGGAGCCCCCGGTCGGCGTCCCCGGCATACGGGATGGTCACGTCGCCGGTGCCGTGGAAGTCGATGACCGGCACGGGCCTGGTGGGTGTGCACGTGGGGTGCCCGGTGCCGTAGAAGGCGCCGGAGACCGGCGCGATGGCGGCGATCCGGTCGGAGAGCTCGCAGGCGAGGATGCCCGTGAACCCCGCGCCGTTGGACTTGCCGGTGGCGTAGACCCGCCGCGTGTCGACGCACAGGTCCGACTCGAGGGTGTCGAGCAGGTCTGCGGTGTACCTGACGTCGTCGACGCCCTCCGCGGCGTACGGCGCCCCCTCCCACGCCTGTCGCTCACCGCTGCCCGTGCCCACCACGCCGTTGCCGTAGGCGACGACCGCGGGCAGGTTGTCCAGCCCGGAGAACGCCTCGGTGCCGACGCCGGTGTTGCCGCGGCCGTGGAACACGAGCACGACCGGCCAGGCGCGGTCGGGGCGGTAGCCGTCGGGCAGGTGCAGCTGGTAGGTACGTTCGCGCCCACCGCTGGCCAGGGTGCGCAGGACGCTGTCCCCCGGCTGCTGCGGGGCGGCCGTCCCACAGCCGGCCGACCGGGTGGGGGCGTCGCCCGCCCCCGTCGCGGCCGCCCCGGCCCCTGCCGGGACGGCCAAGGCTGCGGTGACGCCTGCGGCGACCAGGGCGGCGCGCACAGCGGTACGCACCGCGGTGGTCCGGTGTCTCGCCGATGTCGTCGTTGACATGTGGACTCCTCTCGGCCGCGTGCGAGGGCACGGCGGCATGGCCCCGGGGCGCGGTCGCACCGGGAGTGGGTGGGGGTGGGGTCAGGCGGCCAGCCAGTCCTCGACGAAGGAGGTGATCCGGCTGGTGATGGCCTTGACGACGGCGGCCCCGTCGTCGGCGGTGGCCCGCCGGGGGTCGCCGAGCACGCCGATGGCACTCAGGCGGTCGTAGGGCAGCGTCAGCGCGGGCTTGCCGTGGGTGCGGGCGACCCGGCCGAGGCGGTCGAGCTGGTCCAGGGAGGTCGTCCCCGGCTCCAGGAGGTCGGGGTGGACGAGGTGGGGGGCGACGTGGAGCATCTGCGCCGTCTCGGCCTCGCCGGAGTGCCCGTGGACCTCCGGCGGGTCGAGCGCCGCGACCTCCTCGGCGGCCAGTGAGGTGAGGGGTGTCCAGGCCAGCTCGAGGTCGGGCAGGTCGACGAGCATGTCCTGCGCGAGGGTGGTGAGGGCGGCGTTGTTGCCGCCGTGTCCGGTCACGACGAGGACCCTGCGCCAGCCGTGGCGGTGCAAGCTCGTGACGTAGTCGCGCACGACCGCCACGAAGGTGCTCGTGCGCAGGCTCACCGTGCCGGCGAAGGCGAGGTGGTGCGGGGAGATGCCGACCGGGACCACCGGTCCCACCACGGCGCGGCCACTCAGCTCCGCGGCGACCGCGGCGCACACGGCCTCGGCGCGCACGAGGTCGGTCGAGAGCGCCATGCCCGGGCCGTGCTGCTCGAAGGCCCCCGCGGGCAGCAGCACGACCGTCCCGGCTGCCACCGCCTGCGCCGCCTCGGTGGTGGTCATGTCGGCCAGGTGGTGGGGTCGCCGGGTGCTCACGCGTCCTCCGCCTCGGGCAGGTCGGCGGCCGCGACCGAGTCACGGATGGTCGTGAGGTGCTCGCGGGTCAGCCGCTCGGCGGCCGCCGCGTCGCCCTCGCGCACCGCGGCGAGGATGTCGAGGTGCTCGGCGTGGTCGCGCTCGCGGTCGTCGTACCGGAACCGGATCTCGACCTGCTCCTCGGCCCGCAGGTGCAGGAGCGCCTCGACCGTCTGGTGCAGGAGCGGGTTGCCGCTGGCCCTCGCGAGCTCGGTGTGGAAGTGCAGCGCCGGCCGGACGCCGCGGGCGGGCGGCTCCAGCGCGTTGCCGGCGGCCTGCTCGAGCCGGGCCAGCGACTCTGGGTCGCGCGCCGTCGCGGCCAGCGCCGCGATGCCGGGCTCGATCACCAGGCGGGCCTCGGCCAGCTCCAGCACGGACTGCCGGGTGATCGACGGGCGGTGCGGGTTGGCGAGCAGCGAGCGCTCCAGCCCGGGCCCGATGTAGGTCCCCGACCCGTGACGGAGCTCGACGACCCCGGTGGCCTCGAGACGGCGCAGCGCCTCGCGCAGGGTCGGCGTCGTCACGTCGAAGCGGCGGGCGAGGTCCCGCGAGGACTCCAGCGCGTCACCGGGCGCGAGCCGCTCCGCGCGGATGAGGGCGACGATGTCGTCGGCCAGGCGTTCGGAGAGGGAGACTCGCGCTTGGGTCATAAAGTGACTAAATCACTTGGTCTGTTCCGGCGTCAAGGGTCGCCGAGGGAGCCCCGTCCGGAGCGCCTCCCCGAGGGCCTGCCTAGGGTTGGTCCCATGGCAGCGGTGACGGACGGGCTGGACTGGCTCCTCGACAAGTCGGTGGTGCTCGGCTACAGCAAGGTGGGCCCGGCGCTACGCCGTGCCTGGTGGCCGGCCGACCCCAGGCCGGGTGTCCTCGCCGGCCGCTCCGTGGTCGTGACCGGCGCCAGCGGCGGCCTCGGCCTCGCCACCGCCGCGGGCCTGGCCGGCCTGGGCGCCCACGTGCGCCTGGTCGGCCGCGACGCCGAGCGCCTGGAGGCCGCGCAGCGCCGGCTCGTCGCCGAGGTGCCGTCCGCCCAGGCCGACCTCGACGTGTGCGACCTCAGCGACCTCGACGCGGTGGAGGCGTATGCCGCGCGGCTGCGCGAGGAGCTGCCCTCGCTGCACGCCCTGGTCCACAACGCCGGCGTCCTCCCGCCGGAGCGCCGGGTGAGCCCGCAGGGGCACGAGCTGACGTACGCGACCCACGTCCTCGGCCCGCACGCCCTGACCTTCGCCCTCGGCGACCTGCTCGCGGGCGGCCGCGTCGTCGTCGTCTCCTCGGGCGGCATGTACGCCCAGCCGCTGCCGGAGGACGACTACGAGTACACCCGCGGCACGTACTCGGGGACCACGGCATACGCGCGCACGAAGCGGATGCAGGTGGTCCTGGCCGAGCGCTGGGCCCGCGAGCTCGACGGGCAGGGAACGGCCGTGCACTCGATGCACCCCGGCTGGGCGGACACCCCCGGGGTCACCGACTCGCTACCCGGTTTCGCCAAGGTGGCCGGCCCGATCCTGCGCGACGCCCGCGGTGGCGCCGACACCGTCGTCTGGCTGGTCGCGACGGAGGAGCCCATCGGGACGGGCCGGTTCTGGCACGACCGCCGGGCCCGGGCCACGCACTACGCGCCCGTGCGCGTGGAGTCCGAAGCCGCTCGTGAACGGCTCTGGCAGGCGGTCACCGAGGCGACCGGCCGGCCGTGACACGAGAGCGCCCCGGGAGGGGTCCCGGGGCGCTCTCGTGTCGTTCCTCACCCGGATCCCGTTGGTGCGCAACGGTTCCGGACCCTCGGGTCACTCGCTGACGCGGATCGCGATCTTGCCGCGGACGTGACCGCCCTGGCTCAGCTCGAAGGCCTTGGCCGTCTCCTCCAGGGGGAAGGACGCCGCCACCGGCACGCTCAGCTTGCCCTCGTCGGCGAGGTCGGAGAGCACCTGCAGGTCGGCCGCGTTCGGACGCACCCAGGCGTACAGGCCGCCCTTCTCCGCGACCGAGCCGTCCGCCACGGAGCCGTGCCGGCCACCCTCGGCGAGCACCGCGAGAGTGCTGTCGAGCACCTCGCCCACGAAGTCCGCGACGACGTCGACGCCCTGCGGCGCCAGCTTCCGCACCCGCTCGACGAGCCCGTCGCCGTAGGTGACCGGCTCCACGCCGAGCCCCCGCAGGAACTCGTGGTTGGACTCCGACGCCGTCCCGATGACGCGGGCGCCGAGCGCGCGGGCGACCTGCACGGCCAGCACCCCGACGCCGCCGGCGGCCGCGTGCACGAGGACCGTCTCACCCTCGCGCAGGCCCAGCCGCGTGAGCAGCTGGTATGCCGTGAGGCCGGCCAGCGGGAGGCCCGCGGCCTGGTCCCAGTCGAGGGAGGCGGGCTTGCGGGCGGCCGTGCGAGCCGGCACCGACACCACCTCGGCGAACGTGCCCTGCTGCACCCAGTCCTTGCGCGCGTAGGCGATGACCTCGTCGCCGACCGCGAACTCCGGGGTGTCCAGGCCGACCGCCTCGACGACACCCGCGACGTCCCACCCCGGGATGGCGGGGAAGTCCACCTGCATCAGCGGGTCGAGGTAGCCCGCCATCACCTTCCAGTCCACCGGGTTGACCGACGCCGACCGCACCCGGACCAGGACCTCGCCCGGGCCCACCCGGGGGTCGGGCCGCTCGGTGACCTCGAGGACGTCGGGACCGCCGTACTGCGCATACGTGATTGCTCGCATGGAGGGGACAACAGCGCACGCCCCGACTCCTCTTCCGCGACCTGTCCGAAATGAGACGTGACCTCCCGCACGTGTGCCGAGGTCCCTTTCCCGTCGCGACGACCCCTGAGGCACGAGGCCGTTGTGGGACAGTGGCCGCGTGAGCACGACCGACGGCGGGACGACCGCACCGCGGCGGGGGCGTCCCGGGCGCGACCAGCAGACGGTGCTGCGCCGGGCGGTCGACCTGTTCAACGAGCAGGGCTACGACGGCACCAGCATGGGTGACCTGGCTCGCGCCCTCGGGTTCAGCAAGTCCGCGATCTACCACCACGTCCCCGGCAAGGAGCACCTGCTCTCCCAGGCGCTCGACGAGGCGCTCGACGGCCTCACCGCGGTCATCGACGAGGCCGAGCGCCACGAGCCGGGATCCACTGCGTACCAGCGACTTCGCCGCGCCGTCCAGCTGTCGGTCGAGGTGCTCGTCGAGCACCAGCCCGCGGTCACCCTGCTGCTGCGCGTCCGCGGCAACAGCGAGGTCGAGGTGGAGGCCCTGCGCCGCCGCCGCGCCATCGACGCCCGCCTCGCGGCCCTCGTGCAGGAGGCCGTCGACGAAGGTTCACTCCGCTCGGACGTGTCGCCCCAGCTCGTGAGCCGGCTGCTCTTCGGGATGGTCAACTCGCTCGTCGAGTGGCACCGTCCCGGCGGCCCCGCCGACGCGCGGCAGCTCTCCGAGGCCATCACGACGATCGCGTTCGACGGCTTGGCGACCGCCACGGCCCGTCACCAGTCGTAGAAGCCGCGCCCCGCCTTGCGACCCAGCTCGCCGGCAGCGACCTTGTCCCGCAGCAGCTGCGGCGGCTCGAACCGCGGGCCGAGCTCGCGGGCCAGGTGCTCGGCGATGGCCAGCCGCACGTCGAGCCCGACGATGTCGGTGGTCCGCAGCGGCCCCACGGGGTGGCGGTAGCCGAGCGTCATGGCGGTGTCGATGTCCTCGGCACTCGCCACGCCCTCCTGCACCATCCGCATGGCCTCGAGCGCGATCGCGACCCCGAGCCGGCTGCTGGCGAACCCGGGCGCGTCCTGCACGGTGATCCCCGTCTTGCCCAGGGCCTCGACCCACGCGCGGGCGTCGTCGACGAGGGCCGGGTCGGTGCGCCTCCCGACGACGACCTCGACGAGGTCGCTGACGGGCACGGGGTTGAAGAAGTGCAGCCCGACGAGCCGCTCCGGACGCGACAGCCCGTCGGCGATCGAGTCGATCGACAGCGAGCTCGTGTTCGTGGCGAGTGCCGCGTCCGGCGCCGCCTGCTCCACCGCCGCGAACACCTGCCGCTTGAGCTCGACGTCCTCGGGCACCGCCTCCACGACCAGCGTCACCTCGGCGAGGTCGGCCGGGTCCGTGGTCGTCCGGTATGCCGCGCCCGCGGCCTCCGCCTCGACCCCGAGGGTCCCGCGCTCGGCCGCCTTCGCGAGGCTGCCGGCGATGCGCTCCCCCGCCGCCTGGGCCGCCGCTTCCGAGCTCTCGACGACGACGACCTGCGAGCCTGCGGAGACGAAGGCGTGCGCGATGCCGGCGCCCATGCGGCCACCCCCGTAGACGCCGACGTGGGCCGGCAGCCGGCGCCCGGCCGCGCCGGCCGCGCCCGCGGCGCTCACGGGCGCTCCAGCAGCAGCGCGGTGCCCTGCCCGACGCCGACGCACATCGTCGCCAGGCCACGCCGGGCGCCGGCGCGCTCGAGCCGGCCGAGCAGCGTCACGACGATCCGGGTGCCGGAGCAGCCGAGCGGGTGGCCGAGGGCGATGGCGCCGCCGTCGGCGTTGACGACCTCCTCGTCGAGCTTGAGGTCGCGGACGCAGGCGAGGGACTGCGAGGCGAAGGCCTCGTTGAGCTCGACGGCGTCGAGGTCGTCCACCGTCCAGCCGGCCCGGTCGAGGGCCTTGCGCGTGGCGGGCACCGGCCCGATGCCCATGACGTCCGGTGCGACCCCGGCACTGGCACCGCCGACGATGCGCGCCCGCGGGGTGAGGCCGTGCTTCTCCACGAACGCCTCCGACGCGACGACCACCGCCGCTGCGCCGTCGTTGAGGGCGCTGGAGTTGCCGGCCGTGACGAGGCCGTCCGGGCCGTGCAGCGGCCGCAGCCGGGCCAGCTTCTCCAGGCTCGTGTCGGCGCGGGGGCCCTCGTCGACCGCGACCTCGCCGTCGCCGACGGGGACCGCGACGGTCTCGGCCTCGAACCGCCCCGCCTCGATGGCCGCCACCGCCCGCTGGTGGGAGCGCAGCGCGAAGGTGTCGAGCTCCTCGCGGCTCAGCCCCCACCGCTGTGCGACCCGCTCCGCGGTCTGCGGCATGGTCAGCGTGGTGTCGGCGTCGAACCGCGGGTTGGTGAAGCGCCAGCCGATCGAGGTGTCGAACGCCGCACCCGGACGGGCGAACGCCTTCGCCGGCTTCTCCTGCACCCACGGCGCCCGCGTCATCGACTCGACCCCGCCCGCGACGACGACGTCGGCGTCGCCCGCCGCGACCATCTGCCGGGCGGTGGTGATCGCCGTCATGCCCGAGGCGCACAGCCGGTTGACGGTGAAGCCGGGCACCGAGTCGGGGAAACCGGCGAGCAGCCAGGCCATCCGGGCGACGTTGCGGTTGTCCTCGCCTGCCTGGTTCGCGGCACCGAGGACCACCTCGTCGACCAGAGCCGGGTCGACGCCTGCCCGACGGACGACCTCGCCGACCACGAGGGCAGCGAGGTCGTCGGGGCGCACGGACGCCAGCGCACCGGCATACCGGCCGATGGGGGTGCGGACGGCGTCGACGAGAAACGCTTCGGGCACGTCAATCTCCTTGCGGGACAGGGTCGGTCACGCGTCGAAGTCGACGGTGACGCGCTCGCTGACGGGGTAGGACTGGCAGGTCAGGACGAAGCCTTCGTCGACCTCGCCGTCCTCGAGGGCGTAGTTGCGGCGCATGTCGACCTCGCCCTCGCGGACCAGGGCGCGGCAGGTGCCGCAGACGCCGCCCTTGCAGGCGAACGGCAGGTCGGTGCGGGTGCGCTGGGCACCGTCGAGGATGCTCGTCGAGCGCGAGATCGGGGCGGTGCTGGTGAGCCCGTCGAGGACGACGGTGACCTCGCTCGTCTCCCCGGCGAGCTCCTCGTCGGGCCGGTGCAGCTCCGGCGGCGGCGCGTCGACGTAGAAGAGCTCGAAGTGAACGCGCTTCGGCTCGACCCCCAGGTCGGCCAGCGCCTCGCGTGCACCCTCGATCATGGCGTGCGGACCGCAGAGCCAGACGTGGTCGATCGAGTCGATCGGCACGAACGCCCCGGTGAGGGCGCGGATGCGGTCGGCGTCGAGGCGGCCGGAGAAGAGCGGGACGTCGCGCGGCTCACGGGACAGGACGTGGACGAGCTGGAACCTCGAGCCGTAGCGGTTCTTCAGGTCGGCGAGCTCCTCGGCGAACATCACCGAGCCGGTGGTGCGGTTGCCGTAGAACAGCGTCAGCTCGGCGTCGGGGTGGGCGAGCACGCTGGCGGCGATCGACAGCATGGGCGTGATGCCGGACCCGGCGGCGATGCACAGGTGCCGCTCGCCGACGCTCGGGTCGGCGCGGAACGAGCCCGACGGCGTCTGCACCTCGAGCACGTCCCCGGCCCTGACCTCGCGGACCAGCCAGCGGCTGAACAGCCCGTCGGGGATCTCACGGACCCCGATGCGCGGGCGCTCCCCCGCGGCGGCGCAGATGGAGTACTGCCGCCGCTCCTCCACCCCGTCGACGGTGCGCCGGATGGTGAGGGACTGGCCCGGCGCGAAGTCGTACTCGGCGGCGAGCTCCTCGGGAACGTCGAACGTGACGGCCGCAGAGTCGTCCGTGAGGCGCTCGACCGAGTGCACGGTGAGCTCGTGGAACCGCGGCCCGCGCCGGCGGCCGGCGGGGACGAGGAGGGAACCCGTGGCGGTCACTCAGATCTCCTTGACGTGCTCGAACGGCTCGAGGCAGGACGTGCAGCGGTAGAGCGCCTTGCACGACGTCGGCCCGAACTCGGAGGTGAGGGCGGTGTCGGCCGACCCGCACCGGGGGCAGGTCACGGCACGCCGGGTGGGCGCGAGGGTGAGCGGCACGGGTCCGCTGCCGACGCGACGGCCGACCGGGTGCGGGGCGGAGATCCCCGCCTCGGCGAGGGCGGCGCGACCCCGCTCGCTGATCCAGTCGCTCGACCAGGCCGGGGACAGGGCCACCGCCACCCGCGCCTCGAGGCCCGCCTCGGCGAGCGCACGCACGAGGTCGTCGCGCATCGTGGCCATCGCCGGGCAGCCGGAGTACGTCGGGGTGATCGAGACGACCACCGTGCCGTCGGCGTCGACCTCGACCCCGCGCAGGACCCCCAGGTCCTCGAGCGTCAGCATCGGCAGCTCGGGGTCGGTGACGGTGCGCGCCACGGCATACGCCCGCTCCTGCAGCCCAGCGGCCCCTCGCCGTGCCGGGGGCTCATGCAGCCCGTCGACGCGGGTGGACACGGCGGTCACCACTGCCCCATGGGGTGCGCGCGAGCGACGGACTGCATCTCGGCGAGGAGCCGGCTCAGCGCCTCGGTGTGCATGCCGTCGCGCCCGGTGCGGCCGGCCACCGCGGCGAGGCGCCCCGGGGCGGGCTGCTCGACGCCGCTCATCGCGAAGACCTGCGCCAGGACGACGCCGACCTCGTCCGCCACCGTGGACGGGTCCACCCCGACGCCCTGCTCGGCTGCGGCCCGCTCCGCGTCGTGGGTGTCGAAGAGCTCGGCGAACAGCGGCCAGACCGAGGTCAGGGCGGCGTCGAGCCGGCGGCGGGACTCCTCGGTCCCCTGCGCCAGGGTGAGGAACCACCGGCCGGCGAAGTCGCGGTGGTACGTCAGCTCCTTGACGCCCTTGGCTGCGACCGCGGCGAGCACGTGGTCGCGGCTGTCGGCGAGCCGCTCGAACACCGCGATCCGCGCGCAGGAGAACAGCAGCAGCTTGACGATCGTCACGGCGAAGTCGCCGTTGTCGAGCTCGACGAGCCGGACGTTGCGGAACTGCTGGTCGCCACGGAAGAACGCGAGCGCGTCCTCGGGCGGGACGGGCGAGCCCTCGGGCAGCGCCGGCACGAGCGAGGGGTCGGCCGCCGCAGCCCGGGCGAGCAGCAGCCGGGCCTGGCCGAGCAGGTCCAGCGCGATGTTGGCGAGGGCGATGTCCTCCTCGAGGTCGGGCGCGCGGCTGCACCACTCCGACAGCCGGTGCGAGGCGACGAGCGCGTCGTCGGCCAGCATGAGCGAGTACGCGCCGAGGACGGCGGGGTCGACACCCTCGGGGATGGTCGTGTCGACGCCGGCGAGCGGGTCCTCGAAGTCGGTGCCGAAGGCCCAGTGGGCGGCGTCGCCGGCCGGTTCGTGCTCGAGCAGCCCGTCGTAGACGGAGCCGTCGGCGGCGTTCGGGTCGGGGGTGGGGTGGCTCATCGGTCGCTCACATGTGGGGGACGTCGTCGGGGATCGTGTAGAAGGTCGGGTGCCGGTAGACCTTGTCGCCGCTGGGGGCGAACAGCGGGTCCTTCTCGTCCGGGCTCGACGCCGCGATGTCGACAGACTTCACGACCCAGATGCTCACGCCCTCGTTGCGCCGGGTGTAGACGTCGCGGGCGTGCATCAGCGCCATCTGGTCGTCGGCGGCGTGCAGCGACCCGACATGGACGTGGTTGAGCCCCCGCTTGCCGCGCACGAACACCTCGTACAGCGGCCACTCCGCGCGGACGCCCGAGCCGCCGTGCGCCGTCGTGCCGGCCTGCGCCGTCGTTCCCTGCTCGCTCATGCCGCACCCTTCTCGTCGTTCGCGGCGGCAGCCTGCTTCGCGGCATACGCGGTCGCGGCCTCACGCACCCACGCGCCGTCCTCGTGGGCCTTGCGGCGGTGGGCGATCCGCTGGGCGTTGCACGGCCCGTTGCCCTTGACCACCTGCATGAACTCGCTCCAGTCGGGCTGGGTGAAGTCGTGCGCGCCGCGCTCGGCGTTCCAGCGCAGGTCGGGGTCCGGCAGGGTGACGCCGAGCGCCTTCGCCTGCGGCACCGTCATGTCGACGAAGCGCTGGCGCAGGTCGTCGTTGGTGTTGCGCTTGATCCCCCACGCCATCGACTGCTGCGTGTTGGGCGACTCGGCGTCCGGCGGCCCGAACATCATCAGTGCCGGCCACCAGAACCGGTCGACCGACTCCTGCACCATCGCCCGCTGCTCGTCGGTGCCGCGCATCATCGTCATGAGCAGCTCGTAGCCCTGCCGCTGGTGGAAGGACTCCTCCTTGCAGATGCGGATCATCGCCCGGCCGTACGGCCCGAACGAGGTGCGGCACAGCGGCACCTGGTTGCAGATCGCGGCGCCGTCGACGAGCCAGCCGATCGTGCCGACGTCGGCGTACGACAGGGTCGGGTAGTTGAAGATCGAGGAGTACTTCTGCCGGCCGTCGATGAGCATCTCGGTGAGCTCCTGGCGCGAGACGCCGAGCGTCTCGCACGCGGAGTAGAGGTACAGCCCGTGGCCGGCCTCGTCCTGCACCTTGGCGAGCAGGATCGCCTTGCGCCGCAGGGAGGGCGCGCGGGTCAGCCAGTTGCCCTCCGGCTGCATGCCGATGATCTCCGAGTGGGCGTGCTGCGCGACCTGCCGGACCAGCGTCCTGCGGTAGCCCTCGGGCATCCAGTCCCGTGGCTCGATGCGGTCGCCTCGTGCGATGGTGGCGTCGAAGCCCGCTTCGTATGCCGCGTCGTCGCCCGCGTCGCCGCGGGTGCGTTCCGGAGCCGTCGTCATCGCGTCCTCCCGAGGGTGGTGGGAACCAGCATCCCGCGCCACCGAGAAGGAGCACAGACCGGTGGCACGGGAAGGGCCGCGCGGGCATTTACTGACCGAGCGGTCTGTAATAGTGTGGCACGCACCGAGGGAGAGGACAACACCCCATGTCGATGCTCGAGAGCTATGCCGCGGGCCGGTGGTTCCGCGCCACCGACGAGGGCGCCCCGCTGCGGGATGCCACGACCGGCGAGGAGGTCGCCCGGATCTCGTCCACCGGCCTCGACGTCGGCGCGATGGTGGAGCACGCGCGCAGCGTCGGCGGTCCCGCGCTGCGTGACCTGACGTTCCACGAGCGCTCGGCCCTCATCAAGGAGCTCGCCAAGCACCTCACCGCACACAAGGACGAGTTCTACGAGCTCTCCACCCGCACGGGCGCGACGAGACGCGACTCGGCAGTCGACATCGACGGCGGCTTCGGCACGCTCTTCTCCGTGGCGAGCAAGGGCACCCGCGAGATGCCGGCCGACACGGTCTACCTCGACGGGGGCCTCGAGCAGCTCGGCCGTGCGGGCCAGTTCGTCGGCCAGCACGTCTACACGACGCGGCCGGGCGTCGCCGTGCAGATCAACGCCTTCAACTTCCCGGTCTGGGGCATGCTCGAGAAGCTCGCGCCCGCCTTCATCGCCGGGGTGCCGAGCATCGTCAAGCCGGCCAGCCAGACGGCATACCTCACCGAGCTCGTGGTCCGGCGGATCATCGAGTCCGGGATCCTCCCCGAGGGCACCCTGCAGCTGCTCAGCGGCAGCGCGTCCGGCCTGCTCGACGCGCTCACCGTGCAGGACTCGGTCGCGTTCACCGGGTCGGCGCACACGGCCGGCATCCTGCGCAGCCACCAGAACGTGCTGCACGGCGGCGTCCAGCTCGGCGTCGAGGCCGACTCGCTCAACTGCTCGGTCCTCGGCCCGGACGTGACGGCCGACGACCCCGAGTTCGACCTGTTCGTCAAGGGCGTCGTCACCGAGATGACGGTCAAGGCCGGCCAGAAGTGCACCGCCATCCGGCGCACCATCGTCCCGGCGGCCATCGCCGACGAGGTCGTCGAGGCCATCGGCGCCCGGCTGTCCTCAACCACTGTCGGCAACCCGGCGAACCCGGACGTGCGCATGGGCGCGCTCGCCTCGGTGGACCAGCGCGACGAGGTCCGCAAGGCCATCGCGTCGCTCCAGGCCTCGAGCGACATCGTGTGGGGCAACCCCGACTCCGCCGAGCTCGTCGACGCGGACTTCGCGGTGGGCGCCTTCCTCGCTCCGGTGCTGCTGCGGGCCCGGGAGGGTGCGGTCGAGCCGCACGACGTCGAGCCGTTCGGTCCGGTGAGCACCGTCATCTCCTACGAGACCGTCGACGAGGCGATCGCGCTCGCGGCCCGCGGCAAGGGCTCGCTGGTGGGTTCGCTCGTCACGCACGACCCCTCCGTCGCCCGCGACGTGACCCTCGGCCTCGCGCCTTGGCACGGCCGGATCCTCGTGCTCGACCGCGCGGCCGCGCCGGAGTCCACCGGCCACGGCTCCCCGCTGCCGATGCTCGTCCACGGCGGTCCCGGCCGGGCGGGTGGCGGCGAGGAGCTCGGTGGCGTGCGCGGCATCCTGCACCACATGCAGCGCACCGCCCTGCAGGGCTCCCCCGACATGCTCACCGCCATCACCGGGCGCTGGACCAAGGGGGCGCAGCGTCGCGTCGAGGAGGTCCACCCGTTCCGGAAGTCGTTGGCAGAGCTGCGCATCGGCGACACGGTGCAGTCGGCGTCGCGCCGGGTGACGCTCGAGGACATCGAGCACTTCGCCGAGTTCACGGGCGACACGTTCTACGCCCACACCGACGAGGCGGCAGCTCAGAAGAACGAGCTCTTCGGCGGGATCGTCGCGCACGGCTACCTCGTGGTGTCGCTGGCGGCTGGACTGTTCGTCCAGCCGGACCCGGGCCCCGTCCTGGCCAACTTCGGCGTCGACAACCTGCGGTTCCTCACCCCCGTCAAGGTCGACGACGAGATCTCTGTGCTGCTCACCGTCAAGCAGCTCTCGCCGCGGCGCTCGGCCGACTACGGCGAGGTCCGCTGGGACGCCGTCGTGAGCAACGCCGACGGCGAGCCGGTCGCGACCTATGACGTGCTCACGCTGGTGGCCAAGGAGCAGCCGCAGTACTGACGAGCCAGGGGTGCCGCCGACCGGCGAGGCGCAGGGATCGCGCGTTGACGCCCAGTGGCTCCTCGGCCCCAGGGCCACCCTTGGTGATCGAGAAACGAACCTGGGTTTCGGAGTTCCGAAACCCAGGTTCGTTTCTCGATCACACCACCCTGGGGGCCAGCCCCTCCCACGCGAGCGAGGTGAGCAGCTCCACGAGCCGCTCCTCGGGAATGGTGGGCCGGTCGAGCCAGCGGTGGGTCGCGAGCTGCACGAGGCCCACCACGGCATACGCCACGTGCTCGTCGTCGTCCGCGGGCTCGCCGCGACGGGTGGCGAGCAGGGCGACGAGGGCCTGCGCGACCGCTGACTCCACGCCGCCCACGAAGTCACCGCCGTCGCCGAGTCCGTTGTGCGCGAAGGCGAACCGGTAGAGGTCGCGGTCCTCGCGCACGGTGGCGACATACGCGCGGACTGCCGAGGCGACGACGGCGCGGTCGTCGGCGGACTCGGCCTCGAACGCCTCGGCGAGCCGCGGGAGGAAGACGTCCTCGGCGGCGGACTCGAGGACGGCGCGGAACAGGTCGTCCTTGTCCTTGAAGTGGCGGTAGACCACCGGCTTGCTCACCCCCGCCACCGCGCAGACGTCGTCGAGGCCGATGCGTGGCCCGTGCTGGCGGATCGCCGCGATGGCCGCCTGGACGAACTCGCGGCGCCGCTCCTCGCGGTGGGTCCGCCAGCGCTCCGAGCGGCCGTCCGGGCGTGCGACCTCCGCGGGGGCCGAGCGCCCGCGCTCCGTGACGTCCGGTCGGGCGTCCCCCTTGACGGCGTCGCTCTTCATGTGAACCATAGTAGGCGTTACTCGGATTCACACATATCCTGAGGAGCCTCCATGACCCCCACGACGACCACCGCGCCGGCGCTCGAGCGCGTGCGCCCCCGGCACGACCGCGACACCACCGCCCGCCGCTTGCTCGCCTCTGCGGCGAAGACCTCCTACGACCCGCAGAAGGACATCGACTGGTCCGAGCCGCTCGAGCCGGGCCTGTTCGGCATGTCGGCGCAGTGGTCGACGCTCTACGGCACCGCGCTGTGGGACGACCTCACCCCCGAGCAGCGGGTCCGCCTGACCGAGCTGGAGTTCTGCTCGATCTCGGGGGTGGGCATCTGGTTCGAGATGATCCTGATGCAGATGATCCTGCGCGACGTCTACGACCAGGACCCGGCCACGCCGCACGTGCAGTTCGCGCTCACCGAGATCGGCGACGAGTGCCGCCACTCCGTCATGTTCGCGCGCACCGCGGAGAAGTTCGGCGCGCGGTCGTACCAGCCCACCGGACTGGACCACCAGCTCGGCCGGCTCTTCAAGACCCTCGCCACGGGGCCGTCGCTCTACGCCTCGATCCTCGTCGCCGAGGAGGTTCTCGACATCTTCCAGCGCGAGGTGATCGACGACGAGCAGGTGCAGCCGCTCACCCGTGCCGTCAGCCGGATCCACGTCGTGGAGGAGGCGCGCCACATGCGGTTCGCCCGCGACGAGATCGCGCGCCGTGCCGAGACGATGGGCCGCGCCGAGCGGGCGCGGCAGCGGCTCGTCCTCGGCGTCGTGGCCAACGTGATCATCCACAACCTCGTCCAGCCCGACGTGTATGCCGAGGTGGGCCTCGACCCCGACGTCGCCGTGCGCGTCGCGAGGGCCAACGAGCACCACACCGCCAAGCTGCGGGGCGCGGCCGAGAACCTGACCTCCTTCCTCACCGACTGCGGCCTCGTCGGGGGCACCTCGGCCCGGCTCTGGCGCCGCGCCCGGCTCGTCTGAGCCGCGGCCGGCCGCGCTTCCGAGCGCGAGCCCGCACCACCTCCGGGCGCGGACTCGCGGTGTCGGAGGGGGTCGGCGGATGGGCTATGATCGTCCGGTCGCGGCGGGCCACCCCGTCGCGATGGTGCGCCCGGCGCACCACGGCCAGGTAGCTCAGTTGGTACGAGCGTCCGACTGAAAATCGGAAGGTCGGCGGTTCGACCCCGCCCCTGGCCACCACCGAACCCGCAGGCCAGAGCACTGGCCCGCGGGTTTCGTGTTTGCCTGACAGGCCCTTGCGATGTCGATTGCCGCGGCCTGCGCGCCTCGTCGCCTGGCCGACTGACATTTGTCACGCGTGCGTCGAATCGCGTCCGAGGCCTGCTGCCGCGCCCCTACCGTGGTCCACGTCGGGGGCCGGCCGGAGCAGGTCCACAGAGGCTGTCGGCGGTGGGGCGCACGTCCCGGGGCTCGCCGACCACGGTGTCTTGGGGGGCCAGGATGATGACGGACGACCGGCCGCCGGCCGATGGCCGGCAGAGGTGGAAGTCGTACGGGTACGGCCCGCAGGTCAGGCGGCAGTTCCTCCTCACCTACGCCGTCTTCGGTTCGTTCCTGCTCGTGCTCGTGTTGGAGGCCGTGAGCGCCCTCGAGCAGCACCCGTGGGTGGGCGCGGTGGCAGCGGCTCTCGCGGCGTGGCTGTCCTTCTACCTCGGCAGGGCTGTCTACCGACACCTGTGGCTCATGACGCACCGCGAGGTCGTCCCCGTGACGCCACCCGCCCCCGACCCCACGAAGCGGGCCTGGGTGTGGTCCGCGGTGCGACAGGGACGGGTGCTGGAGCCCGAGGAGAGGGAAGTGGCGGCCGCGACGGCACGCAAGGTGCTGTGGAAGCCGTGGCAGATGGTGCTGAACGTCGTCGCACCGGCGTACTTCGCAGTGCGGATCCTCGTCCACCTCAACAACAGCCGGCTGACCGTCACGAGCGTCACGTGGTCCCTCATCGGCCTGGCGTTGGTGTGCGGCAGCCTGCTCGCGTGGGTCATGCAGGCCCGGCTGCGTCGGTGGATGGCGGCCAATTCGCTGTTGCCGGGACAGGCGGCCCCGCTGCAGCCCCCTCGGTGACGACAGGCTCCGGGATTACTGTCTGCGCATGACAGCGGCTCCAGCGGTGCCGTCCTCCCCCTCCGGGCCGAGGGCGCCCCGAACCGTCGCCCGGCTGTCCCGGCGACACCTGCTCCTGGTGGTCCTCGCGGTCGGCGTGCTCGCGGTCGCCGTCCGGGTCGGGACGATCCTCCGGGGCGGCGGGCCGCACGCCCTCTCGGTGTTCTACGACGACGGGGTCTACTACGCGGCGGCGAGCGCGGTGGCGTTCGGCCGGATGCCGTACCGGGACTTCGTGCTGCTGCACCCCCCGGGCATCGTGTGGGCGCTGCTGCCGTTCGCGTGGCTGGGACGGGTGACGACCGACACGGACGGCATGGCCGCCGCGCGGCTCGCCTGGGCGGTCCTCGGAGGTCTCAACGCTGCCCTGGTCGTGGTGGTCACGCGCAGGTTCGGCCTGGTCGCCGCGCTCGTCGGTGGCGTCTTCTATGCGTTGTGGCCCACCGCGATCCGCGTCGAGTCGGGGCCGTTGCTCGAGCCGGTGGGGACCTTGGCGCTGCTCGCCGCCCTGGCGCTCCTCTCCGCCCGGGGTGTCGCGGACCGCCGCGGTGTGCAGGTGGCCGCCGGCGCCGCGCTGGGCCTCGCCCTCGTCGTGAAGATCTGGTGGGCCGTACCGGTGGTCATCGTCCTCGGGTACGTCGCGCTGCGGTGGCGGGGCCGGGTGCTCCTGCGGGTGGTCCTCGGGGCTGCGGCGTCGGCATCCGTCGTGTGCCTGCCGTTCTTCCTCAACGCGCCGGGGACCATGTGGCGGATGGTCGTGCTCGACCAGCTGGGCCGCGGCCGGGTCTCGGACACCACGCTGGAGCGCCTGAGCCAGATCGGCGGGGCGGAGACGTTCAAGCTCCTGGGACGCAGTGCCACCCAGGTGGCCGGGGTGGGCTGGCTCGTGCTCGTGGTCCTCACGATCGCATGCGCCCTGGCCGCCTGGGGGTCGGTGGAGGGTCGGCTCTTCGCGGTCCTCACCGTGTCGGTCGTGGCCGTGCTCCTGACCGCCCCGTCGTTCTTCGGCTTCTACGCCGCGTTCGCGGCACCGGTGTTCGCCCTCGTGGTTCCCGCCGCCATCCACGGCGCGGCGGGTCTGGTCCCCGGCCCCGCGACATACGGGCGCCCGCGCAGGCGGCCCGTCGTGGCGGTGGCCGTCATTGCCGGCCTGTCCCTGGTGGTGGGCGCGGTCGAGGGCAGCACGTATGCCGCGGGCAAGCCGTTCCCGGAGCGCCGGCTCCAGCCGGTGGTGGCCGGCACTCGCTGCGTCACCTCGGACTCACCGTGGGGGCTCATCGAGCTCGACGCCCTCTCGAAGGACTTCCGGGACGGTTGCCGGGTCGAGATCGGCGTCAGCGGTGTCACGCACGACACGCTGCACCTCACCCGGGCCAACGGCAGCGAGGTCGCGCGGTCTGGCAACGCCGCCTGGCGGCAGTACCTGCTGACCTACCTGCGAAGTGGTGGCGCGACCATCATCATGCGCGCACCGAGCGGCGACGGGATCACCGGCAGGGAGCGCACGGTCATCGAATCCTGGCCCGTCCGCGGCCGGGCAGGCGGGTACGCAGTCCGCGACCCCGCCGCCGCACCGGCCGGGTAGGTCGCGCACGTGGGTCGCGGACGCCCGCCGCGGCAGCCCCCGGGCCTACGCTCCAACGGTGCCCGACCCCCTGTTCGCTGAGCCGCGCCTCGCACGTCTCTACGACGCGGTCGACGGCGAGCGGGACGACCTGGCGCACTACCTGGCGCTGGCCCACGAGCTGCGTGCGCGGCACGTCCTGGACCTCGGCTGCGGCACGGGAAGCTTCGCCGTCCTGGCGGCCAGGGAGGGTTTCACCGTGACGGGCGTCGACCCGGCGCAGGCCTCGCTCGACGTGGCCCGGACCAAGCCGGGGGGTCGAGCTGGTGACGTGGCACCTGGGCGAAGCCCACACCATCCCTCCGCTCACCGTCGACCTCGCCGTCATGACGGGCAACGTCGCCCAGGTCTTCCTCACCGACGACGACTGGGTCCGGGCACTCGAGGCGGTCCACGCGCAGCTCACGGCAGACGCGTGGCTCGTCTACGAGACGCGACGGGTCGAGGACCGGGCGTGGGAGCGGTGGGGTCGCGACGCCGACGAGAGGACGGTGACTATCGCGGGGACCGGTCCCGTCCGGCACCGCACCGAGGTCCTCGACGTCGACCTGCCGTTCGTGACGTTCGAGCACCACTTCGCATTCCCCGACGGCACCAGCCTCAGCTCGCGCTCGACGATCAGGTTCCGCCCCGACGACGAGAACCGGCAGTGGCTGGCCAGCACCGGGTACGACGTCGCGGACGTCCGGGACGCACCCGACCGCCCCGGACGGGAACGGGTCTACCTCGCCCGACGTCGCTGACCACCGCGCGGCGCGCCCGGTGCGTCCCTGACGTCAGCCGTCGCGACGGGCCACGACGACGAAGTCCGCTGCGTGGCCGACCGGTCGCCGACCACCGGCCCAGACCGCACGCAGCCTGCGCCGCATCGGCAGGTCCGGCACCGGGACGACCGCCAGGTCATCCGCGGCCACGGCGTCGAGCACCGCCAGTCGGCTGAGCACGGCCGGTGCCGTTCCCGCCATCGCGGCGACGCGGACGGCGGTGTTGCTCGAGAGCGCCTGCGCCGGCTCGGCGAGCGTGAGACCGCGGGCACGGCAGGCCTCCACCAGGGTCTGCAGCGTCCCCGAGCCTTCCTCCCGCACCACGAGCGCAGTGCGCGAGAGCTCCTCCGCCGTCACGGGATGGGTCCGGCGGCGGGTCCACGGGTGACCGGGGGCGACGACGACCACCAGCTCGTCGGTCGCCACCGTCGCCGAGCTCAGGGCGCGCGGGGCGCCCGCCGTCTCGACGAACCCGAGGTCGCGGCTGCCGTCGCGCACCGCCTCGACCACCCCCGCCGAGTTCATGACGGCGAGGTTGACGTCGACGTCGCCGTGCTCGCGCCTGAAGGCGGCCAGCCACCGAGGCACGAGGTGCTCGGCGGTCGTCATGCTCGCCGCGAGCGCCAGGTGCGAGCTGCGCTCCGCACGCAGGGCGTCGGTCGCCAACCGCAGCCGGTCGGCCGCGGCGAGGACGTCCCTCGCCCAGTCGACGTAGAGGGACCCCTCCGGAGTCATCGCCGAGCCGCGGCTCGACCGCTTCACCAGGGCCAGGCCCAGCCGCCGCTCCAGCCGCGCGATGCTGGTGCTGGCGCTCGGCTGCGAGACGCCCAGCCTGGCAGCAGCGGCGCCGATGCTGCCGACCTCCGCCACGGCGACCAGCAGCTCGAGCACCTCGAGGTCGGGCCAGCGAGCACTCACCCCACACCCCCGGTCCCAGCCATAGCCATGGCTATGAGTGTATGCCGGAATGCCCGGTACCAGCCGACGACCGCGTCCGTGAGGGTTGGCACCGTGGACGCGACTGCCGACCCCGACCGACCCCCGAACCTCCTCGCCGACCGTGAGGCGGACGCGGAGGAGGACCGACCCCCGGGCCGGCGGCCCTCGCTCCCGTGGCCCGGACTTGCCCTCGCCCTCGGCGTCGCCGTGGTCGCCGTCCTGCTGCAGCGCGTGGTCCCCGGCCTGAGCCCGTTGCTCGTCGCGGTCCTCGCCGGGGCCGTGCTGTCGAACACCCGAGCCCTCCCGGCGTCGCTCGGCCCCGGGCTGCAGGTCGCCTCGCGCCGGCTGCTGCGGGTCGGCATCGTCCTGCTCGGGCTCCAGCTCTCGCTCGGCGACATCGTCGCCCTCGGGGGCGGCACGATCGCCGTGGTGGTGGGCGTCGTCGTGCTCGGCATCCTCGGCACCCTGGCCGTCGGCCGGTGGCTGCAGGTGCCGCCCGCCCTGAGGCTGCTCATCGCCACCGGCTTCTCCATCTGCGGGGCCGCGGCGGTCGCCGCCATGGAGGACACGGCCGACGCCGACGAGGAGGAGGTCGCGACCGCGATCGGCATGGTGGTGCTCTTCGGGACCCTGATGATCGCCGTGGTGCCGGCGGTGACCGGACTGTGGGGCCTCCCCTCGCAGGCGGCCGGCTTGGTCGCCGGGGCGTCCATCCACGAGGTGGCACAGGTGGTCGCCGCCGCGGGCGTCATCGGCAGCGGCGCGCTCAAGGTGGCCGTCGTGACCAAGCTGGGCCGGGTGCTGATGCTGGCACCGGTGATCCTCGTCGCCGGCGCGCTCCGTCGCCGGGGCGCTGCCCGCGACACCACCTCGCGGCCGCCGCTCCTGCCGCTCTTCGTCGTGGGCTTCCTCGCCGCCGTCGTCCTGCGCAGCACCGTGCACCTCGGCCCGGCCCTGCTGACCGCGGCCTCCACCGTGCAGACCCTGCTGCTCGCGGCCGCGATGTTCGCCCTCGGCTGCGGCGTCCGGTTCGACAAGGTCCGGGGCATGGGCGCACGACCCCTGGTGCTCGGCACCATCTCTACGGCGTGGGTCCTCGAGATCGCGTGCGCGGGGGTCGCCCTCACCCGCTGACCGCACGACCGGCACCCGCCCACTCCAGCCACCCCACTGCAGCCAGCCCACGGCATACGGACCCCTGCGGACGGCACCACGAGGGCACCGGAAAGGGACGCGCGGGCCGCGCGACGCAGCCGGGTCTCTCTCCCGCGGGCGGATCCGGCCGCGCCGACTTACCGTTCCAGACATGGACCTCGGGGCGTCGATCGCCGCAGTCGCGTCCGCGCCCACCCTCCTCGAGGGCATGCGAGCCGCGGACGGGCTCGCGCGCGCCGCCGCGGCGGCCGGCGGCGACGCGGTGCCGACCCTGCGCTCGACGGTCCGGACCGCTGACCCCCTCACGGCCATCGCGGCGGTGCACGCGCTCGGCGCCTGCGCGGACGCGACCGCCGGCGAGGCCCTCGCCGACCTCCTCGGGGACGAGCGCCCGTTCGTCGCCGAGCACGCCCTCGACGCCCTGCGGCTCGCACCCGTGGTCGGGCGCGCGCTGCCCGCGCTGGTGGGCAGGTGCGCCGCCGGCGGCTTCCCCGGGATGCTCGCCCAGCGCACCCTCGAGCACTGGGCGGTGCAGGACCCCGACCGGGTGCGGGCGGCCCTGGCCACGGGGATCGCGTCCGCGGCCGGGATCGAGGAGCAGGCGCGGCTGGTCGAGACCGTCGGGCTCGTGCCCGGGGCGGCCTCGTCCCGGCTGCTCACCAGCCTCGCCTCGGGCGAGGTCGAACAGCCCGTCGCGGTGCGCCGGGCCGCCCTGGCGGCCCTGGGCGAGGGGCCGGCCGACGACCCAGGCGCCGAGGAGCTCCTGCTGTCGTACTCCCGGTGCGTCGGACCGCTGGCCGAGACGGCCCGGCTCGCCCTGCACGACCTCTTTCCCGGGCCCGACGCGCTGGTCCCGGACGGACCGGCGGTCGCCCAGCTGTTCCTCCACGCGGACGTCGACGGGCAGCTCCACCAGTCCGGCCGTGGCGACACCGGCGGCATCGCCACGCTGCTCGTCCAGCTCGGTGACGCCCTCGTCCGCCAGCGCCCCCACGGTGCACGGGTCCTCACGATCTCCCGCACCCGTGCGGACCTGGCGCACTACCCGCTCGGCCGCGGTCAGGCCGCGCTCGGCGCCCCGGGTGCGGCCACCGGGCACCGCGACCTCGGGCTGCGCGACCCCGGCCACCACTACGCCGGCGTCCCGCTCGTGGGGTCCCCGCAGGGCATCGCCCGGGCGTGGCCGGCCCGGGTCGCCGCGCGACGCGGCATACGTCGCATCCTGCGCGCCGCGGGCAGGGTGGACGCCATCCACCTGCGGATGGCCGACGTCGGCTCGATGGCGGCTGCGGAGGCTGCCCGCGAGCTGGGCGTGCCGTTCGTGCTGACCGCGGCACCGGACCCGCAGGCCCTCATCGAGGCGCGGGACACCGCGGGCACGCTGACCAGGGACGGCTTCGGCGAGGCGGACCTCGTCGAGCACCTGTGGTTCCGCGACCGGCTGCTGCGGGACCTCGCCGCCGATGCCGCCCACCTGGTGGTCCTGCCGCGGCTCGAGGTCGCCGGCGACCTGCAGCGCCTCCTCGGGATCGACCTGTCGAGCCGTGGCGTGCCCGTCTCGGTCGTGGGCGAGGGCATCGACCTCACCAGCGTCGACCGGGCCGTGCGCGAGGTCGGCGAACCGGCGCTGCGCACGCGCGGCACGGCCACCGCCCTCGCGCAGCTGGAGGACCTGCTCGAGACCCTGCCGCCTGCGCGCCGCGCTCTCCCGGTCGCGGTCTCGGTCGGCCGCCTGAGCCCCGTGAAGGGCATGGCCACCCTGGTCCGGGCCTGGGCCGACGACGCGACGCTGCGCAAGCGCTGCAACCTGCTGGTCGTCGGCGGGGACCTCGACGAGCCCAGCGACGACGAGGCCGCCGAGCTCGGCCGGATCGCCGACGTCGTCGACCTGGACCGCGCGGCATCGCTCGGGCTCCTGCTGGCCGGCCACCGCCCCAACGCCACCACGGCCGCCTGGCTGGCCGCGGTTCGCCGGGGCGACCCGGCATCCGGCCGACCGCCCGGCGCCTACGTCAGCGCCAGCCTCAAGGAGGAGTTCGGCATCGCGATCCTCGAGGCGATGGGGGTGGGCTTGGTCGTCGTCGCACCGGACGGCGGCGGTCCCGCGACCTACGTCGCGGACGGGCAGACCGGGTTCCTCGTCGACACCTCGTCCCCCGCCGCGCTCGTGCGGGGCGTCCACGCCGCCCTCGACCTCGCGGCCGTCGACGGCGCCGAGGACCGGGCCAGCCGGTCGCGCGCCATGGTGCGCAGCCGGTTCGGCATCGACGCGATGGCTGCGGCGCTGGCAGACGTCTACGACGACGTCGCGCGCCTCAGCGGCGCAGGCCGGGTGGCACCCGAGGCCGTGGAGGACGTCTCGTGACGCTGCTCGTGGTCAGCCCCGACTACGCCTCGCACCTCTACCCGCTCGCCACGCTCGCCACCGCCTGGCGCGACGCCGGTGAGCGGGTCGTCGTGGCCACGGGGCCCGCCACCGACGCCCACGTGCGCGGGTTCGGGTACGAGCGGGAGCACCTGCAGCTCGGCCGCGGCTCGAACCCCGGTGTCATCCGGGCCGAGGAGCAGCCGCCCGGCGAGGACGACGCGCTTCGAGGGTTCTTCGACGCCACCCGGCGGGGAGCGGTCGAGGCCCTGACGTTCCAGGCCTCGGCCCGGCGCGACGACCTGCTGTGGAACCCGGTCGGGGTCGGGCGCGCCGTGCAGGACGTCGTGGACCGGGTGCGCCCCGACACCGTCGTCGTCGACCACCTCGCCTTCGGCGCCCGGCTCGGGCTGACCGCCGCCGGCGTCGCGTACACGGACGTGGTGCTGGGGCACCCGTCCGCCCTGGTCGTCGGGGACGAGGTCTACGGCTGCCCCGAGGACTGGCCGGCCGCCTTCTCCCCCGACCCCGACGGCCTGGCCCGGCTCCGCCGGCTGTGCGAGCAGGTGCGCGACGAGTTCACGGCTCAGTGGAACGACGCCCTGGCCCAGCTCGACCCGGGGGCCGCCGCGAGCTCGGACGCGTTCGCGGAGACGGGCGACGTGCTGCTGCTCAACTACCCCGCGGAGCTGCACGACCCGCGACGCACCGCGCTACTGCCGCGGCACGAGTTCCTCGGGTCGTGCGTGCGGGACGAGTCGCGCGACGACGAGGTCGAGGCGTGGCTGGCCGGGGGCGCGGACGAGCCGGTCGTCTACGTCAGCCTGGGCAGCTTCCTCTCGGCCCGCAGTGACGTCCTCGCCCGCATCGTCGACGCCCTGCGCGGCCTCGACGCCCGGGTCGCCCTCGCCCACGGGTCGACCCCGCGGGCCGCCCTCGAACCGCTGCCCGGCCACTGGCTGGTCCGGGAGTCGCTCCCCCAGGTGACGCTCCTGCGGCACGCGGCGGTCGCGGTGACCCACGGCGGCAACAACAGCGTGACCGAGGCGCTCACCGCCGGGGTCCCCCTGCTCGTGCTGCCGCTGTCCACCGACCAGTTCTCCGGCGCTGCCGCGATCGAGCGGCACGGCCTGGGCGAGGTCCTGGACCCCAACGCCGCCGGACCCGAGGCTCTGCGCGCAGCCGTCGGCCGGCTGCTCGCGGGGGCGACCCGGGAGGACGCGGGTCGCGCACTGCTGGGTGAGCTGTCCACGTCGCTGCGCGAACGGCCGGGCCCGCTCCGCGCGTGGGAGGCGCTCGGCGAACGCCTGCCCGCGTCGTAGGCGCGCCCGGGCGGGGACGGGCGGGTCTCAGTCGGCCCGCGTCGCGGCCGCGCCGTCCACCCGCGCGGGGTCGGCGGGTGCCGGGCCTGCGTATGCCGGGTCGGCGCCTGCCGGTCCGGCGGGTGCCGGGTCGGCGGCCGCCGGTCCGGCGGGTGCCGGGTCGGCGACCTCTTCCGGTGCGAGCTCCGCCTGGTCGCCGCCGGCGGCGGAGGACCCGCCCCCCACTGTCGACAGCACGAGCGCGACCCCAGCGGTCGCGAACGCCCAGGCGCAGCCGAACCGGACCAGGGCGTCGTGCGGCGACAGCTCGCCCTTGGCGACGAGGTAGACCGCAGGGCCGGTGAGCAGCAGGGCCAGGACGACCGCGGCCCGGAAGCCCGACGGGGTGGACCCCGCCTGTGTCGCGCCGGGTGTCCTGACGGACCCCGCGGAGGCCGACGAGGCAGCGGCAGGGGCGGGCCGTCCGGCGGGGCGGGCGGGCGTGCCGGGCGCGGCAGTGGTCGTCACGTCAGGCCGCCGTCACGGTCTCGGCGAGGTCGACGACCCCGGCAGGCGTCAGGCGCAGGTTGCCGCCCAGCTCGGGGTAGGCGAGCACGGCGAGCTGCGGGGCACCCGGCTCGACGAGGCGGCGCACGGCCCGCCGCAGCGGCTGGGCGCAGACGAGCACGGGCAGGACACCCCGCTCCTCGGCGACCTGTGACACCCGCAGCGCCTCCGTCGCGAGCCGCTCGGCGAACCACGGGTCGAGCAGCAGCTGGCCGCCGCCCTCGCCGGCGCGCAGGGACTCGAGCAGCCGCTGCTCGAGCTGCGGGTCGAAGGTGAGCACGTGCAGCTCCCCGCCCACGGCGTGCGACGCGGCGATCGCGGGACCCAGCGCGCCGCGTACGACCTCCACCAGGCTGTCGGGGTCGGTCGTGGCGCGCGCCCGCAGCGACATCGCCTCGAAGATCCGGACGAGGTCGCGGATGCACACGCCCTCGGCGAGGAGCGCCTGGAGGCACCGTTGGACCTCCCCGAGCGCGAGCGGGGTCGGGGTGAGCTCGTCGATGACCGCCGGGTGGGTCGCCCGGACCGTCTCGACGAGCAGCTTGACGTCCTCGCGACCGAGCAGGTCCGAGGCGTTCTGGCGGACCATCTCGGCCAGGTGGGTCGTCACGACCGAGGACCGGTCAACCACGGTGGCGTCGACCTGCTCGGCCCGCCCGCGCTGGTGGATCGGCACCCACTTGGCGTCGAGGCCGAAGACCGGCTCGCGGGTGGGCGTGCCCTCGAGCTGACCGATCCGGTCACCGATGGCGAGCACCATGCCGGGCGGCGCCTCGCCGCGGGCGACCTCGACGCCGTGGATGCGGATGGCATACGTGTGCCGCGGCAGGTCGACGTTGTCGCGCGTGCGCACGAGCGGGATGAGGATGCCGAGCTCGTGGGCGAGCTTGCGCCGCAGGGCGCGCACCCGGTCGAGCAGGTCCCCGCCGGCGCTGGCGTCGACCAGGCCGATGAGGTCGTAGGCCAGCTCGAGCTCGATGGGCTCGACGCGGATGTCGTGGGCGATCGCCTCGGGGCTGTCCGGGGAGGGGGCCGGGGCCGCCGTGGCGGCTGCCTTCGCCGCTGACTCCTTGTCCTCGGGCTTGGGCAGCTGGCGGGCGATGAGCAGGGCGGCGCCGCCGACGAGCAGGAACGGCAGCTTCGGCAGGCCCGGGACGAGGGCGAGCCCCATGACTGCCGTACCGGCAAGCTGCACGGCCTGGCGCTGCTGGCCGAACTGGTGCAGCAGGTCGCTGCCCATGTCCCGCTCCGTGGTGGCCCGGGTGACGATGAGGCCGGTCGACATCGACATGAGCAGCGCGGGGATCTGCGAGACCAGGCCGTCGCCGACGGACAGCAGGCTGTACCGCGTGATCGCCTCGGAGAACGGCATGTGGTTCTGCACGACGCCGATCACGAGGCCGCCGACCAGGTTGACCAGGGTGATGACGATGGCCGCGATCGCGTCGCCCTTGACGAACTTGGACGCACCGTCCATCGCGCCGTAGAAGTCGGCCTCGGAGGACACCTCGGCCCGGCGCCGACGGGCCTCGTCCTCGTCGATGAGCCCCGAGTTGAGGTCGGCGTCGATCGCCATCTGCTTGCCGGGCATCGCGTCGAGGGTGAAGCGGGCGGCAACCTCAGCGACGCGTCCGGCACCGTTGGTGATGACCACGAACTGGATGACGATGAGGATGACGAAGATGACCAGGCCGACCACGATCGAGCCGCCCACGACGAAGTGACCGAACGCGTCGATCACCTTCCCCGCGAAGCCGTCGAGCAGCACCAGCCGGGCCGCGCTGACGTTGAGCGCGAGCCGGAACAGCGTGGCCACGAGCAGCAGCGACGGGAAGACGGCGAAGTCGAGCGGCTTCTGCACCCGCAGCGCCACGAGCAGGATGAGCACCGAGCCGGTGAGGTTGACCGCGAGCAGCAGGTCGAGCAGCACGCTCGGCAGCGGCACCACCATCATCACGACGATGCCGACGATGGCCGCGGGGATGCCGATCTGGCCGATCCGGTTGCGGGTCATCGCAGGCTCCGGCGCGGCGAGCGGCCGGTGGTCCGGCCGGTGGTGCGGCGCCGCAGGGCGGCAGGCGGGGCGACAGGTGTCATGACATCGGTCCTATCGGCGCACACGGCGCCCTCCTGAGGTGTGGCGGCCGGGATCGGCCAGCTCGCGCCGCGCGTGCGCTCCGGGGTTGCGGTGGAAGCCGGTGGTGAGGCCGCGCTGGCGCAGGCCCATGAGGAAGACGAAGACGCCCGCCACCGCGTCGTACAGCTCGGCCGGGATCTCCTGGCCCAGTGCGCAGCTGCGGTAGAGCATCCGCGTCAGCGGGACGTCCTCGACGAGCGGGAGCCGCTTCTCCGCCGCCTCCTCGCGGATGCGGGCGGCGACGAGGCCGGCCCCCTTGGCCACGACCCGGGGTGCACCGCGACCCGGTTCGTATGCCAGGGCGACCGCGACGTGGGTCGGGTTCACCATGACGACGTCGGCGGCCCCGAGGTCGGCGAGCATCCGGTTGCGGCTCAGCTCACGCTGCTTGCCGCGCAGCAGCCCCTTGAGCAGGGGGTCGCCCTCGGACATCCGGTTCTCGCGCTTGACGTCCTCGCGGCTCATCTTCAGCTGGGACCCGACCCGCCGCCGCTCCATCACGTAGTCGGCTGCAGCGAGGACGATCCCGACCACCGCGATGGTCCGCAGCACCGACAGCGCCGACTCGGTGGCCGCGGCGGCGGAAGCCCCGAGCGACCACTGTCCGGCCCCGGTCACCCGGTCGGTGATGCCGAGCACTGCGCCGTAGGCCACCCAGCCGAAGACGACGAGCTTGATGAGGGTCTTGGCGAAGGTCCACGCGGCGTGCGCCCCGACGAGGTTCTTCAACCCCTTGGCGGGGTTGAGCGTCTCGAACCGGGGCTTGAACTTCCCCGGGTACACGCGAATTCCGCCCTGCGCGGCATTCGCCACGACGGCGACGACCACCATCGTCGCGAGCAGCGGGGCCAGCACGGCGAGCGCTCCGGTCGCGGCGTCGTGCCCGACCTGCATGGCGACGGCGGTCTCCGGGTGCACGACGACCTTCTGCAGGTCGGCCATGGTGCGGCCGAACCGGTCCGCCAGTCCGCGCACGAGGTGCGGCACCACGACCGTGAACGCCAGCACCGACAGCCACGCCCCGAGCTCCTGGGTGCGCGGCACCTGCCCGTCGCGCCGCGCCTTGCGCAGCCGCTGGGCGGTGGGCTTCTCGGTCCGCTGGGACTTGTCGCTCAACTGGTCCCCAGCATCCTGGCGACCGCGCCCATGTCCTGGGCCGCCTGGCCGACGAGCCGGCTCACGGCACCGGGCAGCAGCGCGAAGGCGACCCCGCTCAGCGAGACCGCGAGCAGGATCTTCACGGGGAAGCCGACGGCGAAGATGTTGAGCGTCGGCACCGCCCGGCTGACCAGGCCGAGGGCGAGCTCGGCCAGGAACAGCACCACCATGACGGGAGCGGCGATCTCGAGCGCGGCGGTGAGGAACCGGCCGAGCCCGTCGGTCACGAGCCGCCCCACGTCGCCGAGCGCCATCGGCCGCAGGGGCGCGGTCCGGAAGCTCGTGACCAGCCCGCGCACGAGCAGCAGGTGACCCCCGGAGGCGAACAGCAGCGTGGTCGCCAGCAGCGCCTGCACCCGGCCGAACATGCTGCTCGACACGTTCGTCATCGGGTCGTAGAGGCTGCTCAGGGTGAACCCGCTGGCGAGGTCCACCAGCTCGCCGGCCGCCTGCACGGCGCTGAAGGCGAGGTAGACGACGAACCCCATCGTGGCCCCCACGAGCACCTGGTATGCCGCGCCGCCCAGGAGGCCGGTGAGGTCCAGCGTGGGCCCCTGGCCCTTGAGCCGCGGGGCGACGAGCAGCGCGATCGCGAAGGACAGGGCTGCCTTGACCCGGGCGGGGACGGCCCGGCTGCTGAACGGCGGGGCGATCGCGAAGAAGGCCGACAGCCGGACCGTGGCCATGAGGACGACCCCGAGGGTGTCGCCGCCGACGAGCGCCTCCATCAGTCGAGCAGCTGGGGCAGCAGGGCGAACAGGTCGCGGGTGAACCCGACGGTCTCCTGCAGCATCCAGTGACCGGAGACGAGCAGGACGAGGGCCACGCCGATGAGCTTGGGGACGAAGCTGAGGGTCATCTCCTGCACCTGCGTGACGGCCTGCACCAAGGAGACGGCGAAGCCGATCCCCAGCGCCACCAACAGGATCGGGAACCCGAGCTTGGCGCTGAGCAGCATGGCCTGCAGGCCGATGTGGACGACGTCTGAGTCGGTCATGGCGCCCTCAGTGGTAGCTCTGGACGAGGGCGGTGGCGATCATGCTCCAGCCGCTGACCATGACGAACAGCAGCAGCTTGAACGGCAGCGAGATCAGTGCCGGCGGCAGCATCATCATGCCCATCGACATCAGCGCCGACGAGACCACGACGTCGATCACGAGGAACGGCACGAAGATGACGAACCCGATGATGAAGGCCGACTTCAGCTCCGACAGCACGAAGGCCGGGACCAGCGTCGTCATCGGCACGTCGGCCGGCGTGGCGGGTGCCTCCTCCTTGCTGAGCTTGACCATCGTGGCGAGCTCGGCCGGCCGGGTCTGCTTCATCATGAAGTCGTGCAGCGGCTTGACGCCCGCGTCGTAGGCCTGGGACTGGGTGAGGTCGCCCTTGAGGTAGGGCTGCACGCCGGCGTCGTTGATGGCCGACAGGACCGGCGACATGATGAACAGGCTGAGGAACAGCGCGAGGCCGGCCAGGACCTGGTTCGGCGGGATCGTGGTGGTGCCCAACGCGTTCCGCGTCAGCGAGAGCACGACGATGATCTTGGTGAACGACGTGCACAGCACGAGCAGGGCGGGAGCCACCGACAGCACGGTGAGCAGCAGGATGACGTTGACGGCCTGGCTCGGCTTGCCGAGGTTGGGGTCGACCTTCACCGACACGGTGCCGGACGGCGACGGCGAGGGAGAGGGCGGCGTCGGGGCCGCCACCGCGGACGCGAACTGAGCCGCGGGCGTCGCGGAGAGCGCGGGCGTCGCGGAGAGCGCGGGCGTCGCGAGCCGCGAGGGGAGGCTCACGGCCACCGCCGTGGAGGGTGCGGGGGCGGCGGACGCCGCCGTGGCGCACGCGAGCACGCCGCCGAGCGCCAGGGCCGCTGCGGCGACGCCGCGCAGCAGGCGGGTGGACCGGTCAGCCACGACGGGCCTGCAGGGTCCGCAGGACGAACGACGCGGCCGACCACGGCCAGCCGTCCGGCACGGGGATCCGCGACGCGACCCCGTGCGGCCGCGACGTGGCAGCCACCGCGGGTGCGGCCACCCTGGCCGCCACGGGGGCACCGAACGCGGGTGCGGCGAACGGGCCGTCCACCGCCCCAGCGGCGAGCGGACCACCGGCCGCTTGGACCGCCTGCGCCGCGAGCAGCTGCTCGAACGCGTGCCGTCCGGGCACCTCGACCTGCCGCTGCGCGGCGACCGGCTCGGGCACGACGAGGTCCTCGTCGCCGAGCTCGCCCAGCACCGAGACGCCGTGCTCGGTCACGCCGAGCACCATGGTCCGGCGGCCGACCTGCACCACCTGCACCGAGGAGGTGCGGCCGAGCGAACGGCGGGACAGCACGTCGACGCTGACTCCCCCGCGCGGTGTGCGCGCGCCCCCGATGCCGCGTTTGGCGGCATACCGGGCGACCCACACCACGAGGGTGAGGACGGCGCCGAGCGAGACCAGCAGGCGCAGGACCGCGACGACGGTGGACCCGTCACTCATGCGCGCAGGCGGGCGTCGGCCTCGGGGCCGACGACCTCGGTGACGCGCACGGCGAACTCCTCGTCGACGACGACGACCTCGCCGCGGGCCATCAGGGTGCCGTTGACGAGCACGTCCACGGGCGCACCGGCCGGACGGTCGAGCTCGATCACCGCACCGGGCGCGAGGCCGAGCACGTCCTGCACGGTCATGCGCGTGCGGCCGAGCTCGACGCTGATGCCCATCTCGACGTCGCGCAGCAGGTGCAGGCGCCGGGGGTCGATGTCGGTCACGGGGGTGGAGGCGCCGAGCGGCGGCAGCGCGGCGGCCTGCACGGCCCGCGGGGTGAGCACGAGCGCGGCGACGAGTACATCGCCGTCGAGCACCGCCGCGACCCGCACGCCGGCACCGGCCGGGACGACCTCCCCGACCTCGACCTCGTGCGTCGCCGAGGGGACCAGGGGACCGAGCTCGAGGGCCATCGAGGAGATGCCCGCGGTGAGGGCCGTCTGCCGGTCGGCGGCGCGGTCGCGCGGGGCGAGGACGGCCACCTGGCCCTCCCAGGCGCCCTCCACGGTCGTCACCAGTGCCGGGGCGAGGTCGGCGGCCTGCAGCACCGGCCACTCGGCCGGGCCCAGCGCGCTCGCGGTGGCGCCCGCCGGGCCGCCGAGCCGTTCGGCGACGAGCGCCGCCGCGGTGAGGAGGGCGGCGTCGACCTGGGGCTCGGTGAGGGTCATGGGCGTTCCTTCGGTGCGGTGCGGCGGCGGGTGCGGGCGGAGCGGGAGGGGGCGGAGCTGGTGCGGGTCGAGCTGGGGCGGGCCGGGAGGTGGGGCGGACGGGGGCGGTGGGGGTGCGGGGCCGGGGCCTCGGGGGAAGGAGCGAGCCCGCGCCTCAGGGCGCGACCACCTGGCAGGCGATGCGCTTGCCGGAGCTGCCCGGGCGGGCGGCGGCGACGCGGGCGTCGTCGACGGCCACGACGAGCGGCTCCTCGACCGGGTGGTGCAGCGGGACGACGTCACCCACGGCCAGGGAGAAGACCTCCGAGGAGGTGAGCGTCACCTCGCGGAAGGCCACGCGGACGTCGACCTCCACCTCCCGGAGGCGGGACTCGACGGTGCGGGCTGCGGCGTCACGGGGACCGGCCGCCCCAGCCGACGCGCTCTGGTCGACGGCGGCGAGGACGGGCTTGAGCGTGGCCAGCGCCAGGCACATCGTGGCGGTCGCGACCTGGTCGCCGATCCGCAGCTCGACCTCGGTGGCGACCATCGGGTCGGCGGGCGGCGCCAGCTGGAGGAACTGGGTGTTCGACTCCAGCCCGGTCACCTCGGCGTGGACGGGGGCGATGGACTCGAAGGCGTAGGTGAGCTCACGGGCGACCTGGGCGACGACCCCGCGGATCAGCCCGGTCTCGATGTCGCTGAGGGCGCGGCTGGGCTGCTCCCGCCCGCCGGCGCCTCCGAGCAGGCGGTCGATGACGCCCATGACGACGCCCATCGGGAGCTGGAAGACCCCCGACCCGGGCAGGTCGCGGAAGCCCAGCACGGCCAGCAGCGAGGGGTTGGGCAGCCCGCGGACGTACTCGTCGTAGGTGACCTGGCGCACGGCGACGACCCGCGCGTAGACGACCGCCCGGAGGGTCGTCGACAGCACGGTCGACAGCTGGCGCGCGAACGTCTCGCTCGTCACCTGCAGGGCCCGCACCCGCTCACGGCTGAGCCGTCCGGGGCTGCGGAAGTCGTAGGAGACGGGCGCGGCGGTCACGAGCCCACAGATCGGCACCCCCGGAGGCGTCCTGAGGCTTCCGTGGGCAAACGCGGGCAGACTGGCCGAACGGACTACCCGCCGCGGACCACCGCCAGCCGGGGCTACTGCATGACGAACTCGGTCAGGTAGACCTGCAGCACCTCCCCGTCGTAGCGCTTGCGCACCTCGGTGTCGAGCGCGGCGAGGGCGGCCGACCTGCCCTTGGGCGACAGCAGCTGCTGGTAGCTGCGCTGGCCGAAGATGCCGATGGCCGCGTCACGCGCCTTGGCACCGTTCACCCCGCCCTCGCTGCCCTTGGCCGCCGGCGCGTCCGCCGACAGCTGCAGCGACAGCCCGACCTTGAGGAACCTGCCGTCGGCGAGGTTGAGGGTGAGCGGCTCGAGGTCGACGACCGCGCCGGGGGTGGGTGCCGCTGCGGCCTCGTGCCCCGACCCCTTCGTGAGCAGGTATGCCGCGGCGCCGCCGCCGAGCAGGACGACCAGGACGATCGCGATGAGGAGGGTGCGCTTGCGGCGGGGGGCTGGTTCGGCGCCTGCCTCGGTGGCGGGCGCGACGGTGGCGGTGGCCATGTCAGTCTCCTGGGGTGGGGATGGCGGAGGCGGCCTGCGCGGCCGAGCCGGAGGAGTCGAGCGCGTGCACCACGATCGCCACCCGGCGGTTGCGGGCGCGGCCGGCGGCGGTGGCGTTCGACGACAGGGGGCGCTGGTCGGCATACCCGGCGGCGGACACCTGCGCGCTCGGGACGCCGCGGGTAAGCAGGTACCGGAGCACGGTCGTGGCGCGCTCGGTCGACAGCTCCCAGTTCGAGGCGTAGCGGCCGCTGACCGGGACGTTGTCGGTGTGGCCCTCGACGGTCAGTGCGTTGGGCAGCCCGCGCAGGGCCGGCGCCACGGCGTCGAGGACCTTGCGGCCCTCGGGGCGCAGGGTCGCCTCGCCGAGCTCGAAGAGCACCCGGTCGGTGACGACGTTGACGACGAGGCCGTGGTCGCGCTGCTCGAACTGCACCGCGCCGGACAGGCCCCGGGACGCCAGCGACGCGGAGATCCGGCGCTGCACGGCAGCGAGGTCCTCGCGCTGGCGCGCGGCCTGCGCCCGGCCCGCGGCCTGCGCGGCCGCCTGGGCCGCCGCCTGGGCGGTCGACCCGCCCGGCCGCGGGATGATCGGGTCACCCGTGGCGGACGGGTTCGGGGTCGCGGCGTGGCCGTCGACCGCGGCCTGGGGGCTGCCGTCGAGGATGCCGGTCGAGCTGGTCTTGCTGGCCGGCTCGCCGAAGTACTGGTCGAGGCCGTTGGACAGCGCGATGAGCTTGGCCTGGTCGACCTGGCTGATCGCGAACAGGACGATGAACAGCGCCATGAGCAGGGTGATCATGTCGGCGTAGCTGAGCAGCCACCGCTCACTGTTCTCGTGGCCCTCCTCGTGGTCCTCCTCCACGACCCGGCGACGGCCCGCGCCGCCGGCCCGTGCGCCGCCCGACCGGCCGGTGCTCACGCCGCCTCCGTCGCCGCCGGCGCGTCGACGTCCGCGGACAACACGGCCAGGAGCCGCTTCTCGACGACCCGCGGACTCGTGCCGGACTGCACGGCCAGCACGCCCTCGAGCAGCAGCTCGAGGTGGGCGCACTCGACCTCGCTGAGCCGCTTGAGCTTGTTGGACAGGGGAAGCCAGATCGCGTTGGCGCTCATGACGCCCCAGAGGGTCGCGACGAACGCGCTGGCGATGAGCTCGCCCAGCGTCTCCGGCGAGGACAGGTTGCCGAGGACGTGGATGAGGCCGATGACGGTGCCGATGATGCCGATCGTCGGGGCGTAGCCACCCATGTCGGCGAAGAACTTGATGCCGAGGCGGTCCTGGCGCTTCTTGGAGGAGATGCGGGCGTGCAGGACGTCGTGGATCTCGTCGGCGTCGGTGCCGTCGACGGTCATCTCGATGCCCTGGCGCAGGAACGGGTCCTCGATGCCGCGCAGGCGCTCCTCGAGCGCGAGCAGGCCCTCACGGCGGGCGGTGTCGGCCATGGAGACCAGGTCCGCGACGGCGGCGTCGCTCTGCGGCGCCTTGGCGGTGAAGGCGCGGGCGACCTGCTTGCCGACGACCTTGACGTCGGACATGAACCCGCCTGCGACGGCTGCTCCGAGGGTGCCGACGATGACGAGCACGATCGGCGGCAGCAGCAGGATCGAGGTGGGCGAGGCGCCCTCCATGATCAGCGACGCGAAGACCGCACCGAGGACGACGACGATCCCGGCGAGGGTGGCCAGCTCCATGTCAGCGGTCGCTGTCCTGGACGACGTGCAGCCCCGGGCGCGAACCCGGCCCGGCGTGCACGTGCTCGGCGGCCGCGAGGACGGAGGCCCGGAAGTCGCGCACCTCGCGGACGACCTCGTCGACCGACTCCACCACCACGTAGCGGGCACCACCCACGAGCGTGATCACGGTGTCGGGCGTGGCCTCGACGCGTTCGATGAGGTCGGGGTTGAGTGCAAAGCAGGTGCCGTTACGGCGCGTGACAGCGATCATGGCGGGTCCGTCCTTGGTTGTGCAGAGCGCGACCATCCGTGGCGCGCACCCCTCCTATCGGCAGGCGCCCGGCATACCTGAGGACGGGCGGAGGTCAGCCCCCGGACCGCCGCCCGCGGGCGTGACGCCCGGTGGGCGGGTGACGGCGCAGCAGGAAGGCGCCCAGGAGCCCGCCGAAGGGCGCGAGGAGGAACCCGGCCCCGATCGCGAGGTAGAAGGAGCTCTCGACGAGGCCGGTCCATCCTGGAGCGAACACCACCTCGTCGTCCCCTTCGTAGTACGCCGGCAGGGACTGCCCGACGTCTGCGGAGGCGCCCACGATCTCCACGTCGGTCAACGACTGCGCGCCGTCGCTGCTGCGCCAGCTGCCGTAGTGGTGGCACGGGCCCTTCCCGCCGCACGACACCGACGTGACCGTCAAGCTGCCCGCCGTGCCCTTCCCGTGGGCTGCGTGCCACGCCGGTCCGACGTCGCCCAGTGCGAACGACAGCACCAGGACGCCCAGCCCGAGGCTGAACAGCTGGCGCAGGACCGGCAGCACAGCGGCGCCCCTGTCGGCCGCGGCGGCCACACGCGGGTGGACCTCCGGGCTCCGGAAGTCGAGTGGACGCCACCGGTACCTGGCCTGCAGCGGGCCGGACACCGGCAGCGGACCCTCCCGGGTGGTGATGGCGACCCAGCTGCCCGGTGCGACCCGCCCGGAGACCAGCGCGGGCTCGGCCGCGCCTCCCGGTGCCCCGGCGGCCCCGGCCAGGGAGACCGTCGCGACGGGTCGGGTGCTCCCGGCGAGTGCGAGATCAGCCCTGCCCTTGGGGGTGATCCGCACCCAGTGGGCTGCCACCGTGCGCGGGCGGCGGGTGTCCCGCAGGCCGGAGCCTGCCCGCACTGCCGACCAGGCGACGGCGAACCCGCCGAGCGCGACCCAGCCGAACCAGTACGTGTACCCCTTCGGCTCACTGGCCAGGCGCGCCCAGGACGGGTCCTGCGGGTCGAGCAGGACGACCCAGTCGCCGTCCAGGTCGAGCTCCTCGGCCACCTCGACGCGCACACGCTGGCCGGCGCGCGGACCGTCCTGCAGCTCGAACACCCGCCGGTAGTCCTGGCCGGTCAGGCTCACGACGCGAGCGTCGGTGCGCTCGGCGCGGGCCACGTGCGCCTCCTCTGCGGTCGTCTGCGCGACGTACCCGGCCACGGCGCCCCCGACGAGAAGGAGCCCTGCGACACCCACGGCCGGTACCCACCACGACACCCACCGCCGCGGCCTGATCTCCTCCCCTGCCGGCGCGAAGCCCACTGTGACGGGTGCGGCCGCGGCGGCGTCGTCCGCGACCTGTGCCTGGCGCGCGCGGATGGCGCGCAGCGCGGCGAGACCTCCCGCGGAGGCGCAGGCGAGGACGAGCCCGGCGCAGCGGCCCGGTGTGCTGGGATCGAACGCCGCGGCGAGCGCGCCGTAGGCGAGGCCGGCGACGAGAGCTGTTGCCGGTTCCCACCAGACGACGGACGCCGCGATGCCCGCGAGGGCGACGACGACGGGGAAGACACCATCGGGCTGACAGGGCTGGGCGACGGTGCAGACGGTGACCGGTTCGCCGACCGCGCTCGCGATGACAGAGCCCAGCAGCAGTGCCCACCACGCGAACGGCACCCACGCGGGAGGCTGCAGCACCAGCCACCGGTCCCCCGGCGCCCGGTCGAGCCAACCCTTCGCGGACACGATGAGGATTGTGCCCGCTCGTCACTCCTGCGCGGTCCCCCGACGCCACGTGTCCGAATCCGGCATACCCGAGGACGCGGACCCCGGCGACACGCGGCCGGCGACAGGCGGCCGGCGACGCGCCCGGACCGCGCACACGGCTGCCCGGACAACGCACACGGGCGGTGGCGCGGAGGAACTCCGCACCACCGCCCGTGGCGGCCCGTCTGCCCGGATCGACCGGTCAGCGCTTGAGGTTGACGAGGTCCTGGAGGATCTCGTCGGAGGCGCTCACGACGCGCGAGTTCGCCTGGAACCCGCGCTGCGCCACGATGAGGTTGGTGAACTCCTGGGCGAGGTCGACGTTGCTCATCTCGAGCACGCCGCTGGCCAGGGCGCCGCGACCACCGGTTCCCGCGGTGCCGACCGACGGGGCGCCCGAGTTGGCCGTGCCGCGGTAGAGCGAGTCGCCGGCCTTCTCCAGGCCCGCCGGGTTGGTGAAGCTGGCGAGCGCGACCTGGCCCAGCTTCTCGGTGCGGCCGTTGGAGAAGATGCCGACGAGGACGCCGGTGGTGTCCATGGTGAAGCTCTGCAGGCTGCCCATCGTCGAGCCGTCCTGGTTGCGGGCGGTGGCGCTGGCGGCCCCGGAGAACTGCGTGAGCGGGGTGCTGTCGCCGCCGATGGTGAGCGTCACGTCGGACGCGAACCGGTAGCCGGCGCTGGTGAGCGCGGCACTGGTGAGGCTCATCGAGGCGGTCGTGAACGACTTCGCGGCGGGGTCCCACGTCAGCGACGTGGTGCCGACGGTGGCCGTGCCGCCACCGGGCTTGGGGACGGTCGTGACGGCGGACCACGTGTCGGTGCCGGTCTTGGTGTAGGTCGTCGTGGCGGGGATGGTCGCGCCCTGCTCGTCGACGATGTCGATGCTGTGCGTCACCGTCGCACCGGTGGCCGCGTCGGCCGGGAGGTTGCCGCCGAGGTCGACCGTGCGCGTGGCGGTCGGCGCGAGCACCTGGCCGACCGGCAGGCGCAGGCCACCGACCGGGGCGTTGGTGTCGATGGCGCCCTTGGTGGCGCCCCAGCCCTGCACCGTCGCGCCCTCGGGAGTGACGAGGTTGCCGAGGGCGTCGAAGGAGAACGCGCCCGCGCGGGTGTACATCGTCTGGCCGTCCTGCTGGACGACGAAGAAGCCGTCGCCCTGGATCGCCATGTCGCTCTGGCGGCCGGTGACCTGGGTGCTGCCCTGGCCGAAGTTGGTGGTGACCCCGGCGAGCCTGACGCCGAGGCCGACCTGGGCCGGGTTGGTGCCGCCGCCGGTGCCCTGCGGGGCGCCCGCGGTACGCAGCGCCTGGCTCAGGGTGTCCTCGAAGACGGTCTGGGAGGACTTGTAGCCGGTGGTGTTGACGTTGGCGATGTTGTTGCCGATGACGTCCATCATCGTCTGGTGGGCGCGCAGGCCGGACACGGCCGAGAAGAGCGAACGGAGCATGGTCAGTCAGTCCTTTGCGGAGGCGGAGCCCGTGGTGGCCCCGGTCGGAGTGGTGCCGGAAGAAGCGGTGCCGGAGGTCGAGGTACCGGAAGAAGCGGTGCCGGAGGTGGTGGTGGCGGTGCGGGCGACCTCGGTGACCGACGACAGCGGCACCTCGGTGGCGTTCACGAGCAGGGTCGGGCCACCGGCGGTGAGCTTGACCGAGTCGACGGTGCCGCTGGCGGAGACCCCGCCGACGGAGTAGGTGACGCGCTGCCCGACGAGGGCCAGCGCGCTGAGGCTGTTCTGGCCGGCGATGACGGCGGCGTTCTGCGAGACCAGCTCGTGCAGCGTCTCGACCATCTGGAGCTGGGCGGTCTGTGCCATGAACTGCGCGCTGTCGACCGGCTTGCTCGGGTCCTGGTACTTCAGCTGGGCGACGAGCAGCTTGAGGAACGCGTCGCCGGACAGGGTCGGGCCCATGGCGCCGGAGGTGCCCTGGCCGGCGCTCGCCGAGGCGGACTGGGTCGGCTGTGCCGCCTGGGCTGCCTGGGCGGCGGCCGTGGCGTCGTACGTGCCGATGGGGGTCGTCACGAGGGCCTCACATTCTGACGTCGACGCGGACGTCGCGGGGTCGGGGTCGAAGGGGGTCGGTCGGGTCGGGGACGGTCGGGGCGTCGCGGCCGGGGTCGGCGCCGCCGGCCCTGGACGTCCAGCCGTCGAGGGGGCGTCCGTGGCGCTGCCACGTGCCGTCACGGGACGGGTCGCCACCGGTGTCGCCCGGCTCGGCCGCCCACGGACCGGGGTCGCGTTGACCCTGGTCGCGGGGACCGCGGTCGGTGGTCGAGCCGCCCTGCCCCGGGTCGCGCGCGGTGTCGACGGGCGCGACCTGGACGTCGATTCCCGCCGACCGCAACCCGATCCGCTCGAGGTGCGACCGCAGCTCGGGAGTCCCCTGCCGCAGCGCGTCGCCGGTCGCGGGGTCGACCGCGGTGAGCCGCACGGCCACCTCGCCCCCGCGGACCTCGAGGTGCACCTGCACCGACCCGAGGTGGGCCGGCGCGAGGTGCACCGTGAGCCGGTGGGTGCCGTCGGCCGTCGTCAGCAGCGGGGAGACCGCACGGAGCACCTGCGCCTGGGGTGGCAGGGCCGGCTGCGCCGGGCGCGCGTCGGCGGTCGTCGCCACGGGCGTGGCTGTGCCGCCGGGCGCCGCCCCCGCCGGCGTGAGGGCGTATGCCGGGGAGCCGTCGACGGTGCCTCCACCGGACGTCGGTGGGGCGCCGGGGTCGAGGGCGGAGCGGACCTCGTCCCCGGCGGGGCCTGCGGCGGGCACCGTGTCCGGCGACGGGGTGCCCGCAGCCACCGAGCCGGCCGCGGTCCCAGCAGCAGCCACGCCGTCGGCCTGTCCGGCTCGCACTCCGGGAAGGCCCGCGGCGGCGGCGTCGCCGTCGGCGGGGGCAGGCGCCGGGTCGCCGACAGCCGGGGCGGGCATCGGACTGGCCACAGCGGAGGCGTCCGCTGCCGCGGCCTGCCCACCGGGCGAGCTGGTCGGGACGTGCCCGGGGGCGACAGCGGGTCGCCCCGCACCCGGGACCACGGCGCCGGCTCCCGGCGAGGCAGCGCCGCCGGGCTGCTGCCCGACACCAGCCACACCACCCGAGGAGGGGACGGCCGCCGCCGACGGTGCGGTGCCGGCGGGGACGGCAGGGGCTGACGGAGCCGACCCGTCGGCGGGCTGCTGCGACGACGCGGGCGTCACGGCGGGGGCGGCGCTGTCGGGTCCCGCGGTGGGTGCAGTGGCGCCGGTCGGGGCGGCATCGCACCCCACCGCGCCGGAGGCGTCCGTGCCACGCTCCGGGGAGGTCGGCCCGGGCCGGCGGTCACGGGACCCGTCGTGGCCGTGCTCCCGGCTGCCGGGGCGCGCGGGGCCCGGTGCGGGCCGCTGGCTGTGCCCGCGCAGGACGGCCTCGAAGGCTCCCGGGCCGGCACCCGCTGCCCGGTCACCCGGGGCAGGGGTCGAGGACGCGGCTGCCGACGAGGCGGACACGCTGGGCGGCACCACGGCGCGCGGCGCGACGGCGGTCATGCGCCCACCCCCGCGTAGCCGAGCACCCGCTGGACGTACTGCTGCGTCTCCCGGTACGGCGGCACCCCGGCATACCGCTCCACCGCGCCGGGCCCGGCGTTGTAGGCAGCCAGGGCCAGTGGGGTGGACCCGAAGCGGCGCAGGTGGCTGGACAGCAGCCGGGCGGCACCGTCGACGGCCTGGGCCGGGTCGCGCGGGTCGACCCCGAGCCCGCGCGCGGTCGACGGCATGAGCTGCATGAGGCCCACGGCCCCCGCGGGGCTGACCGCGCCTGCATTGAAGCCGCTCTCGGCCCGGGCCACCGACGCCAGCAGCGCGGCGGGCACGCCGTGGCGGGCGGCGGCCGTCGCGAACAGCGACCGCCACTGCGCCGGCACCCACGACGGCACGCCGCCGGTCGACCCCGCCGCACCCTGCGCGGCGAGGGCGGCGGGCACGGTCGAGGAGCTGCCGGCATACGTGCGCAGGACGGGTCCTCCGGGCTCGGAGACGCGGCGGATCGCGGTGGGGGTGCGGTAGACGTCCTGGACCATGACGTCCTTGCCGGCGCGCGGGGCGACGAGCATCTTCCCGTCGCCGACGTAGATGCCGATGTGGTCGACCGGGCTGCCGAAGGCGACGAGGTCGCCGGGCCGCGCGTGCGCGAGGTCCGGCACGGCGGTGCCCACCCTGGCCTGGTCGGCGGCGACCCGCGGGAGCCGGACGCCCACATCGGCGTAGGCGCGCTGCACCAGGCCCGAGCAGTCGAGGCCCTTCGCGGGGTCGGTGCCGCCCCACACGTAGGGCACGCCGAGGTACTTCCGCCCGGCTGCGACGGCACGCGCGCCGACTCCGCCGTCGCTCGCCGGGTCGTCGGTCGCAGCCCCGCCGACGGCGCCGGCCCGGGTGAGGGCGTCGCCGAGGACAGCGTCGAAGGAGGTTCCCGGCGCGTCCGCACCGGTCGCCGCGGAGAGCAGGGACGTCGCCGACGAGACGCCCGTCGCCGAGGCCGCCCCGGAGGTCGTCGAGCCGGTCGTCGAGCCGGTCGCGGAGGCAGGTGCGGACAGGGCCGCGAACCGGCTCTGGATGGCCCCGATCCGGGCCAGGGCGGCCGCGGGGCCGCTGACGTCGATGCTCACAGCCACGCACCCCCGTCCCGGGACGCGCTCTCGTCGGCCTCGCGCTGGTCGGCCGCGAGCAGCTCGCGGTGCGCGACCTCGCGGGCCCGGTCGACGAGCCGCTCGAGGCCGGAGGTGCGGGTGCGGGCCTCGGTGAGCAGGACCCGCGCGCGCTCGGTGTCGCCGAGCGCGAGCTCGTACCGCGCGCCCGCCTGCGCGACGTGGCGGGCCCGGCCGCCGGCCCGCTCCCGGGCGGCCCGGAACGCTGCGGCCGCGCCGGGGTCGGGTGCGCCGGCCGAGGCGAGGTAGCGCTCGTGCGCCGCCCGGGTCTCCTGCTCGGCGGCAGCGGCGGTGGCCAGCGCGCGGGCCAGGTCGGCCTGGCGCAGCTCCTCCTGGATCCGGCGCACGCGCAGCACGACGGCCAGGCGGTTGCCGCGGACGCTCACCGCGCACCTGCCAGGGCGTGCAGACCGGACCAGCTCTCGGCGAGGTCGGCGACGTCGTCGAGGTCCTGGCGCAGGAACCGGTCGATGTCACCGGCCTGGGCGAGCGCGCGGTCGACCAGCGGGTTGGTGCCGGCGACGTACGCGCCGATCTCGACGAGGTCCTTGGCGTCGCGCCGGGCAGCGAGCAGCTGGCGCAGGGTCGAGGCGGACTCTCGCTGCGAGGCGTCGGTGAGCGACCGGTTCGCCCGCGACACCGACTCGAGCACGTCGATGCAGGGGAAGTGCCCCGACGTCGCGAGCCGGCGGTCGAGCACCACGTGGCCGTCGAGGATCGAGCGGACGGCGTCGGCGATCGGGTCGTTCATGTCGTCGCCCTCGACGAGCACGGTGTACAGGCCGGTGATGCTGCCGGCGTGCGACGTGCCGGCCCGCTCGAGCAGCCGCGGCAGCAGCCCGAACACCGACGGCGGGTAGCCGCGCGTGGCCGGCGGCTCGCCGGCGGCGAGCCCGACCTCGCGCTGCGCCATGGCCACGCGCGTGACGCTGTCCATGGCCAGCAGGACGTCCTGCCCCTGGTCCCGGAACGCCTCGGCGATCCGCGTGGCGGTGTATGCCGCGTGCAGCCGCACGAGCGCCGGCTCGTCCGAGGTGGCCACGACGACGACCGAGCGGGCGAGGCCCTCGGGCCCGAGGTCGTGCTCGACGAACTCGCGCACCTCGCGGCCGCGCTCGCCGACGAGGGCGAGGACGCACACGGGCGCGTCGGTGCCGCGCACGACCATCGACAGCAGGCTCGACTTGCCCACGCCGGAGCCGGCGAAGACACCCATGCGCTGCCCACGGCCGCAGGGGACGAGGGTGTCGATGGCACGGATGCCGAGGGCGAGCTGGGTGTCGATGCGGTCGCGGGTCATGGCGGGCGGCGGCGTGCCGTCGCTGGTCTCCCAGGTGACGTCGCGCAGCGGCGGTCCGCCGTCGATCGGGGTGCCGAGGGCGTCGACGACCCGGCCGACCAGCCCGGGACCCACGGGCACGCGCAGCGGGCCGCCGGTGGCGACCACCTCGGCGCCGCGGCGCACGCCGCGCAGGTCCGACACCGGCAGGCAGCGGGCCGTGTCGCCGTCGAGGGCGACGACCTCGGCGAGGATCGGCCCGGAGTCCCCCGACACCCGCACGGCCTCGCCGACGGCGACGTCGAGCCCGGCCACGTCGAGGCTCACGCCGACCGCGCGCGTGACGCGGCCGACGACGAGCGGGCGGGCGGCCCGGACGAGCTCCTCCAGCACAGCGGTCACCGGGCCAGCACCTCGCGGACCCGCGCGAGCGCGGCCTCGAGCCGGGCGTCGACGGTTCGGTCACCGAGGTCGGCGACGGCGCCGCCGCGGCCGACGGAGGCGTCGGGCACGAGCGTCAGGGTGGAGTCGGCGCAGAGCGCTGCGGTGTCCTCCGGCAGCAGGGGCAGGTCGTCGGGGTGCACGCGCAGGGTCACGACCGAGCCGCGCGGCACGTCCGCCAGCGCTCGGGTGACGGCGTCGAGCGCACTGCACTCCCCGACCCGCAGGTGGTGGCCCACGAGCGCCTCGGCGATCTCCACGGCGAGGGCCGCGGCGGTCGCGGTGACGTCGTCGACGGCTGCCTGCGCCCGGGCGCCGGTCACGGCCTCGCGGAGCCCGGCGAGGACGGCGTCCCAGCTGTGCCCGCGGGCGGCGGACTCGGCCGCCTCCCGTGCGGCGGCCGCCTGCGCCCAGCGCTCCTGCTCCCGGCGCGCCTCCAGCAGCCCCGCGGCATACCCGGCCGCGTGGCCCTCGTCCCACGCACGGGCGGGACCGCCGGTCTCACCGGCGGGACCGGCGCCCGGGGCGGCCAGCTGCTCGCCGAGGAAGCGGGCGGGACGCAGGGCGCCGTGGCCGACCCGCGGGAGGACGGTGGCGCGACGCGACTCAGAGGACGACATCGTCGCCACCCCCACCGCGCGAGACGACGATGTCACCCGACTCCTCCAGGGCACGGATGAGGCGGATGACGACGGCCTGCGCCTCCTCGACGTGGCGGAGCCGGACCGGTCCCATGACCTCGATCTCCTCGCGCAGGGCCGAGGCCGCGCGCTCGGACATGTTGCGCATGACCTTGTCGCGCACGTCGGCACTGACGCCCTTGAGCGCGAGCGCGAGCTGCTTGCTGTCGACCTGGCGCAGCACCACCTGCACGGCGCGGTCGTCGAGGCCGACGATGTCCTCGAACATGAACATGTGCGCGCGGACCTCCTCGGCGAGCTCGGGGTCGCGCTGCTCCAGGCCCTCGAGGATGAGCTTCTCGGTGGACCGCTCGGTGCTGTTGATGATGCCGACGAGCGGGGCGAGCCCGCCCACCGCCGAGTAGTCGGCGCTCTGCACGAGGTTGGCCAGCCGGCGCTCGAGGTGGGCCTCGACCTGCTTGACGATCTCGGGCGAGGTGCGGTCCATCACGGCGAGGCGGTGGGCGACGTCGGCCTGCATCTCCTCGGGCAGCCCGCTGAGCACCACGGCCGCCTGGTCGGAGGCCATGTGCGCCAGCACCAGGGCGATCGTCTGCGGGTGCTCGTCCTGCAGGAACGACAGCAGCAGCCGCGGCTCGACCCGGCGCAGGAACTCGAACGGCACCTGCATCAGCGACGCCGACAGCCGGCCCAGCACCTCCTTGGCGCGGTCGCGGCCCAGGGACTCGACGAGCATCTCCTCGGCGAGGTCGAGGCCGCCCTGGATGTAGTAGCGCTCGGCGCTGACCATCGCCTCGAACTCCTGGAGCACGTGGTCCTGGGTGTCGAGGTCGGTGCCCTCGAGCCGGGCGATCTCGGCGGTGAGCAGCTCGACCTCGCTGGGGCGCAACGCGCGCAGCACGTGGGCCGAGCTCTCCTTGCCGAGCTGCACGAGCAGCACGGCGGCCTTGCGGATCCCGGGGAGCGTCTGCGGGCCCCCGGTCGTCGTCACGGTCACGTCCGGTCCTCCGCCATCCAGCCGCGCAGCAGGCGGGCCACGTCGTCGGGTCGTTCGCGCGCCATCGTCGCCACCGTCTCCCGGCTGCGGCTGCGCAGCTCGGCGGCGCTGTCGGGGACGCGGTGCGGCAGGGCGGGGCGCAGCTCGGCCTGCTCGAGCAGCGCGTCGACCGGCGCGGGGCCGGTCGGCACGCGGTAGACCTCGATCTCCTGCGGCTCGGCCGGGCCCTGGCGGCGGCGCGAGCGCTTGAGCCCGATGAGCAGGGCGAGGACCAGGACGACGCCGAGGCCGACGGTCTTGCCGATGTCGACGTACTGCGCGCGCTGGCGGTCCTTGGCGGCCTGCTCGAGCTCCTTGGCGGCCGACGCGGCGGCCGTGGTGTCGAACGCCATCTGGCTCACCTGCACGACGTCGCCGCGCTTGGGGTCCAGGCCGGCAGCGGCCGAGACGAGCGACGACAGCTCGCCGAAGTTGACCGACCCGGCCGACTTCGCGTCGACGACGACGGCCACCGACATGCGGCGCACCTGGCCCGGCGCGGTCGTGGTCTTCTCCTTGACCGTGCCGACGGCGTTGGTGAGCTTGTCCTCGGTCTTGGTGTAGTTCGAGCCGGAGCCGCCGGTGGTCCCGCCGGTCGCCGTCGGGCCGAGGACCCCGCCGACCGGGGTGCCGGTGCCGGTGTACTTCTCGGTGGTCTTGGACGAGCTGAGCGGCGTCGCCGGCTGGGACGGGACGTACTGCTCGCGGTCGATGGTCTGCTGGTCGAAGTTGAGGTCGGCGTCGACCCGCACGACGGCCTTGCCCGGTCCCACGACGGTGTCGAGCATCGACTGCACGGTGGCCGCGGTGGCGTCGGAGAAGGCGCGCTTCTGCTGGTCGCGGGCGTCGGCGCCGGCGGTGTCCGAGCCCGGCGAGCCGGCGGCGTGCAGCACCTTGCCCGACGCGTCGGCCACCGTGACCTGCTCCGGGCTCAGCTTGGGCACGGAGCCGGAGACGAGGTGGACGACCGAGTCGACGATGGTCGGCGACAGCGTCACGCCGGGAGCGGTCTTGACCAGCACCGAGCCGGTCGGCTGGGCGGCGTCGGTGGTGAAGACGTCGTCCTGCGGGACGGCGAGGTGCACGACCGCGGCCTGCACGCCGTTGATCGACTCGACCGTCTTGGCGAGCTCGCCCTCGAGCGCCCGCTGGTAGGTCACCTTCTGCTGGAAGTCGCTGCTGGTCATGCTCTGCTTGTCGAGCAGCGAGTAGCCCTGCGTGCCGTCGGTCCCGGCGGGCAGGCCCTGGCCGGCGAGGTCGATCCGCTGCTGGTAGACGTCGGCCTGCGGCACCATGACCGTCTGCCCGCCGTCGGCGAGCTGGTACGGCTCGCCGGCCTCGGTGAGCTTGGCCGTGACGGCCGCCGCGTCGGTGCTGGAGAGCCCGGTGAACAGCGGCGCATACGTCGGCTTGGACGCCCACGACACGAACAGGGCCGCTCCCACGACCACGGCAAGGGCGGCGACACCGGTGACGACGCGCTGCCCCGGCGTGAAGCCGCTGAAGAGCCGACCGACGCGGGCGAGTAGGTCCTTGGGGTCGAAGCGGTTCACATCGGCATCCGCATGATCTCGGTGAACGCGTCGACGGCCTTGTTGCGGACGGCGACGGTCAGCTGGGTGGCGACCGCGGCCTCGTTGGCGGCGATCGTGTAGTCGTGGATGTCGGCGAGGTTGCCCGTCACCGCCTGCACGGCCAGGGAGTCGGTGGTCGAGTGCATGGCCTGGAGCTTCTCCAGGCCCTGGGTCACGGCGTTGCCGAACGCGGCCGGGTCGGTCCCGCCGGCGGCGACACCGGCGCCCGCGCCGGCCGGCGTGGTGCCGACGGCGCCGGGGGTCGCGGCACCGGCGAGGGGCATGGCTGCGGACAGCCCGGCGAGGGGGGAGATCGGGGAGATGCTCACGTCAGCGGCCCAGCCCGATCGCCTGCTGGTATGCCGCGGTGGCGCGCTCGACGACGGCGAGGTTCGCCTGGTAACCGCGCTGGGCCATGATCAGCTGCGACATCTGGTCGGCGAGGTCGATGTCCGGCAGCCGCACGTAGCCCTGGGCGTCGGCCAGGGGCGAGTCCGGCTGGTAGGTCATCCGGCCCTGGGCGTCGCCGAACTCGGCACCCGCCACGCGCACCCCGTCGGTGCCGCCGTAGTTGGCGGCCTCGGCGACGACGTACCGCGCGCGGAACGCCTCGCCGCTCGTCGGGCGGACCGTGTTGACGTTGGCGATGTTGTCGGCGACGGCGTCCAGCCACGTGCGGTGCAGCACCAGGCCGGTGCCGGCGGTGTCGATGGCGCCGAACGGCCCGGCCATCAGGAGGCCCCGCCCGCGGCGATGCGCAGCCGTGCGAAGTGGTCGGTCATCGCCTGCACGCCGAGCTGGTAGGCGAGGCCGGTCTCGGTGCCGGCGAGGGTCTCCTCGTCGAGGTTCACGTTGTTGCCGTCGGTCCGGGTGGGGGCCATCGAGCGCTCTGTTGTCACGGGTGCGTCACCGGCGTCCTCGCCGTCGGAGATCGCGGCGAGCAGGCTGGACTCGAAGTCGACCCGGCCCGCGAGGAACTGCGGGGTGTCGACGTTGGCGACGTTGTCGGCGATGGTCCGCTGACGCAGCGACAGGCCGCTCAGCGCGTGGCCGAGGGCGCGCAGCGTCGCGTCGCCGATGAGGTCGGTCATGGCACTCCTGGATGGCGGTCCGTCGCACCGTGGTGCCACGAACCAGTCGGGGGCGTGGTGCCACCCGTCCCTGGCGGCGTCCGGCCATCCATGGCCTGGCGCCCCCATCGGCCCGTGCCGCGGGCCACTGAGGAGTCAGGACATCAAACCGCGGCAAACGCGGTCGAACTCAGCCGTTCGGCTGAGGCTCGGCCGAGCGTCAGCGCAGGAAGTCCATGAGCGACGGCTGGACCACCTTGGCCGCGGCCCCGAGCGCGGCCTGGTACGCGGTCTGCTGGAGGCTGAGGTCGGTGATCGTCTTCGCCAGGTCGATGTTCTCGACGGCGGCCAGTCGGCTGGTGACGGTGTCGGCGCGCAGCGCACCGCTGGACTGGGCGGCGGTGAGCCGGTTCGCGCGGGCGCCGACGGTGCTCTGCGTCGAGCGCAGGGCCTCCCCGGCCGTGTCGAGGTCGCCGAGCGCGGTGCCGAGCGCCGTCGTGTCACCGCTGCGCAAGGCGGCGCTGATCCGGCCGAGGACGCCTGCCCCGGTCGGGTCCGACGGGTCGGCCAGCAGCGTCGTGAAGGCGGCGCTGCCGGGCACGCTGACGGGGACGCGGCCCGAGGCGGCGTCGTCGGAGACCGTGCGGTCGACGGTGGCGCCGTTGCCGAGGTAGGCGCCGGTGGCCGGGTCGTACGCCGAGGCGGTGTCCTGGGTGCCGGCGAAGACGGGGCGGCCGCCGTACTGGGAGTTGGCGAGCTGGAGGATCCCGGCGCGCAGCTGGTCGACCTCGGCGGCCATCGCCTCGCGCTCGGCCGGGCCGTTGGTGGCGTTGCCTCCGGCGAGGACGAGCTGGCGCACCCGCCCGAGCGAGCTGTCCGCCTGGTTGAGCGCGGAGTCGGCGGTGTCGAGCCAGGCGAGGCCGTCGTCGATGCTGCGCGACAGCTGCTCCTGCTGACCCTGCTGGGCCCGCAGCTGCATCGCCGCGACGGTGTCGACGGGCGAGTCGGACGGCCGGTTGAGCCGCCGCCCGGAGGAGAGCTGCTCCTGGGTCTGCTGCAGCCGGGACAGGCTGCTCTGGAGGCCGGCCATCACACCGCTGCTGAGGGTGGTGGGGGTGACGCGGGTCATGGGGATCGCTCCGGTGCGCTCGGCGGGGTCGGGGTCGGTCGGTGGGGTGGCCGGTGGTGGTGGTCGGTGGCGCGCCTCAGCGCGCCATCGTCATCAGGGTGCTCAGCGTCTCGTCGACCGCGGTCACGAACCGGGCGGCGGCGGCATACGCGTGCTGGTAGCTCATGAGGTTGGTCATCTCCTCGTCGAGGCTGACGCTGGAGACGCCCTGGCGCGCGGTGTCGACCTGGCGCAGCACGACCCCCTGCACGTCGGCCTGCCGGGAGGCGCTCTGCGACTCGACGCCGAGCTGCACGACGAGGCTGCGGTAGCTCGCGTCGGGTCCGGTCGCGTCGCCGAGGTGCGCCGCCATGGCGGAGGCGTTGCCGCCGTCGTATGCCGGGGGCGGCGCCGAGGAGGCCGCGACGCCCTGGGGGTCGTCCATCGCCACGCGGAGGGTGCCGGCGGTGGTGCCACCGAACAGCGGGCTGCCGGTGCCACCGGTGCGGTCGAAGCCGGCTGCCTGCTGGGCGTTCACGGTGGTGACGACCGACGCGGCAACCGCGTCGAGGGCGCCGGCGTAGGTGGGGATCGTGGTGGTCAGGGCGGTGAGCAGCCCCTGGGCGGTGCCGCCGCCGAGGGTGGCCGGGGTCCCCGAGGCGGCCCACGCGACGCCGGCGCCTCCCCCGGCGGCGCGGGTGGGCTGCCCCGTGACGGTCAGCTCGGAGGCCCGGTTCCCGCTCACCAGCGCCGTGCCGCCCACGGTGACCGTGACGGTGCCGTCCTCGGCGAGGCGGCCGACCGCGCCCACCGACTCGCCGAGCTGCAGGACGAGCTGGTCACGCTGGTCCGACAGCTCGTGCGCCGGCACCCCGGAGGCGGTGGCGCTGCGGATGGCGTCGTTGAGCCTGGCGACGTCGGCCGCGGCCTGGTTGGCCTGGGCCACGGTGGCGACCAGCTGCTCGCGGCCGTCGGACCACTGCTGGTCCAGGTCGTCCGCGACCCGGTTGAAGGCGCCGGCCAGCTGGGTGGCCTTGGCGAGCAGCGCGGTGCGGGGGGCGGTGCTGGTCGGGTCGTTCGCGACGTCGTGCCAGGCGTTCCAGAAGGCCGACAGCTGCGACTGCAGGCCGGTGCTGCCCGGCTCGCCGAAGGCGCCCTCGACGGCGCCGAGCGTGGACTGCGCGGTGGCCGCGAGCGCCTGCGAGCCGTGCACCTGCTGGGCGCGGGCCTCGAGGAACTCGTCCCGGATCCGCTCCGTGCCCGGGACCAGGACGCCGTCGCCGGTGATCGGTCCCGCGGCCCACATCGACGGCACGACGGAGGAGCCCTGCGCGACCTGGTCGAGGCGCTGGCGCGAGTACCCGGCGGTGTTCACGTTGCTGATGTTCTGTCCGCTGAGGTCGAGACCGCGCTGGGCCGCCTGGAGCGCACGGGCGCCCAGGCCGAGGCTGGCGAAGTCGGACATCAGGCCCTCGTGTCCAGGAAGGCCGGGTGACGGCGACCGCGGCTGCCGGGTGCGCCGCCCTCGGGGGCACGCTCGGTGACCCTGCGGAGCTCCCTGCCGGTGCGGGACAGCTCGCCGGCCACCCGGTGGGCGAGCGCGTCGGTGCGCGCCAGCAGGTCGCGGGCCCGGTCCCCCAGGTGCTCGGGGAGCGGGGTGCCCAGGTCGGGCACGAACGGCTCGGGCGCGACGGTCAGCGACCCACCGGACAGCTGCGCCTCGACGCGGTCGAGGTCCTCCTGGAGCCGGTCCAGTGCGCCGTCCCACGGCTGGCTCCAGGACAGCGCCCAGGACTCGGCGCTCACGACACGCCCTCGAGCGGCTCGGCCTCGGGGGTCAGCGCGGCGGTCGCGAACGCGTCGCGCAGCGGCTCGACGACCTCGAGGCAGTCCATGACGTAGGACTGCGACTTGGCCAGGTTGGCGCGCACGAGGGTGTGCGACAGGTACTCGTAGAGGGAGGCGAGGCTGCGTGCCTCCTCCCAGCGCTCGACGTCGAGCGAGCCGGTCAGCTCGGCGACGATCTCCTGCGCGTGGAGCAGGGCGTTGTGCGCGCCCGGGATGTCGGCGGACCCGATCGCCGTGTGCGCGGCATACAGGTCCTTGACGAGCCGGTCGTAGAGCATGACGACGAGGCGGCTCGGGGTGGCGGTGGTCACGGCGTCGGCCTGGTAGCGGCGGCGCAGCATCGCGGGGGTGGTCACGGTGGGAGCTCCTGGGTTGTCGCCGGCTAGTTCTTGCCGCTGGACGGGGTGGGCAGCGACGCGATCTGCCCCGCGAGCCACTGGCTCTGGGACTGCAGGCTGCCGAGCATGGTCTCGAGGGCGGCGTACTGGCGCTGGAGGCTGTCCTGCCGCATGGACATCCGGACCTCGAGGTTCGCGATCTGGTCGGTGTAGTCGCGGACCTGCTCCTGGGCGAGGTTCACCTGCCCGGTGACGTAGCCGTCGAGCGGGTCCGAGGCCGCCTTGACCGTGTCCGTGACGGCCGAGGCCATGGTCGTCAGCGTGCCCGCGACCGCGTCGGGGTCCTTGGCGTAGGCCGTGAGGAACGCCGTGCGGTCGAAGGTGAGGCTGCCGTCGCGCGCCACCTGGACCCCGACCATGCCCGGCGTGCTCGCCGAGGTGCCGACGGCCGTGTCCGTGATCCGCTGGGCCAGGTCGCGCGCCATCGAGCTGCCGAGGAGCGGCCCCGCGGTCTTGCTCGTGGCGTCGTACGAGGACTTGCTCGACAGGTAGGCCAGGACGTCGTTGGCGGCCTTGACCATCGCCTGGACCTTGTCCGCGATGCCGGCGCTGTCGTGGTCCACGGTGATGGTGACCGGGGTGGTGGGGTCGGCCTTGGCGGCCGTGACGGTGACGCCGGGGAGCAGCCCGGTGACGGACGCGGTCGGCGAGGTGACGTCGTACGCGCCGGGTCCCGTGCCGACCCGAAGGACGGTGTCGGTGCCCTTCTGCAGCTCGAGCATCGACCCGAGGGTGGAGGTCGAGGCGGGGAACGCGTTGTCTCCCAGGGTGACGTCGGACGCCGCCCCCGTGGTCATCGAGTTGAGCTGGAGCCGGTATGCCGTGGAGGACACCTGGACGGCGGTGGCCCGGACGCCCGCGCCGGCCCCGTTGATCGCCGAGACCACGGCCGTCAGGGAGGCGCCGGCCGCGACGTCGACGAGCGTCGCCGACGCGGTCCCGGCACGGAGGCCGCCGCTGAGGGTGAAGACGAGGCTGTCGCCGCCGGCGCCGTTGAGGCTCAGCTGGGTGCCGCGGGTCAGGCTCGAGACGGTGGTCGCGACCCCGTCGAGCGAGAGGACCGCGTCGGTGCCCGTCGCCGTGGTCGAGGTGTCGGTGAGGCCGAGGGCGGTGTTGGCGCCGGCCAGGGCGAAGCTGGCGGCCGAGCCCTCGTGGGTCGTGGCGACGCTGAGCGCACCGCCGGTCGTGGTGGAGGCGGTCAATGCACCGCCGGACGCGCGCGTGACCTCGGCCGCGAGCTGGTCGCGGGTGTAGGTGCCCTGCGCGAGGGTGAACGTCGTGGGGGTCGCCGAGCCGTCGAGCAGGACGGAGAGGCCTGCATTGGAGGCGTCGATCGTCACGGTGTCGGCCACCGGGGAGCCGGTGAGCGTCGCGCCGGCCGAGGACTGGGTGACCGCGACGGTGTGCTTCCCGGCCGCCAGGGTGGCGCCGGCCGTGGGCGAGGCGAGGCCGAGCGCGCCGAGGCCCTGGGCCAGCACGAACGGGCCGCCGGCGACGGCCGTGTCGAGGCTGGCGACCGAGCCGGAGGAGACCGCAGCCCCCGCGGTGGCGACCGACTGCACCGTGAAGGTCGTGCTGCCGGGCGTGGCGGTGGCGCCGGTGGTCGCGGTGGCGAGGGTCGCCTGCGAGGAGGTCGCCGTGGTCGAGGTCCAGGCGGAGGTCTTCGTGATGCTGTCGGGGACGAGGGCAGCGGCGGCCGTCTGCAGCGTGCTGAGGCTGCTGTTGAGCGCCTGCAGGACGCTGACCATCGTCTGGCTGGCCGCCTTGCCGGTGGTCAGGTAGGCGCCCGACTGCCGCTCGACCTGCATGAGGGAGCTGATGATCTGGGCGGTGTTCAGGCCGGAGACGAGTCCGTCGACCGAGGCCATGGCACTGCCTCCTTTCCTGGTGCTGGTGCAGGACGGGCGCGGGCCCGGGGCAGAGGGAGGGTCGCCCCCTCAGGCCCCGGGCCGCGCTCCGGACTCAGCCGAGCAGCTTGAGGACCGACTGCGGGGCGGAGTTGGCCTGCGCCAGCATCGAGACACCGGCCTGCTGCAGGATCTGCGACCGGGTGAAGGACGTCATCTCCTTGGCCATGTCGGTGTCGCGGATCCGGGACTCGGCAGCAGCCGAGTTCTCGGAGGCGACGCTGAGGCTGTTGATGGTGTGCTGCAGACGGTTCTGCACCGCACCGAGGTCGGCCCGGTTGCCCGAGACGGTCTTGATGGCGTTGTCGATCGCGGTGAGCGCGGTCGCCGCGCCGGCCGAGGTCGACACGTCCAGGGTGCCGGTGCCGAGGGTCGTCGTGTCGGCCTTCGCGAAGGCGACGTCGACGGTCTGGCCGCTGTTGGCGCCGATCTGGAAGGTGAAGGTGCCGGAGGTGCCACCGGTGCCGTCGAGGAGGTTCTGCCCGTTGAACTGGGTGGTGCTGGCGATGCGGTCGAGCTCGTCGTTGAGGGCCGTCACCTCGCTCTGGATGGCGGTGCGGTCGTCCGCGGTGTTCGTGTCGTTGGCCGCCTGGACCGACAGCTGACGCATGCGCTGCAGGATCGAGTGCGTCTCGTTGAGTGCGCCCTCCGCAGTCTGCACGAGGCTGATCGCGTCCTGCGCGTTCGAGGTGGCCTGGTTGAGGCCGTTGGTCTGGGCGCGCAGCTTCTCGCTGATCGCCAGGCCGGCGGCGTCGTCGGCGGCCCGGTTGATCCGCAGGCCCGAGGACAGTCGCTCGAGGCTGGTGGCCATCGAACTCTGCGTCGAGCTCAGGTTCCGGTACGCGTTCATGGCCGCGACATTGGTGTTGATCTGAAGACCCATGGTGGTTCCTCTCCTTGGATGGGGTCCCGGGGAGCCATCCGTGGCTCCCCGCGTCGGCCCAGGGGGTCGACACCGGCCCTATCGGCCGGGCCGAGCCGTCCCTGAGGACTTTCTCCGCGAGCGTGTCGCGGGACTCACTCGCCCACGACGCGGTGCGCGCGGTGGGTGCTCCCGATGCCGCCCGGGCGGCGGTTGTGGTGGCTGGCCCGGCCGGCGATCTCGGCGTAGTACGCGGCCCTGCGTCGGGCGACGACGCCGTCGGGTCGGGCCGGCACGAGCTCGGGGTCGAGGTGGGTGTTGAGCCCGTCGCGCAGCAGCCCGAGCGCCTCGGTGCGCAGCTGGGAGACGCGCGACTCGGTGACGCCGAGCTCCTCGGCCACCTCGCGGATCGGGCGGTCCTCGAAGAAGGTCCCGCGCACGACGGCCTGGAGCCGCTCGGGGAGGGCGTCGACGGCGGCGAGCAGGTAGGCGCGGCGCTCCCGCTCCACGACGAGCGACTCCGGTGTCGCGGTGGTGCGGGGCAGCAGCGCGTCGGCCTCGCCGTCCTCGCGCACGGCGTCGATCCGCAGCACGACCGACTGGTGCAGGTCCCGGCGCAGCTCGCGCAGCTCCTGGACCGACGTCCCCATCGAGGTCGCCAGCTCCTGCTCGCGCGGCTCGCGGCTCAGCCGGCCGGCGAGCGCCTCGCGGTGGGCCTCGCGCTCGCGGGCCCGGGCGCGCAGCGACCGCGACGCCCAGTCCATCGAGCGCAGCTCGTCGAGCAGCGCGCCGCGGATGCGCCGCGCGGCATACCGCCCGAACGGCACCCCGAGGGCGGGGTCGAACGAGCGGGCGGCGGCGACCAGCGCACCGAGGCCGGCCGACGTGAGGTCGTCGAGGGCGACGTGGCCGGGGAGGCGGGCGCTGAGCGAGCGCACCTCGTAGTGCACGATGGGAAGGTTCTCGCGGCAGGCCCGCTCGACGTCAAACTCGTCCAAACTGGCCTGAAAGCACTCAGTCGCGGTCACGTGGACGAGAATTGCGCACGCCACCGAGTGCTCCCGACCACCACAGCAGGTCTCCGCCCCTTCGGACAAGCAACCTCGGCCGTTCGGACGACGTTGGGTATGGAATGTGTCAGGAACCTGTGTTTGCGGCACTCCGCTGTGCTCATGGAAGCGCTTGCAGCCCGCGCGACCCTCGATGACGTCCCGAAACGGCTCAGGGATGCCGCCCGGCTGACGATGGGGGCGGTCGTGAGAACCGAGACCCGTGACGCCGCCCAGCAGTGCGCCGAGCTCTCCGGCGCCCTCTGGGCCGTCCGCGGGCTGCTCGAGCGCCTGGCCTACCGCCTCGAGGTGCAGCGCGCCCTGGTCGAGACCGGACGTGCCACCTGGGTGGCGCGGGCGGCGCAGGAGGTCGAGATCGCGCTGGAGCAGGTGCGTGGGGCCGAGCTGGTCCGCGCCGTCGACACCGCGCCGGTCGCCCTCGCGCTGGGCCTGGACGCCGACGCCACCCTGTCCCAGATCGCCGCGCTCGCGCCCGCGCCGTGGGACGACCTGCTCGCCGAGCACCGCACCGCCCTGCTCGAGGCGACCCGCGACCTGACCGAGTCCGCCGCCGCCAACCGCGACGTGCTCGCCGCCGGGGCCCAGGCGGTCGAGGACGTCCTCGCCCGCTTCACCGGGCCGACCCCTGCCGCGACCTACGGCCCGACCGGCGCCCGGCAGACCGACCCCACCCGCCGACTTTTCGACCAGAGCACGTGAGGCGACAATGACCGCGATGACCCTCGACGCCCCCTCCTCCACGACCACCCCTGTCGCGCACTTCGCCGAGGGCCTGGTGGGCTTCCCCGACGCGCACGACTACGCCCTGCACGGCGGCGAGGGTGGCGTCTTCGAGATGCTGCCGACCGACGGCTCGGGCCCGGGATTCGTCGTCGCCGCCGCGGGCGTCTTCTTCCCCGACTACCAGCCGGTCCTGGACGACGCCACCGCCCGGCGGCTCGGCCTCGAGGACGCCGACGACGCGCTCGTCCTGACGATCGTTACTGTGGGGGCGGACGTCAGCGCCGCCCATGCCAACCTGCTCGCACCGGTCGTGGTCAACACCCGCTCCGGAGTCGCCGAGCAGGTCGTCCTGAGCGGCCAGGACTTCCCGCTGCGGGCGCCGCTCGGCGCGCACTGACCACCGCAGGCGTCGACGACCATGGCCCGACGGGCCAGGGAAGGAGCCGGGGCGTGCTCGTGCTCAGCCGCCGTCCCCACGAGAGCTTCCGCATCGGCCACGACGTCGTGATCACCGTGCTGGAGGTCAACGGCGACAAGGTGCGGATCGGCATCGACGCGCCGTCGCACGTGCAGGTGCACCGGCAGGAGGTCTACGAGGAGGTGCAGCGGGCCAACGCCGCCGCGGCCGCCACCGAGCAGGGCGCGACGACCGACCTTGCCCGCGCCGTGCGCGGCGCCGCCGGTGACCGGGGCTCGGACCGAGCCGCAGGGACGGACGACGCCGCGACGTCGGCCGAGCCGGAGGAGCCAGGGCAGCCGGGCGCCGCTCCGGGGGCCTGAGCCTCACACCCGGGCCCGGGCGGGCACCTCGCGCGCCAGGACGACCGCGACGGCTCCCAGCAGCGTCCCCGTCACCCGGCGCTGCCACACCACCCAGGACGGGCGTCGCGTCAGCACCCCCGCGATGCCGCCCGCGGCCACGACGATGCCCGCGTTCACGGTCACGCTCACCGCGATCTGCACCGCGCCCAGGACGAAACCCTGCGCGACCGTGTGGCCGCGCGACGGGTCGACGAACTGCGGGATGAGGGCGAGGTACATGATCGCCGCCTTGGGGTTGAGCAGGTTGGTGACCAGCCCCATCCGGAACAGGCGTCCGGCACCGTGGCGGGCGGTGGGGTGCACCTCGAAGGGCCCCGGCCACCCGGCCGCAGCGCCTGCCACGCGAGGACCGCGACGTATGCCGCGCCGGCCGCCTTGAAGCCGATGAACAGCCACGGCACGGCGACGAAGACCACGGCGAGCCCGACGCCCGTCGAGACTCCCACGTGGCCAGCCTGTCACGGCACGGCGTCCGGTCGGGCCGGGGTCGTCCGAAGGGTCGTCCTTACGGCCCGGAAGCGCGCGTTTGCCCGGACAACGGCACGTTTGGTGCGAGGATTGGCCCGTGCCAGAGCCCCGCGACGTCGACCCCGCCGAGCTGCAGCGCTGGCTCGCAGAGGCGTCCCCCGACGGGCTGTGGGTGTTCGACCGCGAGGGCCGGACGGTCTACGCCAACGACCGGCTGGCCCAGCTGCTCGGACGCACCCCCGGCGAGATGCAGGGCCTGTCGGTGTTCGAGACGCTCGACGAGGTCGGGCGGCAGCAGTTCGCCCACCACCTGCGCGAGCTCGAGGAGACGGGTGAGCCCGGGGACAACCTCGAGTGCGCCCTCGTGCGCAAGGACGGCAGCCGGCTGTGGGCGCTGGTCAGCCACACCCCCATCCACGACGAGGTGGGGCGCCCGGTCGGCTGGCTGCACCGGGTCACCGACTACCGGCAGCAGCGGCGGCTCATCGAGAGCATGCAGCGCAGCGAGCAGCTGCTGGCCGAGGCGCAGCACATCGCCAAGATCGGCAGCTGGGAGTGGGACGTCGTCACCGACACCGTCACCTGGTCCGACGAGCTGTACCGCATCTACGAGCTCGACCGGGTGGAGGACCTGAGCCCCACCTACCAGGGCTTCGTCGACCGCATCCACCCCGACGACCGCGCCCAGGTCGAGGCGACCGTGCAGGCCGCCATGGAGACCGGCACGTTCGAGTTCGACGCGCGCATCATCCGGCACGACGGCGGGTTGAAGTGGATCCGCGGTCGCGGCCAGGCGACCCGCGACGCCACCGGCCGGGTGGTCCGCATGGGCGGCACGGCCCAGGACGTCACCGAGACCAAGGACGCCGAGCAGGCCCTCGCCCTCCTGACGTCGATGGCGACGGCGGCGAACGAGGCCACCACCATCACCGAGGTCATCCCGCGCATCCTGGCCGACGTCGCCGAGCACACCGGCTGGCGCGCGGTCGCGGCGTGGCGGGTGACCCACGACGGGGAGCTCGTCGCGGTCCCCGGCCGGACCCGCCCGGCGCCGCAGGCGGACGTCGACGAGGCGCGACGGCTGGCCAGGGCCGCGATCCGCAGCCTCATGCCGGAGATCTCGCGCAGCACCGAGGGCACCCACCTCGTCGCGGCCCCCGTGGTCGCGGAGGAGCGTGCCGCGTGCGTCATCGTCATGGACACCCGCGCCACGACCCCACCCACCGACAGCGACAGCGTCACCGTGGGGCAGGCGAGCGCGCTGTTCGCCCACGTCGCCGAGCGCGAGTGGGCGGCCGAGCGGCTCGCCCAGGCGCGCGACGACGCGATGCGGGCCTCGAGGGCCAAGTCGGACTTCCTGGCGACGATGAGCCACGAGATCCGCACCCCCCTCAACGGCGTCATCGGCCTGTCCGAGCTGCTCGGGCGCACCGAGCTGTCGCCGCAGCAGCAACGCCTCGCCGACGGCATCGACTCGGCCGGCCGCAGCCTGCTCGCCCTCGTCAACGACATCCTCGACCTGTCCAAGATCGAGGCCGGCCGGCTCGAGCTCGAGCGGGTGGAGTTCGACCCGACGAGCGTCGTCGAGCAGAGCACCACCCTGTCGGCCGAGCGGGCCCGGGCCAAGTCCCTCGAGCTCGCCGTCACCTGCTCCCCGGACGTGCCGCGGCGCGTCCTGGGCGACCCGGTGCGGTTCGGGCAGGTGGTCGCCAACCTGACCGCGAATGCCGTGAAGTTCACCGCGGCGGGCGAGGTCGTGGTGCGCTGCACCGTCGAGTCCGCCCGGGACGGGCACGTGCAGCTGCGTGTCGACGTGAGCGACACCGGCTCGGGGATCTCGCCGGAGGTCCAGGCCCGGCTGTTCACCGCGTTCTCCCAGGGCGACACCTCGACCACGCGGGAGTACGGCGGCACGGGGCTGGGCCTGGCGATCAGCCGGCAGCTCGTCACGGCGATGGGCGGCCGGATCGGGGTCAACAGCGAGGAGGGCGCGGGCAGCACGTTCTGGTTCACCGCGACCTTCGACGCGGCCGGCGAGGGGTCCGCGCCGCCGCCACCCACGAGCAGCGTCATCGCCGGGCTGCGCGCGCTCGTGGTCGACGACAACGAGACGAACCGGTTCATCCTCGAGGAGCAGCTGGCCGGGTGGAAGGTCGACGCGGTCGTCGCGTCGTCCGGCGTGCAGGGCCTCGGCCTGCTCGACGAGGCGGAGCGGCAGGGGGCCCCGTTCGACCTCGTGCTGCTCGACTACGTCATGCCCGGCGTCAACGGTGAGCAGTTCGCGCGGATGGTGCGCGCCGACACCCGCTTCGACGCCACGCGGATCATCCTGCTGACCTCGGCCATGGACCTCGGCTCGGGCGACATCGCCGCCGCCGGCATCGACGCCAGCCTGCTCAAGCCGGTGCTCCCCTCCGCCCTGCTCGACACCCTCAACACGGTGGGGGCCGCCAGCCGCCAGCCGGGTCCGGCCCCCGAGCCCGTCCCCGCCCCCGCCGCCCCCCGGCAGCAGGCGCGGTCGCTCGACCGGGGCCGGGTGCTCGTGGTCGAGGACAACGAGGTCAACCAGCTCGTGGCCGCCGGGATCCTGGAGTCGCTCGGCTTCGCCGTCGACCTCGCCGAGAACGGCCTGGCCGGCTACTACTCCTTCCAGAACGCCGACGGCGCCTACGACGCGGTGCTCATGGACTGCCAGATGCCGCAGATGGACGGCTACGACGCGACCCGCGCCATCCGCGCCTTCGAGGACGGCCGGCAGCACGTCCCGGTGATCGCGATGACCGCGTCGGCCATCGCCGGTGAGCGCGAGCGCTGCCTCGAGGCCGGCATGGACGACTTCCTCACCAAGCCCGTGGACATCGCGCTGCTGACCGACGTGCTCGACCGGCTCGTGGGTCCCAGGGCCACGAGCCCGGACGACGCAGCCGGGGCGGAGCCCACGCCCGGCCCCGCGCCGTTCGCTGCCGAGGCCGGGGCGGATGCCGCGCCCGGCCCCGCGCCGTTCGCTGCCGACCTCGCGCCCGAGCTGGCTGCCGCCCTCGACCTCGACCGGCTCGCCGAGCTGCTCGAGCTCGACCCCGACGACCCCAGCCTGCTGCTGCGGATGCTCGACCGCTTCGACTCCAGCACCGCCGAGACCATGGACACACTGCGAGCGGCGCACTCCGCCGGTGACGCGGAGGGCCAGGGGCGGGCGGCCCACAAGCTCAAGGGGACGGCCTCCAACCTCGGCGCGACCGCCCTGGCTGCCCTCTGCCTCGAGGTGGAGCATCTCGGCGAGGACGGTGTGCTGGTCGCCGACCCGGTGGTGCAGGAGCTCGAGCGGCAGCGGCGGCTGGCGGCCGACGCCCTGCGCGCCTACCGGGAGCAGGTCCGGCCCGGATGAGACCGACGCAGACGGCCGGCCGGAGAGGTCTCCGGCCGGCCGTCCGGCGTCTGGGCGGGAGCCGCCCGGGATGGGGTGGGTCTAGGCGGACTCGACGTCCGCGCCGAGCAGCCCGCTCGGGCTCGCGATGTACTGGCCCGTGCGCGCACCGAGGGCGAGCCGGCGGCGGACCTCCCTCATGAGGTCCTCGTTGGACGCGAGCATCAGGGTCTCGGTGGGGCTCAGGGGCGCCAGGACGTCCAGCCCGCAGCCCTGGGCGGCCTGGAGCACGAGCTCGCGCACGGGGAGGTTGAGCTCGCGCGCCAGCGCGGCCATGGCCCGCGGCTCGGGCCACTCCGGCAGGACCGGGGAGTCCAGGATGGCCTCGAGGGTCCACTCGTCGAGGGCGGTGCGCTGCATCAGCGTCTCCCGGCTCCAGCCGAGCAGGCGCATCTGCTCGAGGACGAACGTACCGAGACTGTTGGTCACAGTGGGCTCCCGAGGGTCACGAGGCAGGTGGTCGTGGGATGACTAAACCGCCGAACTGATACGCGGCACCGCGAACTTTGCCAAGCCTTGAATGACCACTCAACCGTTCGGACGAACGGAGTTCACTCTTCGGTCCCACCCATCCCGGGCAAACCGGGACGGGTGGGGCGCCCGGCCCGGAGCCCGGAGCCCGCGCCCGGGACGGGCGAGAAGCGCGGGACGACGCCCGGCTGGGTCGGCCCGGAGCCGCCCGGGTCCGGGAGGTAGGTGCCGCGCGCGGCGAGGTGGGGGTCCTGCGCCGCCTCGGCGAGCGAGAGCACCGGCGCCACGCAGGCGTCCAAGGCCTCGAAGAGCGCGGCCCACTCGTCGCGGGTGCGGGTCGCGAACGCGGCCTCGAGCCGGGCCGCGACCCCCGGCCACGTCGAGCGGTCGAGCTGCCGCTCCACGAGCTCGTCCGCCACGGCGCCGTCCAGCCCGAGACCCGCGAGCACGCGCGCCCAGAAGACCGGCTCGACGGCACCGACGGCCACCCAGCGGTCGTCGGCCGTCCGGTAGCAGCGGTAGAACGGGGCGCCACCGTCGAACAGGTTGGCGCCGCGCGGCCCCGGCCACAGCCCCGAGGCGACCATGGACTGCAGCATCGCGGTCGTCGAGGCGACGCCGTCGACGATCGCCGCGTCCACCACCTGGCCCTCACCGGTCGCGCGGGAGTGCAGGAGGGCCGACACCACGCCGAAGGCGAGCAGCATCCCGCCGGCGCCGAAGTCACCGAGAAGGTTCAGGGGCGGCACGGGCCGCCCGTCGGCCCCGGCGAACGCCTCGAGGGCACCGGAGATGGCGAGGTAGGTGATGTCGTGGCCGGCGCGACCGGCATACGGGCCCTCCTGGCCCCACCCGGTCATCCGTCCGTAGACCAGCGCAGGCCGGACCGACAGGAGGTCCTGCGGTCCGAGCCCGAGCCGCTCGGCGACCCCGGGGCGGAACCCCTCGAGGAGCACGTCCGAGCGCGCGGCGAGGTCGAGCACCGCTGCGCGGCCGTCCTCGGACTTGAGGTCCAGCTCCACGGACCGGCGGCCGCGCAGCAGCACGGCATGGGTCGGACGCAGGTCCTCCCCCGGCCGGTCCACGCGGACGACGTCCGCGCCGAGATCGGCCAGGAGCATGCCGGCATACGGGCCGGGGCCGATGCCCCCCAGCTCGAGCACGCGGACGCCGGACAGCGGTCCGGGACGCGGCGCACCACTCATGAAGGGCACGGTAACCGGTCGGGCACGACGGGACCGCCGGCGTCCCGTCCACCTCTGTCCCCTAGAGGTGGACGGGCTGCCGGCGACGCGGCTCGACCGCGAACGCCGGGGTGCGTGGCCGGTCCGAGCCCCTGAAACCCGGAGCCGGCCTCACTCCCCCGTCAGATGACGTTGGACAGGAGCGCCCGCACCTCCGCCTCCCGGTAGCGGCGGTGGCCGCCCAGGGTGCGGATCGAGTTGAGCTTTCCTGCCTTGGCCCAGCGGGTGACTGTCTTGGGATCGACTCGGAAGAGCGCAGCAACCTCTGCAGGCGTGAGCAGCTTCTCGACCTCCGTCGGACGAGTGACCATGTGTTCTTCTCCTACTTCAGGGGACGTCCACCCATAATCGGACAAGGGCCTCCCATTGGGAACATTCCGAACGGGCCATCCCGCATGGTCCGGAAGTACTAGTCACGCGGATGCCGTGAGCCGGCCGGCGCGCGGCCCGGTACCCGCCAGAGGCGGGCCGGGACGCGGCACCCCCGAGCTCGGGAGGCCGGCTGGGACGCGGGCACCCGGACCTCGCGCGCAGGAATACGCTGGGAGCACGACGCGCGACCCGCGCCGCCCAGCCCAGCGTCACCGAGCCCTAGGAGTCACCACCGTGACCGTGTCCTCGCCGCCCACGACCTCGATGTCCCAGCACGAGCAGGTCGTCTTCTGCCACGACAAGACCACCGGCCTGCGGGCCATCATCGGCATCTACAGCACGGCCCTCGGGCCGGCCCTCGGCGGGACGCGGTTCTACCCGTACGCCACCGAGGAGGAGGCCCTGGCCGACGTGCTGCGCCTGTCCAAGGGGATGGCGTACAAGAACGCCGTGGCCGGGCTGGAGCTCGGCGGTGGCAAGGCCGTCATCATCGGCGACCCGGCGACGGACAAGACCCCCGACCTGCTGCGCGCCTACGGACGCTTCGTCGAGAGCCTCGGCGGCCGGTACGTCACGGCGTGCGACGTGGGCACGTACGTCGCCGACATGGACGTCGTCAGCGAGACGACCCGCTTCGCCACCGGGCGCAGCGAGGCCAACGGCGGCGCCGGCGACTCCTCGGTGCTCACGGCGTACGGCGTGTTCCAGGGCCAGCGGGCGTGCGCCCAGCACGTGTGGGGCAGCCCGACGCTGCGCGGCCGGACCGTCGGCATCGCCGGCGTCGGCAAGGTGGGCCGCATCCTCACCGGGCACCTCCTGGAGGACGGTGCCCGCGTCGTCGTCACCGACGTCAACCAGGAGGCGCTCGAGGCCCTCACCGCCGCGCACCCCGAGGTCGAGGTCGTGGCCGACACCGACGCCCTCATCCGGTCCGACATCGACGTGTACGCCCCCTGCGCGCTCGGCGGGGCGCTCGACGACGCGACCGTGGCGGCGCTGCGGGCCACCGTCGTCTGCGGCGGCGCGAACAACCAGCTCGTCACCGAGGGTGAGGGCGGCACGGCCGACCAGCTCGCGGCGCGGGGCATCACCTACGCCCCCGACTTCCTCGTCAACGCCGGTGGCGTCATCCAGGTGAGCGACGAGCTGCACGGGTTCGACTTCGAGCGGGCCAAGAAGGCCGCGACGGCGATCTTCGACCACACCCTCGAGGTCCTCGAGACCGCGCAGGAGCGCTCGATCACCCCCGCCGCGGCGGCGGACCACATCGCCGAGGAGCGGATGGCGGCCAAGCAGGCCGGCGGCATCTGGCTGCCCGCGCGCTGAGCCCTCCCGGTGGGGGTGCGACGCGCTCCCCCACCCCGCCGCGCGCCCGTTCGTGCGGTGGCGGGACCCGCGCCTCGTCCGACCGGCTCGATCGGCGCGGGTCCCGCCGCAGAACTTGCGCGGCTCATGTAGCGTTGGACCCACGACACATACACATTTCCCGGGACCGCTCCGTGGAGCCGAGGCACCATAGGTGACTCGTCCAGGCGATGCCGTCCCGGCAGACGCATGAGGGGGTCACGCCATGGGGCGCGGCCGGGCCAAGGCCAAGCAGACCAAGGTCGCTCGGGAGCTGAAGTACTTCTCCCCGAACACCGACCTGAGCGCGCTTGAGCGAGAACTACACGGTTCGTCGTACACCGAGCCGGAGCGAGCCTCCGACGACGCCGACGACGAGTACGACGACTACGGGAAGTGGGTTTCGGGTCAGCGATGACCTGATCCACGACCTGCTCCACCCTCATGCACGGGCCGGTGGTCCGTGTCGGCCACGACGGTCCTCCGGGACCGCCTGCACCCCGGCCGCCACGCCGCCGCGCCTCCAGCCGCGCCACCCCTGAGGGGGCTCGGCCGGGGGCTACGCTCCGCTCATGAGCACAGACACGCGGGAGCGCACCCGCCGTCTCGGGGTCGAGACCACCGGCATCGAGATCATCGACGAAGCCGAGCGGACCGCTCGACCCCGAGACCTGTTCTGGCCGTGGTTCGCGGCCAACGTGTCCGTGTTCGGGATCAGCTACGCCGCGTTCGCCCTGGCGTTCGGGATCTCGTTCTGGCAGGGCGTGCTCGTCTCGGTCGTCGGCATCGTCGTGTCCTTCCTGCTGTGCGGCGTCATCGCGATCGCCGGCAAGCGCGGGTCGGCCCCGACGATGGTGCTCTCCCGCGCGGCGTTCGGCGTCACCGGGCAGAAGGTGCCGGGCGTCATCTCGTGGCTCACCTCGATCGGCTGGGAGACCTTCCTCGCCATCACGGCGACGCTGGCGACCGCGACGATCTTCCGCGAGCTCGGCTGGGGCGGCGGCACCGGCACCAAGGTGGTGGCCGCGCTCGTCACGGCCGCACTGATCGTGCTCGCGTCCGTGGCGGGCTACCACGTCATCATGCGGCTGCAGTCGTGGCTGACCTGGATCACCGGCGTGGTGACGGTCCTCTACGTCGCGATGACGGTGGACCACATCAGCTGGTCGACCGTCACGGCGATCCCGGCCGGCTCCACCCAGTCGGTCATCGGCGCGCTCGTGCTGCTCATGACCGGCTTCGGCCTGGGCTGGATCAACATCGCCGCGGACTGGTCCCGCTACCAGCGCCGTGACGCCTCCGGCTCCTCGATCGTCGCCTGGAACACGGTGGGCGGGGCGCTGGCGCCGGTCCTGCTCGTCCTCTACGGCCTGCTCCTCGCCGGCTCGGACCCCAAGCTGCGCGACGGCATCTCCGCCGACCCGGTCGGCACGCTCGCCACGATCCTGCCGACCTGGGTCCTCGTGCCGTTCCTCGTCGCCGCGATCCTCGCGCTGGTCAGCGGCGCGGTGCTGGGCATCTACTCCAGCGGCCTGACGCTGCTCTCGCTCGGCGTGCGCATCCCCCGCCCGAGCGCGGCGCTCGTCGACGGCGTCATCCTCACCCTCGGCACCATCTGGGTCGTCTTCTTCGCCCAGGACTTCCTCGGCCCGTTCCAGTCGTTCCTCATCACCCTCGGGGTCCCGCTGGCCGCCTGGGCCGGGATCATGATCGGCGACATCTGGCTGCGCCGGCGCGACTACGACGAGGAGGCGCTGTTCGACCCGCGTGGCCGGTACGGCGCGTGGGACTGGACCTCGATCGGGCTCACCGTCGTCGCCTCGGTCCTGGGCTGGGGCCTGGTCGTCAACACCTTCGCCAAGGACGCCTCGTGGAACAACTGGCAGGGCTACCTGCTGGGGCCGCTCGGCCTCGGCGGGCGTGACGGCGCCTGGGCGTACGCGAACCTCGGCGTGCTGCTGGCCCTCGTCATCGGTCTCGTCGGCACCCTGGCCCTGCGGCGCGGCACCGTCCGCCGCCAGGAGGGCCGCGCGTGAGCGCTGGGCCCTGGCTGGTCGCCGTCGACTTCCAGCGCGTGTTCGGCGACCCCTCGAGCGAGTGGCGAGCGCCCCGGTATGCCGCGGCGGCGGCGAACGCCGTGCGCCTCGCCGAGGCGTTCGGCGAGCGGGCGGTGTTCACGCGGTTCGTTGCGCCGCAGCGCCCGACCGGCGCGTGGGTCCCGTACTACGAGCAGTTCCCGTGGGCCCTGCAGCCGGCCGACAGCCCGCTCTACGAGCTCACGGACGAGGTCGCCCCGCACGCCGAGCGGGCGGCGACGGTGACGGCGACCACCTTCGGCAAGTGGGGGCCGGACCTGCGGGCCCTCGTCGGCGACCAGCCCGAGCTCGTGGTCGCCGGGGTCGCCACGGACTGCTGCGTCATCTCCACCGTGCTCGCCGCCGCCGACGCCGGGGCGTCGGTCACGGTCGTGACCGACGCCTGCGCCGGCTCGACCGACGACAACCACGCCAAGGCCCTGGACGTCATGGCCCTCTACGCACCCCTCGTGGCACTGACGACCACCGACGAGGCACTGGCGAGCGCCCGCTAGACCGACCCGGCGCCGAAACCGCTCTGCTGGGCGGCGTGCGCCCGGGCGTAGGCCCAGGCCTCCGCCGCCGGGTCGCCGTCCTTGCCGGGCCCACCGCCGTGGTCGACCCCGGGGTCGGCCGGCTCGCGGTCGGCGCCGTCCCAGTCGCCGTAGCCGCCGAGGAGACCGAAGGCCGCCTCCGAGCCGACGACGCGGTCCGCCAGCGCGTGCAGCGTCGCCGGGTCGCAGGCCCGCCGGAACTCACCCGGCGCCCGCTGCTCGCCGTGCACGACCAGCCGCGCGACGGCCGCGGTATCGTCCGGGCGCAACCGTCCACCCGCTACGAAGGCCTCCTGGACCGCGCGCAGGGCCGCCTCGCGTCCGCGCTCGTCCAGTCCCTCGAGCGCCTCGACGTGCGCTGCCTGCAGCGCGTCGGCCGGCGCGGTCGCGAGCAGGTACCGGTAGCGGCGGACCACCTGGTCCTCGGTCGGTGCGGTCATGGCTCCCCCTCCGTGACGGACTACCCGGTGACCGCAGCGTAGGGCTCCGGGCCTCCCCAGCGGGGCGCTTCCGGCCCCCAGCCGCTCACCAGCCGCGCGACCCGGCCGACCCGGGCACCGAGCGCCCGCCGCTGATGCCGCGGTAGGCCACGTGCTCCTCGACCGCGACGTGCCAGGGCTCGGCGTACGCGGAGTCGTCGACGCCGTCCTCCTCGGGCTCGGGGTCCGAGCCGTCCCACGCGGCATACCCGCCGAACCTGCCGAACGAGGCCTCGGCGACGATCACGCCCTCCGCCAGCGTGACCAGCACGGGCGTCGGGCAGGCGCGCAGGAAGTCGCCCGGGCGTCGCCGCTCACCGACGGTGACGAGGTGGGCGATGCGCCCCACGTCGTCGGGGGTCAGCCGCAGGCCGGTCACGAGGCCGTACTGGACGGCACGCAGGACGATCGAGCGGCGCGACCTCGGCATGGGCGTCAGCGCCTCGACGTGCGCCGCCTCGAGGGCGTCGAGCGGCGAGGTGCGCAGCAGCCACCGGTACTGGCGCACCGACTGGTCCTCCCCGTCCCACCCGGGCACCCTCCGACGCTAGCGCCGGTCGGCTCAGCCGGGGAAGCCCCCGGTGACCTGCGCGAGGACGACGAGCTCGGCTCCCGAGCAGAGGGCCGCTGCCGTCAGCCCGTTGGCCCACGGGGGCATCGTGACCGAGCGGCCGAGCCGGGAGGCCAGGGCGACCGCGGCGGCCACGGCCAGGACGGTCGCCACCGTGGTGGTCGTGAGCAGGTCGGTCAGCGTGCTCGCCGCGGAGGGCAGCTCGTCGGGGTCCGTCGTGGCCCACCCACCCGCCAGGCCCCGGGTGAGGCCGTAGGCAGCCCGGCCGAGGGTCTGGGCGACCGCCCACTCGACGACGAGGGCCGCCGTGGCGAGGAGCCCCGCGGTCGTGGTGGCCAGCCCGGCCCACCACATCGCGGAGCGACGACGCCCGCCGTCCGGGGCGTGGAGGGTGTCGATGGAGCCGGCGGACCCGGCTGCGGCGGTGGTCACGCGACCATGGTCGGGGCGCCGTCACCGGGCCCGCCATCCGCCGGCCTACTCAGGCGCGGTAGTCCCCGACGAGCTGGACCGCGCCACCCTCGACGCCCTTGGCGCCGCGGACGACCTCGTGGCCGGGGTCCGGGGTGGCGTCCGCCTCGTCGACGACCTCGCCCGCGACCCAGGCCGGTATGCCGCGCGCGGCGAGGAACGCGATGGCCGTGTCGACCTGCCCGGCCGGGAGCATCGCGACGAAGCCGACGCCCATGTTGAGGGTGCGCTCGAGGTCGTCCTGCGGCACGCGGCCGAGGGAGCCGACCGTCGAGAACACCGCCGGGGGCGTCCACGTGGAGCGGTCGACGCGGGCGAACGAGCCCGGGGGCAGCACGCGGGCCAGGTTGGCGGCCAGGCCACCGCCGGTGACGTGCGAGAGGGCGTGGACGTCGACACCGTCGGTGCGGATGAGGTCGACGAGGTCCGCGGCATACACCCGGGTGGGGGTGAGCAGCTCCTCACCGAGCGTGCGGCCGAACTCGGGGACCTCGCGCTCGAGCGCCCACCCGGCGGTCAGCACGACGCGCCGCACCAGGGAGTAGCCGTTGCTGTGCAGGCCGCTGCTGGCCAGGGCGAGGACGACGTCACCCGCGACCACGCGGTCGGGACCCAGCACGTCGGCGTGCTCGACGACGCCGGTGGCGGCGCCCGCCACGTCGTACTCGCCGGGCTCGAGCAGCCCGGGGTGCTCGGCCGTCTCGCCGCCCACGAGGGCGACGCGGGCCTGCTCGCAGGCGGCCGCGATACCCGAGACGATCGCCGCGACGCGCTCGGGGACGACCTTGCCCGTCGCGATGTAGTCGGTCATGAACAGGGGCTCGGCCCCGCACACGACGATGTCGTCGACGACCATGCCGACGAGGTCGAAGCCGATGGTGTCGTGCCGGTCGAGGGCCTGGGCGATGGCGACCTTGGTGCCGACGCCGTCGGTGCTGGTGGCGAGGACGGGGCGGGTCATGCGGGCGAGGGCGCTGGCGTCGAACATGCCCGCGAACCCGCCGAGCCCGCCGAGCACCTCGGGCCTGGTCGCCCGGCGCACGCTCGCCTTCATCAGCTCGACGGCCCGGTCGCCCGCCTCGACGTCGACTCCGGCGGACGCGTACGTGGTCGGCTCGCTCACGGGTCCCAGCGTAGAGCCCCTCGGCCTCCCCCCACGACGCCGCCCATTCCGTCCTCATCCGATCGACACCGCCCGCTCCCACGCTCTCCCACTTGTTGCCACGTGGTGGTCACCGGGACGCCAGATCGGCCGACCCGTGACCACGAGGTGGCAACAAGTGGGGGTAGGGGTCAGGCCGTCAGAAGATCGCGTCGAGGCCGTTCCAGCCGGTGCCGACACGGACCCGCGGCAGCCAGCCGCCGGCCGGCGTGCGGGCGTACAGCCACAGGTTGCCGTACCGGTCCCGCGCCAGGACGTCGGGGATGCGGTCGCCGGTCAGGTCACCGGGGCTCATGATCGCCGTCATGGCGTTCCAGCCGGTCCCGACGCGGACCCGCGGCAGCCACCCGCCCCTGCCGTTGCCGGGGTACAGCCACAGGTAGCCGGTGCGCGACTCGCGGGCCAGGACGTCGGCCGCCCCGTCACCGTTGAGGTCGCCCGGCGCCGCGAGCGCGCTGAAGGCGTTCCACCCCGAACCCACGCGGACCCGGGGCAGCAGCCCACCCGTGCCGTTGCCGCGGTAGAGCCACAGGTAGCCCGTGGAGCGCTCGCGCGTCAGCAGGTCCGGACGCTGGTCGCCGTTGAAGTCGCCCGGCGCGAGGATTGCGGAGAAGCCGTTCCAGCCCGTCCCGATCCGCACCCGCGGCAGCCGCCACCCGCGTTGGTCCTGGCCCAGGCGACCTGATCGGCGAGGCAGGGGTTCTCGGTGAACGGCAGGCCGGAGGTCAGGCCGATCACCACGAACTGTGCCGTGGTCGGCGGCATCGGGAGGCCATAGCCGCCCACGCCCGTGGGACACTGCGGCCAGGAGACGTCGTTGCCGAACAGCGGCAGCGTCACTGCCGGCGCCGCACCGCGCCCGGCAGCGTCGACCGGCCCGCCGAGCACCGCACCGCCCGTCACCGCCAGGGCCGTCAAGGCAGCGGCAGCCGCCACTCTGACAATCGGGTTCCTCGGCATGCGAACCACCTCCCACCCCGGCCAGTGCAGCACCGGGAGGAGGGAGCGACTAGGGACCTAGGGCCGGGGTCCGACCGATCAGGACAGGGTCAGGGGCGGCTGAGGGCGTCCTCGGCACCGCCGGCGACGCCGAGGCTCACGCCGTCGACATCGAGCGGCAGCGTCTCGAACAGGTTCTTGCCGAGCCGGGAGTCGTCGGGCAGCGGCACCGGGTAGCTGCCGGTGAAGCAGGCCGTGCACAGGGCCGAGCGCGGCTGCTCGGTGGCGGCGACCATCCCCTCCTCGGAGATGTAGCCGAGGGAGTCGGCCCCGATCGACGTGCAGACCTCGTCGACCCCGATGCCGGTCGCGATGAGCTCGGCCCGGGTCGCGAAGTCGATGCCGTAGAAGCAGGGCCAGCGCACGGGCGGCGAGGAGATCCGCACGTGGACCTCGGCCGCACCGGCCTCGCGCAGCATCCGCACGAGCGCCCGCTGGGTGTTGCCGCGCACGATCGAGTCGTCGACCACCACGAGCCGCTTGCCCTTGATGACGTCGCGCAGCGGGTTGAGCTTGAGCCGGATGCCGAGCTGGCGGATGGTCTGCGACGGGGCGATGAACGTGCGCCCCACGTAGGAGTTCTTGACCAGGCCCTGGCCGTAGGGGATTCCCGACTCCTGCGCGTAGCCGATCGCGGCCGGCGTGCCGGACTCGGGCGTCGGCATGACCAGGTCGGCCTCAACGGGGTGCTCGCGCGCCAGCGCCCGGCCCATCTCGACCCGGGCCTCGTGCACGCCACGGCCGCTGATGGTGGTGTCGGGGCGAGCGAGGTAGACGTACTCGAAGACGCAGCCCTTGGGCTCGGCCGGGGCGAACCGCTGCGAGCGCAGCCCCTCCTCGTCGATGGCGATGAGCTCGCCGGGCTCGACCTCGCGGATCATCGAGGCGCCGACGATGTCGAGCGCAGCGGTCTCGGAGGCGACGACCCAGCCGCGCTCGAGCCGGCCGAGCACCAGCGGGCGGATCCCGTGCGGGTCACGCGCGGCATACAGCGTCGTCTCGTCCATGAACACGAAGCAGAAGGCGCCGCGCAGCAGCGGCAGGATCTCCAGCGCCGCGGCCTCGAGCGAGCGGTCGGGGTCGTCGGAGAGCAGGGCGGTGACCAGTGCCGTGTCGGTGGTGTTGCCGCGGGTCAGCTCGCCGCGGCTGCCGCCGAACCCGTCGGCACGCCGGTCGGCGACGAGGTCGCGCAGCTCGGCGGAGTTGATGAGGTTGCCGTTGTGCGCCAGGGCCACGGTCGAGGAGTCGTGGCCGCCGAGCGTCGGCTGGGCGTTCTCCCAGGTCGAGCCGCCCGTCGTGGAGTAGCGGCAGTGGCCGACAGCGAGGTGCCCGCGCAGCGATGCCAGCGACCGCTCGTCGAACACCTGCGAGACCAGGCCCATGTCCTTGTAGACGAGGATCGAGCGGCCGTCGGAGGTCGCGATGCCGGCCGACTCCTGCCCGCGGTGCTGCAGGGCGTAGAGGCCGTAGTACGCGAGCTTGGCGACCTCCTCGCCGGGAGCCCACACGCCGAAGACCCCGCAGGCGTCCTGCGGGCCCTTCTCGCCGGGGAGGATGTCGTGGGAGAGCCGTCCGTCGCCGCGTGCCACGTGCCCCATCCTCCCACAGCCGCCGGTCGCGCCTGCGCGCGACGGCCGGGTCGGTCGCGGCGGCCCGGGAGCGTCAGCCGGGTCCGTCCGGGAGAGTCAGTCGCGGCGGTCGAGCAGCACCGCGACGACGGCGGCGAGCAGCCCGAACACGAAGGCCCCCAGCAGGCCGAGGAACATCACCGCGCTGCCCGGGCTGTAGGTGTGGCCGTACTCCGTCGTGTCCTCGGGGTTGAGGTAGGCGAACGCGGACCCGACGACGAAGCCCACGATGACGCCGGTGGCGATGAACGCGACGAAGTTGGGGTAGCGACGGGTGCGGCTCACCCCTTCACGGTACCTGCCGGTCGCGGGGCCCACCGACCCGGGCGTGACCTCCCATCCGCAACCCGCGGCGGGTACGAATGGGAGGTATGAGCACCCCCACGAGGACCACCCGCCTGACGTATGCCGTGAGCGGCCTGCTCGCCGCGGCCGCCGGCATGGCTGCGGGGCACCTCGTGGCGGCCTTCGTGAACCCGGCGGCCTCGCCGGTGCTCGCCATCGGCTCCACCGTGGTGGACGCGACACCCACCCCGGTGAAGGAGTGGGCCGTCCAGACGCTCGGCACCAACGACAAGCCCGTCCTGCTCACCACCGTCGCGGTGGTGACCGCGCTCGCCTCCGCGGGGATCGGGCTGCTGTCGCGCAGCCGGCACTCGCTCGCCAACGCCCTGCTCGTCGTGCTCGCGGCCCTCGCCGGGATCGCGGCCCTGCTGCGGCCAGCGTCCCTCCCCCAGGACATCATCCCGGCCGTGGTCGCGGGCACCGTGGGTGTCGCGGTCCTGTCCGGTCTGCGACTGCTCGCCGAGCGCATCGAGGACTCGGCGCAGCTCGCCGCCCGCGGGGGCGACCAGCGGTCCCAGCCCACCCCCGCCACCGTGCCCGACCGCGGCTGGGCCACCTCCCGCGGGGCATCCCGCGGTCAGGAGCCCGAGTCGCCGCTCGACCACACGGCATACGCGCCCGGCACCCCCGGCACGCCGGCCCGCCGCAGCTTCCTGCTGGGGGCGGCAGGGGTCACCGTCGGCGCCGCCGCCGTCGGCGCGCTGGGCCAGAAGCTCGGCGGCGGCGCCTCGACGCCCGCGGACGTCACCCTGCCCGCACCCGCGACGACGCTGCCGCCGCTGCCCACCGGGATCGAGGGGAAGGTCAAGGGGGTCAGCGCGTTCCGCACCCCGACGTCGGACTTCTACCGGGTCGACACCGCCCTGGTCATCCCCCGTGTCGACGTCGACACGTGGAAGCTCGAGGTCGACGGCATGGTCGACAAGCCGTTCTCGATGTCGTTCAAGGACCTGCTGGCCATGGACGTGATCGAGAAGGACATCACCCTCAACTGCGTCAGCAACGACGTCGGCGGTCCCTACATCTCCTCGACGCGGTGGCTCGGCGTGCGGGTGCGTGACGTCCTGGAGCGGGCCGGCATCCAGTCGGGGGTGGAGCAGATCTTCTCGGAGTCGGTCGACGGCATGACCATCTCGACCCCGGTCGAGGCACTCACCGACGACCGCGACGCCCTCATCGCGATCGCGATGGACGGGCAGCCGCTGCCACCGCGCCACGGCTTCCCCGCCCGGCTCGTCACGCCCGGCCTCTACGGCTTCGTCGGCGCGACCAAGTGGCTGAGCAAGCTGACCGCGACGACCTACGCCAAGGACAAGGCCTACTGGACCGAACGGGACTGGGTGACCGACGCCCCGGTGAAGACCCAGTCGCGGATCGACACGCCCATGGGCCTCGGGACCTACAAGCCGGGGAAGATCGCCGTCGGGGGCGTCGCCTGGGCGCAGGCGGGCGACGGGATCAGCAAGGTCGAGGTCCGCGTCGACGACGGGCCGTGGCGCGAGGCGACCCTCGGGCCCGACGGCGGCACCGTCTACTGGCGGCAGTGGAGCTGGGTCTGGGACGCCACGAGCGGCCGCCACGACGTGACGGTCCGGGCCACGAACGGGAAGGGCGAGGTCCAGACGGACAAGCGGGTCGACCCCTTCCCCGGTGGTGCCTCCGGGTACCACTCGATCGTCGTCATCGTCTCCTGACGACGAGGCCGCGCACCCACCGTAGGGGGAGGGTGCGCGGCCGACCCATGTCCCCGTGCGTGCGCGCCCCGCGCTGCGCCCGGGGCACTGTCGCGCCCCGGCCGGCACGCACCCCCGCGACCCGGGCACACCCACGACACACGCGGAATCTTTTCTCCCCCAGTCCAATCCGCCCCATGAGCGGCACCGAATCGCTGGTGTAACTCGAACCTCTACCAAGGAGCGTCACACCATGAGCACTGCACGTCGCAGCACCATCGCTGCCCTTGCCCTCGCCCTGCCGCTCGGCCTCGCGGCGTGTGGCAGCTCGGACAGCGCGAGCGCCGGAGCGTCGAGCAGCTCGTCCTCGAGCATGCCGAGCTCGTCCAGCTCGTCGTCCTCGTCCTCGTCCTCCGACATGATGGGCCAGCCGTTCGGCGCCGCCTGCAGCGCGGTCCCGAAGGACGGCAAGGGCTCGTTCTCCGGCATGGCCACCGACCCCGTCGCCACCGCTGCCAGCAACAACCCCGTGCTGAGCCAGCTCGTGGGCGCGGTCAAGGAGGCCGGCCTGGTCGACACCCTCAACAGCGCCAAGGACATCACCGTCTTCGCGCCCACCAACGACGCCTTCAAGGCCGTCCCGAAGGCCACCATGGACGCGGCGATGAAGGACCCGAAGGGCCTGCTCACCAAGGTCCTCACCAACCACGTCGTCCCCGGCAAGCTGACCCCGGAGCAGCTCCCCGGCGACCACAAGACCCTGGCCGGCACGACCATCAACGTCACCGGCTCGGGCGAGTCCTTCAAGGTCGGCGAGGCGAACATCGTCTGCGGCAACGTGCAGACCGCGAACGCCACCGTCTACATCATCGACGGCGTTCTCCTTCCGAAGTAAGCAACATCAGCCATGATGGTTCCCGTGGCAGCCACTTCCCCAGGTCCCGGAGCGACCTGGGGAAGTGCTGCCCCCCCATCGGACCTGGCGGCGCTGCTCAAGGCGTGCGCGCTGGGTGACGAGGGCGCGTTCAGCCGGCTGTACGACCTCGTGTCGTCCCGCGTCTACGGCCTGGTCCTGCGGGTCGTGCGCGACCCCGCCCAGTCCGAGGAGGTCGCCCAGGAGGCACTCCTGGACATCTGGCGGACCAGCTCCCGGTTCGACCCCGCGCAGGGATCAGCCATCAGCTGGATGCTCACGATCGCCCACCGCAAGGCCGTCGACCGGGTGCGTTCCGCCCAGGCCGCGACCGACCGCGAAGGTGTCTACGGCGCCCGCAACCAGGACCGCGAGTTCGACCAGACCGCCGAGACCGTCGAGCGCAGCCTCGACGCCCAGCGCGTCCGCAACGCCATGGAGACGCTCACCGAGACCCAGCGGGGAGCGCTCGAGCTGGCCTACTTCGGTGGCTACACGCACACCGAGGTGGCCGCCCTCCTGGACATTCCCCTGGGTACCGCCAAGACCAGGATCCGCGACGGGCTGATCCGGCTGAGAGACACGTTGGGGGTGCAGTCATGAGCGCCGACATCCACGGCCTCGTGGGCGCCTATGCCGTCGACGCCGTCGACGACCACGAGCGCGCTGCGTTCGAGACCCACCTGGCCGAGTGCCCGGAGTGCCGTGCCGAGGTCTCCTCGCTGCGCGAGGCGGCCGGCCAGCTCGGCCTGCTCGCCGAGACCGCTCCCCCGTCGAGCCTGCGCGACGCCGTGCTCAGCCGGATCGGCACCGTGCGTCCGCTCCCGCCGCTGGCCGACGACCTGCGCTCGACCCCGCCCGTCGCGGGCGGTCCGCCAGCGCCACACCTGGACACGCCGACCCACCTGGTGCCGGTGCCGGCCACCGGCAGCGTCGACGAGGGACCCGGCGGCACCGCGCACGACTCCACCCCGGTGGAGGAGTCGGGTGGCGGGGTCGTCGTGCCCCTGCGGCGGCGGAGCGCGCTCACCTGGCTTGCCGGGGTCGCAGCTGCTGCGGCCCTGGTGATCGGCGGCCTGGTGTGGAGCCCGTGGTCCGACTCCGGTCCGTCGACGCGGCTCACGGCCACCGAGCGGGTGCTCGAGGCCAAGGACGCGCAGCGGTTCGTCAAGGTGATCGACGGCGCCCGCGCCACGATCGTGCGCAGCCCGTCCATGGGCAAGGCCGTGCTCATCGCCGACAACATGCCCTCCGCCCCTGCCGGGAAGGACTTCCAGGTCTGGTTCGACCAGCCGGGCAAGGGGATGCAGAGCGCGCTGGTCATGCCGCACGGCAGCGCGCCGACGGTGACGGTGATGCTCGAGGGCGACGCGGCCACCGCGACCGGCGCCGGGATCACCCTCGAGCCGGCAGGCGGCTCCCCGGAGCCGACGTCGGCGCCGCTGGCACTGTTCTCGTTCAGCTGACGGTCGACGGCTGAGGGCCCCTCCACCACCGGCCCTCGGCCGTCGACACCCCACGGCGACCAGCCGGTCACGACCGCCCGGGTGCCCGGTCCCTGTTCAGCGCAGGGCCGGCATCCGGGCGGCGGCCTGCTCGAGCACGGCCTCGCTCCCGGCATACACACCGTCGGGGCGCGGCCAGTGGGTGACGACGTCGGTGAAGCCGAGCTGTGCCGCCCGGCCGACCATGTCCTCGAACAGGTCGACGCTCTCCAGCGAGAACCGGGGTGAGCCGTCGAGCGACAGGTAGCGGTCGAGCGGTCGCTCGCGCCCGGCCTGCGCCTCGGCCTCGTCGAGCCTCTGGGTGAGGCCTGCGACCCCTGCCCACCACTCCTCGAGGGTCTCGCCGCCGGCGCCGTACGTGACCCAGCCCTGGCCCAGGCGGGCCGCGAGCCGGAGCACGCGCGGCCCGTTCGCGGCCACGACGAACGGGAACCGCGGCCGCTGGGCCGAGCCCGGCAGCGTGCGCGCGTCGACGGTGCGGTGGAACCGTCCGTCGAGGTCGACGTGGTCCTGCGTCGCCAGGCGGTCAAGCGCCTCGACGAACTCGTGGAACCGGTCCACGCGCTCCTTGAGCGAGAGGTCCTCGCCGAGGATGCGCGCGTCGAGGTCGCCACCGGTGTCGAGGCCGCACAGCAGCCGGCCTCCCGAGATGTCGTCCAGGGCGAGGAGGTCGCGCAGGAAGACGTACGGGTGGCGGTAGTTGGGCGAGCTCACGAACGTGCCGAGGCCGATGGTGGAGGTCACCGTGGCGGCGGCGGTCAGCGTCGGGAGCGCGCCGAACCACGGCGAGTCCGGCAGCCCGGCCCACACGAGGTGGTCGTAGGTCCAGGCGTGGTCGAAGCCGAGCTCCTCGGCGCCGCGCCAGAGCCGTTCGGCGTCGGACCACCGGTGCTCGGGCAGGATCGTGATGCCGAAGCGCATGCGCCGAGCGTATGCCGGGGGGCACGTCGGGCCGGCCTCGATCCCGCGTGGCAGGCTTGCGTCGTGAAGGCAACGATTCTGGGCGCCCCCCGCGACATCCGGCTCGAGGACGTCCCCGACCCCACCCTGGTGGCCCCGACCGACGCGCTGGTCCGCGTGACGGCCGCGTGCGTCTGTGGCAGCGACCTGTGGCCGTACCGCGGCATCAACGAGGTGGCCGAGCCGACTCGGATCGGGCACGAGTTCGTCGGCATCGTCGAGGAGGTCGGCGCCGAGGTGCGCAGCCTGCGCCCCGGCGACTTCGTCATCGCCCCGTTCAAGTACTCCGACGGCACCTGCCCGCACTGCCGCGTGGGCATCCAGACGTCGTGCGTGCGCGGCGGCTTCTGGGGCGGCCCGGACCGTGACGGCGTCATGGTCGACGGCGGCCAGGGCGAGTACGTCCGCGTGCCCCTGGCCGACGGCACGCTGGTGGCCACCCGCGAGGTGCCGGGCGACGACCTCGTCCCCAGCCTGCTCGCGCTCAGCGACGTCATGGGCACCGGCTGGCACGCCGCAGTGGCCGCCCGGGTGCAGGAGGGCGACACCGTCGTGGTGGTCGGCGACGGCGCGGTCGGCCTCAGCGGTGTGCTCTCGGCTGCGCGCATGGGCGCCGAGCGGGTCATCGCGATGTCGCGGCACGCCTCGCGCCAGGCCATCGCCCGCGAGTTCGGTGCGACGGACGTCGTCGAGGTCCGCGGCGAGGACGCCGTGGCGGCCGTGAACGAGCTCACCGACGGCGTCGGCGCCGACGCCGTGCTCGAGTGCGTGGGCACCGACGAGTCGATGCAGACCGCCATCGCCGTCGCCCGGCCGGGTGCCACGGTCGGCTACGTCGGCGTGCCCCACGGGATCGAGTACCCGGTGCGCGACCTGTTCAGCCGCAACGTCGGCATCGCCGGTGGCGTCGCCCCGGTGCGGCAGTACCTTCCGCAGCTGCGCGACGACGTCCTCTCCGGTGCGATCAACCCGGGCCTCGTCTTCGACCTCGAGGTGCCGCTGGCCGACGTCGCCGAGGCGTATGCCGCGATGGACGAGCGCCGCGCGGTGAAGTCGCTCGTGCGGCCCTGACCGTGCCCGGCGCCCTGGAGCTGGTCGACGACGGCACCGGCGGGACCGTCGTCATGCTCGACGGCCACCCGCAGTCGTACGTGCAGCTCGACAACCCGCGGCTGCTCGTCTTCGAGTACGTCCAGTTCCTCGCCGCCGTCGTCGACTCCCTGCCCGAGGGGCCGCTCGCCGTCACCCACGTGGGTGGCGCCGGGCTGACCCTCCCGCGGTACGTCGCGCACACCCGCCCGGGGTCGCCGCAGATCGTGCTCGAGCCGGACGCCGCGCTCACCGAGCAGGTGCGCGCGGCGCTGCCGCTGCCCCGCGGCCACCGCATCCGCGTCCGGCCCGTCGACGGCCGCAGCGGGCTCGGCGCGCTCGCCGACGCCAGTGCCGACGTGGTGGTCGTCGACGCGTATGCCGGCGGGCAGGTGCCCGCGGAGCTCGTCACCACCGAGTGGTTCACCGAGGTGCGACGGGTGCTCAGGCCCGAGGGCGTGCTGGCGATGAACACGACCGACGAGCCGGCGCGGCGGCACCTCGCCCGACTGCACGCCTCGGTGCACGCCGTCCTGCCGCACACGGCCGCCATCGCGACCTCCGAGGTCCGCAAGGGGCGCCGCTTCGGCAACACCGTGCTGGTGGCGAGCGCGCGCAGGCTGCCGATGGACCAGCTCCCCCGCCGGGTCAACATGACGGCGTTCTCGGCGACGCTCGTGTCGGGTCGCGAGCTGCTCGGGTCGCTCGGCTCCGCCCGGCCCTTCACCGACGCGGACGCCGAGCCGACCCCCCAGCCGCCCGTGCTGGACCGGTGGCGCGTGCGCTGACCGGCCTGTGCCCGGCAGGATGGACCCGTGCCCGACCTCACCCTGCCGCCGCCCCGCACGCCCGACCCCCACGACGCCCCCGCGCTGCGGTGGGGCGTCATCGCCCCCGGCGGCATCGCCCGCGCCTTCACCGAGGCGGTCCACACCCGCTCCGGCCAGCGGGTCGTCGCGGTCGGCTCGCGCAGCATCGAGCGAGCGCAGGAGTTCGCCCGGGACTTCGACGTGGCCAGGGCCCACGGCTCCTACGAGGACCTCGTGGCCGACTCCGACGTCGACGCCGTCTACGTCGCCTCCCCGCACTCCGAGCACCGCGACCACGCGCTGCTCGCGCTGGGGGCCGGCAAGCCCGTGCTCGTGGAGAAGGCCTTCACCCGCAACGCCGCCGAGGCGCGAGAGGTCGTCGAGACCGCCCGCACCGCACGGCTGTTCGCGATGGAGGCGATGTGGACGCGGTTCCTGCCGCACGTCGACGTCGTCCGCCGGTGCCTCGAGGACGGCCTGCTCGGTGAGGTGCACACCGTCTTCGCCGACCACGGGCAGAAGCTGTTCCCCGACGGCCCGCAGCGGCTGTCCGACCCGGCCCTCGCCGGCGGCGCCCTGCTCGACCTCGGCATCTACCCGGTGTCGTTCGCCTCGTTCGTCCTCGGCGCGCGCGGCGAGTTCCGGTCGGTCACCGCGCACGGCACCGTGACCGACACCGGCGTCGACGGCCAGGAGGGCGTGGTCCTGGAGAGCTCCGGCGGCGCGGTCGCCTCCGTCCTCGCGACGATGCTCACCAAGACCGGGACCACCGCCAGCATCTGCGGCACCCGGGCCCGGATCGACATCACCGGCGACTTCTACGCGCCCGGCGCGGTCGTGCGGCTCACCTCGACGGACCACGAGGTCCTCGACGAGTACACCGATCCCGAGCCGCGGGTCGGCCTGCACCACGAGGCCGTCGAGGTGGCGCGGCGCATCGGCGCGGGCGAGCTCGAGTCACCGCTGCTGCCGCTGGACGAGACCGTCGCGATCATGGCCACGCTCGACGAGGTGCGTCGTCAGGTCGGGGTGTCCTACCCCGGGGAGTGAGCCCCTCTGGGGTGACCGCCGCGGGGAGTGAGCGACTCGGGGCTCGGGCCCAGCACGGCACCCACAGCCCGGCTGAGGGTGCGAGGTGCTGGCCAGTGCGTCAGGCGAGCGGCATGAGCGGGCCGAGATCGGCCCGGTGGCCGCTGACCCGCAGCCGCCCCGACTCCCAGGCCTGGTCCCACCCCAGGGCGCCCGTGGCGACCTCGAGCCAGGTCTGCGCGTCGGTCTCGACGACGTTCGGCGGGGTGCCACGGGTGTGGGTCGTCCCCTCGACGCACTGCACGGCACCGAACGGCGGCACGCGCACCTCCACGCTGCGACCCGGGGCGACGGCGGCGAGCTCCTCGAGCGTGTAGCGGACCGCCGTCGCGAGGTCGGTGCGGGCCGTGGCGCTGCCCTCCGAGCGCCACACGCGCACGGCGTCCCGGCCGGCGGGCACGGGGACTCGGCGACGCGGCGGCATACCGGCATCGTCGCACGGGGCGGCGACGCCACCGGCACCGGTCGCGGGCGGCCCGTCGCACGATGGGTAGTTCTACCCATCGACGGTGTCGGTGGTCCCTCCTACTGTTTCCGGTGGGGACACCACTGGGGACGAACGGCCCGGTCACGCGGGGGGACGCGTGACCGGGCCGCTCGGTGTCCAGGGGTCAGCCGGGGAGGGTGAACCAGACGCTCGCGCCGCCGGCGTCGGAGTCATCGATCCCCATGAGGCCGCCGTGCGCCTCGACGATCCGGCGGCAGGTGCTCAGCCCGATGCCGAGGCCGTCGACCGTGCTGGCGGCGCGCTCCATGAGGCCGAAGACGCGCTCGCGGTCGTCGGGCGTGACGCCGGGGCCGTTGTCGTCGACCGCGACGCGCCAGCCGTCGCTGATCTCGTCGCAGGTCACGGAGACGACGGGCGCGACGCCGGACTCGGCGGTGAACTTGACGGCGTTGGCGAGCAGGTTCTGCAGGAGGGCGCGCAGCATGGTCTCGTCGCCGGTGACCTCGGGGAGGTCGCCGGCCCGCACCGTGGCACCGCTGTCCGCGAGCTGGGCGTCGAGGTCCTCGACGACCGCCGCCACGACCGCGCCGAGGTCCACGGCGGTGCGGCGGGCCCGACCGCCCACGCGGGCGTACTCGAGCAGGTCCACCACGAGCGCGTTCATCCGGTCGGCGGCGAGCTCGGCCCGCGAGAGCGCCATCGTCGCGAACGGCGCGTCGGCGAGCTCGGGGCTGCTGGAGGCCAGCTCGAGGAACCCGCGCAGCGCCGCCAGCGGGTTGCCGAGGTCGTGGCTGACCTGCCCCGCGAACCGGGCCAGCTGCTCGTTGGACCGGGCCAGCTCGCGGTGGGTCCGCCGCAGCTCGAGGACGTCGACGACCTGGTCGGCGAGCAGCTCGAGGGACCGGGCCGCGGCGTCCGACAGCTCGCGCGTGTCCTCGTCGAAGACGCACAGGGTGCCGATGGGAATGCCGCCGGGCGTCACGAGCGGGCTCGAGGCGTAGAACCGGACCTTGCCGATGACCCCGGTGACGAACGGGTTCCGCGCGAACCGGTCGTCGGCCCGGGCATCGGGCACCACGACCCGGTGACCACCCTGGAAGACGAGGGCGCACATGGAGTCCTCGCGCGCGCAGACGGACGCCTCCATGCCGACCGCGGCCACTTGGTGCTGGTGCCGGTCGTCGATGATGTTGATGGCGGCGGTGGGGACGTCACACACGGCGGCCGCGAGCTCGACGAGCCCGTGGAGGTCCGCCTCCTCCGGGCGGCCGACGACGTCGTATGCCGCGATCGCCTGTCGCCGCGCAAGGTCCTGGGCCGTGCTCACGCCTCTCCCTCCGGACGCCTCCGCCTCGAGGAGACAATCACCCCGCAACGGGACATCTACCCGATGGAGGGATGTTAGCGACCGAAGACCGCCGGGAGGGTGCCGGTGTGCGCATCCCGGAGCGCCGCGTACGAAACGCTGAACTGCCCTTGGACGTCGAGGCCGTCCGTCTGGTCGTCGACGACGCCGATCCGGGCGTGTGCCTGGCCGCGCGCGGTGCACATGTCGGTGAACCGCACCTCCTCCGAGCGAGGCACGGCCACGACAGCGCGGGCGGTGGACTCGCTGAAGAGGGCTGTGAAGGCGTCGACGCCGTCGCGCTCGCAGACCTCCTCGAGCCAGATGCGCGCGCCGACGCCGTGGCGCAGCGTGGCCTCCGCGAGCGCGATGGCGAGGCCACCGTCGGAGAGGTCGTGCGCCGCGTCGACGAGCCCGTCACGGCTGGCGTTGACGAGGATGTCGCCGAGCAGCTGCTCGGCGGCGAGGTCGACCACGGGCGGGTGGCCGCCGAGGTGGCCGTGCACGACGTGCGCCCACTCACCGCCGTCGAGCTCGTCGCGGGTGGTGCCGAGCAGGTAGATGACCTGGCCGGGCGTCTTCCACCCGCTGGGGGTACGGCGCGCGACGTCGTCCATGACACCCAGGACGCCGATGACGGGCGTCGGGTGGATCGCGACGTCGCCGGTCTGGTTGTAGAAGCTGACGTTGCCGCCGGTGACCGGGATGCCGAGCGCCTTGCAGCCCTCGGCGATGCCCTTGACCGCCTCGCGGAACTGCCACATCACGCCCGGGTCCTCCGGCGAGCCGAAGTTGAGGCAGTCGGTGACGGCCAGCGGCGTGGCCCCCGCGGTCGCGACGTTGCGGTAGGACTCTGCGAGCGCGAGCTGCGCGCCGGCATACGGGTCGAGCTTGGCGAACCGGCCGTTGCAGTCGGTGGACACGGCGACGCCGCGCCCCGTCTCCTCGTCGACGCGGACGACGCCCGCGTCGTCGGGCATCGCGAGCGCGGTGTTGCCGAGGACGTAGCGGTCGTACTGGTCGGTGACCCAGGACTTGTCGCACAGGTTCGGCGACGCGAGGAGGGTGAGCAGGTCGGCGGCGATCGCCTCACCCGTGGCGGGCTTCGGCAGCGTGCCGGCGCCGTTGTCCTGCAACGCGTCGAGGTATGCCGGGCGCTCCAGCGGGCGGTGGTAGGTCGGGCCCTCGTGGGCGACCGAGCGCGGCGGGACGTCGACGACGACCTCGCCGTGCCAGGTGATGACGAGGTGGTCGCCGTCGGTGACCTCGCCGATCACGGTGGCCTCGACGTCCCAGCGCTCGCAGATGGCCATGAACTCGTCGAGCTTGGCCCCCGGCTCGACGACGGCCATCATCCGCTCCTGGCTCTCCGACATGAGGATCTCCTCGGGCCGGAGGCTGGCGTCGCGCAGCGGGACGAGGTCGAGCTCGACCTGCATGCCGCCGTCACCGTTGGACGCGAGCTCGCTGGTGGCGCAGGAGAGCCCGGCGCCGCCGAGGTCCTGGATGCCGTCGACGACACCGGCCTTGTACAGGTCGAGGCAGCACTCGATGAGCACCTTCTCGGCGAACGGGTCGCCGACCTGGACGGCCGGGCGCTTGGTCGGGCCGCCCTCGTCGAAGGTCTCGGACGCGAGGACCGAGACGCCGCCGATGCCGTCGCCGCCGGTCTTGGCGCCGAACAGGATGACCTTGTTGCCGACGCCGGAGGCCTTGGCGAGGTGGATGTCCTCGACGCGCATGGCGCCGACGCACAGGGCGTTGACGAGCGGGTTGCCCTGGTAGCAGTCGTCGAAGACGACCTCGCCGCCGATGTTGGGCAGGCCGATGCAGTTGCCGTAGCCGCCGACGCCCGCGACGACACCGGGCAGCACGCGCTGGGTGTCGGGGTGGTGCAGGTTGCCGAACCGCAGCGGGTCCATGACGGCGATCGGGCGCGCACCCATCGACATGATGTCGCGGATGATGCCGCCGACGCCGGTCGCGGCGCCCTGGTAGGGCTCGACGTAGGACGGGTGGTTGTGCGACTCGACCTTGAACGTCACCGCCCAGCCGTCGCCGATGTCGACGACGCCGGCGTTCTCACCGATGCCGACGAGCAGCTTCTCGCGCATCTCGTCGGTGGTGTTCTCGCCCCAGAGCGAGAAGTGCACCTTGGAGGACTTGTACGAGCAGTGCTCGGACCACATGACCGAGTACATGGCGAGCTCGGCGCTGGTGGGGCGGCGGCCGACGATCTCGCGGATGTTGGCGTACTCGTCGGGCTTGAGGCCGAGCTCGGCCCACGGCTGCTCGACCCCGGGGGTCTGCGCGGCGTGCTCGACGGTGTCGACGTGCGGGCGGTCGGTGGCGTGTCCGGTGGTGGTGCTCACGAGTTGACAACCTGCTTGAGGATCGAGGTGAAGAAGGGCAGGCCGTCGAGGCTGGGGCCGAAGCCCTCCTCGACGCAGTGCTCCGGGTGGGGCATGAGCCCGACGACGTTGCCGCGCTCGTTGGTGATGCCGGCGATGTCGCGGTAGGAGCCGTTGGGGTTCCGGTCGCCCTCGGGCACGACGTACCGGAACACGACGCGGCCCTCGCCCTCGAGCTCGTCGAGCGTGCGCTCGTCGGCCACGAACCCGCCCTCGCCGTTCTTGAGGACGATGGTGATCTCCTGGCTCTGCTCGAAGTCGGAGGTCCAGGACGTCTGCGCGTTCTCGACCCGCAGCGTCGTGTCCACGCAGTTGAACTTGCGGTGGTCGTTGCGGATCAGCGCGCCGGGCAGCAGGTGCGACTCGGTGAGCACCTGGAAGCCGTTGCAGATGCCGAGGACCGGCAGGCCGCCCTGCGCGGCCGGGACGAGCTCGTCCATGACGGGGGCGAACCGGGCGATGGCGCCGCAGCGCAGGTAGTCGCCGTAGGAGAACCCGCCGGGGAGGATGACGGCGTCGACGCCCTTGAGGTCGGCGTCGCCGTGCCACAGGCTGACCGGCTCGCCGCCGACGGCGCGGACCGCGCGGGCGGCGTCACGGTCGTCGAGCGACCCCGGGAACGTGACGACCCCGACCTTCACTGGCCGGGGTCCTCGTCCAGCGCCCGCACCGAGACGACGTCCTCGATCACCGGGTTGGAGAGCAGCTTCTCGGCTGCCTCGCGCGCGGCGGCGAGGTGCTCGTCCGTCACGTCACCGTCGACGGTGAGCACGAAGCGCTTGCCCTGCCGCACGTCGGTGAACTGGTCGAAGCCGAGCCGGGGCAGTGCCCCGCCGACGGCCTGACCCTGGGGGTCGAGGATCTCTGGCTTCAACATGACGTCGATGACGACGTGGCCCATTCGGGTGTCTCCTGGGACGAGGGGAGGCTGCCGGGGGCGAGTCTATCGGCGCCGCGGACCGGGTATGCCGCGCGGTCCGCCCCGCGGGCGCCCGGGACGGACGACGCGGTCAGGGCACACGGGGTCAGCGCCTCGACGACGGGAGCCACGACGGAGGGGTGAGCAGGCGGCATACGGGGTAGGGGGCAGCCACGACGTCCCCGAGGAGAGGCACACCATGCCCAGAGGAGCCCTGGTCACCACGTCCCGCTGGCCGAGCGAGCTGGTGCTCGTCAGGCACGGGGAGAGCCTCGGCAACCTGGCCGACGAGCAGGCGCGCGAGGCGGGCGCGGAGCGGCTCGAGATCGAGCTGCGGGACGCCGACGTGCCGCTGTCCGACACGGGCAGGGAGCAGGCGGACGCCGTCGGGCGGCTCCTGGCCGAGCTCGGCGCGGACGACCGGCCGGACGTGGTCGTGTCCTCGCCGTACCGCCGCGCCGCCGAGACGGCCGAACGGGCGCTGACGGCCGCCGCCCGGCCGGGGGACGGCGCGTCCGGGGCGCCGGGGCCGGACGACCTCGTCGTGGACGAACGGCTGCGCGAGCGCGACCTCGGGGCCTTCGACCGGCTGACGTGGCGCGGCATCGAGGCGGAGTACGCGGCGGAGGCGCAGCGGCGCAACCACGTCGGGAAGTTCTACTACCAGCCGCCGTCGGGCGAGAGCTGGTGCGACGTCACCCTGCGGGTTCGCTCGATCCTGGCCGACCTGCGCGAGGGGTACGAGGGGCGGCGGGTCTGGCTGTTCACGCACCAGGCGGTGATCATGTCGTTCCGGTACGTGCTGGAGGACCTGACCGAGGCCGAGCTGCTCGACATCGACAAGCGGGAGCGGCTGCCGAACTGCTCGGTCACGAGGTACCGGGCCGGGGAGCGGGCCATGCGGCTCGTGGCGTTCGCCGACACCGACGCGGTCGACCGGTTCGGGGCCGAGTACACGGAGGAGCCGAGCAAGGGCGAGCGGAGCGGCGCGGCCGCTGCGGGGGTGGACGTCGATGGCTGAGCGGGACGCCGGCAGTGGTCGGGGCGGCAGTGGTCGGGGCGGCAATGGTCGGGGCGACAGCGTGAGGGCCGGCGGCTCCGACAGGACGGGTGGGAACGGCGGCAACCGCGGGGCGACCGAACAGGTCACGCCGGCGCTGCTGCGGCAGTGGCCGCTGCCCGGGCCCGGCGGTGACAAGGAGTCCCGCGGCCGGGTGCTCGTCGTGGGTGGCACGGCCAGCACGCCGGGTGCGGTGCTCCTCGCCGGTGAGGCGGTGCTGCGCTCGGGGGGTGGCAAGCTGCAGGTGGCCACGGCCCACGAGGTCGCCGCCGCCCTGGCGGTCGCGGTCCCCGAGGCGCTCGTGCACCCGCTGCCCACGGATGGAGGTGGGTCGCTCGCGGCCGAGGCCGCCGACGAGCTGCGGGAGCTGGCCGACGGCGCGGACGCGGTGCTGGTGGGGTCCGGCTTCTCCGACGTCGAGGCGACCTTGGCGCTGCTGCACGCACTGGTCCCGCGGCTCGAGGCGCCGCTCGTCCTCGACGCGGTGGCGTCGGCATACCTGGGCAAGGGCGGGGGTGACGTCCACGACCTGGCGCACGGGTGCGTCCTGAGCGCGAACGTCGACGAGGTGGCCCTGACGCTGGGCGTCCCGACGCAGGAGGTGGGCCAGGACCCGGCGGGGGCGGCGGCCGCCCTGGCCTCGCGCAGCGGCGCGGTCGTGCTGTGCGGAGGGTCGACGAAGACGGTCGCCGCACCGGACGGGCGGGTGTGGTGGACGGACGCCGGCGGCCCGGGACTCGGCGTCTCGGGCTCCGGCGACGTCCAGGCCGGGATCGTCGCGGGACTGCTGGGTCGCGGTGCCGAGCCGGAGCAGGCCGCGGTGTGGGGCGCCTTCCTGCACGGCCGGGCCGGCGACGAGCTGGCCGGGCGGGTGGGCACGGTTGGGTTCCTCGCACGGGAGGTGCCCGGAGCCGTGCCGGCGCTCCTGCACGAGCTGACCAGCCAGGACTGACGCCGCCGCTCCCCGCTCCTGGCGCCCGGACGCCGTAGTGAGCGCCCGCCCACGCGCGCCCGCCCGGACGCCCGATCAGCGCCCGTTCACCGCTCCCCACTTGTTGCCATCTGGTGGTCACAACTGGCGGCATCATGCACCAGGACGACGGCCACGTGGCAACAAGTGGGACGTTGGTGCGGTAGCCGGAACCCATTGTGGGCCAATGAAATCCGGCGCACGACGTCGTCGCGGTTGACTGTCGGTGGTCGCCCCTAGCCTTGGTCCATGGCGATCGCACCGGACGACTGGGCAGGGCAGGGCCTCGAGCCTGCGTCCCGCCCCGTCCTCGGCGCGGTCAGTGCGGCGGTCGAGGCGCTGTCGCGGTCGACCCCCGAGCGCATCTGGGCCCTCAACGAGGGCGAGGTCGCCGAGGTCGTGCGGTTGCTCGGGGTGCTGTCCGCCAGCGTGGACGCCCACCTCGTGACGGCGCTGGCCGAGGCCGGCCGGCGCGGCCTGGGATTCGGGCGAGGGCTGGGACCGGCTGGACTGGGCACGGGCGCACGCCCCGCTCGTCCGGGAGCGAGCCCTGGCGGAGGCCCAGACGGTGGCCGACGCGGCGGACGACCTGCGCCTCGCCGAGGTGGTGGCCGGCGCCACCCGCGCGGCCGCCGTGGACCGCACGGGCGAGGGGCTCGAGGACGTCGTGCCGGTGGCGAAGGCGGCCCAGCTCGTGCGGTTCCACCGGTCGTACCGGGGCATGGCCGACGCCAGGGTGCTGGACGGCGCGACCCACGACCTCGTCGACGGCGCTCGCGGCCCGGGCGGCCTCCCGGAGAAGGTCCTGGCGGTAGCCGTGCGGCACACCAGCGACCTGCTGCGACCCGACCGGCTCGTCGAGCACGACGCCGCAGTTCGCCGAGCGCACCGCTCACTGGTGAAGGGTCCGGGGCCGATGGGTCTGTCGCGCTACACGCTGCTGCTCGACGAGGAGGGGGCCGCTGTCGTCGACGCCGCGGTCGACGCGCTGGCCAAGCCGTCCCGCGACGAGGAGACCGGCGACCTCGACCAGCGCACTCCCGCCGCACGTCGGGCCGATGCCCTGGTCGACCTGGTCCTGCGGGCTGTGGAGGCACCGGACGGCGTACCGCGTCAGGCGAAGACGAGCCTGGTAGTGACCGTGGCTCTCGACGTGCTCGCGAGTCGGTGCCGCGGCTCGGGCTTCACCACTGCCGGCGACCTGCTCACGGTCGAGGCGGTGCGCCGACTCGCCTGCGACGCGGACGTCGTCCCGGCGGTGCTCGGATCGCGGGGCGAGGTGCTCGAGCAGGGGCGCGCCAAGCGGTTGTTCAAGCGCGGCCAGATCCGCCACCTGTGGCTGCGGGACGGCGGGTGCAGCTTTCCCGGGTGCTCGAAGCCTGCCGCCTGGACCGACGCGCACCACCTCGTGCACTGGGCCGACGGAGGTCGCAGCGACGTCGCGAATGCCGCCCTGCTGTGTCGCGCGCACCACACCGTGGTCCACCAGGGCCGGTATGCCGGTGCGGTCGTGGACCGGGGTTCGGGGCCAAAGGTGGAGTGGGACCTGACGTACGGCTCCTACGACGACCGGCTCGAGGCACTCCGCCGCGCGGGGACCGTCCCACGCTGGCTAGACCCGATGGACGGCAGCGGCCCTCCCCTGCCATGACCCCGCCCCGCACCCCGCCCGCCCGGGCGGGGGCCGAGGCTTGCCCGGGCGACGGCGCACAACGGAGTCGGCCCCGATCGGTGGCGGGTCAGCCGGTGGTCAGGACATGAAGGTGGGCGGGGACGCCTTCCCAATCCTGGCGGACGCGGGAGTGGGGCCCGCGTCAGGCGGTGAAGGGTGCGGTCGGCCAGGCGCGGGTCAGGCGGTGAAGGTGCGGCCGGTCAGGCGCGGGTCAGGCGGTGAAGGGTGCGGTCGGCCAGGCGCGGGTCAGGCGGTGAAGGTGCGGCCGGTCAGGCGCGGGTCAGGCGGTGAAGGGTGCGGTCGGCCAGGCGCGGGTCAGGCGGTGAAGGTGCGGCCGGTCAGGCGCGGGTCAGGCGGTGAAGGGTGCGGTCGGCCAGGCGCGGGTCAGGCGGTGAAGGTGCGGCCGGTCAGGCGCTCGTAGGCCTCGACGTACTTGGCGCGCGTCCGCTCGAGGACGTCCTCGGGCAGCGGCGGCGGCGCCTCGCCGGACGCCTTGTCCCAGCCACTGGCCGGCGACATCAGCCACTCGCGGACGAACTCCTTGTCGAACGACGGCTGCGGGTGGCCCGGCTCCCACTGGTCGGCCGGCCAGAACCGTGACGAGTCCGGGGTGAGGACCTCGTCGGCGAGGACCAGCTGGTCGCCGTCGAGACCGAACTCGACCTTCGTGTCGGCGATGAGGATGCCTCGTTCCGCGGCGATCTCGTTGCCCCGCGCCAGGATCCGCGTGGTCAGGTCGCGCGCCCGCGCGGCCACGTCCGGACCCACGGCAGCCTCGACAGCGGCATACGACATCGGCTCGTCGTGCTGGCCCTCCGGCGCCTTGGTCGACGGGGTGAACACCGGCTGGGGCAGCCGCGAACCGTCCACCAGGCCCTCAGGGAGCCGGATGCCGCTGACGTGCCCGTCCGCCTGGTACTCGCGCAGGCCGCCTCCGGTGAGGTAGGCGCGCGCGACGCACTCGACCGGCAGCATCTCGAGCCGGCGCACGAGCACCGCGCGCCCGGCGACCTCGTCGGGGACGTCGGTGGAGACGAGGTGGTTGGGCACCAGGTCCTCGAGCTGCTCGAACCACCACAGCGACAGCTGCGTGAGCACGGCGCCCTTGTCGGGCACGGGCGTCTCGAGGATGAAGTCGAAGGCCGAGAGCCGGTCGCTCGCGACCAGCAGCAGCTGGTCGTCGCGGGCCTGGCCGGTGGCGGGGTCCAGCGGGGCGTAGAGGTCGCGGACCTTGCCGGAGTAGACGTGGGCGTAGCCGGGCAGGGCCGGCGGCGAGTCGAGCCGGGAGGACGTCATGTCCGACATCCTCCCAGCCCGGTCACCGCACCGCGCTCAGGAGGGTCAGGGCCGCCTCGTCGGTCCAGCGCGGCAGCAGTGGCTGCGGTCGCCCCTTGGCGTCGTTGACGGACACGCTCGGACTGCTGACGACCAGCCGCATCTCGCCGGAACTCGCCGTGGCCGGCACCAGCCAGAGCTGGCGACGGGTCGTCCGGTCCAACCACTCTTGCACCTCACCCTCGCCGCCCCAGGGCAGCGCGACCCGTCGCACCGAGCCGGAATCGGCGCGGTCGTCCCCGGAGAGGCCGCCGTAGCGCGCGACGTCCTTGCCGATGGACAGCGTCACGAGCTCGCCGCGCGACGGCTGGGGCTGGACCGACTGGTACCAGCCCTGGACGTCGTTCTGCCCGATGCCGCTGGAGAGGCTGTCCCACGCCTGCACCGCGACGCCGGTGTCGAGCTGGCTCGAGGCCCACGTCTCCCAGGTCCGGTCGGAGCACCGCTCGTGCGAACGCGAGCACCCCGGGCTCGCGACGACCTCGGCACCCGGCCCTGCCTGGCGCACCGCCTGCGAGCCGTAGAGCCGGGTCAGGAGGTCGGCGACGTTCGCCTCGGTCCACCACGCCGGGGCCCGGACGTCGTCCGACGTCTCCGAGTACGACCCGCCGACGGGGCCCTGGTTCGCGGCGTTGAGTACAACCTCGACGGCGGGTCGTGAAGCCGTCGACGGCAGCCGGTAGCTGTCGACGAGGTTGCCGCCGCCGTTCGATGTGAGCCTGCCCGCCTGGCCGGGAACGCCCGGCAGGGAGACCGGCTCGGGCCCGTGCGGAACCCCGCTCCCGGCCTTCGGCTCCGTCGTCGTGGGCGCGATGACCACCGAGAGGTGGACGTCCTGTATGCCGAGCACGGAGCTCACCGTCTGCTCGATGACCACCGTGCCGGGCTCGTACGCGTCGGCCGCCTCCGTGCGGACGGTCGCCGTGGAGTGGGCCACCTCCCGCGACCACGCTGCCACCACGGTCACGCACGTCTCAGGCTGCGTGACACAGCCACGGGGGCTCGGCGTCGTCGCGCTCGAGGAGGTCCCTCCCGTGCCCGCGGGCGCCAGGCCTTGGCGCCCACCGCCCTGCGACACAGCCGCACCGGCGAGCAGTCCCCCGACAGCCACGACGAGGGTCGCCACTCCGGTGACCACCGCTGCCCGACGGCGGCGCACCCGTCGCCGCCCCCCGGCGACCAGGTCGTCGACCGAGAACGACGGTGCCGCGAGCTGCTCCTCGTACTGCCGCAGGAACCGCTCGGGCACCCGCTCCATCGTGTCGTCCATCCCCATCACTTCCCTCGTCCCCCAACGGTTTCCAGCGAGGAGCGCAGCGCCCGCAGCCCGTCACTCGTCGTGCTCTTGACCGTGCCCTCGGAGCAGCCCATGAGCCGCGCGACCTCCGCCACCGACAGGTCCTCCAGGTGCCTCAGCACGACGGCCATCCGCTGCCGCTCGGGCAGCGCGGACAGCGCGACGTGCAGGTCCAGCCGCTGCTCCACGCGCTCGGTCTGCGCGGCGGCGACGACGTGGTGCCCGGCGTCCGCGGTCGAGCGCTCCCGCTGCCACCAGTGCCGTCGTTGCTCCGAGACCAGCGAGCGCACCAGGGTGGTGCGGGCGTATGCCAACGGGTCGTCGACGCCGTGGACCCGCGGCCACACGGCGTACAGCTTCTCCAGCGTCGTCTGGACCAGGTCGTCCGCACGGTGCGGGTCCCGGCACGTGGCCAGCGCGACCCGGCGCAGCCGCGGGATCGCGGCCGTCGCGAACGCGCGGAACTCCTCCTCGAGATCAGTCCTCACTGCACCTCCCCTTCCGGTGCGGGAGACGCGGTGAGGCCCCGGTCCGGTTGGGCCACCCTGCCAGACCGGTCGGGGAGGCCTGCCAGAGCAGTGGGGCCAGCCTGCCGGAGCGCTCACCGGAACCGGCTTGACTTCAAGTGGACTTCAACTTCCAGACTGTCCGGCATGGCCACCGCACCCCCCGAGACCCGCCCCTCGCTGCTCGCCCGCGAGCACCTCCCGTTCGCCACGGGAGCGGTCGCGCTGGTCACGCTCGGGGCGTTCGAGAACCGCGCGGTCTCCACGGTGCTGCCCACGGTGGCGCGCGACCTCGACGGGCTGTGGCTGTTCGGGGCCGCGAGCGCCGCGCCGCTCGTCACCTTCGTCGTCGCGACCACGGTCGCCGGCCTGTGGAGCGACCGTCGCGGCCCCCGGCCGGTGCTGCTCGCCGGCATGGCGTCCTTCGTGGCCGGCCAGCTGCTCAGCGGGCTGGCACCGACGATGACCCTGTTCGTCGGCGGTCGGTTGCTGGGTGGGCTGGCGGAGGGCCTCTTCGACGTCGGCCTCACCGTCCTCGTGGCACGGGCGCTCCCAGCGTCCCTGCGTCCCAAGGTGTTCGCCACGTTCGCCGCCGCCTGGGTGCTGCCCTCGCTCCTGGGCCCATCGATCGCCGGGCTCGTCGCCGAGCAGGTCGGCTGGCGCGCCGTGTTCCTCATCGGCGTGGTGCTGCTGGGCCCGGTGGCTGCCCTGCTCCGCCCGGCCATGTCGAGCGCGCCGGCGCGGTCCGGCGGGTCGTCCTCCGGGTCGTCCTCCGTGGCCTCGACCGGCGTGGCCACACCGGCCGCCGACGGACCGTCGCAGCCCGAGGGCCCGGTGCCGTCGAGGGCCGCGGGCTGGGCCGTCGTCGCCGCCACCGGCCTCGCCGCCCTGACGGCAGGGGGCTCACTGCTCCCGCGCGGCGGCCTCGAGGGACCCGTGGGCGGCCTGCTCGTCCTCGTCGGAATCGCCGCCCTCGTGCCGTCCCTGCGCGCGATCCTGCCGGCCGGCACCCTGACGGGGGCACCCGGCATACCCGCGCTCACGGCGGCGCGTGGGCTCCTCGGCGCCGCGTTCGGCACCACGGGCGGACTCCTGCCGCTCATGCTCACCGAGGTGCACCACGCCGGTCCCGCAGCGGCTGGGGTGAGCCTCACGATCACCGGCCTGTTCTGGGCGCTGGGGTCGCAGGTACAGGGACTGCGCGTGGTCCAGGACCGCACGTCCGTGGCGACGCGCCTGCGCATCGGTTTCGGGCTGCTCACGCTGGGGATGCTGGGGCCCGTGGCCCTCTCGCTCGAGGTGGTGCCGATGTGGCTCGGCCTGGCCGCGTGGGCGGTGGCAGGCATCGGGACCGGCATCAGCTCCCCCGCGATCAGCAACCACGTCCTGACCCTGTCGACCGAGGCGGACCAGGGACGGAACTCGGCCGCGTCGTTCCTCGCACCCTCGGTCACCCAGGCAGTGGCGTTCGCAGCCTCCGGTGCCGTCATCGCGTGGCGGGCCGACCAGCTCGGCGGCGGCGTGTTCGCCGTGATCATGGCCGGGTCGGTCGCGGCGGCGGCTGCCGGGCTGGCCCTCGCGCGACGCGCCGCCGGGCCCGCCGCCTGACGAGGCCCGCCGAGCGCACGGGTCCACAGTCCGCTGGCAGGGGGCGCCTGCAGGCGCCGCTGGCAGGCGCCGCTGGCAGGCGCTGCTGGCAGGCGCCGCTGGCAGGCGCCGCTGGCAGGGGCTGGGGAAAACCCGGTGACGCGGGCGGCCCTGCCCGACCATCATGCGGGGCGTGGAGCAGGTCGAGGTCGTCGTCGCCCACAGCGAGCGCGCGACGCTGCGGGTCGGGGACGTCTTCCTCAAGGTCGACACCGACCAGGCCCGCGCGGACGTCGAGGTCGACGCTATGGCGCTGGCGCCCGTGCCGACCCCAAAGGTGCTGTGGCACAACCCGCCCGTGCTCGCCCTCGCCGCCCTGCCGGGGGTGCCGCTCGGGCACCTCGGCGAGCCCTCCGGCGCGTCCCCAGGGGCGTGGACCGCGGCAGGGGCGGCGGTCCGGGCGTTGCACGACGCGCCGCTGCCACCGTGGCCCGGTCGGGACCCCGAGGCCCTCGCGGCGGAGCTCGCCCGGGAGTGCGACTGGCTGGTCGCGAACGACGTCCTCCCGGCCGAGGTCGTGCTGCACAACCGCCGGCTCGCCGAGACCGCCCTGCGGCCGTGGACGCCCGTCTTCGTCCACGGGGACCTGCAGGTCGACCACGTGTTCGTCGACGGCGACGAGGTCACCGGCATCCTCGACTGGTCGGAGGGCGCACACGGCGACGCGCTGTACGACCTCGCCACGCTCACGCTCGGGCACCCGGAGCACCTCGACGACGTCCTCGACGGCTACGGCACCGACGTCGACCGGGACCTCGTCCGGGCGTGGTGGTCGCTGCGGTGCCTGGGCAACGTGCGCTGGCTGGTCGAGCACGGGTACGGGCCGCCGGAGCACTACCCCGAGGTGGCGGTGCTGCTCGCGCAGCCGTGAGCCGGGTGACGGCGAGAGCCGCTACCCGACGTGCAGCTCGTTGCGCTCGGCCGCGAGCGCGATGTCGCTGCGGTGGTGCGACCCCTCCAGGGCGATCCGCTCGACGGCCTCGTAGACCCGCGACCGCGCCTGGCTGAGGCTGTCGCCCAGGGCGACCACGGAGAGCACCCGGCCCCCGGCGGAGACGAGCGTCCCGTCGTCCGCCCGGCCGGTGCCGGCGTGCAGGACGTATGCCGTGGGCACGTCGTCGACGTCCTCGATGCCGGTGATCGGGTCGCCGGTCCGGGGCGTGGCGGGGTAGTCGGCCGCGGCCACGACGACGGTCACGGCGTGCTCGCTGGACCAGGACAGGGCGCCGACGTCGTCCAGCGTCCCCGTGGCGGCCGCGTGCAGGAGCGCGCCGAGCGGGGTGGTGAGGCGGGCGAGGACGACCTGGGTCTCCGGGTCGCCGAAGCGGGCGTTGAACTCGATCACCCGCGGGCCCCGGGGCGTCAGGGCCAGGCCCACGAACAGGACGCCCACGAAGGGGGTGCCGCGACGGGCCATCTCCTCGATCGTCGGCTGGGCGATCCGGGTGACGACCTCGTCGGCCAGGCTCGCCGGCGCCCAGTCGAGCGGGGAGTAGGCGCCCATGCCCCCGGTGTTGGGCCCCTCGTCGCCGTCGCCGACCCGCTTGAAGTCCTGCGCGGGGGCCAGGGGCAGCACCATGCGGCCATCGCTCACGCAGAACAGCGACACCTCCGGCCCTGAGAGGAACTCCTCGACGACGACCCGGCCGCCGTCCTTGGCCAGGCAGGCCCGCGCGTGCTCCAGCGCCTGCTCACGGTCCTGCGTGACGACGACGCCCTTGCCCGCCGCGAGCCCGTCGTCCTTGACCACGTGCGGCGCGCCCATGGCGTCGAGGGCGTCGGCGACCTCCTCGACGGTCGTGCACACGCGCGCCAGGCCGGTCGGCACCTCGGCCGCGGCCATCACGTCCTTGGCGAAGGCCTTGCTGCCCTCGAGCCGGGCCGCGGCCGCGGACGGCCCGAACACGGCGAACCCCGCCTCGCGCAGCGCGTCGGCGACGCCGGCGACGAGCGGGGCCTCCGGTCCCACCACCACGAGGTCGACCCCGTGGCGCCGGGCGACCTCGACGGCCGAGGCGGAGTCGCTGATACCGCCGGGCAGCGGTTCGCAGAGGGCCACCGCGTCCATCCCGGGGTTGCCGGGCGCGACGACGACGGCGTCGACGGCCGGGTCGGCGCCCAGCGCCTTGACGATGGCGTGCTCGCGGGCACCGGAGCCGAGGACGAGAACCTTCACGGGGTCAGCGTAGAGGGCCGGGGCCGATCCCCCTGACGAAGAAAGAGCGCGGCGTCCCGGGGAGGCAGGGGGGACATTCTCCCGGGGACGCCGCGCAGCCGACGTGCGGTCACCTGGCGGGGGAACCTGCAACCAAGCACGTGGGTCGACAAGGTCGACTGCGACCAGAGTGGACCATCGGCGCGTGCGGGTAAAGCCCAAAGCTGGCGGACTTGCGTCATTGACGGATAGACGCCAGGCGGGTGACGATGTGCCGCATGGCCGGAGTCGACCCGCCAGCACCGGACGACCCGCCGCGCACGGGACCGACACCGGCCGACCTCGCCGCGGCCCTCGACCTCGACAGCAGCGAGGCCGAGCAGACCGTGACGCGGGTCTACCTCGCCGTGGTGCAGCACCCCGAGCCGAGCCGCTCGCTGCTGCTCGCCCAGGGCATGCAGGCCCCGCTCGTCGACCTGGCCCTGCGGCTGCTGGCCGACCGCGGCCTGCTGCGGGTGCACGCCGGCGGCGAGATCGAGGTGCTGCCCCCGGACATCTCGCTGCCCGCCCTCGCGCTCGCCTACGAACGCCAGGCCCGCGAGGCCCGGTCCGCCGCCCACGAGCTCGCCCAGGTCTTCTTCCAGGCGCGGGCGGCGTCGCGGGGCCGGGACGCGGGCGCCATCCGGCTGCTGGACTCGATGGACGAGATCGCCGCTGCGACGGCCGAGGCCGTGGCGTCGGGACGTGAGCGCATCCGCACCTTCCGCACCCTCTCGCCGCGCACCAGGGCCGTCTTCGCCAGCCCCCTGCACTCGCACGAGGAGACCAGCCGGGGCGTGGGCGGGACGACGCTGGACTACACGACGGTCTACGACACCGCGGTGCTCGAGGTGGACAACGTGCTCGAGGTGCTCGAGGCCAGGGAGCGCGGCGGCGAGCGGGCCCGCTTCAACAGCGCGGTGCCGTTCTCGGCCGTCATCGTCGACGACACCGCTGCCGTGGTCGACCTCAGCGAGTTCGACCCCTCGGGCTTCGGCTCCGTGGTGGTGCGCGCCCGGCCGATGGTGCTCGCGCTCATCGCCCTCGCCGACCAGCTCTGGGACAGCGGCTCACCCCTCCACCGCACGGCCCAGGGCGGGGACCGCCGCGACCGCACGATCCTGGCGCTCATGGCGGCGGGCGCCACCGACGCCACCATCGCCCGGCAGACGGGGATCTCCCAGCGCACCGTCGAGCGCAGGGTGCGCGCGCTGATGGACCAGCTCGGGGCGGGGACCCGGTTCCAGGCCGGGGTGCAGGCCGCGCGTCGCGGCCTCATCTGAGCCCGCCCCCGGGACGCGGAGCCGAGCTCGCCCGTCGGCACCCGGCTCCCCTGCCCGGCACCGGACCGGGGTCGACGGTGGTCGCCGTCATGCCGGTCCGTATGCCGTGGAGGGCGCACGAGCGCGCACGGCGCCGGGCTAGACTCGTGCGTTCGCAGGAGGGACAACAGGAAGACCTTTCGTGACCGATTCGGACCACACCACCCGCGCCGACACGGCGGAGGTGGCCCGTGAGATCGCCGTCGAGCAGGCCCATGTGGACCTCGTCTACGCCGAGCTCGCCAAGGCCCAGGCCCGGGCCGGCCTCGTCGAGGCCGACGGCCTGGCGCGCGGCCGCACCGACCGCACGGGCGACGTGCGCGACGAGGAGCTGACCGGTCTCTTCGAGCGCGACGCGCTGGTGTTCAACGCGGCCCGTCGCCGCTCCACCCTCGACACGCAGTACGAGGGGCTCGTCTTCGGCCGGCTCGACCTCGACCACGCCCTGTCCCGCGAGGGAGCGCCCCCCGACCGCGAGGTGCGCTACATCGGCCGGCTCGGGGTCCGCGACGACGACTACGAGCCGCTCGTCGTCGACTGGCGCGCCCCCGCGGCCGCCGCCTTCTACCGCGCGACCCCGGTCGAGCCGATGGACGTCCTGCGCCGCCGGGTGCTGCGCTGCAAGGGTCCTGACGTCGTCGGCGTCGAGGACGACCTCATGGTCGCCGAGGCACCCGACGACCTCGTCGTCGTCGGTGACGGCGCCCTCCTCGCCGCCCTGACCCGCAGCCGTGGCGCGCAGATGCGCGACATCGTCGCGACCATCCAGCGCCACCAGGACGAGGCCATCCGCGCCAGCGCCCGGGGCGTCACCGAGATCACCGGCGGCCCCGGCACGGGCAAGACGGTCGTCGCGCTGCACCGTGCGGCCTACCTGCTGTACTCCGACCGCCGGCGCTTCGAGTCCGGCGGCATCCTCGTCGTGGGTCCCTCGTCCGCGTACACGGCATACATCGAGCGGGTGCTGCCCTCGCTCGGTGAGGAGTCGGTGACCCTGCGGTCGCTCGGCGACGTGGTCGACGGCATCACCGCGACCCGGCTCGACTCCCCCGAGGTGGCCGCGCTCAAGGGCTCGCTGCGCATCCGGCGCCTGCTGGCGCGCGCCGCCGGGGGCCGGGTGCCCGACGCCCCCCAGGTGTTCCGCGCGTTCGTCGCCGGGCACGCGGTCCGCGTCGACACCCCGGCCCTCGACCGCATCCGCAGCCGGGTGCTGCGGGACCGGCAGCGCAACCTCGCGACCAAGGCCGTCGAGGCCGCGCTCGCCGAGGCGGCGTGGGCGAGCGTCCGCGAGGGCGACCGCGCCGAGTTCATGGACCGGTTCGACGGGCACCTCGAGGTGGAGGCGTTCCTGCAGCAGTGGTGGCCGCAGGTCGACCCGCGCGAGGTGCTGCTCTGGCTGGCCGACCCCGAGCTGGTGCGCCGACACGGCCAGGGCGTGCTGACGCCCGACGAGGCCGACCTGTTCGCCGCGTCGATGCGCGAGGCGCTCGAGACCGGCACGTGGTCGGTGGCCGACGCGGCTCTGGTCGACGACCTCGCGGCCCGGCTCGGCACCGTCCAGGACGCGCCCTCGGAGGAGCGGGGCTTCTACGAGATCGAGGAGCTCGACGACGTCTCGCAGTTCGGCGTGGCCGAGGTCGGCCCGTCCGCGGGGTCCGCCGGCGGTGCGGGCTCGCGGACCGCGCCCTCGGAACCGCGCGAGCGGCTCCTGCACGGGCGCGTCGAGGGTCCGGGCGAGTACGCCCACGTCCTCGTCGACGAGGCGCAGGACCTGTCGCCCATGCAGTGGCGGATGCTCGGCCGCCGGGGCCGCTACTCCTCGTGGACCGTCGTCGGCGACGCAGCCCAGGCGTCCTGGCCGGACGCTCAGGAGGCCGCCCGCGCGCGCGAGGAGGCGTTCGGCTCCCAGGAGCGCCGCCTCTTCCACATGGACACCAACTACCGCAACGCCCGCGAGATCTTCGACTACGCGGCGCGCGTGGTGCGGGCGGAGGTGCCCGACGCCGACATCCCGGCAGCCGTGCGCGAGACCGGCGTGCAGCCGGTCGAGGCGCGCACCACCGCGGCGGAGGTGGCGGTCGCCGTGCGCGACGCCGTCGAGGCCCTGCTCGAGGACGTCGAGGGCTCCGTCGCGGTCGTCACCCCGCGCCGGTATGCCGCGCAGCTTGCCGACGTGGACGGCGCCGCCGGCGGCCGGGTCGTGCTCATCGACCCCATGTCGACCAAGGGCCTGGAGTACGACGCCACGGTCATCGTCGACCCGCCCGAGATCACCCGGGAGTCGCCGGGTGGGATCCGGGTGCTCTACGTCGCCCTGACCCGCGCGGCGCACCGTATGACGGTGCTCGCCGTCGACTGAGGCGGCCCGGAGCACCGGGGTCAGCGCCACCACCAGGCCGTGCCCCCCACCAGGCCGCGTCACCACCAGGCCGCGTCACCACCAGGCCGCGTCACCACCCGAGGCGCCCGCGCCAGGGGAGCTCAGGAGCGGCCGAGGACCCCGTCGAGGACCCGGCGCCACGGTGCGGCGGTGGAGGTCGCGAACGTCGCCGCCCCGGAGGTGACCTCCGCGACGACCCGGTCGCACTCGGCGACCGCACCGGCGGCGACCTCGTCGGGGTAGCCGAGGGTGACCCGGTGCTCGGCGAACTCGTCCTCGTCGTCGACCAGCACGGTCCCGTCGAAGTGCCTGATGACGTCGAGGTCGAGGTCCACGGCCGTGACGAGGTCGCCCTCCCACACCGGGCGGGTGGTGATGTCGACGTACAGCTCGAACGCCTGCTCGGGGTGCGGCTGGTAGAACATCGCCGTCATGCCGCGGTCGCGGGGCACGAGCAGCACGTTGTCGGTGACGCTCCTGAACTCCTTGGGGCCGCCGGACCAGGCGTTGCCGGCCGGATCACCGAGCCAGTCGCCGTGCTCGTCGGCGCCGAGGTAGACCAGGTCGGCGCCGTGGTGACGGCGCCCGCCCCACTTGGTGTAGCGGCCGCGGACCGGGTGGCCCGCGGGGAGGCGACCCCCGGACCGACCGGCCGGGTCAGGCATCCAGCAGCGCGTGCCGGCTGATGATCTCGTCGCGGCCGGGGCCGACGCCGATGGCCGAGACCCGGGCGCCGATGAGCTCCTCAAGGCGCAGCACGTAGGCCTGCGCGTTCGCCGGCAGCTCCTCGAAGGTGCGGCAGGTGGAGATGTCCTCCCACCAGCCCGGCAGCTCCTCGTAGATCGGCTTGGCGTGGTGGAAGTCGGTCTGGTTGACCGGCATCTGGTCGTGCCGGACACCGTCGACGTCGTAGGCCACGCAGATCGGCACGGTGTCCAGGCCGGTGAGCACGTCGAGCTTGGTCACGACGAAGTCGGTGACGCCGTTGATGCGGGTGGCGTAGCGCCCCACGACGGTGTCGACCCAGCCGCAGCGGCGGGGGCGGCCGGTCGTGGTGCCGTACTCCGCACCCGTCTTGCGCAGGAACTCGCCCTTGTCGTCGAACAGCTCGGTCGGGAACGGCCCCTCGCCGACCCGGGTCGAGTACGCCTTGAGGATCGCGATGACGCGCGAGACCCGAGTCGGCGGGATGCCGGACCCGGTGCAGGCGCCACCGGCCGTGGCGTTGGACGACGTCACGAACGGGTAGGTGCCGTGGTCGACGTCGAGCAGGGTGGCCTGGCCGGCCTCGAGCAGGACGTTCTCGCCCCGGGCCAGGGCCTCCTCGAGCACCAGCGAGGTGTCGGCGACCATGGGGCGCAGCCGCTCGGCATACCCGAGCAGCTCGTCCATCACCTCGTCGACCTCGACCGCGCGGCGGTTGTAGATCTTGGCGAGGACCTGGTTCTTGAACGCGAGGGCCGCCTCGACCTTCTGGCGCAGGATCTTCTCGTCGAACAGGTCCTGCACGCGGATGCCGTTGCGCGCCATCTTGTCGGCGTACGTGGGGCCGATGCCGCGGCCGGTCGTGCCGATCTTCCGGGAGCCGAGGAAGCGCTCGGTCACCTTGTCCAGGACGCGGTTGTACGGGGGGATGATGTGCGCGCTGGCGCTGACCACCAGGCGGGAGGTGTCGACCCCGCGGGCCTCGAGCCCGTCGATCTCCTGGAACAGCACGGCCAGGTCGATGACCACGCCGTTGCCGATCACCGGGGTGCACGTCGGCGTGAGGATGCCCGACGGCAGGAGGTGCAGCGCGAACTTCTCGCGCTTGCCGTCCTTCTCGATGACGATGGTGTGGCCGGCGTTGTTGCCGCCGTTGAACTTCACGACGTAGTCGACGTCGGAGCCCATGAGGTCCGTGGCCTTGCCCTTGCCCTCGTCGCCCCACTGGGCACCCACCAGCACGATCGCCGGCATACCCACACCCTTCCTCGGTCGTCCAAGCGGCCCGTGGCGGGCCCGGTCAGGCAACAGGCCCCTGGCGTGGACGCACAGGGGCCCGGTACCCCGAAAGGCTACCGGTCGTCGCCACCGGTGGGGTCCACGAGACCCTCCCGGGCGACCGCGAGGCCGAGCTGGAACCGGGTCTGCGCCCCGTGGACCTCCATGAGCGCGGCGACCCGGCGGCGCACGGTCCGAAGGCTCACGCCGAGGTAGCGCGCGATCGACTCGTCCTTGAGCCCGAGGCCGAGCAGCCGCAGCAGCCGCAGGTCCGAGCCCGGCGCGTCGGAGTCGCGCGCCACGGGCAGGGAGCGCTCGAACGCCCGGTCGAACAGGGTCGTGAACGCCGCGACGAGCATCGGCTCGCGGATGAGGACGTAGTCGGCGGCGGCGTTGCCCCACTCCGCGACGGCCATCACCGCCTCGTCGCCGAAGACCGCGAAGTCGCTGGGCGGCACCAGGCTCACCCGCTGCTCCTCGCCCGCGTCCGCCCAGGACTGCACCCACGCCCGGCCCTCGGGGGTCACCATCGCGTCCGCCGGGTAGATGGTGCGCTGGCGCACGCGCCCCGAGCGCAGGATCTCCTGGGTGTGCCGGACGCTCTCCTCGTCCAGGCCCGGCCCCACGTCGAGGCTGAGGACGCAGCTGCGGATGGTCGTCGTCGTGCGCTCGGTCAGCTGGCGCAGCACGGGCGGCGCGAGGTCGGCGGCGACGCGCTCCCAGACGGGGGTCGGGCCGCCCCCACCGGCGGGCGCGGTCGTCTCCGAGGACAGCTGCAGGAGGGCGTGGCGCACCTCTGCGAGCTCGGCCCGGCGGCGCTCGATCTCCCCCTCGCTCCGCTCGAGGACGGCGTGGAGGCGGGCCACCGGGTCGTGGAACAGCCGGTTCACCACGATGGCGTCGTCGCTGGTCACGGACCCACCCACCCCTTTCCTGTCATCATCTGTCCAATGGCAGCATAGTGACACATTCTGGGGACGAAGCCGTGCAGAATGGGCGTCGCTGCAAGCCCTCCTGGAGAGGCAGGGGACGCACCGGGGAGCTGGCAGCCCAGCAGGCCACGGCCTGCGCAGGGGGCGGAGCCGGGGGACCCGACGAGAGTCGGGTCCCCCGGCATCTCCGCGCTTGGGGCCCTCTCAGAGGCCGAGCTCGCGCGCCCCGGTTGCCGAGGAGTCGCGCAGGAACTGCGCGCAGCGTTGCTCCTCGTCGGTCTCGCCGATCGCACCGGCCGCCCGTGACAGGGCGGCGAGCGCGCGCAGGAACCCGCGGTTGGGCTCGTGCTCCCACGGCACCGGCCCCTGGCCGCGCCAGCCGTTCCGCCGCAGGGCGTCCAGCGCCCGGTGGTAGCCCGTGCGGGCGTAGGCGTAGCCCTCGACCGTGCGACCGTCGGCCAGCGCGTCCTCGGCGAGGGTGGCCCAGGCGAGCGAGGAGGTCGGGTGGGCCGCGGCGACCTGGTCGGCCGCGACGCCCTGCTCCAGCTGCGCGGCCGCCGGATCGGCAGGCAGGCGGGTCTCGGGGATGCCCAGCAGGTTGTGGCCCTCGGTCATCGGTGCGTCCCGGCCGAGCGCAGGTGCTCGCAGGCCTCGACGACGCGGGCGGCCATCCCGGCCTCGGCCTCCTTGCCCCAGGCGCGCGGGTCGTACTGCTTCTTGTTGCCGACCTCGCCGTCGATCTTGAAGACCCCCTGGTAATTGGTCAGCATGTAGCCGGCGACCGGGCGGGTGAACGCGTACTGGGTGTCGGTGTCGATGTTCATCTTGACGACGCCGTAGTCGACGGCAGCCGAGATCTCCTCGGCGGTCGAGCCGGAGCCGCCGTGGAAGACGAGGTGGAACGGCTTCTCGTCCGGCGTGCCGAACTCCTGGTGCACCGCGTCCTGCGCCGCCTTGAGGACCTCGGGCCGCAGCTTGACGTTGCCCGGCTTGTAGACGCCGTGCACGTTCCCGAAGGTGAGCGCGGTCATGTAGTAGCCGTTCTCGCCGGTGCCGAGCGCTCGCGCCGTGGCGATGGCGTCCTCGGGCGTGGAGTACAGCTTGTCGTTGATCTCGTTGGCGACGCCGTCCTCCTCGCCGCCGACGACGCCCACCTCGATCTCGAGGACGACCTTGGCGGCCGCGCACAGGTCGAGCAGCTCGCGGGCGATCGACAGGTTCTCGTCCAGCGGCACGGCCGAGCCGTCCCACATGTGCGACTGGAACCACGGGGTGCCGCCAGCCTTCACCCGCTCGGTCGACGCGGCCAGCAGCGGCCGGACGAACCCGTCGAGCTTGTCCTTCGGGCAGTGGTCGGTGTGCAGCGCGATGTTGACGTCGTAGTTCTTGGCGACCTCGTGCGCGTACGCGGCCAGCGCCAGCGAGCCCGTCACCATGTCCTTGACCGTGGGGCCGGAGAGGTACTCGGCGCCGCCGGTGGAGACCTGCACGATGCCGTCGCTGCCGGCCTCGGCGAACCCGCGGATGGCGGCGTTGAGCGTCTGCGAGGACGACACGTTGATCGCGGGGTACGCGAAGGAGCCTGCCTTCGCGCGGTCCAGCATGTCGGCATACACCTCGGGGGTGGCGATGGGCATGGGGTCTCCTTCGAGCCATCGGTGGACGTCGTCGTCGCACCGATCCTTCCACGTCCGCAGGCCCGTCGGACACCCGCCGTCTCAGGTCGGCAGGGCGTCCCGGCGGCGCACCAGGAGGGCGCGCTCCGCGTCGTTGCCGCAGCGCTCGATGGCGAGGGCGTATGCCGCTCGGGCGGCGTCGACGTCGCCGGCGCGGGAGAGCAGCTCGGCCCGCACGGCAGCGAGCCGGTGGCCGTGCGCCAGCTCGTCCTCGAGGCCGTCGAGGGCGGCGAGCCCGGCCTGCGGTCCGTGGGCCTCGGCCACGGCGACGGCCCGGGCCAGCCGGGCGCTGGGGCCGGGAGCGAGCTCGAGCAGCTGGTCGTAGTGCGCCACGACACGCACCCAGTCCGTGTGCCCGGCGGTCGGCGCGGTGGCGTGCTCGGCCGCGATCCGGGCCTGGACGGCATACCCGGCCGCCTGCACGGTGATGGGGCCGGTGAGGTGCGGCGAGGCGAGCAGCCCGAGCGCCTCGTCCACCTCGTCGCGGTGCCAGCGGGTGCGGTCCTGGTCGGGCAGCAGCACGATGCCGCCGGCGGGGTCGACGCGGGCGTCGCGCCGCGAGTGCTGCAGCAGCATGAGCGCGAGCAGTGCCACGAGGACGGGCTCGCCGGGTCGCAGGGTCAGGACCACCCGCACCAACCGGATCGCCTCGCCGGCGAGCTCGGTGCGCACCGCGTCGGGCCCGCTGCCCGGGGCGTACCCGGCCGTGAACGCGAGGTAGGCAGTCTGGGCGACCACGTCCAGTCGCTGCGGGAGCTCGGCGGCGGACGGCACGGTGAACGGGATGCCGGCGGCCACGATCTTCTTCTTGGCCCGGGTGATCCGGGCCGCCATCGTCGCCTCCGGCACGAGGAAGAGCCGGGCCACGTCGGCCGTGGCCAGGCCCAGGACGAGCCGCAGCGTCAGGGCGCTGGCGGCCGCCGGGTCCAGCGCGGGGTGGGTGCACAGGAGGACCAGGCGCAGGAGGTCGTCCTCGACGAGGTCGCCCGGGTCGGCACGGACGGCACCGCCACGCTCGGCCTCGCCCTCGGACTCGACGACGAGCAGCGGCACCTTGCGCTGCGCCATCGCCTCGCCCCGCAGCCGGTCCAGGACGCGGCGCCGGGCGGTGGTGTGCAGCCAGCCGGCGGGGTTGTCCGGCACGCCGTCCCGGGGCCAGCGCCGGGCGGCCGCCTCGACCGCGTCGGCCAGCGCGTCCTCGACGAGGTCGAGCCGGCGGAACCGCGCGAGGAGCAGGGACACCAGGCGTCCCCACTCCTCGCGCACGACCCGCGCCAGGACGTCGGCGGGCTGGTGCCCGGCCGGCGCCACGTCGGCGGCCCCGCTGTCGACCGGCTCGTCACGCGCAGGCTCGTCGGGTCCCGGTCCGGCCGTGGTCACGAGGGCTCGCCGGTCACGACGCGTCGTACCCCTCGACCCGCACGGTCGGCCGGACCTCCACGGTGTACCCCCGCGGCAGCAGCGTGGCAGCGGCTATCGCGGTGTCGAGGTCCGGCAGCTCGACGTCGTAGTAGCCGCCGACCTGCTCGGCCAGCTCGACGAAGGGACCGTCGGTCACGGCCACGGTGCCGTCCTCGCGGTGGCGCACCGTGGTCGCCAGGTCGGCGCCGGCGAGGGCGGCACTGGAGACCCGGCGGCCGTGCCGGTCGACGTAGCGCTCGAAGGCGTGGTGGGCGTCGAAGTGCTCCTGGCGGACCTGCTCCGACGCGTCCTCCCACTCCGCCGGCCGGTACGCCATGAGCACGACGTACCTCACCGTCGCCTCACGACGGCCGGTCCTCGGGGGTCACGACCCGGCGGACCTCGATGCCGTCGCCGACGGCCGCGATGATCTGGCAGCAGTCCAGCAGGTCGTCGAGGTCGTCGGTGCGCACCTGGTAGAAGCCGCCCACCTGCTCGGTGACCTCCGCGAAGGGCCCCTCGGTGACCGCACCGCCGCCGGGCGGGATGCGCCGACCCTCGCTCGTGGCGTGCAGCTCGGCGCCGCCGGTGATGGTGTGGCCCCGCTTGGCCAGCTCCTCCGCGAACCGGGCGTACTCGGCATACCCGGCCTTGCGCTTGTCGACGTCCATGGTGGTCCACCAGCGGTCGGCGTCCCCCACGATCAGCACCACGTACTCGCTCATGTCGCTCCCCTCACATGCCCACGGTCGGGCGGATCTCGATGGCCGGGTGGAACGGCGTCGCGAGGAGCCGGCCGCACACGCGGGCCAGGTCCTCGACGTCGTCCGTCTCCACCAGGTAGTAGCCGCCGACCTGCTCGGCGCTCTCGGCGTATGGGCCGTCGGTCAGGGTGACGTCGTCGAGGGCGCTCCCCCGGACGACGCGCGACTGCGACGACGGGGTGAGCTGGGCGCCGCCGAGCCGCTTGTGGCCGCGGCGCTCGAGCAGCTCGACGAACTCGTTGTGGGCCGTGTGCAGGTCCTGCCTCTCCTGCTCGGTCGCGGTGGCGTACCGGCCCTCGGGGCTCGGCAGCAGAACGAGGTACTGGGTCATGGCTGGTTCCTCTCGTCAGTGGGTGTGCGTGCACCCTGGTGACGTACGGGCGGCGGCCGGATCGACAGCCTGGCCGGGGATCTTCTGCGCGGGCACCACCTGGTCGAAGACGTGCTGGCGCACCCACGCGTGCATCGCGATCGCCGCGGCGGCGCCGGCGTTGATCGAGCGGGTCGAACCGAACTGCTCGATGTGCAGCACCTGCGAGCAGGCGGCGCGCACCTCCTCGCTCAGCCCGGGCCCCTCCTGGCCGAAGACGAGGACGCAGTGCCGGGGCAGGGTCGCGGTCTCCAGCGGGAGCGAGCCGGGCAGGTTGTCGATGCCGACGAGCGGTATGCCGGTGGGCCGGCCCTCGCCGTCCGGCGGGCCTGCGGTGGCAGCCCAGGCCACGAGGTCGGCGACGGTGGGGTGGTGCAGCTCGTGCTGGTAGCGGTCGGTCACCATCGCGCCGCGCCGGTTCCACCGACGGCGGCCGACGATGTGGAAGGCGTTGGCGTTGAAGGCGTTGGCCGTCCGGACGACGGACCCGATGTTGAAGTCGTGGCCCCAGTTCTCGATGGCCACGTGGAAGTCGTGCCGGCGGGTGTCGAGGTCGGCCACGATCGCGTCGTGCCGCCAGTAGCGGTAGCGGTCGACGACGTTGCGGCGGTCGCCGTCGCGCAGCAGGTCGGGGTCCCAGTGGTCGCCGGCGGGCCAGGTGCCGGGCCACGGTCCGACCCCTACGTCGTCCGGGCGCGCGGTGTCCTGCGCCCCCGACCGGTCGACCGTCTGCTCACCCACGGGCCCACCCTAGGTCCGCGACCGAGCCGTGGGTGCGGTCGTCGGTGGGTGCGGTCGTGGTTGGGTGCAGTCGTCGGCGGTCGCTGCCACGATGCGGGGATGGCGCCCCTCACCCCACCGCGGCTCGGCATCGCCTTCGTCCCGACCCTGCCGCCGGAGTCGCTGCCCGAGCTGGCACGCGCGGCCGACGAGCACCTCGACGACCTGTGGGTCTGGGAGGACTGCTTCAAGCAGAGCGGCATCGCCTCTGCCGCGACCGCCCTGGCCACGACCAGCCGGGTGCGCGTGGGGCTCGGGCTCATGCCGGCGGCCCTGCGCAACGTCGCGCTCACCGCCATGGAGGTCGCCACCCTGGCCCGGCTGTTCCCCGGGCGCTTCGTCCCGGGCGTCGGGCACGGCGTGCAGGACTGGATGGCGCAGGCAGGAGCCCGCGTCGCCTCGCCCATGACGCTGCTCGAGGAGTACACCGAGGCGCTCGTGCGCCTGCTCGTGGGCGAGGAAATGACCACGCAGGGTCGCTACGTCCGCCTCGACCGCGTCCGGCTCGACTGGCCGCCGACGACACCCGTGACCGTGATGAGCGGGGGCCACGGGCCCCGCACCCTCGCCCTCGCCGGCCGGCTCGTCGACGGCATCCTGCTCGCCGGCGGGCTCGGCCTCGACGACCTGCGCTCGGCGGTCGCGACGGTCCGCGCCGCCCGCCCCGCCGACGCCCCCGCGCCCGAGGTCGTCCACACCCTGATGGCCGACACGGGTCCCGGCGCCGACGACCGCGTGGCTGCCGACCTGGCGGCCTGGGGGCTCGAGCCGACCGGGGGCCGGGCCGTCGTCGGTGACGCTGCCGCGGTGGCCGCCGCCGTGCTGCGCTGTGCCGAGCTGGGGGCGACCACCGTGGTCGTCCAGCCGACCTCCGCCACCGACGCGGCGGACTTCGCCGGCTGGGTCGGCCGCGAGGTCCGGCCCCTGCTCGCCTGAAAACCCTTTGCCACCAGCGGTCACCGCCTGCTGCCATGGAGGAGCACCGACCCACGACTGAACCGGAGAACCCGATGCGAGCTGCTCTCACGTCCCGCCAGGTACCCACCTACCGAATGGATGTGAAGGCAGTTGCGCACGTTGATCGTCGGGGTCGTCGCGCATGTTGACGCCGGCAAGACCAGCCTGACCGAACGGATCCTCCACGAGGCCGGGGTCCTCGACCACCCCGGGAGCGTCGACACGGGCGACACCCAGACCGACTCGCTCGACCTCGAACGACGTCGCGGGATCACGATCCGCTCCGCGGTCGCCTCGTTCGAGTGGCACGACACCCTCGTCAACCTGCTCGACACCCCCGGCCACTCCGACTTCGTCGCCGAGGTCGAGCGGGCCCTGGCCGTGCTCGACGCCGCCGTGCTCGTCGTGTCCGCGGTCGAGGGCGTGCAGGCCCAGACGCTGGTGCTCATGCGCGCGCTGCAGCGGCTCGGGCTGCCCGCCCTGCTCTTCGTCAACAAGGTCGACCGGGGGGGCGCCGACCCCGACCGGGTCCTCGACCAGGTCGCCGAGCGGCTCACGCCCGACGCGGTCGCCCTGGGCACCGTCGAGGCCCCGGGACGCGACGACGCGGCATACCGGCCGTTCGAGCTCTCGGCCGCGGAACGGGCCGACCTGCGCACGCGCACCCGGGCGGGCGAGGTGCACCCGGTCGTCCTCGGGTCCGCGATCACGGGCTGCGGCGTGCGCCCCCTGCTCGACGCGGTGACCGACCTCGTGGCGCACTCCGCCGACGACGCGGGTGGCGCACCCTGCGGCGTGGTGTTCAAGGTCGAGCACACCCCGCAGGGACGGCGGCGCGCGGTCGTGCGGATGACCGGGGGCACGCTGCGGGTCCGGGACCGGATCGACCTCCCCGGAGCGCGGGGCGAGCGGGTCACCGGGCTCGAAGTCTTCGAGCCGGGCGGCCCCAGACCGGCCCACGAGGTCGGCGCCGGCCGCATCGCGGTCCTGCGCGGCCCAGCCACCGCGCGGGTCGGCGACACGTTCGGTCCGTGCCGGGGGCGGCGGTATGCCGTGGAGCTGGCGCGCCCCAGCCTGGAGACGGTCGTGGACCCGGTGGACCCCCGCGACCGCGGCCGGCTCTTCAGCGCCCTCACCGAGCTGGCCGAGCAGGACCCGCTCATCGACCTGCGCCTCGACGACGGGCGCGGCGAGGTGTCGGTCTCCCTGTACGGCGAGGTGCAGAAGGAGGTCCTCGCCACGTTCCTCGCCGAGGACCACGGCGTGCTCGCCTCGTTCCGCGCGACCACACCGGTCTGCGTGGAGCGCGTCGAGCGTCCCGGGTCGGCCCACCGGCTCATCGACGTGGCGCCCAACCCGTTCCTGGCGACCGTGGGGCTGCGGGTCGAGCCCGCGGAGGTGGGCAGCGGTGTCGAGCTCGGCCTCGAGGTCGAGCTGGGCTCGATGCCGCCCGCCTTCTTCACGGCGGTGCGCGAGGGCGTCGGGGCCACGCTCGCGGAGGCCGTGCACGGGTGGGCGGTGCCCGACTGCCGGGTGGTGGTGACGCACTCGGGTTACTACCCCCGGCAGAGCGCCATGCACGCGAGCTTCGACAAGGCGATGTCGAGCACGGCCGCCGACTTCCGCAGCCTGGCCCGGCTCGTCCTCGCCGAGGCGCTCGTGCGCGCGGGGACGGTCGTCTGCGCTCCCGTCCACCGGTTCGAGCTCGAGGTGCCGCAGGACCTCCTCGGCGCCGTCCTCTCCGAGCTGCCGCGGCACCGGGCGGTGCCGCTCACGACCCGGGTCGCGGGGTCGTCGCGCACCTCCCCCGCGGTGCTGACGGGCCACGTCCCCGCCGAGGAGGTGCACGGCCTGCAGCAGCGACTCCCCCACCTGACACGGGGCGAGGGCGTGCTCACCACCGTGCTCGACCACTTCGGGCCCGCCGTGGGGCCGCCCCCGGAACGTCGGCGGGCGCAGCCGGACCCGTTCGCCCAGATCGGGGACTGGACCCGCATCTCGCGCAGCTGGCCGGCGGGCTGACCGGGGCGGCGCTGAGGAACCTCTCAGGCCGCTCACAGCGCAGGATTCGAGCGCGACCGGCCGCACCGCATACCCTTGGCGGGTGATGGCTCCCTCGCTCGGCCCCAACTGGATGGACCCTCAGTGGCTCCTCGGGCAGTTCGGCGCGCAGTTCTTCTGGGTCAGCGCGGCGATCGTCTTCGTCGAGTGCGGGCTGCTGTTCCCGATCCTCCCCGGTGACTCGCTGCTCTTCGCGGTGGGCCTGTTCATCGCCGAGGGCTCGATCAAGGTGAACATCGGGCTCGCCTGCATCGTGCTCAGCCTCGTCGCCTTCGCGGGCAACGTCGTCGGGTACGAGATCGGCCGGGCCGTGGGCGCACCGCTGTACCAGCGCGACGGGCGCATCCTGAAGAAGAAGTACTTCGACGACACGCACGCGTTCTTCGAGAAGTACGGCGCCAAGGCCCTGGTCATCGGCCGGTTCGTGCCGATCGTGCGCACCTTCATCACCGTGGTGGCGGGGATCGGCCGGATGGACCGGCGCCACTTCTTCGTGTGGTCGGGTGTCGGCGCGGTCCTCTGGGCCACGAGCGTCACCCTGCTCGGGTACTTCCTCGGCAACGCCTTCCCGATCCTCAAGGACCACCTCGAGGCCGCGATCCTCGCGATCGTGCTCGTCTCGGTCATTCCCATGGCGGTCGAGATCGTCCGGGCCCGACGCGGCCGGACCGCCAGCGAGGACGTCGTCGACGAGACCGCCGAGGCCGTCCGCGACCTGCGCGACCAGGCCTACTGACCGACAGGCCTGCTGACCGACCTGCCGACCGGACCTACCGACAAGCACCCGCCCTACTCGGGGCTGTTGACCGTGTCGCGGCCCGTCCGGACGCCCGTCGTGACGCCCTCGTACATGACGTGCGCGAGCAGGCCCTGCTGGGCGTGCGGCAGGTTGTGGCAGTGGTCCATCCAGATGCCGGGGTTGTCTGCGACGAACGCCACGTCGTAGCTCTGGCCGCTGCGCACCTCGAGCGAGTCGGTCCACCACGGGCTCCCCGTGGCCCGCACCCCGTCCCGGGCGAGGACCACCACGTGGTGGCCGTGCAGGTGCATCGGGTGGGCCTGGCCCGAGGAGTTGTCGATGTGCATGGTGACGACGTCGCCGCGGCTCACCATAAACATCGGCACCGCCGGGTAGAGGTGCCCGTTGACGGTCCACCACACGCCGGGCCGGCCCCGCACGAAGCCGGGTCGCCGCCCGATCCGGTACTCGAACCTCCGGTCCGCCGACGCGGGGTCGAACCCCAGCGGAGCGGGCTCCCCGTACGACAGCAGGTCCAGGGTCTGTCCCGGCGCGGGCGTCCGGGAGCCGGTGCTGCCGACAGGCCCCAGCACGACCGCCGAGCCGCCGAGCTCGACCCGCACCGCACTGCCGTCGACCGGCACCGGGACGGCGAGGTCGACCCGACCGCCCGCCGGGACGACGACCGAGCGGTCGCGCACCGGGGTGGGCCCGTGCACCTCGGTGCCGTCCACGGCGAGCACCCGGTATGCCGCCCCGCTCACCCACACCGGCACGACGCCGTTGTCGGTGTTCACCACGCGCACCCGCGCGGTGGCGCCGGGCCGGACGACCGCCGGCACGTCGCCCACGCGCCCCGCGACGGTGCGCCGCCCGGCATACAGGTGCGTGAGGGCCAGCACGTCGGCGTCCTCGGCGATGCCGCCCCGCGGGAGCACCACGACGGCGCCCAGCAGGCCCTTCACGACCTGCTCGTGCGAGACCTGGTGCGAGTGGTACCAGTACGTGCCGACCTGCCGCGCCACGAAGCGGTAGGTGTGCGACTGCGCCGGCCGGACGGCGTCCTGGGTCACCCCGGCGACCCCGTCCTCGGCGTTGGGGACGTCGAGGCCGTGCCAGTGCAGGGTCGCGCCGCCGGGGACCGACTCGTTGACGAAGGTGACCTGTACGAGGTCCCCCTCACGCGCAGTCACGGTCGGCCCCGGGGTGGTCCCGTTGAGCGTGTATGCCGGGACCGGCGGCCCGGACCCGAACCGCACCCTCTCCGCGCGGGCGGTCAGCGTGAGCGCGACGTCGGGGGCCCGGCCGGTGTCGGGCTCGACGATCGTGCGCACGTCGAGACCCGTCGCCACGAGCGCACCCGGCCCGTGCCGGTGCGCCGGTGCCGGGCCACCGCCGTAGTCGGGCGTCCCCATCTGGGCGACCGAGAAGCTGGCCGGCGCGAAGCTGGCCACCCACATCCACCCGATGGACGCGACGACCGCGGCCGTGGCCAGGAAGGCGACCGCGAGCCGGACCCGCCGACGGCGGGCCGGCTCGCCCACGACCTGCGAGGACTCAGACGGCGACACGCTGCTCGGCGGACTCCGAGGCCCCTTCGGCACGCCGGGTCAGCCGGGCCACGCGGATGCCGGTCCAGGCCGCGGTGGAGAAGAGCGCGAGCGCGTTGAGGCCGTGCAGGGCGCCGAGGATCGCCACCGAGTGGCCCAGCAGGCCCAGGGTCACCTGCAGGACGACGAGGCCCAGCACCGCCAGCGCGAAGACGACGCCGCGGGGCACCTTGGCGAAGAACGAGGAGACGACGAGCAGCAGGGCGAGTGCGGGGATGACCATCATCCCGTTCATGCCGTGGAAGACGAACGCCTGGAACTCGGCGAACGGCGCCTGGCCGGACTCGAAGGCGTTGTCGAACGTCGCCTTGTCGACGACACCGCCGTCCTCCACCCACAGGCCGAGGCCCGCGTCGCCGTAGACGATGAACATCGCTTGCACGGCGACCTCGAGGGCGACGAGGAACGCCAGAACTCGGTAGACGGTGCGCATGGGTATCCCTCCAGCGCGCGGCAGGCGTGCTGCGGAGACACGCGTGGGCTGCCGCGCGGGACCATGGTCCCGCCGGGCCGCAGCCCCGGGATCCGTCGTTTGGGCTAGGCCGCGTGGGGCCGCCGCCCCGTCAGAGCTCGATGAGCCCGGCGCGGTATGCCGCGGTGACGGCCGCCGTCCGGTCGGTCACCGCGAGCTTCTCGAACGAGCGCAGCAGGTGCGTCTTGACCGTGGCCTCGCCGATGTGCAGCTCGCGGCCCACCTGGGCGTTGGACAGGCCACGCGCCACGCACTGCAGCACCTGCGTCTCGCGGTCGGTGAGCACGGGTCCGGCCGGGGTCCGCATCCGGTGCGCCAGACGCGCCACGACCGGTGGGGCCAGGACCGTCTCGCCGCGGGCGGCGCGGCGGATGGCGTCGGCGAGGGTGTCGCGGGGTGCGTCCTTGAGCAGGTAGCCGTTGGCGCCGGCCTCGACCGCGCGGACGATGTCGGCGTCCGTGTCGTAGGTCGTGAGCACGAGCACCGCGGGTCCGTCCTCGTCGGCCCGCAGCCGGGCCGTGGCCTGCGCCCCGTCGACCCCCGGCATCCGCAGGTCCATGAGGACGACGTCGGGGCGGTGCCGCCGGGCGAGCACGACGGCCTCCTCCCCGTCAGCGGCCTCGGCCACGACCTCGACGTCCTCGAGGTCGGACAGCATCGCCACCAGGCCCATCCGCACGACGGGGTGGTCGTCGACCACGAGGAGCCGCAGGGTCACCGGGGCACCTCCACCCGCACCCGCGAGCCGCGGCCCGGGGCGCTGTCGACCTCGAACCGGCCGCCGACCTCCGCGGCCCGGGCAGTCGCCCCGTCGAGGCCGTACCCGGTGCGGTCCCCGGCGCTGTCGAAGCCGACCCCGTCGTCGGTGACCTCCAGCGACACGGCCTCGCCCTCGGCATACCGCAGGCGCACCTCGAACGAGCGGGCGCCGGAGTGCCGGCGCACGTTGGCCAGGCTCTCCTGGGCGCTGCGCAGCAGCACGACCTCGGAGTTGGCGGGGAGCACCTCGGGCACGCCGTCGACGACGAGGCGACCGGTCATGCCGCTGCCGTCGGCCACCGCGTCGACCAGGCGCTGTAGCGCCTCGGCCAGGGTGCGCGACTGCAGGTGGCCGGGCGTCGTCTCGGCGACGATGAGGCGGGCCTCGGCGAGGTTCTCCGCGGCTGTCTGCTCGATGACGCCCAGCCGCTCCCGGACGACGTCGAGGTCGCCGCGCTCGAGCGCCGACTGCGTCGCCCGGGTCAGGGTCACCACCGAGGTGAAGCCCTGGGCGAGGGTGTCGTGGATCTCCCGCGAGATGCGCTCGCGCTCGGCCGCCACCCCCTGCGCGCGCTCGACGGCGGCCAGCTCGTCCTGGGTGCGGCGCAGCTCGTCGATGGTCCGCGCCCGGGTGTCGGCCTCGCGGATGATCCGGTCGATGAACAGGCCGAGGGTGAGCGAGAGCACGAGCATGATGGCGGTGCTGATCGCGATGCCGACGAGCTCGTCCCCGGTGCGCGGCCCCTGCCACAGGCGGGCGAGGCCGATGCCGACGACGGCGAGGACGACGGCTGCCGCGGCCCGGTTGCGCGGCAGGCTCGCCCACGTCTGCGGGAACAGCCCGAAGGTCAGGATCCACGCCGTGCCCGTGCCGTCGAGCGCCATGAGGGCGACCATCAGCACCCACGCGACGGTGACGTAGGTGAGGGCGGCACGCGACTGCTGCTCCCCGAGCCCGCGACGGCCCCACACGGCGTATGCCGCGGCGATGCCGGCGGTGCAGGCGAGCTGCCAGGGCAGGTGCGCCTTGTCCTCGGCGAGCATGACGACGACGGTCGTCGCAACGAGCACCGCGAAGAGCACGTGCCACCACACCAGCTGGCGGCGCCACATCTCGTCGAGCTGGTGGGAGGACGTCCCGGGCAGGGGTGCGCAGTCCTGCGGACCGGCTGCGGGGTCGTGCACGCTCACGGTGCCATTGTGTCGCGCAGTCGCCGGAGCCGGAGCCGTCACGTCGTGCCGCGCTTGGTCCACCGGAAGGTGCGGACGCAGACCAGCAGGCCGACGAGCAGCCACGCGCCGAGCACCAGCGCGGTTCGGCCGTGCTCCCACGTGCCGGCCATCTCCTGGGTCTGCCAGTCCTGCGGGAAGAACACCGACCGCATGCCCTGGGCGATCCACTTGAGCGGGAAGACCGCGGCCACCTGCTTGAGCCACTCGGGCAGGTCGGTGAAGGCGAAGTAGACGCCCGAGATGAACTGCAGCACCAGCGTCGGCGCGATCACCGTCGCCCCCACCGAACGGGCCGAGGTCGCCAGCGAGGAGTAGGCGATCCCGAGGACGGTGCCGCCCGCCACGCCGAGCAGGAACACCCACAGGAACGTCAGCCAGCGCCCCGCGTCCGTCGGCAGCTGCACCCCGAACGCGAGGCGCGCCACCCCGATCAGCAGCACGAACTGGGCCAGGGAGGTCGAGGCGACCAGGCCGACCTTCCCGAGGAAGTACGACAGCGGCGGCATCGGCGTCGACCGCAGCCGCTTGAGCGTGCCGTCGTCGCGCTCGGCGGCGACCGACAGGGCCATCGACTGGAAGCTCGTCAGCATCACGCCCGCGGCCGCCATCCCCGGGAGGAAGAACCGTGCTGCGTTGACCCCGACGGCGGCGGCGTCGCCGTGCTCGAAGCCGGGGCCGAAGATCACCGAGAACATCGACAGCATGAGGATCGGGAAGGCGAAGGAGAAGAAGACCGCCTCCTTCTCGCGGAAGTACATCTTCAGCTCCAGGACGCTGCGGTCCCAGCCGATGGCGAGCGCGGTCATCGGGCGACCTCCAGGTCGGTGTCGGAGTCGGCAGTGTCGGAGTCGGCGGCGCCGGGTGCCGAGCCGCGTGCGTCGGCGGCGCCCGCTGCCGAGCCGCGTGCTTCGGTGGCGGTGGGGTCCACGGGCAGCTCGCCGGAGCCGGCGAGGTGGGGGGCGATGAGGGACAGGTAGGTGTCCTCGAGCGAGGGCCGCGTCACCGTGAGCGCGGGCACCTCGCCGCCGAGGCGCGCCGAGAGCCGCGCGACGAGCTCGGTCGGGGTGGACGTGCGCTCGGTGTGGCGCTGACCGGTCGGCTCCTCCCACGTGACCGTCGCCTCGGAGACGGCGCGGCCGCCGAGGTTCGCCGGGGTGTCGAGCGCGACCATGCGGCCGCCGGCGATGACGCCGACCCGGTCGGCAAGGTGCTCGGCCTCGTCGAGGTAGTGGGTCGTGAGCAGGATGGTGGTGCCGTTGCCGGCGAGGCCGGAGATGAGCCCCCAGAAGTCGCGGCGGGCCTGCGGGTCGAAGCCGGTCGTCGGCTCGTCGAGGAACAGCAGCTCGGGTGACCCGACGATGCCCAGGCCGACGTCGAGGCGGCGTCGCTGGCCGCCGCTGAGCCTGCCGATGCGGTCGTCGGCCTTGTCGGCGAGACCGACCGCCTCGAGCACCTCGTCCACCGGGCGCGGCGTCCGGTACACCTTCGCGGTGCTCGTCAGCGCCTCGCGGGGGGTGATGAGGTCCAGGCCGGTCGAGCTCTGGAGCACGATGCCGATCCGGTTGCGCCAGGCCAGGCCCGCGCCCTCCGGGTCCGCGCCCAGCACCTCGACGGTGCCGCCGTCCCTGCGGCGGAAGCCCTCGAGGACCTCCACGGTGGTGGTCTTGCCGGCGCCGTTCGGGCCGAGCAGGGCGAACACCTCGCCGGCCCGGATCTCGAGGTCGAGGCCGTCGACGGCTGCCCGGGTGCCGTACGTCTTGCGCAGGCCGGTGACGCGGATGGGGTGGTCCATGCGTCCAGCCTGCCGGGGCCCGGGTGGTCCCCGTCAGCCCCGGACGGTGGAGCGGGTGTCCACCGACCGGTGGACACGCCACACGGCGGCCGCCGCCACGAGCAGGCCGGCCGAGCCTGCGACGAGGTATGCCGTGCGCGGCCCGGACAGCGCGGTGAGGACGCCTCCGAGCGTGAGGGCGAGCACCGAGCAGCCCCGCGACACCCCGCTGACGAAGGCGACGACCGAGCCGCGCCGGGCTGCCCCGACCTCGGACAGGAGCAGCGCGAAGAGGAGGGCGTTCACCACGCCGAGGGCCGCACCCGACACCGCCGCTCCGGCGAGGTACGCGGCATACGCGGGAGCCAGGCCCTGGCCCACCTGCGCGAGCGCCACGACGACGACGGCGGCCAGGACGGCGCGGACCCGCAGCCCGGGACGGGTGACCGTGCCCGCCGCGAGGGCCCCCACGACGGCGGCACCGCCGTGCACCGCCTCGGCGAGGCCGTAGGCCGCGGCGGACGCGCCGAGGACGTCGCGGACGAGGAACACCTCGGCCGCGTTGACCGACTCCACCGCGACCACCACGGGGAAGAGGGCGAGCACGAGCACCCAGAGCACGGGGTGCCCCCGCAGGGCGGCCACCCCAGCGCGCGGCAGGACCGCGTCCCAGCCGCGGAGGCGGCGCGCCGGCGGGTCCGGTCGCGGGACGCTGAGGGAGGCACCTGCCAGCGCCAGGGTGAGGAAGCTGACCGCGTCGAGCGCCAGGACCGCGCCGGAGCCGGCCGACTGGACCAGCACGCCCCCGAGGCCGGCGCCGGCGGGCCCGGCGACCCCACGCAGGGCGTGCTGCAGGGAGACGAGCCGGCCGACCCGCTCCTCGCCCACGAGGGCCGGGCCGACCGCACCCCACACGGGCTGGCCGACCGCGAAGCCGGTCTGCATGACGAGGACGAGCAGGCAGGTCGCGGCCAGACCGTCGACGACCGCGAGCCCGGCAGCGGCCGCGGCCTGCACCAGGCCCGCGGCGAGCAGCAGGCGCCGCGGCTCGGACCGGTCCGCCAGCGCCCCGGCCGCCCCGGTGGTGGCCACCACCGGCAGGGCGAAGCACAGGAGCAGCGCCGCCACGGAGGCGGCGCCGCCGCTGTCCGCGTGCGCCCGCAGGACGAGGGCCACCATCGCGGCCGAGTCGCCGGCCACCGAGAGGGCCCCGGCGCCGAGGACGACGGCCACGCCGGGGGTGGTCGCCACCGCGTGCCATTCCTGAAAGAAACCTTTCACAATTTGTGAAGGTAGTCTTTCACGTATGCCACGGTCAACCGCTCGTCGCGCGTCACCGAAGAGTCCGGCACCGTCCCCCCGGGCCGCGTCGGACCGCAGCGAGCTGCGGATCACCGACCCGCGGGCCCTGCGGGCGCTGGCCCACCCGGCCCGGCAGCGGGTCGTGACCGAGCTCTACTCGGGCGAGGTCCTCACGGCGACCGAGGCCGCCCGGATCTGCGACGTCACCCCGTCGGCGATGAGCTACCACCTGCGGGCGCTCGCGACGTGGGGGATCGTCGAGCGGGTCGAGTCCGGGGACGGCCGTGAGCGACCGTGGCGTGCGGTGGCCGACAGCATCACGATCACCCCGGGGGCGCACCGGGCTGCCGGCATCGAGGACAGCCGGCTGTCGGTGCACGAGTGGTTCGCCGACCTCGAGGCGGGGCTCGACCGGCTCGCCGTGCTCGTGGCCGACGGGGAGGAGCACGGCATGACCGCCCGGGGACGGCTCTGGTTGACCGACGACGAGGAGCGCGAGCTGCGGGAGTCGCTGCACGCGCTGGTGCGCTCGTACGGGGGCCGCACCAGCCGCGACCACCCCGACGGCGCCCGGCCGTGGGACGTCTACGGCCTGGTGCTGCCCGCCCGCCGCGCCGACCCGCCGGCCTGACCCCCGGCTGATCCACGGTCTGGTCCACGGTCTGGTCCACGGTCTGGTCCACGGTCTGATCCACCCGCCCGGGCCCGGAGACGGCACGGGACGACGCACTGGTGCCGCGTCCTACGTCACTGATCGGCCGCCCCGATCACTGACGTAGCGAGCCACCGGGCGCATCGGCCCTGGGCCAAGTCACTGACCACCATCCGGATCAATGACGTGGCGACCCGCCGGGTGCATCGGCCCTGGGCTACGTCACTGACCACCATCCGGATCAATGGCGTGGTGAGCCGCCGGGTGCACCGGACCTGGGCTACGTCACTGACCACCATCCGGATCAGTGACGTAGGACGGGGAGGACTAGGGCTGGGCCGGGGGCTCGCCCTGCTGGGGCGGCACGGGCGGGGCCTGCTCGGGCGAGGGTGCCGCCGCCTCGGGGGCGGGGCCGGCCGCGGCCGCAGCACCGGCCGGCGGCACCGCACCCGCACCCGCACCCGCACCCGCACCACCGGCATACCCGCTCGGCGGGGGGATGGTGGCCTCGCGCTGGCCGAAGTCGACCTGCACCGGCTCGCGCTCGGCGGCCGTCTCGGTCTCGAAGTACTCCTCGCGGTGCACGCCGAACATCCCGGCGACGACGTTGGAGGGCACCGTCTCGACCTTGGTGTTGAGCTCGCGCACGTTGGCGTTGTAGTAGCGGCGGGCGCTGGCGATGCGGTCCTCGGTGGAGGTCAGCTCGCCCTGCAGGGCCAGGAAGTTCTGGTTGGCCTTGAGGTCGGGGTAGGCCTCGGCGACGGCGATGAGCCGCCCGAGGGCCGCCGACAGCAGCCCCTCGGACTGCGCCTGCTGGGCCGGGGACTGGCCACCGCTCATGGCGGCAGAGCGCGCCTTCATGACGTCCTCGAGCGTCCCGCGCTCGTGCGCGGCATACCCCTTGACCGTCTCGACGAGGTTGCCGATGAGGTCGTGCCGGCGCTTGAGCTCGACATCGATCTGGCGCCACGCCTCCTGCACGAGGTTCCGCAGCTTGATGAGCCCGTTGTAGATGCCGACCGCCCAGAGGGCGAGCAGCACGACGAGGACCACGATGACGATCGCGACGATCACGGACTTCCCCCTTGCCTGGTGCGGGCAGGACGCCTGCCGGTCGAGGCGATCCTAGGCCAGGCCGAGCTCCTCGAGCCCGTAGACGAAGCGGTACTCGAGCCCCGCGTCGGCGAACTTCTCCGCGGCACCCGTGGCCCGGTCGGCGATCGTGGCGACCGCCACGACCTCGGCGCCCGCCTCGCGCGCGGCGTTCGCGGCCTCGAGCGGCGAGGCGCCGGTGGTGGAGGTGTCCTCGACGACCACGACGCGGCGGCCCTCGATCGACGGGCCCTCGATGCGCTGCTGCAGCCCGTGGGCCTTGCCGGCCTTGCGGACGACGAAGGCGTCCTTGCGGTCCCCGGCGGCGGCGCTCGCGTGCAGGATCGCCGTCGCAACGGGGTCGGCGCCGAGGGTGAGGCCGCCGACCGCGTCGAACTCGAGGTCCTTGACCAGGTCGCGCATCACGATGCCGACGAGCGGCGAGGCCTCGCCGTCGAGGGTGATCCGGCGCAGGTCGACGTAGTAGTCGGCCTCCTTGCCGGACGACAACGTCACCCGGCCGTGGACGATGGCCTTGTCCTTGATGATCTCCAGCAGGCGGGCGCGGGCGGCGGCGATGTCGGTCACGGGCGACCAGCCTACCGAGGCCCGCCCGCGCGCCGCCGTGCCGTTCAGTCCTTGGGGCGGTGGGCCTTGCGTGCCCGGGACCGCACGAGGCCGCGCGGCAGGACGCGCAGGGCACCCACGATCGCCTTGTACTGGGCACCCGGGACCGACACGACGCGGCCCTTGGCGACGTCGTCGAGGCAGTCGCGCACGAGCCGGTCGGCGTCGAGCCACATGAACTCGGGGATGCTCGTCATGGTGACGCCGGCCCGCTCGTGGAACTCGGTGTGGGTGAAGCCCGGCAGCAGGGCCGTCGCCGTGACACCCGTGCCGGCGAGCTCGGTGGCCAGCCCCTCGGTGAAGACCGTGACGAACGACTTCACGGCCGAGTACGGGCCGGAGGCGATCTGCCCTGCCACCGACGACACGTTGACGATGGCGCCGTGGCCGCGCTCGCGCATGGCGTTGGCGGCGGCGTGCGACAGGACGAGCACGGCGCGGCCGAGGACGTCGAAGAGGGCCTCCTCGTCCTCGATGTCGTTGTCGAGGAACCGCCGCTTGAGCGAGTAGCCCGCGTTGTTGACGAGCAGGTCGACCGGCCGCGCCCGGTCCGCGAGCCGCTCGGCGACCTTGCCGGTCTCGGCCCGGTCGGACAGGTCGGCCACGAGGATCTCGGTCGAGACGCGGTACTTCGCCCGCAGGTCGTCGGACACGTTCTCCAGCCGTGCCCTGTTCCGCGCGACGAGGACGACGTCGTGGCCGCGCTCGGCCAGCTGGTGGGCGAAGGACAGGCCGATCCCGGCCGTTGCGCCAGTGACCAGGGCAGTGCTCATGCGGTCACTGTACGGCGGTTACCGAGGGTCACCTAGGGTGGCTTCCGTGCGTATCGCCACCTGGAACGTCAACTCGATCCGCTCCCGCATCGACCGCGTGGAGGCGTGGCTGCAGCGCCCCGACGTGGACGTCCTGGCGATCCAGGAGACCAAGGCGACCGACGCCCAGTTCCCCTTCGACCGCCTCCGGGCGCTGGGGTACGACGTGGCCCACCACGGCCTCAACCACTGGAACGGCGTCGCGATCGTCTCCCGCGTCGGGATCGACGACGTCGAGGCGTCCTTCCCCGGCGCGCCCGGCTGGGGCGAGCCGTCGGTGGTCGAGGCGCGCGCGCTGACGGCCGTGTGCGGCGGCGTGCGGGTGGCCTCCGTCTACGTCCCCAACGGCCGGGGCATCGGCGACCCGCACATGGCGTACAAGCTCGACTGGCTGGCCCACCTGCAGCAGCACGCCCGCGGCTGGGTCGAGCGGGGCGAGGCCGCCGCGCTGATGGGCGACTGGAACATCGCGCCGCAGGACGAGGACGTCTGGTCGATGGAGTACTACCTCGACAAGAGCCACGTGTCGCCGCCGGAGCGCTCGGCGTTCCAGTCGTTCCTCGACGCCGGCTTCGTCGACGTGGTGCGGCCGCACACCCCCGGGCCCGGCACCTACACGTACTGGGACTACACCCAGCTCAGCTTCCAGAAGCGCCGCGGCATGCGGATCGACTTCGTCCTCGGCACGCCGGCCTTCGCCGCGCGGGTGGCGGGTGCCGCGATCGACCGCGAGGAGCGCAAGGGCAAGGGCGCCTCCGACCACGCCCCCGTCGTCGTCGAGCTGGAGGACTGAGGTGGCGCGGGCGCGGGAGGCGGGCCGCCGCACCGGCGGCAGCCGTACCTTCACGGTCGCGGCACCCGACGGCGCGCTGCTGCGGGTCGAGGAGCACCTGCCGGCCTCCCCTGCCGACGGCCCCGCCCCGACCGTCGTCCTCGCCCACGGCTGGACCCTCACCCGCCGGTCCTGGCACCCCGTCGTCGAGGCACTGCTCGACCGCGGGCTGCGCGTCGTCGCCTACGACCAGCGCGGGCACGGCGGCTCCTCGCCGCTGCGCGGGGACGCCAGCGTCCGTGCGCTGGGGGACGACCTCGCGGCCGTCCTCGACGTCGTCGCCCCGCGGGACGAGGTCGTGCTCGGCGGCCACTCGATGGGTGGCATGACCGTGATGGCGTATGCCGGCCTGCACCCCGAGGCCTTCGAGGAGCGCGTGGTGGGGGTGGTCCTGGTGTCGACCTCCGCGGGCGACCTCCGTACGGCCCTGCCCTGGGTGCAGGGCGCCGCGATGCGCCTGGCGGCGCGGATGCCGGCCGTGCCGACCGGCCGGCTCGTCACCCACAAGGGACAGCGCCGCCTGCTCTTCGGCGACGAGGCCGACCCCGAGCTCGTGCGCCTCACCCGCGAGCAGGTGGCCGCGACGACGTTGCCCACGCTCGGGCGCTTCCACGCGGCCCTGGGGCTCCATGACGAGTCCGAGGCGGTCGATCGGCTCGCCGCGGTGCCGTCCGTGGTGCTCGTCGGGTCCCGCGACCGGCTCACCCCGCCGCGGCACGCGCGCCGTCTCGGCGAGCTCGTCCCGAGTGCCCGCGTCGTGGAGCTGGACGGGCGCGGCCACATGCTCATGTACGAGGCCACGGACGAGGTCGTCGCCGCCTTCGACTCGGTCCTGGCGGCGCGGTCCGACCACCGTTAGGCCTGGCGGCGCAGCCCCAGCCGCAGGGACACCAGCGCACCCAGCAACGCCGCGAGCGCGGCACCGAGGAACACCGTCTGCACCTGCACGACACCCGCGCCGACCAGGGCCCGGGTGTCCGTGGGATCGGGCAGGGAGGCCACGGCCGCGTAGTACCGGTGCAGGCCGATCGCGGTCAGCAGGGCGAGCCCGGTGACCATGCCCACCATCCGCGCGACGACGACGAGCGAGGCCGCCACGCCGTGCGCCTCGGCCGGTGAGTCGGCGAGCGCGGCGTTGTTCACCGGCGCGAGAGCGAGCCCGACACCGAGGCCGACGAGGACCAGCACGACCGTGGAGGGCCACGACCCGAGGGCGCCGTCGCCCCAGCGGCTCATGACCAACAGGCCTCCCGCGGCCAGCAGCAACCCCCCACCGCTGACCACCGCCTCGCCGAGCCGGCGCAGCGCCCACCCGCCGACGACCGCACCGACCGGGACCGCGACGAGGAAGCGCACGAGCACGAGCGCCGCCGTCGTCTGCGAGCCGGTGAGGGTGAGCCGGGCCAGCACCGGGACGTCGACGACCACCGCGACCAGCGCGACGCCGGTCAGGAGGCTGACGACGAGCGCGCTGCCGGTGCGCCCGCGGACGACTCCCCGAGGCACGAGCGGCTCCGCAGCCCGCCGGTGCCGCCAGAGGTACAGGCCGAGGGCGACCACGCCGACGGGAAGCAGCACGAGGCCGAGGGGGCCCACGACCTCGCGCTCGGGGTCGCTCGCGGCGAAGGTGAGGACGAGGGTGCCGAGCGCGGTCCCGAGCAGCAGCGCGCCGGGCAGGTCGGCGCGGCGCAGCACCGGCCAGGCGGAACGCACGACGAGGACGAGCCACACGGCGGCCAGCCCCAGACCGACGACACCGATCGGGGTCGCCAGCCGCGCGGCATACCCGTCGAAGGGGACGAACGGCACTCCCAGGGTGACGTCCGTGGCGAGCCGCGCCGGTGCCACCAGCGCCAACCCGGTGACGACGATGGCGAGCAGGCCCACCACGGTCGGCACGGCGCGCGGCGCCGCCGGGCGGGCACCCCCGGTGCCCACGACGAGGACCGCCAGCACCAGCCCGGCGACGGCGTTGAGCCAGAAGATCGCCCGCCAGTCGGCCACGGCCAGGACCAGGGCGCCCAGGACCGGCCCGAGGACGCTGCCGAGCTCCTGCACCGCGCCGACGACGCCGAGCGGGGTGCCACGGCGCCCGCGCGGCCACAGGTCGGCCACGATCGCCAGCGTCGCAGGCACCAGGCCACCGCCACCGACGCCCTGGAGCAGGCGACCGGCGACGAGCACAGGCAGCTCGACCGCCACAGCGGTGACGGCCGACCCGACGACGAAGACGAGCAGGCAGGTCAGCAGGATGCGTTGGCGGGCAACGAGATCCGCGAGCCTGCCGATGAGGGGTAGTACCGCGACGTAGCCCAGCAGGAAGCCCGAGACGATCGGGGTCGCCTCCTGCAGGGCGTCGATGCCGAGGCCGACGCCGGTCATCATGTCGGGCAGCGCGAGCACGACGACGTAGGTGTCGGCCGCCGCGAGGGCCACCGCGACGGACGCGGTGGCGAGCAGCGCCCTAGGGGCGGGGGATCGCAACGGCCTGGGGCAGCTTCGTGAGGCGCGCGGTGTAGGTCGAGGTCGAGCCGGCGTAGAACGGGCCCTTGAGCACCACGGACCGCAGCTCGTCACCGTCCTCGGCGACGCCATAGGTCACGTCGAACGTCCCCGACCGGTCGCCGATGACGAAGAGGTCGGCGACCGCGGTCCCGGGGACCTTCCCGGTGTAGGTGTCGACGATGGTGGCGCCGTCCCGGGTGCGCGGCCCGGCGGCGAGGCCGGTGGTCCTCGACACCAGGCTCGTCACGCCGGTCTGGGTGTTGAACAGCTGCGCCGGGTTCGGCGCCCCATACGTCTTGGGGTCGATCTTGCTGAAGCCGGGGGTGAAGAACTTGAGGTAGACGTCCTGCTCGACCGCGACCACCTCGACGGTGCCGGTGACGCCGCGGATCGTGGCGTTGAGGGTGCCCTTGAACGACGGCGGCCGGAACAGGCCCGTGCCCTGCGCCGCCGAGACGCCGACGGCTTTGCCGGGCAGTCCCTCCGACGTGAGCGTGAACGACACCGCCGGGCTCTTCTCGAGCGCCGCGCGCGCCTCCGCGAGCCGCTGGGCGGGCGGCAGCTGCGCCTTCGCGGCGGCCTTGCCCCCGCCGCTGCAGGCGGTGAGCAGGCCGGAGGCGAGGCCGACCGCGAGGGCGACGGCGACGGCATACCGACCGGGGGGACGCATGCGCACACGCTATCCGCCGGGGACCGCTCCCCATGGTCGCCACACGCGCCCCGCCCTAGCGTTCCCGGCGACCCGGCTGGAGCCGGCACACCACAGGGGGGACCCCATGAACCTGCTCTCGACCACCCGGCGCCGGCTGGCCACGGCCGCCGCGACCGCCGCCCTCGTCGGCGTCTCCGTCGCCGGCGCCCTCGCCGCGCAGGCGGCCGGCGCCACCGGCGTCGTCAACACCAAGGGCACCCCGGGCCCGGCGCTCACGGTCCGGCAGCAGCCGACCGCCGCGTCGGCCGCCATCGGGTCCCCGGCCGACGGCGCCCGCGTGACCATCACCTGCCAGACGTACGGGCAGAGCGTGACCGGGACGTACGGCACCAGCACGGTCTGGGACCGGCTCAAGTCCGGCGGCTACGTCAGCGACGCCTACGTCCGCACCGGGTCCGACGGCCTCGTCGCCCCGCTGTGCGCCGGCACCACGACACCCGAGCAGGGCACGCCGAGCGCCAAGGTCAAGGCGGTCATCGCCGCTGCGAAGTCCATGACCGGGAAGTACCCCTACTCCTGGGGCGGCGGCAACGCGTACGGCCCGACGAAGGGGATCTGCTGCAGCCCCAGCGGGATCGACGACCGCAACACCGTCGGCTTCGACTGCTCCGGCCTGATGGAGTACGCGTTCTACCAGGGCGCGAAGGTTCGGGTGTCGAGCACGTCGCGCAGCCAGTACGCCGACGGTCCGCGCGTCCCGATCAGCCGGCTGCGGGCGGGCGACATGGTGTTCTGGTCGGACTCGACGAGGTCCGCCTCGCGCATCCACCACGTGGCGCTCTACATCGGCGACGGGACGATCGTCGAGGCCGACCGGGTGAGCGGCCCGGACATCCGCGTCCGCGCCTTCTCCACCTCCGAGACCGGGGTCATGCCGTATGCCGTGCGCCCGGTGAGCTGACCACGTCCGGTCCGCCAGCCGGCGGTGCGCCCGGCGGCGCGGCACCCGCTGCGCCGCAGGGCGGACTCGTCGTCGTCCGTCAGCGCCGGGGCAGGTCGTCGCGGCGCACGCGGTACCAGCGGTGGTCGTAGCCCTCGAGCGCGACCTCGACGGTGCCGTCGCGCCGCGGCTCCTGCATCCCGCGGGCCACGAGGTCCTCCAGCCAGATGGGCAGGTCGCCCTCGAGGTCGCGCGGGTCGAGCGGGAAGGTCACCGTCACCGGCTCGGCCGCGAAGTTGTGCACCGCCACCACGGTCGACCCCTCCCAGGAGCACCGGTGCACCAGCACCTGGGGCAGGGGCTGCTCGAGCACCGTGAAGTCGCCCCAGCCGAGCTCGGGGCACTCTCGGTAGGTCTGGATCAGGCCGCGCACGTAGTTCCACAGCGAGTCGGGGTCGCGCTTCTGGTCCGCCACGTTGACGTGCTCGGGGCCGTAGCCGCCGGGGACGACCGGCTGCACGAGCTTGCGGGGCGGGGCGGACGAGAACCCGCCGTTGGCGGTCCGCTCCCACTGCATCGGCGTCCGGACCGCCATCCGGCCCTCGGAGGCGAGGTCCTCGCCCATGCCGATCTCCTCGCCGTAGTACAGCGTCGGTGTGCCGGGCAGGGAGAACAGCAGGCTGTAGACCATCCGGATGCGCCGGGGGTCGCCGTCGAGCATCGGCGGCAGCCGGCGCTTGAGCCCGCGACCGTAGAGCTGCATCTGCGGCTCGGGCCCGAAGGCGGCGAAGACCTCCTGCCGCTCCTCGTCGCTCAGCTTGTCGAGGGTGAGCTCGTCATGGTTGCGCACGAACGTCGCCCACTGGCAGTCCGGGTCGACCGCGGGCCGCGCCCGCAGGGCCTTCGCCAGCGGATGCGAGTCCTGCCGTGCCAGCGAGAGGTACATCGCCTGCATCGCGATGAAGTCGAACATCATGTGCAGCTCGTTACCGTCCGCGCCGCCGAAGTACTGCTTCTGGTCCTTGTGCGGCAGGTTCACCTCTCCGAGCAGGATCGCGTCCCCACGACGCCGGTTGAGGAACGCGCGCAGCTCCTTGAGGTACTCGTGCGGGTCCCCCGGCACGTCCGGCGCCTCGGTGTCGATGTCGTCGACCAGGTAGGGCACGGCATCGACCCGGAAGCCGGCCATGCCCACCTGGAGCCAGAACCCGATCGACTTGGCGATCTGGTCCCGCACCTGCGGGTTGGCGAAGTTGAGGTCGGGCTGGCACGTGTAGAAGTGGTGCAGGTACCACTCGCCGGTGCGCTCGTCGAGCGCCCAGATGCTGTCCTCCTTGTCGGGGAAGACCACCTTGTCCGAGGTGTCCGGCGGCGGGTCGGACCGCCAGACGTAGAAGTCGCGGTACGGGTTGTCCTTGCTGCGCCGGGCGGCCTTGAACCACGGGTGCTGGTCGGAGGTGTGGTTGACGACGAGGTCGGCGATGACCCGGATGCCACGGTCGTTCGCGGTGCGGATCAGCTCGACGAGGTCGCCGTGCGTCCCGAGCCGGGAGTCCACGCCGAAGAGGTCCGTCACGTCGTAGCCGTCGTCGCGGTCGGGCGAGGGGTAGAACGGCATCAGCCACAGGCAGGTGACGCCGAGCTCGGCGAGGTAGTCGATGCGCTGGGTCAGCCCGACCAGGTCACCGATGCCGTCGCCGTTGCCGTCGAAGTACGTCTCGACGTCGACGCAGTAGATGACGGCGTTCTTCCACCACAGGTCGCTGGTCTGGGACAGGCGTGTCGTCACGGTGCTCCTCCGGTCAGGTCCGGTCAGGTCCGGTCAGGACAGGCTGTCGGCCTGGAGATCCTGCGGGTCCAGGACCTCGGGCGACGGCTCGTGGCCCGGTTGGCCGTGGGTGCGCTCGCGCGTCTTCATCTCGGCCTCGTAGACGTGCCGCCGCCCGTCCATGAGCTCATCGCGCACCAGCTTCTCGATGCGCTGGAACTGCGCGTAGTAGCCCTCGTCGAAGGTCTCCACGATCTGGAAGGTCCACATGCCCGGCAGCACGTTGCGGCCCACCATCTCGCGGTCGACCGTGTCGGCGAGCTCGTCGTGGCCCGCCTTGCGCAGCAGCTCGACGGCCTCGCCCAGGGCCAGGTCGGCGGTGCCGACGAGCCGGTGCAGGCCGTAGAGCCGCCCGCGCACCTCCTCGATGGCCTCGAAGGCCTCGCTCACCTTGCCCACGGCCTCGACCGTGGCGTCGCTGGCGCCCTCCGGGCGCTGGTGCAGTGGCTCGTCCGTCATGCGCCCCAGTCTGCTGCGGGCGCCACGGACTCGCACGGCCCGCGCCGCCTCCCGCACCCCGCCGGGACGCGACGAGGGGGTAGGCCGTGGGCCCACGGCATACCCCCTCGTCCCCCTGTGCGACGGGTGGCGGGTGGCGGGTCAGGCCACGGCGTGGTCGGCCCCGCGCACGGTGAGCCCGTCGAGGCTGTCGTCGCGGTCGACGACGACGGTGTCGCCGTCGCGCACCTCACCGGACAGGACCGCCCGCGCGAGCCGGTCGCCGATCTCGCGCTGCACGAGGCGGCGCAGCGGCCGGGCGCCGTAGGCCGGGTCGTAGCCGGTGATGGCGAGCCACTCGCGGGCCGCGTCGGTCACCACGAGGGTGATGCGCCGGTCCACCAGGCGCGAGGCGAGCTCGCGGACCTGCAGCTCGACGATGTGGCCGAGCTCCTCGGTGCTCAGCGGGTCGAACACGACGACCTCGTCGAGCCGGTTGAGGAACTCGGGCTTGAAGGACGCACGCACCGCCGTCATGACCGCCTCCTTCTTGTCCTCGGGCGCCATCACCGGGTCGATGAGGAACTGGCTCCCGAGGTTGGAGGTCATGACGAGGATGACGTTGCGGAAGTCGACCGTGCGGCCCTGCCCGTCGGTGAGGCGGCCGTCGTCGAGCACCTGCAACAGGATGTCGAACGTCTCGGGGTGGGCCTTCTCGACCTCGTCGAGCAGGACGACCGAGTAGGGCCGGCGGCGGACCGCCTCGGTCAGCTGGCCGCCCTCCTCGTAGCCGACGTAGCCGGGCGGGGCACCGATGAGGCGCGCCACGGCGTGCCGCTCGGAGTACTCGCTCATGTCGATGCGGACCATCGCCCGCTCGTCGTCGAAGAGGAAGTCCGCGAGGCTCTTAGCGAGCTCGGTCTTGCCCACGCCCGTCGGGCCGAGGAAGAGGAACGACCCGGTCGGGCGGTTGGGGTCCGCGAGGCCCGCGCGGGAGCGCCGGACGGCGTCGGACACTGCCCGGACCGCCGTCTCCTGGCCGATGAGCCGGGCGCCGATGATCGACTCCATGCTGAGCAGCTTCTCGGTCTCGCCCTGCAGCAGGCGGCCGGCCGGGATGCCGGTCCACGCCGAGATGACCTCGGCGATGTCGTCGGCGCCGACCCGCTCCTTGACCATGGCGTCGGCCGGCGTGGCGGCGTCCTCCGCGGCCTGGGCGGCGGCCAGCTCCTTCTCCAGCGCCGGCAGCTCGCCGTAGCGGATGCGCGAGGCGCTGCCGAGGTCGCCGTCGCGCTCGAAGCGGTCGGCCTGGGTGCGCAGCTCGTCGACCTTGGCCCGCAGCTCACCGACCTTGTTCAGGCCGGACTTCTCGGCCTCCCAGCGGGCGTTGAGGGCGGCGAGCTGCTCGGCCTTGTCGGCCAGCGTCGCCCGCAGCGCCTCGAGGCGCTCGCGCGAGGCCTCGTCGGTCTCGGTCTGCAGGTGCAGCTCCTCCATCCGGAGCCGGTCGACCTGCCGGCGCAGCTCGTCGATCTCCACCGGGCTGGAGTCGATCTCCATCCGCAGGCGGGAGGCCGCCTCGTCGACGAGGTCGATCGCCTTGTCGGGCAGCTGGCGGCCGGAGATGTAGCGGTCGGAGAGCGAGGCGGCCGCGACGAGCGCGGAGTCCTCGATGGTCACCTTGTGGTGCGCCTCGTACCGCTCCTTGAGGCCGCGCAGGATCGCGATGGTGTCCTCGACGCTGGGCTCGCCGACGAAGACCTGCTGGAAGCGGCGCTCGAGGGCGGGGTCCTTCTCGATGTGCTCGCGGTACTCGTCGAGGGTGGTGGCGCCGACGAGGCGCAGCTCCCCGCGGGCGAGCAGCGGCTTCAGCATGTTGCCCGCGTCCATCGCGCCCTCGCCGGTGGCGCCGGCCCCGACGACGGTGTGCAGCTCGTCGATGAAGGTGACGACCTGCCCGTTGCTCGTGCGGATCTCCTCCAGGACCGCCTTGAGCCGCTCCTCGAACTCGCCGCGGTACTTCGCGCCGGCCACCATGGCGCCGAGGTCGAGGCTGACGAGCCGCTTGCCGCGCAGGCTCTCGGGCACGTCGCCGTCGACGATGCGCTGGGCCAGGCCCTCGACGACAGCGGTCTTGCCGACGCCGGGGTCGCCGATGAGGACGGGGTTGTTCTTGGTGCGGCGGCTCAGCACCTGCACGACGCGCCGGATCTCCGAGTCGCGGCCGATGACCGGGTCGAGCTTGCCGTCGCGCGCCATCTGGGTGAGGTCCGTGCCGTACTTCTCCAGGGCCTCGCCCTCCTCGACGGGCGTCTCGCTGGTGACCTTGCGGCCCCCGCGCAGCGCGTCGATCTTGGCCTCCATGTCCTTGGCACCGCGCTTCTCCACGGCCGCCAGGTGGCCGGTCTCGGCGAGCGCGAGCAGGAGCAGGTCGAGGGCGAGGTAGGTGTCGCCCTTGGCGCGCATGAGCGTGTCCGCCTGCTGGAGCACGGCAGCCGCCTCCCGTCCGAGGCCGGGGGTCGCGCTGGCGCCCGAGGTCGTGGGCAGCGTGCGCAGGCGGGCGTCGGCCTGCCCCAGGACGTGGCCCGCGCCGGTGCCGGCCGCCTGGAGCAGCGCGTCGGCCAGGGGGGTGTCGAGCTGCACGGCTGCGCTCGTGAGGTGGTCCGGGGTGATCTCCGGGTGGCCGGCGGTCTGGGCGGCGCGCTGCGCGAGGGCGAGCGCCTCGGCGACCTTGGCGGTGGGCTTCAGCTCCATGCCTGGTGGGTTCTCCTGTGCTCGGTGGTGCGTCGGTGCTTCGGTGTCTTGGTACCGCGTGGGGTCGGACGCGCCCGGTGGTGCGCGTCCACGAGGGACAACCTCGGCAAACTTGAGCGTATTCCGCTCAACCTTGACCGGCAACTGCTCGATCCCGGGGCTGTCGCCGCGGTGACGGCCGTGACCTTGACCGGCCTCCTAGAGTGCGGCCATGTCGCTCGCGTCGCGCTCCCCCTACCTGGCCCGCCTCGCCCTCGCCGTCGTCCAGCCCGGTTTCGTCGGCGAGACCGCTCCGTCGTGGCTGCTGGCGCGGCTCGAGCAGGGCCTCGGGGGCGTCGCGCTGTTCGGGCGCAACATCGTCGACCCGGGGCAGGTGGCCCGGCTCACCGCGCAGGTCCACGAGGCGAACCCCGCCGCGCTCGTCGCCGTCGACGAGGAGGGTGGCGACGTCACCCGGCTCGAGCACCGGACCGGGTCGTCCTGGCCCGGCAACCTGGCCCTCGGCGCGGTGGACGACGTCGACCTCACCGAGCGGGTCGGCGCCGAGATCGGGCGGTCGCTCGCCGCCTGCGGCATCGACCTCGACTACGCCCCGGACGCCGACGTCAACGTCGAGGCCGCCAACCCGGTCATCGGGGTGCGCAGCTTCGGGTCCGACCCCGCCCTCGTGGCCCGTCACACGGCGGCCTGGGTGCGCGGCCTGCAGTCGGCCGGCGTCCTCGCCTGCGCCAAGCACTTCCCCGGCCACGGCGGCACGCGCGTGGACAGCCACCTCGACGTCCCTGTCGTCGACGTGCAGGACCCCGAGCACGACCCGGCGCTCGAGCCGTTCCGCGCCGCGGTCGACGCCGGGGTCGCCGCGATCATGAGCGCGCACATCCGCCTGCCCGTGCTGGACGACCGCCCGGCCACGCTCGTGCCCGCCGTGATGACCGGCCTGCTGCGCGACACGCTGGGGTTCTCGGGGCTCGCGGTCTCGGACGGGCTGGAGATGGGCGCCGTCGCCCGCACGGTCGGCCTCGCCGAGGGTGCCGTGCTGGCGCTGGCCGCCGGGGTCGACGCCCTGTGCATCGGCGGCGACACCGCCGGAGTCGAGACGCTCGACCTGGTCGTGGACGCGGTCGTCGAGGCCGTGCACGCGGGCCGGCTCGGCGAGGAGCGCCTCGCGCAGGCCGCGGCCCGGGTCGCCGAGGCCGCAGCGCGGCGCGACGCGGTGCGCGACCGCGCACTCCACCCCTCGGGCGATGGGACGCAGGCGGGCCGGGAGGCGGCGACCCGGTCGCTGCGCGTGCGCGGCGACGCCACCCCCGGGCCGGAGCAGCCGCTGCTGCTGGTGCTCGAGGCCGGGACGAACATCGCCGTCGGGTCCGAGACGCCGGTCGGAGTGGTCACGGCCGCGCGCCGGCACTGGCCGGAGGTCGAGGTGCGTCGGCTGGGGGCCTCCGACGACGTCGCCTCCGCGGCCGCCGCAATGGCGGGGCCGACTGGCGGCGCCGCGACGGCGGCTCCGACCGGGGGTGCACCCACGGAGGGACGGCCGCTCTGGGTCGTCGTTCGCGACCCGCACCGGCACGCCTGGATGGACGAGGCGGTCCGTGCCGTCGTGGCGACCCGTCCGGACGCCGTGGTCGTCGACACGGGGTGGCCCGGGTGGGAGCCGCCGGCGGGCACGACCCACGTCGTGACCCACGGCGCCTCGTGGGCCGCGGGCGAGGCAGTGGTGTCCCGGCTGGCCGGCGGTCCGGCCTGACGACTCCGCCTCTGGAGACTCCGCCTCTGGAGACTCCGCCTCTGGAGACTGCGCCTGACGAGTCCGCCTGACGACTGGGTGTGACCAGTTGGCCCTAGGCGGGGGTCGACTCGGCCGCGCCCGGCGCCTCGGCCCGGTGGGCGACCACGCCGGGCGGGGTGGACCAGCCGTCGGGCTCGGGGTCGTACCAGCCGTCGTGCTCCTCCACGAGCGCCTTGAACCGGTCGCGCAGGCCGCCCTCGACCGGCCCCGACTCGTCGGCCACCATCTCCTCGACGACGTGGACGCCCCACTCGTGCGACTCGGAGTCGTCCTCGCCGGCGAGCGCCTCCCGGACGACGCGCACCTCGGTGAACCCCTCGTCGCGCAGCTCATCCGCCACCTGCTCGGCGACGTCGCGGTCGGGGAAGACCAGCAGGTGCTCGCTCATGGGTCGAGTATGCCGCCAGCCGCCCGAGTCGGCCGGTCACCGATGTCGTCCCGGCCGGGTCGACACCCAGCCGCACCGGCGACCGCACGCACGTCACCGACGTCCCGGGTGGGCCTCAGAAGAGTCCGACGACCTCGCCGTCCTCGTCGAGGTCGATCGAGGCAGCCGCGGGGTGCCGCGGCAGGCCGGGCATCGTGCGCATCTCGCCGCTGATGGCGTAGACGTAGCCGGCACCGGCCGCTGCGCGGACCTCGCGCACGGGCAACCGCCACCCCCTCGGCACCCCGATCAGGGTGGGGTCGGACGAGATGGACAGGTGGGTCTTCGCGATGACGACGGGGAACCCGCCGTACCCGAGGACCTCGAACCGCTCGAGGTCCTTGGCGGCCGTCGGAGAGAAGTCGACCCCGTCGGCGCCGTAGACCTTCGTCGCGACCGCCTCGATCTTGTCCCGGAGGGTGTCGTCGAGCTCGTAGGTGAACCGGAGCTCGTGCGGCTCGGCGCAGGCCGCGACCACGGCCTCGGCCAGGTCGAGCGCCCCCTTGCCGCCGTCGGCCACGTGCGTGGAGACCGCGACGCGCGCGCCCTCGGCCTCGGCGACCTCCCTGATCACCGCGTGCTCGGACTCGAAGTCGGTCGGAAACGCGTTGACCGCCACCACCGGCGACAGCCCGAACGACCGCACGATTTCGAGGTGGCGGCGCAGGTTGTCCGCGCCGGCACGCACCGCGCGCGGGCTCTCGTGCAGCATCTCCGGCGGCAGCGGCCTCCCGGCCACGACGGAGTAGTTGCCGGAGTGCGCCTTGAGCGAGCGCACCGTCGCCACGAGGACCGCGGCGTCGGGCCGCAGCCCCGAGACCCGGCACTTGAGGTTGACGAACCGCTCGGCCCCCATGTCGGAGCCGAAGCCCGCCTCGGTCAGCAGGTAGTCGCCCGTGTGGATGCCGAGGTGGTCGGCGACCACCGACGAGTTGCCGGTGGCGATGTTGCCGAACGGCCCCGTGTGCACCAGCACCGGCGTGTTCTCGGTGGTCTGCAGCAGGTTCGGCTTCAGTGCGTCCTTGAGGATGACGGCCATCGCGCCGGCGGCGTGGACGTCGTCCGCGGTGACCGGCCGCCCGGCATCCGTGAAGCCCACGACGATGCGGCCCAGCCGCTCGCGCAGGTCGCGCAGCGACGTCGACAGCCCGAGGACCACCATGACCTCGCTCGCGGCAGTGATGTCGAAGCCGCTCTGCCGCGGCACCCCGTCGATGCGCGCGCCGAGCCCCTCGACGATGTTGCGCAGGGCGCGGTCGTTGACGTCGAGCACCCGCCGCCAGGCGATGCTGCGCGGGTCGAGGCCGAGCTCGTTGCCGTGGTGCAGCGAGCTGTCGACCATCGCGGCGAGCAGGTTGTGCGCCGCGGTCACGGCGTGGAAGTCGCCGGTGAGGTGCAGGTTGAGCTGCTCCATCGGCAGCACCTGGCTGTGGCCCGCGCCGGCGGCGCCGCCCTTGATGCCGAACGTCGGGCCCATCGACGGCTGCCGCAGCGCCAGGGTCGCCCGGTGCCCGAGCAGCGAGAGTCCCTGCGCCAGCCCGACGGCCGTCGTGGTCTTGCCCTCGCCGAGCGGTGTGGGGGTGATGGCGGTGACGACGACGTACTTCGCGGGCGGCCGGTCGGCCAGGTCGCGGACGGCCGCCAGGTCGACCTTGGCGACGTGGCGGCCGTACGGCTCCAGGTGTTCCTGCGGTATGCCGGCGGCGCGCGCCACCTCCGCGATCGGCTCGAGGTGGGCGGCTCGCGCGATGGCGAGGTCGCTGCTGGCTGGGGACGGCGAGGACGTGGACACACCCGCACTGTCCGCCGGGCACGGCCGGAGCGGCAGGGCCTTTCGTCCGTGGTGTCCGGGGTCAGCGGGGGTCGGGCCGCCAGACCACGAGTGCCTGCGAGCGCTCGGGCCGAACGCGCTGGCCGGCCCGCAGCGCATACACCTCGCCGCTCGGGCCGACGGCGAAGACGCGGGCGCCGGGGCCGCCGTAGCCGGCCGCCGCCCGCGCCTCGTCGAGCTCGGCGCGCAGCTCGCGCACGCGCGACTGCAGCGCCGAGACCTGGTCCTCGAGGGCGAGGATCCGCTGGATGCCGGCCAGGCTGATGCCCTCGTCCTGCGACAGCCGCTGCACCTCGCGGAGCAGCGCGACGTCGCGCCCGGAGTAGCGGCGTCCGCCACCCCGGGTGCGCGACGGGCGCACCAGGCCGAGCCGGTCGTACTGGCGCAGCGTCTGCGCGTGCATGCCCGCGAGCGCGGCGGCGACCGAGATCACGAAGATCGGCGCGTCGTCATCGGGCCGGAACTCGGGCTCGGTCGCCATGCTCACCTCCGCGCCTTGTCGAAGAGCTCCGCCCGCGGGTCGTGCCCGCCGTCGAGCTCGCGCAGCGTCTCCACCGCAGCCTTCGCCTCGTCGGACAGCCGCTGCGGCACCACGATCGCCACCTTGGCCATGAGGTCACCCGCGGAGTCCTTGCGGGGGACGCCACGGCCCTTGACCCGCAGCACCCGGCCACTCGGCGTCCCTGGCGCGATCCGCACCTTGACCGGCTCACCGTCGAGGGTCGGCACCGAGACCGTCGCGCCGAGCGCGGCCTCGGCGAACGTCACCGGCAGGTCGACCGTGAGGTTGTCGCCCTCTCGCCCGAAGACGGGGTGCTTCTCCACCGTGATGGTGAGGATGAGGTCGCCGGCAGGGGCGCCGGAGTCGCCCGGCTGGCCCTTGCCGCGCAGCCGGATCTTCTGGCCGTCCTTGACCCCGGCGGGGATCCGCGTGGTGATCTGGCCACCGCTCGAAGTGCCCAGGGTCACCGTGGCGCCGTTGACGGCGTCGCGGAACGACAGCGTGGTGCGGGCGGTGAGGTCCGCGCCCTTGCGGGGCCCCGTCGGTGCGCGGAAGCCCGTGCCGCCGCCGTATGCCGGGCCGCCGCCACCGAACATCCCGCCGAGGATGTCCTCGAGGTCGGGCTGGCCGCCGCCACCGGTGGAGTACCGGACGCGGGTGCCGCCGCCGGGCCCGGCGCCGCCGCCGAACATCGAGGAGAAGATGTCCTCGAAGCCGCCGGTGCTCGCGCCGCCGGGACCGCCGGCGGTGAACCGGGCGCCACCCCTGGCCATCTGGCGGATGGCGTCGTACTCGCGCCGCTTCTCGGGGTCGGACAGGACCGAGTGGGCCTCGCCGACGTCCTTAAAGCGCTGCTCGGCCGCGGTGTCCCCGGGGTTCTGGTCGGGGTGGTGCTTGCGGGCGAGCTTGCGGTACGCCTTCTTGATCGCCGCCTCGTCAGCGTCCTGGGGGACGCCGAGGATCGCGTAGAAGTCCTTCTCGAACCAGTCCTGGCTGGCCATGGCGTCCTCCTCTCAGCGGGACGAGTCGGTGGATCGTACTGATGTGGTGGCGCGGGACCGGGTCACTCGGGGTCGGCGACCGCGACGCGGGCGGCGCGCAGGACCTGCTCGCCGGCACGGTAGCCGGGCTGCAGGACCTGGACGACCGTGGTCGAGTCGCCCGAGAGCGAGCCGTCGGACGGCCACGCCGCGTGCATGAGCGCCTCGTGCAGGTTGGGGTCGAACTCCTCCCCCACCGCGCCGTAGCGCTCGAGGCCGAACCGGCCGAGGGTCGACTCGAGCTTGTCCGCGATCTTGGCGAACGGGCCGTCGGTCAGGTCGCCGTGCTCACGCGCGCCGGAGATGTCGTCGAGCACCGGCAGCAGCGTCTCGAGGACGTCGCGGACGGCGCGCTCCTGCACGACCGCGCGGTCGCGGTCGACCCGCCGCTTGTAGTTGACGTACTCGGCCTGCAGCCGCTGCAGGTCGGTCAGCCGCTCGGCGGCCAGGGCCGTGTCCGGGTGGACCTCGGAGCCCTCGGCGCCCGCACCCTGCCCGGTGGCGGAGCCGCTTGTCCCAGCCCCACCGGTCACGGTCTCACCGGCCGGCTGCTGGTCCGCGACAGCGGCCTGCTCGGCGGCCGCCGCCTCGGCGGTGGTGGGCTCGAACTCCTCCGAGCCCACCATCGCCTCGGCTCCGTCGGGCTGGTCGGCCGTCGGGTTCTGGTCGGTCACTTCTTCTCCTCGTCGTCCTCGACGACCTCGGCGTCGACGACGTCGTCGTCGGAGGCACCGGCACCGCCGGCGGCACCGTCACCGGCGTCCGCACCCTCGGACCCGGCGGACGCGTCCGCGGCCGAGGCCGCGGCATACATCGCGGTGCCCATCTTCTGGGACTCCTCGGAGAGCTTGCTGCTCTTGGCGGAGATGTCCTCGGGGGTCGCGCCGGACTCGGGCTTCAGGGCCTCCTTGAGGTCCGCGAGGGCCTCGTCGACCGGCTTGCGCTGGTCCTCCTGGAGCTTGTCGGCGTTGTCGGTGAGGAACTTCTCGGTCGAGTAGACGAGGTTCTCGGCGGTGTTGCGGGCCTCGGTCTCCTCGCGGCGCTTCTTGTCCTCGGCCGCGTGCTCCTCGGCCTCGCGCACCATCCGCTCGATGTCCTCCTTGGGGAGGGCCGAGCCGCCGGAGATCGTGATCTTCTGCTCCTGGCCGGTGCCCCGGTCCTTGGCGGAGACGTTCACGATGCCGTTGGCGTCGATGTCGAAGGTGACCTCGATCTGCGGCACGCCGCGCGGGGCCGGCGCGATGCCGGTCAGCTCGAAGGTGCCGAGCGCCTTGTTGTGCTGCGCGATCTCGCGCTCGCCCTGGAAGACCTGGATGAGCACGCTGGGCTGGTTGTCCTCGGCGGTCGAGAACACCTCGGAGCGCTTGGTCGGGATCGCGGTGTTGCGCTCGATGAGCTTGGTGAACAGGCCACCCTTGGTCTCGATGCCGAGCGAGAGCGGCGTGACGTCGATGAGCAGGACGTCCTTGCGCTCACCCTTGAGGACACCGGCCTGCAGGGACGCGCCCACGGCGACGACCTCGTCCGGGTTGACGCCCTTGTTGGGCTCCTTGCCGCCGGTGAGCTCCTTGACCAGGGCGCTGACGGCGGGCATGCGGGTCGAGCCGCCGACGAGGACCACGTGGTCGATGTCGCCCACCGAGATGCCGGCGTCCTTGATGACGTTGGCGAAGGGCTGGCGGGTGCGGTCGAGCAGGTCCTTGGTCATCTGCTCGAACTGCGCGCGGGTGATCGTCTCCTCGAGGTGGATCGGCCCGTTCTCGGACATCGACAGGTACTGCAGCGACACGGTGGTCGAGGTCGAGGAGGAGAGCTCCTTCTTGGCCTGCTCCGCCGCGTCACGCAGGCGCTGCATGGCGATCTTGTCCTTGGCCAGGTCGACGCCCGAGGTGTTCTTCACGACGGTGAGCAGGTGCTGGACGATGCGCTCGTCCCAGTCGTCGCCACCGAGCTGGTTGTCACCGGAGGTCGCGCGGACCTGGATGGTGGAGAAGCCGTCCTCGGGGTCCTTGCCGACCTCGAGGAGGGAGACGTCGAAGGTGCCGCCGCCGAGGTCGAAGACGAGGATGAGCTCGTCCTCCTTGCCCTTGTCGAGGCCGTACGCGAGGGCCGCGGCGGTGGGCTCGTTGATGATGCGCAGGACGTTGAGGCCCGCGATCTCACCGGCCTCCTTGGTGGCCTGGCGCTCGTGGTCGTCGAAGTACGCGGGGACGGTGATGACGGCGTCGGTCACGTCCTCGCCGAGGTAGGCCTCGGCGTCGCGCTTGAGCTTCTGCAGGATGCGCGCGGAGATCTCCTGCGCGGTGTACTGCTTGCCGTCGATCTCGGCCGACTTCCAGTCGGTGCCGATGTGGCGCTTGACCGACCGGATGGTGCGGTCCACGTTGGTGACGGCCTGGCGCTTGGCGATCTCGCCGACGAGGACCTCGCCCCCCTTGGAGAAGGCGACGACGGACGGCGTCGTGCGACCGCCCTCCGCGTTGGCGATGATGGTCGGCTCCCCGCCCTCGAGGACGGCGACAGCCGAGTTGGTGGTACCGAGGTCGATGCCGACCGCACGTGCCATGGTGGTTTCTCCTGTGGTGCTCGGGGATGGTGCTCGGGTTGAGTTGTCGTGACTCAAGTTAGGAGCCGGTATGCCGCGTGGCAAATCGGGGCGTCCGAACTTGCGCTCACCTGACTCAACTTTGCGTGCGGCCCGGATGTTCCCACCCGGGGGCAGGGGATCTGTGATGGGCACTGGATCGGCGCGGGGACGGGGAGCTCCCGCGGCCCGGACGGGATGCCCCGGCGTGGGGACCGTGCGTGGGGACCGTGTGGGGACCGCGCGTGGGAGGGTGGGCCATGGCCCGCACCCAGGACTCCCCGGACTCCTCCACCGACCTGCGCCGCCCCGTCTTCAGCCGGGTCTACGCCCGCGCCAGCGAGCGGATCGAGCCGGCAGGGATGGCGGACCTGCGCCGGGAGCTGCTCGCACCGCTGCGCGGGCGGGTGGTCGAGGTGGGGTGCGGCAACGGGCTGAACTTCGCCCACTACCCCGCTGCGGTCACCGAGGTCGTCGGGGTCGAGCCGGAGCCGCGGCTGCGCGAGCTGGCGGTGCAGCGGGCCGGCGAGGCATCGGCGGCCGGTCGCCCGGTGACCGTCGTGCCGGGACGGGCGGAGGAGCTCCCGCTGCCCGACGCGAGCGCGGACGCAGCCGTCCTGTGCCTCGTGCTGTGCTCGGTGGCGGACCCGCAGCGTGCGGTCGCCGAGGTGGCACGGGTGCTGCGGCCCGGGGGGACGGTGCGGTTCCTCGAGCACACGGTCGCCGAGGGGGCGGGACTGCGTCGCGTGCAGCGTCTCGTCGACGCGACGCTGTGGCCCCTGCTGGTCGGCGGCTGCCACACCTCCCGCGACCAGGTGGCCGACCTCGAGGCCGCCGGGTTCGAGGTCACCGGGGTGCGGCGGTTCCGCTTCCCCGACACCGGCCCGACGACCCCGGCCAGCCCACACGTCCTCGGCGAGGCCCGCCTCCCCGCCTGACCGCGGCCCCGCGGGAGGCGGAGCGTCGCCACCGATCGTTGCCCGCCACCCCTGCCGGCCGCCCCACCCCTGCCGGCCGCCGCCACCCCTGCCGGCCGCCGCCACCGCTGGCCGGCCGCCGGCAGGGACCCCGCTGTCGGTGGGTGGTCCTAGCGTTCGGGTCATGGCACAGCAGCGTTCCCGCCACCTGCGGGTGGTCCCGGCCCAGCAGGCATCCGACGTGCGCGAGGACCGGGACCGTAACGAGTACTGGGCCCAGGTCCAGTCCCTGCGGGAGCAGCGCCGTCGGCTCCGAGCCGGCTGAGCCGCTCCGGGCCTCCTCGGCAGGGGGCCCGGCGGGTCCGAGGGTCCGGGCCACCGCCCCTCCGGCGGAAGGGGGCCGGAGGAGCGGTGGCACAGTGGGGCGATGGCACTGCGAGTGGTACGCCTCGGGTCGCCGAGGCACGAGGATGAGGGTCTGCGCGTCGGGACGGTCCGCCGTCCCCCGCGCGGCGTCCCGAGGGCGGAGTTCGCCAGCAGGGACTGGTACGACGTGTGGCTGCCCGAGCTCGCCCCGAGTGCGGCGCTCGTGACCCGGGCGCTGGCCGCCGGCACCGACCGGGAGTGGGCCGCGTTCGTCCGGGCCTACCGGCGGGAGATGGCCCAGCCCGGGGCGCGGCACCTGCTCGACCTGCTGGCCGCGACGTCCCACCGCACCGACGTGTCCGTCGGCTGCTACTGCGAGGACGAGTCCCGCTGCCACCGCTCCGTGCTGCGCGAGCTGCTCGTGGCGGCAGGGGCCAAGCTCGCACCGGACGACAGGCACTGACAGGGCCCCAACGCGGCACCAGGGCTGAGCGAGCCCGCGACATCCGCCCCCTGCCGGGCCACCTCCCGCACCACCGGAGGCGAGGGAGCCCGTCGCGGCACCAGCGCCGCAGGAGCCGCTCGGGTACCGTCGCCCGGTGGACGACACCCTCTTCCGGCGGACCGTCGAGGAGCTCACCGCCTCGGACGAGCACCTCGCCGCGCTGGTCGAGGCACACGGCACACCGTCGCTCTGGCTGCGCCCCGCCGGGTTCCCCAGCCTCGTCCTGTTCATCCTCGAGCAGCAGGTCTCCCTCGCCAGCGCCGCAGCGGCCTACACGAAGGTCCTGGACCGGATCGGGGTCATGACTCCCGCGGCGGTCCTGGCGGCGACGCCGGAGGAGCTGCGGGCCGACGGGGTCTCACGGCAGAAGGACCGCTACCTACGGGCGCTCGCGACGGCGGTGCTCACCCAGCGCCTGGACCTGGACGGCTTGGCCGAGCTCGACGACGACGGCGTGCGCCGGGAGCTCACGACCCTGCCGGGCATCGGGCGGTGGACCGCCGACGTCTACCTCCTGGCCTGCCTCGGGCGCCCCGACCTGTGGCCGGTGGGCGACCGGGCGCTGCAGGTGGCGACCGCCGAGGCCCTCGGCCTCGCCGTGGTGCCGACCCAGGGGGAGCTCGAGGACCTCGGCGAGCGGTGGCGGCCGCACCGCTCCACGGCGGCACGGCTGCTGTGGCACGGCTACCTCGACCGCCGGGGCCGGGTCGAGACCCCGGTGACCGTCCTCGGCTGAGGCCGGGTTCCCCCCTCGGGCGGGCTGCGCAAGGGGAGGACGGACGGCACGTCGGCAGGGCACGGTACGGGTGGCAGCGAGCGGTCTCATTCCCCTCGAACGCGTTGCGCTGCAACGGATTCGACCCCGGACCACTGTCAGTGGTCGCCGCTAGGTTGGGTGCATGTCAGGGGGCATGGCACTCGAGCAGCGTCGCGAGGCGCTCGAGCTGGCCTGTGCCGCCCTCGACGGTCTCGGCGACGAGCTCTGGTCGGCGCAGGGCACGGACCTGGGGCCCCTGCTGACGCTGGTCGACGAGGTCGGCTCGAGGGTCGGCGCGGGTCGGGTCGCCGTGCTCGCCGAAGCCGTCGAGCGTGGCGAGGCCTCGGGTGGCACGACCGGTGCGCAACGCTGGCTGCGCGACCACGCTCCCTCGCTGCGGGCGGGCGGTTCGGCGCCGGTCGTGGCGGTGGTCGAGCACACGCGGCTGCCCCGCTACGCGCTGCTCAGGGCGGCGGTGCTCGAGGCTCGCGTCCCGGTCGTCCACGCCGCCTGCGTGGTCGACGAGTACGAGCGGATCGGGCACCGGCTCCACCCGGCGGCCCAGGGGCCGGTCATGGAGACGCTCGTCGGCATCGCCGCTGAGAGCACCCGGCGGGACATCCGCGCCGTGCGCCGGCGGCTGGTGGCGCGCTACGGCCACGACGGTGAGTTCCAGGGCGAGCAGGACCGGCTGCACGAGCGCACGTCCATGTCGCAGCCGATGGACGACGGCTCCGGCCTGTACGAGTACCGCCTGGTGGCGGATGCCGAGGGCCGGGCGGTGCTCGAGGCCGCCGTGCAGGCGCTGTCGGCACCACGCCCGGCCGACGGCCAGCCCGACCGGCGACCCTCCGGCCAGCGCCGGTTCGACGCCCTCGTCGAGGTCGTGCGTCGCGGGGTCGCGTCCGCCGACCACGTGCCGACCACCGCCAAGGCGGAGCTCTTCGTGACGATGGACCTCGACGAGCTCAGCGCGAGGGTCGGGGCGGGCACGGTCTTCGGCTCCGGCGACGTGGGTGGGTTGCTCGGTCCCGAGACGGTGCGCCGGATCGCGTGCGACGCCGGGGTCGTCCCGGTGGTGCTCGGCTCGTCGGGCGAAGTCGTCGACCTCGGGCGGCGGCACCGGTTCTTCAGCAGCGCGCAGGTCCGCGCGCTCTGGCTGCGCGACGGACACTGCTCGTTCCCCGGCTGCTCGGTGCCGGCGTCCTGGTTCGACGCCCACCACCTTTGGCACTGGGCCGATGGGGGCCCCACCGACCTCGAGCACGCGGCGTTGCTCTGCGGCCGGCACCACACGGTCGTGCACGCCAGGGGTTTCCACGGCACCGTCCGCGAGGGCCGGGTCGACTGGGACCTCACACCCGGCGCGTACGACTCCTGGCTGGCGCAGCGGCGCGCCCGCTGCGCCGACATGCTCGCCGCGCCCCCGGCGTCCGCGGCGGGGTCGCCTTCCGGGCAGGTGGCCTGTGCGAGCGCCCGGGTCTTCGATGAATGGGGACAGGTGGCGACCACAGCAGGCGCGCGACCAGCTCCGCCGTGGCGACCGTGACCCCGCTCCGCACCCCGCTGGCGCCCGCGGGGTCGCTCGTATGCCGTGGGGCAGCGAGCGAACGCACACTCCCGTGTGACTTGTGGTGAGCCACCGGGCCCGGGTCTTCCGGTGGGGGCCAACGGGCGGCAGGATCGCGGTGTCGGGGCGGGCACGGACGGAGGGGAAAGTGCGATGGGTGGCAAGGTCGTCGTCAACAGGTGCATGTCGCTGGACGGGTTCATCGCGGGTCCGGGCGACTCGATGGACTGGGGTCGCGGGCGGCAGCTCGCGGACTTCGTCGACCCGGACGACATGGCCCGGATCGCCGGCGCCACCGGGGCGATGCTCGTCGGCCGGCGGACCTGGGACGTCGGTGAGCGGATGCGCGCCGAGTCGCCGGACCTCGTGGACTACCCGTTCAGCGGTTCCATGTTCGTCCTCACCCACCGCGCGCTGGACCCTGCTCCGCCCGGGGTGACCCCCGTCTCGGGGGACATCCGCGCTGCCGTGGCGACAGCCCGCGAGGCTGCGGGCGACAAGGACGTCGAGGTCCTCGGCGCCGACGCCGCGGGCCAGTGCCTGGAGGCGGGTCTCGTGGACGAGGTCCTCGTCTACGTCCTGCCGGTGCTGCTCGTCGACGGCACGAGGTTCTCCTCGCCGACGACCCCGCGGACGGACCTCGAGCCGATCGACAGCACGCGCTCGGGGGACGCCACGATCCTGCGGTTCCGAGTCCTCGGCGGTCCCGGCATGGTCGGCCACGCGTCCCGCACGTAGCGCCGCCACGGCCGGAACCACCCCCGGCACGTGGTGCTGCCGGACGACGCGCGGTTCTGCCACTCCGGAGGGACGCGGCGCGCCCTGGAGGGTACGGCGCTAGCGGGTCAGCGGGGCGAGGAAGGTGCGCAGCGAGCGCGCCCACGCGGCCTGGCCGAGGGCGTTGGGGTGGTAGACGTCCGCCGCGTCCGCACGCGGTGTCTGGAACCCGTCGAACCACGGCACCGAGGCCGTCACACCGGCCGTGCCTGTCGTGCCCGTCGCCGACCCACCCGCGGCGCCCAGCTCGTGGCCGGCGAACAGCCGCACCGCGGAGGTGTCGAGGTACGTGCGCACCCCACCGCCGCCCGGCACGCGCGCCCGCACGGCCCTGACGACCCGGTCCTGCATGGCGACGCCGTCGGTGCCGAGGGCACGGACGCCGGCGTTCGCGTCGTAGCCGCCCTGCTGGACGAACGGCCGGTCCGGGGCGAGCAGCGGGTAGGCCCGGACGACGAGCACGGCATCGGGGCGCATGCGGGAGCGCACCCGCACCAGCGCGTCGGTGAGCGCCGTCTGCACCTGCGGCAGCAGGCTCCGGGCCCGGGAGACCTCGTCGGCGCAGCCGCCGGGCCGGGACCCGGAGGCGAGCAGGAAGCACTGGGTGACGAAGTCGCCGAACCCGACGTCGTTGCCGCCCATCGTGAGCACGACGACGTCGGCGCGCTGGTCGACGACCGAGTCCTGCGCCGGGTTCCCCGACCTGTCGGGTGAGACGAGGTCGGACACCACGGCGCCGCTGCACGAGGCGTCGAGGACACGGGCGCCCACGGCCGCGGCATACAGGCGCACTGCGCTGCGCGGGCTGCGGTAGCAGGCGCCGGTGGAGCCGCCCGCGCCGTTGCCGGCCGAGTAGGAGTCGCCGAGCACGACGACCGTGCGCACGCCGGAGCGGCCGCCGGGGGCTGAGGAGGCTCCCGAGGTCGTGCCCGGCCCCGGGGTGACGGCCGCAGCCGTGGGCGGTGCCGTGGTCCGGCTGGTGGCGGTGGGCCCCGGCCTCGCCGGCGACGCACCGGCCCGGTCGCCGTCGTGCTGCGCGACCGCGAGGGCCGCCCCACCGCCGAGGACGACCGCGACGAGCAGGGCGGCCAGCGCTCCCGCACGGCTGCGTCGCACGGCACCTCCCTGGGGTCGACGGGTCACGGCGTGGCACGGGGGCCACGCCTGTCGTGGCCGCCTGTCCACGACGCTACGCGACCCTGCGGACGCGGACGGGCCCGGCCACCGCAGGGGTGGCCGGGCCCGTCAGTGACGAGACTCCGTCAGCTCACTGGGTGAGCTTGGACAGGGTCGGGTCGTTGGCGTACGCCTCCTTGGCGTTGTCCTTGGTGACGATGAGCGGCGGGAGCAGCTCGGCCGGGACGACCTTGACACCGTTGTTGTACGACTTGGTGTCGTTGATCTTCGGCTGGTCACCCTTCTGGATGGCCTGGATCATCTCGATCGTGGCCTTGACCAGGTTGCGGGTGTCCTTGTTGATCGTCGAGTACTGCTCGCCGGCCATGATCGACTTGACCGACTCGACCTCGGAGTCCTGGCCGGTGACGACCGGGACGGGCTTGCCGGCGGCCTTCACCGAGGTGATGATCGCGCGGGCCAGGGTGTCGTTCGGCGACAGGACGCCGTCGATCGCGGTCGAGGTGTAGTTCGCGGACAGCAGGGTGTCCATGCGCTTCTGCGCGTTCTCGGCCTTCCAGCCCTGGGTGACGACCTGGTTGAAGCTGGTCTGCCCGGAGACGACCTTGAGGGTGCCGTCGTCGATCTTCGGCTTGAGCACGCTCATCGCCCCGTCGAAGAAGACCTGGGCGTTGGCGTCGTCGGGGGACCCGGCGAACAGCTCGATGTTGTACGGGCCGTTGGCCTTCTTCTTCTTCATGCCGTCGAGCAGCGCGTTGCCCTGCAGGACACCGACCTTGAAGTTGTCGTAGGCGACGTAGTAGTCGACCGCGTCCGTGTTCTTGAGGAGGCGGTCGTAGGCGATGACCGTCGCGCCGGAGTCCTTGGCAGCCTTGACCTGGGTGCCGAGCTGCGAGCCGTCGATCGCGCCGACGACGATCACCTTGGCGCCCTTGGTGACCATCGACTGGATCTGGTTCTGCTGCTCGGTGACGCCGCCGTTGGCGAACTGCACGTCGGCCTTGAAGCCGGCCGCGGCGAGGTCGGTCTTGAACAGGTTCTCGGCGAGGACCCAGTTCTCCGACGTCTTCTGCGGGAGGGAGACGCCGATGAGGGCGTCCTTGGGGAACTTGTCGGAGCCACCACTGCCGGAGCTGCCGGAACCCGAGCCGCTGTCGGACCGGCCGCATCCGGCCAGTGCCATCGCAGCAATGGCGGAGACCGCCATCACCTTGGTGAGAGATCGCATACGGATCATGTTTCCTTTTCTGTGAGTTGCATGGGAGAGCAAGGACGGAGGTCCACCCGCGACGACTGGCGTCACGCCTCCTGCCCGGCCTTCTCCCCTGTGCCCTCGGTGGCTCGGCCCCCGAAGTTCTTCATGAGCATGCCGGTGATGGACCGGCGCCCCTGGCTCTTGTTGTAGACGTCGAACGCCACGGCGGCGAGCAGCACCAGGCCCTTGTAGATCTGGGTCTGGTCGGCGCCGACCCCGAGCAGCTGCAGGCCGTTGTTGAGGACGGCCATGACGAGGCCACCGATGACGGACCCGACGACCGTGCCGACACCGCCGCTGACGGCCGCGCCACCGATGAAGACGGCCGCGATCACGTCGAGCTCCCAGCCGACACCGTCGAACGGGCCGGAGGCGTTGGACCGGGCGACGAACATCATGCCGCCGAGGGCGGCGAGGATCGACATGTTCATCATGACGAGGAAGTTGATGCGCCGGCTGCGCACGCCCGACAGCTCGGCCGCGTGGCGGTTGCCGCCCACGGCATACACGTGGCGGCCGACGATGGTGCGCGTGGAGATGAAGCCGTAGAGCAGCACCAGCACACCGAGGATGAGGGCGGACACCGGCAGCGAGGTGCCCTTGCGGCCCGAGGCCATCAGCATGGACGCGGCGAGGATCGCGACGCAGATGAGGGCGGGACGCACCCACACGAACCAGCCGGTCTGGACTTCGATGCCGATCTTCCGCTGGTTCCTGCGGTTGCGGACCATCCCGACAATGATCGCGGCGCACAGCAGGATGCCGAGCAGGAGCGTGAGGTTGTTGTACCCCGTGTCGGGCCCGACCTCGGGCAGGTACCCGGCACCGATGACCTGGAAGTCGTTGGGCACGGGGACGGTGTTGGAGTGACCGACGGCCTGGTTGGCACCGCGGAAGATGAGCATGCCGGCGAGGGTGACGATGAAGGCGGGGATGCCCACGACCGAGACCCAGAAGCCCTGCCAGGCACCGACGATGGCGCCGATGACGAGGCCCAGCACGATGCCCAGCCACCACGGGATGCCCCAGTCGCGCATCGCGATCGCGACGACGATGCCGGCGAACGCCGCGACCGAGCCGACCGACAGGTCGATGTGCCCGGCGATGATGACCAGGACCATGCCGATCGCCATCACCAGGATGTAGCTGTTGCCCTGGAAGATGTTGATGACGTTCTCGGGCTTGAGCGTCAGCCCGTCCGTGAGGATCTGGAACAGGACGATGAGCGCCACGAGGGCGAAGATCATGCCGAACTGGCGGGTGTCACCGCCGAAGATCTGCTTCAGCTTTTCCATGGGCGTCTCGCGGTCCTCGCTGGGTCGGGGGTGGATCGGGCAGGTGTGATGAGGCGGGCAGGGTGGTGCCGGCGGGTCGAGGTCGGGGGAACGGTGCGGAAGCTCAGCCCGTGGGGGCCTTGGTGCCCGACTCGGCACCGGTGGGCTCGGCCTGCGCCTCGCCGTCGACGACGTCCGGGGCGCGCTCGCCCTCGGGCGTGTGCACGGAGCTGGTGACCGTCATGAGCCGCATCAGCGACTCCTGGTCGGCCTGGCCCCGCTCGAGGACGCCGGTGATCCGGCCCTCGCAGATCGTGTAGATGCGGTCCGACAGCCCCAGGAGCTCGGGGAGCTCGGAGGAGACGACGATGACGCCCTTCCCCTCGTCGGCGAGCCGCTGGATGATGCCGTAGATCTCGAACTTGGCACCGACGTCGATGCCGCGGGTGGGCTCGTCGAGGATCAGCAGGTCGGGGTCGGTGAACAGCCACTTGGCCAGGACGACCTTCTGCTGGTTGCCGCCCGACAGCTTGGCGACGCCGTAGTCGACCGAGGGGGTCTTGGTCCGCAGCGCCTGCCGGTACTCCTCGGCCGCCTTGTGCTCGGCCCGGCGGTCGACGACGAAGTTGCTCGCGATCTTCTTGAGCTTGGCCGACACGGTGGTCGTCTTGATGTCGTCGAGCAGGTTGAGCCCGAGCACCTTGCGGTCCTCGGTGACGTAGGCGATGCCCGCGTCGATCGCGGCGGGGACGCTGCGCAGCCGGACCTCCTTGCCGTTGAGCACCATGGTGCCCTTCACGAAGGTGCCGTAGCTGTGCCCGAAGATCGAGCGCATCAGCTCGGTGCGGCCCGAGCCCATGAGGCCCGCGAAGCCCACGATCTCGCCGCGGCGCACGAAGAAGTCGGAGCCCTTGGCCACGAGCCGGTCCGGGATGTTCGGGTGGGCGACGGTCCAGTCGCGTACCTCGAAGAAGGTCTCGCCGATGTGCGGGGTGTGGTCGGGGAACCGCGACTCCAGCGACCGGCCGACCATGCCGCGGATGATGCGGTCCTCGTCGACGGCGCCCTCGCGCACGTCGATCGTCTCGACCGTCTGTCCGTCGCGGATGATCGTGATCGCGTCGGCGATGGCCTCGATCTCGTTGAGCTTGTGGCTGATCATGATGCAGGTGATGCCGCGCTGCTGCAGGCCGCGGATGAGGTCGAGCAGGTGGCGCGAGTCGTCCTCGTTGAGGGCCGCGGTCGGCTCGTCGAGGATGAGCAGCTTGACCTGCTTGCTCAGCGCCTTGGCGATCTCGACGAGCTGCTGCTTGCCGACGCCGAGGTTCTTGATCGGGGTCTCGGGGTCCTCCTGCAGGCCGACGCGGGCGAGCAGGTCGCGGGCACGGTTGTTCGTGGCGACCCAGTCGATGACGCCGTTGGTCGTCGTCTCGTTGCCGAGGAAGATGTTCTCGGCGATCGACAGCTCGGGGATGAGCGCGAGCTCCTGGTGGATGATGACGATGCCCGCGTGCTCGGAGTCGCGGATGCTGGAGAACTCGACCGGCTTGCCGTCGAAGACGATCTGCCCCTCGTAGCTGCCGTGGGGGTGCACGCCCGACAGGACCTTCATCAGGGTCGACTTCCCGGCGCCGTTCTCGCCGCAGATCGCGTGGACATCGCCACGACGCACGGTGATGGTGACGTCGGAGAGGGCCTTCACGCCGGGAAATGTCTTCGTGATCCCGGTCATCTCCAGGATGGTCCCACCGTCGCTCACGCCGCCTCCTCGTCGAGGTTGTGGCGCTCCTCTTCCGGCCGCGCCGCCGTCACTTGACAACGTTGTCAGGCCCGAGTTTTAGTCAGCACGCCGAGCCAAGTCAACTCCCCGCACCCACGAGAGTCGAGACCGTGACAAAGATGTCCGATCGGCCCCGTTCGCGCGCCACCATGCGCGACGTGGCCGCCGTTGCCGGCGTGAGCGTCAAGACCGTCTCGCGCGTGGTCAACGACGAGCCCGCGGTGTCCCCTGCCGCGGCCACTCGGGTGCGCCGCGCCGTCGAGCAGCTCGGCTACCGGCACGACCTCACCGCGAGCAACCTGCGCCGCTCGGTGCGCCGGCCCACGACCGTGGCGGCGATGCTCCAGGACCTCAGCAACCCCTACTCCGCCCGGCTGCTGCAGGCCATCGAGCTGGTCGCCCACGAGCGCGACGTCGCCGTCGTAGCCTCCAGCCTGGACGAGGAGCCCGAGCGCGAGCGGCGCCTCGTCGAGGGGCTGGTGCGGCGCCGGGTGGACGGCCTGCTGCTCATGCCTGCCACGACGCGTCAGGACTACCTCCTGCCCGACCTGCACGCCGGGCTCGAGGCCGTCTTCGTCGACCGGCGACCGCACGGTGTCGACGTCGACTCGGTCACCGTGGACGGGGCCCGCGGCGCCGCGATGGCCGCCGCGCACCTGCTGGCCGCAGGCCACCGGCGGATCGCGTTCCTCGGCGACCTGCCGCGCATCGAGACCGCTGCCGCGCGGTGTGCCGGGTTCGTCGGCGAGCTCGACCGGCAGGGCACCCCAGCCGACCCGCGGCTGGTCGTCACCGGCCTGCGCACCCCCGCCGACGCGACCGGGGCGCTGCTGGGACTGCTCGACCTCGACGAGCCGCCCACGGCGGTGTTCGCCGCCCGCAACACCCTCGCGGAGGGTGCGGTGCGCGCGCTGCGCCAGCGGGACGCCGCGTGGACGACTGCGCTGGTCGGCTTCGACGACTTCCCGCTGGCCGACCTGCTCGACCCTCCGCTGACCGTGGTCCGGCAGGACGTCGAGGCCATCGGCTCCGAGGCGGCCCGGCGGCTCTTCGCCCGGCTCGCGGGCGACGACTCGCCCCCGTGCCACATCGAGCTCGAACCCGTCCTCGTCACGCGGGGCTCGGGCGAGATCGCGCCGCCCGCTGCCCGTCGGCGCTGAGCCCACCCGCTCTCCGTCGCCGCCGACCCGCCCGCTGTACGTCGGCGCTGAGCCGGGGTGCCCAACCCGGTCGGCACCGACCCGCGGGGATGTCCATCGGCGCCGACCCGCCCGGCTACTCGCCGGCGCTGACCTGCCGGGCCAGTGCGGGCGGCATGTAGTCGTACCGCACGAAGCTGCGGGTGAAGGTGCCCGTGCCGTGGCTCACCGACCGGAGGTCGACCGGGTACCGGGAGAGCTCGTGGGCGGGGACCTCGGCGAGGATCACCGTGCGCCCCTCGGTGTCGCACGGCTCGGTGCCGTGGACCTGGCCGCGGCGTCCGCGCAGGTCCGCCAGCACGCTGCCGACGGCGTCGTCGGACACCTCGATGCGCACCGAGTCCACCGGTTCGAGCATGGCGACCGTGGTCTCGTTGGCCGCCTCCCGCAGCGCCATCCCGGCCGCCGTCTGGAACGCCATGTCCGAGGAGTCGACCGAGTGCGCCTTGCCGTCGGTCAGCGTGATCCGCACGTCGACCACGGGATAGCCCGCGAGGACGCCGCGCTCGAGCTGCGCCCGCGCACCCTTCTCGACCGAGGGGATGAACTGCCGGGGCACCGCACCACCGACGACCTTGTCGACGAACTCGACCCCCGCACCGCGGTCGAGCGGCTCGATGACCAGGTGGCAGACGGCGTACTGGCCGTGGCCGCCGGACTGCTTGACCAGCCGGCCCTGCACCTCGGTCCGCTGCACGAACGTCTCGCGCAGGGACGTCCGCACGGGCTCGGCCTCCACCGCGACGTGGTAGCGGGACTCCAGCGTCGCGATGAGCTGGTCGACGTGGGCCGGGCCCATCGCCCAGATGACGAGCTGGTGCGTCTCGGCGTTGTGCTCCAGCCGCATGGTCACGTCCTCGGCGACCAGCCGCTGCAGCGCGGTCGCGAGCTTGTCCTCGTCGCCCTTGGAGCGGGCGTGGATCGCCACGGGCAGCAGCGGCGTCGGCAGCACCCAGGGCTCGACGAGGGCCGGACGGTCCCTGCGCGAGAGGGTGTCCGAGGTCTCGGCGCCCGACAGCTTGGAGACCAGGACGACCTGGCCAGCCATGGCGGTGCCCAGCGGGCGGGTGTCCTCCACCACCGGTGCCAGCAGCGGGCCGACGCGCTCGTCGTCGGTGTCGTGGTCGGCGTGCTCGTCGGTGAGGTGGGTCGCGAACTGCTGGAGGTGGCCCGAGATGTGGATCGGCTCGTCCGGCCGCAGCGTCCCGAAGAAGACGCGCACCAGCGACTGCCTGCCGACGAACGGGTCCGTCGTCGTCCGCACGACCTCGGCCACGAGCGGGCCGTCGGGGTCGCACCTGACCTCCCCGAAGTCGGCGCCCGCAGGCGTGTAGACCTTGGGGACGGCCGCGCCGACGGGCGAGGGGAACCCCTTCTCGAACAGCTCGAGCAGCGCCTCGACGCCGACGCCAGCAGGCGCGTGCGTGGGGATGATGGGGAAGAACCGGGCCGTCGCGACGGCGAGCCGCAGGTCGGCGGACACGGAGTCGACGTCGACCTCCTCCCCGCCGAGGTAGCGGTCGAGGAGCCCCTCGTCCTCGGACTCCTCGATGACCGACTCGATGAGGTCGCCGCGCTGGGCGTCGATGAGCTCGCCCTCGTCCTGCGTCGGCTCCCGGTCCGTGGGCGTGCCACCGCTGTGGTCGGTGACGATGCGGCGCAGCAGGTTCAGCAGGCCGACGACCGACCCGCCGTCGACCAGGGGCAGCGCCAGCGGCTGGGCGTCACCGAACGCCCGCTGGACCGCGTCGACGGTCGCGTCGAAGTCCGCCCGCGCCTGCTCGAGCCGGGTCACGGCCACGGCACGCGGCATACGCAGGACCTCGCACTCGCGCCACAGCATCCGGGTCGCCTCGTCGACGCCGTCGGCGGCCGAGACGACGAACACCACCGCGTCGGCGGCCCGCAGCCCGGCGCGCACCTCGCCCACGAAGTCGGGGTGGCCGGGGGTGTCGAGCAGGGTCACGCTCACCGGTCCGGGCAGCGTCGCGGCCGACAGGGCGACCGTCGCACTCCCCCCTTCACGAGAGCGGCGGCCCGGGATCCGGGCCGCCACCACACCGTCGAACAGCGCCGTCTTGCCGGCGCCGCTCGCCCCCACCAGGACGACATTGCGGATGTCCTCGGGCGACGCGGGCCCGCTGACGTCATCAGGACGGTTCATGGGGTCACCTTCCTCCGGGCGGCAGCCGGGCACAAGGGCCTGCCGGCGTACGCCCGTCACCCCAGCAGCGCCACCACCAGGGGCAGCAGCGAGGCGCCGACGAGCAGCGCGTCGGCACGGGTCCAGGGTGCCGGTGCGGCCCACGTGCGCCGCTGCGCGGTGGCGAAGCCGCGGGCGTCCATGGCGACCGCGAGCTCGGCGGCGGTCTGCAGCGAGCGCACGAGCAGGCCGGTCGTGAGCGCCCACAGCTCGACGAGCACCGAGCGCGGCGAGCGGGCGCTGGCACCCACGCCGCGCACGCGGCGGGCGCGCGCGATCTCCGACCACGTGTCGCCGAAGGTGTGCACCCGCTGCAGGGCCGCCGCGACGGCCACGACGGGTCGCGCGGGCAGGCGCAGCCGCTGGCCGAGGTGGTCGCCGAGGGCGTCGGCGTCGACCCAGCGCACGAGCACCGCCGACGGCAGGACGATGACGACGACGCGCAGGGCGGCCGTCACGGCCACGTCGACGTCGTGCCCGCCGAGCAGCCACGTGGACCAGCCCACCGACAGCGCGCCGACGAGTCCCGGCAGCAGCCGGGCCAGCACCGCGCGCGTGCGCCCGGTGGGAGCCGGTCCGTCGCCGGGCGCGGACAGCCCCACGACCGTGAGCAGCACCTGTGCGGCCACGACGGCGAGGCTGGTGGTCCAGTGCGGGGAGACGACCCCGGCCGGTATGCCGAGGGCGGCCGCCGCGAGCAGCGCGAGCGGGCCGCACCGCGCGACGAGGGGTCGCCGTGGGGTGGGCGGCTCGGCGGGCTGCGACGGCCGGGCGATGGTGGTCGTGCGGTCGGCCCGCGCGACCACCGCGTCGTCGTGGGTCGTGAGGACGACCGCGGTGCCGGCGTCACGCAGGGCCTCCAGCACCCCGAGCACGGCCGCCCAGGTGAGCCGGTCCTGCCCGACGGTGGCCTCGTCGGCGAGCAGCACGGCGGGCTGGTGGACCGCGGCGGCGGCCATGGCGAGCCGGCGCTGCTCGCCGCCGGAGAGGTGGCGGGGGTCGGCCTGCTCGAGGTGGGCGAGCCCGAGGGCGCCGAGCAGGACGCGGGCCCGCGCCAGGGCCTCGTTCTCGACGAGGCCGAGCGCCCGGCTGGTCGCCATGACCTCGTCGAGCACCGTGTGGGCGACCACGGTCGATGCCGCCCACTGCGGCACCCAGGCGAAGGCGGCGGCGAGCTCGGTGGTGGACCAGCGGGCAGGGTCGGGGGGCCGGTGGCCGGCGAGGTCGGGGTGGGCCCGCACGTCCCCGGCCTGTCGGTGCAGCAGCCCGGCGAGGGCCAGCAGGAGGGTCGACTTGCCGGAGCCGGACGGGCCGACGAGGGCGTGCAGCTGGCCGGCCCGCGCGGTGAGCGACTGGTCCCGCAGGGCCACGCTCGTGCGCGTCGAGCCGTCGAGGCGGCGGACCGTGCGCTCGACGGTGACGTCCGTGGCGGTGAGGGCTGCGAGGTTGGCACCGAGCGCGGAGGTGTCGAACGTCCCGGCGGGCATGCCGTGCGGCACCGGGTCGGGCACGCCCGGGACCCAGATGCCCTGGGCGGCCAGGGCATCCCCGTGCTCGTCGAGGACCGTCGCCGGCTCCCCGTCGGCGACGACGCGGCCGTCGGGTCCGAGGACCACGAGGCGGTCGACGAGGTCGAGCCACGGCCCGAGCCGGTGCTCGACGACGACCGTGGTGAGCGACCGGGCCCGGACGACCTCAGCGACGCTGGCCCGGACCGAGGCGGCGTTGCCGGGGTCGAGCATCGCGGTCGGCTCGTCGAGCAGCAGCAGGGTCGGCTCGAGGGCGAGGGCACCAGCGAGCGCCAGCCGCTGCGTCTCCCCGCCGGAGAGCGCGTGGGTGGGGGTGTCCTGCGGCATGGTGAGCCCCACCGAGGCCAGGGCGTCGGCGACGCGGGCCGGCATCTGCTCGCGCGGGAGCCCGACGTTCTCCAGGCCGAACGCGACGTCACGCCCGACCGTCGCCGAGGCCACTCCCGCACCGGGCTCCTGCAGCACGAGGCCGACGGTGCCGGCGCGTGCCCCGGGATCGGCACCGTCCACGTGCACCGTGCCGGTGCGCTCACCGGAGTCGGCGACCTCCAGCACACCGGCGAGGGCGCGCAGGACGGTCGACTTGCCCGACCCGGAGGGGCCGACGAGCAGCACCCGCTGACCGGCCGGGATGGTCAGGTCCAGCCCCGGGATCACCGGCTGCCGCCGCCCGAACGGGCGCCAGGTCAGGCCCCGCACCTCGACCAGGCCGCGCTCGGGCGTGACGGAGGTGGACGCGCCGTCCGACGCGGGGCCGGTCGGGCGGTCGGTCACCGGCGCAGGGTCAGTCACCGGCGCAGGGTCGGCCCCCGGTGCCCGGTCAGTCACGGGCCGAGGGTGCGTCGCGGGCGCAGGGTCGGTCGCTGGCGCAGGGTCGGTCGCGGGCGCAGGGTGGACCCCGGGCAGTGGCCCCGTGGTGGGGCCACTGCCGGGGTCGACGGCCGTCCGTTCAGACAGCGCGGTGCTCCCGCGCCTCCTGGCCGGGCGGGAAGGCGTTGAGCGCGCCGGCCGTGGCCAGGCCCCGCGTGAGCAGCCAGCCGAGGCCGCCGGCGACGACCGCACCGGCCGCGGTGAGGATCAGGCCGTAGGCGATCTTGTAGCCCCAGCCCCAGTCGGTCCAGTAGACGAACCACTCGTAGACGGCCTCCAGCGGCGCGCTCAGCGCGCCGGCCAGGAGCGCGGCGCCCAGGCCGAACGCGGCATACCCGAGGAGCGCGAAGGCGATCTCGGCGCCCAGGCCCTGGAGGATCCCCGAGACCAGGGTGGCGAAGCCCCACTGGGTGCCCGGCAGCATCGAGACGAGCGCGGCCACGACCTCGCAGAGCAGCGCCGCGCCGGGGCGGCGCACGACGAGGCCGCCGACGACACCGGCCATGAGCCACGGGGCGCCGGTGATGCCCTGCAGCGGCGGGAAGAGGCCGCCGAGGGCGTTGGCCGGTGCCTGGTAGGCCAGGTCCCAGCCCCAGTAGGCGATGCCGAACGCCGCGCCGAGGAACGCGATCGTCAGCAGGTCGACCGTGCGCCACCCCATCAGGGGTGCGGTCGCGCGGATGCTGCCGCGGCGGGCAGCGGTGGGGCCGGTCGCCGTGGCGCCGGCCGGGGTGTTGGTGGTGCTCATCTGTCGTCTCCCGTGGAATCCGTGGTTTCGGTGGATACCTCGGGGGAGGCCTCTGCCGGGAGGCCGCACCGGGGCGGGACCGCCCGACAGGTGCCTGAGAACTCGACTCCCTACGCCGGTGCGAACCGGATCAGGTGTGAGGGTCTGCGGTCGCCCGCACTCTCAGCGCTCGCGCGCTCCCCTGTCGTTGCCCGACCGACGATACTCCACCGTCTGTGGCAGGGTGGAAACCGCAGGTCACGAACGGTGGAAGGCGGAAGGGATGGGAACCATGGTCTGGCGGGTCCTCGGTACGGGCGGAGCCGTCCTCGCGGGCGTGCTCGCCAGCAAGCTGGTCACCGTCGTGTGGAAGAAGGCCGGTCGCAACGAGGTCCTCGACCCGCGCGACCCCCGCACCCCGGCCCGTGACGCGGTCCTCTTCGCCGCCCTCACCGGCCTGGCCGTCGGCGCCGCGAAGACCCTCGCCACCCGCAAGGCCGCGCAGTACTACCAGAAGTCCTCCGGCCACCTGCCCAAGCCGATGCAGCACGGCGACGCCTGACCGACCTCAGGTCACGACGCCTGACCGACCTCAGGTCAGCTCGAGCGCACGGGCGATCGGCACGCCGGCACGGTAGGACAGGTGCACGTGCGACGGCGCGTCGAGCACCGTGAGGTCGGCCCGCGCGCCCACCTCGATGCGCCCGATGTCGGTCCGCCGCAGCGACTTCGCCGACCCGGCCGTGGCGGCGTGCACGGCCTGTCCCGGCGTCAGGCCCATCTCGCGGGCGGCCAGGGCGATGACGAACGGCATCGAGCTCGAGTAGCACGTCCCCGGGTTGCAGTCGGTGGCCAGCGCGATGCTCACGCCGGCCCGCAGCAGCCCCTCCGCGTCGGGGTACGGCGACCGGGTCGAGAACTCGACCCCCGGTAGGAGGGTCGCCACGGTGGTGTCCGACGCGGCGGCGAGGGCGTCGACGTCGTCGCCCGACAGGTAGGTGCAGTGGTCGACGCTGGCCGCCCCGAGCTCGACGGCCAGCTGCACCCCGGGGCCGTGCCCGAGCTGGTTGCCGTGCACGCGCAGCCCGAGGCCGGCGTCGCGACCGGCCACCAGCACCGCACGCGCCTCCTCGGCGGTGAAGGCGTGCGCCGAGTGCGGTTCGCAGAAGACGTCCACCCACCGGGCGTGCGGTGCCGCCGCCTCGAGCATGGGGCCGGTCACGAGGTCGAGGTATGCCGCGCGGTCCGCGGCGTACTCGGGCGGCACCACGTGCGCGCCGAGGAACGTGGTCTCACTCGTGACCTCTGCCGCGAGCCGCAGGGCCCGCGCCTCGTCCTCCACGGTGAGGCCGTAGCCGCTCTTCACCTCGACCGTCGTCGTGCCCTGGGCCCGCATCTCGGCGACCCGGCCGGCGAGCAGCCGGCGCAGCTCGTCGTCGCTCGCGGCGCGCGTCGCGGCCACGGAGACGCCGATGCCGCCGCCGTCGTACGGCGTCCCGGCCATGCGTGCGCTGAACTCGGCACCGCGGTCGCCGGCGAAGACGAGGTGGGCGTGGGAGTCCACGAAGCCAGGCAGCACCGCCCGCCCGTCCACGTCGATGACGCGGTCGGCGGCCGGCGCGTCCGCTGCCGCGCCGACCCAGGCGACCCGGCCGTCCTCGACCACGACGGCGGCGTCGGGGCGCAGTCCCAGCCCGTCCGGGCCCGTGCCGTCACAGGTGACCAGCTCGGCGATCCCGGTGACCAGGGTGCTGCCTGCGCGGACGTGGTGGCCGGCGCGGTGTGCGGCGGCGCCGTGCGCGGCCGCGTGCCTGCCGTGATGCGGGGCGTGACCGTCGGTGGCGCCACCCCGGCCGCCCTGAGCGGTCGCGTCGCTCATCGGTGGTCCCGGACTGCCGACAGGGAGGACGCGAGGAGGCCGGCGACGTCGCCGAGCCGGTGCCGTCCGCCCTCGACGACGGCACGGCCGCCGACGACGACCGTGTCGACGTCGGTGCGCGACGCCGAGTAGAGGACCTGCCCGGGCTTGGAGCCGACGGTGCCGACGGTGTCGAGCCGGACCGCCACGAGGTCCGCGAGCGCGCCGGCCTCGAGCCGTCCGCCGTCGGACCAGCCGAGGCAGTCGTAGCCGCGGGCCGTCGCGATGTCGAGCAGGTCGTCGGGTGCGAACCGTCCCCGCTCGTTGCTGGCCAGCCGCTCGTGCATCTCCAGCCCCCTCGCCTCCTCGAACGGGTCGACCACCGCGTGCTGGTCCGAGCCCAGGGACAGCCGGGCCCCCGCCTCGGCCAGCGCGCGCGCCGGCCCGATGCCGTCGGCCAGGTCGCGCTCGGTCGTCGGGCAGAAGCACGCCGTGGCGCGGGCGGCGCCGAGCGCCTTGACGTCGCTGTCGGTCAGGTGCGTGGCGTGGACCGCGGTGAACCGGTCGTGGAGCAGCCCCGCCTCCGCGAGCAGCTCGGTCGGCGTCGCGCCGTAGTGCACCTGCGTGGCGAGGTTCTCCCCGGGCTGCTCGCTGACGTGCGCGTGCACGACCCGGCCGCGGGCGAGCTCGGCCAGCGGCCGGAGCTGGTCGCGCGGCACGGCGCGGACCGAGTGCACAGCGGCCCCGATGCGGGTCGTGTCGTCGCCCTCGAGAGCGGCGACCCGCGCCGCCCACGCCTCGACGTCGCCGTCGGAGAAGCGCTGCTGCACGTCGTCGAGGGGCAGGTGGCCGTCGCCGGTGAGACCCCCGGCCAGGTAGCAGGTGTCGAGCAGGGTCAGCCGGACGCCCGCCTCGCGCGCGGCCGCGACGAGCGCGTGGCCCATGGCGTTCGGGTCGGCGTAGGGGCGGCCGTCGACGTCGTGGTGCAGGTAGTGGAACTCCCCGACGACCGTCATGCCCGCGAGCGCCATCTCGGCGTACACGGCCCGGGCGAGCTCGAAGTAGGTGTCGGGGTCGAGGTGGCGCGTCACGGCATACATCTGCTCGCGCCAGGTCCAGAAGTTCCCGCCGCCCGCGTGAGTGCGTCCGCGCAGCGCGCGGTGGAACGCGTGGCTGTGCGCGTTCGCCAGCCCGGGCAGGACGACGCCGGGCAGTCGGACGTCGCCGTCGCGGGGGCGGGTGCGCGGGGTGACGGCGGTGAACCGGCCACCGGCCTCCTCGATCCGCACGTCGGTCGCGAGCCCGTCCGGCAGCCAGGCGTGCTCGGCCCACCAGGTCGTCATGCGGCGTCCCCGGCGAGGTCCTCGAGGACGGCCGCGAGCGCCGCGACGCCCTCGAGGCAGTCGGACAGCTCGGCGTGCTCGGCCGGCGAGTGCGAGACACCGGTGGGGTTGCGGACGAACAGCATCGTCGAGGGGATGCCGGCGTTCGCGAGGATGCCGGCGTCGTGGCCGGCGCCGGTGCCGAGGACCGGTATGCCGCCGAGCCGGGTCTGCAGCCGGGCGGACAGCGCGGCGTCGAAGACCGTCGCGGGGGTCCACGACTCCTCGGCGACCTCGCCGCCGGACTGCTCGACCATGGAGCGGATGTCGGCCACGGCGCGGCGGACGGCGCGGGCACTGGAACCGCGCGCGTCGAGCCAGCCGGTGACCCGGCTCGGGATCGCGTTGACCCCGCCGGGCGTGACCGCGACCTTGCCCACCGTGGCGACGCAGCCGTGGGTGACGGCCGCCTCGCGGGTGGCCAGGACGGCCGCGGCGTAGCCGAGCATCGCGTCGTGCCGGTCCTCCAGGCGCGTGGTGCCGGCGTGGTTGGCCTCGCCGCCGAAGTCCATCCGCCACCGCCCGTGGGGCCAGATGTCGGACGCGACGGCGACGGGGTGGTCGAGGTCGACGAGGCCGCGCCCCTGCTCCACGTGCAGCTCGACGAACTGCCCGACGCGGGCGAGGGTCTGCTCGTCGCGCCCGATGGCGTGCGGGTCCCGGCCGGCGGCCTGCAGCGCCTCGGCCATCGAGATCCCGTCGACGTCGCGCAGGCTGCGGGCGCGCCGCGCGGTCATGGCGCCGGTGATGACGCGGGAGCCCGCGCAGGCGACCCCGAAGCGGGCGCCCTCCTCGTCGACGAAGTTGACCACCCCGATGGGGCGCGAGGGCTCGAAGCCCCTCTCCTGCAACGCGTCCACGGCCGCGAGCGCACTGACGACCCCGAGCGGGCCGTCGAACGCGCCACCGTCCGGCACGCTGTCGAGGTGCGAGCCGGTGACGACGCCCTTGCGACCGCGGCGGACCGCCTCGTCGGGGTCGCCCCACCACGCCCACTGGTTGCCCATGCGGTCCTCGGTGAGGTCGAGGCCGCGGTCGGCGCACTCCCCCGCGAACCACTCCCGCAGGTCGGAGTCGTCGCGCGTCCACGCGAAGCGGCGGTAACCCCCCGAACCGCCGTCACGACCCACGGGCTCCAGCGCGGCCCACATCGACTCGAAGCTCACGCAGGTCCTTCCTCGGGGCGTCACGGCGACGGCCTGGTGGAGGTCCCAGGCCGGGACCAGACCATTGCACACCAGGGGCGGCCCGCGCACCGGGGGTCGCGACCCCGGATGTGTCTCGGATCGGAGACCGGAGCCCGGGTCGAGCACGTCTGCCCGGCGGACCGCGTCGCCTCACTAGGCTGGGGCGACGGTGGGCAGGGCAGGAGGTTCGGGTGCACGGCGTGACCAGCGCGGACGTCGCGCGCGACAGCGGCGTCTCGCGGACGACCGTCAGCTACGTCCTCAACGACACCCCCGGCGTCCGGGTGTCCGAGGAGACGCGTGCGCGGGTCCGGGCCTCGGCCGACCGGCTCGGCTACCACCCCTCCGTCGCGGCCCGCACGCTGCGCACCGGCCGTAGCGACCTGGTCCTCTACGTCCTGCCGGACTGGCCGCTCGGTCCTGCCGTGGACACGCTGCTGGACCGGCTGGCCGGCGCACTCGCCGAGCGCGGCCTGAGCCTGCTCGTGCACCACGCCCGCTCCGGCCGGCCCCTGCACGAGCTGTGGCGAGCGGTGACCCCGCGCGCGGTCGTGGGCCTCCAGGCGTTCAGCGCCCGCGACCGGGACGCCATGCGCCGCGCGGGGATCCACGTCGTCGCGTCGTCCATCTCCGGCGACGTCCCCGACGTCTTCGCCGCTACCCAGCAGGGCATCGGGCGGCTGCAGGCCCGTCACCTCCTCGAGCGCGGGCACACCCCGGTCGGGTATGCCGCGCCGACCGACCCGCGCGTCCGCGCGTTCGCCGAGCTGCGCCTCGCCGGGGTGCAGGCGGTCTGTGCCGAGGCCGGGCTGCCGGCCCCCGTCGTGGTCCCGGTCGAGCTCACGCAGGACTCTGCGCGGGCAGCGGTCCGGGCGTGGCGCGACGCCGCCGCGGGAACGGCAGGGACGGCTGGACCGGGCGCAGACGGGACGGCCGCGCCGGCGGTGGCCGGCGTCGCGGCATACAACGACGACGTGGCGCTCGCGGTGCTGGCCGGGGCGCGCGCGGAGGGCGTGCCCTGCCCGGGCGAGCTGGCGGTGGTGGGTGTCGACGACATCCCGGCGGCCCGGTTCGCGGAACCCGCGCTGAGCACCGTCTCCCAGTCGCTCGACACGCAGGCCGAGCACCTGGCCGCGGCGGTCGTCGCGGCCCTGGACGGCACCGACTCCGACGGCGGCCCCGTCCCGGACACGCTGGAGCTCGTCGAGCGCGCCTCGACCTGACAGCGGCGTCGGGCGGGGACCGGGGTGGAACCGGTCCTCGCCCGACGCCTCCCGCGCCGGGCCGACCTCAGGGGTCGGCCCGGCCGGGGGTCTGGTGGCGCCCGGCTGTCGCCGGGCGCCGGGGCGTGCCTACGGGGTCGGGTAGTCCTCCACGTAGACCGGGACGCCGACCTTGCTCGTGTCGGCTGCCGCGCCCACGCCGTTGACGACGTGGTCGAGGGTGCCGGCGTCGAGGTTCACCGTGAGCAGGTGGTGCAGCCGGACGCCCGGCGTCTGCGGCACCTCGAACGCGTTCTCGGTGTGGATCGAGGGGTTGTTGCGGTTGTAGACATAGGAGCCTCCGCCGTAGAGGTGGTGGGTCCGCACGTCGTCGGCGACCTTGTACGCCGCCCAGCCCCGGATGCCGTCGTGGTCCCAGTCGGCCTGGGTGGGCGGGTCGTACGGCAGCTCGTTCTGGAAGAAGATCGTCGTGCCGCGCTCGCCGTTCCACACGACGTTGTGCTGCTGGAAGTGCTCGACGAACAGCCCGGTGGCGGTGACGTCGTCGCCGTTGACGACCACGCCGGTGCGGCCGGTGTTGGTGCGCCAGCGGTCGGTGTCGCCGCTCACCCCGGCCGTGAACGGCTCGAGGCCGTGGTCGGCGCGCCAGACCCAGGTGTGGTCGATGAGCACGTCGTCGCTGTTGACCTCCAGCGCCGTGTCGGTCTTGCCGATGTGCGGGCCACCCACGCGGAAGTACACGTCCGACAGGGTGGTCGGGTCGTTCGCCGCGTCGTGGGCGGCACCCGAGTTGCCGTTGCGGCTGCCGACCCGCAGCAGGGCGGGCGACTCGACGGTGCCGGCGTCGATGGTGACACCCGCGACGACCACGCCCGGGACGTCGGCGACGGTCAGCGGCACGGCGCCGCCGACCGAGGTCAGCGTCGCGTGGCCGAGGCCCAGGACGACGGTGTCGGCGCGCTTGACGCTGATGCTGCGGTCGACGTCGTAGACGCCGGGGGTGAGCAGCAGGTCACGGCCGCGGGCGAGCTGGTTGTCGATCTCCTGCACCGGTGTGGCGGGCGTGGCCACGAAGAAGTGGTCGAGCGGGACCGTCCGGCCCGGCGTCATGCCCGCACCCCAGGAGATGCCGCGGCTGTCGCGCTGGGCGCTCGGGACGCGCACGGCATACCGGCCCTGGCCGTCCCTGAACAGGTAGGGCTTCTCGCGGCTCACCGGAGTGCGGTCGAGGGTGGTGTACGGCGGGTTGGGCCAGCCGGCCTCGGTGGGCGCACCCACGACACCGGAGAAGACGGCGTTCCAGACGCCATTGCTCCAGCCCGCGACCTCGCTGTTGCGGGTGAACCACTGCTGCTGGGAACCGTTGATGGTGAACGGGATCCGCGAGTCGGCGATGAAGCCGCCACTGGCGTACTGCGGCCCGGCCGTGCAGTAGTCCATGAGCGAGAGGTTGGAGCCGGAGATGTCGACGCGGCGCATCGAGACCGCCTGGGAGACCGCCCAGAAGTTGGCCGAGGCGCGGCAGCCGTCCTGCCCGGCGCCGTCGATGTGCAGGGTGAGGTTGGACAGCGTGCGCCAGAAGTTGTTGAGGGCGACGCAGTAGCTGGTGCCGCCGCCCTCGAGGCAGCGGTTGTAGACCTCGATCTTGCCGTTGATGGTCACGTCGCCCGGCGAGGCGCCCAGGCCGGCGATCTCGGTGTAGTAGCCGACCTTGACCTGCAGCGGCTGGGCGGCGGTGCCGTAGGTGCCCGGCGCGAAGAGGAACGCGTGGCGGGCGGTGCCCATCTCGTTGTCGGTCTGCTGGGCGGCGAACGCGTCGAGGGTCGACTGGATCTGCGAGACCGGCATGCTCGGGTCGAACACCGTGACGGCCGAGCCGAGGTCGGGCGCGGCGGGGTTCGTGGGGGAGGGTGCAGCGGTGCTGGCGCTGGGGGCGGCCGCACCGGCACTGGGGGCGACCAGCCCGCCGAGGGCGAGGGCCGCCGCGACGGCGAGGCCGAGGGTGGCTGCGCGGGGACGGGCTGATCGGGAGCGCGCGCGCAGGCGCGGCAGGACGCTGTCGGACACGGCGGACCTCTTCGTCGAGGGATGTGGTGACTCGTGTCACCCTGGGTGCAGCGTGCTGGTCGGCACCCGCCGTGTCAAGGGAGCGTCCGGGCGGCCGCGTGGTCGGGACAGCGGCGCAGCGGCACAGGGCGAGGGCGCCCTACGCTGGCGCCATGACGGGCGACGGAGCGGAGCGGGCGGCGCAGGCCCTGGCCGACAGCGGCATCGAGCACACCATCACCCGGCACGGCCCGGTGCGCTCGCTCGAGGAGGCGGCCGCCGCGCGCGGCCTCGAGCCCCGGGACGTCCTCAAGACGCTCGTGGTGCGCCGCGGCGCCGACGACTACCTGTTCGTGCTGGTGCCCGGTGGGCGCGAGATCTCCTGGCCGAAGCTGCGCGCCCACCTCGGGGTGAACCGGCTGTCGATGCCCGACGCCGAGACGGCCCGGGACGTGACCGGGTACGTCCGCGGCACGATCACGCCGTTCGGCTCGACCCACCCGTGGCCCGTCGTCGCGGACAGCTCCATCCTCGGCCGGCCGGTGTCGATCGGCGGTGGCGACCACGGAGTGGCCGCCACCGCGCAGGCCGACGACATCGTGCGCGTCCTGGGTGCCGACGTCGCCGACGTCACCGACCCGGCATGAGCCGCCCCCGCACGGGCCGGCGCCGCCGCGCGTAGGCGCCGGTCATGCGCATCGGGAACGTCGACGTCCGGCCCCTCGGCGGGGCAGCCGGCTGCCTGACCATGATCCTCATCTCGGTCCTGCTGTCCGTGCTGCTGACCGTCGGGCTCAACCTGCTCCTGCGCTGAAGGGCCGCCGGCTCAGCCCTCGCGCATCGGGATGCGGACGCCCTGCTGCTCGGCGGTGAGCTCGGCGATGTCGTAGCCCGCGTCGACGTGGCGGATGACGCCCATCGCCGGGTCGTTCGTCAGCACCCGGGCCAGCTTCTGCGCCGCGAGCTCGGTGCCGTCGGCGAGCGAGACCTGCCCGGCGTGGAGCGAGCGGCCGATGCCGACGCCGCCGCCGTGGTGGATGGAGACCCAGCTCGCGCCCGAGGACGTGTTGACCAGGGCGTTGAGCAGCGGCCAGTCGGCGATGGCGTCGGAGCCGTCGAGCATCGACTCGGTCTCGCGGTACGGGCTGGCGACCGACCCGGTGTCGAGGTGGTCGCGACCGATGACGACCGGCGCGCTGACCTCGCCGGTGCGGACGAGCTCGTTGAACGCCAGCCCCGCCTTGTCCCTCTCCCCCTGGCCCAGCCAGCAGATGCGGGCCGGCAGTCCCTGGAACGCGATCCGCTCCTGCGCACCGCGGATCCACTTGTGCAGCCGGTCGTTGTCCGGGAACAGGTCCAGCACCGCGCGGTCGGTCGCCGCGATGTCCTTGGGGTCACCGGAGAGCGCCGCCCAGCGGAACGGGCCCTTCCCCTCGCAGAAGAGCGGCCGGATGTATGCCGGGACGAAACCGGGGAACTCGAACGCCCGGTCGTAGCCGCCGAGCCGCGCCTCGTCGCGGATCGAGTTGCCGTAGTCGAAGACCTCCGCGCCGCCGTCCTGGAACTCGACCATGGCCTGCACGTGCTTGGCCATCGAGGCCCGCGCGCGGTCGGTGAACTCCTCCGGCTTCTTCTCCGCGTACTCGTGCCAGTCGCCGACGTCGATCCCCTCGGGCAGGTAGGACAGCGGGTCGTGGGCCGACGTCTGGTCGGTGACGATGTCGATGTCGACGCCGCGGCGCAGCAGCTCGGGGAAGACCTCGGCCGCGTTGCCGACCACGCCGACCGACCAGCCACGGCGCTCGGCCTTGGCACGCAGCGCCTTCTCGACGGCGTCGTCGAGGTCGTCGGCCACCTCGTCGAGGTAGCGGTGCTCGACCCGGCGGTGCAGGCGGGCCGGGTCGACGTCGACGATGAGGCAGGCCCCGCCGTTGAGGGTGACGGCGAGCGGCTGGGCGCCGCCCATGCCGCCGCAGCCACCGGTGAGCGTGAGGGTGCCGGCGAGGGTGCCACCGAACTTCTTCTCGGCGACCGCGGCGAAGGTCTCGTAGGTGCCCTGCACGATGCCCTGGGTGCCGATGTAGATCCACGACCCGGCGGTCATCTGGCCGTACATCGTCAGCCCCAGGTGCTCGAGCCGCCGGAACTCGGGCCAGGTGGCCCAGTCGCCGACCAGGTTGGAGTTGGCGATGAGCACGCGCGGCGCCCACTCGTGGGTCTGCATGACCCCGACCGGCTTGCCGCTCTGGACGAGCATGGTCTCGTCCTGCTTGAGCGTCGACAGCGTGCGGACCATGGCGTCGAAGGACTTCCAGTCCCGCGCGGCACGGCCGGTGCCGCCGTAGACGACGAGGTCGTCCGGCCGCTCGGCCACCTCGGGGTCGAGGTTGTTCATGAGCATCCGCAGCGGGGCCTCGGCCCCCCAGTGGGTGGCGTGCGTGAGGGCGGTGCCGCGCGGTGCGCGGACGGGGCGGGCGCCTTCCATGGTGGTTCTCCTTCGTCTGTCGTGCGGGGTCTTTGCGCGATCTCGGCGGTCAGGACCGCGGGGAACGCTCAAGGACCTGGGTCGCTCGGGTGGCCGGGACAGTTGGGGTGGTCGGGTGTGCCGGGGGCGTCAGTCGAGGGGGCCCGTGACCGACTCGGCCGCGGCGACGGCGGCGCCGCTCGCGACGAGCTGCACGGCGACCTCGATCTCGGGGGCGAGGAACCGGTCGGTGCCCGGCCCCTGGGCGCCCGCCTCGCGCAGGGCGCGGACGACCGCGGCCGTCGCGGGAGCCGGCTGCAGCGGGGCGCGCAGGTCGAGGGCGCGGGCAGCGGTGAGCAGTTCGATCGCGAGCACCCTGGTGAGGCCGTCGACCGAGCGGCGCAGCTTGCGGGCCGCCGACCACCCCATCGAGACGTGGTCCTCCTGCATCGCGCTCGACGGGATCGAGTCGACCGAGGCCGGGGCCGCGAGGCGCTTGAGCTCGGAGACGATCGCGGCCTGGGTGTACTGCGCGATCATGTGGCCGCTGTCGACGCCCGGGTCGTCGGCGAGGAACGCGTGCAGCCCGTGGTTGCGCGCCACGTCGAGGAACCGGTCGGTGCGCCGCTCGCTGATCGAGGCGAGGTCGGCGGCGACGATGGCGAGGAAGTCGAGCACGTAGGCGACCGGCGCCCCGTGGAAGTTGCCGTTGGACTCGACCCTTCCGTCAGGAGTGACGACCGGGTTGTCGACGGCTGACGCCAGCTCGAAGCCGGCGACCGTCGCGGCATACTCCACCGTGTCGCGCACCGCCCCTGCGACCTGCGGCGAGCAGCGCAGCGAGTACGCGTCCTGGACCCGGGTGCACGCCTCGGGGTCGCGGTGGCTGTCGCGGATCGGGCTGTCCTGCAACAGCTTCCGCAGGTTCGCAGCGGAGCGCGCCTGGCCCGGCTGGGGGCGCAGGGCGTGCAGGTCGGCGGCGAAGACGTCGTCGGTGCCGAGCTGGCCCTCGACGCTCATGGCGGCCGTGAGGTCGGCGACGGTGAGCAGCCTGCGCAGGTCGGTGATGGCGAGGACGAGCTGACCGAGCATGCCGTCGGTGCCGTTGATGAGGGCCAGGCCCTCCTTCTCGCGCAGGTCGACCGGGGTGATCCCGGCGGCGGCGAAGGCCTCGGCCGTGGGCATCCGCTGCCCTGCGGCGTCCCGGACGACGCCCTCGCCCATGAGGGCGAGCGCGCAGTGCGAGAGCGGCGCCAGGTCGCCGGAGCAGCCGAGCGAGCCGTACTCGTGCACCACCGGGGTGATGCCGGCGTTGAGCATCGCGACGTACGTCGACAGGGTCTCCTCGCGGATGCCGGTGCGGCCCGTGGCCAGTGTGGAGATGCGCAGCAGAATCAGGGCGCGCACGACCTCGCGCTCGACCTCCGGGCCGGACCCGGCGGCGTGCGAGCGGACCAGCGAGCGCTGCAGCTGCGCGCGCAGCTCGACCGGGATGTGCCGGGTGGCCAGGGCGCCGAACCCGGTCGAGACGCCGTAGTGCGGCTGGGCGTCGTCGGCCAGCGCCTCGATCACGGCGCGGGTCCGCCGGACCTCCGCGAGGGCTGCGGTGTCGAGCTCGACCCGCGCGTCGTGGCGGGCGACGGCGACGACGTCGTCGAAGGACACCGGGCCCGTGCCGACGGTCACCGTCGCGACGGAGGGGGACGTGGTGGTCATGTCCTCCATTGCAGCGGAGCGGGGCGGCGGCGCACAGCCACGGCGGCGGCATACTGTCTCGGATCCCAGACCGTCCGACGGCGCCGGACGGGGGGCGCCCCACGGCCCGGGCTGGCCCGGGCCGGGCAGGATGCCGTCGCCGACCCCTCGTCATCGGCGCCGGCGCCCTGTAGGTTGCGCCCACCGCAACGGAGGGGGAACCGGTGTTCAAGAAGCTCAACGACGCCCGCAAGGCCATGAGGGACGGACCGGGGTTGACGGCCCAGCTGGCACCGGACGACGCGGTGGTGGTGGACGCACCCGCCGACTTCGCGCTCCCGGCCGTCGAGGCCGCCCTGCGCGGCGAGCACGCCCCGGCCGCCGAGCTGCTCGCCTGGACCCGGCAGAACCGGGCCTGGGGCGACCGCAGCCACCTGGTCGCCACGCTCGGCCAGGCGTCCCTGCAGGCGCCGCAGTGGCTGGAGGCCTGGCGGGCCGAGGCGCCCGACGACCCCGACCTGGCGGTCGTCGCCTCCCGGCTCCTGGTCCTGCAGGCCTGGGAGCAGCGCAGTCACGCGCGCGCCAAGGACGTCACCCAAGAGCAGTTCGAGGCCTTCCACACGACGCTGGCCGACGCGACCGCGCAGATCCAGCGGGCGGTGGACCTCTCGCCGGGCGACCCGGAGCCGTGGGCCCTCGCGATCGTCCACGCCCGCGGGCTCGAGGCGCCGGCCGACGTCCTGCGGGGCTACGTCGAGACGTTGTGGGAGGTCGACCGGTACCACTACGAGGGCACGTCGCAGGCGATGCAGTTCCTGGCGAAGAAGTGGTTCGGCTCGCACGAGCAGATGTACGCGTTCGTGCACGAGGCGGTCGACGGTGCGCCCGCCGACGCGCGCATCCAGGAGCTGCCGCTCGACGCCGTCCTCGAGCACCTCGCCGAGGACCCGTCGACCGCGCTGACCCAGGACCCCGCGCGGGTCGAGGACGCCGTCCGTCGCGGACAGGCGTACGTCGAGGCGAACGCCGACGCCGGCCACCACCTCACGGCGCAGACCCGCAACCTTCTGGTCCGGGTGCTGTTCCACCTCCACCGGTTCGACGAGGCCTACGACCAGCTCGTCGCGGTCGGACCGCACGCGACCGAGTTCCCCTGGGGCTACTGGGGCGACGCCCGAGAGGAGTTCCTCACCTACCGGCGGCACGTGGTCACCAAGAAGGCCACCGGGTGAGGACGGCGGGCGAGGGCGGCCGGCTACCGCGCACGACCGGTCGCACGACATGACGGTGCACGGCAGGTCCGGTCACGGCACCTGCGGTGGTGGGGCGTGACCGCGATGGTGCTCATGGTCCGGGCCGCACCCGCGGACCTCGAGCGCCGGGCCGTCTGGGCCCTGTCGACCGTGCGGATCGCACCCGCGACCACACCGGGGTGGACCCTCGTCGACGTCGGCTCGGACGACCAGGCGGCGCTCGAGCGGGTCGCGGAGGAGGTCAGCAAGGTCGGGCCGGGGCTGCTCCTCGTTGTCGGGGAGTGGCGCAGTGCGCTGCAGCTGTGGGCGCGGGGCCGGCGACGGGCCACCGTGGGCTGGACCGCGGGGAGGGTCAACGGCCTGGACGCGGAGGCGTCCCGCTCGACGGCGGCCGAGCTCGAGCGGTGGCTCGGGGTCGACCCGCAACCACTGCTCCTCGTGCTGCGCTCCCCCGCATCGCCCGAGGACGGTTGGCAGTCGCTGGCCACCGTGCTCGGGCTGCCCGTGCCGTCCGGGTTCCCATACCGCGGGGCGGGCGAGCTCGACTCCGACCGGGCCCGGGTGCTCGAGCGCCGCACGCTGCTCGAGGCGGCCGCCGACGACCACGGTTCCGGCCAGCTGCCCTCTGCACCCGACCGCACGCCGGAGCCCGCGTGGCGGCTCGCCGGGCGCGTCCTGCTCGTGCTGGTGTTCGTCTCCGGCATCGCCTGGACGCTCAGCCGCGACGACCCCCGGTACGTCACGGTGGTGGCCCTGGCCCTCGGGACCGTCGCGAGCGTGCCCGAGGTCGTCCGGCAGGTCGGCCTGCGCCGGCGCGCGGCCGGACGCGCGCGGCCGACCGGGTCGGGTCCGGCTGGACCCGACCCGGTCGACGGCGACTGACCTCGCACCTGCGCGCCTGTGTGGGAGCGGGCCGGTGCGGGCGCGAGCTGGTGTGGGCGCGGGCGGGACCGTGTGCCGCGGGTCAGCCGGGCTTGACCGCCAGGACCGGGCAGGGGGCGTCGAGGAGGACGCGCTGCGCCGTCGACCCGAGGATGAGCTTGCCGACCGGGGTGCGGTGCCGCAGCCCGATGACGAGCACCGAGGCGTCGACCTCCCGAGCCACGGCGAGCAACGCCTCGGCGGGGTCGCTGCCCTCCTCGACCCGGCGCACGCTGGCGTCGAGGCCGAGCTCGGCCAGGTCGCGGCCGACCCGCGCGAGCTGGTCGTCGGGCGCCCGGTGGGCGTCGGCGAGCACGTCGTCGCGGGACATGTTGACCACGAGCAGCGGCTCGTGCCGCCGGCGGGCCTCCTGCGCGGCGTGCGAGAGCGCCGCTTCGCCGAACGCGTTGGGGACGTACCCCGTGAGCACCGTCATCGTTCCTCCTCAGCCGGCCCAGCCGGGTTCGCTGCCACCACGACCGGACTGCGCGACCGCGGCCCGTGCGTCGACCGGCCGCTCCTGCGGGCCCGTCGCGTCGAGGTCGGCGTGTGCCGAGCCGTCGCCGCTGCCGTCCCCACCACCGGGACGGTCACCGCCGCCGCCGCCACGGCCACGCCGCAGCAGACCGCCGATCAGCGGCCACGCGAGGGCGACCACGATCAGCACGTAGCAGACCCAGGCCACCGGACCGCCGACCAGTCCCGAGATGTCCCCACCCGTGAGCTGGAGCGACTGCCGACCCTTGCGCTCGACGAGGGGACCGAGGATGACGCCCACGATGAGCGGCAGCACCGGCAGCCCGAACCGCCGCATGGCGAACCCGAGCAGGCCCAGCACAAGCAGCAGCCACAGGTCGAACGGCTGGCTGTTCACGGCATACGCACCCATGGACGCGAAGAACAGGATGCCCGCGTAGAGGTAGGGCCGCGGGATCTGCAGCAGCTTGGCCCACGCCGGGGCGAGGGGCAGGTTGAGCAGCAGCAGCATCGTGTTGCCGATGAACAGGCTGGCGATGAGCGCCCACACCAGCGCCGGCTCCTTGGTGAGCAGGAGCGGTCCCGGCTCGATGCCCCAGCCCTGGAGGGCGGCGAGCATGATCGCGGCGGTCGCGTTGGTCGGCAGGCCGAGGGCGAGCATCGGCACGAGCGTCCCTGCGGCAGAGGCGTTGTTGGCCGCCTCCGGCCCGGCGACACCCTCGATGGCGCCCTTGCCGAACTCCTCGGGGTGCTTCGAGAGCTTCTTCTCGGCCGTGTAGGACAGCAGCGTCGGGATCTCCGCGCCACCGGCCGGCATCGCCCCGAAGGGGAAGCCGAGGAGGGTGCCGCGCAGCCACGGCTTCCACGAGCGGGACCAGTCGCTGCGACCCATCCACGGCCGCCCGACCGGGATGACCTCGCCGGCCTTGCGCCGCAGGTGGGCGGCGACCCACAGGGCCTCGCCGACCGCGAAGATGCCGACCGCCACCACGACGACGTCGATGCCGTCGGCGAGCTGCGGCAGGCCGCCGGTGAGGCGCTGCTGGCCGGTGACGAAGTCGATCCCGACGACGCCGATGGTCAGGCCCACCAGGAGCGAGGCCAGGCCACGCACGCGCGAGGCGCCGAGGACGGCGGTGACCCCCGTGAAGGTGAGCAGGATGATCGCGAGGTACTCGGGCGCGCCGAGGCTGATCGCGAACTTCGCCACCTGCGGCATGAGGAAGACGATCCCGAGGGTGCCGATGGTGCCGGCGATGAAGGACCCGATGGCCGAGGTCGCCAGCGCCTGGGCGGCGCGGCCGGCCTTGGCCATCTTGTTGCCCTCGATGGCCGTGACCACCGACGCCGACTCACCCGGGGTGTTGAGCAGGATCGAGGTCGTCGACCCGCCGTACATGCCGCCGTAGAAGATGCCGGCGAACAGGATCAGGCCCTCGACGGGCTGCAGGCCGTAGGTGATCGGCAGGAGCAGGGCGACCGTCATGGCCGGCCCGATGCCCGGCAGGACGCCGACGGCGGTGCCGACGGTCACGCCGAGCAGCGCGATGAGGAGGTTCATCGGCGACAGCACGTCGCCGAAGCCCCCGAGGAGGCTCAGGAGGTTGTCCATCAGAGGATTCCCTGGAGGATGCCGGCGGGCAGGTTGACCCCGAGCCCGATGGCGAACGCGTAGAAGGTGACGAGGGACAGGGCCACCCCGGCCGCGAGGCCACGGACGTGGTGGCGGTTGCCGAGCGCGAACGCCGAGCCCCAGAAGAGCAGGGCCCCGCTGATCACCCAGCCGAGCGGCTCGATGAGCAGGGCGTTGACCGCGAAGGCCGCGACGAGCAGGCCGATCGTGCGCCAGTCGACGCTCGTGGAGAGGTCGACGTCCTCGCCCTCCTCCGCCTCGCCGGCGCCGCCGCGGGCGACGTCGATGGCGTAGAAGACGGCGACGACGAGGAGCAGCACCCCGAGCAGGATCGGCATGGGCTTGGGCCCGACCGGGTCGTTGCTGCTGGAGACGTGGCCGATGCGGCTGGCGTCGAACAGGACGTAGGCGCCGAGCAGGGCAAGGCCCGCGCACAGTCCGTACTGTGCGCGGTCCTTGACCTGCGGGCGGCCCGAGGTGGGCTGGGTCATGCCAGGCCGAGCTGCTTGAGGATCTCGGCGACCTGCGTGTCCTGCTCCTTCATGAAGGTGCTGAACTCGTCACCGGTCTGGAACGCGTCGGTCCAGCCGCGCTTCTTCTCCTCGTCCTTCCACGCCTGGGTGTCGTGCATCTTCGTCAGGGCGTCGGTCCAGGCCTTCTTGTCGGCGTCCGAGATCCCGGGGGGCGCCACGATGCCGCGCCAGTTGGTGAAGACCAGGTCGATGCCCTGCTCCTTGAGGGTCTTCACGTCCTTGAGCGCCTCGATCGGCTGCTCGCTGGTCACCGCCAGGACACGCACGTCGCCGGCCTCGACCTGGTCGAGGAACTCGCCGAAGCCGCTGGCGCCGAAGGCGATCTTGTTGCCGAGCAGCGCCGGGAGGAGCTCGCCGCCGCCGTCGTAGGAGACGTAGCTGACCTGCTTGGGGTCGATGCCGACGGCCTTCGCGAGCTGCATCGGCAGCAGGTGGTCGGGGCCACCCGGGGAGGAGCCACCGCCCACGGCGACCTTCTTCGGGTCGGCCTTCCACGCGGCGACGAGCTGGTTGATGTCCTTGTACGGGGAGTCCTTGGGCACGACGATCGCACCGGCCTCCTCGATCAGCTTGGCGATCGGCGTGGTCTCCGCGAGGGTCGCCTTCGACTTCTGGGTGTATGCCGCGCCGACGACGCCCAGCCCCATCTGCATGGCGAGCTTGCCGTTGCCCTTCTCGTTGACGACGCGCTGCAGGCCGACGGTGCCACCGGCACCGGGCAGGTTGAACACCTGGACGGAGCCGGTGATCTTCTGCGCCTCGAGGACCTTGGCCGCGGTGCGGGCGGTCGTGTCGTAGCCACCACCGGGGCTGTTCGGGACCATGAGCTGCAGGCCGGTCGCGGGCTTGCCGCCGTCGGCCGAGGACGACGCGGTCCCCTTGGCGGCCGTGGCGCCACAGGCGCTGAGCAGCAGGGCGGCCACGGCGGTGGCTGCCGCGAGGGCGGTCGTGGGACGGGCTCTCATCGTTGAGACCTTTCGTCGTGCAGGACGTTCAGGGGGGAGACTTCCGCTCGCGGGGAGGCGAGCGCCATGATCGTGGCGGCCACCTCCCCGGCCCGTCCCCCTTCTGTCAGCAGTGAAGGTTGAGTTCATAGTGTTCGTACGCCGGCGCCGGCGGCCCACCCTGGCCGGCCAGCTGCTCGTCCTGCAGCTGGCGGTGGTCGTCGTGGTGCTCGTGCTCGTCGGTGCAGTGTCCCTCGCGCAGTCCGAGGCGACGTTCCGCGGGGTCGAGGGCCGGCGGGTCAGCGCGCTGGCCGAGCAGCTCGGGGGCAACCCCCTCGTCCGGTCCAACCTCGCCACACCCTCGACCCGCACCGGCCTGGCCACGCTGGGGCAGTCGGTCGTGACGCAGTCCCGGGTGACGTCGGTGACCTTCGCCGACGCCGACGAGGACGTCCGCACCTCGACCGACCCGTCGCTGGAGGGCGGTCGGATCCCGTTGCCGCGCAAGGCCGTTGCCGACGGGGCGAGCTGGTCGGGGACGCTCGAGCTGTTCGGGCAGCGGCAGATCGTGAGCCAGGTCCCGGTCTTCAGCGTGGCGGACAAGCACGTCGGCGAGCACCTCGGCACCGTCATGATCACCGAGGCGTTCCCGTCGGCGTGGCAGCGCCTGCGAGGCGCGTCGTCGTACCTGCTCACCTACCTCGGGACTGCGCTCATCGTGGGGCTCGTCGGGTCCTGGCTGCTGGCGGAGCGCATCAAGCGGCAGACCCTGGGCATGGAGCCCGAGGAGATCACCGGACTCGTGGAGCACCGCGAGGCCCTGCTCTACGGCATCGCCGAGGGCGTGGTCGCGCTCGACCCGCAGGGACGCATCACGCTCGTCAACGACGTCGCGCGCCGGCTGCTCGACCTGCCCGAGCACGCGACCGGGCTGAGCCTCGCCGACCTGCGGATCACCGGCCGCCTGCTGTCGGTGCTCACCGGTGACGGCGAGGCCACCGACGAGGTCGTCGTCCGGCGCGGCCGGGTCCTGGTCATGAACCGGATGAGCGTCGACAAGGACGGCCGCCACCTGGGCACCGTCACCACGCTGCGCGACCGGACCGCCCTGGCCGCGCTCGAGCGCGAGCTCGGGTCGTTCCGCAGCAGCACCCAGCTGCTGCGGGCCCAGCGGCACGAGTTCGCCAACCAGCTGCACACGATCAGCGGCCTCATCCAGATCGGCGAGTACGACGAGGTGGTGCGCTACGTGGACGCCGTCAGCGAGCGCCGCCACTCCCTCGACCTGTCGGTCAACAGCCGGGTCCGCGACCCCGCCGTCGGGGTGCTCCTCATGGCCAAGGCGTCGATCGCGGCCGAGCGGCGCGTCGACCTGCGGATCAGCGACGACACCTCGCTCGACCGGCTCGACACCGAGGACTCCGCCGACGTGGCCACCGTCGTCGGCAACCTCGTCGACAACGCGATCGACGCCGCCGCCGGCAGCACCGGCTCGTGGGTCGAGGTCGGCATCGCGCACGACAGCACGACGGTGCGGATCACCGTGCGCGACTCGGGTCCCGGCGTCGCGGACGACGTCGCCGACTCCGTCTTCGACCAGGGTGTCACGAGCAAGACCGACGGCGAGGGCGAGCACGGGATCGGCCTCGCGCTCACCCGGCTGGTGTGCCGCCGGCGCGGCGGTGAGGCGGAGTTCCACAACACCGCCGACGGCGCCGTCTTCACCGCCCACCTCACGGTCACCCCGGTCCCCGAGGCGGTGGCCCGGTGAGCGGCCCGACGCCCACCCGGGCCGACGGCGCGGTGGCCGGGAACGGCATACGCGTCCTCATCGTCGACGACGACTTCATGGTGGCGCGGGTGCACACGGGCTTCGTCGAGAAGGTCGAGGGGTTCGAGGTGGTCGGCGTCGCACACACCGCCGCGGACGCCCTCGCCCAGGTCACCGAGCACCAGCCGGACCTCGTGCTGCTCGACATGTACCTGCCCGACCGGTTCGGCCTCGACGTCCTCGGCGAGCTGCGCCGCGCTGGCCGCGACTGCGACGTCATCGTCATCACCGCGGCCCGCGAGCTCGACGCCGTGCGCGGGGCGATCCAGCGCGGCGTGGTCGACTACGTGCTCAAGCCGTTCGGCTTCCAGGACCTGCGCGAGCGCCTCGAGCGGTATGCCGCGCAGCGCCAGCTCCTGCGCGGCGACGCCGACCAGGTCGACGGCCAGGCCGAGATCGACCGGGTCCTCGCCCGCGCCGGCTCGGGTTCGACCGTGCTGCCCAAGGGCCTCAGCCCGGAGACCGTGGCCGTCGTCGCCGACGCGCTGCGGACCGCCGACGGCACCCTGTCGGCGACCGAGGCCGCCGAGGCGGTCGGCATCTCCCGGGTGAGCGCCCGGCGCTACCTGGAGTACTTCGTCAGCACCGGGCGGGCGGAGGTCACCCTCCGCTACGGCAGCACCGGCCGTCCCGAACGGCGCTACCGCCGTGCCTGAGGCGCAGGACCGCGAGCCGGCCGGCCCCGAGCTGGCCGGCCCCGGGCTGGCCGGCCCCGGGCTGGCTGGCCCCACGGGACGCGCCGCGTCCTCCGCCAACGCCCCCGCCGCCCGGCACGCCCTCGACGTCCTCACCCTGCTGGCCCGGCACACCGAGCCCCTGCCCGCAGGGGCCATCGCCCGCGACCTCGGCCTCCCGCGCTCGACGACCTACCACCTGCTGGCGGTGCTGCGGGACGCCGGCTTCGTCACCCACCTGCCCGAGGACCGCCGCTACGGCCTGGGCGTCGCGGCCTTCGAGCTGGGCTCGGCCTACCAGCGCCAGGCACCGCTGCAGCGCATCGCCCGCCCGCTCCTCGGCCGGCTCGTGGACGCCACGACCCACAACGCCCACCTGGCGGTGCTCCACGGCCGCGACGTCCTCTACGTCATCGAGGAGCGCGCACCGGGCCGGCCCCTGCTCGTCACCGATGTCGGCGTGCGGCTGCCGGCCACCCTCACGGCGAGCGGCCTGGCCATGCTGGCCGAGCTGCCCGCCGCGCAGGTGCGGGCGCTCTTCCCGCACCGCGACACGCTGGTCCAGCGCGACGGGCGGGGGCCCGCGAGCGTCACCGAGCTGCGGCGGGAGCTCACCGCCGTGCGCGCCCGCGGGTACGCCACAGAGGACGGTTCGGTGAGCCCCGGCCTCGCGTCGGTGGCGCGGGCCGTCCTGGACCACACCGGCCACCCGGTCGCGGGGATCGCGGTCACCTTCCCCCGGGACGAGGTCGACGCGGCCGAGCAGGAGCGCCTCGTCGCGGCCGTGACCCGCACCGCGGCCGCGCTGACGGCCCGCATCCGCGGAGCTCGCTGACTCCATCGGCGACAGCCGCACCGACACCAGCCGCCGCTGGAAGCCACCCGCCGCCGCCCGCGGTCCTTGAGCGACTGCAGCGGTCCGGGCCGCTGCAACCGCTCAAAGACGCTAGCTCCACGGTCGACCCGGGTCCTGCCACACTGGCCTGCGGGACCGAGGGGGGACCATGACGACGACACACCAGTCGGCGGGACGCCGGCGACGGCGAGTGGTGCGCAGGGCTGCCGCCGCGGCCGTGGCCCTCCTCGTGGCCGGCGGAGCCGCCGGGTATGCCGCGTGGAGCCGGGACGCCGCGACGACCGGTCGGGCACCGGCCCCGGCGGTCGCGGCCGGCGCACGAGGTGGCCTCGCTGCGCGGACGCCCGGCGGGACGACCCCGCCCGCCGGCGCGGCACCGACGACCCCGCGGCCACGCACCACCTCGACGGCCGGCACGCCCACCCGGGGCGCCGGGACGCAGGCGCACCGGCCCGCCGGCACCACGGCATTCGCCCCCGTCGTCACCGACCGCATCCCGGCACCCGCCGTCAGCATCGCCCTGACCGCGCCGGTCCCGGGGACGACGAACATGCAGCCGTCGGCGGCCCACGCGTTCGAGCGCGCGTTCGCAGCGGCCCGGGCGCAGGGCCTGAGCCCGCAGATCCGCTCGGCCTGGCGCAGCCGCGCCTACCAGCAGGTCCTGTTCGACCGGGCCGTCGCCACCTACGGGTCGGCGGCCGAGGCAGGCAAGTGGGTCCTGTCGCCCGGCCGCTCCGCCCACGTCAAGGGGTACGCCGTCGACGTCCACCCGCAGGCCGTCGCCGTGTGGCTCGAGGTGCACGGACCGGCCTACGGGATCTGCCGCACGTACGACAACGAGTGGTGGCACTTCGAGTACCTCGCGACGTCCACCTGCCCGCCCAGGCTGCCGACCGCCGCCGGCTGACCCCACAATGGCCGGGTGCCCGACACCCCCGTGACCGCCGTCGTGCTGTGCGGCGGCACGGGACGGCGCTTCCGCGGGGACAAGACCCGCGCCGACCTCGGGGGCGCCAGCGTCCTCGACCGCCTGCTCGACGGCATCCCGGCCGACTGGCCGGTGCTGTGCGTCGGCGAGCGCCGCCCGACGGCGCGCGAGGTCACCTGGCTGCGCGAGGACCCGCCCGGCGGCGGGCCCGTCGCCGCGCTCGCCGCCGCCCTCCCCCGCGTCGACACGCCCGTCCTCGTCGCCCTCGGCGGCGACATGCCGTATGCCGGGCCGGCGGCGGCCGACCTCGCAGGGCGCCTCGTGGCGGGTCGCGAGCCCGGGGAGGGCGACGCCTGCGAGGTGGTGGCCGCGCGCGACACCGGCGGGCGGGTGCAGCCGCTGCTCGCGGCATACCGGGTCGACTCCCTGCGCGCGGCGGTCCCGACGCCGGCCGCTGGGTCCCCGCTCATGCGGCTGCTCGACCGCCTGCGGGTCGAGGCGGTCGAGGTCGCCGACCCGGCCGCGCTGGACGTCGACACCCCGGACGACCTCGAGCGGGCACGCCATAGGCTCGAGCCGTGAAGGCCATCACCATCCCCCAGCCCGGAGACGCCGACGCCCTCGTCCTCGACGAGGTGCCCGACCCCCAGCCCGCGGCGGGCGAGGTCCGGGTGCGGGTCGCGGCCGCGGGCGTCAACCGCGCCGACGTCATGCAGCGGATGGGCCACTACCCGCCGCCGCCCGGCGCCCCGGAGTACCCGGGCCTGGAGGTCAGCGGCACGGTCGACGCCGTCGGCGAGGGCGTCGAGGGCTGGGCCGTCGGCGACGAGGTCTGCGCGCTGCTGTCCGGTGGCGGCTACGCCGAGCTGGTCTGCGTCCCGGCCGGCCAGCTGCTGCCGGTCCCCGCGGGGGTGTCGCTCGAGGACGCCGCGGCCCTGCCGGAGGTCGTGAGCACGGTCTGGTCCAACGTCTTCATGACGGCCAACCTCCTTCCCGGGCAGACCCTGCTGGTCCACGGGGGTTCCTCCGGCATCGGCACCATGGCCATCCAGCTCGCGCGCGAGGTCGGCGCGCACGTCGCGGTCACCGCCGGGTCGGCCGAGAAGCTCGAGGCCTGCCGCGCGCTGGGCGCCGAGGTCCTCGTCAACTACCGCGAGGAGGGCTTCGTCGAGCGGGTGCGGGCCGCGACCGGCGGGGCAGGGGCGGACGTCGTGCTCGACAACATGGGCGCGAAGTACCTGGCGCGCAACGTCGACGTCCTCGCACCCAACGGCCGGCTCGTCGTCATCGGCCTGCAGGGCGGCCGCACGGCCGAGCTCGACCTCGGGAAGCTCCTGGCCAAGCGGGCCGCCGTCATCGCCACCTCCCTGCGCGCGCGGCCGGCGGCCGAGAAGGCCACGATCGTGGCCGCCGTGCGCGAGCACGTCTGGCCGCTCGTCGAGGCCGGGCGGGTGCGCCCGGTCGTCCACGGCCGGTACCCGCTCGCCGACGCGGCCGCCGCCCACCGGGAGCTCGAGTCCAGCGGCCACGTCGGCAAGATCCTGCTCACCCCCTGACGCCACCGGCCGCAGGCCCCCGCGTCCCCGCTCGCCGTCCGCGCCCGGCATACCGCACGCCCTCCCGCTGACCCGCCGGCCCGCTCAGGCCTCCCGCCCGGAGCTCGCCCCGTTCCTCTGTGCAGACCCCCGTCCCACTGCGCAGTGAGCGGGTCCCTGCGGAGTGGGACGGGGGTCTGTGCGCAGACGAGCGATCCGTCCGTGCCCTGGCGGCGGGTATCCTTGGGGGCAGCAAAGGGTTCCTGTGCGTCTTGGAGGCGGGTGCGGCGCACGCCCGTTTCGGCGTGCCCTCGCCCCGCACAGAACGAGAACCCGTGTCACCCATCGCCTCCTACCGCCGCCTGTTCTCGGTGGCCGGTCCCGCGTACGTCGTCACCACCTTCCTCGCGCGCCTGCCGCTGGCCATGAGCCAGATGGGCGCCCTCCTGCTCGTGTCCCACACGACCGGCTCGTATGCCGCGGGCGGCCTGGCCGCCGGCACCCTCGCCGTCGTAAGCGCGGTCGCCTCGCCGCTGGCCGCCGCCGTCGCCGACCGGGTCGGCCAGCGGCCCGTCCTGCTCGTGCAGTCCGTGGTCGCGGGCCTTGGCCTGCTGGCCCTGGTGGCCCTGGCCGCGGACGGACGACCCGCGGCCGTCCTCGTCACGGCGGCCGGCGTCGCCGGTGCCTTCCTGCCCCAGGTCGGGCCCATGGCCCGGGTGCGGTGGCGGCCGCTGACCGCCGGACAGGGACCGCTCCAGCCCCGGCTGGTCTCCACGGCGTTCTCCTACGAGGGCGCGGCCGACGAGGCGTCCTTCGTCCTCGGCCCGGCGCTCCTGGGCGTGCTCGTGTCGGTCGCCGCGCCCGGTGCCGGGCTCGTGCTGGCGGCGGCGCTGCTGCTCGTGTTCGGGACGGCGTTCGCGCTGCACGACTCCGCCCGGCTCACCCACGCGGTCCGGTCCGTGGCCGGTGCGCGGACCCGCCTGTGGACCGTCCCGCTCGGCGTCCTGCTGCTCGCCCAGCTCCTCATCGGCACCGTCTTCGGCTCGGTGCAGACCGGCACGGCCGTCCTCGCGACCAGCGCCGGCCACCCCGGCAGCGCCGGACTCGTGCACGCCCTGCTGGGCGTCGGGAGCGTCGCGGCCGGCGTCGCGCTCGCGGCGGTGCCCGAGCGGGTGGCCCTGACGACGCGCCTGCTCGTCGCCGCCGGCGGGCTGCTGGTGCTGTCCCTCCCGCTGCTGCTCGTGGGGTCGCTCGGCTCGCTCGTGGCGGTCGTGCTGCTGCTCGGCTTCGTCGTCGCGCCCTACATGATCACGACCTTCACCCTCGGTGAGCGCGTGGCGCCGCCGACCCGGGTGGGCTCGGCGATGACCCTGCTGGCCGCCTCGACGGGCCTGGGCTACGCGCTGGGCTCCGCGGTCGCCGGCCGGCTGGCCGACGACTCCGGCCACCGGGCGGCGTTCGCCGTGGCCGTGACCGCCACGGCCACCGCCCTGCTCGTCGCGCTCGTGGCGCGGGTCGTGCTGCGCCGGTTCGACCGGGCCGGCCACGCCCCGGCGGTGCCGGCCGCACCGGGCGACGGCGTCGGCGAGCCGGTCGGGAACTGCTCCCTCGCGGCCGACGCCGTGCCACGCTGAGCGGCATGAGCGTGCTCGCCACCGTGCTGGTGACCCTCGTGGCCCTGGTCCACGTCTACATCGTGGTGCTGGAGATGGCGCTGTGGACGACCCCGCGCGGTCGTGCGGCGTTCGGCCTCACGCCCGAGTTCGCCGAGGCGACCCGCACGCTGGCGGGCAACCAGGGCCTCTACAACGGCTTCCTCGCGGCCGGGCTCGTCTGGAGCCTCGTGGGGCCGGAGCACCTGCGCTTCGGGTTCGCCGTCTTCTTCCTGCTCTGCGTCGTCGTGGCCGGGCTGTACGGCGCGGCCACCGCGAGCCGGCGCATCCTGCTCGTGCAGGCCCTGCCGGGCGCCCTGGCGCTGGCCGCCGTCCTCCTCGCCGGCTGACCCTCTCGCCATGGGACTGTGGGCGGACCTCGACCTTCCGCCGGTCCGCACGAGCCGGGCGCGACGGGCCCTGCAGGCCGTGGCGGCCAGCACAGCAGGCGCCCGCGTCGCGAGCCGGGTCGCGGCCCCGCTCGACACCGCCGTGCGCCGGGTGACGAGGGGGCGCACGGCCACCGAGGTCCTTGCCGGGTTGCCGACCGTCGTGCTCACCACGCGGGGCGCCCGCACCGGCCGGGAGCGCCACAGCCACCTCCTCGCCGTCCCGTGCGGGGAGGACGTCGCGGTCATCGGGTCGAACTTCGGCGGGGAGCGCACGCCGGGCTGGGTGCACAACCTGCGGGCCGGTGCGACCGCCGCGGTCGGCTACCGCGAGCGGTCGGTCGCCGTCACGGCCCGGGCGCTCGACGGCGAGGAGGCCGAGCAGGTCTGGACCACGGCCGGCGCGCTCTACGCCGGCTACCCGGCATACCGGCAGCGGGCGGCGCACCGCACGATCACGGTCTGGCTCCTCCAGCCCGCCCCGCCCGGCTGAGGCAGGATGGGACGCATGAGCGAGCAGCCGCGACCGGAAGGCCAGACCAGCCCCGACGCCGAGGGCGACCGCGACCCGCACCGGGTGGTCGTCGTGACCCAGGACGGCATGGGCGTCTCCCACCACGAGGAGAGCGGGGACGGGCCGACCAACCCCGCCGACCTCGTCGAGCAGCCGGCCAAGGTCATGCGGATCGGCTCGATGATCAAGCAGCTGCTCGAGGAGGTGCGCAACGCGCCGCTCGACGAGGCGGGGCGCGCGCGGCTCGCGGAGATCCACCGGCGCTCGATCAAGGAGCTCGAGGACGGCCTGGCGCCCGAGCTCATCGAGGAGCTCGAGCGGATCGCCCTGCCCTTCAAGGAGGACGAGGCCCCGACGGACGCCGAGCTGCGGATCGCGCAGGCCCAGCTGGTCGGCTGGCTGGAGGGCCTCTTCCACGGCATCCAGACCGCGCTGTTCGCCCAGCAGATGGCGGCGCAGCAGCAGCTCGCGCAGATGCGGCGCGCGCTCCCGCCCGGCCAGGGGCCGATGGAGGGCGCCCCCGGGATGCCGGGTGGCCCGGGTCTGGCGCCGGGTGGTCCCGAGCACCGCGAGAGCGGCCCGACCGGCCAGTACCTCTAGCCCCACCGCGGCCGGGTTCCGGCGCCGGTTCGGTTCGCCCGCGGGACCTGCTCAGGTGGTGGGCGCCGCTTCACGCTCGTGGGCTATGCGGCGCAGCGGCGAGAGCCAGGCGTATGCCGCGGCGAGCACGCCGACGGCGACGACGCTCACCATCGCGCGGCGCACGCCCCACTCGTTGGCCAAGCCTCCCGCGGCGAGCGCACCGACCGTCCAGCCGATGCCCCAGGAGAGCATCCGGCCGGCGGTGTTGACCCGGCTGAGCAGGTGCTCCGGCGTGACCTGCTGGCGGTAGGTCAGGGAGTTGATGACGACGAGCTGGTATGCCACACCCCAGCCGACCATCGCGATGACCGCGACGAGCCACGTGGTCGTCGTCGCGACGACGAGGCCGGCCGTGGCCGACACGGGGATCGCGAGCAGCGTGAGCCGGGCGGTCCCCACCCGCCGCAGCAGCCGGGGCGTCAGCCAGGCGGCGAGGATGCCGCCGACGCCCCACATGCTGAAGACGACGCCGAACCGCCACCCGCTGGTTCCGACGCCGAGCACCCGGTCGCACCACGGCACGGCGAGCGCCATGAAGCCGGCGCCGGCCAGCGACTGCAGCGCCCCGATGACCGTGTTGGACCGCACGCCCGCGTGCCGCCACAGGAACCGCTGGCCGTCGCGGATGTCGGCGAGGACCGACCGGGCGCCGACCGCGAACCCGGCCGAGGCGGCTCGCTCGCGGGCGGTGGACAGGGCGCGGCCGATCGACCGGACGAGCAGGGCCGACACGAGGAAGGTGAGGGCGTCCAGCACCAGCAGGTCGGCCGGGTGCAGGACCGCCAGCGCGAGGCCGACCGCGGCGGGGACGCACAGGTCGAGCAGGCCTCCCACGCCCCAGATCGCGGCGTTCGCCTCCCCGACCCGCTCGCGACCGACCAGGACGGGCAGTGCGCCGAAGTTGGCGCCGTCGAAGAAGGTGAAGAGCGACTGGGCGACGAACCCCGCCACGAGCACGTGGGCCACCGTGAGGTGACCCAGCCACCACGCGAGCGGCACCGTCCCGATGACGACGACGTTGGCGAGGTCGGCCCCCACCATGACGCGCTTGCGGTCGAGCCGGTCGCCGACGACGCCCGAGAACAGGCCGAAGAGCAGGTACGGCAGCGCCTCCAGGGTGGTGGTGAGCGCGGTGAGGCCCGGCGAGCCGCTGATCCGGTAGACGAGCACGGGCATGGCGACGGCCGTGACGAGCGACCCGGTCAGCGAGGTGAGGCGCGCCGTCCAGTAGCGGCGGAAGTCCGGGTCGGCGCGCAGCCGGCCGGGGGCGGTGGTCGTCACCCGGACAGTCTGCCCCGGCCGGCCGGGGACGGTGAGGCGCTCGGCGGAACCATGACCCACTCCGGGGCAATCGGTGGGGCGCTGCTGGAAAGTCCGTGGCGGGGCTGCGGAAACCGGCTGTCGGGCGTCGCCACGCACCGATACGTTCGGGACCATGACTGACGCGACGAGTGGGACGACCGGGGCGGGGAGCGCGACCAGCGGGGGCGAGGCGGTCCGGCAGCTGGCCGAGGACTTCGACGCCTGGCAGATGACCACGAACCCGACGTGGGCCCACATGATCGGCGACTACCGCCACGCGGGGCGGTACGAGGACGCGAGCCGGGCCGCGGAGGACGAGCAGGTGGCGGCAGCGCGCGAGTTCGCCCAGCGGGCGCGGGCCATCCCCGACGAGGGCCTGGAGCTGCAGGACCGCATCACCCGCGACATGGTCGGCTTCGACGCCGACAGCCAGGCCGACGTCGCCGCCACGCGCATGGCCGAGCTCAGCGCGAACCCGGTCTTCGGCATCCAGTCCGACCTGCAGGTGACGGTGCCGATGCTCGCCCTGCCGACGGTCGAGGTGGCCGAGGCGATGGTCGACAAGTACCGCGGCATCGGCCGGCACCTGCACGACCTGGCGCAGCGGCACCGCGAGGGCGTCGCCGACGGACGCACGCCCGCGGCATTCGCCGTCGAGGGCGTCGTCGAGCAGGTCGACCAGTGGCTGGCCCTCCCGCTCGAGGACGACCCGCTGCTCGTGACGGCCACGGCGCCGGAGGGGCTCGACACCGACGCGTGGCGGGCCGCGCTGCGCGAGGCGGTCGAGCAGGACGTGCGCCCCGGCCTGGCCCGGTACCGCGACGTGCTGCGCGACGAGGTGGCGCCACACGCCCGCGACGACGAGCACGTCGGCCTCGTGCACCTCCCCGACGGGCCCGCCACGTACGCCACGCTCCTGGCGCACCACACGACGACGTCCCTGTCCGCGCAGGAGATCCACGACATCGGCCTGGCCCAGATCGAGGCGCTCGACGAGGAGTACCGGCAGCTCGGCGGCGAGGTCTTCGGCCTCGAGGACCCGGCCGCGGTCCGCGAGCGCCTGCGCGCCGACCCCGACGGCCGCCACACGAGCAGCGAGGACATCGTCGCGGCGTCCGAGGCCGCGTTCGCCAAGGCCCGCGAGGCGATGCCGCAGTGGTTCGACCGGTTGCCGCAGGCCGACTGCGTCGTCCAGGCGACCGAGCACGGCGCAGCGGCGTACTACTACCCACCGGCCGACGACGGCTCGCGGCCCGGCACGTTCTTCGTCAACACCTCGCCGCCCTCCCGCTGGGGCCGGCACGAGATCGAGGCGCTGGCGTACCACGAGGGCATTCCGGGCCACCACCTCCAGCTCGCCATCGCGGTCGAGCTCACCGACCTGCCGGACTACCGGCGGCACGTCGTGTTCAACGCCTACGCCGAGGGCTGGGGCCTGTACACCGAGCGGCTGTCCGACGAGATGGGCCTGTACTCGGGGCCGCTCGAACGGCTCGGCATGCTCACGATGGACTCGATGCGGGCCTGCCGGCTGGTGGTCGACACCGGCATGCACGCGCTCGGCTGGAGCCGCCAGCAGGCCGTCGACTACATGGCCGGGCACTGCGCGATGGCGCTCGAGGGCGTCCGCGCGGAGATCGACCGGTACGCCACCTACCCGGCGCAGGCGTGCAGCTACATGGTCGGCCGGCTGGAGCTGCTGCGGATCCGGCGCGAGGCGCAGCAGCGCCAGGGCGACGCCTTCGACATCCGGCAGTTCCACAACGCCGTGCTCGACTCCGGGTCGCTGCCCCTGGCCGTCCTCGACACCGTGGTGCAGATCCGCCTGCCCTGAGCTGCAGCCGTCCACACCGTCCCCGGGTCAGGCCACGGGGACGGTGAGCGGTGCCGGCACCTCCGCCACCCGGTGGGCGCGCAGGTGGAGCCCCGCGTCGATGAGGGTCTTGAGGACCACGAGCGCGACGGCCGGCAGCACCGCGGTCGCCCCGACGACGGGGCCGCCGGTGTCGAGCCCGGCCCCGTCACGGGCGATGAGGAACGCGCTGCCGAGGACGACGACGTGCAGCACCACGACGCGGCCGTACGGCTGGGCCATCGCCTGCTGGGGCCCGGTCGTCAGCCGTTCGCCGCGCGCGAACCAGTGCACGCCCGTCGCCACGCCGTGGCTGGCGACCAGCGCGAGCAGGACGAGGAGGTACCCGCCGACGCTGCCGGTCGTCCCGATGCGGTGCGCGAGCCGCCAGGTGAAGATTCCGTGCGCCAGCGTGAACGCGCCGTAGTGCAGGCAGAAGAACCCCATGAAGAAGACCCGCGCCGCCACCGCGGGGATCGCGATCGCCGGCCCGCCCGTGAAGGCCATGGCCGGGGCACCGCTGCGCGTGGGGGCGAGAGCACCCAGAGCGGTCCCGATACGGACCAGCGTCCACACCCCGACCGCGACGTTCTCGAGCCAGAAGACCACGAGGACGTCGCCGGCACCCCAGCGCCCGGTGGCAACGGCCCACAGCGGGGTGGCGTTGGCGAGCACGAGGACGAGCAGCGTGGCCGACCGCGCCGCCCGCGGCGGCAGCGTGGCGGCGAGCGACCCCAGGGCCTGCAGGCCCAGCAGGCGCAACAGCATCGGCGGGACTCCCCCTGCTCGTCCGGTGTGCGACGACGCGAGGGTATGCCGCGTGCCTCCTCGCCCACGCGGCTTCCGGGCCGCCGGTGGCCGAACGGCTGAGTCCGTGCAGAGCCCGGACCCCGGCCCGGACCCCGGCTCGACGCGGCGTCGGACGATTGCCTACACTCATTAGGCAACCGACTGAATGGAGTAGGAATGCCACGCGCCGGACTCACCGCCGAGCGGCTCACCCTCGCGGCGGCCGAGCTCGCCGACGCCGAGGGGCTCGAGGCGGTGACCGCCGCTGCGGTCGCCCGCGGCTTCGGGGTGCGGACCGCCAGCATCTACGCGCACGTCGGTGGCACCCCCGACCTGCGGCGCCGGGTCTCGCTGCTCGCGCTCGACGAGACCGCCGACCTGCTCGCCGACGCGCTGGCCGGGCGCTCGGGCCGCGACGCCCTCGGTGCCCTGGGCGACACCTACCGCCGGTATGCCAGCAGCCACCCCGGTCGCTGGGCCGCGATGCAGACACTGCTGGATGCCGCGACCGCCGCCGACAGCGCCGGGCCCCGCCACGCGGACCTGCTGCGCGCGGTGCTGCGCGGCTACGACCTCAGCGGGGACGCGCAGACCCACGCGGTCCGCCTGGTCGGCAGCGTCGTCCACGGGTTCGTCGACCTCGAGCTCGGCGGCGGGTTCGACCACAGCACGCCCGCGGCCACGAGCAGCTGGACCGCGATCCTCGACGCCGTGCACCACACCCTGCAGACCTGGACCGTCCACGACCCCATCGGAGACCAGCAGTGATCCACACCCCCCTGACCACGGACCTCGTCGTCGGCGTCGCCGAGCTCGAGCAGACCGAGCGGGCGACCCGGCTCCACCGGCTCCCGGCGGCGGCTCGCCTCCGCGCCGGCGGCGACCCCCAGATCCTCATGGCCCAGGCCCAGCCCGCGGGTGCGCGGCTCGCGTTCCGCACCGCCGCCGACCGGGTCGAGCTCGACGTGCTGCCGACCAAGCGGGTCTACCCGGGTGCGCCGCCCCGCCCGGACGGGCGCTACGACGTCGTCGTCGACGGCGAGGTCACCGACGGGCTCGCGGCGGCAGGCGGCGACGAGCTCGTCATCGACCTCGCGACCGGTGTCGCCGAGCTGCACGAGGGCGCGCCCACGACCCTGGCCATCGCCCTGCCGCCGGGCGAGCACGAGGTCGAGGTGTGGCTGCCGCACAACGAGGAGACGGCCCTCGTCGCCCTGCGCAGCGACGCTCCGCTGCTTGCGCTCCCGCGCACACGTCGCCGGTGGGTGCACCACGGCAGCTCGATCAGCCAGGGCTCCAACGCGACCCGCCCGACGGGCACCTGGCCGGTGGTCGCCGCGCGCGCGGCCGACGTCGACCTCGTCAACCTCGGGCTCGGCGGAAGCGCACTGCTCGACCCCTTCGTGGCGACGACCATGCGCGACACCCCGGCCGACCTCGTCAGCCTCGCGGTGGGCATCAACCTCGTCAACGGGGACATGATGCGTCGCCGCGCCCTCGGCCCTGCCCTCCACGGGTACCTCGATACCATCCGCGAGGGCCACCCGACGGCGCCGCTGCTCCTCGTCTCACCGCTGTACTGCCCCATCCACGAGCAGACGCCGGGACCGGCCGCGTTCGACCCCGCGTCCTTCGGCACCGGGCAGCTGCGCTTCGTGGCCACCGGCGACCCGGCCGAGGTCGCAGCGGGTCGGCTCACCCTCGAGGTCGTGCGCGAGGTGCTCGCGGAGGTCGTGGCCGCGCGGGCGGCCGAGGACGGCGCGCTGTATCTCCTCGACGGGCTCACGCTCTACGGGCCAGCCGACGAGGCGCGCCTGCCGCTGCCCGACGACCTGCACCCCGACGCCGAGACCCAGCAGCTGGTGGGCGAGCGGTTCGCCGCCGCGGTCTTCGGCGCGGGCGGGCCGTTCGCGGCCTGACCCCGGCACCTGGGTCACTGATCCGCCCGGCGGATCAGTGACCCAGCTCCCGCGGCACCATCGATGGCGCGGCTCCGTCGATCGTGCGGCTCCGGTCAACAGGTCGGCAGACGCCGCGGGTCAGCCGACCTCGGCCGCGGCGGCGCGGCCGGCGGTGCGCCCGCTGAAGATGCACCCGCCGAGGAACGTCCCCTCGAGCGAGCGGTACCCGTGCACCCCGCCGCCGCCGAACCCGGCGACCTCGCCCGCGGCATACAGGCCGGGCACCGGCTCCCCCGACGCGGACAGGACGCGCGCGGAGAGGTCGGTCTCGAGGCCGCCGAGGGTCTTGCGGGTCAGGACGTTGAGGCGCACCGCGACGAGCGGGCCGGCCTCGGGGTCGAGGATCCGGTGCGGCGCGGCAGTGCGGATCAGCTTGTCCCCACGGTAGTTCCGCGCCCCGCGGATGGCGGTGACCTGCGCGTCCTTGCAGAACGCGTTCTCGACCTGGGCGTCGCGGTCGCGCACCTGCCGCTCCACGTGGGCGAGGTCGAGGGGGGCGTCGGGGGTGAGGCGGTTCATCCGCTCGACGAGCTCGGCCAGGGTGTCGGCCTGCACGAAGTCGGCCCCGCGCTCGAGGAACGCCCGCACCGGCGCCGGCATGTCGGTCCTCGCGCGGTTGAGGACGCCCGTGACCGACTTCCCCGTGAGGTCGGGGTTCTGCTCGCTGCCGGAGAGGGCGAACTCCTTGCCGAGGATCCGCGTGGTGAGGACGAACCACGAGTGGTCGTGCCCGGTCTGCCGCAGGTGGGCGAGGGTCCCGAGGGTGTCGAAGCCGGGGAAGAACGGCGCCGGGAGGCGGTCGCCGTTGCCGTCGAACCACATCGAGCTCGGGCCGGGCAGGATGCGGATCGCGTGGGCGGGCCAGATCGGGTCCCAGTTCGAGATGCCCTCGACGTAGTGCCACATCCGGTCGCGGTTGACCAGGCGCCCGCCCGCGCGCTCGGTGATGGCGAGCATGCGCCCGTCGACGTAGGCCGGGACGCCCGTGATCATGCGCTCCGGCGGGGTGCCGAGCCGCTGCGGCCAGTTGACACGGACGAGGTCGTGGTTGGCGCCGATGCCACCGCTGGTGACGACGACGGCCTGCGCGGTCAGCTCGAACTCCCCGACCGCCTCACGGTTCGTCGGCCGCCCGCGCTCGGCGTGGTCGTCGGCGAGCCGGGTCCCGCGCACCCCGGTGACCGCACCGGCCTCGGTGACCAGCTCGTCGACCTGGTGCCGGTGACGGATCGTGACGCGCCCGGTCGCCACGTGCTCGCCCACCCGGCGCAGGAACGGCTCGAGCACGCCGGGGCCGGTGCCCCAGGTGATGTGGAACCGCGGCACGGAGTTGCCGTGGCCGGAGGCGCTGCCGTCGCCGCGCTCGGCCCAGCCCACGACCGGGAACCAGCGCATCCCCTGCTGGTGCAGCCACGACCGCTTCTCCCCCGCGGCGAAGTCGCAGTAGGCGCGGGCCCACTGGACCGGCCAGCGGTCCTCGTCATCGAGCCGGTCGAACCCGGCCGAGCCCTGCCAGTCCTGCCACAGCAGGTCGGCGCTGTCCCTGACGCCCATCCGCCGCTGCTCCGGGCTGTCGGCGAACAGCAGGCCGCCGAAGGACCAGAACGCCTGTCCACCGAGGTTCGCCGGGCTCTCCTGGTCGACGACCAGGACGCGGCGTCCGGCATCGGCGAGCTCCGCGGTGGCGACGAGACCGGCCAGGCCGGCCCCCACGACGATGACGTCAGCGTCCATGCGCCCCAACCTACGGCCGGGTAACTCCCGTCGTCACGCGAACGCGACCGTCGTGGACGGCGAACCGCACCTCGCCGAGGTCGGTGACCACCGCGTCGGCGAGCAGGTCCGCCGGGTCGGTCGTCGTGGTGACGGCGAGCGTCGCGCAGCCCGCCGCCCGCGCGGCCTCGAGCCCGCCCGGGGCGTCCTCCACGACCAGGCAGTCCGCCGGGTCGACGCCGAGGCGGCGCGCGCCGAGGAGGTACGGGTCTGGGTGCGGCTTGCCCCGCTCGACGTCGCTGGCCGTGACCACGACCGCGGGGGCGGGCAGGCGGGTGGCGCCGATCCGGACCGCGGCCAGCGGCTCGGTGCACGACGTGACGATGGCGCAGTGCTGGGGGTCGGTGGCCGTGAGCACCTCGAGCGCCTCGAGCGTCCCGGGCAGCACCCGGATGCCCCCGGTGTCGCCGAGCTCGATCTCCTCGATCCGGTCGACGGCGGCGTCGACGCGTTCCGCCGGCAGCAGCGCCTCCACCACGCCCCGGGCGGGCACGCCGTGGAAGCCGGCCAGCCGCCGCGGGTCCACGCCCATCTCGCCCGCCCACTGCACCCACGAGCGGATGACCACCGGGATCGAGTCGATCAGCGTCCCGTCCATGTCGAACAGCACGGCCGCGAAGTCGCGGCCCTCGAGGGGGCGTGGGCTCGGCGGCATACCGGCAACCCTAGGTGCCGTCCCCGGTGCCCGCCGGGAGAGCCGGTTACGGTGGTCGGGTGGGCACGCCGGCAGGAAGCGCGCGACGCGGCACCGGTGTGCTCCGCTGGGTCGTCCGTGCCGCGGCGGTGCTCGTCCTGTTCGTGGCCTGCAACACCGGTGGCGTGGCGGCGACCACCCTGTTCCCGGTGCACGCTGGCACCCTCAACTACGACGCGACGCTGCGGCTGTCGCTCGACCCCGGCGACATCTCGACCATCACGGCACCGACGACGTTCGGCAACATCCGGCTGAAGTTCGGGGGCATCGTGCCTGCGCCGGGCGTCCGCGCCGAGGTGCAGGTCAAGGAGCGGATCACCGAGCTGCTCTCCCGGCCCAACATCTCGGTCCGCTCGCTGCAACCGGGGCCGCTGGAGCTCGAGCGCGCCGCCCGCGACGCCGCGACCGGGCTCGCCCTGCGGTTCGCCCTCGGCGCGCTGCTCGTGGCCGCCGTGCTGCTCGGCGGGTATGCCGTGTGGCGCCGGCAGCGGGCCCGCCCTGACGGGCGCGGCCACGCCCTGCGCCTGGTGCAGTGGGGGACGGTCCTGACCTGGACGACGTCGTGCCTGGCGACGTTCGCCGTCGTGGTGTGGACGTACCAGCCGGCGCGGCTGGCGACGTTCTCCACCACGGGGATCCTGAGCGCGGTGCAGCGCAACGCCGACCTCCTCGAGGGCGTCGAGACCCGGGCCGAGCAGACCACGCCGTACCTCAAGAACCTGCTGGCGCTGTCGTCCGCGCTGCAGGACAAGTACGCGCCGCAGAACCTCAGCAGCCCGGTGGCGGCCCGGTTCCTGCTCGTCTCCGACATCCACGGCGGCAACCAGTACCCGCTGATGCGCACGATCGTGCAGCAGGAACGCGTCGACGCCGTCATCGACTCCGGCGACCTGGTCAACTTCGGCACGGCGACCGAGGCCGAGGCGGCCGGGGTCTTCAAGGGCATCGCGTCGCTCGGGGTCCCCTACCTGTTCGTCAAGGGCAACCACGACGCGCGCTCGGACGTCGACCGCGAGCTGCTCGACCGGCTCGCGAAGGTCCCCAACGTGGTGCTGCTGCAGCCCGACGACACGACCTACCGGGTCGAGTCGATCGGCGGCGTGCGGATCGCGGGCTTCAATGACCCGCGCTGGTTCGGCGACGACAACAAGGAGAACGCCGCCAAGCAGAAGCCGGCCGCCGAGCGGTTCATCGCGGCCATGGCCGACCAGCCCTCCCCCGACATCCTGGTCTCGCACGAGCCGGCCGCCGTCGAGGACGTGAAGCGGGCCGGCATACGCGTCAACGGGCACATGCACACGGCGGCGCTGGAGGGGAACCGGATCCAGGTCGGCACCTTCACCGGCGGCGGCCCGTTCAGCCACTTCGTCGCCGAGGGCGGCAACGGCGAGGAGCTCACCGGGCAGCCGTCGGCGTTCGACATCGCCGCCTTCGGGGACGACTGCCGGCTCGCCTCCCTGACGCGCTACCAGTTCCGCAACGTCGTGGAGGGCAGGCCGGCGTACGACGACGTGACGCTCATCAACGGCTCGCGGATCGAGTCCGCCGCACCGCCGCTGCCAGGCGCCACCCGGTCGACCGGCACCGCGACGGCGAGCAAGGGCGCGTCCCCCGCGCGCACGTGCTCCCCGGAGCTCGGCCGCACGACCGAGCGCATCACCGCCACGACGCCCGTGTCGCCGGGCCCCTGACCCGCGGCGCCCGCGTCGGGGTCCGGGTCAGGTGCGGGTCAGTCGGCGCAGGGCCTCGAAGCCGTCGTCCGTGCCGCGCCAGCGCCGGCGGCACTCCTCGACGCCGACCCGGCGCAGGACCGACCGCAGCGTCCAGAGCACGACCACGACGTCGTCGGCGTACCCGACCACGGGGATGAAGTCCGGCACCAGGTCGAACGGCAGGGCGAGGTAACCCGCCAGGGCGACGAGGCGCCACCGGACCGACGGCGGTTGCGACCGGTCGGTCACGAGGTCCTTGACCAGGCGGACGAGGTCGGGCAGGAGCCGCAGGGACTCGGTCAGCGCGCTCCCGCGAGGACGTGCCACGAGCAGCGCGACGACGAGCGCCACCCAGGCCACGGCCAGGGCGACCACGAGCGACACGACCACCTCACGCACGCGGCCATCCTCCCAGCGGCGGCTTGCCGGCCAGCGACGCGTCCACGGAGCGCGGGTGTGGCGCGCGTTCCCCTGCGGTCATCGGGTGCGGGGCACGGCGGCATACGTGTATGCCACGGCCTCACCCGGCGCCCGGCAGGTGAGGCGCGTCGCGGGCTGGGTGCCGCGGCGCACGTCGACGAGCGTGTGCGCGGGCACCCCCGCGGCACCGAGGACCTCGACCTCCCACGTGTCGGGGCCGGTGGCGGTGACCGCGCCGGACCGGACGTCGCGCGGGCCCCCGCCGTGGTCGCGCAGGACGGCGGCGAGGGCGGCCTGGACGGGCGGCGGGGCCGTCGAGAACCCGCGCAGGTGCTCGAGGTCGACCCGGCCGGACAGGTGCTGCTCCACCACGGCGACGGCGGAGTCGGGGTCGAGGCCGCCGTACGTGGTGCCGTCCGGCACGACCAGCAGGTTCGCGGCGAACCGGTCGCCGCCGATGTGCGAGCACTCCCACGTCGACTCCGGCCACCGGGCAGCCACGGCGGCGGCGACGGGCCTGCCGCGGACGGCGCAGCAGACGTCGTGCCGACCATGGGTGCACACGAGCAGCTGCGGGCCCGGATCACCCGGATCGCCAAGGCCGCCGGCGGGGCCGGAGCCGCTGCCCGGGTCCGGCCCGTCGCGCAGGGCTGCCACGGCGGCCTCGAGGTCCTCGGCGCCGGACCAGGTGGCCCACTGCTGGGGCCCGTCGGTGTCCACGACGCCCCAGTGGCGGGGCGCACCCGCAGGGCGGCGGCCGGGTCGGCGGACGAGGACGGCGCGGCCGCCGACGGCGAGCGCGGTGCGGTGCAGGGTCGCCCCGACCCCGGTCGGCAGGCCCGGGCTGTCGAACGCAGCGGGCAGCCAGCCTCCCGGATGCTCGAGGAGCAGCCAGCGGGTGGCCGGTGCAGCCGTGCCGAGCATGGGGTCGCCGCGACGCCGGGCCGACGTCGCGCAGCGGGGCGTGGTCACCGGAACGCCGTCGGTGGCGCGCCCCCGGTGCCCCACAGGACGCCGGTCATGCCGGGACGACGACACCCGTGCGCAGCAGCGTGCGCGCGAGCTCGACCCCCAGGGCAGCAGCGGTCGCCTGCCCGTCCGCGAGGAGCGCCTCGACCGCGGCGAGGTCGCCGCCCGCCACGGGCAGGGCGCCCACGCGGCTGCGCAGCACCGTGCCGCCCGCGCCGCCGGGGGCGGGCTCGAGCGTGGCCTCGACGTGGTCGCGGACGCGGACGCGCGTCGACTCGTCGGCGTGCGCGGCCGCCTCCGCCTGCGCGAGCGGGGAGAGCGGGGCGGGCCGCTGGGCGGCGCGGGCCGCACCGGCCAGGCCGGCTGCGAGCTCGCTGGCGTCGACCTCGGCGATGGCGTCGAGCAGGGCCCGGCGGACCGCCTCGACGTCGTCGCGGCCCGGGCCGGTGCCGACGAGGTCGGTGCCGACGGCCAGGGCGGTGCGCAGGTCGGGGCCGCGGGACGCGCGGGCCACGGCGGCCCGCACGAGCTGGTCGGCGACGTGACGCCGCGTCCAGGCGTGCACCCCGATCGTGAGGTGGATGCTCGTGCCGCCGAGCGCCGTGGCCGAGTGCAGGTAGCCGCGCGGCAGGTAGAGGCAGTCGCCGGGGCGGAAGGTCGTCTCGATCAGGGGTTCGGCGCCCTCGGCCGCCTGCTCGACGGCGGCGCGGTGGTCCGTCCACGGCTCGTCGCGCAGGGGCAGCGGGTGCACGGGCGGCCGGATGCGCCAGCGCTTCTCACCGGCGACCTGCAGGACGAAGACGTCGTGGACGTCGTAGTGGTCGCTGAACCCGGTGTTCTGCGGCGGGGTCACGTAGGCGTTCACCTGCACGGGGTGGCCCAGTGCGGCGGCGAGGGACTGGGAGAACCGGACCACCGGCTCCCACGTCCGGTGCAGGCCCTGCAGGACGAGGGTCGCGCCGTCGGCGAAGTGCGACAGGACGGCGTCGTCGCTGGCCTGGTCGGCGATGGCCGCGCCGATGCCGCCGCCGCGGGTGAAGCTGCGCTCGGGCAGCGTCGTGCCGTTCTGCGCCATGCGCAGGAACGGCGTGCGCAGGCCGCGGGTCGAGACGAGCTCGTCCACCGCCGCCGCCGAGAACAAGTCGTCGAAGGGCAGCGGCAGGTCGGCCGCCCGGGTCAGCAGCGGCTCGCGGGACCAGTAGCGGCCCGCGAACTCCTCGGGCCCGACCCCCACCAGGCGCGACAGCACCGGGAGCCCGCCCGACTGGACGTGCTCCCGGTGCTGGTCGGTCGTCGTCACGACGGTCGGCTCAGGAGCGCTCACAGACCCCGGTCGGTCGCGTCCGCGCCACCGTCGGCACCGCCGTCGTGACCGCCCGGGTTCGCCCCACCGTCTGCCGGGCCCTCGCCACCGGCACCACCGTCGGCACCGCCTTCCGCACCACCGTCCGCACCACCGTCGGCGCCGCCATCCGCGCCGCCGTCGTGGCCACCGGGGTTCGCCCCGCCGTCGGCCGGACCCTCGCCACCGGCACCACCGTCCGCGCCACCGTCCGCACCGCCGTCGTGGCCACCGAGGTTGGCGCCGCCGTCGGCCGGGCCCTCGGCACCGGCGCCGCCGTCGGCACCGCCGTCGTGGCCGCCTGCGTTCGCGCCGCCGTCAGCCGGGCCCTCGCTCGTGCCCATCGTGTCGTCGTCGTTCATGGGGGTCTCGCTCATGGCTCTTCTCCCTGGGTTCGGCGACGCCCGTGCGCCGCCCGTCCTTCCTATGCCCTCGCCGCGCGGGCCGCCACTCGAGCGGACGGCGTCTCCGCAGGTCAGGGCCGGGTCGCGGCGCGAGGTCGCGGGCCGGCCTGCGGATGGTCAGGACTTGGCAAGGGTCCGCCCTCGACCCTCCCGCCGCGAGCGGGCACCGCCCTAGGGTGCGGACCACCGACCCACTGGACCGCAGGGAGACCTCAATGGCGAGAACCCGCACGTTCGGCGCGCTCGCGGCACTCGGTGTCGCGACGGCCCTGACCGTCACCGCAGCACCCGCATCGGCGGCGAGCTCCTACGTCGCGCTCGGCGACTCGTACTCCTCCGGTGTGGGGACCCGCACGTACATCAACGACGGCACCTCGTGCCAGCGGTCGGTCTACGCGTACCCCTCGCTCATCGCGGCGAACAAGGGACTGGCGCTGAACTTCCGGGCCTGCTCCGGTGCCAAGGTCGCCGACGTCACCAACACCCAGCTGTCGGCCCTCGGCTCCGGCACGACCTACGTGTCGATCTCGGTGGGCGGCAACGACGCCGGGTTCGCCGACGTCCTCACCGAGTGCGCCCAGCCGGGCTGGATGAGCGACTGCAACGGCGCCATCGACGACGCGCAGTACATCATCAACAACGTGCTCCCGGGCCGGCTCTCGACCCTCTACTCCTCGATCCGGGCCAAGGCGCCAAACGCACGGGTCACCGTCGTCGGCTACCCGCGCATCTTCAACGGCGAGGACTGCAACGCGTTCACGTGGTTCTCCCCCACCGAGGAGTCGCGCCTCAACTCGACCGCCGACCTGCTCAACAGCAAGCTGTCGGCGCAGGCCTCGGCCAAGGGCTTCTCCTTCGCCAACCCGACGAGCCGCTTCACCGGCCACGCCGTCTGCGACAGCACCGAGTGGCTCAACGGCCTGTCCAACCCGGTGAGCGAGAGCTACCACCCGAACGTCGCCGGACACCGAGACGGCTACGCGCCGCTCGTCAGCACACCGCTCACCGGCTCGGCACTGACCGTCACCGCAGCCACCCTGCGGGTCGCGGCCGACTCCAGCACGACCCTGGCGACGCAGCAGCGCCGGTATGCCGCCGCCGACCGCACGATCGTGCCCGAGCAGTTCCGCGCGCCCGACCTCACGACCGCGCGCGCGAGGGCTGCGGCGAAGCGGGCCGGCGTGGACCTGTCGAGCCGGGCGAGCATCGACGCGGCCGACCGCCTGTGGTCCCAGCGCCAGGACCGCGCCTGGTCCGCCGCCCACCCCCACTGACCCGAGCCGCCTGGCCCGACCGACCCCGCTCGCCAGTCCCCCTCGGGCAAGACAACGGTTGTCCGGCTTTCCGCGGGTTCTCGTCCCGCGGTTTGCCGGGCAACCGTTGTCTTGCGGTGGCAGGGGTGGGGGTGCGCGTATGCCGGGAGGCGGCGGCTCAGTCGGGGCGCGACGGCAGGCCGAGGCCGTGGCCGAAGGCGAAGAGCGGGTCGTCGTACCCGGGGACGTCCTCGCCGTGCTGCCGCACCTGCTCCATCGACCGCGGCAGGTCGAACGGCAGCCGGCCGACGGGCTCGACGACCCCGGTGAGGGCGTCCACGAGCGCGGAGTCGTTGCTGCCGTAGCTGCCGACCACCGCGCTCGCGAACGGCAGCAGCGGCGTCAGCACCGCCGGACGGTCGAGCACCACGTCCAGGACGAGGGGGCACGACCGGGCGATGCGTTCGAGCCGCGACACGAGCCCGGGGGCGAAGTCGAGCGACCCCTGGTGGAACCACGACTCGAGGAACAGGTCCGACCGCGGCTCGAACGGCGCGTGCAGGCGCACGACCGCCACGTCGGCGTCCTCGGGCCGCTGCACCACCTCACCGAGAGCCGCAGCCGCCTCCGCGGACAGGTTCTCGACGTAGACGCGGCGGCCCCCGCGCCCCAGCGGCAGCACCGGCGCGCGGTGCTCCGTGCCGTTCTGGAGGACCGTCACCGACGCCGCCTGCGCGGCATACCCGGCGTCGCGGAAGTCCTTGCGCCCCACGGTGACCGCCGCCGCGTCCTCGTCCACGTAGGGGTCGTCGAAGAGGCCGAGCCGGAACTTCACCGCGAGCAGCCGGGCGGCGGACTCGTCGATGCGCGCCTCGCTGACCCGGCCGTCGCGGACGAGGTCGAGCAGCACCTCGACGCACTCCTCGCCGCCGAACTGGTCCGCACCCGCCTCGAGGATGAGCTCCATCCGGCCGTGCGGGTCGAGGTGCTCGACGCCCCAGGACCGCGCCGGGAGCACCTGGTCGCCGACGTGGTTGTCGTTGACGAGCTCCCAGTCGGTGAGGACGACCCCGTCGTAGCCGAGCTTCTCGCGCAGCAGGCCGGTCACGACCTGCCTGTTGTAGCCGAAGCCGACCTCCTCGATCTTCTCGCCGTCGATCTCGAGCCCGACCGGCATGCCGTAGTAGGGCATGATCGCCGCGGTCCCGGCCTCGATGACCGCCGGGAACGGCTTGAGGTGGTCCGCGAACCGCCCACCGGGGTAGACCTGCTCGCGGCCGTAGGGGAAGTGGGCGTCCTCTCCGTCCTTCTGCGGGCCGCCGCCGGGGAAGTGCTTGCTCACGCAGGCCACGCTGTCCGGGCCGAGGGCGTCCTGCTGGAAGCCCTTGAGGTACGCCACGCCCAGCCGGGTCACGAGGTCGGGGTCCTGGCCGAACGTCCCTGACTGCCGCGCCCACCGCGGTTCGGTGGCGAGGTCGAGGGTCGGGTGCAGGGCCATCCGGATGCCGACCGCGACGTACTCCTGCCGGGCGACGTCGCCGAACCGGCGCACGAGGTCCTCGTCGCGCAGCGCGGCCAGGCCCAACGCCTCGGGCCACTGCGAGAACGCCTTGGCTGCGAACGAGGCGCCGGCGTTCTCGATGAAGGCGTGCCGGGGGTCCGTCGACACCGTGACCGGTATGCCGTGCGGCGCCTGCTCGGCGATGGCCTGGAGGGCGTTGTGCCAGCGGGCCGCCATGCGGGCGTCGTCGAGGGCGTGCACGTTGAAGTGGGTGAGGTGCTTGCGGAGCACGACCTCGCTCGTCGGCGACTTGCTGATCGCCCCCGGCGCCTCCTTGACCGTGCCGTCCGCGCCGGCCTCGATGACGGTGTGGAACATCAGGCCGGCCTTCTCCTCGAGGGAGAGCCGTGGCAGCAGGTCGGCGACGCGCTCCTCCACGGACAGGCGGGGATCCTCGAACGGGTCCATCCGGCCGTTGCGGTTGAGGTCGCGGTACTCGACTCCGTCCGGTGAGGTCTTCCTCACGGGCTCCATGCGTGCCTTTCGTCGTGGGGACGTGCGGTGCCCGTCGCCTCCGCGACGGGTCGGGTGGAGCCCGTGGACGCGTCCCCGTCAGGGGGTGGGGACGCGCCCACGGGGGTCAGGCGGGTCCGGCCCCGAACTCTTCCACACCGAGGACGGGGCGCAGGGCGCGCTCGACGTCACGGGTGCTGAACGCGCGACGGATCACGTTGTCCGCCAACACGTTCCCGATCGAACCCATCACCATCGCCTGGTCCAGCGACAGGTAGCGGCGCGCCACCGTGCCGGACCGGACGGCGACGGCGTCGAAGAAGCCGCCCCTGCCGTAGGCCCCGAGCTCGTCCTGGATCCTCGCGAGGTTGGCGGCGGCCTGCTGCGGCTCGTGCATCATCGCCAGGAACGACGCGTGCGGGGTGACCACGCCGTCGCCGAAGCTGGGGTGCGGGTTCGTCCCCTCCCGGCAGTCGCCGAAGCCGGCGTCGACGTTGGTCTTCTCCTGGTCGGAGAAGTAGCCGTCGGGGTTCATGCCGAGCTGGTCCACGCCGTACTCGCGGTAGCCGCCGGCGGGGTTGCTCGACGGTGAGAAGCCCCAGTAGCCGTAACCGGCCTCGAGCAGCCCGTGCTCGCGCTGGGCCCGTACGTGCAGCAGGTGGTTGAGCCCCCACGACCGCGGCGCCCAGCTCGACTCGGGGACGAACATGTCGGGCATGAGCTCTTCGAACATGCTGCCGCCCCAGCCCGGGACGATCCGCATGCCGCGGTAGGTGTACGCCCCCTCGAAGACCTCGATGCCGTCGTAGGTGCGGGCCTCGCCGACCGGCTGCGTCTCCGGCCAGGCCCAGTCGCAGCTCGCCGGGAAGGTGCGCCACATCGCGTAGTACTGCTTCCCGGGGATCTGGCCGGTCAGGATGCCGAGGTAGCTGGTGATGCGCGTCTCGGACACGGTGGTGTCGTAGTGGTGGTTGGTGTACCAGACGTCCGGGCCGACCCCGATGTGGTTGCCGGTGTAGCCGGAGAACCCGGGCGGCGGCGGTGCGTCGTAGAAGCCCCCGTGGATGAGCCCGCCGGGACGGACGCCAGGGTGGGAGGTGTCGGCGTCGTAGAACATGTCCCAGCGCATCCGCCCGAAGATCCGGCGAGCCAGCGGGGCCGCACCGGGGTCGGCGCTCATGACGACCCGCAGGGCTGCGCCCAGCCAGCCGTTGTCGACGCTCGACAGGAACGGGTAGACGCGGTTGCCGTCGTCGGGCCAGGTCGTGAGCACCTCGCCGGTCGCCTCGTCGTACCAGTTGTAGAACATGCCGCTCGGGGTGTGGTGCTCCAGCCGGTCGACCGTGCGGAGGGTGCGCAGGAGGCGGCTCGTGCACTCGCCGCGGCTGATGATCCCGAGGTCCCGCGCGACGACGGTCGACCACAGCAGGCCGCCGATGTTGGTCGGCGACGTGTAGCCCGAACGGTCCTGCGCCGCAAGGGACTCCGGGATGTTGTCGGCCGGCAGGCCGGTCCCCGGGTCGGTCATCGCCACGAGGCTGCGCCACGTGTCGGCCGCCCAGGTGCGAATGCGCGCGGCGTCGACGGTGCCCGAGTCGCCGCGGAGGTGTGCCGGGGCGCCGGCCGCGCGCGCCGGCGCACCGGCATACGTCGAGGCACTCGCCCTGGGGGCGGTGAGGCCGACGGCGGCCGCGGCGGTGGCACCGACGAGCAGCTGGCGGCGCGTGGGGGTCGGCAGGGACGGAGCGGGCAGGGAGAGGGTGGGACGGGAGTCGGGCGAAGGGGTGGCCATGACGGTTCCGATCTTCAGGGGGTGGGGGGACATCACTTGATGCCGGTGGTGGCGATTCCCTCGATGAAGCGGCGCTGGAAGGCGAGGAAGATCGCGAGGACGGGGATGACGACGACGGTGGCCCCGGCGAGGAGCAGGCCGTACTGCGTCGAGTTCTGGCCCTTGGAGTAGAGCGCGAGGGCGACGGGGAGGGTGTACCTGCTCTCCTCCTGCGCGACGACGAGCGGCCACAGGAAGTTGTTCCACGAGCCGAGGAAGGTGAGGATCCCCAGGGTCGCGAGTGCGGGTCCGCACAGCGGCAGGAACACCCGCGCGAAGATCCGCAGCTCGCCGGCGCCGTCGACCCTCCCGGCGTCGAGCAGGTCCCGCGGCAGGCCGCTGATGTACTGCCGCATCAGGAAGACGCCGAACGGGCTCACGAGGAACGGCAGGATCAGGCCCGGCAGGCTGTTGGCCAGGCCGACGTTCGTCACCAGGACGAACAGCGGCACGAAGGTGACCACGCCGGGGATGAGCAGCGTGCCCATGACGACGAGGAACAGCGCCCGGCGGCCGGGGAAGTCGAGCATCGCCAGGGCGTATCCGACCATCGAGCAGAACAGCAGGTTGCCCGCGGTCACGCACACGGCCACCACGGTCGAGTTGAGGAAGTACTGCGAGAAGTTCAACCGGGAGAACAGCCGCGTGTAGTTGTCGAGCGTCGCCGTCTGCGGCCACCAGGTCGGCGGGTTGGACAGCAGCTCGCCCTGGGTCTTGAAGCTGCCGAGCACCATCCAGACGAACGGGGCGATGACGGCGAGCAGCACCAGGGTCAGGACGACGTAGAGCCACCACTGGGATCGGGTCCGGGTCATGGCGTCCTCACGTGTTCTCGCGCAGCAGCCGGAACTGCACGGCGGTGACGACGGCGACGATGACGAAGATGAGGTAGCTCATCGCCGCGGCGAGGCCGTAGTTGCCGAACCCGAACTGCCGGTACGTGTACATGGACATGGAGATGGTGCTGTTGAGCGGGCCGCCGTTGGTCATGACGAACGGCTCCTCGAAGAACTGCAGGTAGCCGATGCCGGTCGTCACCGAGACGAACAGCAGGGTCGGCCGCAGCAGCGGAAGGGTGATGTGGCGGAACCGGCGCCAGGCACCGGCCCCGTCGATGGCCGCGGCCTCGTGCAGCATCCACGGGACGGCCTGCAACCCGGCGAGGAAGATGATCATGCCGGTGCCGAAGTTGCGCCAGGACGCCATGAGGATGAGGCCCGGCATGGCCCAGTGCGGGTCGCCGAGCCAGTTCGGCCCGTCGATGCCGACCCACCCGAGCACGGTGTTGATGAGCCCGTAGTTGCGCTCGAGCAGGAACCGCCACACGACGGCCACGGCGACGATCGAGGTGATGACCGGCGTGTAGAACCCCAGCCGGAACAGGCCGCGCAGCCGGCTGATGCCACGGTCGAGGGCGACGGCGGCGGCGAGCGCCAGCACCATCGTGAGCGGGACGCCGACCACCACGAAGTAGGCGGTGTTGAGCATCGACTGGCGGAAGATCGGGTCGGAGAGCGCCTTGGCGTAGTTCTCGATCCCCACGACGTCGACCGCGAACGGGGTCCGCAGGTCCCGGGCCCGGGTGTCCGTGAAGCTCATGCAGAGCGACTGGAGGACCGGCCACGCCGTGAAGACGAGGAACAGCAGGCAGAACGGCAGGGCGAGGACCCAGGCCGCGATCCCCTGGCGCCGGCGCGCGGCTCCGGCCACGCCGCCCCCGCGGGGGGACGGACGGGTCTCGTCCGTCCCCTCGCGCGGTGCGGTCACCGTGGTGGCACCCATGGTTACCGGCCGGTGCCGATCGACTCGGCCTGCTGCTGGGTGGCCTTGAGCGCGGCCTCCGGGTCGGCGCCGGTCTTCATGACCTTCTCCATCTCGGTGTCGAAGGCGGTCGCGACCTGCTCCCACGACGGGAAGCTCGGCGGGGCCTGGGCGGTCTCGAGCTGCTTGCCGAACTTCGCCAGCTTGGGGTCACCGGAGATCGAGGGGTCGTCCCACGCCGACTTCACCGAGGGCAGGTCGGTCGACATGCCGTACCACTTGGCCTGCACCTTGGGGTCGGACAGCCACTTCACGAGCTTCCAGGCGCTGTCCCGGTTCTTCGACTTCTTGAAGACCGCGAAGTTCGAGCCGCCGACGAACGAGGAGGACTTCTCCTTCGCGGGCACCTGCATGACGTCGTACTGGTCCTTGCTCACGCCGACCTTCTCGACGGCGGACATCATCCAGGGACCGGAGATGAACATCGGGACGCGGCCGGACTTGAAGTCGGGCTCGGTGGTCGGGGTGTTCGGGGCGGCCTTGTCGGAGATCCCGTCGGTGAAGTAGCTCTGGTAGTACTTCACGGCCTCCAGGATCTTCGGGTCGTCGAAGTTGTAGGCCTTGCCGCCGTCCTTGGTGAGGTCGGCGCCGTTCGACCACGCGAACGGCATGATCGACTGCCACGACCCCTGGCCACCGGCCTGGAAGCCCATGCCGTACTTCGCGCCGGCCTTGGTCTGCATGGCCTTGGCCATCGACTTCAGGCCGTCCCAGTCGGTGGGGGGCGTCGTGATGCCGGCCTTCTTCGCCAGGTCGGTCCGGTAGAACACGAGCCGGGTCTCGACGTACCAGGGGATCCCGTAGTTCGTGCCGTCGACCTCGTTGGTCTTCTGCGCGCCCTCGAAGAACGAGCTGGTGTCGATCGACGGCGGCACCGGGTCGAGCGCGCCGAGGCCGGCGAACTCACCCATCCACGTGCTGCCGACCATCGCCGCGTCGGGCGTGGTGCCGGCCGTGATGGCGGTCGTGAACTTGTCGTGGGCGGAGTCCCACGGGATGGCGGTCACGTTGACCTTGACGCCGGGGTTGGCCGCCTCGAAGTCCTTGAGCAGGTCGGGCAGCTTGTCGCCCTCGGCGCCCATCGCCCAGACGGTGAGCGTGCCGGTCGCCTTTCCGGAGCTGATGTCCTTGGCCTTCTCGGCGCCACCGCCGGCCGCGGCGTTGTCACGGCCGCAGGCACTCAGGGCCAGCGCGGCGGCGGTCAGCGTCGCGACCGCGATCGCGGGTGTGCGTCTCATCGGGGTTCCTCTTTCCTGGGGGGTGCGGACGGAACGGTGTCGGGGACGTGGTGGAGGTGTTCGGGGGACTGAGCGTGGAGGTGTTCGGGCAGCGTGCGTGGAGCGGGGAACGGCGGGGAGGGGACTGGCCGGCGCGGCAGCGGTCGTCAGCGCCGTGGCACCGGCTCGGCGGCGCAGCCGCACGAGGACCGGATGACGAGCTCGGTGGGGATGATCCGGGTGTCGCGCAGCACCGGCGCACCGGTGATGCGCTCGTGCAGGCGGTCGGCGGCGAAGGCGCCCAGCTCGCGCACCGGCTGGCGGACCGTGGTCAGGCCCGGGACCACGTACCGGGCAGTCATCACGTCGTCCCAGCCGGTGACCGCGACGTCGTCGGGCACGGACAGGCCGCCCTCGCGCAGCCGCTTCATGACGGCGAGGGCGATCTCGTCGTTGGCGCAGACGAGCGCGTCCGCCCTGACGGCGCCTGCGAGCAGGCGGTCCGCGAGCTCGCTTCCGGCGCTCTCGCGCAGCGCGACCCGCTCCGGCTGAGCGGCCACGAGGCCGGCCTCCTCGTGGGCGGCGACGAAGCCGGCATACCGCTCGCGCACGTCGGGGCCGGAGTCCGGGTCACCCACGAAGACGACCCGCGACCGGCCGTGGCCGAGGACGTGCACCGTCATGGCGTGCGCGCTGCCGGTGTTCTCGGAGGTGACGGCGTCGATCTCGGGCCTGGCCTCGCCGGCGATGAGCACCACGGGCTTGCTGCCGCGCAGTGCCGTGACTGCCGCGTCGGGGATGGCCGAGGAGCCCAGCATGGCCACGCCGTCGACGCGGGTCGCGAGCTTGCGCACCGCCGCGGCGACGTCGCGCTTGCCCTCGGCCAGCATGAGGACGACGCTCTGGCCGAGCTCGCCCGCGCGCGACTCGAACCCCATGAGCAGCTCGGAGTAGTACGGACCGGAGAGCTCCGGCAGCAGCAGCCCGTGTGCCTCGTGGTGCCGGACGGCCAGGCTGCGGGCCGCACCGAGCGGCACGTACCGGAGCTCGTCGGCGGCCTCGAGCACCCGCCGGCGGGTCGTCTCCGAGACGGCGCTGGAGCCCTGGAGGACCCGCGAGACGGTGGCGATGGAGACACCTGCGCGCTCGGCGACGGAGTAGATCGTCGCTCCTGCGCGGGGACCGGGGGAAGTCGCCACGTCGTCCGCCTCTCATCGTTGAAAGCGCTTACATGGGTGACTTTCCCACAGACGCCCAGGACCTGGCAAGGGGTCCCTCAGTCGGCGAGCAGCGCCTCGGCGAGCCCGGTGTCGACCACCAGCCCCTGCACGAGCGCGCCGCCGAGGGCGGCCCGGACGGCGGGCGCCTTGGCATGACCCGAGGCCACCGCGATGACCTCGGGTATGCCGGCGAGCACGTCGGCGTCGATGGTCACGAAGCGCGCAGCGACCTTGGGGCGCAACGGTTTTCCGTTCGAGTCGAAGAAGACCCCGGCCAGCTCCCCGACGACGCCAGCCCGGGCCAGCTCCGCGCGCTCGGCCTCGTCGAGGAGGTCGTGGATGGTGGACTGGCCCTCGGCCCAGCGGCCGATCCCGACGACCGCCTTGGTGACCCGGGCAGCCGCCTGCATCCCGTCGGCGACGGCCGGCTGGCGGCGAAGCGCGTCGGCGCTCGCCTTGCTGTCGAGGACGAACGGCGCGTAGAAGACGCGGGCCGGGCCACCGGCCAGCCGGGCCGCCCGCCGGACGATGTCGACCGCACTGCTGTCGAAGTCCGGCAGGGCGATCGCGCCCGTGAGCTGGACGACCTCGACGGGGGGCAGCGAGGTCAGCGCCCCCACCATGGCGTGCACCATCCGCGACCAGGGCAGACCCAGGACGTCGCCGGGCTCGAGCACCTCGGCGAGCAGCTCGGCGGCCGCGCGGCCGAGCTGGTGCCGCACGGACCCGGGGTCGTGGTCGGCCGGCTCCACGACGACGGCGTGGCGCAGGCCGTAGCGCTCCTGCAGCCGGGCCGACGCGTCGACGTCGAGCGCCCCCTGGCGGACGATCTCGATCCGGACGAGGCCGCGCTCGCGGGCGGACTCGAGCAGCCGGGCGACCTTGAACCGGCTGATCCCGAGCTCCTCGGCGATCTCCACCTTGGACTGGTTCTGCAGGTAGTGCCGCCGTGCCACCGCTGCGAGCAGGACGAGCTCGGCGGGTCCGTCGTCGCTCACGGCTCCATCCTCCCCGTTGACAGCGTCCCCCGGCGCGGTTTTACTCGGGTTACTCGTTTGCGCATCATCGCGCTCATCTGAGCGCAAGGCAAGCCGTTCCATCAGGGCACGTCGTTCCATCAGGGCACGTCGTTCCATCACGGCGAGCCGTTCCATCAGGGAGCCGTCGACGGTGACGGAGGAGGACGCGTGCGGATCCGGATCTCACGAGCAGCGGTGGTGGCTGCGGTCACGGCGACGGCCCTGGGCCTGTCGGCCTGCGCCGGCTGGGGCGGCGGCGGAGGGGGCGGCGGCGGCAAGGACAGCATCAACGTCCTCATGGTCAACAACCCGCAGATGGTCGACCTGCAGAAGCTGACCGCCGCGAACTTCACCAAGCAGACCGGCATCAGGGTGAACTTCACCGTGCTGCCGGAGAACGACGTGCGCGACAAGATCAGCCAGGAGTTCTCCAGCCAGGCCGGGCAGTACGACGTGGCGTCCCTGTCGAACTTCGAGATCCCCATCTACGCCAAGGCCAAGTGGATCGCCCCGCTGGACGGCTACATCGCCAAGGACCCCTCGTTCGACCAGCAGGACATCCTGAAGCCGATGCGGACCTCGCTGTCCAGCAACGGCAAGGTCTACGGGGAGCCGTTCTACGGCGAGTCCTCGTTCCTCATGTACCGCAAGGACATCCTGCAGGCGAAGGGGATCACGATGCCGCAGAGGCCGACCTGGCAGCAGGTCGCCGACATCGCAGCGAAGGTCGACGGCGCCAGGCCCGGCATGCGCGGGATCTGCCTGCGCGGGCAGCCCGGCTGGGGGCAGCTCTTCGCACCGCTGACCACCGTCGTGAACACCTTCGGTGGCACGTGGTTCGAGAAGGACTGGACCCCGAAGGTGAACGCGCCGGAGTTCACCCAGGCAGTCCAGTTCTACGTCGACCTGGTCCGGGCCCACGGTGAGAAGGGCGCACCGCAGGCCGGCTTCACCGAGTGCCTCAACAACCTCGTCCAGGGCAACGTCGCCATGTGGTACGACGCCACGTCCGCGGCCGGCTCGCTCGAGGCCGACAACTCACCGACCAAGGGCAAGTTCGGCTACGCCCCGGCCCCCGTGGTGAAGACCGACTCCTCGGGCTGGCTCTACGCCTGGTCGTGGTCGATCCAGCAGGCCAGCACCAAGAAGGACAACGCCTGGAAGTACATCTCCTGGGCCAGCGGCAAGGACTACGAGAAGCTCGTCGGCACCCAGCTCGGCTGGGCCAAGGTGCCGGCGGGCAAGCGCGCCTCGACCTACGAGAACCCCGAGTACCTCAAGGTGGCGTCCGCCTTCGCCGGGCCGACCAAGGCCGCCATCGAGGCCGCCGACCCGGAGAACCCGGGCGTGCAGCCGCGGCCGGCGATCGGCATCCAGTTCGTCGACATCCCCGAGTTCCCCGACCTCGGTACCCAGGTCAGCCAGGACGTGAGCTCGGCCATCGCGGGCAAGACGTCGGTGAAGGACGCGCTCGACAAGGGACAACAGCTCGCCGACGACGTCGCCGAGCGCTACCAGGCAAGGGGGCAGTGATGGCGACCGCGACGACGGCCCGCACCGGGCGGGACCAGCTGGACGCACCGAGCCGGGCCCTGCAGAAGTCGGGCGCCTGGGCGCGCCGGGCGCCCCTGCTGCCGGCGCTCGCCTTCATCATCGTCATGACCCAGGTGCCGTTCCTCGCGACCCTGGTCATCTCGTTCATGAACTGGAACGCGTACTACCCGGACGAGCGGGGGTTCGCCGGCTTCGACAACTTCGCCCGCGTGTTCACCGACACCAACACCCGCTCGGCCGTGCTCGTCACGATCCTTCTGACCGTCAGCGTGGTCGTCGTCAGCCTCGTCTTGGGCCTGGCGATCGCCCTGCTCCTCGACCGCAAATTCGCCGGTCGTGGTGCGGTCCGCACCCTGATGATCACCCCGTTCCTCGTGGTGCCGGTCGCGGCGGCGCTGCTGTGGAAGCACGCGCTCTACAACCCCGAGTACGGCCTGCTCAACGGGCTGCTCAAGGCGGTGTTCGGCGACAACGCGCCCCAGCCGGACTGGATCACGAACAACCCGCTGATCGCGATCATCGCCGCCCTGGTGTGGCAGTGGACGCCGTTCATGATGCTGATCCTGCTGGCGGGCCTGCAGAGCCGGCCGCTCGACGTCGTCGAGGCGGCCCGCATCGACGGGGCCAGCTCGTGGCAGATCTTCCGCAGCATGACCTTGCCGCACCTGCGCCAGTACATCGAGCTCTCGGCGCTGCTCGGCGCGATCTACGTGGTGCAGAACTTCGACCACGTCTTCACGATCACGTCCGGCGGCCTCGGCACCGCGAACCTGCCCTACTTCATCTACCAGACCTTCTACACCGCACAGGACTACGGCCGGGCGTCCGCCGCCGGGGTGGTCGTCGTGATCGGCACCATCCTCATCGCGACCGCCGCGCTGCGCACCGCCTTCAGCCTGTTCAAGGAGGAGACCCGATGACCGCCCCACACAGTTCTCCGCTCCTTCGTCGCTCCGACACTGCGCGGGGACCCCGATGAGCACCGCTGCCGAGCCGGAGACCACCGCGACACCGACCGGGGAGGCTCGCCGGTCCGGCACCGTCCCGGGATCGGGCCCGCGCCAGGACATCCGGTATGCCCGTGCGCCCCGCAGCGGGATGCTCCTCACTGCTGCCGCGTGGGTGGTGGGGATCCTGTTCGCGCTTCCGGTGCTGTGGATGATCCTCACGTCGTTCCACAAGGAGACCGACGCCGCGAAGAACCCGCCCGACGTGTTCGCACCGCTGTCGCTCGACGGCTACCGCACCTTCTTCGACGCGGGCCCGTGGCCGCCGCTGCTCAACTCCCTCACCGCGAGCATCCTGTCGACGGTGCTGGTGCTGCTGCTGGCCTTCCCGGCCGCCTACGCCCTGTCGATCCGCCCGGTGAAGAAGTGGACCGACGTCCTGTTCTTCTTCCTGTCGACCAAGATGCTGCCGATCGTGGCGGGCATCCTGCCGCTGTACCTCTTCGCCCAGAAGGTGGGGCTGCTCGACAACATCTGGTGGCTGATCCTGCTCTACACCTCGATGAACCTGCCGATCGCCGTCTGGATGCTGCGCTCGTTCCTGGCCGAGGTGCCGGTCGAGATGCTCGAGGCCGCGTCGGTCGACGGCGCGAGCCTCACCCGCACCCTCAAGGACATCGTGGCGCCGGTCGTCATGCCGGGGATCGCCTCGGCCGCCCTGATCTGCTTCATCTTCAGCTGGAACGAGCTGCTGCTGGCGCGGGTGCTGACCGGCACGGTGGCAGGGACGGCGCCGGTGTTCCTCACCGGCTTCGTCACCAGCCAGGGGCTCTTCCTCGCCAAGGTCTGCGCGGCCTCGTTCGTCGTGTCGCTGCCCGTCCTGGCAGCCGGTTTCGCCGCCCAGGACAAGCTGGTCCAGGGCCTGTCGATGGGAGCCGTCAAGTGACCGGAGCAGCAGCACCCGACCAGGGAGGCGAAGCTCCGGGCACCACGCCTGTCCCGTTGTCGGACAAGACCGTCGGCGACCTCGACCCGCGCGTTGCCGTCCCGGCATACGACCGGTCGCGGGTGACCGCGAGCATCGTCCACTTCGGCGTCGGCGGGTTCCACCGCGCGCACCAGGCGATGTACCTCGACGCGCTCATGAACGACGGCGAGGCGCTCGAGTGGGGCCTGTGCGGGGTCGGGGCGCTGCCGCACGACCGGCGGATCATCGACACGCTGCGGGCGCAGGACGGCCTCTACACGCTCGTCGTCAAGCACCCTGACGGGCACCGCGAGCCGCGCGTGATCGGCAGCATCGTCGACCTGCTCTTCGCCCCCGACGACCCCGGCGCGGTCGTGGACCGTCTCGCCGACGAGCGCACCCGCATCGTGTCGACGACGATCACCGAGGGCGGCTACCTCGTCAACCAGGTCACCGGCGAGTTCGACGCGCAGGACCCGTCGATCCAGGGCGACCTCGCCGCCGACTTCGCCGCGGGTGACGCACCGACGACGGTGTTCGGCTTCATCACCGCGGGGCTGGACCGCCGGCGCCGGGAGGGACGGGCGCCGTTCACCGTGATGAGCTGCGACAACCTGCCCGACAACGGCGACGTCGCCCGGCGGATGATCACCGCGTTCGCCCGCCTCAAGGACCCCGAGCTCGCCGACTGGATGGACCGCGAGGTGGCGTTCCCCAACTGCATGGTCGACCGCATCACCCCGGTCACCGCGCCGGAGGACATCGAGCGGCTCGCCGAGGAGTTCGGGGTCCGCGACGGGTGGCCGGTCGTCTGCGAGCCGTTCACCCAGTGGGTGCTCGAGGACTCGTTCGGCAGGCAGGGGCGTCCGCCGTTCGAGGACGCCGGGGTGCAGGTGGTGGACGACGTCGTGCCGTACGAGCTGATGAAGCTGCGGCTGCTCAACGCCAGCCACCAGGCCCTGTGCTACCTCGGCTTCCTCTCCGGGTACCGGTACGCGCACGAGGTCTGCCAGGACCCGCTCTTCCGCCGGTTCCTGCTGGCCTACATGGAGCGCGAGGGCAGCCCGACCCTGCCGGAGGTGCCGGGGGTCGACCTCGACGCGTACCGGCACGAGCTCGTCGAGCGGTTCGCCAACCCCGAGGTGCGCGACACCCTCGCCCGGCTGTGCGCCGAGTCCTCCGACCGCATCCCGAAGTGGCTGGTCCCGGTGATCCGGGAGAACCTGCGCAGCGGCGGCGAGGTCGAGCTCTCCGCGCTCGTCGTCGCCTCGTGGGCCCGGTATGCCGAGGGGCGCGACGAGCAGGGCGAGCCCATCGAGGTGGTGGACCGGCTCCGGGACCGGGTCATGGCCGCCGCGGCGCGCCAGGGCGAGGACCCGCTCGCCTTCGTCCGCGACCGTGACCTCTTCGGAGACCTCGCCGACGACGAGCGGTTCGCCGCGGCATACACCTCGGCCCTGGACCGGCTGCACACCGTCGGTGCGCGGGCGACGCTCGAGGCGTGGGACGCCGCGCACCGGGCGGCCGAGGTGCCGGGCAGCGGGGCAGACTGACCGCATGCGCGTCGCAGTCCTGACCTCGCCCGGCGTCGTCGAGCTCCACGAGCGCCCCGACCCGGTGCCCGCCCGCGACGAGGTGCTCGTGCGCGTCCGGGCCGTCGGCGTGTGCGGCTCCGACACCCACTACTTCGACCACGGCCGCATCGGGCGGTTCATCGTCGAGTCGCCGCTCGTCCTCGGCCACGAGGCAGCCGGGGTCGTCGAGGCAGTGGGCGAGGACGTCGACCCCGCGCGGGTCGGACAGCGGGTGTCGGTCGAGCCCGGCGTGCCGTGCCGGTCGTGCGAGCAGTGCCTCGCCGGGCGGTACAACCTGTGCCCCGACATGGTGTTCCACGCGACCCCGCCGGTCGACGGCTCGCTCGCCGAGCTGGTCGCGATCCACCACGCGTTCGCCCACCCCGTGCCCGACTCGGTCAGCGACCTCGAGGCCGCGCTGTGCGAGCCGCTGTCCGTGGGCGTCTGGGCCTGCCGCAAGGGCTCCGTCGGGCCCGGGTCGCGGGTGCTGGTCACCGGCGCGGGCCCGATCGGGCTGGTGTGCGTGCAGGTCGCCCGGGCGGCGGGGGCCAGCGAGGTCGTCGTCGCCGACATCAACCCCGACCGGCTCGCGGTGGCACGTGAGCTCGGCGCGACTGGCACCGTCGACTCCGGCGAGCAGGCGCTCGCCGAGGCGTATGCCGGTGGGCCGGCTCCCGAGGTGCTGCTCGAGTGCTCAGGGCACCCGGGGGCGACGGTGGACGGCATCCGCGCGCTCGCGCCGGCCGGTCGCGCGGTGCTCGTCGGCATGGGCGGTGACGAGCTGCCCCTGCCCCTGTCCGTGGTGCAGGAGCGCGAGCTGGTCGTCACCGGCACGTTCCGGTACGCCGGGACCTGGCCCACCGCGATCGCCCTCGTCGCCTCGGGGCAGGTCGACCTCGAGCGGCTGGTGACCGGCCGGTTCCCCCTGGCCGACACCGCCGCCGCCCTCACCGCCGCCCGGGACACTCCCGGGTCGGTCAAGTCCGTCATCGAGCCGCAGTCATGAGCCTGCCGGCGACCATGCGGGGCGTGCGGCTGCCCGGCGACAGCACCGTCGAGCACGTGACGGTCGACGTGCCCACGCCCGGTCACGGCCAGGTGCTGCTGCGGATGCGCGCGTCCTCGATCTGCGGCAGCGACATCCGCGCCATCTACCGCGAGCACCTCGGCCACGGCGCCGAGGCGTACCAGGGCGTCGTCGCCGGTCACGAGCCGTGCGGTGAGGTGGTCGAGGTCGGGCCCGGAGGGCGGAGCCTGGCCGTCGGCGACCGCGTGGTCGTCTACCACATCGCCGGGTGCGGGATGTGCGACGAGTGCCGTCGTGGGTATGCCGTGGGCTGCCTCTCGCCGTTCCGCGCCGCGCACGGTTGGCAGCGCGACGGCGGCCACGCGGAGTACCTCCTCGCCGAGGAGGCGTCCTGCCTGCAGCTGCCGGAGCCGCTGACCTTCGTCGACGGGGCGCTGGTGTCCTGCGGGTTCGGCACGGCGTACGAGGGGCTGCTGCGGGCGGGCGTGTCCGGTCGCGACCGGCTGCTCGTCACGGGTCTGGGCCCGGTCGGGCTGGCCGCGGCGATGCTCGGCAGGGCGCTGGGGGCGACGACGGTCGTCGGGACCGACACCTCCCCGGAGCGGGTCGCGCTGGCGGCGGGGCTCGGGCTGGTCGACGTGGCCGTGACCGCGGACGAGGTCGACGAGGCCGTGGCGGCCGCCACCGGCGGGGAGGGCTGCGAGGTCGCCGTCGACTGCTCCGGCGCCGCGCCGGCTCGCGTGGCCGCGCTGCGCAACACCCGCCGCTGGGGCCGGTGCGTGTTCGTCGGCGAAGGAGGACGCGTGGACTTCGCCGTGTCGGACCTGCTGATCCACAAGCAGGTCACGCTGCACGGCTCCTGGGTGACGTCGCTGCAGCACATGGACGAGCTGCTCCACCTGCTCGTGCGCACCGGCCTGCACCCCGAGGTGGTCGTGACGCACCGGTACTCGCTCGCGGAGGCGGGCACGGCATACGAGGTCGCGGACGCCGGCTCCGCCGGCAAGGTCTGCATCGTGATGGAGGACTGAGTGGGCACCAGCACCGACCCGACCGCACCGACGCTCGTCGCCGGGGTCGACTCCTCGACCCAGTCCTGCAAGGTGGTCGTCTGCGACGCGGCGACGGGCCGGGTGGTCCGGACCGGGCGGGCGCCCCACCCCGACGGCACCCAGGTGCACCCCGAGCGGTGGTGGGAGGCCTACCTCGCCGCCACCGCCGACGGCCTGCTCGAGGGCGTGTCGGCGATCGCGGTCGGCGGCCAGCAGCACGGTCTCGTGGCGCTCGACGAGGACGACGAGGTGCTGCGGGAGGCGATGCTGTGGAACGACACGAGCTCCGCGCAGGCCTCCCGCGACCTGATTGAGGAGCTGGGCGGCGCAGCCGAGTGGGTCGACCGGACCGGCCTGGTGCCGGTGCCGAGCTTCACCGTCACCAAGGTGCGCTGGCTGGCCGAGCACGAACCGCAGCACGCCGAGCGGTTGGCGAGGGTCGTCCTCCCGCACGACTGGCTGACCTCACGGATCCTGAAGCAGGGCAACGGGTTCCGAGAGCACGTGACGGACCGCGGCGACGCGTCCGGCACCGGGTACTTCTCGGCCGTCGACGACGCCTACCTGCCCGACCTGCAGCGGCTGGCGCTCGGGCGCGAGTTCGGGACGCCGCGCGTGCTGGGGCCGGCCCAGGAGGCAGGCCGGACCGAGTCCGGGATGGTCGTCGGGCCGGGGACCGGGGACAACGCCGGGGCCGCCCTCGGCCTGGGGCTGCGGCGCGGCGACGTCGTGGTGTCCCTGGGCACGAGCGGGGCGGTGTTCGCCGACGCCGCGAGCCCGGTGCGGGACGCGAGCGGCGACGTGGCCGGGTTCGCGAGCGCGAGCGGCGGCTTCCTGCCCCTGATGTGCACCCTCAACGCCGCCCGGGTGCTGACGGCGGCGGCGCAGCTCGCGGGGACCGACCTCGCCGGCCTCGACCGGCTCGCCCTCGCGGCGGAGCCCGGCGCCGGCGGGCTGAGCCTGCTGCCCTACCTCGACGGCGAGCGGACCCCCAACCTGCCGCACGCGACCGGCACCCTCGGTGGCCTGACCCGCACGAACGCCACCCCGGAGAACCTCGCCCGCGCCGCCGTCGAGGGCATGCTCGCCAACCTGGTCGCGGGGGTCGAGGCCCTGCGGGCGCTGGGCACGCCGGTCGAGCGCGTGCTGCTCATCGGTGGGGCTTCGGCGTCGGCAGCGGTCCGCGAGGTGGCCCGGTCGCTGTTCGGCGTGCCGGTCGCGGTGCCCGAGCCCGGCGAGTACGTCGGGCTCGGGGCAGCGCGCCAGGCCGCGTGGGTGCTGTCGGGATCGGCGGGGCCGCCGGCGTGGCAGGTGCGGGTCGAGGAGACCCTCGACCCGGCGGACGACGGCTCGTCCGCCGAGGTCCTGGGCCGGTATGCCGCGCTGCTCGCCACCGTCCACGACCGCTGACCGCGGGTCCCGTGGAAGCGCCGGCTCGCCGGGGTCAGGCGGAAACGGTGTGCCGCTCCGTGGCCGCGTCGGCCGGGGCAGCGCTGCCGGTACCCGGCTCCGCGACCGCGCGGCGCGACCGACGGGCCAGCTGGTCCGCGACGACCAGCACCACGAGGGCGCCGAGGCTCAGGCCCGCCCCGTCCCACAACGTGGAGGCGTAGCCGAGGCCGGCCGAGATCGTCAGGCCGCCGAGCCACGCCCCCGCCGCGTTGCCCACGTTGAACGCCGCGATGTTGGCACCGCTGGCCAGGGTCGGTGCCGACCCGGCATACGCCATGATCCGCATCTGCAGCCCCGGCACGGTGGCGAAACCGAACGCGCCCATGAGGACGAGCGAGACGACGGCCAGGACGGGCGAGGAGGCGGTGAGCGCGAAGACCGCCATGACGACCGTGAGCGCGGCGAGGACCACGGCCAGGGTGACGGGGACGGAACGGTCCGCCGCCCGACCTCCGGCCCAGTTGCCGGCGAACAGGCCCACGCCGAAGAGGACGAGCAGCCACGGCACGGTCGTCGCGGCGAACCCGGAGACCGACGTCAGCGTGTAGGCGATGTAGGTGAACGCCCCGAACATGCCGCCGAAGCCGAGCACGGTGACGAGCAGGGACAGCCACACCTGGCCGGACCGGAACGCGCCGAGCTCCCCGCGCAGGCCCGCTGCGCCGCGCTCGGCCGGCTGCGACGGGACGAGGGTGGCCATGCCGGCGAGCGCGAGCACGCCGATGACCGTGATCGCCCAGAACGTCGAGCGCCAGCCGAGCTGCTGCCCGAGCAGCGTGCCGAGCGGGACGCCGAGGACGTTGGCGGTCGTGAGCCCGGCGAACATCATCGCGATGGCGCCGGCCTTCTTCTCCGGCGCGACCAGCGAGGCCGCGACGACCGAGCCGATGCCGAAGAAGGCGCCGTGGGTGAGGGCCGCGAGCACGCGACCGAGCAGCATGACCTCGTAGGTGGGCGCCACGGCGGAGACGAGGTTCCCGGCGATGAACAGCACCATGAGGGCGGTCAGGACGTGCTTGCGGTTGAAGCGGGTGACGGCGGCGGTGAGGCCGACCGCACCCACGGCGACGCTCAGTGCGTAGCCGGAGATGAGCCAGCCGGCGGCGGCCTCGTCGACGTGGAAGTCGGCGGCCACCTCGGGGAGCAGCCCGGCGATGACGAACTCGGTGAGTCCGATGCCGAAGCCCCCGATGGCGAGGGCGAGCAGGGCGAGGGGCATGACAGGGGTCCTCCAGGGTCGGGAGATGGGTCCGGGCGCGGCACGGAGCGCGCCCCGCGGCCGGCGCCGGTCCTCGTCGACCCACCGTGCCGCGTGCCGGTATGCCGCGTGTGCAACTACCGGCGTCGACAGCAAGATAGTTGCACACGCGCTATGTTGCAAAAGCGCGTTAGACTGGTGGCAACGACGACGCTGACGAACCGCGCCCCCGGCGCGGCGCACCACCCAGGAGGAGGAGCCATGGGCATCGCCGACGACGCGGTCGAGGTCCGCGCCCAGGGGTGGCGCACCCTGGCGGCGCTGCACGGGCTCCTCGAGGCGGCCCTCGAGCGCGAGCTCACCAGCGCCCACGACCTCTCCGTCGTCGAGTACACCGTGCTCGACGCCCTCTCCCGGCAGGACGGCTGGCACCTGCGCATGTCCCAGCTCGCCCGGGCCGCCGCCCTGTCGAGCTCGGCGACCACGCGCCTCGTGACGCGGCTCGAGGACCGCAAGCTGCTCAAGCGGATCCTGTGCGAGGACGACCGGCGCGGGATCTACACCGAGCTCACCCCGGCGGGTTCGCGACTGCTGGCCGCGGCTCGCCCGACCCACGACCGGGTGCTCGAGCAGGCGCTGGAGCAGGCGGTGCAGACGCCCGAGCTCGCCCCGCTCGTCGACGCCCTGCACCGCCTGCCCGCCCCGGCCTGACCCCCACCTCAGCCGCCCCCCACCGGCCGTTGTCCCCGGGTCCTTGAAGGGTTTCCCGCCCCCTGGGGTGGAGAACCCTTCAAGGACTGCCGGGTGGGGTGGCGTCGGTGGGGTGAGCCGGCGCCTCAGCTGACGCGGGCGTCCCGGTAGTAGTGCCGCAGGATGGTGGCGTAGCCGGCGCCGTTCCGCGCCAGGTCGGCCGAGCCGTACTGCGAGAGCCAGTTGCCGTCGACCCACGCGCCGCAGGCGGTCGTGGTGGAGCAGTAGTGCGCCTGCAGGACGTTGCCGCTGCGGCTGAGGCGGGACCCCCACGTGGCGTCGACCGCCGCGCTGGTCGCCGGGAGCGCCGATCCGGGCTTGTAGACCTGGTCGCCGGTGTCGTCCCGGACGTCGTAGCAGTGCCCGGCAGGGGTCTTCCGGGTCGAGTGCAGCGCCCAGTACCAGGCGTAGCTCTTGGTCGACATCGCGCCGGCCTTGAGCGACTCGCGCGGCCAGCTCGGGATCCACTCGTTCGGCAGGACGTTCTTGACGTAGGTCCTGAAGTCGACGCGGTCGACCCGGCCGAGCTTCACCCGGTAGACGAGGATCGTCGAGGGCAGGCGGGTCTCGGTGCCGTCGGTCCGGCAGCCGGTGGGGACGGTGCCCGAGCGCAGGAACTGGTGCGAGGCGTTCTCGTTCTTCAGCGCCGCGCGGAGGTTGGCCCTCGCCCCAGGCCTGATGTCCTGGTAGGCGCCGGCGAAGTTGCTGTTGTAGTAGACGCGGACCGTCTTGCCGGTGCGGTTCCAGACCGAGGCCGCGTGGTTCTTGACGCACAGCCCGCGACCGGCGCCTCGGCCCTTGAACTCGTAGCACGACGGCTGCGTGGCGCCGTAGTCGTCGACCGACCCGGTGAAGTCGGAGACCGACCCCTGCTCGTCGCTGTTGTAGTAGTAGCAGAACTCGCCGGTGGTGCAGCTGCCGTCGCGCGAGGCGGCCTGCGCCGGTGCGACCACCAACGCCGGCGCCGCGGCCGCGGCGAGCAGCCCCACCACCGTCAACACCTTGCCGAGCCTGCTTCTCGGCAGTCGCCGTGCCAGTCGTCCCATCGTATGCCCCTCCAGATCCGTTGTGCCCGTGTGGTTTCCGAGCCGACACTGGATCGGGTACCGGGCACCGGCAATGGGGAGGACTCCCCCGGAGCACGAGGGGAGGACTCCCCCGGGCCGTGCCGTCGCACCGGCGGGCCTCCTCAAAACCGCGTGACCCCTCCCGCCTCCGCGGGCACGATGGCGCCATGAGCTATCCCCCACCGATCTACGACGGCGAGACGGGCGAGGTGAGCGCGCGGGCGAGGCTGGCCGGCGGCGAGCCGGACCTGGTGTACCCCAACGGGAACCGCGTCCACTACCTCACGACCGGCCAGGGCAGCGGCGGCACCTACGGGCTCTACCGCTGGGAGTTCGCCGGCCCGCGCAGCGGTCCCGACGCCCACTTCCACCGGACCATCACCGAGTCGTTCTTCGTCCTCGAGGGCGAGGTCTCGATCTTCGACGGGAAGGCGTGGAACGCCATGCGCCCCGGCGACTTCGTGCACGTGCCCGCCGGCGGCCTGCACGGCTTCCGCAACGAGTCGGGCCCGGCGTCGATGCTGCTGCACTTCGCTCCGGGCGCGCCGAGGGAGGCCTACTTCGAGGGGCTCGCGCGGCTGGGTGCCGGGGAGACCATGACCGACGCCGAGCGTGACGAGTTCATGCGCTACCACGACAACCACTGGGTGGACTGACAGCGCACCTCGCCGACGGAAATCGCGGCCGCACGGCTAGGCCGTCGGCGCACCCTCCAGCGCCGCGAGCTGCAGGCGTACGGCCAGCCGCACGGCCGGGTCGTCGAGGTCGAGCCCGGCCAGGTCGGCGACCCGGTTCATCCGGTAGCGCATCGTGTTGGGGTGCACGTGGATCGCTCGGGCGGCCGCGCTCGGCGCACCGGGGTGGTCCAGCCAGGCCGCGAGGGTCCGCAGGTGGTCGGTGGCGTGCACCGCGTCGTGCTCCTGCAGCAGGCGCAGCGGACCCAGCGCCTCCTCGGGGAGGGCTGCCGCCGCGCGCGCGATGGTCACCTGCGCCCAGACGTCCTCGTGGCGCGCGACGGCCTCGGCAGACGGCGTGACCCGGTCCGCCTCCTGCGCCTCGCTGCGCGAGCGCTCCAGAGCGGCCGGCTGGTGGGCCGGCCGACCCGCCCGGACCACCAGGTCGAGCCCCTCGCGCCGCGCCCGCTCGACCACGGCGCACAGCCAGGGCCACGAGCCCGGCGCGGCGTCGTCGGTGTCGCGCACCACGGCATACACCCGGCCGTCGAGCTCGGCGATGAGCGGCGAGTTCCACGCCTGGCGCCGCAGCACCGACTCCCACACGTCGAGGGTGCGGCCGGCGTCACCCGCGGCCCCCAGGGCGGCGACCCGCCACGGCCCCGGCGGGAGCCACTCGTCGGCTCCCGCGGTGCTGCCGGACAGCACACCGCGGAGCCGGTCGGCGGCCACGCGCCGCGACAGGTCGCTCTGCGCCCGCAGGCGCAGCAGGTGGAGCGCGACAACGGCCGACGTCTGCACGAGCTCGGCCACGAGCGCCGCCGGTGGGCGCTGCTCGACGACGACCCAGATCGAGCCGAGCCACTCCCCGCCGGCGCGCACCGGGACCACGAGGCGCGGCTTGGTGCCACCGGACGCGGGCACGTACACCGGCTCGCTCGAGCGGGCGAGGCGCCGGAAGACTCCCTGGGCACGCAGGGTGGCCAGCACCTCGTCGGGGACACGTCGCCCGACGATCGTCGACACGCGGGCGGGGTCGGTGAGGTCCTGGCGGGAGGAGTACGCGAGCACGCGTGACTGGGCGTCCTCGATGGTGACGGGGGCGTCGACCAGGCCGGCCGCCGCGTCCGCGAGCGCGAACAGGTCGTCCTGCACGGGCGCGTCCTCGCGACGGCCGGGGCCGACCGCCGCACGGTCAAGGACTCCACGCAGGAGCCAGACGAGGTGCGCCCACGAGGCCTGGTCGGCCAGCTCGACGAGCGCGATGCCGTCCCGCCGCGCGCGGCTCCGCACGTCGCGGCGCCGGCCGAGGGACCGGCGCAGGACCACGCCGCCCGCGCCGGCCGCGGCCGCGTCGGCGACCACGGTGAGGGCACCCTGCGGGCCGTCGACGCCGACGCCGAGCACGAGGTCGCCGGGCTGGCCGACGACGCCGTGGGCCGGTTCGGCGATGGTGAGGTCGTCGACCTCGGCCCCCTCGTGCGGCACGGCGAGGGTGAGCAGGCCCGAGAGGGTGCCCACGAGGTCGGTCACGGCCAGCACGGACCCAGTGTCGGTCAGGTTGTGCTGCGGGCACAACTGGCTTGCTTGGATTCATGCTGCGGCACCAAGGCGGCGGCGTTGGCCTCCTGTCACGCTCGAGGACATGACCTCCTCCCCCGCCGTCACCGCTGCCGGTCTCCCCGCCCCCCGTCGTGTTGCCGTCGTCGGCGCCGGCATGGTGGGCCTGTCCACCGCCTGGTTCCTCCAGGAGCACGGCGTCGAGGTCGTCGTGCTCGACCGCGAGGGCGTGGCCGCCGGGTCGTCGTGGGGCAACGCCGGCTGGCTGACGCCGGGCATCGCGACGCCCCTGCCCGAGCCCGCGGTCCTCAAGTACGGCATCCGCGCCGTCCTGTCGCCGTCGTCGCCGGTCTACGTGCCGCCGAGCGCGAACCCGGACTTCCTGCGCTTCGTCACCGGCTTCACCCGGCACTCGACGATGAAGGCCTGGAAGAAGGCCATGGGCTCGCTCGTGCCGGTGAACGACCTGTCGCTGGAGAGCTTCGACCTGCTCAAGGCGGGCGGGGTGCAGGCCGACACGGTCGAGGCGAGGTCGTTCCTCGCGTCGTACCGCACCGAGGCCGAGCGCCGCACGCTGCTCGAGGAGATCGAGCACATCCACGCCGCGGGTCAGGCGATCGAGTTCGAGGCGCTCACGGGCGACCAGGCGCGGGCGATCGAGCCGAGCCTGTCCGACGAGATCGGCGCGGCGATCCTGCTCAAGGGCCAGCGGTTCATCAACCCCGGCGCCTACGTCCACGCCCTCGCCGACTCGGTGCGCGCCCGGGGCGGCAAGATCGTCGACGGCGCCACGGTGTCCGACATCCGCGACACCGGTCGCGGCGTCGCCGTCACCACCGCCGAGGGCGCGGTCGAGGAGTTCGACGCCGCCGTCCTCGCGACGGGCGCCTGGCTCGGGAAGCTGGCGCGGCAGTTCGGCGTCCGGAACGTCGTCCAGGCCGGCCGCGGCTACTCGTTCTCGGTCGCGATCGACCACGTCCCGAACGGCCCCGTCTACTTCCCCGCCCAGCGGGTCGCCTGCACGCCGATCGGCGACCGGCTGCGCGTCGCCGGGATGATGGAGTTCCGCAAGCCCGAGGCGGCCCTCGACCAGCGCCGCATCTCCGCCATCGCCGAGGCCGCCCGCCCGCTGCTGCGCGGCGCCGACCTCGACGCCCGCCAGGACGAGTGGGTGGGCTCGCGCCCCTGCACGGTCGACGGCCTGCCGCTCATCGGTGCCACCAAGAGCCCCCGGGTGTATGCCGCGGGTGGCCACGGCATGTGGGGGATCACCCTCGGCCCGGTCACCGGCCGCCTGCTCGCCCAGACCATGGTCACCGGCAAGCAGGTCGAGCAGCTCAAGCCCTTCAACCCCCTGCGCTGACCCTCCGCCGGGGCGCCCGCGCCCGGCATACACCGCACCGTCCCTCGCAAAACGGCAGTTGCGGACGTGAAACGGCAGTCCTGAAGACCCGTCTCATGTCAGCAACTGCCGTTTTGCTGTCTCCACCCGACCTGCCCCTCGCCCGGAAATACGGGCGGGGGGTATGATGTTGGCATGGCCATGAGCGAGACAGAGTCCCCGGTGCACGGGTACACCCCGATGAAGGACAGCCACCTCAAGCGGCTGCGTCGCATCGAGGGGCAGGTGCGCGGCCTGCAGCGGATGGTCGACGAGGACAAGTACTGCATCGACATCCTCACCCAGGTCGCCGCCGCCACCAAGGCGCTGCAGTCCTTCTCGCTCGAGCTGCTCGAGGAGCACCTCGAGCACTGCGTCGTCGACGCCGCCCGCAGCGGCGGCCCCGAGGCGCAGGAGAAGGTCCGCGAGGCCAGCGACGCGATCGCCCGCCTCGTCCGCTCCTGAGCCCGGACCTGACCACGACCGACCGAACCCCTGAGGAGAACCCCATGAGCACCCAGACCTTCGACGTCGTCGGCATGACCTGCGGCCACTGCGCGAGCGCCGTGACCGAGGAGCTCACCGCCCTCGACGGTGTCAGCGACGTCCAGGTCGACCTCGTGGCCGGCGGCACGTCCGCCGTGACCGTGCAGGCCGACCGCGAGCTCACCCCGGCCGAGGTGTCCGCCGCGCTCGACGAGGCGGGCAACTACAGCCTGGCGCAGTGACCACGACCGGGCCTGCGGGCACCACCGCCACCCGGGACGTCGAGCTCGTCATCGGGGGGATGACCTGCGCGTCCTGTGCCGCCCGGATCGAGAAGAAGCTCAACAAGCTCGAGGGCGTCACGGCGTCGGTCAACTACGCGACCGAGAAGGCCCGCGTGACGTTTCCCGACACCCTCACGCCCGCCGACCTCGTGCAGACGGTCGAGCAGACCGGCTACACCGCGCAGGTCCCCGCACCCCGGGAGCCCGCAGCGACCGCCGCCGGGTCCGGGGAGGACGAGGCCGACACCGCGCTGCAGGCCCTGCGCCACCGGTTCCTCGTCTCGGCCGCCCTCGCCGCCCCGGTCATCGTCCTCGCGATGGTGCCGGCGTGGCAGTTCCGCTACTGGCAGTGGGCCTCCCTCGTCCTTGCCGCACCCGTCGTCGTGTGGGGCGGCTGGCAGTTCCACCGCGCCGCCTGGACCAACCTGCGGCACGGGCAGTCGACCATGGACACGCTCGTGTCGGTCGGCACGCTCGCCGCGCTCGGGTGGTCGCTGTACGCCCTCTTCCTCGGCACGGCCGGCGAACCGGGCATGGTCCACCCGTTCCGCCTCACCCTCGAGCGCACCGACGGTGCGGGCAACATCTACCTCGAGGCGGCGGCGGGCGTGACCGCGTTCCTCCTCGCCGGCCGGTATGCCGAGGCGCGGGCCAAGCGCGCGTCCGGCGCCGCGCTGCGTGCGCTGCTCGAGATGGGCGCCAAGGAGGTCAGCGTCCTGCGGGGCGAGGGTGACTCGGCCCGTGAGGAGCGCGTGCCGGTCTCCGAGCTGGCCGTCGGCACGCGGTTCGTCGTGCGGCCCGGTGAGAAGATCGCGACCGATGGTGAGGTCGAGCAGGGCACCAGCGCCGTCGACGCCTCGATGGTGACGGGTGAGTCCGTGCCGGTCGAGGTCGGCCCGGGCGACGCCGTCATCGGCGCGACCGTGAACGCCGGCGGACGCCTGGTCGTGCGGGCCACCCGCGTCGGGGCGGACACCCAGCTCGCGCAGATGGCACAGCTCGTCGAGGACGCCCAGAACGGCAAGGCCCAGGTGCAGCGGCTGGCCGACCGGGTGTCGGCCGTGTTCGTGCCGGTCGTGATCGTGCTGGCCGTCGCCACGCTCGGCTTCTGGGCCGGCGCGGGGGCCGGGTGGACGGCTGCGTTCACCGCGTCGGTCGCCGTCCTCATCGTCGCCTGTCCCTGCGCCCTCGGCCTGGCCACCCCGACCGCGCTCATGGTGGGGACCGGGCGCGGCGCGCAGCTGGGGCTCATCATCCGCGGGCCCGAGGTGCTCGAGTCCACCCGCCGCGTCGACACCGTCGTGCTCGACAAGACGGGCACCGTGACCACGGGCCGGATGACGGTGCAGGACGTCGTGCCCGCGCCCGGGGAGGACGCGGCCGAGGTGCTGCGGCTGGCCGGGGCGGTCGAGGCGGCCTCCGAGCACCCGGTGGCCGCGGCCATCACGGCGCGCGCCGCCGAGGCCTCCGAGGCCGGCGACCTGCCGCCGGTGGCGGACTTCGCCTCGACCGCGGGCCTCGGCGTCCAGGGCGTGGTCGAGGGCCGGGCGCTCGTCGTCGGACGCCCGCAGCTGATGGCCGACTGGTCGGTGACCGTGCCCGAGGAGCTCGCGGCCGCGCTCGACACCGCGCGGGGTCGCGGCGCGACCGCCGTCGTCGTCGCGTGGGACGGCCGGGCTCGCGGCGTCGTCGCGGTCGCCGACACGGTCAAGGACACCTCGGCCGAGGCCGTCCGCCGGCTGCGGGACCTCGGGCTGCGCCCTGTCCTGCTGACCGGCGACCACGAGGCCGCGGCCCACGAGGTCGCCCAGGCCGTGGGCATCGACGAGGTCGTCGCCGACGTCCTGCCGCAGGACAAGGTCGACGTGGTGCGGCGCCTGCAGGACGAGGGCCGGGTCGTCGCGATGGTCGGCGACGGCGTCAACGACGCGGCTGCCCTGGCCCAGGCCGACCTCGGGCTCGCGATGGGCACCGGGAGCGACGTCGCCATCGAGGCCAGCGACCTGACACTCGTGCGGGGCGACCTGCGCGCGGCGCCGGACGCGATCCGGCTGGCGCGACGCACCCTGGGCACGATCCGCGGCAACCTGTTCTGGGCGTTCGCCTACAACGTGGCTGCGATCCCCTTGGCGGCGTCGGGGCTGCTGAGCCCGATGATCGCCGGCGCCGCGATGGCACTGTCGTCGGTGTTCGTCGTGACGAACAGCCTGCGGCTGCGCGGCTTCCAGCCCACCCGCTGACCCGGGCTCCCCTCGCCGTCGCGACCGCTGCGGCCGACCCCTCCCGGCGGGTTCGGGGGTGCAGACGTGGCGTATCCGTCACCCCTGCACCCCCAAACCCGGGCCGAGGCCGGGGCAGGGCCGACCACGCCGTCAGACGGCGCAGGCCACGTGGGTCGTCGCCGTCGGCCGGGCCTCGAGCCGCTCGGGCGGGATGGGTCGCCCGCACACGGTGCACACGCCGTAGCTCCCGTCCTCGACCCGGCGCAGCGCCGCCGCGACCTCCTCGAGGTGGGCCAGCGCGTGCCGGGCGAGGGCGTCGACCTGGGCCCGCTCGAAGGCGATCGTCGCGCCCTCCGGGTCGTGCTCGTCGTCGGCGTTCGACCCCTCCGACGCCGCGACCATCGCGGCGACGTCGGCCTCGCGGTCCGCGAGCGCCGCGAGCGTCCGCTCCCGCTCCTGCCCGAGCCGGGTCCGGGCCCACGCCAGCAGCTCGGCGTGCGACCCCTCCGGGGTGAGGTCGTCCTGCGGTGTCGGGTCGGGCGTCACCCGACGAGCCTAGGCAGGCAGTGCCGGGACGGGGCGACGCCGCAGCGACCAGGCGAGCATCGACAGCCCGCCCACCGGGATCTCCGCACCGAAGACGAACCCGCGGTACAGCAGCACCCCGGCAGCGGCGAGCGCCGGCTGCACCCCGAACGCCACGAGCACCCCCACCATCCCGAGCTCCACGATCCCCGACGCCCCGGGCGTGATCGCGGCCATCGTCAGGATCCGCTCCACCGCGAACGCCGCGGCCACGACCGCCGGGTGCACGTCGGCGCCGATCATCCGCAGCCCGGCCCAGAGCAGCAGCGCCTGCAGCGCGGCATACGCGAGCTTGGCGCCGACCATCCGGCCCCAGCCGGCGGCGACCAGGCCGGCGCTCTCGCGGCGGAACGACGCGGCCCGCTCGGCATACCCCTCCTCGGCGCGGGGCAGGAACCGCACCCGCGCCACGACCCGGTCGGCGCACCGGCCGAGCCAGCGCACCGCTCGGTCGTCGCGGGCGACGAGCCACACCACGAGGACGCTCGCGGTGAGCAGCCCGAGCCCCACGTATGCCGCGGTGCTGACGCTGCTCGACACCTCCACCCCGGCGACGCCGAGCCACAGGAGCGCGAGGCCGGGCAGGACGAACTTCAGCAGGGTGTCGACGAGGTTGGTGATGACGGCCCAGCGGCCGAACGCGGCGGTGGTGAACCCCCACGACCGGGCCATCCGCCAGTTGGCAACGGTGCCGGCGGCGCCGCCGAGCGGCAGCAGGTTGGAGACGAACGAGCCGGTGAGGTTGAGCAGCAGGGCACGGCGGTGCGACAGGCCCGGCATCGCCGCGGTGAGGGCCGGGGTCTGGGCCCACAACCCGGCGAGCCACACGACCGTGAGCACGGCGACCTGCAGCAGGCTGAGCCCGCCGAGGACGGCCGCGATCTGCGACCAGCCGGCGCCCGCCACCTTGGGCAGTGCGAGGGCGAGGATGCCCACCGCCAGGCCGCCGGACAGCAGCAGCTTGGCGGCCCTCCCCCCGCCGCGACCCCCCGGTACGCGGCGGGCGAGCCGGTGCCGTGCGGCCGGACGACGCAGGGCTGCGGTCGTCGCCGTCGACGGTCTCGGCTCGGTGTGGAGGGCCATGGCCCCACGGTGACGTCCGTGGGGGTCCCGGCGCATCCGGCTTTCTACCCATCTCGACCCCCATGCCGGACTAGTCCCCTCAGGGTCGACCCTGAGCCGCTGGAGGTGCGAGTAGGGGTTTGCCGGCTGGTGGCGCGGCCGACGTGGCGACCCGGCCGCGGCGGATGGGGCTTGCCGCGGCTCAGTGCAGGTGGTCGCGCCAGTCCGCGGGCACGGCCCCCGCCGGACCCGGGACGGGCTGGTCGACCGGGTGGCTCTGGGGGTCGGCGAGCCTCGGGCCGAGGAACCCCTGCCCGCTCGGGAAGTCCCAGAACCAGTCCTCGCCCGGCTCGAAGCTGGTGATGACCGGGTGGCCGGTCTCGCGGTGGTGGGCCGTCGCGTGCTGGGAGGGCGAGGTGTCACAGCACCCGATGTGGCCGCACTGGGCGCACCGGCGCAGGTGGACCCACCAGCCCCCCGCCTCGAGGCACTCGACGCACCCGGCGCCGCTCGGCGGGACGTCCGGGTCGATCCCCTCCCGGGACGTGTCGGCCTGCTGCTCGCTGGTCGGGTCTGGCATCGGACCACCTCCGGACCCCACCGTAGGACGCAACCGGCGCGATCGCCCGCGACGACCTACCGTGGCGCCATGCGCCGCCCCACGCCGCTGCCCCCGGGACCGGGGCAGAAGTCCGTCTGGGACTACCCCCGCCCGCCGCGCGTCGAGCCCAGCAGCCAGCACGTCGAGGTGTGGCTGGGAGGCGTCCGGGTGGCCGACACGACCCGCTCCTGGCGGGTCCTGGAGACCAGCCACCCGCCGACGTACTACCTGCCCGCCGACGCGTTCGCCCCCGGCGCGCTGCGACCCGCCGAGGGCTCGTCGTGGTGCGAGTGGAAGGGCCGCGCGGCCTACCTCGACCTCGTGGCCGGCGACGTCGTGGCGGCCCGTGCCGTGTGGACCTACCCCGAGCCCACCCGCGGGTTCGAGGTCCTGGCAGGGACGTATGCCGTGATGCCGGGCCTCGTCGACCGCTGCGTCGTCGACGGGGAGACGGTGCGTCCGCAGGAGGGCGGCTTCTACGGCGGCTGGGTCACCGACGCGGTGGTCGGCCCGTTCAAGGGCGGTCCCGGCACCCACGGCTGGTGACGCGCGGCTGGCTCAGTCGGGTTCGCCGAGCGCCTTGCGCGCCTCGTCCCGCGCCGCCTGGGCCTGCTTGCGGTCGCGGACGGCGTCGGTGACCGCCTCCAGCGCGCGCTCGTCGGCCTCCCGGGCCTTGGCCAGCTGCCGCTCGACCACGGCGAGCCGCTCGCGGGTCTCCTCGGCGCGCTCCCGGGCGGCGGCGACCGCGCGCTCGGCGTCGGCCAGCCGGCGCTCCGCCTCGGCCAGCTCGGCCTCACGCTCTGCGCGCCGCTCGGCCACCTCGTCGCCGGCCGGCTCGTGCCCGGGCTCGTCGCCGACCGGCTCGTCCCCAGCCTCGTCGCCGGCTGCCTTCCCGCCACCTCCGGATCGACCCGCCGGCCCCGGCCCCCGGCCCCCGGGCACCACCGTGAGGATCGCGCCGCCGGTGGTCCGCGCCAGGGCCTCGGCAAGGTCGACCTCGCCGAACCCGCTGTAGGACAGCGAGCGCGTCAGCTGCCCCGACGTCACGGCAGCAGACGCCTGCTCGTCGGCGAGCGCCGCGATCGCGGTCGCCCGCACCTCCTGCTGCGCGGCCGGGCTGAGGGACCGGCCCGCGTCGGAGACCGCCCGCGTCGCAGCCCGCACGTACACCTCGACGGTGGCGTCCCGCTCCTTGCGCATGCCGGTCAGCGCGGCCGCGTCGAGCCGCGACTGGGCCGACCGCATCCGCTCCCCCAGGTCTACGAGGTCGGCCACGACGTCCTCGGCCTCCCGGGCCGTGAGGTTCACCGCCCACGCGGCGAGGCTCGGCTTGCGCAGCCTGCCGATCTCGGTCGCCGCCTCCTTGTCCGAGGCCGCCTTCGCGTCGGCGACCAGGCGCGAACGGGTCGCCATGAACTCGTCCGGCTCCACGGCATACAGGTCCTGCATGGCCTCGGCGACGCGGTCAGCCACCGCGCACCTCCGACCCGGTCCCCTCCGATGCCGCCCCCGATCCGGCCACCCCCGCGGAGTCCCCTTCGTCCAAGCCCAGGAGGCGGGCACCGTTGTGCCACAGCACCTTCCGCAGCCAGTCGTCACCGAGGCCGAGCCGGTGCAGCGCCTCGAGCTGGTGGGCGTAGGGGTAGGGGATGTTGGGGAAGTCCGAGCCCAGGACGACCCGGTCGGCCAGGCCGGCCAGCCGCTCGACGTACGCCGGCGGCATGGGCGCGAAGGCGTTCGCGTAGTCGGTGCCGGCCATGGTCGTGTCGAGGTGCACGCGCGGGTACCGCTCGGCGAGGTCGGCGAACGCGTCGTACTCGCCCATGCCGAGGTGGGCGATGACCAGCACGAGCTCGGGGAACCGCTCGAGCACCGCCGCGACCGGCCGCGGACCCGTGTGCTCACCGTCCTTGGGTGCGGAGCCGGCGTGCAGGACGACCGGCACCCCGGCCGCCTCGAGGGCCGCCCAGCCGGGGTCGAGCAGCGGGTCGTCGGGGGCGTAGCGGCCGACCTGCACGTGCATCTTGAACAGCCGCGCACCGTCGGCCAGCGCCCGCTCGACGAGGTCGCCGACCCCTGGCTCGGGGTAGAGCGTGGCGCTGTGGACGGCGTCGGGCACGCGGGCGGCGAAGTCGGCGCACCAGTCGTTGAGCCACTGCACCATGCCCGGCTTGTGCGGGTACGTCAGGGACGGGATCGCCCGCACCCCCAGCGCCCGCAGCGTCGCCAGCCGCGTGGGCTCGTCGTCGCGGTAGTGGATCGGCCACGGCTGCCCGTAGTGCTGCGCCGCCTCGTCGAAGTAGGCCCACACCCTGTCCAGCATCCGCTCGGGCAGGAAGTGCACGTGGATGTCGGCGAGCCCGGGGAGCCCGAGGCCGCGCCAGTATGCCGGGACCTCGGCGTCGGTCCGCGGCCCACCACCGGGCGCCGGGTCCGGCCGCGGGGCGGGTGGTGACGGGCGCACGGTGGCGACGCTACGGCATATCCGGGCCTGCGCCCACGGACACCGCGGCGGGCGCTACGGGGCGCCCAGCTCGCGCTGGATGCCCTCCACCGTCTCGTCGCCGAGCTTCTCGAAGACCCGCTGCATCAGCGGCTCGGCCAGCTTGGCGATCCCGTTGAACTCGATGTGCGCGTGGTAGGTCACCGTGCTGCCGGTCGGCGACGCCACCACGCGGATGTCGTCGGTCGAGGTGGCGGTCTTGTTCGTGCCGCGCAGGACGACGTGGTCGCTGTCCATCGTCACCAGCCGGTAGTCCAGCTCGGTCTCGCGCCCCAGCACCTTCGAGACGTTGCGCCACTGCGAGCCGACCTGCACGGGTCCGTCGTCGACGCGTTCGCAGCGCACCGTGCCGGGGTCCCAGGCCACGGCGTTGGAGAAGTCGGCGAGGTAGGCGACCACCTCGGCGGGCGGGCGGCTGACAGGGAAGGAGCGGACGACGTCGACCATGGGCACGACGCTAACCCGGCGGCGCCGCACCCGCCCGGTGACGCGGAGCGCGGCAGGGCGGGCGGGAGGTAGGCCCCGATCGGGAGGTCGGCCGGGTGAGCGGGGGGCCAGCCGTCCGGTAACCGGCCGTCCAAAAAGAGGGGGCGCACTGTCGGGGGCCGGTACTAGCCTCGGTCGAGGGGGGCGTCGCAGGGTCGCGCACCACTCAGCCACCGCCTCGCGGCTTCGCCGTGGGCACACGTCCGAACCTGTCACCGTCCGAAGAGGTACCCGTGTCTGCACCAGCCACGACTCCTGTGAAGTACCCCGAGAACATCGACGCGGCCGTCCTCAAGGTCGCCGGCGTGGTCGTCCTCGGGGCGATCATGTCGATCCTCGACATCACCGTCGTCAACGTCGCCCTGCGCACCTTCCAGACCGCGTTCGGCGGCGAGCCGCTGGCCTACTCCACCGTCGCGTGGACCGTCACCGGCTACACCCTCGCCCTCGCCACCGTCATCCCGATGTCGGGCTGGGCCGCCGACCGCTTCGGCACCAAGCGCCTGTACATGATGGCGATCCTGCTGTTCACCCTCGGCTCGGTGCTGTGCGCGACCGCGAGCTCGATCGGCATGCTCATCGGCTTCCGCGTCCTGCAGGGCCTCGGCGGCGGCATGCTCATGCCGCTCGGCATGACGATCATGACCCGCGCCGCCGGCCCGAAGCGGATGGGCCGCCTCATGGCGATCCTCGGCATCCCGATGCTGCTCGGCCCGATCTTCGGCCCGATCCTCGGCGGCTGGCTGATCGACCACTTCACGTGGCACTGGATCTTCCTGATCAACGCGCCGATCGGCCTCGTGGCCCTCGTCTACGCGTTCTTCGCCCTGCCCAAGGACAACCCGCAGCCCTCCGAGTCCTTCGACTTCGTCGGCATGCTCATGATGAGCCCGGGCCTGGCCCTGTTCCTGTACGGCGTCTCCTCGATCCCGGGCGAGGGCGGCATCGGCCACACCAAGGTCCTGCTGCCCGGCCTGGTCGGCCTCGCCCTGATGGTCGCGTTCGTCCTCTACAGCTTCAAGCCGAAGCACCCGCTGCTCGACCTGCGCCTGTTCAGCAACCGCAACCTCACGGTCTCGATCATCACGATGTTCATCTTCGCCGCGTCGTTCTTCGGCGGCCTGCTGCTGATCCCGCAGTTCCTGCAGCAGGTCCAGCACGAGACGCCGCTCACCGCGGGCTGGCTCGTAGCACCCCAGGGTGTCGGGGCCATGCTCACCATGCCGATCGCGGGCGCCCTCGCCGACCGCTTCCCGGTGGGCCGGATCGTCCCGGTCGGGCTCGTCCTCATCATCGGCGGCATGTTCACGCTCACCCAGATCGAGGCCGACTCCTCGCACTGGGGCTTCCTCATCCCCGTGCTGTTCGTCATGGGCCTGGGCATGGGCGGCACGATGATGCCGATCATGACGTCGGCGCTGAAGACGCTGACCCACCACGACGTCGCCCGCGGGTCCACCCTGCTCAACATCACCCAGCAGATCGCCAGCTCGGTCGGGGTCGCGACCTTCTCGGTCGTCCTGACCAACCAGATCAACAGCAGGCCGCTCGCGGCCCAGGGCGGCCAGTACCTCGAGGTCGCCGCCACGCAGGGCCCGCAGGCGGCACAGGCTGCCGCGGCGAAGCTCCCGCTCGTCGGGCAGTTCTTCGCCGCGCACGGGGGCAGTCCGGCGGCAGCGGCCCAGGCCCTGGCCGACGAGGTCGCCAAGCTCGCGGCCGAGGCGTACGCCAACACCTTCTGGGTGGCCGCCTCGCTCGTGAGCCTGTCGCTCGTCGCGGCACTCTTCCTGCCGCGCAAGCACGAGGAGTCGCACCTGCTCGACGACGCGGACGCCGAGGGCGCGCCGCCGGTGATGGTCCACTGACCCGCGACCTCCTGCGCCGGGTCCGCGAGGAGTTCGGCGTCGAGCTCGTCGGCGTCCACCCCGTCGGGGTGGGCGCCGACGCGCGCGCGGACCTGCTCCGTGGCGAGACGAGCGACGGCCGTGCGTATGCCGTCAAGACCAGCACCGGGCCGCAGCCGGGCATCGTGGTGGCGGGCCACCTGGCGAGGGCGGGCGTCCCCGGCGTCCCGGCACCGCTGCCCTCGCTCGAGGACGGGTGGGCGTCCGAGCGCGACGGCGTGCGGCTGAGCGTCGTGCCGTGGGTCTCGGACCGGCGTGGCCTCGACGTGGGGCTCGCACCGGGCCACTGGCGCTCGCTCGGCGCCCTGCTCTCCGCCCTGCACCGGGTGCCGGCCGACGCCCCCGGACTGCGCGGGCTGCCGACGGCCGGCCGGGACCCGGAGCCGCTCCTCGCACGACTGCACGCGCTCGACGACCGCCTGGCGACGTCGCGGGCACCGCGGCCCGGGGCAGGCGCGACTGCTGACGCAGGTACCGGGGCGGCCGCGAGCGTGGACGCACGCACCGGGACGGACGCACGCACCGGGGCGGGCGCTGGGCGCGGGGCAGGCGCTGGGCGCGGGGCGGACGCTGGGCGCGGGGCGGACGCTGGGCGCGGAGACGACGCGCACGTCGGCGAGCTGCTGCGGTTGTGGGCCGAGGGCGGGCGCGAGCGACTCCTCGCGGTCGGCGAGCTGGCCCGCAGGGCGGCGTCCGACCCGCACGCGTGGGCCGACGCGCCGTGGGTGGTGGCGCACACCGACCCGCACCCGGGCAACGTGCTCCTGGCCGGCGAGGGCGCCGACGACGGCGCCGACGGCGTCTGGCTGGTCGACTGGGACGACGCTGCGCGCGCGACCCCGGAGTGGGACCTCATGTTCGTGGTGGGGGGTGTGCTCGCGACGCCGACAGCGGCCGACCAGGCGGCGTTCGCCGAGGGCTACGGGCAGGTGCGGCTCGACCCGGTCCGGCTGCGGTACGCGCAGGCGACCCGGGCCCTGCACGACTTTCTCGACTTCGCGGACGACGTGCTGGCGACGGACCGGCTGCCGGACGCGGACCGCCGGTGGTCGGTCGAGGTCCTCGCCGGGCAACTGTCGCCCGACGGGCTCGTGGCGTTCGCCCTCGGCGAGCGCGGATCCGACAGACTCGGGCCATGACCTCCCCCGCGACGCCCGCCCTCGCCCGGTTCGCCGGCCGCACCGCCCTCGTGACCGGCGCCGCCCACGGCATCGGCCGCGCCGTCGCGACGCGCCTGCACGCGGAAGGGGCGAACGTCGCGCTCGCCGACCTCGACCCGGCCGCGGCGAAGGACGCCGCCGCCACCCTCGGCGACCGAGCCGTGGCCGTGGAGTGCGACGTCACCGACGCGGAGGCACTGGAGCGCGCGGTGACCGCCGTCGTGGAGCAGTTCGGCGCGCTCGACGTGCTGGTGTGCAACGTAGGGGTCGCCACCGGCGAGGGGTTCGACGCGCTGGACGACGCGGCGTGGACGTTCCAGCTCGAGCCGACCCTGCACGGCACGGTGCGGACCATCCAGGCCGCCCTGCCCCAGCTGCTCACCTCCGCGTGGGGCGGGGCCGTGGTCATGACCGGGTCGGTGAACGGGCTCGCCGCCTTCGGCAACGTCGGCTACTCGCTGGCCAAGGCGGCCCTGCCGAACCTGGCGCAGAACCTCGCGGTCGAGTACTCCGCCACCCGCGTGGGCGAGGGTCAGCGGCCGGTGCGGTTCAACGTCGTCGCGCCGGGCACGGTCCGCACCCGGGTCTGGGACGACCAGGACCCGGACGCGCTCGTCCCGCTCTACCCGATGGGCCGCGTCGGCGAGCCGGAGGACATCGCGGCGGCGGTCGCGTTCCTCGCCTCCGACGACGCCTCCTGGGTCACCGGCATCACGCTGCCGGTGGACGGCGGCATCCTGGCCGGTCCGGCGCTCGCGTTCCAGGAGCGCAACCGCGGCCCGGTCGACTGACGACCCTGTCCGCAGGCGGCCGGGGCCGGCAGGTCGGCCTGCGCCCAGTCGCCCCCCGGGCGCCCCGGTCAGCCCTGCGCGGCCGCGGGGGAGTGGTCGCCGGCGATGTTGACCATCCAGTCCACGCCGAACCGGTCGGTGCACATGCCGAACTCGTCGCCCCAGGGCTGCTTGTCCATGGGGACCGAGACGCTGCCGCCCTCGGACAGCTTGTCCCAGAAGCGGCGGAGCTCGTCGTCGTCCCCCGAGAGGCTGACCGAGATGCGGCTGCCCTCGCGGTACTCCATGCCGGGCGGGGTGTCGGCCACCATGAGCGTGAAGCCCTGGGGCGTCTCGAGCTGGCCGTGCATGATGCCGTCGGCGAAGGGCTGGTCGGCGTGCCCGAACTCGCCGAAGGTGCTCATCGTGAGGTCGCCGCCGAAGACCTCCTGGTAGAACGTGAGCGCATCGCGCGCGGTGTCCTTGAACCCGATGTAGGGGTTGAGCCGTGACGTCATCGTCGTCCTCCTGACGGTGGTGGGGTTGTCCTCCCGAGGCTAGGAGGCACCACCGACGACGGCGAGGGTCCGATGACGTAGACGGTCGCGCGAGCGGCCGGGGTCCCGGGCGGTCAGCCCACGAGCCAGGCCCGGCGGAGCTCCGGGTCCCAGCGCCGCACGGCCGTGGCGACGGCCGCGGACGGGATCGGCAACGACGCGGCATACGCGAGCGCAGCCGTGGCCACGTCGTCGGGCAGCCTGCGTGCCAGCGTGATGTGCGGTCGCCACGGCAGCTCGTCCACCATCCCCACGGTCTCGACGAGAGCCGAGCGCACGTGCCGGTGCAAGGCGTCGAGGGCTGCGTCCGGCGCCACCGGCAGGACGAGCGCCGGGCGCCGCTCCCCCAGCAGCGCCGGGCCGGTGAGCTCGAGCCGCATCGGCAGCCGAGCCGCGAGTGGCACCAGCGCCTGCTCCGCCGCCGCCGTCACGAGGGGCACCGCCGCGAGGGTCACGTGGGGCGCGTTCGTCGGGCCCTGGTGGTCTGCCTGGCTCGGCAGGCCGGCCTGCGCCAGTGCCGCCCACAGCCCGCGCACCGCCTCGTCCGTCACGGCGTCGAGCACGAGCTCGACGGACTGCAGCGGCACGGGCAGGTCCCGGCTCAGGCCGACGCGATGTGAACGAGCGCGTCGCCGCGGTTGACCAGCGGCGCCCGGCTGTGGCCGATGACGATGCCGTCGCGGTCGGCCCGCACCAGCCGCAGCGTCCGGCCGAACGAGTCCGAGAGGGCGCCGAGCCGCTCCCCCTGCGCGACCCGACGGCCGAGACCGACCTCGAGGTGCAGGATGCCGGTGGCGCGCGCGCGGACCCAGCCGCTCGTGCGGCAGGCGAGGCTCGGCTCCTCGGCGAGGTCCACGGGATCGGTCATGCCCAGGGCAGCCAGCACGCGGCGTACCCCCACGACCCCCGCGGTGATCGCCCACTCGTCGAACCGCCACGGCTCCCCGGCCTCGTAGAGCAGGACGGTCGCACCCATCTCCCGGGCGGCCGAGCGCAGCGAGCCGTCGCGCAGCTTGGCGTGCAGCATGACCGGCGCCCCGAACGCCTCGGCGAGCGCGACGGTCTTGGGGTCGTCGAGGTCGGCGCGCACCTGCGGCAGGTTGGTGCGCCCGTCGGAGCCGGTGTGCAGGTCGATGCCGACCTCGCAGGGCGCGACCACCTCGGTCATCATCAGGTGCGCGAGCCGCCCGGCCAGCGACCCGCGCGAGGAGCCGGGGAACGAGCGGTTGAGGTCGCGGCGGTCAGGCAGGTAGCGGTCGCCCGCCATGAAGCCGTGGACGTTGACGATGGGGACGGCGATGAGCGTGCCGCGCAGGGTCTTCGGGGACAGCCCGGCGAGCACGCGCCGCACGACCTCGACCCCGACGACCTCGTCGCCGTGGATGGCCGCGTTGACCCACACGGTCGGGCCGTCCTCGCGGCCGTGGATGACCTGCACCGGGAGGCTGAGCTCGGCGCCGGTGACCAGGCGCGTGATCGGCAGGCCGACGTCCTGCTTGCTGCCGGCGCGGACCCGCACCGGGCCGATCGCGAACGAGGGGCGGGCCATCAGCGACCCCGGTTCTGGCGCCGCACCGACAGCGGCGGGCGCCCACCGAGGTAGGACCGCGAGGAGTCGACGAGGAAGCCCTGGCGCAGCACCTCGCGGCCGACGAGCATCCGGAAGCCCATCGCGTCGCGGTTGGTGAGCGTGACCTCCGCGGTCACGGGCCGGCCGACCAGCGAGAGCTCGAGCTGCACGACCAACCGGTCCTCGAGGTGCCCCGACGAGCTGCGCACCGACCGGCGGTCGTGCACCGGGCGCTCGACCGTGACGGCGTCCTGGGGCGAGCGCTGCCACGGGTGCACGGAGAACCGCACCCAGTCCTCGCCGTCCCGGTCCTGCTCCTCGACGTCGAACGCGTGCAGGGCCGAGGTGCGCGCCCCGGTGTCGAGCTTGGCCTTGAGCCACGGGACACCAACTCCGGGCAGGCTCACCCACTCGCGCCACCCGACGGGGGTGCTTAGATGGTTCGGCTTCGACACCGGTCCATCTTGGCAGGGACGTCCCCGTGAAACTGGCAATCCTCTCGCGTGCCCCCCGCACGTACTCCACCCAGCGCCTGCGCACCGCGGCCCTCGACCGCGGCCACGACGTCAAGGTGCTCAACACGCTTCGCTTCGCGATCGACCTGTCCGGTCCCGAGCCGGACCTGCAGTTCCGTGGCCGGCCCCTGTCCGACTACGACGCTGTCGTCCCGCGCATCGGCAACTCGATCACGTACTTCGGCACCGCCGTCGTGCGCCAGTTCGAGCAGATGGACGTCTACACGCCCAACACCGCCAACGGGATCGCCAACTCCCGCGACAAGCTGCGCGCCACCCAGATCCTCTCGCGGCACAACATCGGTATGCCGGCCACGACGTTCGTGCGCAACCGCGCCGACGTGAACGCCGCCATCAACCGCGTGGGCGGGGCACCGGTCGTCATCAAGCTGCTCGAGGGGACCCAGGGCATCGGCGTCATCCTCGCCCCTGAGATCAAGGTCGCCGAGGCCATCATCGAGACGCTGCAGAGCACGCAGCAGAACGTGCTGATCCAGGCGTTCGTCACCGAGAGCCGCGGCCGCGACATCCGCGCCCTGGTCGTCGGCGACCGCGTGGTCGCGGCCATGCGGCGCACCGCGCAGGGCGGGGAGTTCCGGTCCAACGTGCACCGCGGCGGCACGGTCGAGGGCGTCGAGCTGACCCCGGAGTACGAGCAGACGGCGGTCCGGGCGGCCCAGATCATGGGGCTGCGGGTCGCGGGCGTGGACATGCTCGAGGGCAACGAGGGTCCGCTCGTCATGGAGGTCAACTCCTCGCCCGGGCTGCAGGGCATCGAGACCGCGACCAAGCTCGACGTCGCCGGCGCGATCATCGACTACGTCTCGAACCAGGTCGCCTTCCCCGAGATCGACGTCCGCCAGCGGCTCACGGTGTCGACGGGGTACGGCGTGGCCGAGCTCGTCGTGCACTCGGCGTCCGACCTCGTCGGTCAGCCGCTGCGCGACTCGGGCCTGACCGACCGTGACATCACGGTGCTGACGCTGCACCGGGGCACGCAGGTCGTCCCCAACCCCAAGCCCGGCCAGCTGCTCGAGGCCGAGGACCGGCTGCTGTGCTTCGGCAAGCTGGAGGAGATGCGCTCGATGATCCCCGAGCGGCGTCGCCGGCGGGCCAAGGTCCGCAAGCTGCCCAAGCAGCCCATCCACGAGGGCTGAGCCACCGGCACACCCGCACTCCGGGGTCTTTGAGCGGTACCGGCGGTGATGACCGCCGCGATCGCTCAAAGACCTCGCGCGTGGGTCGAGCGGTCGGTGGGTGACGACGGGTCAACCGGCGTCGGGGTACTGCCACGGGCCGAGGTCCATGGCGGCGCCCTCGACGACGTCGATGCGCGGCGCAGCGCCGTCGAGGCGCAGCAGCAGCGGGGCTGTCGCTCCGGGCAGGGACACCGACAGCAGCTGCGGGCTCCGCGCGTCGGCCATGGCGCGGTAGCCCTTCCACGACAGCGCGGCGGCTGCCTCCCCACCTCGGGGAGGCAGTCCAACCCGTCCGCGCCGCGCGACCGCCCCGTATGCCGTCGTCGTCGACCGGCGCACGTCGACGTCGAGGTCGCGTCCGCCCTGGGCGATCCGCACGGTCGGGAACCCCTGCACCCAGCAGGCACTGGTGCTGCCGTTGGTGACGACCAGCGTGACGGCCGACGTGCCCATCGCCGAGTCCCAGCCCCGCGCGGACAGGGTGAGGTCGCCGGGGGCGCACGCCCGCCCCGCCGGCACGGTCCGGGGCCCACGGGGCGGCGCGGGTGACGGGGACTGCGCGGTCGGGACCGGCTCCGGCGCGGGCTCCGCGACCGGCGGCCCGGCCGGGGGTGCGGCGAGCGCCGGCGGGTACAGGTCGCGCTGCAGGCCGCCCAGGGCCTCCCGCCCCGGCGGGCTGGCGGCAACCACCAGGGCGGCCAGGACGACGACCACCCACGCGGCGGTCGCGGCGACGCGCAGACCCCGCCGGTCGAGGCGCACGAGGGGCGCGACCGCCGCCGCCGTCCCGAGGGCGGCACCGACGACCAGGCCTCCCAGGAGCCAGCCCCACGAGTCGCCACCGGGCCGCCCCGAGGACCAGTGCACCGTCGCTGCCACCACCACGGTGGAGGCCACCACCGCCGATACCCCCGCCAGCCCCGCCCCGAGCAGGGCGCCGAGGCCACCCGCCCGCCCCGACATGCGCAGGCGCAGGTCGACCAGCCACGCGAGGACGACCACGGCCACCACGCCGGTCGCCAGCAGCAGGGCGGACCCCCCGAAGAGCCAGAACGGCGCGGCAGCCAGCACGCCCACGGCCACGGCCGCTGCCCGGGCGGCGGCGGAGAGCGCCACCCGCCACGTCGTGACCGAGACCGGGACCGCGGGTCCGGCGTCGAGGGACGCGGAGGGTTGCGTGGTCGCTGTGGTCGCCGTGCCTGCAGCCGCGCCATCCCGTCCGGCGGCCCTGGGGGCCAGACCCCGGCGAACCAGCGTGGCGAGGAGGCCGGCGACCAGGAGGAGGCCGCACGCGGCATACCACCACCAGAGCTGCCGCTGGGCGGCGACGTTCGCGACCTCGTCGCACAGCGCCCGGTCCCGCTCGCAGGGAGTGTCGCCCCAGACGGTCTGGTACCGGCCGTGGGACCACCCCACGAGGAGCAGCCCGACGAGCCCGCCCACGACGAGCAGCCTGCTCCCCCAACGCCCCCACGCCACCGGTCCACCCTAGGCGACGGGGCGCGCGGCCCCGAGGTGTCAGGCCGGCTGCAGCGACTGGGCGAGCAGCGAGTACCCGAGCCACTCGGGGACCTCGCGCCGGACCGACGCGGGCCCCTCGAGGACGACCTCGCCGGAGCGCAGCGCCTGCGGCCAGACCAGCTCGCCACGCCAGATGCGGGTCAGGGTGCGCAGGCTGGTCTCGAGCGTCGCGGTGACCTCGTGGCCGGGGTCGTAGTCGCACAGGTCCACCTCGCCGTGGGCCACGACGAGCCACCAGTGCGAGACCGGGCGGGCGACGTCGTCGAAGGAGATGCGCAGGACGGTCCGCGACCGGGGCCAGCGGTCGACCGGGATCGAGCGGCGCACGTCCCACAGCAGCAGGTGCGGGTCGTAGTCCTCCTCGCCGAGGTCGCCGATCCAGCGAAGTCCCCACTGCCCCAACGTGTTCACGACCGGCTCGAGCTCGCGTCCGCACTCGGTGAGCTCGTAGACGACCCGCTGGCCCCGGACCGACCGGGCCACGATCCCGGCCCGCTCCAGCGACCGCAGCCGCTTGCTCAGCAGCGCGGGCGACATCTTCGGGACGCCGCGGCGCAGCTCGTTGAAGTGGGTGCTCCCCATGAGCAGCTCCCGGACGACGAGCAGGGTCCACCGCTCGTCGAGGACCTCCATGGCCTTGGCCACCGGGCAGAACTGGCCGTACGACGTCATCGCGCACACTCCCTCGGCTCGTGCCCACCAGTACACGCCCGGCAGTGGTGCGGCGGCTAGTACAGATCCAGAACCGCTCCCGGTACACATCCGGCACTGGAGCGCCCGACCACCCGGGTCGCACGCTGGTCCGGCAGGACGGACCAGCGAGGAGCACACCATGACTGCACAGACCGGCACCGCCGGCGCCACCACCAGCACCACGACCACCAGCACCACGACCACCAGCACCACGACCACCGGCACCACCACCGCCACCCCGGAGGACACGGCGCTCAAGGCCGCCCACCGCGCGCTGTGGGCGCTCGGCGACTACCCGGCCGTCGCCTCGGAGGTCATCGCGGCGCTCGGGCACCGGCTCGTCGCCGCCGCCGGCATCGGGCCGGGCCACCGGGTGCTCGACGTCGCCGCCGGCTCGGGCAACGTCGCGATCCCCGCTGCCGCGGCCGGGGCCGACGTCGTCGCCAGCGACCTGACGCCCGAGCTGCTCGAGGCCGGCCGCTCCGCCGCGCGCGACGCGGGGATCGAGCTCACCTGGGAGGTCGGCGACGCCGAGCGGCTGCCCTACGACGACGCCACGTTCGACGCGGTCACCTCGTGCGTCGGCGTGATGTTCGCGCCGCACCACCAGCCCGCGGCCGACGAGCTGCTGCGGGTCACCCGCCCCGGTGGCACGGTGGCGCTGGTCAGCTGGACGCCGGCGGGCTTCATCGGCCAGATGTTCGCGACGATGAAGCCGTATGCCGCGCCGCCGCCCCCCGGCGCGCAGCCGCCGCCGCTGTGGGGCGACGAGGACCATGTGCGGGCGCTGTTCGGCGACCGCGTCACGAGCCTGGAAGCGGTCCGCGAGGAGCTGCCGGTGGACCGGTTCGCCGACGGCAGCGAGTTCCGCGACTTCTTCAAGGCCTACTACGGCCCGACCATCGCGACCTACCGCCGCATCGCCGACGACGCCGCGCAGGTCACGGCGCTCGACGCCGCCCTGGCCGAGCTCGGCGACCGGCACCTCGACGGCGGCGTCATGCCGTGGGAGTACCTGCTGGTGACGGCCACCCGCCGCTGAGGGGGCGGCAGCACCGCGTCCTTGAGCGATCGCAGCGGTCCTGGTCGCCGTGATCGCTCAAAGACCGCCGGTGGGGGCGGCGCTGAGGGGGCGGCGCTGAGGGGTCAGCGCTGAGGGGGCAGCGGGTCAGGCGCGGAGCTTCTCCAGCCTGGCCCGCAGCGCCGCCTCGCGGTGGGCGTTGCCGTGCAGGCCGATGTAGCGCTGCCCGAAGACCGCGAGCAGCGCGTCGTCGAGCCGGCGGACGGCGGCCGGGGCGTGCCGGTAGCCCATCCGCGCGGTGATGCCGTCGACGTCGATCGAGCGCAGCAGCCCGGCGAGCTCGTCGAGCGAGGTGATCCCCAGCTCGAGCAGCAGGCCGGAGATCCACGCGTAGTGGTCGGTGCGCGACCAGCGTGCCCCCTGGAACTGCCCGGCGAGGAAGGTGGCGAGGTCGGCGGCGCCGATCCTGGGGTCCTCCTGGCCCGCCGGCACCTGCTGGCCCTCCATGCTCGCCTGCAGCCGGTCGCGGATCTCGGAGAACTCCCGGTCGGCGAGCTCGAGCAGCCCGGCGGCCAGCGTGAAACGTCGGTCGAGGTCGGGTACGTGCTCCTGCGGCACCGTGCCCTTGTAGCGGATGTCGTGCTCGAACTCCGCCCACGCGTGCTGCAGGATCGTGCGCACCTGAACCGAGGCGGTGCGCCCCTTGAGCCCCTCGTATGCCGGGGGCAGCGCCTTGAGGGGGTCCGGCGCCACGAGCAGGTGCCGGCTGGCGTACCCGAACCGGCCCTGCTGGGCGGTCTCACGCCCCATGTCGCGGTCGTCGAACACACTGAACTGGTCGGCGAGGACGTCGGCCACGGCCGCGACGTCGCCGCGCAGGTAGGTCACGACCCGCACGCCGATCTGGTCGGTGACGTCCTTGAGCGGGTCGGCGTAGACGGGGTGGCCGTCGACGGTCCGCGAGGCCTTGGCGGCGAAGGACTCCACGCTCTTGGTGCGCCCGGTGACGCTGAGGTAGTTGATGCCGGCGTCGTCGAGCAGCTCGCGGACGAGCGCCGTGAAGCCCTCGGTGACCCCGACCAGCTCGGGCCGCAGCGCGGCATACCGCTGGACCGGGTCGTCTCGCTGCTCGTCGCTCACCCGGACAGGCTATTGGCCGGTGCGCCCGTCGATCCGCTCCCGGATGAGGTCGGCGTGGCCGCAGTGGCGGGCGTACTCCTCGATGAGGTGCACGAGCAGCTCGCGCAGGGTGATCGGGTCGCGGGTGGGGTGCAGGCTGACGAGCTCGAGGCTCTGCGCGCGGTCGACGAACTCCTCGGCGTGGGCGACCTCGCGGCGCCACGCCTCCCAGGCCTCGGCCACGACCGCGTCGTCCGCGACGGCGCCGTCGAAGTCGGCCTCCCGGTCCTGGTCCTTGCCCCACAGCCGCGGGATCTCGTTGCCCTCCATGGTGATCCGGAACCACACCTGCTCGACGTGGGCGAGGTGCCGCAGGAGCCCGAGCAGCGACATCGTCGACGGCTCGACCGACCGGCGGGCCATCTGCTCGGCGTCGAGTCCCTGGCACTTGAGCTCGAAGGTCATCCGGAAGTGCCGCAGGTAGTCGAGCAGCACGCTGCGCTCGTCGGTCGCGGAGCTGCCGGCCGCCGCCCTGGGGTCCTCGTCGGGGTCGAGCCAGAGGTCTGGGAACTTCTTCGCCTGGGAAGCCATGGGCGGCATCCTCGCGGGTCCGGCCCCTGGGTCCCAACTCGGTTTCGCGGCCACCACCGGCCGAGGTGGCCTGCGGCGGCTCAGCGCAGGCGGGTGGCCAGGAGGGCGGCGAGGCGGTCCATCTGCTGCACGTGGGCCGAGTCGCCGTCGGTCTGCAGGACGGCCGGGCCGTCGCCCGCGGTGATGATGGCCACGGCATACCCGCCGACGATCCCCATCTGGCGGGTCTCGGTGTCGGCACGCAGCCAGCCGCCCTTGAACGCGCCGGCCCCGATCCGCCCGAGCCCCCACCGGTGCGCGGCGATGGGGTGCATCTGGCCGAGGAGGAAGGCGCTGGCCTCCGGGGAGACGACCCGGCCGGAGTGCAGGGCGGCCATGAAGCGCAGCTGCTGGCGGACTTTCCACTGCATCGAGCCCTGCGAGGTGTCGGGGGCGGAGGTCGTGGTGTCGCCGATGCTGCGCAGGACGCGGTCGATGGCGGGGCCGGGCCGGCCGGGGATCTCGTTCCGGATCGCGACGACGGCGTCGCCGTCTGAAGCGGTGAGGGCGGCCTTGATCCAGCCGCGCTCCCTGGCCGGGATGCGGCTCGGGTCGCCGTCGACGACGGTGTCGAGGTAGGCCGCCACGACGAGGACCTTCGACGTCGACCAGGCGCGGTAGCTCGGGACCGAGCCCTCGACGTGCACGTCGGCGGGGTTCGAGAGCGGCGCCCAGGCGATCGCGTTGCGGGTGTCGCCGCGCAGGCTGGTCAGGCCGGTGGCGGAGGGCCTGGGGGTCGTCGGGCGCGGGGTGGGCTTCACGTTGGGCGCGGGCTTCGGCTTCGTGGTCGTCGGCGTCGTCGTGCCGGTCGTCGTCGTGGGGCGGGTCGTCGCGCTGGCCGTGCCGTCCGTGGTCGGCGCGGCGGCCGTCGTGCGGGGTGTGCGCTCGGTCGCCTGGGCGCACCCCGTCACCAGGACGAGGACCAGCCCGAACCAGAGCGTGCGACGCATCCGACGACGATAGACGCCCGCCGTCCCGCGCGGGGCGCCCGGCCCCCGCGCGCGCGAAACGGCAGTTGCGTGCGTGAAACGGGACTCCGGGACCGCCGTTTCACGTCAGCAACTGCCGTTTCGCGGGGAGCAGCGGGGAGCCGCGGGTGGCTGGGGCGTGTGCCGGGTGCTCGCGCTCAAATCGCCTTGAGGGTGCGGGCGAACAGCGCCTCGAGCTCGGTGAACATCCGCTCGGTGGCGGCCTCGTCGTACATCGACGTGTCGTCCATCGAGTAGCCGTGCGCGGCACCGGGGTAGATCTGGTTGCGCGCGACGAGGCCGGCCGCGTCGAGCGCCGCCCCGAGGCGGGCGACCTGCTCCGGCGGCATCGAGCCGTCGTTGTCCGCGTGCCCGAAGACGTACTCGGCGCGAGCCGTCGCGAGCGACAGGTGCGGGCTGTCCGGCGCGTCAGTCGCCAGGGCGCCGCCGTGGAAGCCGCCGACCGCGGCATACCGCTGGTCCAGGCCCGACGCACGGATGGCGAGCCGCGCCCCCATGCAGAAGCCCACCGTGCCGAACGGGCCCTCCGGGTCCACGCCCTCGAGCCCGGCCAGGGTGTCGGTCCAGACCCGGATGTCGGCCTCGGCCCGGGGAGCGGTGATCGCCTCGATGCGCGGTCCCGTGTGGGCGAAGAAGGCCTCCCGCGCGCCCGGCTGGCGCAGGTCGGTGGTGGGGCTCGTCTCGGCGGCGGTGCCGCTGCGATAGAGCACGTTGGGGGCGAGCACGACGTAGCCCCAGGAGGCGATGCGGTCGGCCATCTCGGCGATCCGGGGCCGCAGCCCGATCGCGTCGATGAAGAAGAGCACGCCGGGGCCGCTGCCGCTGTCGGGGCGGGCGACGTACGCCTCGGCCGGTCCGTCGGGGGCGTCGATGGTGACGAGGTCCATGGCTCGCACGCTAACCCGCGACGTCGCGGCCCGCCGATCGGGGCCCCGGCGCAGCCGGCTCGGCCCGTGGGCCGGCCTGTCCCAGCCTCGCTCAGGCCACCGGCGAGCCGAACCGGGCGACGTGGTGCCAGACCTTCTTGAGGTCCTGCGGGTCCTCGTCGCCGGCGCGGACGGCGTCCCAGACCACCGCCGCGTCGAGGACCCCGTCGCGTGCGACGCGGCGGCCGACCTCGACGACGTGCGGCCCGCGGAAGTCCGGGTGCCGCTCGAGCTCGTCGACCGCGAGGCGCCGCCCCTCGTGCCACTCCACGGGTATGCCGAGCGCCTCCGCCTGCGCCTGCGTCGCCGTCCCGCGGTGGGCCGGGTCGAGGACGAGCGCCTCGACGTCGGTCGCGAGCGCCAGGGTGCCGTGCACGTGCGCCTCGACGTAGTCGTCGAGCACCCCGCCCTCACTGAGCTCGATGGCATCGGTGAGCGGCCGCGCGTCGAAGTCGTCGGCGAGGCGCACCAGGTCGAACCGCCTCGCCGTCCCGAAGGCGACGGGCTCGAAGACCGAGTCGGGGAAGCAGAAGGTCGTCCGGTCCAGCACGTGCTCGGCAAGCCGCAGGTGGGCCGAGCCGAACCGCAGCGAGCCGCCGGTGCCGCGCCGGCGGTGGTTGAGCGCGCCGTAGCGCGGGCGCTCGGAGGCGGGGGCGTCGTCGTACGCGTGCCCGAAGATCCGCTGCTCCCAGCGCCACCGGTCGCCACCGGGGTGCGCGGTGAGGCCGCCGTTGCTGGTGCCGGTCTCGAACTGCGACCGGTAGACCCCGTCGCGCGCCAGGTGCTCGAGCACGGTCAGCCCGTGGGACACGCGGTCGGGGTGGAAGTTCACCGTCACCCGCAGGCTCCGGTCGAGGGGCGGACCCTGCGCCAGGCCGTCCACGTGGGCGACCGCCGCCTCGGCCCACCGGCTCGCGCCCGCGGCGCGTCGGCTCGCGCCCGAAGCGCCCGGCGCGGACCGTGCGGCGACCCCGGGCACGACCTGCGGCGCCTCCCCCTGCGTCATGCGGGCATTGTGGCGCACCGCCCCGGCACCGCCCGGCATTGCCCGGCACCACAGGGCACCGTGTGGCACCGTGGCCGGGTGAGCACCGACGACCAGCCGCTGTGGGACCTGCTCGGCACGACCCGGCGCGCGGTCCTCGCCACCATCCGGGGCAACGGACGCCCCCAGCTGTCCAACGTGGGCTACCTCTGGGACGCCTCGGCCCGCACCGCCCTCGTCTCGGTCACCGACGACCGGGCCAAGACGCGAAACCTGCGCCGGGACCCCCGCGCCAGCCTCATGGTCACGACACCGGACCTCGGGGCGTATGCCGTGGCCGAGGCCACCGCCGAGCTGGGCCCGGTGGCTGCGGCCCCGGACGACGAGGCGGTCGACGCCCTGGTCGAGCACTACCGCGCCCTCAACGGCGAGCACCCGGACTGGGCCGACTTCCGGGCCGCCATGGTCCGCGAGCGCCGGCTGCTGGTCACCCTGCGCGTCGAGCGCGTCTACGGCTGGGCACCGATCGCCGGCTGACCTGCGACGTCGCCGTCCGACGTCGCGGTCCGACGTCGCGGTCCGACGTCGCCGTCCGACGTCGCGGTCCGGCCGCCGGTGCCGGGCACGACACAATGCCGGGCATGACCGACCCCGCCGACGAGGCCCGACAGCTCCTGCTCGCCAACGCCGACCGCACCGTCTCCGGGCGGCTCGACGACCCGGCGGTGTTCGCAGCGGTGGTCGGCGTCGAGCGGCTGGTCGTCGCGACCGGCTCGACCGACCCCGAGGTGCTGCGCGCAGCGCTGGAGGGGAACCTGCCCGAGCACCCCCACGGCTCGGACGTGGCCAACCTCGTCGCCGAGGGCGAGCGGCACGTGGCCGCGGGGCTGGTGCGGCGGGCCAACCGGCAGGCGGTCGACGCTGCGGTGGTGAACCCCGACGCCGGCGCCTACGAGGTGACGACGGACGCCACGCTCGTGCGGGCCGCCGTCCGGGCGGCGCAGCGCTCCCTCGACGCCATGCCGTACTACGGGATCCGCTACGGCGAGCGGGGGTCCCGCTTCGCCAGCACCGACTCGGCGTGGCTCATCTCGCTCGCCCACCTGGGCGAGGAGCGCGCCACCCGCCAGGTCGCCTGGCTGTGCCGGGTGCTCGCCGGCCGGGGCATGCCGTCCTGGCTCATGGAGCTGCACCTCGAGGAGCTCGTCGCAGAAGTGCGGTCGGTCGCGGGCGAGGAGGCCGTGGGCGCGCTGCCGGCCGCGGCGGCGGCCGTCACCGCTGCGCGCCGCCGCCACGTCGACGACGACCTCATGGTCCTGGCCGACGGCTGGGCCGACGACGCCCTCGCGGCCGAGCTCCCCGTGCCGCGCACCGGGGCGCTGCTCGCCGCCGCCACGGCCGACGCGTTGTCGGGGGTGACCCACGACGACCACGTCCTGGTCGACTGGCTCACCGACCCCGCCCGGGTGCGTCCCGAGGTCGCCGACACGATCCACTGGGTGCGCCAGCAGGTCCGCGACTCCGCCCGCTGACCCGCCGCGACCACCCCTCGAGTGCGCGTTCCGGTGGGCGCGGACAGGGGCGGCGCCGTGGCTCGACGCCGCCCCTGTCCCACCCGGTCCGGTGGAGGTGTCGCGGACCGGGAGCCCCGGCGGGCGCGGGTGGTCCCGTCCGGTTACCGCCCGTCCTCGGTGCGCAGGTAGGCGCCCGGGACGTCGTTCGGCGCGTACACCGTCGGGTCACCCGGGTAGGGCACCGCGAAGCCGTGCGCCTGGTACCAGGTGAAGCGGTTCATCTGCTCCGGCCCGGCCGAGTCCGGGACCGCGTTGGGACCGCTGAAGGCCTGGTCCTTGCGCCAGTGCTCCCACTGGGCGGCGACCCCCTTCATCGACGGCGGGACGGCCGTGGCGCTGGGCTGCGCCGACGGTGCCGCGGTCGCCGCACCCGCGGGGGTGTCGACGCCGCACTCGGGTGCCGGGGTGACGCCCTCGGTGAGCGGGATCCGGTTCGCCACCTGGGTGAACGGTGTCAGGTCGGGCTTGGCCTGGAACGCGTCGAACATCGGCGTCGCCGCGGCCAGCTTCTGGTTCAGCGGCTGCGCGCCGAGGATCTGCTGGATGGTCCGCACCATGTTGATCTGCGAGTAGTACGTGCTCACGACCTTGCCGTGCACGGCATACGGGCTGATGACCTGCACCGGCGCCCGGTGGCCGTCGACGTGGTCCGCACCGTCCTGGCTGTCGTCCTCGACCACGAAGATCGCGGAGTCCTTCCACCACTTGCTGTGCGAGATCTGGTCGACGACGCGACCGACGGCGAGGTCCCCGTCGGCCACCTGGGCACGGGCGTCCGGCGCCCCGCCGGTGTGGTCGCTGGACAGCCACAGCATGTTGAGGTTCGCCGGGCCCTTCTTCTCGAAGTCCTGCTTCCACACCTGGTACCGGTACGTGTCCGGGATGTTGACGTCGAACTTCGGGTAGTCGTGCACGGTGATCGCGTTGAGCGACGGGATCGGCGACTCGGTGTCGGACTTCACGCTCGGGTCGGTGAGGGCGCTCGGGTCCGCGCCGCCCTCGACGGCCTTGGTGGTGCAGTAGTACTGCTGCCACGTGGCGCCTGCCGGCTTGGTGAGGAACTGCGTGAACTCGCCGTAGTTGAGCGCGCTGCGGTGGGCCGACTCGACCGACGTCCACAGGAAGCCGGACCGCTGGTGCCCCAGCACGTCGTCCTCGGTGTCGTAGCTGCGGACGTACTCGCCGGCACTGGACTCGGTGTACTCCGGGTCGTCGCCCTGCATCAGCCAGTTGTGGCCCTCGGCGGAGTTGGTGCCGATGTCGTAGACGTTGTCGTACAGGCCGAACTGCTTCGCGAGCGCGTGCTGGTTCGGCGTGACGTCCTTGCCGAACTGGGCGAGCGAGGCGTCACCGTTGCCGCGGGTGTCGTCGCCGTAGACCTGGTCGTAGGTGCGGTTCTCCTTGACCAGCACGAACACGTGCTTGATGGTCGACGGGTCGCCGATGCGACGCGGGACCGGCACGGCCGCGACGCTCGAGCCCTGGGACTGCTGGACGTCGGCCCGTCCCCAAGCGTTCTGGTGGAACACCTCGCTGGTGTAGCGGCCGAGGCTGGAGTCCGCGGGCATGGCGAAGGTGGTGAGCGAGGCGGTCGTGCTGTGCGTGTCGTGGCCGCTCACCACCGGGACGCCGTACCCCTTGTCGGTGGTGATGGCCGGACCCCGCGCGTCGATGCCGCGCGTGTTGGTCACCACGACCTGGTCGCCGATCGTGGCGACGTCCTCGGGGTAGTAGTCGGTGGGCAGCAAACCGCGGTAGCCCACCGGGTCCTGCGGGTCGCCCGACCAGCTGTACACGGCGAGGGCGTTGGCGCGGCCGAGGCTGACGAGCAGCCGCCCGGACTTCGTCAGCGCGATCCCGGTGGGGGCGTAGCCGACCGAGGACCCGCTGTAGGGCTGGGTCGCGATGGTCTGCACGACGGCGCCCTTGCGGGTGTCGACGACGGAGACGGTGTCGCTGCCCGTGTTGGCCACGAACAGGGCCGACCCCGCGGCATACAGTGCAGTGGGGTGCAGGCCCACGGCGATCGAGCCGACGGATGCGGACGCGCTGCTCGGGTCGATGACGCTGAGGGTGCCGGTGGTGGCGGTCCCGAGGTAGGTGTCGGCGGGCACGTCGGTGCCGTAGGAGTTCATCGTCGGCTCACCCGGCCGGGCCGGCCGACCACCCTCGTTGCTCACGTAGAGCCGTCCGCCGACGAGGTGCAGGGCGCGGGGTGCGGTGCCGACCTTCCACGTCTGGCGCACGACGCCGGTCGCGGGGTCCAGGGCGAGCACGGAGTTCTGCCCGTTGGCCGCGACCCACAGGGTCGACCCGTCCGGGGAGTAGAGCGAACCCGCGGGCAGCGCCGAGTTGCCCGCCACCTTCGGCAGGGCGAAGCGGGTGGCCGCGCCGAGCGTCCCGTCGGCGTTGACCGGGAAGCGGGTCATGGCGTCGCGCTGCGGGAGCCAGAGGAACTTCCCGTCGGGTGAGTACGTCGGGCCCTCCTGCCCCACCGTGCCGTCGGAGAGCACCTGGTCGACGCCCTTGGCCTTGCCGACCCGGTAGACGAGCTTGCGGGTGGACAGGTCGAAGACCTGCAGGGCCACGCCCTTGTCCATGCTGCTCGCGGCGAGGAACCGGTGGTCGGGCCTCAGGGTCGAGCCCATGAACTTGCCGTACTCGGTCATGAGCCGGTCACCGATCGGCTTGATGACCTGGTTGTCGGAGACCTGGAGCCCGTCGGCGTACTGCGTGCCCACGGTGCGGGTGCCGAAGACGCCGGTGTCGGCGTGGGCGATCGCCCCGCCGACCACGGTGAGCGCCGCGGTGCCGGCGACGGCGAACCGCAGCCGGCGGGTCCCCCGCCCGAGGAGGGCGGAGGGCGCGCCGGCGGACTGCCGGCGCTGTCGAGTGACCTGCATGATCATCCTTTCGAGGGGGGTGGAGCCATGAGGTCGACGAGGCCGTCGACCTGCCAGAGGGGGTTGGCCTGGTCCCCGTGAGGGGTGCGGACGGTGAAGTAGCCGTTGACCTCCTTGGGGCCGTCGCCGTCCGCGACGAACCGCCCGTCGGCCGCGACGTCGAGCTGGTAGACGGCCGAGCCGACCGCCTGCGCCCCGGGGAGGTGCCACGTCACGACGCAGCGCCAGTCGCTCCCCGGCCCCCGCGCGGCATACCTGCCCCCGGCGCGGTCGCACGTCGCCCCGGTGGCCAGCTGCTGCTCGGTCACGGACGGCCGGTGCAGCTCGTCGGTCTGCAGCCGGTACAGGTGGGCGAACGAGGTCGCCACGGCGCGCTCGACCTGCGCCCGTTCGATGCCTGTGCCGCTGGCCGGCGTGGCGACCGCGACGACGACGGTGGAGGCAACGAGGACCCCGACGAGGGGTGCCACGCCCAGCAGGAGGGCACTGCGACCGGTGCCGTCGTCGGTCGGGTTCGCGAAGTCGCGGCGGACGAACAGGACGTATGCCGCCGCGGTCGCCACCGCCGTCCAGGCCAGCGCCGTGGCGAGGCCGGCGAGCAGGGGGCCGGTCTGGGCGGGTGCGGTGAACAGGCCGCGCCAGCCGAGCAGGACCTGGCTGGGCAGGGCGAGCCGGACGACCGCCGGCAGGGGGAAGAGCTGGGCGCCCTGGAGGACGACAGCGAGCAGCGCGGGCGCCGCGAGACCCATGGGCGAACGGCCGAGCGCGACCGAACCGAGCAGGCCGACCGCGGCGTAGGCGAGGGCACCGACCAGTGCGCACCCCCATGCCAGCAGGACGAGGCCCGCGGCGCGGCCGGCCGGAAGGGGCTGGCCGGACAGCCCGACGAGGTCGTGCCCGGTGCCCCCCAGCAGACCGCCGGCGATGCTCGACGCGGTCAACCCCACGACCATGAGGCCCACGACGGCGGTCGACGAGAGCGCCTTGGCCGCGAAGATCCGGCGCGGCGAGCGCACGACGAGGAGCAGGTGGCGCCACGTGCCGAGCCGGTCCTCGACCGCGAAGGCGTCGCCCGCCACGAGCGCGGTGAGCAGGGGCAGCGCCCACGTGCAGCAGAAGCCCAGCACCACCAGTGACCCGGCCCAGCCGCTCGCGTGCATCCACCGCCCGAACACCGTGTCGGCAGGCAGCTGGGTCTGCTGGCCGACCGCCACGACGAAGGCTGCGGGCACGAGCCAGCAGGCGGCGAGCGCGACACGCACCCGCCACTGGGCGAGCAGCTTGACCAGCTCGAAGTGCAGGGTGCGACGCCACGGCGCCGCGCCCGGTGCGGGCTGGCTCGGGGCGGGGGCCCCGGCCAGCACCACGTGGGCGGTCGTGGGGTCGGCTGCCGACGCGGCGGCTGGGGTGGCGGCTGGGGTGGCGGCAGCCGGCACGCTTGCGGCGGTCCCGGCGTGGGCGGGGAAGCCGGTGGTCGCCACGTCAGGCCACCTCGGCCGTCCGGGGGGCGTCGTCCTCCGTGAGGGCGAGGAAGGCCGCCTCGAGCGGAGGCGTGACCGGCGTCAGCTCGCGGATCGCGATGCCGGCCCGCACCAACCTGGCGACCAGCTCGTCCATCATGGCCACGGAGCCACCCACGACCAGCTCGCCCGGTGGCGGCCGGTGGGTGCCACCCTCGGCCGCGACCCACACGCCGCGGACCCCCAGGGCGAGGCGCCGCGCGGCCTGCGCGTCGGAGGTGACGAGCCGGTGCTCGAGCCACTTCGCCCTCGACGCGAGCTCGGCGACCGGCCCGCTCAACACGACCTGCCCGGCCGACAGGATCGTGACCTCGTCGCACAGGGTCGCGAGGTCGCCCATGTTGTGGCTCGACACCACGACGGTCGCGCCGTCGGCAGCGAGGCGGGTGAGGATGCGCCGGATGCCACGACGTCCGGCCGGGTCGAGGCCGTTGGTGGGCTCGTCGAGGACGAGCAGCCGGGGTCGGCCGAGCAGGGCGGCGGCGAGGCCGAGCCGCTGCCGCATCCCCAGTGAGAACCCCCGCAGCCGGTCGTGGGCGACGTCGGTGAGCCCGACCTCGGCGAGCACCCCCTCGACCTCGGCCGCTGCACCGGCTCCGCGCAGCGTGGCGACTGCGGTGAGGTTCTGGTGGGCGGTGAGCGAGGGGTAGAGGGCCGGCGCGTCGACGAAGCCGGTCACGCCGGTGGGGACGCCGAGAGTGCGCGACACCGGGACGCCGAGGACCTCGAGCTCGCCGCGGTCCGGGACGGACAGGCCGAGCAGGGAGCCGAGCAGGGTGCTCTTGCCCGCGCCGTTGGGCCCGACAAGGCCGTGGACCCGGCCCTGCGGGATGTCCAGGTCCACCCCGTCGAGGGCCACGACGTCGCCATAGCTGGTCGTGACCCCGCGCGCGCGGACCGCAACGGCAGTCACCGGAAAGCCTTCTGCCTCATCACCTCCGCGACGGTAGGCAGCGCCCGTCGCACCTGAGCGTCACCGGGGCGAACGCCCGGCGAACGTTGGGCCGGCCGTTGTTCACCGAGCTCGGCCGAGGTCCACCCAGAACAGCGGCGCCGGGTGCGATCCGCGTCGTCCAGTCGACCCGCAACGGCGACGAGGACACCGCCGGGCGGCCGGCCCGACACCGGTCGTGCGGCCTACGAGCGCGTCAGGCCGGGGACGACCAGTGCGCCCGTCGCAGGCGCTCGATCCCGCCGAGGAGCACGTCGAGGGCGAAGTCGAACTCGAAGTCCTCGTCGCAGCCCGTGGCGTCGGGCCGGCGCGCCCGGGCGTCCGTCGCGATGGCGATGATCGCCGGGTAGTCCGCCGGGTCCGGCTCGGGCGCCCTGCCCCGTCCGGCCTTGGCCGGGGAACCACCGGTGTCCGGTGCGTCGGTGAACAGCTCCGGGCTGAACCCCCAGATCCGGTTCCCCAGCAGGTGCATGACGTGGTGCGTCTGGTCCGGCGTGAACCCGCCCGCGAGGAAGAGCGCGCTGACCCGCTCCATGTGGCCGAGGACGGCCGGTGTGCGCACGGTCCTGGACTCGATCGCCCGCCGGGCCCACGGGTGGGCTCCCACCACCCGGCGTGCACCGTGCAGCGCCTCCCGCACGCCGTCGCGCCACCGCGTGGGCGAGGACGGGGGCGGCACGGCCATCTCCGCGACGAGGACGTCGACCATGCCGGCGAGGAGGTCGTCCTTGTCCGCGACGTGCTTGTAGAGCGCCATCGGCACGACGCCGAGGGCGTCCGCGAGCCGCCGCATCGTCACTGCGTCGAGGCCGTCGGTGTCCGCGAGCTCGACCGCAGCGCGGAGGACCCTGGCGCGGGTGAGGGACTCCCGGCCGCCACGCGGCATACCGACTCCTGGAGATGGGGGGCTTGACTTGGTGTACAGCGTACACCTACCGTCTCAACCATCGAGGTGTACGTCGTACACCTCTGGCCCTGCTGGAGGAACCATGACCGCACCCCGTCGCCTCGCCCTCGGCGCCGCCGCGCTGTACCTCGTCACCTGGGTGACCTCGGTCGCAGCCGTGCCGCTCTACGGCGGCTCGGCGTTCGACGCCGGCGCGCCCCTCGCCGACCGCGGGTCCGTGCTGACCGCCGGGCTGCTCGAGGTCGTCCTCGCGCTCGCCGTCGTGGGCACCGCGCTCGCCCTGTACCCGCTGCTGCGCCCGCACGGGCCCGGCGCCGCGTTGGGGTATGCCGTGCTGCGCGCCCTCGAGGCGACGGTCATCCTCACCGGCGTGGTCGCCATCCTCCCCGCCGTGGCACGGCCCGCCTCGACGGCGGCACCGGGCCTGGACCCGGGTGTCGTCGCGGGCCTCCACCTCGTGCACGACTGGACGTTCCTGGTCGGTCCGGGGCTGGTCAACCCGGTGAATGCCGTCGTGCTGGCCGTCCTGCTGCTGCGCCGGCGACTCGTACCGCGGTTCGTGCCGGCGCTCGGCATCGTCGGCGCCGTCCTCGTCGCGGCGATGAACGTGGAGGTGATGTTCGGCCTCACCAGCCCCCAGCCCCTGCTGGCCGTGCCGCTCTTCGCCTGGGAGATCTGCCTCGCCTCGGTCCTGGCACTGAGGGGCATCCGCCCGGCCGACGGCGAGCTCCCCGCGCCGGCCGCCCGACCGGCGACCACCGCCGCCGCGTCCCCGGCCTGAGGTCCGACGCCCCGGACCGGTCGGCAAGGGCCATCGGACCCTTCCTTCGCGGCGTCGGCGGCTGAAGACTGGCGGCACGAGCAAGGAGGACCCGATGGGCAACCTGGCGACCCCCAACCTGCCGTCGCGCGACTTCGACGCGACGACGGAGTTCTACGCGGCGCTCGGGTTCGAGCCTGCGTACCGCGACGAGGGCTGGCTGATCCTCACGGGCCACGACGTCACGGTGGAGTTCTTCCTGTACCCGACCCTCGACCCCGCGACGAGCTCGTTCAGCTGCTGCCTGCGGCTCGACGACGTCGACGGCTTCTACGAGACCTGCCGCGCGACCGGCATCCCGGAGACGGATCGCGGGTGGCCGCGCCTGCACCCACCGCGGCTCGAGCACTCGGGCCTGCGGATCGGCTACCTCGTCGACCCCGACGGCACCCTGCTCCGGCTGGTGCAGAACGCCTGACCTCGGCCGCGGGTACGGCGCCGGCACGAGGACGCGGCACCGGCGGGATGGCACGCTGACCCCGTGACGCGGATCCTCGACGCCGACTACCTCGTGGTGGGGGCCGGCGCGATGGGGATGGCGTTCACCGACGCGCTCGTCGACCACGACGACCGGGCACGCGTCGTCATGGTCGACCGGCGGCACGGCGTCGGCGGGCACTGGCTGGAGGCCTACCCCTTCGTGCGGCTGCACCAGTCGTCCAGCTTCTACGGCGTCGCCTCCACCCGGCTCGGGGGCGGCCGGCTGCAGCAGCGCGGACCTGAGCAGGGCCTGCAGGAGCGCGCCTCGCAGCCCGAGATCTGCGGGTACTACGCCGAGGTGCTCGAACGGCTCCTCGGCACCGGCAGGGTGGAGCTCCTCGCGAACAGCGAGTACGTCGGTGACCGCACCGTCGTCTCCCGGGTCTCAGGTCAGCGGTTCGAGGTCGGCCCCGGGTGCCGCGTGGTCGACGCCCGCTACCTGGCTCCGTCGATCCCGGCCGAGGCGCCGCCGCCGTTCGCCGTGGCCGAGGACGCCCGGGTCGTACCCGTCAACGCGCTGGCGCGGGTGGAGGAGGCACCCAGCCGGTACGTCGTCGTCGGGTCGGGCAAGACCGCGACCGACGCTTGCATCTGGCTGCTGTCGCGGGGCGTCGACGCGGACGCGATCTGCTGGGTGCGGCCCCGCGACCCGTGGATGCTCAACCGTGCCGCGGTCCAGCCGGACCCGGGCGTCTACCTCGGCACGTCCGCCGACATCCTGCAGGCTGCGCACGAGGCCGGCTCCCTCGACGACTTCTACGTCCGGCTCGAGGGCGCCGGGGTCCTGCTGCGCATCGACCCCGAGATCCGGCCGACCATGGCCAAGGTGCCGACGCTCGCCGCGTGGGAGCTGGAGCAGCTGCGCACCATCGAGGACGTCGTGCGCCGAGGTCACCTGAGAGCGGTCGAGCGGGGCAGGCTGGTCCTCGACGACGGCTCCGTCGCCGTCGCCGAGGACGCGCTCGTGGTGCACTGCGCCGCGGACGGCCTCAGGAACCCGCCCCTGGTCCCGATCTGGCGACCCGGGTCGATCACCCTGCAACCCGTCAGGACCGGCTTCCCCTGCTTCGGCGCCGCGCTGACCGGCTACGTCGAGGCGACGCGGCGCGAGGACGCGGAGAAGAACGGCGTCTGCCGGCCGTCCTACTTCGGGAACTCGTTGCAGCAGTGGGCCGGCATGAACCACGTCGGCCTGCGGAACACGCTCACCTTCTCCGCCGAGCCCGACATCGCCGAGTGGTCGAGCGGGGTGGCGCTCAACCCCACGCGCGTGCCGCCGGGGTATGCCGGGTCGGCCCTCCTCGACGACGCCCGCGAGCGCTTCGCCGCCCACACCGAGCGCGGTCTGGCCGCCCTGGCCGCGCTGGCGGCACACCCCTGACCCGGCGTTGGGCCGGAAGTCAGCGCCCGACGACCTCGCCGAGACCGGCCAGCAGGCGCTCGAGGTCGTCGGTGTCGGTGTAGGAGGCGAGGCCGATGCGCAGGCCGCCGGTGTCGCCGAGGCCGAGGGCACGGGACGCCTCGAGCGCGTAGAAGTGCCCGGCGGGGGCGTTGACGCCGCGGGCCGCGAGCTGGCGGGAGACGTCCTTGCTGTCGTGGCCCTCGAAGGTCACCAGGAACGTCGGCGTGCGCTCCTCGGCGCGGGAGTGGACGGTGGCGCCGGGGAGCTCGGCCAGTCGCGACTCGAGCTCTTCGCGCAGCTGCAGCTCGTGGGCGGCGACCGCCGCGAGCGAGGTGGTGAGCCTCTCCCGGCGGGAGCCGTCACCGGGGACGATTCCCGCGATCACGTCGATGGCAGCGGTGACGCCGGCCATCGACTCGTACGGCAGCGTGCCGAGCTCGAACCGTTCGGGCACGGCGTCGGACGACGGCACCAGCTTGTCGGGGTGCAGCGACTCGAGCAGCTCGGGTGCCGCGGCGAGCGCGCCGCAGTGCGGCCCGAAGAACTTGTACGGCGAGCACGCCACCAGGTCTGCGCCCATCGCCACCCGGTCGACGAGGCCGTGCGGCGCGAGGTGGACGGCATCGACGAACAACAGCGCGCCCCGGTCGTGGGCGAGTGCGGCGATGGCGGGGAGGTCGGGCTTCGTGCCGATCAGGTTCGAGGCGGCGGTGACCGCGACCAGCCGGGTGCGGTCGCCCACGACCGCGCCGACCGCCTCGGCGGGCAGCTCACCGGTCGTCGGGTCGAACTCGGCCCACCGCACCGTCGCGCCGACCTGCTCCGCGGCGAGCAGCCACGGCCGGATGTTCGCGTCGTGGTCGAGCCGGCTGACGACGACCTCGTCGCCGGGGCCCCAGTGCTTGGCCAGGGTGCGGGCCAGCTCGAAGGTCAGCGCCGTCATGCTCCGCCCGAACACCACGCCGCGCGGGTCGGTGCCCATCAGGTCGCCGAGCGCCTGTCGTGCGCTGCGGACGGCCGCGTCGGAGTTGCGCTCGGCGGCGGTCACCTCGCCGCGGGTGGACATCGGGCTGGTCAGCTGCCGGGAGATCGCGTCGGCGACGGCCTGCGGCACCTGCGAGCCGCCCGGGCCGTCGAAGTGCGCCGCACCACCCTGCAGCGCGGGGAACTGCGCACGCAGCGCCTCGACGTCGAGGGTGGGTGCAGCCTGGGGCTCGGGGGTTGCCTGCATGTCTGGCACTGTTTCACCCATCGACGGTTCGACGGGAGGCGGGATCGGCATGGCGGGTGGTGGGGACGCTCGTGAGCTCTCGCGGCGGCTGGCTGACCAGGCAGCCGCGCTCGTGGGGCTGCTCGACACGGACTCCCCCGATCCGGTCGCTGTCGAGGCCGCGCTGGTGGCCGCTCGCTCCACGGTGACCGAGCTCGAGGCGACCGTTGCCGTCGCGAGGGCTGGTTCCGGTCCGCAACCGCTGCCGCCGGTCGTCGTGTCGGCACCTGTTCTCGGCGTCGACGCGTGCCGGGCCGGGTGGGTCGGGGCGATCCTCGAGCCCGGCATCCCTCGCCCCCGCGTCGCGGTGGCTGAGACCGTCGACGCGCTGGTGGAGACGGTCCGCCGGTCGCTGGCGATCCAGGTGGTGGCGATCGACATCCCGATCGGGCTGCCCGACTCGACGACGCGCAGGGCTGACTCGCTGGCACGAAAGGCTTTGCGGCGCAAGGCCTCCTCGGTGTTCACGACGCTGACCCGCGCCGCCTACGGTGAGCCGACCCGGGGTGCCGCCGACCCGGTGAACCGCGCGCTGACCGGTCAGGGCGTGGGGGCGCAGGCGTTCGGGTTGCGTGCCAAGATCCTCGAGGTCGACGCGTGGGTGCGCAGTCGCCCGACGGTCCGGGTACTGGAGGCGCACCCCGAGCTCTGCTTCGCCACCATGTCCGGCGCGCCGATTCCGGCAGGCAAGAAGACGGACGACGGCAGGGCTGCGCGACTCGCCGCCCTCCGCGCCGCAGGCCTGGCATCTCCGTCGGTCCTCTCCGGGAGCGGGTATGCCGCGGACGACGTCCTCGACGCCTGCGCCGCCGCGTGGACGGCGGCCCGCTGGGTGAACGGCGAGGCCCGCTCGCTGCCGGATCCCCCGGAGACCTTCTCGGACGGCATACCCGCAGCGATCTGGGTGTGACGAGAAGCGACGTGCCCGACGTGGCGGCGAGCAGCATCGCAGCCGCGGACCGAGGTCAGAGCACGAGGTGCTGGTGTCCGTCGATGAGCTCGCGCACGGCGTCCAGGTGGCCGGCGTGCGTGGCGGTGTCGACCAACACGTGGACGACGACACTGCGCAGGTCTGGGAAGGACAGGCCCGCATCCGGCCACCACGGCTCGGGCAGCGCGGGTGGGGCCTCCAGCTCGAGGCTCGCGATCACTGCGTCGGACGCCTCGATGGCACGCCGGTACTCCTCGAGGACCTCGGCCGGAGACTCCTCGTCGCCGACCCGCCAGTCCGCGGCACCGTCGTCCGGTCCCAGGCCCGCCGGCCAGTAGTCGAGCGGTGCACCTCCCATGACCGTCCCGAACCAGTACCGCTCGAGGCCCAGCGTGAGGTGCCGAACCAGCCCGACCGGGTTCCACCCCGACGGCAACACGGACCGGCGAAGCTGCTCGTCGGAGAGGCCGTCGACCGCCGCCAACACGTGCCGTCGTTGTCCGGCCAGACGTCCGAGGAGCAGGTCGCGCTCCGCGCCGGCGTGCACTTCCGCACCCATCAGAAGCCGTCTCGGGCCATGTTGGCGAACCGGGCGTAGTGGCCCTGGAAGGCCAGCACCATGTCCTTGGTGGGGCCGTTGCGGTGCTTGGCCACGATGACGTCGACCTCGCCCTCGCGGCCCTCGACCTTGGGCTCGCGGTGCAGCAGGATCACCATGTCGGCGTCCTGCTCGATCGAGCCCGACTCACGCAGGTCGGACATCGCCGGCCGCTTGTCGGCGCGCTGCTCGGAGCCACGGTTCAGCTGGCTGATCGCGATGACCGGGACCTCGAGCTCCTTGGCGAGCAGCTTGAGCGCACGGGAGAACTCCGAGACCTCCTGCTGGCGCGACTCGACCTTCTTGCCCGAGCTCATGAGCTGCAGGTAGTCGATGACGACGAGCTTGAGGTTGTGCTGCTGCTTGAGCCGGCGGCACTTCGCCCGGATCTCCATGAGCGACATGTTCGGGGAGTCGTCGATGAAGAGCGGGCTGTCGGAGATCTGCCCCATGATCCGGGCCAGCTTCTTCCAGCCCTGGTCGCCGATGGTGCCCTTGCGCAGGTCCTGGAGCTGGATCTGGGCCTCGGCCGACAGGCAGCGCATGGTGATCTCGGAGCGGCTCATCTCGAGGGAGAAGATGGCCGTGGCCTGCTTGTGCTTGATCGCCGCGGCGCGGGCGATGTCGAGGCCCATGGTCGACTTACCGACCGCGGGGCGGGCCGCGAGGACGATCATCTGGCCGGGGTGCAGGCCGTGGGTCAGCTCGTCGAGCTCGATGAACCCCGTCGGGACGCCCAGCATCTCGTTGGCGTCACGCCCGGCCGCGACCTCGATCTCGTTGAGCGTCTCCTCGAGGACGTCGCCGAGCGCGACGTAGTCCTCGCCCCCGCGCTTGTCGGCCACGGCATACACCTCGGCCTGGGCGGCATTGACGATGTCCTCGACGTCGCCGTTGCCCTGCTGGTACCCGAGCTGCACGATCCGGGTGCCCGCCTCGACGAGGCGGCGCAGCACGGCGCGCTCGGCGACGATCTCGGCGTAGTAGCCGGCATTCGCGGCGGTGGGGACGGCCTGGATGAGCTGGTGGAGGTACGCCTGGCCGCCGATGCGCTGCAGGTCACCGCGCTTGGACAGCTCGTCGGAGACGGTGATGGCGTCGGCCGGCTCGCCCCGGGAGTACAGGTCGAGGATGGCGTCGTAGATGAGCTCGTGCGCCGGCCGGTAGAAGTCGGTGCCCTTGAGGCCCTCGACACAGTCGGCGATCGCGTCCTTGGACAGCAGCATGCCGCCGAGGACGGACTGCTCGGCGTGGACGTCCTGCGGGGGGACGCGGTCGTCGCCACCGGGAGCACCGTCGCCGGCGGAGCCGAAGGCGCTGGTGCTCAACTCGGCCAGTGACACCGGCTACTCCCCTGTCTGTGCGGAACGAACGACACCCGTGTGGTTACCAGTGGACCAGTCGGTACCGACAGCGCCTCCAGCGGGTGACCGGGACACGCTAGGGCCGGGCGCGGAGAGCCGTCGAATCCCCCTTGTGGACGAGCTGGGGAGAAGATGTGGGCAACGCCGGGACGGCTTGTGCACAGTCGGGGGATAACCCTGTGGATTTCCGCGACGGTCCGTCCCTGAATGCGTCCTGACCTGCGCGTATGCCGTCCACGGGATGTGGAGGGAAGAAACTTCCGGGCGTGTCCCGGGCTGTGGGCGGTCGGGGGCGGAAAGCGGGTGACGAGGGACAACCGTGGCCCGCCGGACGTACCCTGCCCGCATGTGCCGGAACATCCGCCAGCTGCACAACTTCGAGCCCCCGGCGACGTCCGAGGAGGTGCGCGCCGCCGCCCTGCAGTACGTGCGCAAGGTGAGCGGGAGCACCCGTCCGAGCCAGGCCAACCAGGCCGCGTTCGACGCCGCCGTCCTCGAGGTCGCGCACGCCACCCAGCACCTGCTCGACCACCTCACCACCACCGCGCCCCCCAAGGACCGCGAGGTGGAGGCCGAGAAGGCCCGCGAACGCGCCCGGGTCCGCTACGGCGTGGCCTGACACCCCCGCACCTGACCGCCGCCACCTCGCGCCGCGGCACCGGCGTCGGCGGCTTTCCGCGGAGCACGCCCCCGACGGCCACCGAGCCGCTACCGTCCCGGCCATGCCTGGACCGCCCGACGAGGACGACGCTGCCTCCCGGCTCGCAGCCGACTTGGGGCGGCTGACCGCGCGGGAGGCACTGGCCCACCTCCAAGACCCGAACCTGTCCCTCGACTGGTCCTCGCTGCCCACGGGCGTGAGGTCGGCCGACGGGGCGCGGTTGAGGTTCGACCGCCGCCGACGCTCCGTCGAAGTCCGACCCACCTCGGGTGAGCTGTGGGTGGTCGACCTGGGGCGCCGGGACCGGATGCGCGGTCGTGAGGACGTGCTGACGCCGGACCTCGAGCGCGTGCAGGGCCCGGTCCTGGAGGTGACGGTGCGTGCGGAGTGAAGCATGGGACGGGGGGACCTCGCCGTCCGTGACCCGCTGGACGCCCGGGTGGCGAAGGCGGCGACCTCGGTGCCCGCCGGCAGCTACCCCACGTCCCGGTACGTCGACGCGCGCGGGCGGACGGCCCTGGTGGCGGTCGGGGACCTCGAGGCGGTGTCCGGGTTCGGCACCTTCCTCATGGACGGCGGCGTCCAGTACGCGCACCTGCGCACGACCTCGGGTCTGGGTTGCTTCCACGACGGGCGCCGGACCGGTTTCATGCGCGCCGTCACGCCGGACCTTGTCGAGCAGGCGCGGCGCGATGGCTTCGCGCCGGTGACGACCCGTCTCGGCCCGATCGGCGTCCTCTTCACCCTGGACGGGGAGGGCGACCACCTGGCCCTTGCCGCCTACGAACGCGGCACCGGCAACAGCATCGGCGTCGTGGTGGACCTGCGGCGCCCACCGGTGCGTGACGGCGCGATCGTCGACCCAGCTCGCTGAGCCGGCGCAGGCCTTGGGTGGACGCCCGACCCGTCGGACTCCTCGATAACCCGTTGAGTGCGGCAAGCGCCACCCGCGACGATGTGCGTCATGGACGAGCGATGAGTTCCGCGACCGACCCCGGTCGAAACCCGTGAACCCGCCGACCCGAAGGACCTCTCCCATGACTGCCACCACCGACGACACCGCTGTGCCTCCGGCCGCCGCGGCCGTCGCCCTCGACCCACCCCTCGCCGCCCGGGACCTGCCCGCGGAGCCGGCACCCCCCACACCGGCACCTGCCACACCCGCACCCGTCCCGGCGACCGTCGACACCACGCTGGTGCTGCGGATCCTCGTGCTCTCCACGTTCGTGGTCATCCTCAACGAGACGATCATGGTCAACGCGATCCCGCGGCTCATGCGGGACTTCGCGGTGCCGGCCACCAGCGCCCAGTGGCTCTCGACGGCGTTCATGCTCACCATGGCCGTCGTCATCCCGGCGACCGGCTGGTTCCTCCAGCGGGTCCGGACGCGCACGGCATACGCCCTCGCCATGGGGCTGTTCGTCACCGGCACCGCGCTGGCCGCCGCGGCCCCGACGTTCGGGGTCCTGCTGGCCGCCCGTGTCGTCCAGGCCAGCGGCACCGCGGTGATGATGCCCCTGCTGATGACTACGATGATGACGCTCGTCGCGCCGCAGGACCGCGGCCGGGTGATGGGCAACGTCACCCTCGTGATGTCGGTCGCCCCGGCCCTCGGGCCTGCCGTCTCGGGCGTCCTGCTGCAGCTCGGGTCGTGGCGGCTGATCTTCGCGGTGGTGCTCCCGATCGCCGGCGTGACCGCACTGCTCGGGCTCCGCGCCCTCGTCGACATCGGCGAGCCCAGCGCCACCCGGATCGACCTGCCCAGCGTGGTCCTTTCGGCCGTCGGCTTCGGCGCGCTCGTCTACGGGCTCAGCGGGCTCGGCGAGGGCGGCCGGGCGAGCCACGCGGTGCCGCCGCTGCTCGTGACGGTCGTCGGGGTGCTCGCGCTGGCAGCGTTCGCGCTGCGCCAGGTGCGGCAGCAGCGTGGCGCCGGCCCGCTGCTCGACCTGCGCACGCTCACCTTCGGGCCGTTCACGATCGCGCTCGCGCTCATGTGCTCGGCGTTCATGGCGATGATGGGCGCGATGATCCTGCTCCCGCTGTACCTGCAGGACGTCCTCGGGCTCAGCACCCTGTCGACCGGGCTGCTGCTCATGCCCGGCGGCCTCGCGATGGGGGTGCTCGGCCCGGTCGTCGGCCGCGCGTACGACCGGCTCGGCGCACCCCGGCTCGTCATCCCCGGGGCGGTCGTCATGGCCGGGACCCTGGCCCTGTTCACGCAGGTGACGCCGCAGACCTCGCCGTGGCTGGTGCTCGCCGCGCACGTCGTGCTCATGGTGTCGCTGGCACTGATCTTCACGCCCGTCTTCACCTCCGGCCTGTCCGTCCTGCCGCCGCACCTGTACGCCCACGGCAGCGCCGTCCTGGGGTCCCTGCAGCAGGTTGCGGCCGCGGCCGGCACCGCCGTCGTCGTGAGCGTCATGGCCGGGCGGGCCGCCACGGCCGCAGAGGGAGGCGCCGCACCGCTGGCCGCCCTCAGCGACGGCATCCGCTGGGGCTTCGGGGTCGGTGCCGTGCTTGCCGTCGCCGCGGTCGGTATCGCGTTCGCGGTCCGCACCCCGGCCACCACCGGCGAGGGCGGGCCCGCCGGCCACTGAGCGCCCACCGCCTCGTCCCGCACCGCCTCGTCCCGCACCGTTTCGTCCCCCACCACCTCGTCTCGCCATCGCGCCGGGATCCCGCCCAGGGTCCCGGCGTGGTGGCGCGCGGGACTGAGTCAGTGATGCGTCCAGCGCATCACTGACTCAGCACCACCTACGTCGTGTCCGTGGGCTGCGCCCTGCCGAGCGGCCTCGGCCTGAGGCCCGAGCCGTCGCGCTCAGGCCCGCCGGTCACTGAGCGCCCACCGTGATGGCTGGTGGGCCATGCTGGCTCCCGTGACCCACCCGCTCGTCGAGGCCGTCCGCGACGCGCTCGCCCCGGCCGGCGACCCGCAGCGGGCCCGGGCCCAGCAGGCGTACATGAAGTCGGCCATGCCGTTCCGCGGCCTCACCTCGCCCGAGCTCAAGGCGCTGCTGCGCCCCCTGCTCGCCGACCCGGCGCTGCGCATCGGGGACCGCGCGACGTGGGAGGCGGCGGTGCGCGAGCTCTGGGACGAGGCCACCCACCGCGAGGACCGGTATGCCGCGACGGCCCTCGCCGGCCACCGCGCCTACCGCGCGTGGCAGGACGCCGAGACGCTCCCCCTCTACCGGCACCTCGTCGTCACCGGCGCCTGGTGGGACCACGTCGACGAGGTCGCCACCCACCGGGTCGGCCCGATCCTGTTGTCGCACAAGGGGACCGTCACGCCGGTCGTCCGCTCCTGGGCCACCGACGAGGACCTGTGGCTGCGCCGCACGAGCGTGATCTGCCAGCTCGGCGCCCGCGACCGCACCGACGTGGAGCTGCTGCGGTACGCCGTCGAGTCCAACCTCGACGACCCCAGCTTCTGGCTGCGCAAGGCGATCGGCTGGGCGCTGCGCCAGTACGCGCGCACCGACCCCGACTGGGTCCGGGACCGGGTGGCCGAGTGGGACGGCCGGCTCAGCGGGCTCAGTCGGCGCGAGGCGCTGCGACACCTCTGACGACACCGGCGGCCACGACTCCGGCCAGCGCGGACGACGCGGCCGCGACGAGGAACGCCCCCGCGATCCGGCCGGCGTCTGACAGCGACCCGGCCGCTGCGGCCCCCACCGACGACCCGACGAGGAACGCCGAGATCAGCCACGCGAAGGCCTCGGTCGTCGTCCCCCGCGGGGCCAGCCGGTCGACGAGCTGGAACACGCAGGTCAGCACCACCGGCAGCCCCACCCCGCTCGCCACGGTGAGCACCGCCATGAGGGGCAGGCTCCGGGGCACCAGCGCCAGCGCGGCATACGTCAGGACGAGCACACCGACGCCGAGCAGCAGGTCACGTCGGGCGTCCCGGTGCGGAGCCCGCGGGCTGTAGCCGACGCCGCCGGCGAGCGCGCCGAGCGCGTTGGCGGCCACGAGCCACGGCGCCAGGCCGCGGTCGCCCGCCTGCTCGGCCCACGCGACGAGGGCGACCGCCGGCACGCCGATGGTGAGCCCGACGAGCAGCACCGCGGCATACAGGACGACGAGGCGGTGCGAGCGCAGCGGACCGAGCCAGTGCCGGTCCTCGTGCACCGGCGGCGTCCAGCCGCGCGACGCGCGGGTCGACGTGAACCACGCCGTGCCTGCGAGCCCGACCACGGCCGCGGCGACCAGCCCGCCCCCGGCACCGGCCAGCTGCGCGAGCAGCACGACGAGCGGACCGAGGACGAAGACGAGCTCCTGCGCGGCCGCGTCGAGCGCGAAGGCCGCCGGCACTTGGCGCGGGTGCAGGACCGAGGGCCACAGGGTGCGCAGCGCGGGTTCGAGCGGAGGCGTCGTCAGCCCCGCGACGAGGGCCACGGCCAGCCCCAGGGCCGTCGGGGTCACGGGGAGCAGCGCCAGGGCCAGCGACGACACCACGGCGCCCAGCACGAGCGGCACGCGCTGCCCGCGCAGGTCCATGGCGCGAGACAGCGCGGGGCCGCCGAGGCAGCAGCCCAGGGAGTATGCCGCGGTCAGCAGGCCCGCGCGCCCGTACCCGCTGCCGCTGTCGCGCGTGAAGAGGACGAGGGCGAGCGGCACCATGCCGTTCGGCAGGCGCCCCACGAGTGCCGACACCAGCAGCCGGCCCACCTGCGGGCGGCGCAGCAGGTCGACCGGGTGGACGCCCACGCCGGACGCCCCGGCTGGTGCGGCGGGTGCCGGTTCGTGCGGCTGCGCCACGCTCAGCCGCCGAACGGCCAGCCCGGGCGCATCCCCGGCTCGGCACCGGGCTCGATGTAGTGCTCCGTGCCGAACGTCTGCGCGAAGACCTCCTCGGGCATGCCGAGCATCATCTCGATGTCGCTGGCCTGGCTCCGGTGGGCCTCCAGGGCGGCGCGCCGCTGCGCGAGGTAGCCGCTGACGTCGACCTGCCAGGTGATCTCGGCCTCGGGGGTGCCGAGCGGGTTGCCGTCGTCCATCGGCTGGTCCGGGTCGTAGGCCTGGTCGGCCATCCCCGCCTCGACCGCGGCCTGGTACGTCCGGCGGATCGCGTCACGGTTCATGGTCGACTCGAGCAGCCGCGGCCGGCGCCGGGCCAGCTCGGCGGCCCGGTGCACGACCGGGTTGACCTTGACGTGGTCGGGGTGCCCGTAGCCGCCGTGCCAGTCGTAGCCGACCAGCACGTCAGCGTCCTCCTCGTCGAGGATGTCGGCCAGGCGGCGGGCGGCCTCGTCGACGTCCGCGCCGTGGAACGAGCCGTCGGCGCCGTTCTGGTCCCAGCCGCGCATGCCGGAGTCGGCGTAGCCGAGCCAGGCGACGCGCTGCACCCCGAGTGCGGCCGCCGAGGCCAGCGCCTCGCGGCGGCGCCAGTCGACGAGGGTCTCGCCCTCGGGCAGCCCGGACGCCGGGAGCTCGCCGTGGTCGCCGTTCGTGGCGAACACGGCGACGACGCGGCTGCCCTCGGCGACGGCGCGGGCCATCGAGCCGGAGGTCTGCGAGGCCTCGTCGTCGGGGTGGGCGTGGAGGAAGACGATCGTGGGCACCGCGTCATTCTGCCTGCCGCCGCTGATGTCCTCGCCACCGGATTTCCGCGAACGGGCAGCGGCCCGCCTGCCGTCCGCCGGTCGACGCCGCAGCGACGGATCGGCCGTCGAGGGCGAGACTGGCACCGTGACCGACTACGCCGCCCTCGTCGCCCGCCTCGACCTCGAGACCAAGGTGCGCCTCCTCACCGGGGCCACCTCCTTCACCCTCCACGGCGAGGAGTCGATCGGGCTGGCCCCGATGGCCTTCTCCGACGGCCCGACCGGGGTCCGCGGGCTGAAGTTCACCGGCGGCGAGGAGGTCGCGCTCGTCCCCACCGCCACGCTGCTGTCGGGCGCCTGGAACGAGGACACCGCCCGCGAGGTCGGCGAGCTGCTCGCCGAGGAGGCCGAGCGCCAGCAGATCCACGTCGTGCTCGGGCCGACCATCAACCTGCACCGCACGCCGCTCGGCGGGCGGCTCTTCGAGGCGTACTCGGAGGACCCGCTGCTCACGGGCCGCCTCGCCGCGGCATACGTCAAGGGCCTGCAGGACAAGGGGATCGGCGCCTGCCCCAAGCACCTCGTGGCCAACGAGTCGGAGACGCTGCGCAACTACATGAACTCGGTGGTGAGCGAGGAGGCGCTGCGCGAGGTCTACCTGCTGCCGTTCGAGATCACGGTCGACGACGCGAACCCGTGGTCGATCATGGCGGCCTACAACGACGTCAACGGCGTCGCCGCCACCGAGCAGGACCACGTCAACAACGAGGTGGTCAAGGGCGAGTGGGGCTGGGACGGGCTGCTCATGTCCGACTGGTTCGCGACCAAGACGTCCGCGCCCGCCGCGCTGGGCGGCCTGGACCTCGTCATGCCCGGCCCGGACGGGCCGTGGGGCGAGGAGCTGGTGGCGGACGTGCGCTCCGGCGCGGTGCCCGAGTCGGTGGTGGACGAGCACGTCGTGCGCCTGCTGCGGCTCGCCGAGCGCGTCGGTGCGCTGGGCGCACCGCAGGACCGGCGGACCTGGCCCACCGACTCGCCCGCCCCGGACTCCCCGCAGCGCCGCGCCCAGCTGCGCCGCCTGGCCACCGACGGGATGGTGGTGCTGCGCAACGAGGACGGCGTCCTCCCGCTGTCGGGCGAGCAGAGCGTCGCCCTCCTCGGACGGCACGCGGTCGACACCGTGTGCATGGGCGGCGGCTCGGCGCAGGTGAACCCGCCGCACCAGGTCTCGATCGCCGAGGGGATGCACGCGGTGCTGGGCGACCGCCTCACCGTCGTCGACGGCGTCGAGGTCCGCGAGCGCGCGCTGCCCGCACCGACCGAGACGATCCGCGACCCGAGGACCGGCACGCCCGGCCTGCACGTCGAGCACGTGGACGCCGACGGCACGGTCATGCTGGCCGAGCACAGCGACTCCAGCTCGGTGACGACCGGCTGGGACGACACCCTGCCCCGCCCGACCGAGCAGCTGCGGCTGTCGGCCGAGCTCGTCGCCGGCGGTCCGGTGCGCCTCGGCGCCAGCGGCACCGGTCGCTGGCAGCTGCTCGTCGATGGCACCGAGGTGGGCTCCGCCGACCTCGCCGCCGAGGGCGCCGACCCGGGTGAGTCCATGCTCAAGCCGCCGGTCTGGACCACCGACCTGGACCTGCCCGCCGGCACCATCGTCGAGGCCGTCCTGACCGTCGTGCGGTCCGAGCCGCAGCCCGGCCCCGACGGGAAGATGAGCACCCTGTCGCACGCCATCGCCTCGGGCATGGGCATCAAGTCGCTCGTGGTCGCGCCGGTGCCGGCGCCGGCCGACGAGGTCATCGCCGCGGCGGTCGAGGCGGCCCGCGCGGCCGACGTCGCGGTCGTCGTCGTCGGACTCACGCCCGAGCAGGAGACCGAGGCCACCGACAAGACCACGCTCGCGCTGCCCGGTCGCCAGGACGACCTCGTCGCCGCCGTCGCCGCGGCCGCCCGCCGCACCGTGGTGGTCGTCAACGCCGCCACCCCGGTGCTCATGCCGTGGGCGCAGGACGTCGACGCGGTGCTCGTCGTCGGGCTCCCCGGGCAGGAGGGCGGCCACGCGGTGGCGGACGCCCTGCTCGGGATACGCGAGCCCGCCGGGCGGTTGGTCACCTCGTGGCCGGCTGCCGACGGCGCCGCGCCCGCTTGGGACGTCGAGCCCACCGACCTGCGGCTCGAGTACACCGACGGCACCTTCGTCGGGTACCGCGGCTTCCACGCCGGACGTGCGCCGGCGCCTGCCCACTGGCTGGGTGCGGGCGAGGGCTACGGCTCCTGGGAGTATGCCGACGCCCGCCTCGCCGGGACCGGCGCCGGGTCCGCTGGTGGGGCCGGTGTGCCCGGCGCAGCCGATGGGGCCGGGGCCGGTGACGATTCCGGCGCCACCACGCCGACCGTGGAGGTGACCGTGCGCAACACCTCGACGCGGGAGTCCCGCGAGGTCGTGCAGGTCTACTTCCAGCCCGCCGAGGAGGACCAGCCGGTCCGGCTCGTGGGCTGGACCGGGGTCAGCGTCCCGACCGGCACCGAGACGACCGTCGAGGTCGCGACCGAGCCGCGGCTGTGGCGCCGCTGGGACACCGATGCCGGTGCCTGGGCGACCCTCTCGGGCGCGGGCGAGCTGCTCGTCGCCCGGGGGCTGGGGGACGTGCGCCACCGCATCCCGCTGGGGTGAGCCCACGGCATACGCTGGCCGACGTCCCCGCCACCGTCCGGGCGCGCTGGGGCCGCTCCTGACGTCCGCGGGGTCCGGGCGATCAGAGTGAGGCGCCCCCGCAGACCTGCCAGTGCTGGCCGGTCACCATGGCACCGTCCGGTCCGAGCAGGTGTGCCACCAGCGCGGCGACCTCCTCGGGCTCGACCAGCCGGCCGAGCGGCGGGACCGCGACGGGGGTGGCCGATCGACGTGGGTCCTGGAGCATCGCCGTCCGGGTGGGGCCGGGCTCGACGACGTTGACGGTCACCCGGCGCGGCGCGAGCTCCTGCGCCCACGAGCGGGCGAGGCCGCGCAGCGCGGCCTTGCTCGCGGCATACAGGCTCTTGCCCGCCACCCCGGCTGCGGTGCGGCTGCCGACGAGGACGATCCGTCCGCCGTCGTCGAGGCGGTCGACGAGCGCGTGTGCGAGGGTCGTCGCGGCGCCGACGTGCACGTCGTACATGCGGCGCCCGGACTCCGGGTCGAGGTCGGCCAAGGTCCCGCTCTCCTGGAACCCGGCGGCGTGGACGAGCGCCCGCACCGAGGCCAGGTCGGCGGTCACGGCAGCCGGTGCCGCAGGGTCCGACAGGTCGCACGGTCGCCAGTCCAGGCCCTCGAGGCCCGGGTCCCGCCGGGACAACCCGACGACGCGCCAGCCGTCGGCGAGGAGGCGGACGGCGACCGCCCGGCCGATGCCCGAGCTCGCGCCCGTGACGACGGCGGTGCCGGCAGCGCCGGCCCCGGCGGTGCTCGCGCCGGCGCTGCGGGCGCCGGTGCTCCTGGCGCCGCTCACGCCCTGTCGGCGGCCGTCTCGCCGGCGCCGGGCACCTGGCCGGCCGGGACGCGGACGTAGCGGATCGCCTTGCGGTGGTGGGTGAAGGCGACGTGCACGGTCCCGTCGGGCCCCTCGACCACCGAGGGGTAGCTGAGCTCGCGGTTGAGGCCGTCGCGGGAGTTGTTCGACAGCGCGTAGCCGTCGCCATCGGCGAGCACCCGCCGCCAGGGCCAGGTCAGGCCGTCGTCCCCCGAGACCGCGAGCGTGAGCGGCGCGCGGGGCGCCCCCCAGAAGGCGACCCGCGGAGCCCCGTCGCCGTGCGTGGGGCCGTCCGCGTGCCGCGGTCCGGTCCCTCCCGACACGCCCTCCGCGACCGGGACCACCTCGGGCGCCGCACCCTCGGCGATGCCGTCGTCGTCGATCTCGTCGTAGAGCGAGGCCCGGCGGGCGGTCGCGTCGAGGCGGCTCGACTCGTTGAGCACCATGGCCGTCCGGCCACCGGCGAGGCGGACCGCCTGGATCGAGGAGTTGTTGTTGGGCAGCTCGACGGGGACAGGCGCGCTCCAGGCGCAGCCGTCCGGCGAGGTGCTGCGGCGGACGTGGTCGGCCCAGCGGCTGCGGTAGTACGCCGTCCACGCCCCGGAAGCGGCCGGCGGCACGACGCACATGTGCACGGCGCCGGTGGAGTCGGGGACGGGCTGCTCGAGCCAGTGCGCCCCCGCGTCGTCGGACACCCACACGCTGCTGGTGTCACGGTCGCCGACCCACCGCTCGCCGGGCACCGGCACGCAGGCGAAGGTCGGCAGCACCCACCTGCCGTCCGGCAGCACCACGGGAGGCTGGCGGACGAAGACACCCTCGCCGTCCTTGGCGAGCAGGGTCCGCTGGTCGCCCCAGGTCAGGCCGGCGTCGGAGGAGGTGCGCACCCGCACGACCGCCGTGTCCTGGTTGCCGGCGCGCTGCGCGGTCCAGAACAACCAGAGGACGCCGTCGGGCGCGACGAACAGCACCGGGTTCTGCTCGGAGAGGTCCGGGTCGCTGCTGAGCCGCACCGGGTCCGACCACGGTGAGGTCTCGTCGTCCGGCCGCCGCGAGAACCAGACGCTGATGTCGGCCACGCCCTCCTGGGTGCCCCCGAACCAGACGCACCCGAGGTCGCCACCGGGCAGGACGGCGAGGTTCGCCGCGTGCGCCTGGACCGTGGGCGACGGCAGGTAGGCCTCGGTGAGCCCGTCCTCGCGCCGCCGCAGCACCCCGTCCGCGACCACCTCGGCGGCAGGGGGGCGCGAGGTGGCCGCGGGGTCGGAAGGGCTCACCGGTCGCCCCGCGCGGCCGAGAGGTGGTCGGCAGCAGCCCGCTCGAGGTGCACGAGGTCGGAGGAGACGGTCGCGAAGGTGAACCCCTCGGCGAGCCGCTTGGCGGCATCGGCACCGGCCGGGGTGTGGATGCCGGCGGCGACGCCCGCAGCCGCCGCCGCGGCGCGGATGCGCTCGAGCGCTGCCTCGAACACGTCGGCCACGGCCGGGTCGCCCGGGAACGCACCGCCGACGGCGAGGCACAGGTCGGACGGCCCGACGTAGACGCCCGTCAGCCCGGGGACGGCGCAGATCTCCTCGACCGCCTCCAGGCCCTCGGGCGTCTCGATCATCGCCAGGCAGGCGATCGCGGCGTTCGCCTCGGCCGGCACCGGCCCGACCCGCAGCCCGGAGCGCATCGGGCCGTAGGACCGCGTGCCCTGCGGCGGGTACGTCGCCGACGACACCGCACGGGCGGCGTCCTGCGCCGAGTTGACGAGGGGCACGATGACCCCGGCCGCACCCGCGTCGAGCGCCTGGCCGATGAGGAACGGGTCGTTGGCGCCGACCCGCACCAGGCCGACCGACCGGCCGCCCGCGTCGACCGCGGTGAGCGCGCGCAGGATGCCGGAGTACTCGACGAGCCCGTGCTGGCCGTCGACGCAGACGTAGTCGTAGCCGAGCCGGGCGATCCGCTCCGTGGCGACCGGGGCGTCGAGCACGACCCAGTAGCCGACCGCGGCCTCGCGGCGGCGCAGCCGGTCGGTGAACGCCCTGGCGGTCGGGGGCACGGGCTCGGTGGTCAGGGGCTGCGTGGTCACGTCGGGTCTCCGGTGTCGGTCGGTGTCGGTTTCGGTGCCGTGTCTGGTGCCGTGTCAGCGGTTGTATGCCGGCATGGGGCCGTCCAGGGTGCGGCCCACCTCCGCGCAGGCGTCGAGGACGTCGGCGGGCAGGGGGCCCCGGTCGGCGACGGCGAGGTTGGCGCGCAGCTGGTCGGGCTTGGAGCCGCCGAGCAGGACCGCCGTGACGACGTCCTGCGACAGCAGCCAGCGCAACGCGAGCTCCGGCAGCCCGAGGCCGGCCTGCCGGGCGATGCCGTCGAGCGCCTCGACCGCGTCGAACAGCGCCCGGTTCCAGTAGCGGTCGCGGTACATCTGCGACAGGGCCGAGGAGCCGAACCGGCCCTCGCCGGGTGCCTCGTCGAAGCGGTGCCGGCCGGTCAGCAGGCCACCGCCGAGCGGGTTGTAGACGACCGTGGCGAGGCCGTGGGTCGTGGCGAACTCGGCATACTCCTGCTCGATCCGACGGGCCACGAGGTTGTAGAGCTGCTGGGCGACCACGGGCCTCGGGGCGCCGGCGCGGTCGCACGCGGCCTCGACGTCGGCGACCTGCCAGGCCGCGTAGTTCGAGACGCCGAGCGCTCCCACGAGGCCCTCGTCGACCAGCTCGGCCAGGGCCGACGCCGTCTCGTCCAGGGGCACCGACCGGTCGGGCTGGTGCAGGTAGAGCAGGTCGACCCGGTCGGTGCCCAGGCGGCGCAGGCTGGCCTCGAGCGAGGGGCGGATGCCCTCGCGCGACAGCAACGGGTGCCCGGCCGCGTCCCCGGCGTAGATGCCGACCTTGGTCGCGACGCTCACGTCGTCGAACCGGCCGCGCAGGACCTCGCCGAGGATCTCCTCGCTGCGCCCACCGGCATACCCGTTGGCGGTGTCGATCGCGGTGACGCCGGCGTCGAGCGCGACCTGCACCATCTCGCGGGCGGTGTCGAGGTCGGCGGTGTCCCCGAACGTCATCGTGCCGAGCACCAGGCGCGGCAGCGGCTTGACCAGCCCGGGCAGCTGCGTGGTCGCGGTGGCGGTCACGAGGCCACCGCCTGGGCCGCCGCCTGGTTCTCGGCCGCCCGGGCCGCGGCGATCGCGCGGACCACGTCACGGGGTTTGCGCCCGGACATGAGGGCGGGGTCGAGGGCGCTGCGCCGCAGCTGGCGGGTGTACTCCTCGCGGGGCCGCGTCAGCAGCTCCTCGGTGTCACCCTGCTCGACGACCTGGCCGCGGCGCAGGACGAGCACCTGCTCGCTGATCGCCCGGACGACGCCGAGGTTGTGCGAGATGACGAGGTAGGTCAGCCCGGTCTCCCGGCGCAGCTCGGCCAGGATCTGGAGCACCTGCGCCTGCACGCTGACGTCGAGGGCGCTGGTCGCCTCGTCGAGGACGAGCACCTCCGGGTCGGACGCGAGCGCGCGGGCGATGCCGATGCGCTGGCGCTGTCCCCCGGAGAACTCGTGCGGCTTGCGGTCGAGGGCGGAGGCCGGCAGGCCCACCTGGTCGATGAGCTCGGCGGCACGCTTGCGCCGCACCGAGGCGGACCGCTCACCGCGGGCCCGCATCGGCTCGGCGACGATGTCGCGGGCCGACAGGTGCGGGTCCAGCGAGCCGTAGGGGTCCTGGAACACCATCTGTATGCGGTGCCGCAGCGGCCGCAGCTGCCGCTCGCCGAGGGTGGCGAGGTCGGTGCCGTCGAGGACGACCGAGCCCGACGTCGGCTTGAGCAGCCGGACGAGGGCCTTGGCGATGGTGGACTTGCCCGACCCGGACTCGCCGACGACGGCCAGGGAGCCGCCCGCCGGGACCGAGAACGACACGTCGTCGACCGCGCGGTAGGCGTGCTCGCCGGAGCCGTACTCGACGACGAGGTTGCGGACGTCCAGCAGCGGGGCGCCCGGTGTGCGCTGGCTCGTGGTGCTCACGCGACGTCTCCCTTCGTGGTGAGCAGGCGCGGGCGGTGGGCCGGCTCGGCGGCGCCCGCGACGGGGAGGCTGACCGGTTCCGGCGCCGCGTCGGGGTCCTCCCAGGGACCGAGCGCCGGTATGGCGGCGAGCAGCTGGCGCGTGTACGCGTGCTGCGGCGCGTCCACCACCTGCTCCACGGGGCCGCTCTCGACGAACGAGCCGGCCTTCATCACGTGGATGCGGTCGCTCATGAGGCGGGCGACGCCGAGGTCGTGCGTGATGAGCAGCATCGCCGCCCCCGTCTCCTCCTGGATCTCGAGCAGCAGGTCGAGGATGCCGGCCTGCACCGTCACGTCGAGGGCCGAGGTCGGCTCGTCGGCGACGATGAGGTCGGCCTCGGCCGACAGCGCCATCGCGATGAGCACCCGCTGCAGCATCCCGCCCGACAGCTGGTGCGGGTAGGACCTCAACCGGCGCTCGGGGACGCTCAGGTGCACCTGGCGCAGCAGCTCCAGGGCGCGGGCCGATGCCTCACGCTTGCCGAGCTCGGGGTGGCTGAGGCGGATCGCCTCGACCATCTGCCGCTCGATCGTGGCGATGGGGTTGAGCGCCGTCATCGGGTCCTGCGGGATGAGGGCGACCGTGCGACCGCGGAGCGCGGTGACGTGCTTGCGCGTGCCGACGACGTCCTTGCCGTCGATGGTGGCCGTGCCGCCGAGGACGGCGAGGTCGTCGGGCAGCAGCCGCAGCAGGGCCATCGCTGTCGTGGACTTGCCCGAGCCGGACTCGCCGATGATCGTCACGGTCTCGCCGCGGTCGATGTGGAAGCTCACGCCGTCGACCGCCCGCACGACGCCGTGCGGCGCCATCAGGTCGACCGTCAGGTCCTGCACGTCGACGATGCTCATGACTCGCTCCCCGCCTTGGCGCGGCGGACCCGGTCGCGCAGGCCGTCGCCGAGCAGGTTGACCCCGAGGACCAGCAGCGCGATCGCGATGCCCGGGACGGTGACGAGCCACCACTCGCCGGTCACGAACAGCTCCCGGCCGTCGGAGATGATGCCGCCCCAGGTCGGGTAGGGCCGCTGTACGCCGGCGCCGAGGAAGGACAGCGCGCTCTCGAGCAACACCGCCTGCGCCAGCAGCAGGAACACCACGACCAGGGTCTGGGACAGGATGTTGGGGATGATGTGCCGCACGATGATCGTCATGCGGCGCAGGCCGAGGACCTGGGCCGCGGCGACGTACGGCTTCTCCCGCTCCACGAGCACCAGCGCCCGGGTGAGGCGGGCCGGCTCGGGCCACTGCGCGAGCGCGATGACGAGGGTGATCACCGGGACCGAGGGCCCGAACAGCGCGACCACCAGCAGCAGCATGAGCAGCAGCGGCAGCGACATCTGGGCCTCGAGCAGACGCGAGACGACCGAGTCGACCCAGCCGCCGAGGTAGCCCGCCGCGGCGCCGGCGACCACGCCGACCACGCCGGACAGGAGGATGGCGAGGAAGCCGATCAGCAGCGAGGTCTGGCCGCCGAAGAGGATGCGCGAGAGCAGGTCGCGCCCGTTCGGGTCGGTGCCGAGGACGTGCCCCGGGCTGAACGGCGGCAGGTGCGAGGCCGAGAGGTTGCCGCGGATGGGGTCGGGCAGCGGCAGCACGTCGGCCAGCAGGACCGGCACCACCACCACCGCGGCGCAGAGCGCGCCCAGCCAGATCTTGACGGTGCTGTACCGCGCCTTGCGGGCGGCCGCGGAGCGGCGCAGCAGTCGCGCCGGGACGGCGACGCGGGGGCGGGGCAGGGCGGTGTCGCTCATGCGCGGGCCTCCTGTCCGAGTCGGACCCGGGGGTCCATGAGGGGGTAGAGCAGGTCGACCAGGAGCTGGACGACCAGGGCGAGGACGACGGTCACCAGCACCGTGGCCTGGATCAGCGGGAAGTCGCGGCGCTGGAGCGCGTCGACGACCAGCTCACCGACACCGGGCCACTTGAAGACGACCTCGACGATGACGACGCCGTTGAGCATCGCGGCGAACCGGGTGCCCAGGGCGGTGACGACCGGGATCGCGGAGTTCGCGAACGCGTACCGCCACGTGAGGCGGCGCTCGGAGACCCCGCGCGAGCGGGCGATGGTGACGTACGGAGCGGTGAGGTTCGTGACCATCTCGCGCCGCACGAGCCGGGAGATCAGCGCCACCTGCAGGATCACGATCGTCAGGCAGGGCAGCACGATCGAGCTCATCGACGTGAAGCCCGAGGGCGAGAAGACCTGCAGGTTCACCGCGAAGACGATGAGCAGCACGAACCCGATCCAGAAGTCCGGCATCGACTGCCCGGCGATGGTCGCCATGTTCGCCCCGAGCTCGGGGGCGGTGTCGCGACGGCGCGCCATCCACACCCCCAGCGGGACCGCGACCAGCGCCGTGACGACGATCGCGACCACCGCCAGGGTGATGGTGTACGGAAGCCGCTGCATCACCACGTCCAGCGCCTGCTGGCGGAACTGGAACGACTGCCCGAGGTCGCCGCGCAGCACCTGGCCGAGGTAGGTGAAGTACTGCTGCAGCACGGGCTGGTCGAGCCCGAACTGGTGGCGGATCGCCTCGAGCTGCTCCGACGACGGGTTCGGCGGCGCGTAGTTGACGGCCGGGTCGCCCGGCGCCATCCGGAGCAGGACGAACACGGCGGTGACGGTCAGCCAGGCGGTGAGCACCGTCTGGGCGACGCGTTTGAGCACGTACCGGCGCATGGGGTCAGCCTGACACCTTGACCTTGGACAGGTCGTAGGAGTTCGCGGGCGACAGGTCGAGCGCGGTGACCCGCTTGCGCTTGGCCAGGACGACGTCCGGGGTCCACGCCCACATGGCCGGCCACAGCGCCCAGATCTTCTTCTGCGCCTCGGCGAGCAGCGCGTTGCGCTTGCCCTCGTCGGCCTCGCCGGACGCCTGGTCGAGCAGCGCCACGACGTCCGGGGCGACGAAGCCCTGGTAGGTGTCGCGGGTCTTCTCCTTCTCCGGCGTCCCGCCGTACTGGCCCTGCAGGTTGGTCAGGGCCAGGCCGGTCTGGTTGCCGTAGCCGTTGGCCAGCACGTCCCAGTCCCCGGCCTCGCCGCGACGCCACGCGTTGATGTCGCCGCCCTTGGGGATCATCTTGAGGACCGACTTCACGCCCACGTCCGACAGCATCCCCGAGATCGCCTCGAGCACGCGGGCCGCGCCGGCGAACTCCGAGTCCTCCCAGATGAAGGTGAGCGTGAGGTTCGAGACCCCGGCCGCCGCCAGCATCGACTTCGCCTTGGCCGGGTCGAAGGTGTAGTCACCGGTCTTGACGTAGCCCGCGAGGGTCGTGGGGACGACACCCTCGGCGGAGCGGACCAGGCCGTTCATGAGGCTCTTGATGAGGGCGTCGTGGTCGACCGCGTGCGAGAGCGCCTCGCGCACCTCGGGCCGCGAGAGCGGGTGCGACGACGGCTTGCGGAAGTTGTAGAACAGGTGGATCAGCCGGGTGCCCGGCTCCTGCACGATGTCGATGTCCTTCTTGGACTTCAGGGCCGCCGTCGACTCCGGGGTGATCGTGTCGATGACGTCGGCCTGGCCGGAGGTGATCGCGATGACGCGGGCACCCTCCTCCTCCTGGTAGGAGACCTTGACCTCCTTGAGGAGTGCCTTCTCGCCCCAGTAGTTCTCGTTGCGCACGAGGCGGTAGGTCCCGGTTCCCGAGTCGGCCTCGGCGACGGTGAAGGGGCCGGAGCCGATGCCGTCGCGCAGCTCCTCGGGCTTGTTGGCCTTGGCCGGCGTGATGAGGATGTTGGACATCAGCGAGTTCAGCGTGGCGAGCGGCTTCTTCGTCGTCAGGGTGAAGGTCGTGTCGTCGACCTTGGCGAACGTCGGCTGCTCGGGGAACTGGGAGGCGACATAGCCGGCCTTGACCTGGAAGTAGAGCTTGAGCGCGGTGTCGACGTCCTCGACCGTGACCGGCGACTTGTCGGAGTAGTGGATGCCGTCGCGCAGCTTCACCGTCCAGACCGTGGGCGACGTCTGCTCGAACGACTGCGCCAGGACGAGCTCGGGCTTGAGGTCGTTGCCGATGCGGGTCAGGGCCTGGCGGACCGCGCGCTGCACGGTGACCGCGGCGTCGTACTGGTTGAGCTTGTTGTCCAGGCTCACGAGGTTGCGGTTGAGGACGATGCTGATGCTGCCGCCGTCGGCCGCGGCGGACCCACCGGACCCGGCCGCCGACTGCGGACCGGCGCACGCGCTCACGGCTGCGCCGACCGCGGTGCTGAGGCCGATGAGGCCGGCGAACTGCAGCACGGCTCGGCGGGACACACCCTCGCTCCCGGAAACTGTGGCCTCGAGGGACCGGACGATGTCGGACATGAACTTCCTCCTTGAAGTCTCCGGGGTGCGCCCAGGGGGGCGTCTCTGCTCCGACGGCCACGATGGCACAGTTGCGCGTTGTGCGCAATAGCTGTAGCGTGAATTGCGTTATGTGAACGCTGGTGCAGAGCCGCACCGCTTCTCCAGCCACTGGCGTGAGCACGCACCACCACTGCGAAAACCGCTGTGGTACTTGAATTTCGAAGGGTTCGGGGAGGTCGCGTCGATGACGGAGCAGCTCATCCTGGCGGACGACCTTTCCGGCGCGTCCGAGGCAGCGGCGCAGTTCTTGTTGCGCACAACGCGCATTCTGGTGGATTGTTCGCCGCAGCCGGCGACCGGGCGGTCCGCCACCCGCGTCCGCTGCGTCGACCTGCACACCCGGCACGCGCCGGGACCCGTGGTCACCGACCGGGTGCGCACGGCGCTCGCGGCGGCCGGCTGCCCCCAGCACGTCCTGGTCAAGGTCGACTCGCTGCTGCGTGGCACCCCCGAGCACCTCGTGCGCGCGGTCCGTGAGGCGCTCACCCCGCCCGGGTACCCGGCTCCCCCCGTGGTCATCTGTCCCGCGACCCCGACCGCAGGGCGCACCGTCGTCGGAGGTGTCGTGCACGTCGCCGGCCGCCCCCTGCACGAGACGGACCTCTGGCACGCCGAGCACCGGACTCCTCCGGGCAGGGCCGCCGAGGCGCTGCCCGGCCTGGACGTCCTGGCCGTGCCGCTGGACGTCGTGCGCGGTCCGCGCAGCCGGCTGGTCGCCGCCATGCTCGACGCGACCCGCACCGGCCGGACCTGCTTCTGCGACGCCGAGACGGATGCCGACCTCGACACGCTCGTGGCCGCGGCCGCGGAGCTCCCCGGCGCCGTGCTCGTCGGTGCGGGCGGCCTGGCCGCCGCCGCCGCCCGTGCCCTCCGCCCGGACGTGGAGGAGGGGGACGTATGCCGTGACGGTGCCGCACCCGCGTCCCGCGTCCTCGTCGTGGCCGGCTCCGCAGCACCGGGCCTCGCCCGCGAGGTCGCGGAGCTCGCGGCCGCCGGCGCCGACGTGGTGGAACCCACCGTCGCCGACCTGCTCGCCGGCACCGCCGTGCTGCCCGACCTCGGCGCCTCGGCGCCGGTCACCGTGGTCCGCCCGGCGGCCGCGCCCGTCGACCCGTCCGTCTCGACCCACCTGGTCGCCGCGCTGGCCGACGCCGTCGTGCCCGCAGTGCCGGCCACCGCCGCACTGGTCCTCACCGGCGGCGAGACGGCCCGCGCCGTCCTCGACCGGCTGGGCGTGCGCAGCCTGCGACCCGTCCGCGCGGACGCCGGCGCCGTCACCGCCCTGGCCGACGACGGCCGCACCGTCGTCACCCGCCCCGGAAGCTTCGGCCACGGCGCCGCCCTGGCCGACATCGTCACGACCCTCACCCACCGACCCCACCAGGAGCCGTCATGAGCACAACCCCCACCATCGCCGTCACCATGGGCGACGGCGCCGGCATCGGCCCCGAGATCGTGGTGCGCGCGCTGCTCGACCCGGAGGTCACCGGGGGTGCGCACTGCGTGGTGGTGGGTGACGCCCGGCGGCTGCGCACCGCGGCGGACATCGTCGGCCTGCAGGCCGACGTCGTCGCGGTCGACGGTGTCGCCGACGCCGAGTACACCCCCGGGCGCATCAACGTCATCGACCTCGGCCTGCTGCCCGAGGACCTGCCGTTCGGCCAGCTGTCGGCCGTCGCCGGCGACGCCGCCTACCACTACATCCGCGTGGCCAGCGAGCTCGCCATGTCCGGCGACGTCCAGGCCATCTGCACCGCGCCCCTCAACAAGGAGGCCCTGCACGCCGGTGGCCACGTCTTCCCCGGGCACACCGAGCTGCTGGCGAAGCTCACCGACACCCCCGAGGTGTCGATGATGCTGTCCACACCTCGCGTCAAGGTCATCCACGTGACCACCCACATCGGCCTCATCGACGCCGTGGCCAAGATCGAGCCGGGCCTCGTCGAGCGCACGATCCGTCGCGGTCACCGCGCCCTGGTCGACGCTGGCGTGAGCCACCCCCGCATCGGCGTCTGCGGCATCAACCCGCACGCCGGCGAGAACGGCCTGTTCGGCCACGGCGAGGAGGAGAGCAAGATCAACCCGGGCGTCGAGGCGTGCCGCGCCGACGGCATCGACGTCCACGGTGCCCTGCCCGCCGACACGCTGTTCTTCCTCGCGGGTCGCGGCGACTACGACCTCGTCGTCGCGATGTACCACGACCAGGGCCATGGCCCGGTGAAGGTGCTGGGGCTCGAGGCCGGCGTCAACGTCACGGTGGGGTTGCCCGTCATCCGCACCTCGGTCGACCACGGCACCGCCTTCGACATCGCGGGCAAGGGCATCGCGGACCACCGATCGATGGTCGAGGCCCTGCGGCTCGCCCGGGAGATGGCGCCCGAACCCGTCGCCTCGTGAGCGCCGCGTCGACTAGGGTGCGCCCAACCATGGACAGGCTTCGATCCGGACCCCGGCGCGACCGCATCGTGGAGATGGCCTCGTCGAACGGGCTGACCAGCGTCGAGGAGCTCTCGGCCACCTTCGGCGTCACCCCCTCCACGATCCGTCGCGACCTCGCCCTGCTCACGACGCAGGGCAAGCTGGCCCGCACCTACGGCGGTGCGCTCAGCCTCGAGCCGCACCCCGAGGCCTCCCTGCGCCAGCGGCTCGGGCAGGCCCACGCCGCCAAGCGCGCCATCGCGGCCTGGGCCGCCTCGCAGATCGTCCCGGGTGAGAGCGTGCTCCTGGACGGTGGGTCGACGACCGCGGCACTCGCCCAGGAGCTGACCGGGCTGCGCCACCTGTCGGTGTCGACCATCGGCCTGCCCGCGCTCGAGGTCCTCGTCGAGGCCGAACCCGCGGACCTCGAGATCGTGCTGCTCGGTGGCCGGCTGCGGCCGATGAGCCAGAGCTTCGTCGGGCCCGTCACCGAGCAGGCGCTCGAGCGGATGACCTTCGACCGGGCCTTCATGGGTGCCGACGGCGTCCGCGCCGACCGCGGCATCAACGAGAAGGACCTCGAGCAGACCCGGCTGAAGGAGCTCATGATGAGCCGCGCCGACCACGTCTACGTCCTCGCCGACGCCTCGAAGATCGGCCAGGCCCCGTTCCACGCCTGGGCCGTCATGCCGGCCCGCTGGACCCTGGTCACCGACTCCGGGGTCGACCCGGCCGCCCTCGAGCCGTTCCGCGCCAAGGGCATCGACGTCGAGGTGGCGCCCGACCTGCCGGGCACCGACTGACCGCCGCCCCCACGTCGGTACCGTGGCGCGGTGCGCACCGCAGGAGGGGACGTTCCGGAGCAGCCGGGCCCGGAGCAGGACGGCCCCGAGCAGGTCGGCTCGGGCCAGGCCGGCGACGTCCTGCGGCTGGCGGTCCCTGCCTTCCTCGCCCTCGTCGCCGAACCGCTCTTCCTGCTCGCCGACTCGGCGATCATCGGCCACCTCGGTACCGCCCAACTGGCCGGCCTCGGCGTCGCCAGCGCCACCCTCATCACCGCGGCGAACATCTTCGTCTTCCTCGCCTACGGCACCACCTCCATCGTGGCCCGGCAGGTCGGGGCGGGCAGCGAGCGCGGTGCCCTGACCGCAGGGGTGGACGGCACCTGGCTCGCGGTCGGGCTCGGGGCGCTGACCGCCGTCGCGGTGGGCCTGGCCGCCGAGCCGCTGTGCCGCCTCTTCGGGGCCTCGGACGCCGCCATCGACTACGCCGCGACCTACCTGCGGATCTCCGCGCTCGGCATCCCGGCCATGCTCGTCGCGCTCGCCGCGACCGGGGTCCTGCGCGGGCTGCAGGACACGCGCACCCCGCTCGTCGCCTCGGTCGTTGGTTTCACGTCGAACATCGCCCTCAACCTGCTCTTCGTCTACGGCTTCCACTGGGGCATCGCCGGCTCGGCCTGGGGCACCGTGATCGCCCAGACCGGCATGGCCGCCGGGCTCGCGGCCGTGCTCGTCGGCCACGCCCGCCGCGCCGGCGCGACCCTGCACCCCCACCCGGGGCGGGTCCTGCGGGCCGGGCTCACCGGCATACCGCTGCTCGTGCGGACCCTGGCGCTGCGGGCGATCCTCCTGCTCACCACGTGGGTCGCCGCCGGGCTCGGCGACGTGCCGCTCGCGTCGCACCAGGTCGCGACGACGGTGTGGAGCTTCCTGGCCTTCGCGCTCGACGCCCTCGCGATCGCCGCTCAGGCGCTCACCGGCAAGGCGCTCGGGGCCGGTGACGTGGTGGCTGCGCGCTCGGCCACGACCCTGATGCTGCGCTGGGGGGTCTGGGGCGGCGCCGTCCTGGGCCTGCTGCTGCTGGCGGTCCACCGCCTGCTGCCGGCGCTGTTCACCTCGGACCCGGCCGTCCGCTCGGCCCTCGCCGCGGCCCTGGTCGTCGTCGCCCTCGGCCAGCCGCTGGCCGGGTACGTCTTCGTGGTGGACGGCGTCCTCATCGGCGCCGGCGACGGCCGCTGGCTGGCGGGCGCGATGGCCGCGACGCTCGTGCTCTACGCGCCGCTGGCGGTGTGGGTCCACCTCGCCGGCGACGACCTGCTCGCCCACGGGGCGCCGTATGCCGTGACGGTGCTGTGGGTGGTGTTCACGGCGTTCATGGCGATCCGGGCCGCGTTCTTCTGGTGGCGGGTCCGCGGCGACGCCTGGGTCGTCACCGGCGCCTCCCGCTGAGGCTCCCTCCCGCAACCCCTCCGCGGCGACCTCTCGGCACTTGGGTGCCCAGACGGGCGGATTCCCGCCCGTCTGGGCACCCGATCCCGCAGCGGGGACAGGCGCGCAGGTCAGGCGGAGACGCGGGTGGCGGCCTCGCGGCGGGGGTCGCCGGCAGCGGCCAGGGTGCCGCCGGAGTCCCGCCACGCGGCACCGACCCCACCGAAGAACATCGAGCGCGGCCCGTGCGAGTACGCCGGGAGCCCGAGTGCCCCGATGGCGGCCACCAGCGCCTCGTCGTCCTCGTGGTCGACCTGCACGTCCCCGTCGAGCACCCGCACGTGCACCCGTGGGGCGTCGATCGCCTCCTGCACCGGGTCGCCGTGCAGGCAGTGCCGGGCCAGGACCTGCATCAGCGCCGTCGTGATCCGGTCGGCGCCGGGGCTGCCGACGGCGAGCACTGAGCCGTCGTGCGCCCGGGCCACCGAGGGCGCCATGTTCGAGGCGAGCCGGGTGCCGGGCTCGAGGGCGTGCAGGCCGAGCCGGTTGAGCTCGGGCTCGCCGAGGCAGTTGTTGAGCATCATCCCCGTGCCCGGCACGGTCGCCCCCGACCCGTACCCGCTCGAGGCCGTGATCGCGCACACCGTCCCGTCGCTGTCGGCCGCCGACACGTGCGCCGTCGACGAGGACGTGGGCAGGCCCGCGAGGCCGTGACGCTCGACCGCCTCGAGCAGCGCGTACCCGTCCTCCTCCAGGTCGGTCGACAGGTCGTGCACCCGGGTGCGGTAGGTCAGGACCCGCCGCTGCACCTCGACCACCCAGGCCCAGTCCCAGCCCTCGGCCGCTGCGAGCTCGCCCAGCATCACCGCGAGCATCGGGCCGCCCACCGACGGCGGCGGGTTCGTCGCGAGGTCCCAGTCGCCGAGCCGGATCCGCAGCGGGGTGCGCACCTGCGCCCGGTATGCCGTGAGGTCCGCGGCCGTGACCAGCCCGCCGCGCTCATGCATGTCGGCCGCGATCCGGGCGCCGAGGTCGCCGGTGTACAGGCTGCGCGCACCCTCGGCACCGATGTGCTCGAGGGTGGTCGCGAGGTCCGGGTTGCGGACGAGGTCGCCCGCCTGCACCGGGCTGCCGTCCGCCCGGCGCACGAGTGGCCGGGTGTGCGGGTCCCAGCCGAAGACGCTCTCCCCCGTCAGCGCGAGGTAGCTCGCGGCCGCCGCGCCCACGGCATACCCGTCCCGCGCAGCGGTGACGCCCGGGGCCAGGACCTCGCGCCACGGCGCGGTCCCGTGGCGGTCGTGGGCAACCCCCAGGGCCGCGAACGCGCCGGGGGTGGCGACGCTGCCGTGCCCGGCGTACAGGGTGAGCCCGCCGCCGTAGCTGGTGGTGACCTCGCGCAGTCCGGTCCCGAACCGTTCGCGCGGCAGGCCCCGGCCCGGCATCTCGACGTTGCCGTCGACCACCTCGGGTTCGCCGCCGGCAGGCCACACAGTGACGAACGCGCCGCCGAGCACCGACACGATCCCGGGCTCGGTCGTCATCGCCGCGACCATGGCCGCGATGGCTGCGTCCACCGCGTTCCCCCCGGCCGCGGCTGCCGCCATCCCCGCGTCGGCGGAGACCGGACCCGTCGCCGCCACCGCCACCCGCCTGCCCATGCGGACCATCCTGACCCGACCGGTCGGTCCGCGCCACGCCACGACCGCGGGACGGCACGGTCGGCACGGTCGGCAAGGGACGCGCGGGAGCTCAGGGCGTCGCCGCCCTGCCGGTCACCAGGTGCCGCGGTGCACGACCTCGTCGAAGGGTCGCCGGTCCAGCCGGGTGAGCACCGCGAGCGGCTTGTCCGCGGGGTAGCCGACCGACAGCACGTAGGCGAGGAACCGCCCGTCGGGGAAGCCGAGCACCGCCCGCGCCTGGCGCTGGTCCGTGGCCGCGGCGTGCCCCGTCCCGATGCCCAGGTCTGCCGCCGCGACGGTCATCGCGTCGGTGGCCTGGCCCAGGTCGTACTGGAGCAGCCCGGCCTGGCGCTCGTCCTCCGGCTGCGGGGCGACCAGCGCGATGGCGGCGGCCGCCCCCGCCACGTGGCCGGCGCCCTGCCAGACCTTGGCGAGCTCGGCCAGCTGCGCCCTGTCGGTCACGACCACGAAGTCCCACGGCTGCCAGTTGCCGGCCGAGGGCGCGCGCCTGCCCGCGTCGAGGATCCGGTCGAGCGCGTCATCGGGAACCGGCTGGCTGCTGAACCGCCTGACGTTGCGTCTCGCCCGCAGGGCGTCCCACGTCTCCATGGAGTCATGGTGCGCCCGGACGGCGGCAGACGAAAGGGCCCGACCCCCGTGAGGGGATCGGGCCCTTGTCGACCTGGTGTCGTCAGCCCTCGCTCAGCCGGCACTCACCCGGCTGACTCCTCGACCCTGCGGGCCTCCCTCGCCGGAGCTCGGTCGGGTCCTCGGGCCGTCGTCGTCAGCCCGCGACGACGTCGAGCTTGACCGTGGCCTGCACCTCGGGGTGCAGCCGGACGGTCGCCTGGTGCGAGCCCACCGACTTGATCGGGGTGGGGATCTCGATCCGGCGGCGGTCGAGCTCCGGGCCACCGGCAGCCTTGACGGCGTCGGCGACGTCGGCGGGCGAGACCGCACCGAACAGGCGGCCGGACTGGCCGGCGTGGGCGACGACCTTGACGGTGCCGTTCTCGAGGTTGCCCTTGATGGACTTGGCCTCCTCGAGGGTCTTCACCTCGCGGACCTCACGGCCCTTGGCGATGGCGTCGACCTGCTTCTGCCCGCCCTTGGTCCACGCGGTGGCCAGGCCACGGCGGAACAGGAAGTTGCGGGCGTAGCCGTCCTTGACGTCGACGACGTCACCGGCGGTGCCGAGGCTGCTCACCTCGTGCGTCAGGATGACCTTCATGTCAGTTCCTTCCTAGCGCCCGAGCTCAGCGGGACGAGCTGGAGTAGGGCAGCAGCGCCATCTCGCGGGCGTTCTTGACCGCGGTGGCGATGAGCCGCTGCTCCTGGACGGACACACCGGTCACCCGGCGAGCGCGGATCTTGCCGCGGTCGGAGATGAACTTGCGCAGCAGCGCAGTGTCCTTGTAGTCGATGTTCTCGACCTTCGCCGCCTTCAGCGGGTTGGCCTTCTTCTTGGGCTTGCGCACAACGGGCTTGGCCATCGTGGTGCTCTCCTTCGAGTTTCAGGATGAGCCCTGGTTCCCCAGGGATGGTGGTGGTGCTGTCTTGCTGGAGGTATGCCCCGTGCTCACCGCGAGCGGTGCGCCGCCGGCATACCGGGTGATCCGGACCGAGGGGTCAGGCGCCGGGTCGGTCAGAACGGGGGCTCGTCGTAGGACGGGGCCTGGCCCCATCCACCGCCCTGCTGGCCGCCACCCTGCTGCTGGCCGCCCTGGTTGCCACCGGAGGGACCGGTCGCCCAGGGGTCGTCCTGCTGCTGGCCGCCGCCGTAGCCGCCGCCCTGCTGGCCGCCACCGCCGAAGCCACCGCCGCCACCGCCGGAGCGCTGGGTCTTGTTGACCTTGGCCGTCGCGTACCGCAGCGAGGGGCCGACCTCGTCGACCTCCATCTCGATGACGGTGCGCTTCTCGCCCTCCTTGGTCTCGTACGAGCGAGACTTCAGGCGGCCGGTGACGATGACCCGGGTGCCACGCTGCAGCGACTCGGCGACGTTCTCCGCCGCGTCACGCCACACCGAGCAGCGCATGAACAGCGTCTCGCCGTCCTTCCACTCGTTGCTCTGCCGGTCGAACTGCCGCGGCGTCGAGGCCACGGTGAAGTTCGCGACGGCAGCGCCCGAGGGGGTGAAGCGCAGCTCGGGGTCGCCGGTGATGTTGCCGATGACGGTGATGACGGTGTCGCCAGCCATGGAGCGTGTCCCCTGTTCGTGTCAGGTGGTCCGGGTCGCGCGGTGCGGGACCTGGGTTCGGATCGGTGCTGCTCAGGCGCCGGGGCGCAGGAGCTTGGTGCGCATGACCGACTCGTTCAGGCCGAGCTGGCGGTCCAGCTCCTTGGCCGTGGCCGGCTCAGCGGTGAAGTTGACGACGGCGTAGATGCCCTCGGACTTCTTCTTGATGTCGTAGGCCAGGCGACGACGGCCCCAGACGTCGACGTTGTCGACGGTGCCCTTGTCCTTGGTCACGACGGTGAGGAACTTGTCGAGCGAGGGAGCGACCGTGCGGTCGTCCAGCTCGGGGTCGAGGATGACCATCAGTTCGTACTGACGCATGCTGGTAACCCGCCTCCTTTGGTCTGTGGCGGTCACGGTCCTTCCGTGACAGGAGGGTTGCAGTGCGATCCCCCGCCGGCTCGTGCCGTGGGGGAACCTGACAAGGGTACCGGCCCGCGACGACAACTCCGAATCGTTCTCCACAGGCCCGGCCGAGCCGGGCCCGCCTCAGGTGATCCGCACGAGCAGCCGGTCGGGTGCCCCCGCGAAGTCGCCGGCGAGCTCATCGTCGTCCTCCTCGTCGTCGACGTCGTCGACGGCCGCACTGGTGTCCTCACCGGGCGGGGCGTATGCCGTGGGCACGGGTTCACGTCGCGCCGGCACGGCCGCGTGGGTGCGCCAGACCCGGACGACCAGCCAGGCGACCCCGGCCACGCGGAGCAGCAGGAACACGGCATACCAGCCCGGCGGGAGGCCGCGGTTGGGCGTGGACAGTCCCGCGACGTACAGCCACACCATGGCGAAGTGCAGCGCCTCGGCGCCTGCCCACACCAGGTGGTCGCGCCAGCGCAGGCCGCACAGGGCGACCAGCGGCACCAGCCACAGCGACGCCTGGACCGGGAACGCCTTGCCGGTGAGCAGCACGAGGGCCACCAGCACCAGCGACACCTGCGCCAGCGTGGGGCGCGGGCCCGGGCGCAGGGCGAAGACGGTGCCCGCCAGCAGCGCGAGCACGCCGGTGGCGATCGAGAGCAGGGTGGCGAGGCCGGGGGGCAGCGGGTCCAGGCCGACCAGCTGCGGCAGCATCCACACCGAGCCGAGCCCGGGCGCGCTCTGCCACCACACGTCGATGCTGCGCAGGATCGCGCCGGGGTTGCCGAGCAGGAACGGGACCAGCACGACGGCGACGGCGACGACGGCCCCGAGCAGCGCGCGGCCCACCGCGGCGAACCGCCCGGTGCGGACGCCGAGCAGCAGCAGCGCGAGCAGGACGAGCAGCGGGTAGGTGCGGGCCGTGACGGCCAGGCCCAGCAGGACTCCCGCGGCCAGCGGTTGGCGTCGCGCCCACAGCCACAGCCCGGCGCTCACCAGCACCACCCCGAAGAGGTCGACCGACACCATCGCGGCGAGCAGCAGCACCGGGCTGAGGGCGACGTGCGCCGCCAGGGCCGCGTGCCGGGGGCGGGTGGCGGCCGTCAGCCAGACGATGCCGAGCGCGCAGGCCGTGGCCACGACCGCCCAGAGCAGGACGAACCAGCGGGTCTGGTCGAGGAACGCGCCGTCCGGGACCAGTCCGCCCAGCAGCGCGAGCAGGCTCCCGCTGAGCACCGGGTGGTCCGACGTGGTGCCCGATCCGGTGAGGTAGGAGCCGAGCCCGTCGTGCAGGCGGCCCAGCTGGTAGAGCGACGGCAGGTCGGAGAAGCAGCCGTGCCAGAACTGGTCCGACCCCGCCCAGCCCTTCTGGATGCAGTGCGACCGCTGGAGCACCGACAGCGCCATGGTGACCGCCGCCGCGACCAGCAGCGGCAGCACCGTGGCCGGCCACGACGCGGCCCGGGCGGACGCGTGCCGGCCGAGCGGGCCGCCCGCGAGGGCCAGCGCGTCGCCCGGCAGACCCTGGTCCTGCCGCTCCGGGGCCGCCGCCGTCACGGCGCCGCGGTGGTCTGCTGCGGTGTCGCCCCGCCCAGCGTCAGGGTCGTCGGTGGGGGCACCGTCACCGTCGGCTTGCCCGTGCCGTTCGTCTTGGTGGGCGTCGGCGTCGTGGTGGTCGTCGTCGGCGGGGTCGTGGTGGTCGTCGTCGTGGTGGTCGTGGTGGTCGTCGACGACGTGGTGGTGGGCGGCGGCGTGTAGACCTGGTCGTCGCCGAGGCCGGCGCGCTGCGGGAAGTCGATCACCTTCTGGCCCTTGAGCGCAGCGGTCATGAAGTCGGTCCAGATGCGCAGGGGCACCGTGTTGCCGGTGAGCTCCCCGCTCGTCCCCGGACCGAAGATCCCCGGCACGTTGTTCATCGACAGCTCCGTGCCGTTCTTGCCCGAGGAGTAGACGCCGACCGCGGTGGCCAGCTGGGGCGTGAACCCGTCGAACCAGGCGGCCTTGTTGTCGGTCGTGGTGCCGGTCTTGCCGGCGGCGGGACGGCCGAGGTTCTGGGCGTACGTGCCGGTGCCCTGCTTGACGACCTGCTCCATGGCGTCGGTCGCGTCGGCCGTCACGCTCTTGTCGAAGGCCGCCTTGCGGGCCGGCTTGGCCTTGTAGTTGAGGTCGCCGGGGCCGCCGGTGACGCTGCGGATGAAATAGGGACTGGTCCGCACACCCTGCGAGGCGATGGTGGCGTAGGCGTTCGCCATGTCGATGACCTTCACCGAGGAGGTGCCGAGCACGTTGGCGTAGTTGGTCCCGAGCCCCTTGCTCGGCAGGCCCGCGGCGACGGCGGCGTCCTTGGTCTTGTCCGGGCCGACCTTGATGTTGAGCTGGGCGTAGACCGTGTTGACCGAGTGGGCCGTCGCCGTGCGCAGGTCGATGTTCCCGAACTGCTCACCCGGGAAGGGCCCGAAGTTCCGGACCCCACCGCGCCGCAGGAAGTCGGTGGCCGCCGACTTGTCCGCGAACTCCGGGAAGTACTGCGGGCTGCGGCCGTCGAACCTGGTCTTGGTGGAGATCGGCTTGTCCTGGGACAGGGCCGCCAGCAGGGTGAAGGCCTTGAAGGTCGACCCCGCCTGCATCGTCGCGTCGGTCGCGGTGTTGAACTGCTCCTTGCGGTAGTCCGCGCCGCCGTACATCGCGACGACCGCGCCGTCGCCGGGCTTGATCGCCGTCAGCCCGACGCGCAGGCTCTCGGTCCCCTTGCCCTTCGGCATGCGGGCCTTGACCGCGTCGATGGCGGCCTTCTGGGCCCGGGCGTCGATGGTCGTGACGATCCGGAAGCCACCCCGGTCGATGTCCTGGTCGGTGAGCTTGAGCTTGGCCTTGAGCTCGTTCTTGACCAGGGCGGTGATGAAGCCGTTGGGCCCGGACTTGCTCTTGGCCGGCTCGTACTTCACCAGGCTCTTGGTCGGGAACTGGGCCTTGTCACGCTCGGCCTGGGTGATCCAGCCCTTGGTGACCATGCCGTCCATGACGTAGTTCCAGCGCGCCTCGGCGTTGGCCTTCTGCTTCTCCCCCAGGCCCGGGTCGAAGTAGGTCGGGCCCTTGACGACCGAGGCCAGCAGGGCGCCCTCGGAGACGGTCAGCTTGGAGACGTCCTTGCCGAAGTACGCCTTCGACGCGGTCTGGATGCCGTACGCACCGCGGCCGTAGTAGATCGTGTTGAGGTAGTTCTGCAGGATCGTGTCCTTGGACTCCTGCTTGGCGATCTTGATCGAGATGATGATCTCCTTCCCCTTGCGGGAAAGGGTCTGGTCCTGGGTGAGGAAGTAGTTCTTCACGTACTGCTGCGTGATCGTCGACCCCGACTGCACCTCGCCGCCGCGCAGCGTCGCCCAGGCACCGCGCAGGATGCCGGTCGGGCTGATGCCGGAGTTGCTGTAGAAGTCGCGGTCCTCCGCGGACAGGTGCGCCTCCTGGACGGGCTTGGGCACCTGGGACAGCTGGACGTCCTCGCGGTTGATCTCGCTGATCCGGTCGAGCTCGGTCTTGCCGTCGGCGAAGTAGATGATCGACGCCTGCCGGTCGGCGAGCTCGTTCGGCTGCGGCACCTTGACCATCGCGTAGGCGACGAAGAAGGCGATCACGCCGAGGAGGACGCCGGCCAGCGCCACGAGGCCGAGCCGCTTCGCCCAGACCTTCCCGCGGCCACCACGGCCGCGTTGGCCGGTGCTGCGTGGGCTGCTGGACTTCTCCCTGCGGGTGCGCGCCGCCTTGGCGCCGGCCCGCGTACTGGGACGTGAGGAGCTCATCTGACCTTCCCGATCGGCATACGTGCGTGGGGTCGCCCGGGGGCGACCCGGGTCAAGTATGGCCTGCTCTTCCTGTGAGGGCTCGCCCGGCGGAATCGCGCGCGGATATATCGCGCCGATATATCCAGTGCTACGCTTCCCGCCAACCGGTCACCGCGAGGTGGCCGCTGACCCCCCGTTCGTCCGCCGTCCCGTGGAAGGAGGCCCCGTGAGTCGCCGGTCCGAGCTGCTCGAGTTCGCCGTCCTGGGCCTGCTCCACGAGAGCCCGATGCACGGCTACGAGCTGCGCAAGCGGCTCAACGCGGCGCTCGGCGTCTTCCGGGCGCTGTCGTACGGGACGCTCTACCCCTGCCTGCGGGGGCTGCTCGACCGGGGCCTCATCACCGAGGTCGCCGACACCGCCGCGGCGGGGACGGTGGGGTCCAAGCGGGCCCGGATCGTCTACGAGCTCACCGCAGACGGCAAGGAGCACTTCCAGGACCTCGCCAAGGAGGCCGGGCCGACGGCGTGGGAAGACGACACGTTCGACGTCCACCTCGCGTTCTTCGCCCGCACCGAGGCCGAGGTCCGGCTGCGGATCCTGGAGGGCCGGCGCAGCCGGCTCGAGGAGCGGCTGGCGACCATCCGGTCGGCGTCCGCGAAGAACCGCGAGCGCCTCGACGCGTACACCACCGCGCTGCAGCAGCACGGTGAGGACGCCGCCGAGCGCGAGGTCCGCTGGCTCAACGAGCTCATCACCGCGGAGCGGAACATCCCCGCGTCCACCCCGCGGTCCACCCCGGCCGGCAGCCCCGCGGCCACCAACCCCATCACAGGAAACAAGGAGTAACCCCATGGGATCCGTGCGCGTCGCCATCGTCGGCGTCGGCAACTGTGCCAGCTCGCTGGTGCAGGGTGTCGAGTACTACAAGGACGCCGACCCGGCCGGCACCGTGCCTGGCCTCATGCACGTCCAGTTCGGTGAGTACCACGTCAAGGACGTCGAGTTCGTCGCCGCCTTCGACGTGGACGCCAAGAAGGTCGGCTTCGACCTGTCCGAGGCGATCAACAACTCCGAGAACAACACCATCAAGATCGCGGACGTCCCGCCGACCGGTGTCACCGTGCAGCGCGGCCACACCCTCGACGGCATCGGCAAGTACTACGCCATGACCATCGAGGAGTCCGACGCCGAGCCCGTGGACGTCGTCCAGGTGCTCAAGGACACCCAGGCCGACGTGCTCGTCTCCTACCTGCCGGTGGGCTCCGAGGACGCCGACAAGTTCTACGCCCAGTGCGCGATCGACGCGGGTGTCGCGTTCGTCAACGCGCTCCCGGTCTTCATCGCCTCCGACCCGGAGTGGGCGGCGAAGTTCGAGGCGGCCGGCGTGCCGATCATCGGCGACGACATCAAGAGCCAGGTCGGTGCCACCATCACCCACCGCGTCATGGCCAAGCTGTTCGAGGACCGCGGCGTCACGCTGGACCGCACCTACCAGCTCAACGTCGGCGGCAACATGGACTTCAAGAACATGCTCGAGCGCGAGCGCCTCGAGTCCAAGAAGGTCTCCAAGACCCAGGCCGTCACCTCCAACCTGACCGGCCCGCTGGCCGACAAGAAGGACGACCGCAACGTCCACATCGGCCCGTCGGACTACGTCGCGTGGCTCGACGACCGCAAGTGGGCGTACGTCCGCCTCGAGGGCCGCGCGTTCGGCGACGTGCCGCTGAACCTCGAGTACAAGCTCGAGGTCTGGGACTCCCCGAACTCGGCCGGCATCATCATCGACGCCATCCGTGCGGCGAAGATCGCCAAGGACCGCGGCATCGGCGGCGCGCTGCTCAGCGCCTCGTCCTACCTCATGAAGTCCCCGCCCGTGCAGCGCGAGGACACCGAGGGCCGCGCCAAGCTCGAGGCCTTCATCGCCGGCACCGAAGAGCGCTGACCGCGCTGCTCGGCTGAGCAGACCGCACACGCCGAAGGGCGCCTCCCGCACTGGTTGCGGGAGGCGCTCTCGCGTATGCCGGGTGCCCACCCCTCCCCGACTTCGGGCCACTGGACCCCCGACCAGACGGCCCGGACCGGGGTCGGGTGGCCCGAAGTGCGAAAGGGGTCAGGCGGGCTGGGGCTCGCGGTCGGTCGTACGCGCCGCCTCACCCGGGCCCGCCGGTCCGGGAGGTGCCCCCTTGGCCGTGCGCGCCGGACGGGCCGGGCCCTTGCTGAACAGGGGGCGCAGGTCGACGTCGGAGCGCAGGCGGCGCCAGAAGTCGGCGTTCGCGCGCAGGTCCGAGCGCGCCTCGTTCGTGGCCGCCCAGTACGCCGCGGCGTCGGCGTCCGAGGGCACGCCCGGTCCGAAGACGAGCGAGTTGGCCGACACCGCGAGCGGTCGCGTGTCGACCGGCCCGGAGATCGCCGCCGCCTGCTCCAGCCGGGTGGCCCGCCGGGGCGGGTGGTGGCCGTAGGAGCGCGCGCTGGCGACGAGGTCGCTCCACGCCCAGGCGACCCGGGCCGGTGTGGGACCGCGGGTCGCGTGCCGGCGTCGGCGCCACGCCTTGAGCCCGCGGACCAGCCAGTAGAGCACCGTGAGCACGAGCAGCGGCAGCAGCACGTAGAGCACGAGCACCCGCAGCCACCACGGCCAGGACGAGGGGTCGAGCAGCTTCTTCGGCGGCTTCTTGAGGTTGGTGGCGTTCTGCGCCTGGTCCGGCCCCTGCAGCACGCTCGGCGGGTTGCTGCCCGGCGGCGGCGGCACGAGCGCGCCGACCTTGCGGTCCTGGACCTTGGTCTGCAGCTCCTTGGGCTTGCGGTCGCGGTCGGGCAGGAAGTTGTCCTGCAGCACCGGCACCCACGTCCCGGTGGCGTCGCGGACCTCGACCCAGGCGTGCACGTCCTTGCCCTGCACCTGCCCGGAGGCCGGAACGATCGCGCCCATGACGACCCGGGTCGGGATGCCGAGGCGGTTCCCGACGAGGGCGAGGGTCGCGGCGTACTGCTCGTCGTCGCCGGCGAGCTGCGGGATGGAGGTGAACCGCGAGAGCCGGCCGATGCTGTGGCCCGGCAGGTAGAACCGCTCGACCGAGTTCTCCGTGCCGCCGTCGGTGTAGGCGCCCTCGGACTGCATCACCCGCGCGACGGAGCGGAACTGCGCCCAGGGGTCGGGCTCCTCACCGGTCCAGGCGTCGAGCTTGGCGTCGAGGAACGAGGTGTCGGTGCCCTCGGTGAGCGAGCCGGTCGAGGTCGACAGCGACTGCGGCATCCTCGCGACCGTCTGCGGGACGAGCGCGGTGAACGTGTAGGTGTCGCCCGCCTCGAGCCGGGCCGGGACCAGCGCGGTGTTGGTGTCGACGTTGAGCCACAGCTGGGAGGCCAGCGCGTCCTGCCGGGCGCCGGTGAACCGGAAGCCCGTCACGGTGCCGGCGGTCGGGAGCCACACGTCGCTGTACCCGCCGTCGGGCACGGTGACCGTCACCGTCGTGGGGCGGCCGGGGCCCTGCGCCGCGACGGTGCGGCCCACCTGCTGGAACGACGCCCCCGGCACCACCGACCCGCTGTTGGCCCGGCTCGCCGCGCCCCAGACGGAGCCGTCGTAGGAGTCGAGGGTGGCGAACCGCAGCGGGGTGCCGGCGGGCAGGCCGCGCACGTCGAGCACGGGCGTGTTGTAGAGGTCCGCCTTGTTGGGCTCGGTGTACTTGCGGAAGCCGGCCAGCGGGCTCGCGAACGCGGCGATGTCGATCGGCGGCGTCACGTGCGCTCGGGCCACCAGCCGGGGGTTGGCGTCGCCACCGGGCAGGTGCGGCCCGACGACGAGGCCGGCGACCGCCGCCAGGGCGACCAGGCCGGTGCCCACCCCGAGCCGCGTGGTGCGGCCGGCACCGTTCTGCAGCGGCGCGCGAGTGCGCGCGGAGCGCTCGACCATCCAGCCGATCGCCACGACGGCGAACCCGACACCCTGCACGGCGAGCGCCGCCGGCTCGAGGGTCCCGAGCACGATGACCAGGCCGAGCACGGCCAGCGGTGCCAGCACCACGGCATACGGCGAGCGCAGGCGGCGCGCGACGGCGTAGGTGACGGCCCCGCCGACCAGGCCCACGGCCCAGGGCAGCGCGTGCAGCTCGGCGGTCGCGTCGACGGGCGGCAGGAGCGTGACGAGCCGCTTCCAGCCGTGGACCGCCGTCTGCGCCAGGTCGGCGAACGTCCGCAGGCTCGGCACGACCCCACCGACGAGGTCGCCCCGGACGGCGAACGGGCCCCCGAGCAGGAAGTACGCCACGACGACCGCTGCCAGCGTGACGGCGGCGGGCAGCCGCAGGGCGGCGGTGACGTGCGCGAGGAGCAGCCCCACCACGAGTCCGCCGGCCGCGGCCAGCACCCAGGCGTACCCGGCGAAGTCGGTGCGGAAGCCCAGCAGGGCCAGGCCCACGAGGACGACGGTGAAGGCGGCGTCGACGAGCGCGTACCGGCCGGGCACCAGCCCGCGCCCCTCGGCGTCGGCGCGTGCCCGGGCGCGGGTGACCGTCCACGACCGGGCACGGGTCAGCCCCGGCGCCGTGCGGTCGCGGTGCGGGCCGGTGGGACCGCTGGGGTATGCCGTGTCGCTCACGTGAGTGCCCCGCTCGCGAGGACGGCGCGCAGGTCCTGGATGCGCCGGATGTTGAGGCGGACGACCCCGCCGATGTGCCGGACGCCGGTCTCCTGCATGGCGTCGATGGTCAGGACCACCTTGGTGACCTCCAGCTCGAACCGGTCGAGGGCGCGCTGGGCCTCGATGAACGGGCGGCGGGGGCCGGTCACGAGCACGGCGATGGAGGTGTCGGGCGCGAGGGCCAGGGCCTCGCCGCACTGGGCGTAGAGGTCGGAGCTGCCCAGGGTGACGCGCGCGAACGCGTCGAGGGTGAGGGAGGCGGTGGTCCGGGAGACCTTCTCGGCCCGGCAGACGACCGTCGTGTCCTTGTCGTCGAGGATCGAGCGGCGGGCGAGCGAGGCGGCGGCGGAGATGGCGGTCTCGACCTCGTCCTCGCCACCCTCGTAGTGCTCCGGGTCGGCGTCGACGACGAGGCACAGGTGCGAGCGCCGCGTGTCGAGGAACTGCCGGACGAGCAGCCGGCCCGCCTTGGCCGAGGAGCGCCAGTGGATGTAGCGCCGGTCGTCACCGGGCTGGTACTCGCGCAGGGCGTGGAAGGCCAGGTCCGACATCGACAGGTCCTGGGTGGTCTCGCCCTCGAGGTCGCGGAGCAGGCCGGCCCCGAGCGACTCCAGCGACACGGTCCGCGGGTGGACGTACAGGTCGGTGACGTCGGTCCACTGCTCGGTGCGGCGCACGAGCCCGAGCGGGTCGCCCTGGACGGTCGAGGCAGGACCCACCGGGATGACCCCACGGCGGTGGGTGGGCACGACGAAGAGCTCCTCGTGCTCCTTGCCGGCGGCCAGGGTGGGCAGGGTGAACCGGGCGGCGGAGACGCCGACCGGCAGCTCGACGACGACGGGCAGCATCGGGCGCTTGCTGGCGTTCGCGACGGTCACCCGCCCGGTCGCCGGCTCCCCGACGCTCACCCGCACGGGCTCGAGCTCGGTGGTGATCCGCACCCGGGTGCGACCGAGCGCGAGCAGCAGACAGGCCAGCCACAGGACGAGGCAGGCGGCGGCGAGCATCAGGAGCTCGGTCCAGCCGGTGCGCACGCCGACGACCCAGCCGACGACACCGAGGGCGAGCACGGCCCACCCGAGGGCCGCGACCCAGCGCGCCGTGTCGAGCACCGGGCTCCAGGCGCCACGGGTGCGGTCGCGCACGTCCGCCGCCCGCGTACCCACCTGGGCGCTGACCCGGTCCAGCCTCGCGCGGGCGGCCGGCGGGAGCACCACACCGGCCGTTCCGCCCGCCCTGCCGGTCGTGCCGAACGACGGCAGCGACACCGAGGGGCGCGGGATGGACCGCAGCGAGGGCACACGCCGCGCGCCCGAGGGCGCGGCACCGGCACCAGCACCGGCACCGCGCGCAGCCCTGCGAGGGGCACCGCCACCGCGGGCAGCCTTGCGGGCGGCACCGGCACCGCGCGCACCCGAGCGGGCGCGCAGCTCGGCACGGCTGACCGTCCGCTCCTCCGGAGCGGGGTCGGGCGGGGGTCCGGGAGCCGGACCGGTGGACTGGGACATGTCAGGCGACGCGCTCGACCGGCGGCTCGACCTCGCCGAGGACCTGGGTGATGACCTGATCCACGGTGACGTTCGCGAACTGCGCCTCGGCCGTCAGCAGCAGGCGGTGGCACAGCACCGGCTGGGCGAGGGCCTTGATGTCGTCGGGGATGACGTGCGTGCGACCCTGGCTGGCCGCCCACGTCTTGGCACAGCGGATGAAGGCGAGGCAGCCGCGGACCGAGAGGCCGAGCTTGACCGACACGTGCCGCCGGGAGGCCTCGGCGATCTGCGAGACGTAGGCGAGGATCGCGGGGTCGACGTGGATCTCGTCGGCGAGCGCGGCCATGTCGGTGACGACGCTGCTGGTGACCACGGCGGACAGCGACCCGGCGCGGTCACGCACCTTGGCGTCGCGCAGGACGGCGACGGTGGCCTCGACGTCGGGGTAGCCCAGGCTCGTCTTCATGAGGAACCGGTCGAGCTGCGCCTCGGGCAGCCGGTAGGTGCCGGCCTGCTCGATCGGGTTCTGGGTGGCGATGACCATGAACGGCCTGCCGGCCTCGTGCCGCACGCCGTCGACGGTGACGTGGGCCTCCTCCATGACCTCGAGCAGGGCCGACTGCGTCTTCGGCGAGGCGCGGTTGATCTCGTCGGCCAGCACGATGTTGGCGAAGATCGGGCCCGGGTGGAAGTCGAACGTCTGCCTGCTCGGGTCATAGATCGTCACGCCCGTGACGTCGCTCGGCAGCAGGTCGGGCGTGAACTGGATCCGGTTGTTGGTGCCCTGCACGGTGCTCGCGAGCGCCCGGGCCAGCTGCGTCTTGCCGGTGCCCGGGAAGTCCTCGAGCAGGATGTGCCCCTCGGACAGCATGCAGGTCACCGCGAGCCGGATGACGTGCTCCTTGCCGAGCACCGCCTTCTCGACGTTGCCCACCATCTGGCGGAAGGCCTGCTCGAACCACTGGGCCTGGTCCTGGGTGACGGTCATCGCTGCGTGTCTTCCTTCGGGGTCGTGGTGCGAGGGTTCGTGGTGCGAGGGGTCGTGCTGCGGGAGTTCGTGGCGGTCCCCGGGTTCGTGGCGGTGCCCGGGTTCGGGGCGGTGCGCGGGTGCGGGGCGGTGCGCGGGTGCGGGGCGGTGCGCGGGTGGATCACCATGTGATGCTGTCCCTCACTCCGCCCGTGCACGAGGCGGTGACGGTATGGCCTGAGTAGCCGTAGAAGTTGTTGCTCTCCTTGTAGTTGTTCGGCCCGAGCGTGAGGTCGTACCAGCCGCTGACCGACTGCCCGTCGGCGGTGAAGGAGCACGTCACGCGGGTGCCGCCGGGGTAGTTGGCGGTGCGCACCGCGATCCACCGGCAGGCCGAGGACGTGCAGGACCCGTTGCCGGTGTTGCACGAGCGCTGGCTGCAGGTCTGTCCCTTGAGGACCGTGACGCTCGGTTTCACCGGCGCCGCCTCGGCCTGCTGCGTCATGGTCAGCGCGTTGTCCGACCAGCCGGCCGCCGAGTATGCGAAGACCTTCACCGTCCAGCTCTGGGAGTAGTTGCCCGTGAAGGAGATCGACGTCTTCGCCGAGCCGTAGACCGTGCCGTTGATCTTGACCTGGGTGATCGCCCGCCCGTTGGTCGGCAGCGACCAGGAGAAGTTCACCGTCTTGCCCGAGGCCGAGTGCCGGCCGTTGTTCGGCGTCGGCGTCGGCCCGTACGGGCGGATGGTCACGGCGGTGGACCAGGGTCCGGCCCGGCCGGCGGTGTTGATGCCGCGGACCTTGAGCCCGTAGCCGGAGGCACTGACCGGGAGGTTCGCGTTCGTGGTGAGGTCGGGGGTACGGGCCCCCTCGGGGCACGCGCAGGAGACGATCCCGCTCTTGCCGCCGGCCGACCACTCGACTGCCTTGTAGCCGTTGGCGTTGGACTCGTTCAGCACGACGCTGAACTGCGCCTTGTAGTTCGGCGAGTCCGTCCTGGCCTTGAGCCCGGTCGGCGTCGTCGGGAACCCGGTGGGCTTGATCGTCGACACGTTCGCCTTGGCCGACTCGTTGGAGGCGCCGTTGGTGGCCGTGACGACGTAGCCGTAGGTCTCGCCCGAGTAGCTCACCCCGTCGTCGCGGAAGAACGTCGTCCCGGGTGAGGTCGTCCCCCGCTTGGTCCACGCGCCCGTGCCGGTGCGCCGGTAGACGGTGTAGCCCACCAGCGTCGGGCCGTTCGGGGCCACGGGGTTCCAGTTCACGTCGACCGAGCTGCTGGTGGCGCCCTGGGCGGGGGCCGGCGTCGTGAGGGTCGGGGCACCGACGGCCTGCGGCGTGCCGGCCGACTGCAGGTCGGCGGAGGGGCCGTAGGGGCCGGCGCCGAGCCGGTTCACCGCGCGCACCGAGACCCGCTGCACGTGGTCGTTGACGAGCCCGGCGATGCGGGCCTGCGTGCCCGGGGCCGTGACGCTGGTGCGCTTGGCCGAGCCGGTGGTCGTGTCGACCACCTGCACCTGGTAGCTGCTGACCGGGCTGCCCTTGCGGGGCGGCTCGGTCCAGCCGACCACGAGGTAGCCGTCGCCGCGGGACACCATGTGCACGCCCGTGACCGGGTTGGGCAGGGTGTCGGGCTCGACCGGGGCGGACGGGCCCGCCTTGGGTCCCTCGCCGACGCCGTTCGTGGCGCTGACCGAGAACGTGTACTGCTGCCCGTCGGTGAGGCCGGGGACGGTGCACGGTGACGCCGAGCACTGCTGGGGGCCCGGGGCGCCAGGACCCGTGGTGTAGACGGTGTAGGAGGTGATCGGCGACCCGCCGTCGAACGTCGGCGGGGTCCAGGACACGCGGGCCGTGCCGCCGTTGACCCGGTCGGCGGTCGCCGACACGCCGCCCGGCGCGAGCGGCCGGCCTAGCACGCTGATGGTCCCGCGGCCCACGGCGTTGCGGCCCGGACCGTCGGAGACCGACACCTCGACGACGCCCTTGCCCGAGGAGTCGGGCCCGGCAGTCACCGTGACCGAGCAGCCGGACGCGCTGGCCGTGAGCTGCTTGCCGCTGACGATGCGCGCGGCCCCGACGGTGCAGGACGGCTTGTCCAGCGGGGAGTCGAGGTAGCCGTGCAGGTCGACCGTCTGGGACGAGCCGGCCTTGAGCCCGTCGACCGCGAACGGCCGCACCCGCGGCGGTGGCGCCGTCTGCAGGGGGTTGCCCTGCTGGTCGACCGCGGCCTTGGCCGGGTCGGTGTCGAGCCCGAGGACGGTGACCCGGATGTAGGACGGCGAGCCGTTCTCGGGCTGCACCCGCACCCGGCCGCCGACGCTGCTCGGGGCGTCACGCCCGGCGCGCAGGACGACCTCCCGGCCGCCCGTGCCCGCCTGCTCCAGGTCGACGCCCTTGGACTCGGGGTCCCAGCCGGCCTGGTACTTCACCTGGTCCGCGGTGAGGCCCGGCGGCAGCCAGGCGTGGCACAGGGTCGGGATGTCGAGGGAGCGGGGTCGGCCGGCCGCGGTGAGGCTCACCGAGAAGTCCGGGCAGGTCAGCAGCGGCACCTTCGGCCCAATCTGGACCGGGATCGAGACGTATGCCGTGCGGGCGTCGGTCTGCTGCGCGTTCTCCTTGTCGGTCACCTCGAGCAGCACCGCGCCCGGGCCGACGTACCCGTTGGACGACGTCAGGGTCAGGGTGTTGCGGCCGTCGTTCTCCACCGCGAGGTTCCCGGCCGGGGACGCGCTGAGGGTGTCGGGGGTGGTGAGCGACACGACCCGCGCCCGCGGTGACTTCACGTAGTCGCCGATCGCGACCGTCTTGGTGGAGTCCTTGCCCATCTCGATGAGCGAGCCGTCGGCGACGAACGGTGCGCCGTTGCTGCCGGTCGGCACGTAGATCAGGGCCATCGCGGTCTCGCCGTCGGCGTCCTCGATGACGTAGGGGACGGTGTGCGGGTGGTCCAGGACGCGCACCCGGACCTTGTTGCCCTCGACGACCCCCTCGGGGGACAGGGTGCGCACGATCCGCAGCTCGCTGTGGTCGCCGTCGACGTCGCGGTCGTTGGCGAGTGCGTCGACCAGGGTGGTCTGCTCGTCCGCCTTGGGCTTGGCGACGTCGTCCACCGCCACCGGGCGGTTCTTCCAGCCCTTGACCGGGACGACCGCGATCGTCGACCGGGACGGGTCGAAGACGCCATTGTCGATGCCGTACGTCAGCCGGCGCGGGCCGTCCGCCACCGGCGGGACGGTCGTGCGGAAGGTGCTCGCCCCGGCGTCGATGCGCCACTTCGCCAGCTCGCCGGCGGGGTTGAGGTCCTTGTACGTCAGGTCGACGACGTCGCCGCGGGCGATGAGGTCGTTCTCGGTCGGGTCGATGGTGACGGTCTTGCCGGGGGCGGCACGGACCTCGTCCTCGACGGCGACGGGGGGCTGGGGGTCACCCGGCTGGACGACCCCGATCCGCACGAAGCCGGTGCTCTCCGCGCCGTAGCGGTCGGCGACGCGGTAGTGCAGCACCTCGGTGCCCGCCGCCCGCGGGTACGCCTCGTACTTGATCGTGGAGGCGCCGAACCCCGTGACCCGGCCCAGCGACAGCTCGACCGGCCCGCCGTCCTCGCCCTCGATGCCCTGCACCGTGACGCTGTCGCCGTCGGGGTCGACCCCGGACGTGGGCACGGTGATCGTCAGCGGCTCGCCGGCGACGACGCTGGCGGAGAAGCTGCGCGCGGTCGGCGCCTGGTTGGGGCTCGTCGGACCGGGCGGGGGCTTGACGGTGACGGTGACACGGGCCGACTGCTCCTTGCTCTTGTCGCCGATCGGGTACGCGCCGTACTCGATGGTGACGACCTTCTCCGCCGCGATCGGCTTGGTCGTGTCGGGCACGTAGCGCAGCACGTTCCCGGACGCGAACGCGTCCTGCGCCTCCCCGCCGAGGACCTTCACCGAGTCGGGGTCGAGCACGAGCGGGACGCCCTCGGCCATCGAGTCGTTGTCGAGGACCGGCACGGTCACGGTGTCCCCGTAACGCACGACCGCGGTGTCGTCCTGCACGATCGGCAGGGCGCTGTCGTCGGCCGGCCGCTGGGTCACGGTGAGCTCACCGGTGGAGAACTTGCGCCCGTCGCTGACGACGTAGCGCACCGTGCCGGTGCGGGGTGCGCTGCCGGTGTACGGCTCGAGCGCCTCGACCCGCACCCAGCGCCCCTGGTAGATCGACGGGCGCAGCCAGTCGCTGTCGGCGTCGGTGGAGACGCTGCGGGTCACCAGCACGTCGGCCCGCGGCGAGTAGTCGTTGGCGAGGACGTCGGCCATGACCGGCGTCTGCTCGCGCACGGTGGCCGAGTCCCCGTTGGCCACGGGCGGGGCGTCCGGGTCGGGGTTCTCGATGAGGTCGACGCGGATCCGGCCGGGCGCGACCCCCTGCCCCACCTGCGCGGCATACGTCAGCTGGTAGGTCCCCTTGGCGGAGCCGGTGATGGTCACGACACCGGTGTCGAGCTCGGTCTGCACGGTGAGCGAGCCCTGCGAGCGCACCTCGGTGGCCAGGCGCATCCGGGCGTCCGGCTCCTGCGGGTCGGCGCCGGCGATGTCGTTGCCGAGGGGCTCGATCTGCAGCGGCTTGCCGACCACGCCGCGCACGACGTCCGGCTGGGTGCCGGGGGCGCGGAACTTGGAGTCCTTGCCGAGCACGTTGAGCGTCACCTTGGCCTTGGTGCGGGCACCGTGGTCGTCCTCGACGGTGTAGTCGACCGCCTCGGACCCCGCCTTCTGGCCGGCGCGCACGACGAGCCGGCCGAGGCCGTCGACGAGGCTGCCGGAGTCGGTGGGGGCCACCGAGACCGGGTCGCACTCGGGGTCACGCCAGTCGCCGAGGACCTGCAGCGGCAGGCGCCCGCCCGCCACGACGGGGTATGCCGTGGTGGCGATCTTGGCCTGCCCGTCACGCAGCGTGGGGGGCGAGTTGACCGAGTCGTCGACCACGGTGACCGAGACGGTGGCCTGGGCGTGCGGCGCCGAGGTGCCGTTGTTGACCTTGTAGGAGAGGGAGAACGAGCGCGCCTGCGGCCTGGCCGGGACGGTGATGTCGATGCTCTGCCCGTCGCCGGCGACCGTCGTGACGACGCCGGGGACGTTGGGCGTCGTCACCTCGTCGGGCGCGATGGCCAGGATCGAGCCCGCGCTGTCGGTGTCGTTGTCGAGGACGTGCAGCTTGGAGGTGCGCCCCGCCCGGACCTTGTAGGTGTCCGGCTCCGCCTTGGGCGGCTGCGGGGTGCTCGTGTCGTCGACGACGTTCTTGTCCTTGTTCTTGGAGTTGTCGTCGGTCTGGCTCGGGGGGACGACCGAGTCCCAGTTGTCGACCTTGAGCGGCTTGGAGTCCAGGTCCCAGGCATCGCCGGTGTCGAGGTCGTTGAGCACCACGAGGCCGTGGTTGGTGCGCAGGGCCATGCCGTCGCGCAGCGGCACGTCGCCGGGCCGGGTCAGGGTGCCGGCCGAGGTCGCGTCGTCCTGGCCGCAGTTCACGCCGTAGTACGCCTCGGCCGTCCGGGCCCACGCGCCGTGGACGCACGACCCGAGCCGCAGGGGCCGGCTGACCATCGGCGACTCGGCCGCGCCGGTGGCGTTGGGCAGGCGGATACCGCCCTGGTCGGGCTGCCCGCCGAGGCCGATGACCCGCACCTCGGTGGCCGTCTCGAGCGCGACCGAATCCGAGGCCGGACCCGCCTGCTGGAGCGCGGCGTAGGCCAGCGACCCGGTGCGCCGGACGCCGCCGGCCACGGGCGCGTCGAGACCCTGCGCGAACAGCTGGTCGTCCACCGGGTCGTACACGACCCAGCGGGTGCCGACCGCGGTGATGTCCACGGCACTGGCCCGCAGCTTGATCCGCGAGGTGACCGGCTTGCCGAAGGAGTCGCCGGCCGCGGGGATCGTCACGACGGTGCCGGTGGCCGCGGAGACGGCGTGCACGCCGCCGGTGACGTCGACGGTCACGGCGGCGACGGCACCGACCTTGGCGACCGGGTCGGCGGTCGTCGACAGGTCGAGCCCCTGCAGCGGCCCCGAGGTGCCGACGCGCTGGGCCCAGACCTTGCCCGACGTCGGGTCGACCATGGCGACGGTGCCGCCGCGCAGGTCGACGGTCGGGGGGACGTACTCGTTCGCGACCCGCTTGGTGCGGGCCGGGTAGGTGACGGCCGCCGAGGAGTCGAGGCGGCCGGTCTGGGGGTCGATGGGCAGGAGCTGGTTCGTCGCGAGGCTGGCACCGAGGACGGCGGACCCGTCCTGCAGCACGTCCAGGCCCGAGCCGGGCGTGACGTTGGCCTGCACGCCCGCGTCGAACTGCTTGGCGGCCTTGTTCATCCGCGCGAACTGGGCGTGGTTGGTCGCCGAGACCCACACCCCGCCGTCGTTGAGGTCGGCCTCGTGGACCGTCTCGCCCTTGGACTGCACCGCGAAGAAGGTCAGGCTGGCAGCAGCCAGCGCGACCACGACCCCCGACGCGATGCCCGCCCTCCGGTGGAACACCGGGCTCATGACTACTTCCCCCCAGGTCCTTCACTGTCGATCGCGTCGAGGAGCACGAGGTCCGCCTCCGTCACCAGACGGGTCGACAGCGCGTGCTCGACCAGCCTGGACTTCCTGTTGCTCGCGAGCTTCCCCGGGCCCCCGTGCAGTCCACGAGTACCAGCATCCGCGAGCTTTTGACACACATTGTCCAGTTTTCGGTTGAACTTCGTGACCTTCCACCCCAGCCGCGCCGCCGCGTCCGCGGACGACGGGATCTGGCCGGGCCCGGCATACGACCGGCGCAGGAGCGGCTCCGCCAGGGCCACGATCAGCAGCTTCTGGTCGGGGGTGAAGGTCACCCGCCCCACCGTGGTCTCGCCGGTCGCGGCGTCCTCCTCGAGCGCCTCGGTGCCCGTCGAGGTGAAGGCCGGGCTCCCCACGACGACGTCGAAGTCGTAGGTCGTCGGGCCGGCCGTGAACCACACGGTGAACCGCTCGAGCGCCAGCGGGATCCGCGCGCCGGGGTTGAGCCACGCCTGGAACAGGCCCTTCTTGTCGGCGACCGTCGCGGTCAGGGTCGTGCCGACGTTGCTCAGCCACCACAGGCCGCCGTCGTGCACGACCTGCAGGAAGCTGCGGTGCAGGAACGGGTTGTCGTCGATCTCGACGTCGCCGGTGCGCCCGATGGTCAGCGGCGTGCCGGGGACCGCGACGAACTCCTCGCCGCAGAACTCGACCGTCACCGTGCCCGCGTCCACCGCTGCCGCGCTCACTTCGCCACCGCGCAGACCGGTGTCGAGTAGTCCGAGGCCGCGCCGTTGCGGTTGGTCCTGACCTGGGCACACACCTGGGTTCCCGCCTTCGCTGAGATGGTCGTCGTCGCCGTGTCGAGGGGTCCGCGGTCCTGGGCCTGGGCCAGGGCGGAGGTGTCCGCGCCGGAGCGGACGAAGAACCGGTCCTGCTTCTGGGGCGCGAGGTAGGTCCAGGTCAGCCGCACGCCCTTGGCCACCCCGGTCGCCTCCACGCGGGGGGCGTCGGGCACGTCGAGGGCCACGTCCCCGGTCTGGCTCGCCGCCGTGGTCGGCGAGTCGGTCGCCGTGTCGTCGCCGCCGCGACCCCCGAAGAGGAACGAGAAGAGGGCGACGAGGGCGACCGCGCCCACGGCGAGCGCCGCGAACGTGACCGCCGGGTTCCGCGCGGGCGCCGGGGCCGGCGCCTCGGGCGTGGCCACGGTGCTCGTGCCGAGCCGGTCGCGGCTCACCGTGCCCTCCGGGACGTCGCCGGGCACCGGCCTGCGCTCGTATGCCGCGTGGGTGCCGGGAGCGGTCGAGACCCCCTGCGCGCCGGTGACTGCGTGCGTGCCACCGACCGAGCGGGGCGGGCGCGGCGGGACGACGGGCGCCTGGCCCTGCACCGCCTGGGGGGCGCGGACCCGGGTGCGGTCGCCGTCGCCGCCCTCGGTGCCACCGGTCTGGTCGGCGAGGGTGGTCTGGCCCTGCTCGTCGAGGACGACGATGGCCGATCGGGCGAACCGCTGCTCCTGCTCGATCTCCTGCAGGGCGCGCGCGAAGGCCAGCGCCGACTGCGGCCGGGCGTCGGGGTCCTTGGCCATCGCCTGGGCCAGCAACCGCTCGAGCGAGACCGGCACGTCGGCACGCCCGGTCGCGGGCACGGGGCTGGTACGGATGCGAGGCATGAGCCCGTAGGCCGAGTTGTCACCGCCCGGGATCTCGAACGGCGAGCGCCCGACGAGCAGCTGCCAGAGGGTGGCGGCGAGCGAGTACACGTCGGAGCGGACGTCGCCGCTCGACTGGCCGAACAGGACCTCCGGCGGGGCCCACGGCACGCTGACGCCCACGTCGTCGTCATCGTCCTCGGCGGCGCCGTGGCCGAGCTGGCCGGCGATGCCGAAGTCGGTCAGGCCCGGCGCGCCGTACTGGCTGACCAGCACGTTCGCCGGCTTGATGTCGCGGTGGGTGATGCCCGCCCGGTGCGCCGTCTCCACCGCGCTGGCCAGCTGGATGCCGGTGCGCAGCACCTCCTCGACCGACAGCCGCTCGCTGCGCGAGCGCATCGCGAGGTTCGGCGGCGGGTAGTACTTCATGACGAGGTAGGGACGGCCGTCGGTCGAGGTGCCGGAGCGGAACACCTGGACGATGTAGGGGTGGTCGGCGAGCTGGGCCATGGTGTCGGCCTCGTCGCGGAACTGGCGGCGGATCGCGTCGGTGATGCCCTCGCCCTTGAGCACCTTCACCGCGACCCGCATCCGGGGAGCCTGCTGCTCGTAGAGGTACACGTCGGCATACCCACCCGAGCCGATGCGCTCGCGGTAGACCAGGCCCTCGAGCTCGGGCGGTGCGGCAGTGCTCACGGGCGCACCTCGTAGGTGAAGGTGACCTCGTCGGCCATGCCGACCACGGTGCCGGGTTCGATGACCTGGCTGTCGCTGGGGCGCAGCCGCACCGGCTGCTGCCCGGGCAGGGTGACGGTGGTGCCGTTGGTCGACCCGAGGTCGCGGACCAGGACGTGCCACCCCTCGAGGACGACCTCGACGTGGTTGCGCGAGATGTCGTTCTCGGCGCTGACGACCCGCACGAGGTGCGGCCGGTCGGCCGCGGGCAGGTCGGCGTTGAGCTTCGGGGCCCGGCCGAGGAGCACCCCGCGGTCGAGGGTGACGACGTCGCCGCCGGAGAGGCGGATCGTCCCCAGCGGGGGTCGCGGGGTCTGGAACGGCTGCTGCGGCGGGATCTCGCGGTCGCACACGCGGCAGGTGACGGCGTGCGGCGGGCTGGGGTGGCCGGCCGGGCACAGCACGGCCAGCACGATGGGGCCGCGCGGGATCGACCCGGTGGCGGTCACGGGCAGGCTGGCCCGGTCGACCGTGGCCTCCTCGGGCTCGACCGGTGCGGGAGCGGGGGCCGGCTGCTGCGGCGGCGCGTACGGCAGGGGTGCCGACGGCACCGGCGGCGCCGCTGGGGTGGGCGGCGCCGGACTGGCCGGCGCCGAGGTCGGCGCGGCCGGACGGTCGGGCTCGACCGGGATGACCGGCCTGGTGGGCGGCGCCGACGCAGGGGGGACCGGCCCCGGCACCGGGTCGGACGCCGACGGCAGGGGCGGCAGTGCGCCCCATCCGGCGGGCGCGGAAGGGTGCTGCCCGGCGGGACGCTCTCGCTCCGGCGTGGACGACTGAGGCGCCGGTGGCTGGGGCGCTGCTGGCTGGGTTGAAGGCGGGGGCGTCGCTGCTTGGCTTGAAGGCGCGGCGTCGGTCGCGGGCGGCTGCTCCGTCGACCGGTCGGCCGGCGGCACGTTGCTGCCCCCGCGGCGCCACGGGACCGAGTCGATCAGGCCGCTGCCCCGGCCCTCCTCCCGGGCAGGTGCGGGCGAAGTCGACGGGCGCCCCTGCTGGGTGTGCTGCGGAGGCGGCAAGGTGTGGGCCGAGGAGTCGTCGAGGCCGCCGGCCTCCTCCATCGGCGCCCGGCCGATGGGCGGCTCGGAGAGCGAGCCGGTGTCGTGGTTGCCCAGGAAGGGCGGCGTGCCGGTCGAGCCGGGTGCGCCGAACAGGTAGTCGTAGCCCGGCACGTCCTGCACCTCGGGCTGGTCGCGGCCGGGCGCCTGCTGCTCGCGCGGCGGGCCCCCACGGCGCAGCCGGGCCGGCAGCTGCCAGCCCTTGACCGCACCCGGGCGGTCGAGCTCGCCGTCCGGCAGCCCCTCGGGCTCCGGTTCGGGGAGCGGCTCGCCGGAGTGCAGCACCACCTCCGTGGCGCCGGCCGGGGCGTCCTCGTCGGTCCACGGTCCCCGACCCGCGCGGACCTCCACGTCGCCATCGGGGCCGGACACCACGGCATACGCGGTGCCACGGGCGACCACGCGCACGGGGTCGCCGTCGAGGACGGCCACGAAGTCCGGCGCCCGGCGCAGGCCCTCGGCCGACAGGGCGTCGAGGACGTCGTCGAGGTCGCCGGTGTGGACCGCCTCGGCGACCCGCTTGACCACGTCGTCGGACTCCACACCGCGCACGAGGGCGGACACGGCGCCAGCCGAGATGGCGGACCATCCCGGCTGGTCGGGGGCGGAGAACCGGACCTCGCTCATGCGGGGAACCCCGTCACCTCGCTGCGGGGAGCCGTGTCGGCGTCCGGGTCGTCGTCGCTGTCGGCCCGGCCGTCGAGGGCGACGACCACGACCGTGACGTTGTCGCGACCGCCGGCGTCGACCGCGGCGCGGACCAGCGCTTCGGCGGCGTCCTGGGGGTCCTCGTGCGTGGACAGCAGGTGGGAGATCTGGGCGTCGGACAGCTCGCCGTTCAGGCCGTCGGAGCAGACGAGGAAGCGCTCGCCCGGCTGCGGCGGGAACACCCAGAGGTCGACCGCCGGCATGGTGTCGGAGCCCAGCGAGCGGGTCACGACGTTGCGCAGGGGGTGCCGGGCGGCCTCGGCCTCGGTGATGAGGCCGGCGTCGACGAGCTCGCGCACCTCGGAGTGGTCGACGGTCACCGGCTCCATCCGGCCGTTCGCCAGCCGGTAGACGCGGGAGTCGCCCACGTTGAAGACGGCCCAGTGGCTCGACCCGCCCTGGGACACGATCGCCAGGCCCGCGGCGGTGGTGCCCATGCCGGTCTGGGCGGGGTGGCGGGCGACCGAGCGCAGGATGCGGTCGTTGGCCTCGGTGAGCGCGCGCACCACGTCGTCGCGCACGACGACCGCTCGCGAGGTCACCTCCTGCACGGTCTCGACGGCGATCCGGCTGGCGACCTCGCCCGCGGCGTGCCCGCCCATGCCGTCGGCGACGAGGTACAGGCCGCCCGTGGCGAGGTGGCAGTCCTCGTTGTGGTCGCGGACGCGGCCGACGTCGGTGGCCGCGCCGACGCGCAGCGTCAGCCCGTGCACCGTCGTCGGGGCGGCGCTCACCGGGTCACCCGGACGGTCTGCATGAGCTCCTGCACCGTGGCGTACTCGGACTCCACCTCGGGCCCGCCCACCGACCCCGTCACCTGGATGAGGTCGACGACCTGGCCGCGGCGCGCCCCCGCGAACAGGTGCGCCTGCACGACGTCCCCCACCTTCTCGTCGGTCCACGACACGTTGACGCCCACGAAGGGCACGTCGGCGATCTCGACCTCGAACGGGTCGTCCATCTCGCCGTCGGGCCGCTCCTGCACGAACGCCTTGAGCTCGGCCAGGGCCCGCCCGATGGTGAACTCGGCCGACCTGGTGAACCCGCGGACGACCAGGTTGGGCGCGAACGCGCCGCCCTTCTCGCCCCGCCGCGCGGCGAGCAGGGTGCCCGGGACGCGCACCGGCGACCAGCCGTCGGGGATGTCGACGGTGACCGAGGGCGGGCCGGGGAACTGCTCGCTCGGGTACTTCAGGGTGGGCATCGGGACCTTTCGGGGGGCCAGGCGGCAGCCGTCGCCGCACCGGCAAAGGCTAGGTGGCGTGGGGAGCCCTGCCGATGGGGAGGACTCCCCATCGCCGGCACCCCGCCGCGTCACCCCGCCGGCACAGACGTGGGCAAGGTTCCCACACCGGACGCGACACCGAAACCTCGCCCATTTCGGACCTGCCCGGACGCCCTCGCACCCGCGCGCTCACCCTCACCGCACCCGCTGCCCGGAGGTCTGCGCACAGACGAGCGTGCGAGTGCGCAGGGAGCGGATCCGTGCGCAGTGGGACGGAGGTGTGTGCGCAGACGCGCGTGCCCGGGGCGTATGCCGGGTCAGTCGGCGAGGTCGGCGAGCTGGGGCAGGGTGCGGGGCACGTCGTCGACGACCACCGCGTCGACCCCCGCCTCGAGCAGGGCGCGCGCCTCGGGCAGCTTCGGGCACCACGCCACCACCTCGAGGCCGGCCTCGTGCGCCAGCCCGACGGCATACTCCGGCGACCGGAAGGCGGGCGCGCGGTCCACCGGGTTGGGGCCGAACGAGGACCAGTGCGCGGCGACTGCCTCCACACCGAGGTGGGCCGCGGCGGGCAGCGCCTTGCGCAACGGGAAGCCGACCCAGGTGAGGAACGAGCGCGGCACGTCCGGCGCGAGCTCGCCGAGGATGAGCAGGGCCGAGGGGTCGAAGGACGACACGAGCAGCGGCCGGTGCAGTGCCGCAGCGGTGGCGACGGGCGCGAGCGCGGCGGCGGTGGTGCGGCCCCGGCGGCGGACGGCGTCCTCCATCGAGGTCTTGAGGTCGAGGTTGACGCCGACGTCCGCGGGCAGGGCGTCGAGCACCTCCTCGAGGGTCACCGCCCCGAGCTCGCGAGCGCGGGTGAGGGACAGGTCGGCGACGAACTCGGCGTCACCCACGGTCGGGTAGTGGCCGACGACGAGCTGGTCGTCGGCCGTGCGCCGCACGTCGAACTCGACCCAGCGCAGCCCGCAGCGCGCCGCCGCGACGATCGACCCGACCGAGTTCTCGACCAGGCCGTCGACCTCGTCGCGCCCCAGGCCGCGGTGGCCCAGGACCGTCGGCCTCCCGAAGACGCTCACCGTCCGGTCACTCCCCCCGCCGGGTCGGTCTGCCCGTCGGGCTCGCCGCCGGTCCCGGGCTCGCCGCCGCTCTCGCGCGGGGTTCCGGTCTCCGCGCCGGACTCCGGCTGCTGCGCCCACCAGGACCGCAGCTCGCCCTCGACCGCCTCACGTCCGATGACCCCGCGGTCCAGCCGGACCTCGAGCAGGTGCTTGTACGCGCGCCCCAGGACCGGGCCGGGGCGGATGCCCAGCACCTGCCCGATCTCGTTGCCGTCGAGCTCGGGGCGCACGGCCGCGAGCTCCTCCTGCTCCTGCAGCCGCTCGATCCGCCGCTCGAGCTCGTCGTACGTCGTCGACAGCCGCTGGGCCTTGCGGGCGTTGCGGGTCGTGGAGTCCGAGCGGGTCAGCCGGTGCAGCCGGGGCAGCAGCGGGCCCGCGTCGGTGACATAGCGGCGCACGGCCGAGTCGGTCCACTGCCCCTCGCCGTACCCGTGGAACCGCAGGTGCAGCTCGGTCAGCCGCGCGACGGCCTTGACCGTGTCCTTGTCGAACCGCAGCGCCTTGAGCCGCTTGGCCGCCAGCTTGGCGCCGACCACCTCGTGGTGGTGGAACGAGACGCCCCCACCGGACTCGAACCGCCGGGTCGCGGGCTTGCCGATGTCGTGGAGGAGCGCGGCGAGCCGCAGCACGAGGTCGGGGCCGGGCACCGACTCGGGCGGGCCGTCGGCCGGGCCCTCGAGCGCGATCGCCTGGTCCAGCACGGTCAGCGAGTGCTCGTAGACGTCCTTGTGCCGGTGGTGCTCGTCGATCTCGAGCCGCAGCGCGGGCACCTCGGGCAGCACGTGGTCGGCGAGCCCGGTGTCGACGAGCAGCCGCAGGCCGCCACGCGGGCGGGGGGCGAGGAGCAGCTTGGACAGCTCGTCGCGCACCCGCTCGGCCGAGACGATCCCGATCGAGCCGGCCATCTCGGTCATGGCCGCCCGCACCTCCGGCGCCACGTCGAACCCCAGCTGGGCCACGAACCGGCACGCGCGCATCATCCTCAGCGGGTCGTCGCCGAACGACACCTCCGGCGCCCCGGGGGTGCGCAGGCGACGGGCGGCGAGGTCGGCCAGCCCGGCATACGGGTCGACGAACTCCATGTCCGGCAGCCGCAGCGCCATGGCGTTGACGGTGAAGTCGCGCCGCACCAGGTCGTCGGAGAGGTTGTCGCCGAAGGCGACGACGGGCTTGCGGGTGAGGCCGTCGTAGGCGTCGGCACGGTAGGTCGTGACCTCGACGGTGGTGTCCCCGCGCCGGGCGCCGATGGTGCCGAACTCGCGCCCCACGTCCCAGTGCGCGTCGGCCCACGGCCGCAGGACCGCCAGGGTCTGGTCCGGTGAGGCACTCGTCGTGAAGTCGAGGTCGGGGCTGGTCCGCCCGAGGAAGGCGTCCCGGACGGGGCCGCCGACGAGGGCCAGCTCGTGCCCCGCCGCGGCGAACCGCTCGCCCAGCTCGGTCAGGAGCGGGACGACGGGCGCGAGGTGAGCGGTGGCGCGGCGCAGCAGCTCCAGCTGCGGCGCGGACCCGGCCGCGTGCGGCTCGCGGGGATCGGCGGAGGACACGGGGACCAAGCCTAGGCGCTCGTTAGAGTGACGGGGTGACCTCCCCCGCGCCCGAACCGGACCGCATGGCCCGCAGGCTGCCCGCGGTGGAGGAGCGCTCGGCCGGGGGGATCGTCGTCGACGTCGTGGACGGCGTCGCCCGGATCGCGGTCATCGCCCGCCGCAACCGGGCCGGTCGGATCGAGTGGTGCCTGCCCAAGGGCCACCGCGAGGACGGCGAGACGCTCATCGAGGCCGCGGCCCGCGAGGTGGCCGAGGAGACCGGCATCGAGGGGCGCGTGCTCACCGAGCTCGGCACCATCGACTACTGGTTCGCGACCGGCGAGCGCCGGGTCCACAAGTTCGTCCACCACTACCTGCTCGAGGCCACCGGCGGCGACCTCACCATCGAGAACGACCCCGACCACGAGGCCGTGGACGTCGCCTGGCTGCCGCTGCACGAGGCGCACGAGCACCTCACCTTCCCCAACGAGCGACGCATCGCCCGGCAGGCCTGGGCCCGCCTCTCCGGGGACGGCTGATGGTCGGCGGTCCCCGGCGCCGCGCGCTCGGCGCGGCGGCCCTGGTGCTGTCCGCCGTGCCCCTCCTGCTCGGCGCCGGTGCGCCGGCCGGGTATGCCGCGGGTGCGCCGGCTGAGCTGGCGACCTCCCCCGCCGCGGCCGCCGACCCCGCGGTGGCGGCCGATCCCGCGGTGGCGGCCGATCCCGCGCTGGCGGCCGACCCCGCGGTGGCGGCCGACCCGGGCGTCCCCGCGAGCGCCCCCGCCGCCGGCGCCGGGGGCACCGAGCTGACCCTGACGTCGGTGAGCCCCGCGGTCGTGCAGTCCGGCCAGGACCTCGTGGTCACCGGCTCGCTGCGCAACGGGACCGGCACGCCCCTCGCCAAGCCGACCGTGCGGGTGGTCCTGGGCGACACGCCGGTCGAGCGGTCCCGCGAGCGCGTGCAGGAGTGGGCGGGCGCCACCGGTCCGGCCCGCGGCGCCGTGGTGGGCCAGACGCGCCTGGGCGGGACTCTGGCGCCGGGAGCCAGCGGGGGCTTCCGGGTGGTGGTGACGAAGCTCGCGTCCCGCGCCACCGGGTCCACCTACGGAGCCCTGCCGATCAGCGTCGAGAGCGGCGGGACGAGCGTGCGGACCTTCGCCGGGTACCAGCGGGTCAAGCAGTACCAGCCGCTGTCGGTCGCGTGGGCCGTCCCGCTGACCCTGGACCCCGACCCCGACCTGTTCTCCGCCGAGGGCCAGCCCCGCGAGGACGCCTGGCAGCGGGCGCTCGGTGACGGCTCGCGGCTCAGCCGCGTCCTCGACGCCACCCAGGACACCACCGTCACCTGGGCCGTCGACCCGACGCTGACGCCGAGCCTGCTCCAGGGCCAGCACGACGTCGCCACGGGTGCGTCCGCGGCCGGCGAGCGGGCGCTGCGATCGGCCACCGAGGGCCGCATCACCAGCGGCGCCCAGCGGCACACCCCCTGGGTCCTGCCCGACACCGACGCCGACCTCGCCGCCGTGGTGGGCACCCCCGCCGGCGACTCGCTGATGCGCGGCTACGTCGGGCGCTCGACGCCGGTGGCCCAGGCCCTCGAGGGTCGCTCGGACGTGGCGTGGCCGGCGGACGGCGCGTACACGACCAGCCGCGAGACCGCCCTGCGCCGGGTCTTCCGGGTCCCGGCCCTCGCCGGCCAGGTCATCTCCTCCTCCGTGCTCGCGGCCACCACCACGACCAGCACCCCCGTGGCCGCGCAGCGCTCGCTGACCGGCCTGCCGCTGCTCGCCTACGACGACGAGCTCAGCAGCCTCCTCGCCCGCACCCGGTCGCCGCAGGAGGGGGTGCTCAGCGCCCAGCAGTTCGTCGCCGACACCGCCGCGCTGCTCAACGAGCTGCCCGGGACCGAGGGCCGGACGCTGTTCGTCGTGGCACCGCGCTCCTGGGGCCCCGACCCGGCCGCGGCCCGCGCCTTCTTCACGACCGCCGCCGCCATCCCCTGGCTCGTCCCCACCACGACCGACGCCGAGCTCGCACGGGCCCGGCGGGCCACGCCCTCCCCGGCCGCCCCGGTGACGCGGCCCACCACTCCGCTCCAGGGTGGCCGACCCGTGCTGACCGCGGGGCGGGTGGCCGAGCTGGAGAGCACCGTCCGCACGGTGCAGGGGGTGGCGACCATCCGCGACGACGGCGACCAGTTCGGCCGCACGTGGACCCGGGCGGCCGAGCAGCTCGCCTCGACCCGCTGGCGGGCAGCCCCGACCGCCTGGAACACCCTCGAGGGCCGGGTCGACCAGGCCGCCGCGCAGACCACGTCGGCCGTCAAGGTGCTCGCCGGCACCATCAACTTCCTCGCCGAGTCCGGGCGCCTGCAGATCACCGTCACCAACGACCTCACCGTTCCGGTGGAGAACGTGCGGCTGGCGGTCGAGGCCTCCAACCCGCGCCTGCGCATCGACAGCCAGCCGCCGATCCTGCGCATCGGGCCCCGCAGCCGGGCGACCGTCAGCGTCGGCGTCACCGCCCTGGCCGCAGGACCGGTCCCCCTGCGCACCACCCTGACGACGCCCGACGGCACCGTCATCGGGCAGGGGGCCGACGTGCAGGTCCGCGTCACCCCCACGGGAGACTGGGTCTACTGGGCCCTCGGCGGGCTCGCAGGGCTGATCCTGCTCGCCGGGCTCGTGCGCACCTTCCGCCGCCGTCCCCGCCGACGCCTGACCGCCCCCACCACCCTCGAGGTTCCCCGATGACCCAGTCCAGCCTGGCCCGCTCGTCCGCCGTGATGGCCGGCGGCACCGTGGTCTCGCGCGCGCTCGGCTTCGTCCGGGCGTCCATGCTGGCCGCGGTGATCGGGGCGACCGGCCTGGCGGCCGACGCCTTCGACGTCGCCAACACCCTGCCGAACCTGTTCTACCTCCTGCTCGCCGGTGGCGTGCTCAACGCCGTGCTGGTCCCGCAGATCACCAAGGCCGCCACCCACGACGACGGCGGCCACGAGTTCGTCAACCGCCTGCTCACGATCTCGATCGCGATCATCGCCGCCGGCACGGTCCTCGTCACTGCCGCTGCGCCGCTGCTCGTCCGGGCCTTCGCCGACTTCTCGGACCCGCGGGCGGTCGAGCTGGCCACCGCGTTCGCGTTCCTGTGCCTGCCCCAGATGTTCTTCTACGGGCTCTACACGGTCCTCGGCCAGGTCCTCAACGCGCGAGCCCAGTTCGGCGCCTACATGTGGGCGCCCGCGCTGGCCAACGTCGTGATGATCGCCGGTCTGCTCGTCCTGCTGACCGGCTTCCCGACGCAGGTCGGACCGGGGTCGTGGACGCCTGCGATGGTCTGGATCCTCAGCGGGACGACGACCCTGGGCATCGTCGCCCAGGCCCTCGTCCTCATCGTCCCGCTGCGCCGCGGGGGCTTCCGGTTCACCCCCGTCTGGGGCTTCCGCGGCACCGGGCTGGGATCGGCCTCGCGGGTGGCGCTGTGGACGTTCGCGGCGCTCGCGGTCAGCCAGCTCGGGTTCGTCGTCACCTCGCGGGTGCTGACCCGCGCGACCCAGGTCCTCGCCCACGACAACCAGGTCGGGGCCGGCAAGGCGGCCTACAGCAACGCCTTCCTGCTCTTCATGCTCCCGCACTCCCTGATCACCCTGTCGCTGGTGACCGCGCTCTTCACCCGGATGTCCACGGCAGCGAGTGCCGGACGGACCGCGGAGGTCGTGGCCGACCTCGGTCGAGGGGTGCGGATGCCGGCGGTGCTGCTGCTGCCGGGCATGGTCTTCGCGGTGCTCTTCGGGCAACCTGCCGTCCGGGTCCTGTTCCCCGGCAACTCCGTGGCCGAGACCCAGGCCATCGCCCACGTCATGATCGCGATGATCGTGGGGATCCTGCCCTTCGGCTGGCTCTACCTCGTCCAGCGGGTCTACTACGCCTACGAGGACGCGCGGACGCCGTTCCTGCTGCAGCTCGTCGTCACGGCGATCGCCACCGCGGTCAACCTCTTCGCCTTCACCGTCGACGCGCGCCAGGCCGGCGTGGTCGTCGGCGTCGGCCAGACCCTGAGCAACCTGGTCGCGGCGGGGCTCGGGTTCGCCCTCCTGCGCCGCCGCCTGGGGCCCCTCGCCCTGCGGTCGGCGGTGCGGCTGTACGCCCGCCTGGCCGTCGCCGCCCTCGTCGCCGGCGCGGTCGCCTGGCCGCTCGACCGCCTCCTCGCCACCCGGCTCCCCGACACGCACCTCGCCGCGCTGGTCGAGGTCGTGGTCGGCGGTGGTGTCTTCCTCGCCGTCGCCCTGGGCCTGGCCCACGTCATGCGGGTCGAGGAGGTCGGGCAGCTGCTCGAACCGGTGCTCCGGCGCCTGCGCCGGCGGCCGTCCTGACCTGCGCGCCCTTAGGATGAGGGACCACCGCACGAGGAGACCGAGGGAGGCAGCGTGCACGGGGTAGGCCCATCGACGGTGCTCGGCGGCCGGTACGCCGTGCAGCGGCGCCTGGAGCAGACGGCCCGCGGCGAGCGCTGGTCGGCCCACGACACCACCCTCGACCGCGACGTCGTCGTGGTCTGCTTCGCCGAGTACGAGTCGCACGCCGACGCGACCCTCGATGCCGCCCGCCGTGCTGCCGGCATCGACAACGCGCGCCTCGTCCGCGTGCTCGACGTGGGCCGCTCCGACGGGATCGCCTTCTTCGTCGAGGAGCTGCTCCGCGACGCGCACACCCTCACCCAGCTGCTCGAGCAGGGCGGCCTGCCCGCCGAGGAGGCGCGCCGGATCGCCGGCGAGGCCGCGACCGGGCTCGAGGCGGCCCGCGGCAGGGGCCTGCACCACCTCCGGCTCACGCCGAACGCCGTGCTCCGTGGACCCGACGGCACCGTCAAGGTGCGCGGGCTGGCCACCGCGGCCGCCATGGCCGAGGTCGAGGACGTCGAGCCCGACACCGCCGCCCGGACCGATGCCGTGGGCATCGTGGCCATCACGTATGCCGCGCTGACCAGCCGCTGGCCGCTGCCGGGCACGGTGGCGGGGCTGGAGGCCGCGCCGCACGTGATCAGCGGGGTGCCGGCACCGTCGGAGATCGCGGCCGGCGTCCCCGGGGACCTCGACGCCCTGTGCCGGCTCACCCTGAACGAGGACCAGGGACCGCTCACGCCGGGAGACTTCGCCAGCCAGATCGCCCCGTGGGCCACGTCCCAGGTGGCCGGGATCGCGGCGTCGGCCCGGGACGACGACTCGAGCCCGACCGTCGCCCTGCCGCTGGCCGACCTGCCCTGGGCGACCGAGGCCTCGGGACAGCAGTCCGCTGCTGCGACGGCGGGCGCCGCCGGCGCCGACCCGCATGCGACCCAGGTCCTGCCGGCACCGGCCGGCGCTGGGCTCCCGTCCGTCCCCTCGGCTACCGACATGCACCCCGCCACGCCGGTCGACCACGCGGCCACCCCCACGGCGCCGCTGCGCTTCGAGCCGGCCCCGACCGCACCGGGCACGACAGAAGCCGGCACCACGTCGGGCGACACCGCCGAGGGTGCCCCGGCGCGCGCGGCCGCTGCGGCGGCGGGAGCGGCGGCAGCCGCCGGAGCCGTCGGGTCCGCGTTGGGGACGGCCGGCCAGGCAGCCGGACACGCGGCGACCGACGCCGCCCACAAGGTCGGCAGCTTCGCTCGTGCCGCGGCCGACAAGGCTGCGGAGCGCCGGGCCCAGCGCCAGGCCGCGCAGGAACGGGCCGAGCAGCGCCGGATCAGCCTCGACGACGCCCTGGTCGAGACCGGCGAGCCCCTGGACCCGCCCCTGCCACTCCTGCCGCAGGAGCTGTCCGCGCCGCCCACCCGCGACCAGTCCAAGCTGGTGCTCGCCATCATCGCCGGCTTCCTCGTCGTGGTCACCGCCCTGGCCGTCTGGGGCGTCACCCGGATCGGCGACAACACCGACCTCGGTCTGGGCAGCGGACCGACACCGCGGGGCACCGTGACCGTGACCGCCCCCACGACCACGGTCACCCCCGGCCAGAGCCCGAGCAGCGGCGACACGCAGGCCGGCGGCGCGGCATACCCGATCCTCGGCGCCACCGGCTACGACCCGGAGGGCGACAACGCCGAGCGCAACGGCGAGGCGCCGCGCGTCTACGACGGGAAGACGAACACCTTCTGGAGCTCTGAGGGCTACGCCAGCGCCAACCTCGGCGGGCTCAAGAAGGGGGTCGGCGTGCGCCTCGACCTCGGACAGGTGCGCTCGGTGCACTCCGTGCGGATCGTGCTCCCCGACGCCGCCGACGTCACGGTCTCCGTCGGGCCGGACCGCAACCGCGACACCGCCACCGAGATCGGGAGCACGTCGGGCAAGTCCGGCACGATCACCCTCACCAAGGACGGCGCCCCCGCCAAGGGCCAGTACGTCTTCGTGTGGTTCACCAAGCTCTCGCAGGTCTCCGACGGCCGGTACCGGGCGACGCTCGCCGAGGTCACCGTCCGCTGACGCGGGCGGCACGGCACGCGCATGGGGGACACCTCGCTGCGGGAGCGTGACGACCGGGAGCTGATGCGCGCCCACGTCGACGGCGACCCCGACGCGTTCGGGGAGCTGTTCCGGCGCCACCGCGACCGCATGTGGGCGGTGGCCCTGCGCACCACGGGCAACCGCGAGCTGGCCGCCGACTGCGTGCAGGACGCCTTCATCTCGGCCTTCCGGCGGGCCGACTCCTACCGCGGCGACGCGGCCGTCACGACCTGGCTGCACCGCATCGTCGTCAACGCGTGCCTGGACCGCCTTCGGCGGGACAAGCCCACCAGCGAGCTGCCCGAGCGTGAGCTCGCCGACCGGCACGACGGCCACGCCTCCGTCGAGACCCGGCTCGACGTGCGCGAGGCGCTCGACCAACTGCCCGAGGGGCAGCGGCTCGCGCTCGTGCTCGTCGACATGCACGGGCTGTCGGTGGTGGAGGCCGCCGCGGTCCTCGGCGTCGCGGAGGGCACGGTCAAGTCGCGCTGCAGCCGTGGCCGGGAGGCGATGGCCCGGTTGCTGCGGGAACCTTCGGGGCAGTCGTGACGTCCTACCCATGTCGCCACCGCAGCGCGGTCGCCCCTGGCCCGGGTGGTCCCCCGGCTCCCGCGCCGGCATCGTGCGGCGACACCCGCAGCCCGTACCCGTTCCCGATCCGGAGGTCGTCGTGGTGAGCACCCCGCCCGTGCCCCCGGACCCCGACGACGTCGACGAGGACCCCACGGGCATCCGTGCCCTGCTCGGTTCGCTCCCCGACCCCGGCCCCATGCCCGACGACCTCGTCGCCCGGATCCAGGCCTCGCTGACGGCCGAGCAGGCGGCCCGCGGGCCGCACGGCAGTGGCGGCACCGGTGGCGCGACCGTGGTCCCCCTCGCCCCCCGGCGCCGCTGGGGTTGGAAGCAGCTGGGCGTGGCCGCGGCCGCCGTGGCAGCGGTGGCCGTCGGCATCCCCGCGCTGGCGGGTGGGGGCCTCGGCGGCGTGACTGCCCTGCTGGCCGGCGAGTCCTCCTCGGGCGCGGCTGCGAGCAGCGCAGAGGCCCCGGCCACGGCGTCCCCGGTGCTGACGCCACCGTCCGACGGGGCGACGAGCCCGGGCATCGCCGTCGGTGAGCGTGCGCCCGGCGCGACCGGCCCGGTGACTCTCGTGGGCACGGGCACGGCATACACCGCGGCCGCGCTGGTCCAGCAGGTTCGCGCCAGCCGCGAGAACGGCACGTCGCCGGGCAAGGGCGCCCCGACCCGCACTGCGGGCCCCGCGGAGAGCCAGGAGGGTCTGCGTGCCTGCCTGACCACCCTCGGCGTGGAGGCGTGGATGCCGGTGTGGGCCGACGTCGCGACCTACGAGGGACGCGACGCCGTCGTCGCCGTGGTGAGCAGCGACACCGGCCAGCAGGTGTATGCCGTGGGGCCGGAGTGCGACCGCACCCATCCGGCGCGCCTGACGGGCCCCCTGCCGCTCCCCTGAGCACCGAGGCGCGCCACCGGCCGACCGGCTCCCGCGCACCCGGCGCGCCGCAGGCCTCCGGGGCGGTTCGTGGAACACAAAGGCCCTACGATCGGTTGACGTACTCGACACCGCATGTAGCGGTGCTCCCACTTCTCGACCACAAGGGGCTGTAGCCGCGTGAGCACCACCGCACCTGCCGACGTTCGTAGTCTGATCATCATCGGGTCCGGCCCGGCGGGGTACACGGCAGCCGTCTACGCCGCGCGGGCGAACCTGCGCCCCGTGCTCTTCGAGGGCGCGGTCACCGCCGGCGGCGCGCTCATGAACACGACCGAGGTGGAGAACTTCCCCGGTTTCCGCGACGGCATCATGGGCCCGGAGCTCATGGAGAACATGCGGGCCCAGGCCGAGCGGTTCGGCGCCGAGATCATCACCGACGACGTCGAGTCCGTCTCGCTCGAGGGCGACGTCAAGGTCGTCACCGACGCCGAGGGCACCACCTGGCGGGCGCACGCGGTGATCCTCGCGATGGGTTCGGCCTACCGCGAGCTCGGGCTGCCCGACGAGAAGCGGCTCTCCGGCCACGGCGTCTCGTGGTGTGCCACCTGTGACGGGTTCTTCTTCCGCGACCAGGACATCGCGGTCGTCGGCGGCGGCGACTCGGCCGTCGAGGAGGCGACCTTCCTGACCAAGTTCGCCCGGTCGGTGACGATCGTGCACCGTCGCGACGAGCTGCGGGCCAGCAAGATCATGGCCCAGCGCGCCCTGGACAACCCGAAGATCAGGTTCGCCTGGAACTCCGAGGTGGCCGAGATCCACGGTGACGCCAAGCTCACCGGCGTCACCCTGCGCGACACCGTCACCGGCGAGACCCGGGAGCTCCCGGTCACGGGTCTGTTCGTGGCGATCGGGCACGACCCCCGCAACGAGCTGCTCACCGGCACCAGCGACACCGAGAAGGTCGGCCTGGACGACGAGGGGTACGTGCTCGTCGAGGGCCGCACGACCCGCACGAACCTCACCGGCGTCTTCGCCGCCGGCGACCTGGTCGACCACACCTACCGCCAGGCGATCACCGCGGCGGGCTCGGGCTGCGCGGCGGCACTGGACGCCGAGAAGTTCCTCGCCGAGCACCACGAGGCGGGCGCCCCGTCGCAGTCCGAGGCGCTCATCGAGCAGGAGAACCCCGAGCACAGCCCCGTCGGCGTCCGCTGACCCCACGCTGTCACCGCGGCCTGCGACGCTGGCCGTGATCCTTCCCGAACCCCCTAGAAGCACCACCGAAAGGAGCCCCCGAGTGGGAGCCATCAAGGACACCACGGACGCCACCTTCGAGGCGGACGTCCTCAAGAACGACAAGCCGGTCCTGGTGGACTTCTGGGCGCCCTGGTGCGGTCCGTGCCGCGCCGTCGCCCCGATCCTCGAGGAGCTGGCCGAGCAGCACAAGGACAAGATCGAGGTCGTCAAGCTCAACACCGACGAGAACGTCCAGGTGAGCAGCCGCTACGGCATCACCGGCATCCCGACGCTCAACGTCTACGTGGGTGGCGAGGTCGTCAAGACCCTCGTCGGCGCCCTCCCCAAGCCCAAGCTGGTCCGCGAGCTCGCCGACTACCTGGGCTGACCCCCGTCGCGGCACCTCCGGGTGCCGCCGGCGCCGGTGCACGACGACGTATGCCGGCCGCGTCCCTCCCGGGACCGGCCGGCATCGTCGTCCCCGGGGCGTCGTCGCCCGTGGGTCCGGGCCGCGGTTGAGGTTGGTGCGCGGCGCCCACCTGACCTAGGCTCGGACGTCACCACCATCCCGGTGGTCCGTCGCCATGCGCCCCTGACCTGCACAGACGCGGTCGAGGCACTCCGCCGGGTCCTCGCCACCACAGCGTGGGAACCCGCCCCATCCACCCGTCCCGACCCGCCGCACGGAGGTCTCGTGTCCGACAGCAAGCAGGGCCTGCTGGGCCTCGGCAGCTCCGGCCCCGCCGTCGCCGACGTCCGGGCCCGGCTCTCCGCCCTCTCCCCCGCCCACCTGCCCGAGGGCGTGGCACCTGCCGGCCCCGGCGGCGACGAGGTGTTCGACGAGGGCCTGCAGCGCGCGGTCCGCGCCTTCCAGCAGCACAAGGGGCTCATCGTCGACGGCGTCGTGGGCGTCGAGACCTTCTCGGCGCTCGACGGCGCGCGGTGGAACCTCGGTGACCGCCTCCTCGTGCACACCCCCGGCCACCTGATGCGTGGCGACGACGTCACCGCCCTGCAGGAGCGGCTCAACACCCTCGGCTTCTCCGCCGGCCGGGTGGACGGTCGCTTCGGTCCCGACACCGAGCGTGCCGTGCGGGCGTTCCAGCGCGCCTACGGGCTGCCCGACGACGGGTCCGTCGGTCCCGCGACCCTGCGCGCGTTCCAGGACCTGCGCCGTTCGGTGTCGGGTGGCTCGGCCACCGTGCTGCGCGAGCGCGAGCGGGTCCGCCGGTCGGGCCACAACCTCAGCGGGCGCACGGTCGTCCTCGACCCGGGCCACGGCGGCCCGAGCACGGGTGCCACCGGCAACGGCCTGGTCGAGTCCGAGATCGTCATGGACCTCGCCCGGCGCATCGAGGGTCGACTCACCGCCATCGGTGTCTCCGTGGTCTTCACCCGCACCGAGCACACCGACCCGAGCGAGGAGGAGCGCGCCGCGATCGCCAACGCGGCCGGCGCCGACGTGGTGCTGTCGCTGCACTGCGACTCCCACGAGGCGCGGGACGCCAGCGGCGTGGCCACGTTCTTCTTCGGCCGCGACCGCAAGACCGCCTGGTCGGCCGTCGGCGAGCAGCTGGCCGACCTCGTCCTGCGCGAGGTCGTCGCGCGCACCGGGCTGCCCAACTGCCGCTCGCACGGTCGCTCGTGGACCCTTTTGACCCACACGACGATGCCGGCGGTCCGCGTGGAGGCGGGCTACCTCTCGCACCCAGACGACGCCCGACGGCTGGCGGACACGGCCTTCCGCGACGTGCTCGCCGAGGCGGTCCTGGTCAGCCTGCAGCGCCTGTACCTCGGTGACGACGACACCGCGACCACCGGCGTCCTGCGCCTCGGCGACCTGCGCGCCTACCTGGCCGCCCACGGCTGACCGGTCTCCCGCGAACAGCGATCCCCGTCGCACGACTAAGCCCGAATTCCCTTGCCTGACAAGGGGATTCGGGCTTTGTCGTAGTGCTGCTGGGGGCTGAGCCTCCGTGCGGACGAGCGCCGAGCGGCGGTCAACCCAGGGAGTTGGACCGGGGTCGGCTCCGGGGGTGGACCGGGTGGTCGGCCCCCGGTTCAGCCGCGGGGTCAGCCGCGGGGGTCCACGCCGAGCAGGTCGACGATCCGGTTGAGGTCCTCCACCGACGCGAACTCCACGGTCAGCTTGCCCTTGCGCTGACCGAGGGCGATGGCGACACGGGTGTCGAACCGGTCGGAGAGCCGGGCGGCCAGGTCGTCCAGCTGGGGGTGGCGGCTGCCGGCGCGGGGTCGCCGCGGCTTGGCCTTCTCGCCCAGGTCCGCGCCGAGCGCGACGATCTCCTCGACGCTGCGCACGCTCAGGCCCTCGGCCACGATCCGCTGGGCCAGGCGCTCCATCGCGCCGCCGTCCTCGAGGGACAGCAGTGCCCGGGCGTGACCTGCGGACAGGACGCCGGCCGCGACCCGGCGGGCCACCATCGGCGGCAGCTTCAGCAGGCGCAGGGTGTTGGAGATCTGCGGGCGCGACCGGCCGATCCGGCCGGCGAGCTCGTCGTGGGTGCAGCCGAAGTCCTCGAGCAGCTGGCTGTAGGCGGCCGCCTCCTCCAGCGGGTTGAGCTGGCTGCGGTGCAGGTTCTCCAGCAACGCGTCGCGCAGGAGGTCGTCGTCCTCGGTCTCCTTGACGATCGCGGGGACCGTCTCCTTGCCGGCCTCGCGGGAGGCACGCCAGCGACGCTCACCCATGATGAGCTCGTACCGCACGCCCTCGGGGACGTCACCGTCCCGGCCGGCCGAAACGGGCCGGACGACCACGGGCTGGAGCACGCCGATCTCGCGGATCGAGTGGACGAGCTCGGCCATGTCGTCCTCGTCGAAGACCGAGCGCGGCTGGCGAGGGTTGGGCCGGATCTCGTCGAGCGGGATCTCGCCGTAGGAGGCCCCCGGCACCGGCGCCAGGCCTGTGTCCGCGGGTTCCTGCGCTTCCATCGGCACGCCGTCCTGCTGCTCGGCAGCCTCCGCCTGCGCGGAGCTGGGCGTGGCCCCACCGACGGGGCCGGAGGTGCCGTCCTGCTGCCCCCCGGAGGTCGCGGCGGCTCCGTCCGTGGTGGCGTCCGCCGCACCCAGCTCGGCGGCCGCGTCACCGTCGGTGGTGGCGGGCCGCTGGTCGGGGAAGAACACGTCGACCGGACGGCTGGTCGCGTTCGCGGGAGCGTTGGGGATCAGGGCACCCAGGCCTCGGCCGAGCGCACGGCGCTTCTCACTCATCGGCTGGTTCTCTCTCAGTTCTGCGCGCGAGCGCTGGTGGTCGGGGTGGCGCCACGGTCGGCGAGCTCGGCTGCCGCCCCGAGGTAGGACAGGGCGCCGCTGGAGTTGGGGTCGTACGTCATGACGGTCTGCCCGTGGCTCGGCGCCTCGGAGATCCGGACGCTGCGCGGGACGGTGTTGCGCAGCACCTGGTCCGGGAAGTGAGCCCGCACCTCCTCGGCGACCTGCGCCGACAGCCGGGTCCGGCCGTCGTACATCGTCAGGAGGATCGTCGACACGTGCAGGGTCGGATTGAGGTGGCTGCGGATCAGCTCGATGTTCTTGAGGAGCTGGGACAGGCCCTCGAGCGCGTAGTACTCGCACTGGATGGGGATGAAGACCTCATGGGCTGCGACGAACGCGTTGACCGTGAGGAGCCCGAGGCTCGGCGGGCAGTCGATGAGCACGTAGTCCGGCACCGCCTCCCCTGCGGCGGTCGTGTGATCCAGGTAGGCGGTGATCGCCTTCTGCAGACGGGTCTCCCGAGCGACCAGCGAGACGAGCTCGATCTCCGCGCCTGCCAGGTCGATGGTGGCCGGTGCGCACCACAGCCCCGGGATGTCCGGGCACTCCTGCACCACCTCGGCGATGGGGGTTCCCTCCACCAGCACGTCGTAGATGCTGATGACCTCGGAGTGGTGCTCGATCCCCAGCGCGGTGCTTGCGTTGCCCTGCGGGTCGATGTCGATGACGAGCACCGTCAGGCCGGCCTGGGCGAGGGCGGCCGCGATGTTCACGGTGGTCGTGGTCTTGCCCACGCCGCCCTTCTGGTTCGCGACGGTGAGCACGCGGGTCGCGGCCGGCTTGGGAAAGACGCGCCCGGTCAGCGCGATGCGCTTGCGCGCATCCTCGGCGACAGCGAGGGCGAGAGGGGTGTCCGCGTCAACGCGGGGCAGGGACGACGCCAACTCGTCACGCTCGTCTGTTTCACGTGAAACGGACACCGCTGCCAGCGCGTGCGCGGCCGCCTCGGCGTCGCCGACGACAGGGGTGGCGGGGACCATGGTTCCTGCGGCGACCTCACCGCCTGCGTTGTCGGCTTCGGAGAGTGTGTCCGCGGGAGGGGTTGGGGCGGGAGCGGAAGCGTCCGTTTCACGTGAAACAGAGTCCTCGCCCGGCGCGCCCTCTGCGCCGGCCGCGCCGTCCAGCCCGGGCCACCCCAAGGCACCCGTCGGGTGGCCCGCCAGCGAGGGCCAGCCCAACCCACGGTCGAGGTGTCGTACCGCCGTGCTCACTCTGTCTCCTTGCTGGCCATGGACATCATCCAACCCTATGGGGCCGACGCCGGTCCGCGCGGGAGGCAGGTCCGTCCGCCACCCTCCCGCCGCCTGGTGTCGGGTGCAGCCCGTCATCACGTCGCGTCCCTCCGGTGCGCTGTTCACGCTCACCCGGATCGGCGCCGGGACCGTCGTCGTTCCTTCGCCGCCCCGGAGGAGGCGCGTGGGGTCACCGTGACCCGGACCACGAGCGTGGGCGGGTCGACCAGCCCCGAGCCGTAGGTCTCGATGCACGCCTCGGTCATGCCGAGCCGTCGAAGGACCGGCTCCTGGGCCGCGAGCTCGTCAGCGGCCGACGACCCCTTGAGGGCGACGAGCTGACCACCCGGGACGAGGAGGGGGAAGGTCCACCGCGCGAGCTTGTCGATCCGGGCCACGGCCCGGGCGGTGGCATACGGCACCTGCAGCTGGCCGTGGAGCTCCTCGGCCCGCGCGCGGAGGACGGTGACGTCGTCGAGTGCGAGCTCCTCGACAGTGTGCTCGAGCCATGTCGTGCGCCGCAGGAGTGGCTCGACGAGGTGCAGCGTGAGGTCCGGACGGGCGATGGCCAGTGCCAGACCGGGCAGCCCCGCGCCCGAGCCGACGTCGGCGATGGCGGCTCCCTGAGGGAACGCGTCGTGCACGACGGCGCAGTTGAGGATGTGGCGCTCCCAGAGGATAGGGACTTCACGCGGACCGATGAGTCCGTGCGAGACCCCGGTGTCCGCGAGGATCTCGGCGAACCTGGTTGCCACTCCGAGACGCTCGCCGAACACGGCCGCGGCGGCCGGGGGTGGTTCGGGGGCGGGCTGGGACTCGGCAGCCGGCTGGGACTCGGTAGCCGGCTGGGATCCGGTTGCCGGCTGGGATCCGGGTTCAGCGAGGGCTCCGGTGGAGCGGGTGGGGTCGGGGTCAGACGCGACGGGCGCGGCACCGGGGGTTCCGGTACCGCGCCCGTCGTCGGCGCCGTCGTGGCGAGTCGTCATGCGCGCTGTTTCACGTGAAACGGATCAGGACGCGGCCGGGCGCACCACGACGTGACGCCGCGGCTCCACCCCGTCGGACTCCGAGACCAGACCGGCGGCCAGGACCTCGTCGTGGACGACCTTGCGCTCGAACGCGCTCATGGGGTCGAGGGCCACCGAGGCGTTGCTGCGCTTCACCTCGGCGATGGCCTCCTGCGCGACCGCGACCAGGGCGGCGCGGCGCTCGGCCCGGTGGCCGGCCACGTCGAGCATGAGGCGGCTGCGCTCACCGGTGGCCGACTGGACGGCGAGCCGGGTGAGCTCCTGCAGGGCGTCGAGCACCTTGCCGTCCTGGCCGACGAGGCGGCGCGGCACCCGACCGTCCTCGGAGTCGACGATGGAGACCGACGCACGGTCCCCGTCGATGTCGACGTCGATGTCCCCGTCGAGGTCGGCGATGTCGAGCAGGGTCTCGAGGAAGTCGGCAGCGACCTCCCCCTCGCGCTCGAGGTCGGCGCGCCCGCGCGAGCGCGCCGGGGCGACGGCCCCCTCGGCATCCACAGCGGACTCCTCGGCAGCGGCCTCCGGTGCAGTCGCCTCGGTGTCCGCCTGCGGCGTGGTGGGGGCGTCGTCAGGGGAACCGGCGACGGTCGTCGTCGCCTCGGTCACGGTGTCGTGCTCGCTCATGGTGTCGCTCTCAGTTGTCGGTGTGGGGCTTGTTCTCGGCGACCGCCGAGCTGCTCGCGCCCGAGGACGGGGTCTTGGCCGGGCTCTTGCCCTGCGCGCCGTTGGGGCCCTTGGCCGCCGGCGCCTTCTTCTTCTTCTTACGGCTGGGCTGCTGGCGCTGGCCGGAGACCGGCTTGGCCTCCTCGGCCGAGCCCTGGTCCAGGCCCTTGACGGTGAACTCCTCGTGCACCTTCCCGCGCTTGGCCTTGCGCTCACGCAGCGCCTGCTCCGCGGGGGAGCCGGGGGCCGGCATGCGACGGATCACGTAGAACTGCTGGCACATCGACCACACGTTGGTGGTGAGCCAGTAGAGCAGGACACCGATGGGGAAGTTGACGCCGGAGATCGCGAAGAACAGCGGCATCACGTAGAGCAGGACCTTCTGCTGCCGCGCGAACGGGTTGTCCAGCGCGGACGCCGGCATGTTCTTGCGCATGAGCTGGTGCTGCGTGGTGAACGTCGACAGCGACATCAGCACGATGAGGACGACGGTCACGACCTTGACGGTCACCGTGTCCGAGCCCATGAACTTGTCGGAGAGCTGGGCGCCGAAGAGGGTCGACTGCTCGGCCTGGCGGGCGAGGTCGCGCGTGATCGGGCCGATGGTGTCCTTGGTGCCGGCGGCCATGCCCTGCAGGCCGTTGAGCACCCGGAAGAGGCCGAAGAAGAATGGCGACTGCAGCAGGATCGGCAGGCACGAGCTGAACGGGTTGGTCCCGGTCCGCTTGTACAGGTCCATGGTCTCCTGCGTCATGGCCTGACGGGAGTCCGGGTCGTTCTTGCCCTTGTACTTGGCCTGGATCTTCTGCATCTCGGGCTGGATGAGCTGCATCCGCCGCGAGGCGTGGATCTGCTTGACGAACAGCGGGATCATCGCCGCCCGCATCACGACCACGAGGCCGATGATCGACATGACCCAGGCGAAGCCGGATGCCGGCGGGATCCCGATGGCGGTGAACAGGCTGTGCCAGCCGTACAGGATCCAGGCGACGATCCACTCGAACGGGTAGACCAGGGAGCTGAAACTCATCGTGTCCTCAATCTGGTGATGGTCCCGTTGGGGTCCCACCGGTGGTCCGGTCCCCGGCGGTGCGCCGCAGGACCGGCAGGTCTGGTGTCTTCGGCCCTAGTGGGCGTGGGACGGGGTGGCCGGCCGCTTCTCCGGCACGTGGTCCACCCCGCCGGGGGTCCACGGATGGCACCTGAGCAACCTCTTCAGCGCCAGCCAGGTTCCCGTGAACGGGCCGAACCGCCGGATCGCGGTGAGGGCGTATGCCGAGCAGGAGGGGTAGTAGCGGCAGGTCGGGGGCCGCATCGGGGAGATGACCTGCTGGTACACCACGATGAGGCCGATGAGCGGGGCCGCGGCCACCTTCTGCAGGGTCCTGCCGACGTCGCTCATGCCCGTGCACCACCCAACCGACCGAGGACACGTCCCAGCAGACGGTCCAGCTCTGCACCCAGGGCAGACGAATCCGCCTGTGCCGCAACAGGATTCGCGCGGACGACCACGTCGGTACCCGCGGGGACGTCCCGGATCCGGGCCGCCATCAGTGCCCGCAGCCGGCGCTTGGTCCGGTTGCGGACGACGGCCGTGCCCACGGCCTTGGAGACAACAAAACCGACCCGCGGCGGTTGTCCCGCACGCGCGTCGGTCTGGTTGGCGTGGACCACGATCAGCGTGGAGCCGGCCCGGGCTCCCCTGGGGCCCCGGAGCGCTGCGGCGAAGTCCGAGCTCGCACGGAGCCGGTGCCCCGCCGGCAGCATCGGGGTCTGCCTCAGGCGGAGAGCTCGGAGCGACCCTTGCGACGACGGGCCGACAGGATGGCGCGGCCCGCACGGGTGCGCATCCGCAGGCGGAAGCCGTGGGTCTTGGCCCGGCGGCGGTTGTTCGGCTGGAAAGTACGCTTGCTCACGAGGTTCTCCGTTGCTGGTCAGGCCCGGCGGGCCTGATGAGTCGGGGTGGGCGCCTGGCCGGCCGCAATCGGAAACCCGCCACGACGGACCGGCGGTACGACCACCGGGAACGGGCGTCACGGGCATGCGAAAACGGCCGACAGGCCTGCTCCACGGTACGCGAGCGCGCCGCACAGGGTCAAACCAGCACGGCTCCGCCTGACAGGGCTGCCCATTACCAGCACGAATCGTCCCTTTCCGGCCCGACACGCCGGACAGCGGGGCACGAGGCCGTGCTCAGGACGCCCATTTTCGCGGATCCGGTTGCTCCGCGGTCTCGCGACTTGTTACGGTCCCCCCTTGTCCCGCGTTCCCCACAGGTTGTGGACAAACATGTGGACAAGGCACCATGACCCTGCGACAAGGGCAGCACCGCACAGACGTCGAAAGGGATGTGGACCTCGTGAGCCAAGCCGATCTGGACTATGCACAGATCTGGCAGAACACGATCACGACCCTGGACGCCGACGGGCTCCCCGTCCGTGAGCGCGCGTTCCTGAGCCTCGGCCGCCTCGCCGGCCTGCTCGACGGCACCGCCGTGGTCAAGGTCCCCAACGACTACACCAAGGACGTCCTCGAGCAGCGCATCCGCGAGGCCGTCACCCGGGCCCTGTCCGACCAGCTCGGCGCCCCCGTCCACCTGGCCGTGACCGTGGACCCCGCGCTGGACACGGTCACCGAGGACACCGTCGGCACCGGTCCGGGTCCCGCCGCGGCATACGACGGCCACTCCAACCAGCCGCAGCCGGCGCCGCCCCTCACCCCGCCGGTGAGCGTGCCGATCCCGGCGGCGGAGCCCCAACGCCTACCCCGCGCCGAGGTGGTGGCCACGGACGAGTCCGCGACGCGGCTCAACCCGAAGTACACCTTCGACACCTTCGTCATCGGGGCGAGCAACCGGTTCGCCCACGCGGCGGCGGTCGCGGTCGCGGAGGCGCCGGCCAAGGCGTACAACCCGCTGTTCGTCTACGGCGAGTCCGGGCTGGGCAAGACCCACCTGCTGCACGCGATCGGCCACTACGCGCGCAACCTCTACCCGCACGTCAAGGTGCGCTACGTGAACTCCGAGGAGTTCACCAACGACTTCATCAACAGCATCCGCGACGACAAGGCCGCCAACTTCCAGAAGCGGTACCGCGACGTCGACGTCCTGCTCATCGACGACATCCAGTTCCTGCAGGGCAAGGTGCAGACGCAGGAGGAGTTCTTCCACACCTTCAACACGCTGCACAACGCGAACAAGCAGGTGGTCATCACCAGCGACCTGCCGCCGAAGCTGCTCAGCGGCTTCGAGGAGCGGATGCGCAGCCGGTTCGAGTGGGGGCTGCTCACCGACGTCCAGCCGCCCGACCTCGAGACCCGCATCGCGATCCTGCGCAAGAAGGCCATCCAGGAGCGGATGAGCGCACCCGACGAGGTGCTCGAGTTCATCGCGAGCCGCATCTCGACGAACATCCGCGAGCTCGAGGGTGCCCTCATCCGGGTGACGGCGTTCGCCAGCCTGAACCGGCAGAGCGTCGACATGGGCCTGGCCGAGATCGTGCTGCGCGACCTCATCCCCACCGAGCAGGGCAGCCAGATCACGAGCGCGACGATCATGGCCCAGACCGCGGCCTACTTCGGGCTCACCATCGAGGACCTGTGCGGCACGTCCCGCTCCCGGGTCCTGGTGACGGCCAGGCAGATCGCGATGTACCTGTGCCGCGAGCTCACCGACCTGTCCCTGCCGAAGATTGGCCAGCAGTTCGGCGGCCGCGACCACACCACCGTCATGCACGCGGACAAGAAGATCCGCCAGCTCATGGCCGAGCGCCGGGCGATCTACAACCAGGTCACCGAGCTCACCAACCGGATCAAGCAGCAGTCCCGCTGACCGTCGCCGCCCGGCGCGGCCGGTCGGGCGACGCCGGGTCGGGCGACGCCGGGAGCCGGTGGGGCCGGGTCAGGCGACCGCGGTGTGCCGGGGGGCCGGCTCGATCTCGAAGACGGGGAAGCCGGGCGCCGCCGCGAGCAGCTGCTCGTCACTGGAGTCCTTGTCGAGGTCCTCGAAGAACTGGCCGACCTCCCACGCCCACCGGCGCAGGTACTCCCGCATCACCGGCAGCTTCTCGTGGTCCGGCACCTCGGTGGCGGTGAAGGCCTCGGCCCGCCGGCCCAGCCGCAGCTCGCCCGCCCCCACCACGCGCAGGTTGCGCACCCACTGGGTGTGCCCGCGCGGGGCCAGCAGGTAGCGCCGGCCGTCGACGACCAAGGGGTTCACCGGGGTCGTGCGCCACTGCCCGCTCGTGCGACCGCAGACGGCCAGGATCCGCGAGCCGGCGAGGGAGACGCCGCGGGCGGTGAGCCAGGCGACGGTCCCGTTCGTCAGGCGCAGCGTCCGCCGGGCGCCTGCGGTCGTGGGCATGACGTACCGCTCGCTGGTGCGGGGTTGGGGAGTCTTGCCGGTCATGGTTTAAGCCTTCCGTGAGCACTGCTCTCTGTTTGGTCCCATGGAACTCCCGACCGCCCCGCCATGTCAAGAGCACTGCTCACAAAAGTGAGCAGTGCTCCCAAGACTGTGGCAGGATCGCCGTATGCCGACCGGTGGAGGAGTGCGCGCGCGGCACCGCGCGGCGGTGGAGGCGGACATCGTCGAGATCGGGCGTCGGCACCTCGCCCGCGACGGGGCCGCCGCCCTGTCCCTGCGCGCCATCGCCCGCGACCTCGGCATGGTGTCCTCGGCGCTGTACCGGTACGTCGCCAACCGCGACGACCTGCTCACCCTGCTCATCGTCGCCTCCTACACCTCGCTCGCCGACGAGGTCGAGCGGGCGCACGACGCGGTCGACGCCGACGACCTCGCGGGCAGGTGGCGGGCGATCGCAGGCGCGATGCGGCACTGGGCGCTCGCCAGGCCGCACGAGTACGCGCTCCTGTACGGGTCGCCGGTGCCGGACTACGCCGCGCCCGCGGAGCGCACCACGGAGCCGGGCACCCGCGTGCTGGCCCTCGTGCTCCACCTGCTCGACGACGCCGTCCGGTCCGGCCGGCTGGCGACCACCCGCGCGGACCTGTCCACGGCAGCAGGTGCGCGCGCCAGCGCCGAGCGGATGCTGACCGACTCCTTCTTCGCGGGCAGCAGCATCGACGCACAGGCGCTCCTGGCCGCCATGGCCGCGTGGTCGATGGTCATGGGGACACTCAGCGCCGAGGTCTTCGAGCAGCTCGGGCCGCAGACCGTGGCCGATCCGCAGTCCTGGTTCGACCACATGGTGGGCGTCGCGGGACGTCTCGTTCTCGCCGACGACTGACCGTGCACGGCTGGGGTCCCGGTGGCGCAGACACGGTCCACGGGCCGGGACCGGGCACCGTCCACGGGCTGTCCACCGTTCTCCACAACGTTGTCCACACCTGTGTCCACTCGTTCACCCCACGGCAACCTGCGCCGCGGCGTCGCCCGAACGGTGCTCAGCGCCGTCCCGGCATCCTCGTCCCGCAGCACGAAGGCCGACAGAACCGGACGAACCACCCGTGGTCCACACCTGTGGACAACTCTGTGGGTATGTGGGTGGGCCCACGGCCATCGTCCGAACGGACAGCCTTTCCCCCAGACCTGTGGACAACCGGTGGACAACCCGTGCACGGCACGCGGTGCGCTGGGGACCGGAGGCATGCGGGGTGTGGAGGCCCTGTGGGCGGCGATCGGTCGTCCACACCCGGGGCCAGCTCGTCCGCGGACCGGTCCACGCGGCATACACAGGGACAACGGGCCGCTGACCTGCGACGACGCGATTCGTCCACAGTTCCCACACCCCCTACAACGATGATGAGATCCCTCAACTCAGCAATCCCGCCCCGAGTACCAACCCGGCCCGACCCGCTCCGCCAACCGAACGACGAATGACAAGAACTGCGTGACAGCCGATTCCACCGATCCGGGTTGGCCGCACCGCGAGCGCCCACTAGGGTCGGTGCGAATTCCATCGGTGGCACCCCTGCTCGTCGATGGGCACATCCGAGCAGTGGGTCCGTGCGGTGGCCGGGCGTGAAGGGCGGTACAGCGGTGAAGTTCCGGGTCGAACGTGAGGTCCTCGCCGACGCCGTGACCTGGGTGGCCCGCGGCCTGCCGGCCCGACCTCCTGTCCCGGTGCTGGCCGGTGTCCTCATCGAGGCGAACGACGAGGGGTCGCTGACCCTGTCCGCGTTCGACTACGAGGTCTCCGCGAAGGTCACCGTCCCCGCCGACGTCAGCGAGGCCGGCACCGTCCTCGTGCTCGGCCGCCTGCTGGCCGACATCTCCCGCAACCTGCCGGCCAAGCCGGTCGACGTCACCACCGACGGCAGCAAGGTGTCGGTGACCTGCGGGTCCAGCCGGTTCAGCCTCATGCAGATGCCGGCCGACGACTACCCGACGCTGCCGACCGCCCCCGAGGCCAGCGGCACCATCGCCGGCGACGTCTTCACCAAGGCGGTCGCCCAGGTCTCGGTCGCGGCCGACCGCGGTGACACCCTCCCGATCCTCACCGGCGTGCGGGTCGAGATCGACGGCTCCAAGGTCACACTGCTCGCCACCGACCGGTACCGGCTGGCCATGCGCGAGCTCACCTGGAACCCCAACAGCACCGATGCGACGCACCTCGCGCTCGTCCCGGCCCGCACCCTCTCCGAGACCGCCAAGGCCCTCGGTGCCTCCGGCTCGATCGAGATCGCGCTCGGCTCCTCGGCAGGCGGCGACGGGCTCGTCGGGTTCGAGGCCGGCCAGCGCCGCACCACGACCCGCCTGCTCGACGGCGAGTACCCCAAGGTCACCTCGATCTTCCCGACCAGCGTCGACAGCGAGGCCGTGGTCTCGACCGGCGAGCTCGTCGAGGCGGTCAAGCGCGTCGCGCTCGTCGCCGAGCGCAACACTCCCGTGCGGCTGCGGTTCACCGACGGCCAGGTCGCCATCGAGGCCGGCACGGGTGACGACGCCCAGGCGTCCGAGGCGGTCGAGGCGACCCTCACCGGCCCCGAGCTCGAGATCGCGTTCAACCCCCAGTTCCTCCTCGACGGCCTGGGCGCCGTGGGGACGCCGTTCACGCGGCTGTCGTTCACCCAGCCCTCGCGCCCGGCCGTGCTGTCCGGCCAGGAGGAGCAGGACGGCGAGGCCGACACCTCCTACCGGTACGTCCTCATGCCGGTCCGCTTCGCCAGCTGACCCGTCGCGCTCCGGGCTCAGGACCCTCCTCGCTTCGCGGGGCGAGCACCCCCGGGCGTAGCCTGAGCCACGCCCCACCGGGCCTGCGGGTGTGCCTGGTGGCCGGCTCCGCGGCGTACCCGCTCCCCCTGCACAGCACGGAAAGGCTCCTCACATGCAGCTCGGTCTGATCGGTCTCGGCAAGATGGGCGGCAACATGCGCGAGCGGCTGCGCCGCGCAGGGCACGAGGTGATCGGGTTCGACTTCAACCCCGACATCTCCGACGTGAAGTCGCTCGCCGCGCTGGTCAAGGCCCTCGACGCCCCGCGCGTGGTCTGGGTGATGGTGCCGTCGGGCGACCCCACCCGCCAGACCGTGGCCAAGCTCGGCGACCTGCTCGAGAAGGGCGACCTGGTCATCGACGGCGGCAACAGCCGGTTCACCGACGACTTCGAGAACGAGAAGCTGCTCAAGGCCAAGGGCATCGGCTACGTGGACTGCGGCGTCTCCGGAGGCATCTGGGGCCTGGAGAACGGCTACGGCCTCATGGTCGGCGGCTCCGCGGCCAACGTGAAGAAGGCCATGCCGCTGTTCGACGCGCTGCGGCCCGAGGGCCCCCGCGAGGAGGGCTTCGTCCACGCGGGCAAGGTCGGTGCCGGGCACTACACGAAGATGGTCCACAACGGGATCGAGTACGGCCTGATGGCCGCCTACGCCGAGGGCTACGAGCTGCTCGAGGCCAAGGACATCGTCACCGACGTCCCGGGTGCCTTCAAGGCGTGGACCCGTGGCACGGTCGTCCGGTCCTGGCTGCTCGACCTGCTCGTCGACGCCCTCGAGAAGAACCCGCACCTGGAGGACGTCTCGGGCTACACCGTCGACTCCGGCGAGGGCCGCTGGACCGTCGAGGAGGCGATCGCCAACTCGGTGCCCATGCCGGTCATCTCGGCGTCGCTGTTCTCGCGGTTCGCCTCCCGCCAGCAGGAGTCCCCGACGATGCAGGCCGTCGCGGCGCTGCGCGGTGGGTTCGGTGGCCACCAGGTCATGACCGTCGCCGAGGGCGAGAAGCTGCGCGCCGAGGGTGCCCCCAAGCACGAGAAGGAGGCCCAGGCCAAGGTCGCGCCGAAGGAGAAGCCGACCAGGAGCGCCGCGAAGGCCGCCGCCAAGGGTCGCAAGGCCGCCTCGGCGGGACCCTCCTCGGGCACCGGGTCCACCGGTGGGTCGGGCGCGACCTCGGGCTCGGGGTCGACCCGCAAGCGCGGGCAGTGACCGCCGAACCCGCTGCGGGCTGATCGGCGGGGTCCGTGCACGTCCGTCACCTGTCCGTCGCCGACTTCCGCAGCTACGCGACGGCCGAGCTGCCGCTCGAGCCCGGGGTCACGACCCTCGTCGGCCTCAACGGCCAGGGCAAGACCAACCTCGTCGAGGCGATCGGCTACCTCGCGACCCTGTCCAGCCACCGGGTAGCGACCGACCAGCCCCTCGTCCGGTTCGGCGCGCAGCAGGCGGTGGTCCGCGGGGCGATCGTGCGCGAGGGCCGCGAGACCCTGCTCGAGCTCGAGCTCAACCCGGGTCGGGCGAACCGCGCCCGGCTCGGCCGGTCCCCGGTCTCGCGGCCGCGTGAGGTGCTCGGCACGCTGCGCACGGTGCTCTTCGCCCCCGAGGACCTGGCGCTCGTCAAGGGCGACCCCTCGGAGCGCCGCCGGTTCCTCGACGACCTGCTCGTGGCGCGGCAGCCGCGGTGGGCGGGCGTGCGCGGCGACTACGACAAGATCCTCAAGCAGCGCGGCGCCCTGCTGCGCTCGGCCCAGCCGGTGCTGCGCCGGGGTGGTCGGCGCCGGCCGCCGCGCCCCGGTGAGGAGTCCGAGGCGGACGCGCGAGCGTCGGCGCTGCACACCCTCGACGTGTGGAACGACCACCTCGCGACCGTCGGCTCCCAGCTGCTGTACGCCCGGCTGCGGCTCGTCCGCGACCTCGGCCCGTACCTGGGCAAGGCCTACGACGAGGTGAGCGCCGGCCAGTCCGACGCCCGCATCGCCTACAAGAGCTCGCTGCGCGAGGAGACGGCCGCCCGCATCGCCGCCGGCGAGGTGCCCGAGGTCGACGAGCTGCGGCGCGAGCTGCTGGCCACGCTGGAGGAGGTGCGCGACCGCGAGGTCGAGCGCGGCGTCTCCCTGGTCGGCCCGCACCGCGACGACCTGGTGCTCACCCTCGGCGAGCTGCCGGCGAAGGGGTACGCCAGCCACGGCGAGTCCTGGTCCTTCGCGCTGGGGCTCAAGCTCGCGGCATACCAGCTGCTGCGCCACGACCTCGGCGAGGACCCGGTCCTCATCCTCGACGACGTCTTCGCCGAGCTCGACTCGGGCCGGCGCGAGCGGCTCGCCGCGATGGTGGCCGACTGCGAGCAGGTGCTCATCACCGCGGCCGTCGAGGCGGACGTGCCGGCCGGTCTGGCCGGCCGGTCGTATGCCGTGACGCTGGGCGAGGTGGTCGAGCGTGCCTGAGCGGCGGGAACCCGGGGACGAGGCGCCGCGCGGGCTATCCACCGCGCTGCCGGCAGGCCCGGCCACCGGGCTCCCGGACGACGGGCCGGTCGACGACCCGGCGGGCGATGCGGACGGGGGGCCGGGAGCCGCGTCGGACCAGGAGGCGGAGGACGCCGCGGCCGCGGCCCTGCAGCGCGCTCGTGCGGCCGCCCGGGAGAAGGGGCTGCGTCCGGGCCTGAAGCCGATGCGCCGCCGCCGGCCGGGTGTCGACGGCAGTCGCGCCAACCGCGACGGCCGCGACCCGCTGCTGCTCGGCGACCAGATGGACCGGCTGCTCGTCGACCGCGGCTGGCAGGTCGACGTCGCGGTGGGGTCGGTGATGGGACGGTGGCCGCAGATCGTCGGGGACCAGGTGGCCCAGCACTGCACTCCGGTGACGTTCGAGGGCGGCGTGCTCACCGTGCGGGCCGACTCGACCGCCTGGACGGTGCAGCTCACCCTGCTCGAGTCGAGCATCATGGAGCGGATCGAGGCCGAGAGCGGCAAGGGCACGGTCAGCGCGCTCAAGATCGTCGGCCCGAGCGCACCGTCGTGGTCCCGTGGTCCCCGGCGCTCCCAGGGCCCGGGACCCCGCGACACCTACGGCTGAGCGACCAGCGCCCTCAGCCGGGGCATGCGCAGGGTCAGACCTCGGTCCGCAGCCGGGCCAGTGCCTCGTGATCGATGACCTCGATCCGACCGCGGTGCAGGCGAAGGATCCGGTCGGCCTCGAGGGCGCGCAGCACCCGGTTCGTCGTCGGTCGGGCGGCGCCCGCCAACTGGGCCAGGTCGGTCTGGGTGAGCGGGATGACCACCGTCCCTGCGGCGCCGTCGGCGTACTGGTCGCACAGGTCGAGCAGCCGGTGCACGACACGCCTGTCGCTGGACAGGTAGAGCGCCTCGACGAGCTGCTCGGAGAGCCGGCGGACCCGAGCGGACAACAGCGCAGCCAGGCGGTCGCCGATCACGGGGTACTGCGCCATGAGCCGCCGGAACTCCGCGAAGGTCATGACCAGGGTCACGGTCGGCTCCAGCGCGACGACGGTCGAGGAGCGACGCGCGTGCGCCGCGGGGAGGCTGACGTCCCCGAGCGCGCGACCGGGACCGATCACGCGGAACGCGGCCGAGTCGCCGAGCGGCGTGGTACGGCGCGCCAGTACCCGGCCCTGCGCCAGGAGGTGCAGCGTGTCGGCAGGGTCGCCCTCGTGGAAGAGCACGTCGCCGCGGGCGAAGGTGCGCCGCTGCATCCGCGCCAGCACCTGCCGGCGGACGTCGTCGGGCAGGTCGTCGAGCAGCTGCCACTGCATGGCCCAGTGCAGCACGCGACGCCTTCCTGTGTCACGACCGGCACACGTGCTCGGTGCCGGTCGGCACAGACGCCGCAGCGGCGCCTCGCGACGCTGGTCGTGCACGAGGAGGCGAGGACGATGAGCGGCACGACACCACGGCACGACCGGCACCACCACCACCCCGAGGTCCACAAGGTCAGCGGTCGCTGGGCCTGGTTCTGCGGGTGTGGCAGCGCATCGTGCCGCACGCGGCTCGACCCGGTGCCGTGGCACCAGGTGGTCGTCGAGGCGCTGGGGCACGCCACCACGATCGCCGCGTGAGCGGGTGGGTCCAGGGGTGTCCCCCGCTCACGCGTGCACCGGCCGGGGGGTGAGGGCCGAGCGGGCCTCCGACAGGAGGACCCGTTCGGCCCGGTCGTAGGCCTCCCGGGCACCGGCGGCGGTGTCGGCCACGGCAGTCAGGCCCAATCGCCCTGCTTCCGTCACGGAGCTGAGCATGTGGAAGACCACCCCGGTCTGGGTCGACGGGTCGAAGTGGAGTGACCGGCTGGCGACGATGTCGAACAGGTCCTCGACCAGCAGGCCGCGCAGGGACTCGTCCTCGAGGTGGTCGGTCGCGACGAGGTACTTCTCGCGGCCCAGTGGCGTCGTGAACAACCCGGTGTCTGCGTCGTACTGTCCGCCGGTGAGGAACTGCATCGTGAGGAAGGGGTGCGTCGTGCCGCCCTTGCGCAGGTTGACCTCGATGGCGTAGCTCGACCACTCCTCGCTGCGGCGCACCACGACGAAGTCCACGGCGAACCGCCCGAGCACCCCCAGCTCGGCCAGCCGCCCACCGATGGCTCGAGCCTGGCGGGTGATGAGTCCGGCATACTCCGGCGCAGCAGGGAACGAGCAGCCGAGGTAGGACTGACCGGTCGGGCCGCCGAGGATCTGGTCGTGGGTCGAGAGGACCTCCACCTCGCCGAGGGGTGTCACGCGCAGCTGGCAGCTGGGGCTGAGCACTGTCGAGCCCGTGATCCGCTCCTCGACGATGCCACCGCGCTCGTCGAACTTGGCCCAGTAGGCGTCGGCCGTGACGGTGTCGCCCTCGAGCTGCATCGCCCGGACCCGGTCGTGCAGCTGCGCTTCCTCCCCCGGGTCACCCGGCTCGGGCAGCCCGGCCAGGTCGACGAGCGCGTTGCCCGCGCCGGCGACCCCTTCGTTGAGCTTGACCATCGCGCTGTCTGCGCTGGGCCGACGAGCCCGCAGCAGCCCCAGGGCCCGGACGACGTCGTCCGGCGTGTGGAGGTCCTCGTAGCCCGCCGGGTGCTCGACACCAGCCTCCTCGAAGAGCCGGCGGCACCCCGTCTTCGTCCCGAGCGGGAAGTGCCGGGGGTCGGCGCCGTACATCGGGATGTCCAGCTCGAGGGCGAGGTCGCGCTCCAGCCGGGTGGTCGTGTACGGGATGAGGTGGCACCGGGTGGGGTCGGGCACGAGGGCGGCGATCCGGCCGAGCAGCCTGGGCCGCTCCAGCAGCTTCTCGGTGAGCGGTCGCGGCGAGGCGTCGCCCACGCTCACCATCGACAACCGCGCCCGGGCGTGGCTCGGGATGACGCCCGGGAGCAGGGCGAGGTAGTACTCGACGATCGCGGGGTCGACCGGGCCGGAGGTGACGTAGACCATCCGCAGGCGGGGCTGTCGCAGCAGGAGCAGCAGGAACAGGTAGCGCTCTTCCATGGCCTGGTTGAGCGCTCCCGCCCGCGGGGTGATGCGGTCGAGCGACACCGACGGGACCACGACCACGGACTCCCCCGGCTCATTGAGGCGCATGGCGCGCCAGACGTCGGGGAGCCTCGCCTGGAGCCGGTCGTATGCCGCGTTTCGGGCCGCCTCGTCCAGGTCGCCGAGCGTCCGCCCGGTCACGTGCCCACCGCCGCGGCGTTGAGCCCTACTACCTCGAAGACCGCCACCGGGCGCGTGATCCCACGGAGCTCGACGGGCCCGAGCGGCCGGGTCACGGCAACGTCGTCCAGCTCCGTCTCGACCCGCTGCGTGATCAGGACCTGGCCGGCCGCGGCTCGCGACGACAGCCGGGCACTGACGTTCGTGACGGTCCCGATGGCGGCGTAGTCGTACCGCCCCTCGAACCCCACCCGGCCGAGCGTGGCATACCCCTGGGCGATCCCCACCCCGAAGCCGAGGTCGTGCCCACGCCGACGCCACCCCTCGGCGAGCTCGGCCACCCGGGACCGCATCGCCACCGCCATCCGGACCGCCCGTCTGGGGGCGTCGGGGCAGGGGATCGGGTCGTTGAAGAAGACGAGCAGGCCGTCCCCGGCGAAGTGCTCGAGTGTGCCCTCGAACCGGAACACCAGGTCGCCGAGGGCCTGGTGGTAGCTGCGCAGCACGGACATGATCTCCTCCGGCTCGGAGGTCTCGGCGAAGGAGGTGAAGCCGCGCAGGTCGCAGTAGACGGCCGTGATCTCGCCCCGGTGGCTCTCCAGGAACGACTCCTCGCCGCTCGCGGTCACGAGCCCGGCCACCTGCGGTGAGAGGAACCTGCGGAGCCGGCCGACCCGCTCGATCTCCTGCACCTGCTCGGCCACCTTGGTCTCGAGCTGGGTGTTCCACCGCGCCAGCTCGTCGGCCTGGCGGACGATGGTGTCGTGGTAGCGCTTGACCCGCACCAGCGACCGCACGCGGGCCAGCAGCTCGGCCTGCTCGAACGGCTTGGTCACGAAGTCGTCGGCACCGGCCTCGATCGCGGCCACCTTCTGCTGGTCGCCGCTGGCCGTCACCATCACCACCGGCAGGTACTCCGTGCTCGGGTTGGCACGGATGCGTCGGCACGTCTCGTACCCGTCGATGCCCGGCATGACCACGTCGAGCAGCACCAGGTCGGGCACCTCCCGCTGCAGGCACCGCAGGGCCTCCTCCCCCGTCGCCGCGGTCCGGACCCTGAAGCCACGGGGCGCAAGGACGGCGTCCAGCAGCTTGAGGTTCGCGGGCAGGTCGTCGACCACGAGGATCGTCGCGTCGTCGGTCACTGGTTCCCCCCTCGGAGGTGCTCGCGCACCTGGTCCGGGAACCGGCGCACGTCGATGGGCTTGTGCAGGTAGCCGTCGAACCCGGCGGCGAGCGCCCGCTCCCGGTCCTCGCGCATGGCGAACGCCGTCAGGGCGACGACGGGGATGTCGGACGTGCGCTCGTCGCGCCGCAGCCGGCTGAGGGCCTCGTGCCCGTCGATGCCGGGCAGCTGCAGGTCCATGAGCACCAGGTCGGGGCGGGCCGAGGTGGCCCGCGCGACCGCGTCCTCACCACTGACGGCGACGAGGACGGTGAACCCGGCGAACTCGAGCACGTCGCGCGCCAGCTTGAGGTTCCGGTCGTTGTCCTCGACGAGCAGGACGACGGGGCCCGTGGTCACGAGTGCCCCTCCTGCCGGGCGCCCGGCGCTGCCTCGTCCGGTGCTGCCTCGGCGGGGGTCGTCGCGGCCGACGCTCCCTGGGCCTGTGCGCCGCCCGCGGTCGGGATCCCCGCGAGCCGCAGCGCCAGCTGGTGCAGGTCGACGGCACTCTTGGACGCCACGAACTCGATCCGCCCCTCGAGCAGCCGGCGCTCACCCGGCGTGAGTGTCTTGGTGGTCAGGACCACGACCGGCACCGCGGCCGTCACCGGGTCGGAGCGCAGCAGGTCGACCATGGCGAAACCGTCCGTCTCGGGCATGAGCAGGTCCACGAGCACGACCGTGGGCTGATTGGCCCGCACCAGGGTGAGGGCGTCGTCGACCCGCTGGCAGGCGTGCACGGTCCAGCCGGCCGGCTGCAGGGCCTGCCGGACGAGCTCGAGTGCGGTCGGGTCGTCGTCGACGTGGACCGCGACCCGCCCCGGACCGGCGGCCTCGTGCCGGGGGTGGAGCAGCCGGCCGAGGGTGGCGATGAGGTCCTCGCGGGCCACCGGTTTCACGAGGTAGTCGGAGGCGCCGAGTGCGATGCCTCGGCCCCGGTCGGCCAGTACGGAGACCACGACGACCGGCGTCCCTGCAACGGCGGGATCGCCCTTGATCGCGGTGAGGACTTCCCAGCCGTCCATGCCGGGCAGTCGGATGTCGAGGACCACCACGTCCGGCCGCAGCGTACGAACTGCGTCCAGGCCCTCCGGACCGGTGCCCCTGGTGACGGTCTGCAGGCCGGCGGTGCCCAGGTGCAGGGCCAGCAGCTCGGCCGAGCTCGGGTCGTCCTCGATCACGACTGCCAGGGGGCTGCCGTTGCCCTGCGCTCCGGTGGTCGAGGCCGCAGTCGTGTCGCCGAGCGCAGCCTCGTGCAGCGGCAGGGAGAAGCCGAAGGTGCTGCCGTGTCCGAGCTCGCTGGTCAGCCAGATACGACCGCCGTGCAACTCGACGATCCGCTTGGTGAGCGTCAGGCCCAGCCCGGTTCCCTCCACCTTCCTGGCCGCCCGCGTGCCCTGCTGGAAGGAGTCGAAGATGCGGTGCTGGTCCTCGACGGCGATGCCGATCCCGGTGTCGGCGACCGTCACTTCCAGCTCCCCGCTCACCACCCTCGCCGTCACGGTGACCCGACCGCCGTCGGGGGTGAACTTGATGGCGTTGCTCAGCAGGTTCAGCAGGACCTGCTTGAACCGCAGCTCGTCCGCGCGCACCGACCCCACCTGTTCGGACACCTCGGTGCGCACGGTGATCCGGTGGTCCGCCGCGCGCTCGCGCACCATCGCCAGGACGTACCCGACCGCCGGCTCGACGGGGAAGTCGGCCAGGTCGAGCTCCATCTGGCCGGCCTCGACCTTGCTGAGGTCGAGCACGTCGTTGAGCAGGGCGAGCAGGTGGCGGCCGGAGCCGAGGATGTCGCGCAGGTAGTCCTCCTGGCGCTCGTTGAGGTCGCCGAACATCCGCTCCAGGAGCACCTCCGAGAAGCCGATGACCGCGTTGAGGGGGGTGCGCAGCTCGTGCGACATGCTCGCGAGGAACTCCGACTTGTGCCTGCTCGCCTCGGCCAGCGCGACGCTCTGCTGCTCGAGCTCTTGGTACAGCCGGGCGTTCGTGAGCGCGATGGCCGACTGGCTGGCGAAGGCCTCGAGCACCGCCCGCGTCTCCGGACCGAAACCTCCGACCCGGCGCCGCCGCACGACCAGGGCTCCGACCACGCGGTCGGAGCGCAGGAGCGGGATGGCGAGCAGCGAGCACCACCCGGCGTCGCGGAGCACCGAGAGGTGCGGGTCCCGGTCGGTGTCGTTGAGGTCGGTGACTTCCACCGCCGTGCGGTCCAGGCAGGCGCGTCCGACGAGCGTCTCGTCGATGTGGATGCGGGCCTCGCGCAGAGCGTCGACGACTTCCGGCGGGGTACCGATCGCCGTCCGCACCCGGAACAGCCGCGAGTCCTCGTCGAACTCCATGAGGGAGCCGCCGTCGGTCCCGGACAGCTGGACCGCTGCGGTCACGATGGTGCGCAGGACCTCGTCGACGTCCAGGCTGGAGCTCAGGGCCTCAGCGACCTCGGCGAGCGCCTCCAGCTGGTCGACCCTGGTGGCCAGCTCGGTCGACCTCGCCTCCAAGGACCGCAGCAGCTCGACGGTCCGGATCGCCATGGCGCCCTGGGTGGCGAACGTGGACAGCAGGGCTGCGGCGCGGTCGTCGAACGGGTCCACTCGGGTGCGCCAGACCGAGAGCACCCCGACCACTTGGTCGTGGACCACCATCGGCGCGCCCATGATGGTGCGGATCCCCCCGAGTCGCTGGAACACCGGACGGTCGTAGTCCGGGTCGGCGAGCACGTCGTTGATCTGGAGTGTGGTGCGGTCGAGGCTGACCCGGCCGATGAGGGAGGTCCGGTCCCTGGGTACCGGTCGGCGGGCCGCGTAGTCCCGGTACTCGGGGGACGCGCCGAACGAGCGGGTCAGGACGTACTGGCTGTCGTGGACCAGGTGGATCTGGCCGACGTCGGCCCGGCACAGCGCTCTGGCGCGTTCGACGATGGCCCCGAAGACGTCCTCGGGAGCGGTGCCGGTGTCGGCGAGCATGGTCAGGATCTCGCTCGTGGCGGCGAGCTGCTCGCGCGTCTCGCGAAGTTCCTCGGCCAGGTGGGACTGGCTGGCAGGTGTCGTCACGGCGGCCTCCCTCGACGAGTCGGCACCTCTGCGCGTGGACCCCTGCACCGTTGTCCGATTGCGAGTGTCCACCCTCGGTTGCCTCCGCGTCTCCCCCCTTTTGACGCAGCCGCCGGGCCGTCGCCGCCGCCCACCCACTCAGCTCGGGAGGAGGCGTCCGTCGCGGGGTGCGAACACGGGCAGGGCGTCGGCGTCGGAGTAGCGACCCCGCAGGTACTCGTCCACCCAGGCGAGGCGGTCGTCGTACCCCGACTCGGCCACCACCCGGTCGCACACGGCGTCGAGGTCGACCTCGGTGTGCCGCAACGACACCTGGCCGCCGCGCAGCAGCGCCCACGAGCCGCCGGGGCGCCCGTACGGCATACCGATGCTCCCGGGGTTGACCACCCACCGACGGTCCACGAGGCGTGCGAACGGCATGTGGGTGTGGCCGCACAGCACGGTGCGCACGTCGGCCGGCAGCCCCGAGAACGCCTCCGCCCAGCGCTCGAGCCGGGTGTCGACGAGCACGACCTCGTCGTCGTCCCGCGGGGAGCCGTGGCACGCCAGCACCGGCCCGAACCCGTCGACGTCGACGGTCGCCGGGTGTGGCAGCCCGGCGAGCAGCTCGACCTGGTCGGGCCGCAGCTGGGACCCGGCCCACTGCGACTCCAGGTGCTCGCTCGTGCCGCCGCGGGCGACCTCGACCAGCTCGCGGTCGGCGTTGCCACGCACCAGCACGCCGCGCTCCCCCAGGGCGGCGAGCGCGTCGAGGGTCTCGACCGGCATCGGCCCGGCGGCGTGGTCACCGCAGACGACGACGAGGTCGGCGTGCGCGACGTCGGGCTCGGCGAGCACCGCCTCGAGGACGGGCAGCACCCCGTGGACGTCGGACAGGACCGCGACGGACTCGACCATGCTGCGACCGTATGCCGCGCGTGGTGCGGGTGGGCCCGTGTTCGCCGCGGGCGGACCGCGGTTGCCCCCCGCGGACCGCGTCGACTCGGGGCACCGGCGGCGGGTCGACCGGGCGGTCGCGCCGGCCGGGCGTCGCGCCGGCCGGTCGGGTCGCCGCTGTCGGTGCCCGGGCGCACCATGGGGGCATGCCCGAGATGTCCGAGTCGCCCCGATGCACGATCGTCCCGCCCTACCTGCTCGAGGCGCTGTCCAGCCAGGGGTCGGGCGAGGTGGCGCACTGCGCCTCCCGGACGCTCAGCCACGACGGGGAGTGGCGCTCGCGCCGGGGTGCCGGCGGTGCGCGGCATGGGGCCACCGGTGGCGCGACCGCCCGGGCGGCCGGGGGTGGCGCGGCCGCCCCGGACGACGGCACCGCCCCGCAGCGGGTGGTCAGCGACGCCGGCGGCACCCAGACCCTGCCCGGGCGCCGCGTGCGCGGCGAGGGCGAGCCCGCGTCGGGGGACGCCGCGGCCGACGAGGCCTACGACGGGCTCGGCGCGACCTGGCAGCTCTACCGCGAGCAGTACGGCCGCGACTCCCTCGACGACAAGGGGCTGCCGCTGCTCGCGTCGGTCCACTACGGCACGGACTACGACAACGCGTTCTGGGACGGCACGCAGATGGTGTTCGGCGACGGCGACGGCCGGGTCTTCACTCGGTTCACCGTCGCGGTCGACGTCATCGGGCACGAGCTCACCCACGGGGTCACCGAGCTCACGGCCGGGCTCACCTACCAGGGCCAGTCGGGGGCCCTCAACGAGAGCATCTCCGACGTGTTCGGGTCCCTGGTGCGCCAGCGCGCCGCGGGTGAGACCGCGGACCAGGCGGACTGGCTCATCGGCAAGGGCCTGTTCACCCCGTCGGTGAAGGGCGTGGCCCTGCGGTCGATGAAGGCGCCGGGCACGGCCTACGACGACCCGCAGCTCGGCAAGGACCCGCAGCCGGCCGACATGTCGGGCTACGTTCAGACCACCGACGACAACGGCGGCGTGCACCTCAACTCCGGCATCCCCAACCGCGCCTTCTACCTCGCCGCGACGGCCATCGGCGGCAACACCTGGGAGGGCGCCGGCCAGGTCTGGTACGACGTGCTCACCGGCGGCACCATCACCGCCGACTGCGACTTCGCCACGTTCGCCGGGCTCACGGTGGCCGCCGCCGAGGCCCGGTATGCCGCGGGCTCACCCCAGGCGCGGGCCGTGCGCGACGCCTGGGTGCAGGTGGGCGTGCTGTCCGGGGCGTCCGCAGCGGACGGTGCATCCGCGACCAGCACTGCGTCGACCAGCACTGCCTCGACCAGCGCCGGGTCGACGGGTGCCGGGTCGACGGGTGCCGGGTCGACGGGTGCCGGGCCGTCCGGCGCCACTCCCGCCGGGGCCGCGGTCAGGGTGCGCCGGACGGGCGGCATCGCCGGCCAGCACCGCCGGCGTACCGTCGCCCTGGCCGAGCTGTCGGATGACGACGCGCACGCGTGGCGCGGGCTGCTGGCCGACGACGGGCTCCGCGCGCTGGCCGCCCGGCGGGGGCGGGTGATCCCAGACGCCTTCACGTACCACGTGGCCTGTCCCCCGGAGTCCGACGAGGTGGAGCTGCCCGAGCTGGACCTGCCCGAGGACGTTCGCGACCTGCTCCGCCGGACGCTCGACGCCTGAGGCCGGTGGGCCGGCACCGTGTGCCGGCGGGCCACGACGGCGGCCGTCGTTGGCTCGAGTCGTTCGGTGCCCTGAGGGCGAGCGGTCAGACGACGCCGTGGGTGCGCGTCGCCCACAGGGTCGCCGCCACCCGGTCCACAAAGGCCCCCACCTTCGCCGGTGACGTCCCCTGCGACGAGAACGTCACCACCTGGTCGCCCACGACGAGCGCGATCGCGACGCCGTAGACCCCGCGCGTCCCGCCCAGGTGGTAGGTCAGCCGCACCGCCGGGCCGGCCTGGGTGCGGACGTGGGTGAGGCGGTGCACGGGGCCGGCGAGGCCGGTGGACACGCCGGCACGCAGCGTGGCGTCCGGGGGCAGGGCCCGACCGGGCGTGTGGGTCACCACGAGGGCGACCGGGTCCCCCGGCTCGGCCACGATGGAGGTGAAGATCCGACCGAGGCGGGCCTGGAGCATCTGGGTGTAGTCCTCGAGCGACAGCCCGAGCATGGCCGCGACCTTGCGCCGCTCCTCCAGGCTGCCCTGGGAGTTGGCCACGTTCCCGGGGTCGAGCTCGGAGAAGGTGCGCGGCACCCCGAACGCGACGCCGAGGTCGGCGTCCTCGACCGGCTGCTCGTCGGCGGTGAGCGGGGCGCCCCTCCACGTCGGTTGCGGGTCCTGCTCGGTGTCGGGCGCGGGGGCCGGCGCCGGCTGGCCCGGCGTCACGGTCGCGGTCGGCGTGATTGCGTCCGGGTCGGGCGGCAGGGCGGTGATCGTCCCCGGCGAACCGGTCAGGCCACCGCCGCAGCCGGCGAGCGAGAGCGCGAGGAGCGTGGGGAGGAGGAGCGAGGCGCACGCGCGGCCGCGCAGGACGACCAGCGGGCCGATCCCCCGGCCAACCCCCGGACCCCGCCTCGACCCCGCCCTCGGACGTGCTCTCCCCACGCGCGGCACGCTAGCCGGGGACCGCGCCGGAAAGGGGTGGTTCTGCTCCGGACCACCCGTTCGGGGGAGGCGTCGGACCGGGGCCGGGAAATCGCGCGTGTGGCCCGCTGGGGGCCCGGGTGGCGACCCCCGACCCGTCAGGCGTGCTTTTTTTCGCCCAGATGCGCGTTCACGGGCCTCCTGGGGCACCTTCGGACCCCACCGACAGGTAGACTGGGAGGTGATTCCGCGACCAGCTGGTCTCCAGCCTGGTCGCGTTCCATGAGCAGGGTACGACGACGTGGCGGGGTCCGTCCGTGCGTCGTGCCGCAAGCACAGAGGAGCACCGTGCCCGCGCCCGACCAGAACGACCGACCCGTCCAGGACGAGAACCTCACGGCCGCGGAGGCCGAGGCCGCCCGCGAGCTGGCCGAGGCGCAGCTCGCCGGGGTGGAGCCGGGCTCGGACTACGACGCGAGCGCCATCCAGGTGCTCGAGGGCCTCGAGGCGGTGCGCAAGCGCCCCGGCATGTACATCGGGTCCACTGGCGAGCGGGGTCTGCACCACCTCGTCTGGGAGATCGTCGACAACGCCGTGGACGAGGCGCTCGCCGGGTACGCCGACACCATCGACGTCACCCTGCTCGCCGACGGCGGGGTGCGCGTCAAGGACAACGGCCGCGGCATCCCGACCGGCCGCAACGAGGCGTACGGCATGTCGACGGTCGAGCTCGTGCTGACCCAGCTGCACGCCGGCGGCAAGTTCGGCGGCGGCGGGTACAAGGTGTCCGGCGGCCTGCACGGCGTCGGCTCCTCGGTCGTCAACGCCCTGTCGACCAAGCTCGACGCCGAGGTCCGCCAGCTCGGGCACGTCTTCCGGGTCTCCTTCGACCACGGCGAGCCGGTCGCCCCGCTGGAGCAGATGGAGGCGTCCGACGAGACCGGCACGACCATCACCTTCTGGGCAGACGGCGACATCTTCGAGACCACGACCTACGACTTCGAGACGATCCGGGCCCGCTTCCAGCAGATGGCCTTCCTCAACAAGGGCCTGACCATCAACCTGGTCGACGAGCGCGACCCGGCCACGGGCGACGAGGCGGCTGCCGACGACGTCGTCGACGAGGCGGAGAAGAAGCCCCGCCAGGTCTCCTACCGGTACGACAACGGCCTGGTCGACTACGTCACCCACCTCGTGGGCTCGAAGAAGGCCGAGCCGGTCAACGCCGAGATCATCTCGATCGAGTCCGAGGACACCGAGCGCCAGCTCAGCCTCGAGCTGGCGATGCAGTGGACGACCGCCTACTCCGAGTCGGTCCACACCTACGCCAACACGATCAACACCCACGAGGGCGGCACCCACGAGGAGGGTTTCCGCGCGGCGATGACCAAGCTCATCAACGACTTCGCGCGCAAGCAGAACCTGCTCAAGGACAAGGACGACAACCTCACCGGCGACGACATCCGCGAGGGCCTGACGGCCGTCGTGTCGGTCAAGCTCGGCGAGCCGCAGTTCGAGGGCCAGACCAAGACCAAGCTCGGCAACTCCGAGGTCAAGGGCTTCGTCCAGCGGGCCATGACCGACGAGTTCGGGCACTGGCTCGAGGCGCACCCGAACGAGGGCAAGGACATCGTCCGCAAGTCGATCCAGGCCGCGGCCGCGCGCATGGCCGCCCGCAAGGCGCGCGAGGCGACCAGGCGCAAGGGCCTGCTCGAGTCCGGCGGCCTGCCCGGCAAGCTCAAGGACTGCCAGAGCAAGGACCCCTCGATCTCCGAGGTGTTCATCGTCGAGGGCGACTCGGCCGGCGGCTCGGCCGTCCAGGGCCGCAACCCGCACACCCAGGCGATCCTCCCGATCCGCGGCAAGATCCTCAACGTCGAGAAGGCCCGCATCGACAAGGTGCTCGCCAACAACGAGGTCCAGGCGCTCATCTCGGGCTTCGGCACCGGCATCGGCGAGGACTTCGACCTGTCCAAGGCCAGGTACCACAAGATCATCCTCATGGCCGACGCCGACGTCGACGGCATGCACATCCGCACGCTGCTGCTGACGCTGCTCTTCCGGTTCATGCGCCCGCTCATCGAGGCCGGCTACGTCTACCTCGCCCAGCCGCCGCTGTACCGGCTCAAGTGGAGCAACCACGAGCACGAGTTCGCGTTCAGCGACCGCGAGCGCGACGCGATGATCCTCGAGGGCCAGTCCCGCGGGTGGCGCCTGCCGAAGGACAACGGCGTCCAGCGGTACAAGGGTCTCGGCGAGATGAACTACCACGAGCTGTGGGAGACCACGATGGACCCCGACCACCGGGTCCTGCTCCAGGTGACGCTCGACGACGCGGCCGCGGCCGACGAGATCTTCGCGATCCTCATGGGCGAGGACGTCGAGTCCCGCCGCGGCTTCATCCAGCGCAACGCCCGCGACGTCCGCTTCCTCGACATCTAGGGCCGGTATGCCGCGCGGCCCGGCGGGTTTCACGTGGAACCAGCCGCCCGGCATACCGACGAAGCTTCCTCGAATGGCATTGAAGGACAAGGGAATCCATGACTGAGCAGCCGCCCACCATCACCCCGGGCGATCGGACCGAGCCGATCGACCTCAACACGGAGATGCAGCGCAGCTACATCGAGTACGCGATGAGCGTCATCGTCAGCCGCGCGCTGCCCGACGTGCGGGACGGGCTCAAGCCGGTGCACCGGCGCGTGCTGTACGCCATGTACGACGGGGGCTACCGGCCCGACCGCGGCTACAACAAGTGCAGCCGCGTCGTCGGTGACGTCATGGGCCAGTACCACCCGCACGGCGACAGCGCGATCTACGACGCCCTCGTCCGGCTCGTGCAGGACTGGTCGCTGCGGTACCCGCTCGTCGACGGCCAGGGCAACTTCGGCAGCCGCGGCAACGACGGTGCCGCGGCCCCGCGGTACACCGAGTGCCGGATGGCGCAGATCGCCATGGAGATGGTCCGCGACATCCACGAGGAGACCGTCGACTTCCAGCCGAACTACGACGGCAAGACCCAGGAGCCGACGGTCCTGCCGAGCCGGTTCCCCAACCTGCTCGTCAACGGCTCGGCCGGCATCGCCGTCGGCATGGCCACCCAGATCCCGCCGCACAACCTGCGCGAGGTCGCGGCCGGTGCGCAGGTCTACCTCGACAACCCGGACATGCCGCGCGAGGAGCTGCTCGAGCGGCTGCTGACGATCATCCAGGGCCCGGACTTCCCGACCGGGGCGCTCATCATGGGCCGCCGTGGCATCGAGGACGCGTACCGCACGGGCCGCGGCTCGATCATCATGCGCTCGGTCGTCGAGGTCGAGGAGATCCAGGGCCGGCAGTGCCTCGTCGTCACCGAGCTGCCGTACCAGGTCAACCCCGACACCCTCGCGCAGAAGATCGCCGAGCTGATCAAGGACGGCAAGCTCGCCGGCATCGCCGACCTGCGCGACGAGACCTCGGGCCGCACCGGCCAGCGCCTCGTCATCGTGCTCAAGCGCGACGCGGTCGCCAAGGTCGTGCTCAACAACCTGTACAAGCACACCCAGCTGCAGACCAACTTCGGCGCCAACATGCTGGCGCTCGTCGACGGGGTGCCGCGCACCCTGCCGCTCGACGCGTTCATCCGGCACTGGGTCGACCACCAGATCGAGGTCATCCAGCGGCGCACGACCTTCCGCCTGCGCAAGGCAGAGGCCGAGATCCACATCTTGCGCGGCCTGCTCAAGGCGCTCGACGCGCTCGACGAGGTCATCGCCCTCATCCGCCGCTCCCCCACCGTGGAGGAGGCACGCGACGGGCTCATCGAGCTGCTGGAGATCGACGAGATCCAGGCGCGCGCGATCCTCGACATGCAGCTGCGCCGCCTGGCTGCCCTCGAGCGCCAGAAGATCATCGACCAGCACGACGAGCTCGAGGCGATGATCCTGGACTACCAGGACATCCTCGCGACGCCCGCCCGCCAGCGGAGCATCGTCTCCGAGGAGCTCGGCGCGATCGTCGACAAGTACGGCGACGACCGCCGCACGACGATCGACCTCTTCGACGGCGACATGTCGATGGAGGACCTCATTCCCGAGGAGGACGTGGTCGTCACCATCACCCGTGGTGGGTACGCCAAGCGCACCCGGGTCGACGCGTACCGCTCCCAGGGCCGTGGCGGGCGCGGTGTCCGCGGTGCGGCGCTGCGCGGCGATGACATGGTGGAGCACTTCTTCACCACGTCCTCGCACCACTGGCTGCTCTTCTTCACCAACCTCGGCCGGGTCTACCGGGTCAAGGCGTACGAGCTGCCCGACGCCGGCCGCGACGCCAAGGGCCAGCACGTCGCGAACCTGTTGGCGCTGCAGCCCGACGAGCAGATCGCCCAGGTGCTCGACCTGCGCGACTACGCCCAGGCGCCGTACCTCGTGCTCGCGACGAAGAAAGGCCTGGTCAAGAAGACCCGGCTCGCCGACTACGACTCCCCCCGCTCGGGCGGCCTCATCGCGGTGAACCTGCGCGACGGCGACGAGCTGATCGGCGTGGACCTGCTCAGCGCCGACGACGACCTGCTGCTCGTGTCCCGGAAGGCGCAGTCCGTGCGCTTCCACGCGACCGACGAGCAGCTGCGCCCCATGGGCCGGGCGACCAGCGGCGTGACCGGCATGCGGTTCCGCGGCGACGACTCGCTGCTGTCGATGAGCGTGGTCCGCGCCGGTGAGGACCCGGACGTGTTCGTCGTCTTCGAGAACGGCATGGCCAAGCGCTCGCCCTCCTCGGAGTGGAACGTCAAGGGCCGCGGCGGCCTCGGTGTCGCCGTCGCCAAGATCACCGAGCGCAACGGCGACCTCGTGGGTGCGCTCACCGTGTCCGAGTCCGACGACGTCATGGTGGTCTTCGCCAAGGGCAACGTCGTGCGTATGCCGGTCGCCCCGGTGGCCCGCCGTGGGCGCAACACCCAGGGCGTCATCTTCGCCCGCCCGGGCAAGGGCGATGCGGTGGTGGCCGTGACCGACGCACCGGAGACGGCGCCCGAGGACGTGGTGACCGAGGCGGAGGCGGCAGCCGAGGGTGGGATCGCCACCGTCGCGGCCGACATGGCGGCTGTCCAGCCCGTGAGTGGCGAAGGCGACTCGCAGGCCATCGATGCCGTACCGTCGGAAACGAACGATCAGGTCACGCCCGAGGCTCCTGCCGCGGACGGGTCCGATGACGAGGGCACCGGAGGTAACGCGTGAGCACGGCAGGCCAGACGAGCAGGTCGGCCCTGGGCCAGGGCGGTTCGACGACCGGCCAGGGCGCGGCCAGCACCGCCGGCCCCGGCGCGACGACCGCCACGCGGCCCGGTGCGCAGCCTGGCGCCACGGCGTCCCGACCCGTGGGCGGCGGCGCCCCCAGCGTCCGTCAGCGGCGGGTCAAGCTCACCGTCAGCCGGGTCGACCCGTGGTCGGCGATGAAGATGTCGTTCCTGATCTCCGTGGCGCTCGGCATCGCCGGCGTCGTCATGGTTGCCGTGCTGTGGATGATCCTGTCCGGCATGGGCGTGTTCTCCGAGATCAACCGCCTGGTCGGGACGATCTTCTCCGACAGCCAGAACCCGTTCGACATCATGGACTTCCTCGGCTTCGGCCGGGTGCTGTCGCTGTCGATCGTGATCGGGGTCATCGACGTCATCCTGCTGACCGCTCTGTCCACGCTCGGGGCGTTCCTCTACAACGTCTGCTCCTCGCTGGTCGGCGGCATCCAGCTGACCCTCACCGACGACTGAGCCCCGACTCCCCCCACGTTCTCCACAAAACGGCGGTTGCTCGACATCCCGCGGGATATCAACCCGAGGTATGCCGAGCAACCGCCGTTTCGTGCGGGGAGGCGCTGGCCGGGGTGGCCTGGCCGCGGGTCCTGAGGCGCTCCGACGGCCGGGCGGGGCCGTTTTGGAAGTGGCCGCGGGCGTGGGGTAACCTCATGCCTCGCGCCACCTCCCGTGGCGCAGCGGAGATTGGGCTCACGGGCCTATAGCTCAGACGGTTAGAGCGCTTCCCTGATAAGGAAGAGGCCACAGGTTCAAGTCCTGTTAGGCCCACCAATCCCGATCCCCGCGGTTCCGGTGAGGAAGGCGGAGGCCGTGAAGAAGCTCCTGCTCCTGGTCGCGACCGCCATCGGCGCCGCGGCGATCCAGAAGAAGCTCAAGGACCAGCAGGCCGAGAAGGACCTCTGGGCCGAGGCGACCGACTCCCCGCGCTAGGCGGACCGCGGCCGACAGGCCGCCAGACCCGCTCGGGGGCCATGGCGCAATTGGTAGCGCACCTGCTTTGCAAGCAGGGGGTTAGGGGTTCGAGTCCCCTTGGCTCCACCACGACGACGAAGCCCCTCCCGGATGCCGGGAGGGGCTTCGTCGTGTCCCGGCCTCCATCGGCGGGCCGGACCGTTCCTGCAGCGTCGGACGGGGCCCCGGGCCCCCGGGCCCCAGTCCCCGGGCCACTCAGCCCCCGACGCGGACCACGGTGATCGGACCCACGACCGAGAAGGTGTCAGGCGCACCCTGCGCGCCCCACCGGGACACGACGTCGCACGTCATCGACGGCCCCAGCCCCTGCTTGACGCCGCGCACCCGGGTCACGCCCTCGAGCCCCGCGTAGGACGGCGGAGGTGAGGTGAGGTACCCGGGCACCCGGTAGTGCGTGTCGGTCAGGATCACGTAGTGCCCGGCGAGCGGGCCCGCGGTGATCCACAGCGTGTCGGACGGGGGCAGCGCGACCCACTGGTCCGCGCCCACGGTGACGTCTCCGCAGAAGAGGAGCGCGTCGGGGAGCCAGGTCGTCGGCTCCGCCGCTGCCCCACCGGCGCCGGCGAGGCCCAGCAGGCCGACCGCGAGTGCCGCGGCGCCCGAGCGTGCTGCCGTCCATGCTGCTGTCCGCGTTTTCATGGGAATCTCCTCTCGGCCCGTTCCCCCGGCCGGTGCCAGCAGGCCACGTCCAGCGTGACGACGGACCACGACGCCCCCAAGGCCGTAGGTCCCGTGATCCGGAGGCGGAAGGATCAGCGCAGGTGGAGCAGGCGGTCCAGCAGCGGCGCGCCCACGACGACGACCAGCAGCACTCCGTTCACGCTCAGACCGACGCGGGCCAGCCACTGCCCGGGCATCAGCCGGAGGGAGTGCCACGCGAAGGCCACGCCGGCGATCAGGGGCGCAGCCCAGAGCAGGGTGACGGCGCCCCAGCCGAACCAGTTCTCGATGTACGGCACCTCGCCGCCCGGGGTCTCGACCCCGAACAGGCGGGCGACGGGAGCACTGAGCGCGATGAAGGCGCCCGTCCAGACGGCGAAGACCGCGAGCATCCACACGGAGGTCAGTGCCTGGATCCGGGGGCGGTGGATCGAAGCGGGGTCGTGCGTGCGACCGGGGTGGTGGGTGGTCATGGTCTCCACCTCCTTGCCCCACGAGAGTGCTCCCACCCACGGCAGGGCAGGCAGGGGCGAAGGTCCCACCGACGTCAGGGCACGCCGGGAGAGCGGTGGGGGGCTGGGGTCAGCCGTCGACCTCGACGACGCTGGCACCAGGTGCGTTCTTCTGCACCGACTCGATGCCGTTCTGCGCGGCGGCCTTGGACTCGTATGCCTCGCCGACGGCGATCACCTGTCCGTTGCCGGCCTTGAGGCGGAAGCGCCAGTTCCCCGACTTGTCCTGGTACAGCTCGAACTTCCCTGCCATGGCACACCTCGTCGTGTCGAGACCACAGTGGACGGAACGCTCGCAGCCTAGGGCCGCACGCGGTCACGAGCCAGCCCGGCGAGCGCCGACCGTCGTGCCGGTCCGGGGGACGCAGGTGCGGTCCCGCGCGGTTCAGGGGCGCTGCGGCACCGGGGGCTCGGCCTCACGGGAGAGCCCGGGCGGCGTGGGCAGGGGGCGGCGCGGCTCGCGCACACCCGCGGACCCGTCGTCGCCACGGCCGCCCGCGGCATACGTCCCGACGAGGGCACGGCCACGCAGCCGGCGGTGCCGGAACACCGTGACCAGCCCGTGCCACGCGGGCTCGGGGATGGCCCGGCGCGCCGCCTGGACCGCCTCGGACGGGCTCGCCGCGGTGATGTGCGCCCGGAAGTCCCGGACCACCCGACCGTCACCCACGTGCACGTCGTACGTCGCCATGGGCACCAGCGTGCGCCGGAACGGCCCTGCTCACAAGGGCTTTGCCCGAACTGCTGCGCTAGCCTCGCAGGCATGTCGCAGCCCGGACCCGTGGACGCACGCCGCCGGGTCCCCCGCACCGACGCCGTGCTCGCCGAGCCCGACCTGGCCGGGGCCGTCGCCCGCCTCGGCCGCGACCGCGTCAAGGAAGCCGTCCGCTCGGCCCAGCAGCTCGCGCGCGACGGAGCCATCGACCCGTCCGAGGTGGCCGCGGTGGCGCTCGCGTCCCTGCCGAGGCGGTCGACCTCGCTCACGCCCGTCGTCAACGCCACGGGCGTCGTCGTCCACACCAACATCGGGCGGGCGCCCCTGTCCCCGGCAGCGGTCGAGGCCATGACGGCAGCGGCGGGGTACGTCGACGTCGAGCTCGACCTCGCGACCGCCCAGCGCTCACGGCGTGGCAGGGGCACCCTCGAGGCGCTGGTGGCGGCCGTCCCGGGCGCGGAGGCGGCGCTGGTCGTCAACAACGGCGCGGCTGCGCTCGTCCTCGCCACCACCGCCCTGGCCGGGGACGGTCGCGAGGTCCTGGTGAGCCGGGGCGAGATGGTGGAGATCGGTGACGGGTTCCGGCTTCCCGACCTCATCGCGAGCACCGGTGCACGGCTGCGCGAGGTGGGGACGACGAACCGGACGACGCTGCAGGACTACGCCGCCGCGACGGGCCCCGCCACCGGCTGCGTCCTGAAGGTGCACCCCAGCAACTTCCGTGTCGAGGGGTTCACCTCGGCGGTCTCCGTCCGCGAGCTCGCGACGCTGGGGATCCCGGTCGTCCACGACATCGGCAGCGGCCTGCTGGCACCGCACCCGCTCCTGCCGGACGAGCCGGACGCGGCCACGGCCATCCGCGACGGAGCCTCCGTCGTCACCTGCTCCGGCGACAAGCTGCTCGGCGGTCCCCAGGCGGGCATCGTCCTCGGCCGCGCCGACGTCGTCGAACGGCTGCGCCGGCACCCCCTCGCCCGGGCCGTGCGCTGCGACAAGACGACCCTGGCCGCGCTCGAGGCCACCCTGCGCGGGCCGCAGCCCCCGGTGTGGGAGTTCCTCGAGGCCGACGCCGACAACCTGCACCAGCGGTGCGCTGCGCTCGCAGCCGGCCTGCCGGACGAGCTCGAGGCGTCCGTCGTCCCCAGTGCGGGCGTCGTCGGGGGCGGGGGCGCCCCGGGGCAGGTGCTTCCGGGATGGGCGGTGTCGCTGCCCGAGTGGGCCGCTGCCGACCTGCGCGCCCAGGACCCGCCCGTGCTGGCGCGGGTGGAGCGCGGGCGCTGCCTCGTCGACCTGCGGTGCGTCCCGCAGCAGGACGACCCCACGGTCGCCACGGCCCTGGCCCGGCTCGGGCACGGCCCGGCGCACTGACGTCCGTCAGGCCGTGATGGTCCCGCCCTCGAACGTGCAGGTCAGCCGGCCGTCCCCGGTGGCCACGGTGTCGGTGACCGGGTAGCCGTAGCTGCCCGTCGCGCCCCCAGCGGCCTTCCACTGGGTGAGCACCGCCCCGTACACGCGGCGGGCCGCCCCGGAGCCGAGCGCCCACAGCTCACCCTTGGTGAACGTCTGCGAGGCCCCCCGACTGGTGGTGACTCGAGGACCGGAGGGGTAGGCGAGAACACCGGTCTCGCGACCGGCAGCCCTCCATGCAGCCCACATGACGCCAGTCACGACCTGCGTCGTCGTCTCGCGGGAGTCCGTGATGGCACCCCCCTGAAACGTCTGGATCCAGTAGTACTGGTCCGGCCCATACACCAACCCACTCGTGGGATACCCCAGCTCGCCGCGCTCCCGACCGCTGTCCCGCCACACGCGCCACCTCGTCGAGGTCACTGTCTGCTTGGTTGTCGACAGGCTGTCTGTGACCGCCCCGTTCTGAAACAGCTGGATCCAGCCGCTGTCCTTGAGGCCGAAGGTCAGATCGCTGGTCGGGTAACCGAGAATTCCGCGGAAAGCACCTTCCGCGACCCAGCTCGAGTGCGTCCAGTTGTTCATCGCCCGAGCACCGGTCGCGCTCGACCACACGATCCAGCCGCCTTGGTACGCGACAAAACGCCCTTTGCCGTCGCCGATCGCCTTTTCGGGGCCCGTGGATGCCCTGAGGAATGACCCCTGCTCCCCCAACGCCTTGTACTTGGCGGCGATCCCACCCCACTGCGGCAGCAGCGGCGAGCTGTGCTCGGCGGTGCGGTTGTCGCTGAGCGAGGTCGTCGTGCAGGCAGCCCACTTGTAGGGGGCGACGCAGCTCACGACGCGGCAGTGCACGCCGCCGGAGCACTTCACCTGGGTGTTGCACTGGCCGTACCGGAAGGCGTTGCAGCACACGCGACGCTGGTCGCAGGTCGCGGTCGAGCCGGTGCCGCACGAGCAGGACCAGCACTTGCTGTCACAGATGCCGTCGGTGCACCCGGTGCTGCACTTGGAGCACGACGCGTTGCAGTCGACGATGTACCGGTACCCGCCGCCGCACCACGACGAGTCGGCCGCCTTCCACCAGCCGGCCGCGAAGCTGCCGGGCGGGCAGGTGTTGACCCCCTTGTTCACCGTGGCGCAGAAGACGGTCCAGCCGCTCGACGCGGTGTTGCCGGGTCCGCAGATCGTGGCGTATGCCGCGACCGGCCGCAGGGCGTACTCCTTCGGCTTGGTGGCCAGGGCCGTCGCGGCCACGGTCGCCCCGAGCAGCACGCCCCGGCGCGAGACGGGCCGCAGCCGCTGGGCCAGCCGGCTGACGACGCCGGCCATGCCGCCTGGGCCGGCTCCGGTGGTGAGGTCGTCGAGGGTGCTCACGGGCGGCCTCCCTGCCGGCGAAGGGTCTCGCGGTCGGTGATGTGCAGGGTCGAGACGAGCATCGCCGCCCGCCGGACGCTCGCCATCCGCCGCGCATGGCTGCCGATCACGGTGAACAGGCAGAAGCCGCGACCGCCGGAGCTGAAGAAGTGCTGCGAGGCGCTCATCCCGGGCAGCGGCCGCTGCATCCGGTTGGGCGCGAACTGCGACGGCGCCAGCCGCGGCAGTCCCTGCCTCTCGAACAGCCCCTGGTCGGCGACCTCGGTGCCGTAGTCGACGAGCGCGACGAACACGTCGTCCGGCCCGAGCAGGTCGACGACGCCGGTGCCGAAGTCCTCGCGCACGGCGGGCAGCGGACGCGTGCAGGCGTGCAGCACCGGGCGGGTGACGTCCTGCTCGGCGTCCGGTGCGAGACGGGCCCCGGGCGCCGGCGGCTCGGCGCCCGGCTGGCGGGTCACCTCGACGTGCCACCCCCGTGGCGCGTCGGCCCGCAGGCCGTAGCGGTCAGCCATGCCTCACCCACTCCCGATCGAGGTGGCCAGCAGCACCGCCGCCGCACCGCCCAACGCCACTGTAGCCACGATGCGTGCCGGTTTTGCCCACCGTTCGACCCTTTCGAAGACGCGGTGCAGAGCCACGGGGTCGTCCACCCCTGCCATGAGCAGCGACGGCAGCGCCCGGACGAGGCCGAAGACCCCGCCGACGAGCAGACCCACGCGCACGTCGCCGGCGAGCGCCGCGAGCAGCACCACGGCATACGTCGTGGCGCTCGTGACGATCGTGACGAGGCCGAACCCGAGCTGGGCACCGAACCCCAGCCCCATCACCCAGCCGCGGTACTCGTCGAGCCAGGCGACGTCGACCTGGCGGCGCCACGACGGCAGCGCGGCGGCTCCGCGCAGGTCGAGGGCCAGCCCCACCAGCAGCAGGACGGCGACCAGGCCGACGGCCCAGGAGGAGGACCGGGCGGCATCGGGCACGAGCGCGCCGAGCAGGGAGGCGAGGGCGCCGAGGGCCAGGCCGCCGGCCAGCGATCCGGCGAGGTATGCCGTGGTGGTCAGCCACCAGCGGGAGTTGCGTGCCCGCTCCCCGAGCGGGCTGATGCTCGAGAGCATCGACTCGCCTCAAGGGGACCACGTGGCCCGGACGGCGGCGACGACCGCCATCGGGACCCCGAGGACGAGGGAGAGGGTGGTCGCGTCCATCCGCAGGTCAGGAGTCGCGACCGGCGGGGTGGGGGTCGTGCGGCTGGTCCTGGTGGCCGTGGTGGTCGTGCCCGTGGCCGGCGTGGTCGTGCCCCGCGTGGTCATGGGCCGCGTGGTCGTGGTCGTGGTGGCGCGCGGACCCGTCGGCTGCCACGGGCTCGGGGTCCGGCGGCACGAACAGGCTGGGGTGGCCGGGCGTGATGCCCGACGCCCGCAGCTCGGCGTCGATCCGCGTCAGGCTGTCGCGGCCCCCGTCGTCACCGGGCGTGACGGGGCCCACGGCGCCAGGCCCTACCGCACCCGGACCCGAGCGGCCGGCGGCCACCCGCGCCTCGTCGGCGTCGGCCACGCCCTGCGCCATGAGGTCGCGGACCTGGGCCCAGGTCGTCGCGGATCCCTCGCCGGTGACGGTGCCGGCCTCGACGTAGACGAAGTAGGGCGAGCCGGGGATGTCGTAGTCCACCCACGCCCGGCTCGACTGCACGACCTCGAGCCGACCGGCGAGCGCCTTCAGCGCGCTCGGCGACTCCTCCTCCGGACCCTTGGCGACGACCACGAGACGGCCGTTTCCGGGCACGTCGACGTCGTGCTGGAACTCCTCCCAGAACGTCTGGCAGACACTGCAGCCGCTGGTGAGGAACGCGAGCAGGGTCCGGCTGCCCGGGGCCGTGACGTCGTGCCGGCGCTCGGTGCGGTCCAGGGCGGTGCCGACGACGTCGTGCCCCCGCGCGGAGTCGTGCCGGGTGGCAGGGACGACACCGCTCTCGAGCTCGACGGGCACCGGTCCCGGTGCCCCACCGCTGGTGGCACGGGTGACGCCGGTGTCGGCCTCCTTCTCGAGCTCGAGCCCGGCCCCGAGCTCGTGCAGTGCCCGGAGGATGAGCGCGTGGCTGCGCAGGAGGCCCAGCACCAGCAGGCCGAGCAGGACGATGGCGACGCCTTCGGCGACGACGGCGGCGAGCATGCGGATCAGCCCTTCGTGGTGCTGCGGACGGCGGCGGGAGTGGTCGCGGGGAGCACGGCCATCACCTGCCAGGCGAGGAAGGCCACGACGACCGCGAGGCCCACCGTCGCCAGGGTGGCGCCGTCGACCGCGCGCCAGACGCCGGCCGGGGGCGACACGGCGACGAGGGCGGCGACGAGGGCGGCGGCGCCGGTGAGCGCCGCGTGCGTGCGGGTCGCGGGGGTGTCCGGCTTGCCGAAGCAGCCGCACGAGCCCAGGACACCGCCGCGGGCCAGCACCCGCACGACGAACGCCGTGAAGAGCAGGTATGCCGCGGCCACGAGCCCGGCGGCATACCGGCCCGGGGCGAGCACCGCCCACAGGCCGACGAGCACCTCGCCGACGGCGAAGGCACGCACGAGCTGCCGGTGGAGCGGGAGCCCGGCGGTGCGCAGCGCGCGGACCAGCGGCAGCGGGTCGAGCACCTTGGGGACGCCGGCCACGACGAGCAGCCCCGCCGAGGCGAGGAACGGTCCGGCCACGACGTCCCACATGGCGCCCCACGCTACGTCACAGCGGGGGCCGCGGGACGAAACCGGGACGGGCGTCCCGCGATGTCGTCCTGCGACCCCCGCTGCGGGTGGTCGAGGTGGCCCTGGGGCCGCTGGGTCAGGTCGAGGTGCCGTCGCCCTTGGCGTCGTCGGCGGCGTCCTTGGCGCTCTCGGCCGCACCCTGGGCTGCGCCCTTGGCGCGGTTGGCGGTCTCGGACGACTCGTCCTTGGCGCTGGAGGCGGCATCGGACGCCTTGTCCTTGGCCTCGGACGCCTTGTCCTTCACGGCGCTCGCGGCGGAGGCGGCCTTGTCCTTGGCGGCGTCGGCGAGGCTGGAGACCTTCTCCGAGGCCGAGGTGCCGACCGAGGAGCTGCGGCCGCTCGGGGGTGCGGTGTACGGGTCGTCGAGCGGGGTGGCCCACGGGTCCTCGCGGGGAGCCGACTTGCGGAACGCCGCGAACGCGGCGGCCGCGGCGGCGATGACACCGAGGGCGATGAGCAGCTTGCCCTTGCGCCGGCGCGGCTTGGCGACCGCGTCGCCCTTGAGCACCGAGTACGCGGCGGTGGAGCGGTCGGCGGCGTCGCCGGCGGCGTCACGGGCCGACTCCTTGGCGGCGGCGGAGGCTGCGGCCACGGCCGCGATCGCCTCGGCCACCTTGGGCAGCAGCGAGTCGACGATCGTGTCGCGCGCGCTGTCGACCTTGGGTGCCAGGCCCTCCACCGCACCCTGGAGCTTGGGCGCGGCGACCTCGATCCCGTGGTCGACCTTCGGCTTGGCCCAGTCGCGGGCCGCCTCCACGTGCGGGCCGGCCCAGTCCTTCGCCGAGGTCGCAGCGTCTCGCGCGGCCTCCGCGGCCGGGACCACGCGCTCCTTGAGGGCGCCCGCGTAGTCCGCTGCGTCGTGGGCCGTCTGCTGGACGGCCTCCGTGGCCTTCTCAGTCGTGGTCTTGGTGCGGAACACCGTGCCTCCTGTGGGCTGTCGCGGACATCGTCTTCGTGTCCATCCTGCCGTGTTTCGGCTGGTCGGCAAGCCCGTGTCCCCGGTCCGGCCGGGTGGTGGACGCCGTGGCGGGGGCGTCGGCGGGCTCGGTCGGCCGTGCGTGGCGCGGCGTGACAGGATGACCGCCATGGACGTCACCCTCAAGACCAACCACGGCGACATCAAGGTCACCCTGTTCCCCGACCACGCGCCGAAGACGGTGCAGAACTTCGTCGGCCTGGCCAAGGGCGAGCAGGAGTACCGCGACGACGCCGGCCGCTCCAACCCGACCCCGTTCTACGACGGCCTGGTCTTCCACCGCATCATCCCCGGCTTCATGATCCAGGGCGGCTGCCCGCTCGGTCAGGGGTTCGGCGGCCCGGGGTACACCTTCGACGACGAGATCAGCCCCGACAAGGACTTCACCAAGCCCTACATGCTCGCCATGGCCAACGCCGGCAAGCGCATGGGCAAGGGCACCAACGGCTCGCAGTTCTTCATCACGGTCGGCCCGACCACCTGGCTGCAGGGCAAGCACACCATCTTCGGCGAGGTGGCCGACGGCCCGAGCCGTGAGGTCGTCGACAAGATCGCGAACGTGCGCACCGGTGCGAACGACAAGCCGGTCGAGGACGTTGTCATCGAACAGGTCGTCGTCAACGACTGAGCCGACCCGACCGGTCCCGGTGTCCCCGACCCAGAGCCGGCCGGAGCGCCCCGACCCGGAAGGTCCCGCATGACCGAGCCACCGACCCCCGGCGCCTCCTCGCAGCAGGAGGCGCCGCCGGTCTGTCCGCGCCACCCCGACCGCGTGTCGTACGTGCGCTGCCAGCGCTGCCAGCGCCCGGTGTGCCCGGAGTGCCAGCGCCCGGCGGCGGTCGGGGTGCAGTGCGTCGACTGTGTCCGCGAGCAGGCCCGCACGGTCCGCTCGACCCGGACCGTCCTCGGCGGCCGCCCCAACGCCGCCCCGGTCGTGTCCTACGCGATCGTCGGCCTGTGCGTGCTCGTCTACGTGCTCCAGCTCGCCGTCCCCGGGCTGACCCGCGACATCGGGTTCGTGCCGGCGCTCGGGCGCACGGAACCGTGGCGGTTCCTCACCTCGGCCTTCGCCCACAGCCCCAGCCAGATCACTCACATCCTGTTCAACATGCTCGCGCTGTGGGTGGTGGGCGCGCAGTACCTCGAGCGGCTGCTCGGTGGGGTCCGGTATGCCGCCGTGTACCTCGTGTCGGCCATCGGCGGCGGCGTCTGCTACCTGCTGCTGAGCACCCCGCCGCAGGTCGTCGGCGGCCAGCTGGTCGGCGGCACCAACTGGTTCACGGCCGCGGTCGGGGCGTCGGGTGCCGTCTTCGGCCTGTTCGGCGCCCTCGTCGTCGTCAACCGCAAGCTCGGCCTGTCCAACGGCGGGATCTGGGCGACCATCGGCATCAACGCCGTGATCGGGTTCGTCGTGCCGGGCATCGCCTGGCAGGCGCACCTCGGCGGCCTGCTCACGGGGGCCGCGTGCGCCGCCGTGCTGGTGGGCCTCAACGGCCGCGAGAGCCGCCGCTACCAGTGGCCGGCGCTCGCGGGCGTGCTGGTCGTGCTCGTCGTGCTGGCCGTGGGCAAGTACGCACTCACCCCGGATCCCACCCAGGTCTTCCTCGGCGGCTGACGCGGACGCCTGGCCCGGCCCGCCCGCCGGCACGGCATACCCCCGCGTTCGTCCCTTCTCACCGCGCGTCTGTGCACACACGTCCGTCCCTGTGCGCAGAGAGCGGATCCGAGCGCAGTGGTACGGAGGTCTGTGCGCAGACCTGCGTGTGGGGCGCGGCATACGCCCGGGTTGGGGACCTTCGTCCTCGGCCGCGTGGTGGAGCCGCGGCTCCTACCCCGGACGTATTACACGCCTGTCATTCTGTCCCCAGCTGTGAACAACCCTGTGGACAACTGCGTGTCTGTGGACAACGCCGTGGACGGCTCAGCGCCAGCGGGTGGTCATCCCGAAGCCGACGAGCATGAGGCCGAAACCGATGCCGAGGTTCCACCGGCCGAGCGACTCGATCGGGAAGCGCTGGGAGGTGATGTAGAAGACGACGATCCACAGCAGACCGACGACCATGAGGGTGAGCATCACGGGGACGAACCACGCCGGGTTGCCGACCTTCGGCTTCGCGGGCTTGCTGGGCGGGGTGTAGGCGCGCTTCTCGCGGCCCTTGGACTCCGGCACGGGTTCACTCCTTGCGAGTTCGAGCGGCGTTCGGGCCGCCGTGACGTGTGGCATAGCGTAGTGCCATGCCGGACCAGAAGCTGACGTGGCTGACCCGCCGCCCGACGCCCTGGTCCGCGCTCGTCCCGCTGGTGGCGCTGGGTGCCGGCATCCTCTTCGCGACCAGCGCCGCGACCGCCAAGGGCACCGACCTGCGGTCCTCGACCTCGGACCTGCCCGGCCTCATCCGCGAGCACACCCGCACCAACGCCCTCGCCGCCCAGCAGGTTGGCACGCTGCGCACGCAGGTCGACCAGCTCTCGGCGAAGCAGGCGCCCGGCGACCTGCGCGTCACCCAGCTGACCCGGCAGGCGGACAAGCTGCAGCTGGAGGCCGGCACCGAGGCGGTCACCGGCCCGACCGTGAAGGTCACGCTCACCGACGCCAAGAACGTGCCCGACCCGCTGCCCGACGGGTTCACCGTGGACGACTACGTCGTGCACCAGCAGGACGTGCAGGCCGTGGTCAACGCCCTGTGGCAGGGCGGCGCCGAGGCCATGATGCTCATGGACCAGCGGGTCATCTCCACCAGCGCGGTGCGGTGCGTGGGCAACACCCTGATCCTGCAGGGCCGGGTCTACTCCCCGCCGTACGTCATCACCGCGATGGGTGACCCGATGGCGCTGCGCGCTGCGCTCAACACCAGCCCCGCGGTCCAGATCTACCGCCAGTACGTCGACGCCGTGGGGCTCGGCTACGACCTGCAGACCAGGCCGCAGCAGACCTTCCCCGCCTACGCCGGCTCGATCAACCTGCAGTTCGCCAGGACCGGCTCGTGAAGGCCCTGCGCTGGTCGCTCGGCATCGTCGGCGACCTGCTCGTGACGGCCGGCGCCCTGCTGCTCCTCTTCGTGGCCTGGCAGCTGTGGTGGACCGACGTCACCGCGAACCGGGTGCAGGGCGACACGGTGCACGCGCTGACCCGCGACTTCGGTACCGGGCGCTCGGCCGCACCGGCGAGCGAGACCCCCAGGGCGGTCCCGTTCGGCAAGGCCTTCGCGATCCTGCGCATCCCGCGGCTCGGCGCCGACTACGCCCGCCCGGTGCTCGAGGGCACCAGCCTGGACATCCTGCAGGAGGGGGTCGGGCACTACACGGGGACCGCGGCCCCCGGCGCCGTGGGCAACTTCGCCGTCGCCGGCCACCGCACCACCTACGGGCGCCCGTTCCACGACATCGACCGCCTGCGCCCGGGCGACAAGATCGTCGTCGAGACGGCGCAGGCCTACAGCGTCTACGTCGTGCGGCGGCACGAGATCGTCGACCCCACCGCCGTGCGGGTCATCGCCCCCGTGCCCGACAAGCCCGGCGCGAAGCCGACCGGCCGCTGGATGACGATGACCGCCTGCCACCCCAAGTACAGCGCGGCGCAGCGGTACGTCGTCTTCGCCGAGCTGGACCACACCTACCCGCGCGCGAAGGGCCTGCCCGTGGGCACCCTCGCCGCCCCGAAGGGGGACTGACCGATGTTGTATGCCGCGATCTGGCGCGCCCTGCCCGGCCCCCTCGTCGTGCGGGTGCTGCTGGCGCTCGTGCTGCTCGCCGCCGTGGTCGCGTTCTGCTTCCTGTGGCTCTTCCCCCGCATCGCACCGTCGATGCCGTTCAACGACAACACCGTGGACGGCGCGTCCGGGCCCGCCCACGTCATCGTCTCGGAGGTGGCGGCAGCATGACCCGCGTCCTGGTCGTCGACAACTACGACTCGTTCGTCTTCACCATCGTCGGCTACCTCCAGCAGCTCGGCGCGCAGTGCGAGGTGGTGCGCAACGACGCCATCAGCCCGGCCGCCGCGCAGGAGTTCGACGGCGTCCTCGTCTCCCCCGGCCCCGGGACGCCCGAGGAGGCCGGGGTGTCGATGGCCATGATCGAGGCCTGCGGTGAGCGCGCCCAGCCCATGCTCGGCGTCTGCCTCGGCCACCAGGCGCTCGGCGTCGTGCTCGGCGCCACGGTGGGCCGCGCGCCCGAGCTGCTGCACGGCAAGACCTCGCGGGTCCTGCACGACGGCACCGGCGTGCTCGAGGGGCTGCCGTCGCCGTTCACGGCGACGCGGTACCACTCGCTCACCATCGACCCGGCCACGGTGCCGGACCAGCTGGTGCCGAACGGCCACACGGAGTCGGGGATCATCATGGCCGCCCGCCACCGGGACCTGCCCCTGCACGGCGTGCAGTTCCACCCCGAGAGCGTCCTCACCGAGGGCGGCCACCGGATCCTGGCGAACTGGCTGGCCCTGTGCGGGCTGGCCGACGCCGTGGAGCGTTCGGCCGGGCTCAGCCCGCTCGTGCGCGACGCCGAGGGTGTCGCGCGGGTCGTCGCCGCCGGCGACTGACGACGCAGCGCCCGCCCCGCCTGGCCTGTCCGGCCGGCCTCAGGAGGCCGGCGGTGTGGTGGGCAGCGTCGGCAGCGTGGGGGTCGTGGTCGTCGTCGTGGGCGGCGTGGTGGGGGTCGTCGTCGTGGTGGTCGGCGTCGGCGTGGGGGCCTGCGCCACCGTGATGGTGATCGTCGTCCCGTCGTCGACCTTGGTGTCGGCCTTGATGCTCTGCGCGATGACGGTGTTCTCGGGCTCGGTGCTCTCCTTGAACACCGTCTTGATGTTCAGGCCCTTCTGGCTCAGGGCGTCCGAGGCGTCGTTGCGGGTGCGACCGACCACGTCGGGCACGGTCACCTTGCCCGACGACAGGGTCAGCACGACCTCGCTGCCCGCGGACACCGTCGCCCCGGCGGCCGGTGAGGTCTCGACGACCTTGCCCTTGTCCACGCCGGAGTCGTCGACGGTCTTGGTCTCCGAGGCCACCTTGAGGTCGAGGTTGGCCAGCGCGGTGCGGGCCTCGTCCTCCCCGTAGCCCTTGAGGTCCGGCAGCTGCACCGTGTCGGGTCCCTTGGAGACGCTGAGCTGGACCTGGCTGCCCTTGGGGGCCTTCTCGCCGTCGCCGGGGTTCTGGTCGACGACCGTGCCGACGTCCTTGGGGCTGGCGACGTCCATCCGCTCCGGCACGAGCCCGGCCGCCCGGATCCTGGCCTCGGCCGTCTCCACCGGCAGGTTCACGACGCCGGGCACCGTGACCGTCGCGGTGGTGTCCGGTGCGCGGTTGAGCAGCGACTTGCCGGCGAGCACGAGCAGGGCGAGCGCGCCGACCACCGCGAGCAGCAGCAGCACGTAGGCGAAGCCACGTCGCCTGCGTGGCTCGTCGTCCGGGTCGTGGCCGATGGCCGGCAGCGTCGCGGTGTTGCCGTGCTCGGCCGCCGGCGTCCCGGCATACCCGGCCTGGGTGGGGATCACCGTCGTGGCCGCGGCGGACAGGGGGGCCATCGCCACGGTGGCGGCGGCGCCGGCGACCGCCGCGGTGCCGCGTGCCCCGTCGCTGATCGGCCGGCCGAGCCGCGCCGCCTGCAGGTCCGCGCGGAAGGCCGTCGCGTCCTGGTAGCGGGCCTCGCGGTCCTTGGCGAGGGCGTGCAGCACCACGGCGTCCAGCGCCGGCGGGACGTCGGGGTTGAGCGCCGACGGGCGCAGGGGCGCCTGCTCGACGTGCTGGTAGGCGATGGCGACCGGCGAGTCGGCCTGGAACGGCGGCCGCCCGGTGAGCAGCTCGAAGAGCAGGCAGCCGGTGGAGTACAGGTCCGAGCGGGCGTCGACGTGCTTGCCCTGCGCCTGCTCGGGCGAGAGGTACTGGGCGGTGCCGATGACGGCCTGGGTCTGGGTCATCGTCGCGTTGGCGTCGGCCATGGCGCGGGCGATGCCGAAGTCCATGACCTTGACCTCGCCGTGCCGGCCGACCATGACGTTGGCCGGCTTGATGTCGCGGTGGACGATGCCCATCCGGTGGCTGTACGCGAGGGCGTCCAGGACCCCCTCGGTGATGCGGGCGGCCTCGGACGGGTCGAGCGGCGAGCGCTCCTGCAGGAGCTGGCGCAGGGTCTGCCCCTCGACGTACTCCATGACGATGTACGGGGCGGGCCGGGTGGCGCCACCGGCCTCGGTGACGGTGTCCTCACCCGAGTCGTAGACGGCGACGATCGAGGCGTGGTTGAGGCCCGCCGCGGACTGGGCCTCGCGCCGGAAGCGGACGAGGAAGGAGCTGTCCCGCGCGAGGTCGGAACGCAGCATCTTGATCGCCACGGGGCGGCCGAGCCTGGTGTCGTGCCCGAGGTGCACCTCGGCCATGCCACCTCGGCCGAGGAGCTCGCCGACCTCGTAGCGGCCCCCGAGGACCTGTCGTGCGATCACTTCTTCTTCTCTCCCTTGCCCTTGCCCTTGCCCGGGTGGTGCGCGGGCGGCGGCTGGGGTCGGCTGGCTGCGGGTCGTGCGGTCGTCGGCGTGGTGGTCGTGGGGGCGGCGGTCGTCGTGGGTGACGAGGTCGCCCCTGTGGTGACGCCGCTGCCCGGCGTGGGGTTGGTCGGTCCCGAGGTGGAGCCCCCGGCTCGGCCGCCGAGCGCCAGCACGACGACCAGGACGAGCAGGACGGCGGCGAGCCCGGCCACGGGGAGCAGCCACGCGGGTCGCCGTCGCCGGGTGTCGTGCTCCACCGTGCTCTCGGTGAGGCGCAGGGCGGCCTGGGCGGGGGTGGTGACGAGCACGGAGGTGGGCAGCGCCTCGTCCGGTGCCAGGCCCGGCGCACCGGCCACGACCGGGGAGACGGCCGAGCGGGCCCCCGGGAGGAGCTCCTCGGGCACCTCGCCGTCCGGGAGGGAGAGGGCGGCGGCGAACTCGGCCGCGCTCGGGGGACGCTTGGCGGGGTCCTTGGCGAGCGCCGCCATGACGGTGGTGCGCAGCGGCTCGCGGATCTCGTCCGACAGCTGCGGGGCCGGCTGGCTGACGTGCGCGAGGGCGGTGGTCACCATGGTGTCGCCGGAGAACGGACGCCGTCCGGTGAGCATCTCGTACCCGACCACCGCCAGGGCGTAGACGTCGCTCAGCGGGCCGGCGGGCTCGCCCTGCGCCTGCTCGGGCGACAGGTAGTGCGGGGTGCCCAGGACCTCCCCGGTCTGGGTCATCGGCGCCTCGTTGAGCGCCCGGGCGATGCCGAAGTCCGTGAGCTTGGCGTACCCGTCGGCGTTGACGACGATGTTGGCGGGCTTGACGTCGCGGTGCACGACCCCGGCCTCGTGCGCGGCCTGGAGCGCCCGGGCGGTCTGGACGAGGATGTCGCGCACCTCGTCCTGCGGCAGGGGTGCGCGCTCGCGGATGATCGTCGACAGCGGCTCGCCCTCGAGCAGCTCCATGACGAGGTATGCCGTGCCGGAGTCGTCGCCGAAGTCGTGCACGGTGCCGATGTTGGGGTGGCTGAGGCCACCGCTGTGCCGTGCCTCGGCGTGGAACCGCTCGACGAAGGCCTCGTCGTCCGAGCCGTCCGGGCGCAGCACCTTGACGGCGACGTCGCGGTCGAGGGTGGCATCGTGGGCGCGCCAGACCTCCCCCATGCCGCCGGCCGCGATGCGCTCGGTGAGGTGGTAGCGCGACGCCAGGACCTGCCCGGTCTCGAAGCTCACTTGCCCAGCACCGCTTCCATGACGGCCTTGGCGATGGGGGCGGCGACGCGTCCGCCGAAGGCCTCGCTGCCGGCGTTGCCGCCGTCCTCGACGACGACCGCGACCGCGACCTTGGGGTCCTCGGCGGGCGCGAAGGAGATGAACCACGCGTGCGGGGCCGCGCCGGTGGCGTGCTGGGCGGTGCCGGTCTTGCCGGCGACGTCCACCCCGCTGATCTGCGCGGCGGTGCCGGTGCCCGACTTCACGACCGTCTGCATCATCCGCGTGAGGGCCGCGGCGGTGTTCGCGGAGACGGCCTGGGACAGCTGCTCGGGCTGGGCCTCGTCGATGGTCTCGAGGTCGGAGGAGGTCACCTTGGAGACGAGGTAGGGCTTCATGACGATGCCCTTGTTGGCGATGGCCGCGGCGACCATGGCCATCTGCAGCGGGGTGACCCGCACGTCGTACTGGCCGATGGCGGACTGCGCCAGCTGCGGCTCGTTGAGCTGGGCCGGGACGCTGCTCGGCGTCACGGACATGGGGATCGAGAGCCGGTCGCCGATGCCGAACTTGGCCGCCTGCGCGCGGAACGCGTCGGCCCCGACCTGCATGCCGAGCCAGCCGTATGCCGTGTTGCACGAGATCTCGAGGGCGTGCGTCAGGGAGGTCTTGTTGTTCGGTCCGCAGGGCCGGCGGTCGTCGTTGGGCAGGTTCACCGTCGTCTGCGGCAGGTCGAGCGTGGCCGGGCCGGGGATCTGGCTCTCCTCGGTGAACTTCCCCGACTCCAGCGCGGCCGCGGTCGTGACGACCTTGAAGGTCGAGCCCGGCGGGTACAGGTTGCCGGCGATGGCGCGGTCGACCATGGGCCGGTCGGGGTCGCCGTTCAGCTGCTTCCAGGCGGCGACGACCTTGGCGGTGTCGTGGCTGCTGAGGACGGAGGGGTCGTACGACGGGTGGCTGACGAGCGCGAGCACCTCACCGGTCTTGGGGTTGAGCGCGACGACGGCACCGCGCTGCTTCCCCAGGGCCTTGTCGGCCGCGGCCTGGGCCTTGGCGTCGAGGGTCAGCTCGAGGCTGGCGCCGGTCTGCTCCTTGCCGGTGAGGATGTCGGAGACCCGGCGGTAGAAGAGCTTGTCGGAGGCCCCGGACAGCAGCGAGTCCTCGGCGCCCTCGATGCCGCCGCCCGCGCCGTACGTGAACGAGTAGTAGCCCGTGACGTGGGCGTACAGGTCCTTCCTCGGGTACGTGCGCAGCCACTTGAGCTCGTCCTTCGAGGGGACGGACTTGGCGATGGGGGCCCCGCCCACGAGGATCTGGCCGCGCTCGCGCGCATACGTCGCGAGCAGGGTGCGGCGGTTGTCGGGGCGCTCGTTGAGCGACTTGGCCTGGACGAACTGGATGAGGGTCGTCGACACCAGCAGCGCGCTGAACAGCAGCGCGACGACGGTCGACAGGCGGCGGATGGGGGCGTTCACCGGACCGGCACCACTTCCGTGCGGGCCTCCGCCGCGGCGCTGGGCCCCTCCGGCACCTCGGCCACCGGGCGACGGGCGCGGTCGCTGATCCGCAGCAGCAGCGCGACGAGCGACCAGTTGGCCAGCAGGGACGACCCTCCGTAGGACAGGAACGGCATGGTCAGGCCGGTCAGCGGGATGACCCGCGTGACACCGCCGACGACGACGAAGCACTGCAGGGCCACGGAGAACGCCAGGCCCGCGGCGAGCAGCTTGCCGAAGCCGTCGCGCACGCCGATCGCCGTGCGCATGCCGCGCTCGACGATGAGGACGTAGCAGATCAGCAGGGCGAAGACGCCGATCAGCCCGATCTCCTCGCCGAAGCTCGGCACGATGAAGTCGGACTCGGCGAAGTACGTGAGGTCGGGACGTCCGCGACCCAGCCCGGTGCCGAGGAGGCCTCCCGCGGCCATCCCCATGAGGCCCTTGGCGACCTGGTCGGACTGGCCGGGCGCGAACGGGTCGAGCCACAGCTGCACCCGCTCCTGCACGTGGCCGAAGATCAGGTACGCGACGTAGGCGCCGGCGCAGAACAGCGTCATGCCGATCGCGATCCACGAGACCCGCTCGGTCGCGACGTAGAGCATGGCGACGAACAGGCCGAACAGCAGCAGCGAGGAGCCGAGGTCCGTCTCGAAGACGAGCACGCCGAGCGACAGCACCCACGCCACGAGGATCGGGCCGAGGTCGCGCCCGCGCGGCAGGGTCAGGCCGAGGACCTTGCGCCCCGCCAGCGACAGGGCGTCACGGGTCTGCACGAGGTAGCCGGCGAAGAAGATCGCCAGCAGGATCTTGGCGACCTCGCCGGGCTGGAAGGTGAACGGCCCCAGGCCGATCCAGATGCGCGAGCCGTAGACCGACCGCCCGATGCCCGGCACCAGCGGCATGACCAGCAGGACGAACGCGGCCACTGCCGCCGTGAAGGTGTAGCGGCGCAGGACCCGGTGGTCGCGCAGGAACCAGATGACCCCGGCGGCGATCGCGACCGACAGCGCGCTCCAGGTGAGCTGCTTGAGCGCCAGCCCCTCGCCGAGGGTGCGCCCGTGCGCGAGGTCGAGCCGGTGGATCATGACGAGGCCGAGGCCGTTGAGCAGGGTCACGATCGGCAGCAGCAGCGGGTCGGCGTACGCGGCCTTCCAGCGCAGCAGCAGGTGGAAGCCGACGGCGAGCACCAGCAGCCCGGCCACCTGGGTGGTCAGGCCGGGTGGGACGCTGCCGCTGACGGCGAGCGAGACGTTGACGTAGGCCAGCACGACGATGCCCACGGCCAGCAGCAAGAGCACCAGCTCGACGTTGCGGCGGGTGCGCGGGGGGTGGCTCGAGACGGTCGTCATGGTGTGGCGGTGGTCGACGGGCTGCTGGTGGGGCTGCCCGACGTGCTCGGAGTTGTCGTGGTGCTGGTCGACGGCGTCGGGGTGGTCGAGCCGGACCCGTCGCACTCGCCACCGGTCGCGCGCGCCACAGCGCAGCGGGAGGCCTCCATCCGCAGCTGCTCCACCAGCGTCTCGGCGGCCTTGCGGGTGTCGGTCGAGACGGTCGACTGGACCTTGTTGCGGTAGAAGTCCGGCAGGTCCGCGACCTGCACGTCGGTCTGCTGGTCGACGTGCGACAACGTCACCGGGCCGATGTTCTGCGACACGCCCTGGAAGACTGCGACCTGCCCGCCGTGCGCCCCGACGAACCACTGGCGCTGGGTCCAGGCGTATGCCGCGTACGCGCCGCCGCCGATCACCACGAGGACGACGAGCAGAAGGGCGAGCCTGCGCACCCACCGTCCCGGTCCCGCCGGTCCCTCCTCGGCCAGGGGGACACCGTCGTCGTCCTCCTCCTCACCCGCTGCCTCGCGGGCGAGGGCGGCCGCCTTGCCGGCGGGGGTGAGCGGGATCGGGCGCGTGCCGCTGCGTCCGCTGCGGGAGGCTGCCGCCCCGACGATCTGCGGCTGCGTCGGGGCGTCCTGCGCGCGCGTGGCGTCGAGGACGTCACCGATGACGATCGTGACGTTGTCCGGGGCACCGGCCTTGAGGGCGAGCTCGACGAGCCGGTCGGCGGTGCGGCCCGGGGACTCGCCGGCGGTGAGCACCTCGGCGACGGTGTCGGCCGCCACGTAGTCGGTGAGGCCGTCGGAGGCGATGAGGTAGCGGTCGCCGACCCGGGCCTCGCGGACGGCGATGTCGGGCTCGTCGTCGGGTGCACCGGTGAGGACCCGGGTGACCAGGGACCGCTGCGGGTGGCCGATCGCCTCGTCCGCCGTGATCCGGCCCTCGTCGACCAGGCTCTGGACGAACGAGTGGTCCTTGGTGATCTGGGTGACCTCGCCGTCGCGGACGAGGAAGGCGCGGGAGTCGCCGATGTGCGCGAGGACCAGCTTGTTGCGCGAGCGCAGGATCGCGATGAGCGTCGTGCCCATGCCGTGCAGGCTGGGGTCGCTGCGGACCATGTCGGCGAGCTCGGCGTTCGCCCGCTCGATCCGCTCGAGCAGCGCCTTGCTCGCCTCGGCGGACCCGTGCGCCTCGTCGTCGAGGTCGACGAGCGCGCCGATGACCACGGAGGAGGCGATGTCGCCCCCGGCGTGCCCGCCCATCCCGTCGGCCATGGCGAGCAGCCGGGACCCGGCATACCCGGAGTCCTGGTTCTCCGACCGCACCATCCCGACATCGGAGCGGGCGGCGTAGTTGAACGCGAAGGGCATCGTGGTCGCTGCCTATCGCCGCAGCTCGAGGACGGTCTTGCCGATGCGCAGGCTGGTGCCGGCCTCGACGCGGACGGGCTCGGTGAGCCGCTGGGTGCCGAGCCAGGTGCCGTTCGTCGAGCCGAGGTCCTCGACGAACCAGGCGCCGTCGCGGTGGAACACCCGGGCGTGCCGCCCGCTGGCGAAGTCGTCGTCGAGGACGAGGGCACACTCAGGGTTGCGCCCGATCACCGTGCCGGCCTCGCGCAGCGGCAACGAGGTGCCGGTGAGCGAACCCTGGGTGACGACGAGGGTGCGGGGGGCGGTGGAGTGCGGCTGCCGCTTGGCCGGGCGGGGCTGCTCGCGGGCAGGCGGCGTAGCAGGCCCGCGCGCGGGACGCGCCGGCTTGCGGGGGGTGCGGCTCATGACGCGGGTGCCGTAGAGGTCACCGCGCAGCACGCCGACGACGCTGAACACGAAGACCCACAGGAGGACGAGCAGGCCGAGGCGGATGATCGTCAGGGTGAGCTCACTCATGCGGGGACATCACCGCCGACCGGCGCGGTAGACGACAGAGGTGCGGCCCACCGTGATCCGGTCCCCGTCGGACAGGCGCTGGCTGCTGATCCTCTCGCTGTTGACGAACGTGCCGTTGGTCGAGCCGAGGTCGCGGATGCTCACGACCAGGTGCGGACCGTCGTGGGTGACCCTGATCTCGCTGTGGCGCCGGGAGATGCCGGGGTCGTCGAGGATGATGTCGGCGCTGTCGTCGCGGCCGAGCACGGTGATGGCACCCATGAGGGGGTAGCGCTCGCCGTCGACGTCGAGCCACGGCCGGTCGGCCGGGTTGGTGCGGCGGGGCGGTGCCGGCTGGACCGGCGCCTGGCGCTGGGTGGCCTCGAGGCCGTCGGCGTCCGGGGCCGAGATCGGCGGGGGCACGGGTGCCGGTGCCGAGGGTGCCGGCGCGGAGGGCGCGGGCGTGGAGGCGGCGCGGCTGGGGGCGGCGCCGGGTCGGCGTGCGGTGGAGGTCCGCAGCCGGAAGACACCGGTCTCGAGGTCGTTGGCGCTGGAGAAGGAGACCTGGATCGGGCCGCCGGGCTGGTAGCGCTGGGACTCGGCGTGCTCCTGGGCGGCGGCGATGAGCTCGTTCTCGAGCTCCTCGTCGTAGCCGCCGAGACGGTCGTAGTCGGTGTCGGAGAGCTCGACGGTGTACAGGTTGGGGACGATGGTGCGCCCGGGGCCGAGGATGGCGGCCCGGTCGTCCATGGCGCGGCGGATCGCGCTCGCGATCTCGACCGGCTGCACCTCGGACTTGAAGGCGCGTGCGAAGGCACCGTTGACGGCGCGCTCGAGGCGTCGCTCGACGCGGTCGAACAGTCCCACCGCTCGCACTCCTTCCGTGTGTCCGGCACACGATCGTAACCGGGTCGGCCGGGTGGAGCCGTGCCGCCGTGCGGAGGGTCGTCCGCAGATGTGCGCCCGCTGGCCACCCGGTTTGGCGAACGGTGGGGACGTACCCCACAATGGGGGCCGTCCACGCGCAAGTGGCGGAACGGCAGACGCGCTGTCTTCAGGTGGCAGTGTCCTTACGGGCGTGGGGGTTCAAATCCCCCCTTGCGCACTGAACGAAGAAGGACCCCGACACGCTTTTCGTCGGGGTCCTTCTTCGTTCACTTGGTGACACTGCGGGATTTGGGAGGAGCGGCGAGGAACGAGCCGCGACGGCTCCCCCCTTGCGCACGCGAGAACGATGGGCCCCGACCTTCACGGTCGGGGCCCATCGTCGTTTCCGAGGGGCCCATCGTTCTCGCGTCCGGACGGCACGGCGGGATTTGGGAGGAGGAAGGTCGCTCTGCGACCGACCGACGGCTCCCCCCTTGCGCACCCGGGCCCGCCGGTTCGCCGGCGTGGAGACGCGGATCCACATGCTGGTGACTGACGACCTGAGCCCCGAAGCGTGGGCTCAGACGCTGATCACGATCCACGAGACGGCGCCGATGGTCAGCAGGACGTCGACCAGCAGGGGCGCCCACGCGGCCGTCCGGCCGGCGAACAGCGCACGTCGGGCCAGGACACCCGAGACCCCGACCGGGACCCAGGTGACGCCGATGCCCAGCACGGCCACCAGCAGGGCGAACCACAGGGGTGTCGGGTCGGTCTCCTGCCAGTCGGTGAACGCGTAGGGCAGGTACGCCGCGACGAACCCGGCGGCGAAGGACAGCGGCAGGGCCAGGAGCACCAGCCAGGACCAGGTGACCAGGTGCCGGTCCGGCTCGCCGTGGCGGCGCTGCGGGCGGACCCTTCGCTCGACCGTGCTCATCTGCCGACTCCTCCCGGGTCCGTCCTGCTGGGTCCAGCCTCGGGGCGTGGTGCCGCGGCACGAAGGGCCTTTGGTCACCCGAGGTGCTGCCGACGGTGCTCGCCCGGAATGCCGGCACGGGGACCGCAGTTGCACCGCTCATGACGACGTGGGGCTTCATCGGCAGTGGTCACATCGGCGGCACCGTCGCCCGGCTCGCGCTGGCGGCCGGTCACCAGGTGGTGATGAGCAACAGCCGCGGCCCGCAGACCCTGGCGGACCTGGTCGCCGAGCTGGGCCCCGGAGCCCGGGCGGGCACGACGCAGGAGGCCGCAGAGGCGGGTGACGTCGTCGTGGTGACGATCCCCCTGCGTGCCCTGCGGGACGTCCCCGTCGAGCCACTGCGCGGCAAGGTCGTCATCGACACGATGAACTACTACCCGCAGCGGGACGGCTCGTTCCCCGAGCTCGACGACGAGTCCACGACCTCCTCCGAGCTCCTCCAGCAGCACCTGCCGGAGTCGAGCGTCGTCAAGGTGTTCAACAACATCTACTTCGAGCACCTCGCGACCTTGGGCCGGCCGTCGGGGGCACCCGACCGCAGTGCGCTGGCGATCGCCGGCGACGACCGCGCCGCCAAGGGCACCGTCACCCGGCTGCTCGACGAGGTCGGCTACGACACGGTCGACCTCGGCGCGCTGGCCGAGGGGTGGCGCACCCAGCCGGACACGGCGGCATACGGGCTCATGTATGCCGCGGACCCCGAGGACTGGTCGGCCGGCGGCCGCCCGGTGCCGGCGTCCGACGTCGCCGACCGCGCGGCGCAGTCGCGCCGGCGCCACCAGGCCTGACCGCGGCGTCGACCCGGCGGAACGGGCGCCGGCAACCGGTCCGGCTCAGGCGGTGCTGCCCGTGTTGACGCACAGCCGCACGACGAGCCCGCCGTGGGGCGTGCCGGGCTCGCAGCGGAACCGCGGGTCGATCGAGGGCAGCGGCCGGCCGGCGTAGGAGACGACCCACACGCGCCGGTAGCGGTCCTCGGTGCGCGTGGCCGCAGCACCGGTGGCCTGCGGCACCCGGAACCCGACGGTGTGCCCGCGGGGCAGGGCGAGGACGTCGGTGGGGACGGGCAGCCGGTCGCCGGTGGCTGCCTCCTCGCGCCGCAGGTAGTACGACATGCCCAGCCGCACCGAGGTGTCGGCCCACACCGCCCCGTCGCCCGGACGGGCCCGGGACAGCAGCTCGGAGCTGGCGAGCCGGTAGTCCTCGTGCTGGTAGGACGCCGTCACGACCGAGAGGGTCCCGACGGCGAGGACGGCTGCGGTGGCACCGGCAGCCACCAGCCGGGCCGCCCGGTGGCGCAGGGTGACGACGGCGCCGGCGAGGACCAGGGACTGGAAGGGCACGACGGGTTCGAGGTAGCGCGGGACGAACGTCGGCGCCACGACGCTGGCGGCGGCGAGCGCGGCGATCGGCACGACGAGGACCCCGAGCAGCAGCAGGGTGGTGCGCCGCTCGAACACCTGGGACCGGACCAGCACCAGTGCGGCCACGACGGTCGCCGCGAGCACGAGCGGCCCGCCGGCGAGCAGTGACGCCCCGCCGACGAGTGAGGACGGGGTGATCGGCGGCACCCACGCGAGCTGGCCGCGCTGGCGCAGGGAGACCGCGAGCACCACCGCGGTCACGACGCCGACGGGGACGTTCACGGCGAGCCAGCGCCGCCGTTCGCGGCCGCCGGCAGGCAGCAGGGCGAGCGCCACCACACCCAGGACGAGGACGGCATACAGGTGCAGCACCACGGAGGTCGAGGCCGCCAGCACGTAGAGGACGGAGGCGCGACGCCGTGCCGGGTCGTCGGGTGGGAGGTCGCGGAGGCGGACCGCGAGCAGGGTCGAGCCGAGCACCGTCGCGGTGACCAGGGCGTACGGGCGGGCGTCGCGCGCGTACGCCACGGCGAAGGGGTGGACGGCGACGAACAGCGCCGGCAGCAGCCCGGCCCGGGGGCCGAGCCAGCGCTGGCCCAGCCGCGCCGTCAGCAGGACGGTCGCGACGAACCCGACCACGCTCGGCAGGCGCAGCGTCCAGTCGGCGGCGCCGATGACGTCACGCCACAGGTGCAGGAGGGCGTAGTACGGCCCGATGTTGGCGTCGGTCACGCCCAGCAGCGCGTCCAGGCGCACCCAGCTCAGCGAGGACGCCCAGGCCGAGGCGACCTCGTCGTACCAGAGCGGCTGGTCGTCGAGGCGTGCCAGCCCCACCGCACCGGCCACCGCGAGCACCGCGACGAGCAGGGGCGCGACGGCACGACCCCGGAGCCGCAGGCGGCCCGGGACCACGACACGGTCGGTCCACGCCACGCCACGATCGTCGGGGGTCGGACTGCAGCGGGGCTGGGCGCCACCTGAGGATCTGCTCAACCCCGGCTGTGCTCGGCCAGCGCGGCCCGGGCGCTCGCCACCAGCTCGCCCAGGCTGTCCGGGGCCGACCACCCCGCGGGGTCGGTGGTCGACTCCCAGTAGTCCACCTGGTCCCGCGCCCACCGGGTCCAGCGGAGCACCGCCAGCTCCTGCTCGAGCTGAAGCCGCAGCGACAGCGCGCTCAGGTGCAGCCGTTCGGGGAAGGCGGTCTCCTCGAGCGATCCCTGCGCCATGGCGGCCAGTGATTCGATCCGCTCGGCCGCCTCCTCGCCCTGCCGCGACAGGGTCGTCCGCAGCTGGCCGAGGTCCCCGGCGTCGGCGAAGAAGACCTTCACCATCGCCTCGGACTCGGCCGACCGGGGTGCCGGGGGCTGGTCCAGCCAGTGCGCCAGGGCCGCGCGGCCCTGCGGGGTGATCGTGTAGACGGTCCGGGGCCGCCGGCCGGTGTGCTCGGTGCGTGCCGTGGCGAGCCCGCGCTCCACCAGCGCCTTGGGCTCCTGGTAGAGCTTGCGCTCGGCCCGGGGCCAGAACCAGTTGAGGCTGCGCCGGACCTGCTGGGCGAGCTCGTAGGTGGTCCAGGACCGCAGGGAGAGCAGGCCGAGGACGGCGTAGGAGGTGCCGGTGGGGGCGCTGGGCATGGGACATCTTGACACGCTGCCCTGGGCAGTATCACCCTGATCTCAAATACTGCACAGGACAGTAATGAGAGAGGACCGACCGCCCATGACGATCAGCTCACCCAGCGCGCCCACCCTCGGCCCCGCGACAGCCGGCCTGCGCCCCGGAGCAGCCGCCCTCCGCACCGGAGCAGCCGCCCTCCGCACCGGGGCGGCGCAGGCCGAGCCCCTGCCCGTGACCGACCTCGGCAGCGGGGGGCCCGCCCTGGTCTTCGTCCCCGGCTGGTGCGGCGACCGCACCGTCTTCGACCCGCTCATCGAACGGTCCGCCCGGCACCGCAGGTCGGTGTCCGTGGACCTGCCGGGGCTCGGTGAGTCCCGGGCTCACGGCGACTACGACAGCGCGGAGCTGGCCGACGCGCTCGTGGCGACCCTGGACGCGGCCGGTGTCGAGGCGTTCGTCCCCGTCGCCCTGTCGCACGCGGGGTGGACCGCACTGGAGCTGCGGCACCGGCTCGGGCCGGAGCGGGTCCCGGGGGTGGTGCTGCTCGACTGGATGCCGCTGGGCACCCCGCCCGGCTTCGCCGACGCACTCGCCGGGCTGCAGTCCCCCGCCTGGCAGGAGGTCCGTGCCGCCCTGCAGGACCTGTGGACCGCCGGCCTCGACCTGCCCGCCTTGCAGCGGTACGTCGCCGACATGGGCACCTACGGGCAGGAGCACTGGCGTCGCGCCGGGCGCGAGATCGCCGCCGGGTTCGAGCGCCACCCCGTCCCGCTGGAGGCGTTCGCCGCCACGCAGCCGTGCCCGGTGCTGCACCTCTACGCCCAGCCGACCGACCCCGGACTCCTCGCCGCCCAGCAGGCGTGGGCCCGCGAGCACGGCTGGTTCTCCGTGCGCCGGCTGGAGGCGGCGAGCCACTTCCCGATGTTCGAGGTGCCTGCTGAGATGGTCGATGCCATCGAGGAGTTCGTGGAGGGGCTCGCGTGACGCTGCTGGCCGTGGTCGTGGCACACCCGGACGACGAGACCTTCGCGTGCGGGTCGGTGCTCCTGCGTGCCGCGGCCCGCGGGGTGCGCACGGTCGTCGTCTGCGCGACGCGCGGGGAGGCCGGCGAGGTGCACGAGCGGGCGCACGTGCCCCCGGGTGGGGTGGCGGCCATCCGGGAGGCCGAGCTGCGCGCGGCGGCCTCGTCGCTGGGCGTCGACGACGTGGTGCTGCTCGACTTCCTCGACTCCGGGATGGAGGGCCCGTGCGCACCCGACACGTTGAGCGGGGCGCCGTTCGCCGAGGTCGTCGAGTCGCTCGCGCACGTGCTGGCTCCCGCCCGCCCGGACGTGGTCGTCACGCTCGACGGCAGCGACGGGCACCGTGACCACCTCCGCGTCCGCGACGCAGTGGCCGCGGTCCTCGACGGCACGGACACACCCCTGTACCTGCATGCCCTGCCCCGGTCGCTGATGCGGGAGTGGGTGCGCCACCACGAGGGGGACGCCGCGGCGGCGGCCTACACGAGCAACCCGTCGATCGGCACCCCGGATGCCGAGGTGACCACCGTGCTCGACGCCTCCGACCACTACGCCGCCCGGCTCGAGGCCATCGCGCTGCACCGGTCGCAGGGCTCGCCGTTCGACGACCTGCCCGAGGACCTGCGACGGGCCTTCCTCGCCACGGACCACCTCGTCCGGGTCCGCCCACCGTGGACCGGGGGCGAGCCGGAGCACGAGCTGCTCGGCCTCCCCCGGGATTGAACGGTGCCCGGACGCGTCAGCCCCGGGGACGCAGCCGGTAGGTCAGCATCGCGTTGCCGACCGGCGTGGTCTCACCGCGGACGAGCTCGAGCCGGGTCACGGGCACCGACTCGTCGAACAGGCGCCGCCCGACACCGACCGCCGGGTGCGTCGTGAGGGTGAGCTCGTCGACCACGCCGGCGAGGAACATGCTGCGGGTCGTCTCGATCCCGCCCACGACGCTGATGCCGCCGCCGTCACCGGCCTTGAGGTCACGGACGTACGCCACGGGGTCGCCGGCGATGGTCGTGCTGTTCCAGCCGGGCTCGGGGTCCAGGGTCGAGGACACGACGTGCTTGCGGACCCCGTTGATGAACACGGCGAACTCGTCGTCGCCCTGCGCCGTGGGCCAGTACTGGGACCACTCCTGCCAGAGCCGGCGTCCCATGACGACGTCGGTCACGCCACCGATGGCGCGGCCGAGCGTCGCCACCTCGGCCTCGCCGAAGGCGTCGAACTGCCACTCGTTGGGCGCCTCGACGACGCCGTTGACGGCGTGGAACAGGTGGGCGGTGACGGTGCGGGCCATGGGGTCTCCTCGGTGTGGTCGTGGGTCACCCAACCAGACCGGCGTGGCCCCCGGAACTCATCGCCGGGCCCCCCTCCGGGCCGTCCGCCCAGCCCTCCCAACGCTCCTCCGCGTCGTCCGCCCAGGACGTCGTCCGGTCCGTCGGCGCCCGCCGGGTCATGCGCGTGCGAGGCTGGGTCGGTGCGCGTACGTCGACTGGGCTTCGCCGCCGTCAAGGGCACGCGGCACCTGTCGCGCCCGGTGGTGGACCTCACCGTCGACGGACCCGAGGGCGACCGGCGGTATGCCGTGGCCGACCCGTCCACCGGCCGGGTGCTGCGGACCGTCGACCACCCGGCGCTCGCACGGGTGACGGCCGAGGTCGCGGACGGGGTGCTGCGGCTGGGGCTGCCCGACGGCACCGTCGTCGCCGGCCCCGCCGAGGCCGCCGAGGAGGGCGGCACCACCGTCGAGGGCGACTACTGGGGACGCCCGGCCACCCTGCGCCCGCTCGACGGGTCCCACGACGCCGCGCTCACGGCATACCTCGGGCTCCCCGCGACGGTCGTCGCGACCGAGCCGGGCGCGGTCGTGTGGGGTGCCCCCGTGTCCGTGGTGACGACCGGGGAGCTGGACCGGCTGGCGGGGCGGCTGCGCGGGGCGGGGGCGACCGTCCCGGCCGCGCTCGACGAGCGGTTCCGGGCCACCGTGACCCTCGAGGCGGACGACGACCCCGTGCCGGGCACCCGCCTGCGCCTCGGCACGGCGGTGGTGGAGGTGGTCGGGCGGATCGAGCGGTGCGCCGTCATCGACGCCGACCCCCGCAGCGGCCGTCGCGGCAGCCGGCTGCTGCGGCACCTCGAGCAGCACGGCGGGCTGCCCGTCCTCGGGGTCGACGCCCGGGTGGTGGTGCCCGGACGGGTCCGCGTGGGCGACCCCGGGACGCCGGAGCGGGCCGCGGACTAGGGTCGGGCCATGCAGGCGAGCACCTTCTCCCTCGAGACACCCGACGGCACCCGCGTGCACGTGAACCGGTGGCTGCCGGACGGTACCCCCAAGGCCATCGTGCAGCTCGCGCACGGCATGGCCGAGCACTCCGAGCGCTACGTGCGGTTCGCCGAGCGCCTCACCGCCGCCGGGTATGCCGTGTACGCCGGCGACCACCGCGGCCACGGCGGGACGGCGCAGGCGCCGGAGGACGAGGGCTACTTCGCCGACCAGGACGGCTTCGACACGGTGGTCGCCGACATCCACCTGCTCGGGCGGCGTGCACGGGAGGAGCAGGGCGACCTGCCGTTCTTCCTCGTGGGCCACAGCATGGGCTCGTTCCTCGCCCGCGCGTACGCCATCCGCAACGGGTTCGAGCTCGACGGGCTGGTGCTCATCGGCACGGCCGGCGACCCCGGGCTGCTCGGGGCCGTCGGGCAGCGGATCGCCACCCTGCAGGCCCGGCTGCAGGGACGTCGGCACCGCAGCGGCCTGATGAACACGCTGACCTTCGGGCAGTACAACTCGGCGTTCAAGCCCAACCGCACTCCCTTTGACTGGCTGTCGCGGGACGAGGCCGAGGTCGACAAGTACATCGAGGACATCCGGTGCGGCGCCGTCTTCACGGCCGGGTTCTACTCCGACCTGCTCGGCGGCCTGGCGCGGATCAACCGCGACGAGGACGTCGCCCGCATCCCGCACGAGCTGCCCGTGCACCTCGTCTCCGGGTCGCTCGACCCGGTCGGTGCCAACACCAAAGGCGTCCAGCAGGTGGCCGACCAGCTGCGGCGGCTCGGGGTGCGCGACGTGACGACGAGGTACTGGCCCGGGGCGCGGCACGAGGTCCTCAACGAGACCAACCGGGACGAGGTCATGGAGGAGATCGTCGGCTGGCTCGACGCGCACCTGCGCCGGGATGTCGAGAACGAGCAGGCCGCTCCGTCCCAGGGCTGACGGCGGCCGCCCGGCCGCCCCGACCGAAGGAGACAGCCAGACATGGCTAAGTACCTGCTGCTCAAGCACTACCGCGGCGGCCCGGAGCGGATGCCCAACGCCGAGGCGCCCATGGAGTCCTGGACGCCCCAGGAGATCCACGACCATATCGCGTTCATGGACCACGTGGCCGACACCCTGCGGGCGCGGGGCGAGTTCGTCGGTGGTGAGGCACTGTCCCCCGAGGGCGACTTCGTGCGGTTCGACGGCGAGGGCAAGCCGCCGGTGACCGACGGCCCGTTCGCCGAGACCAAGGACCTCATCGCCGGCTGGATGGTCATCGACGTCGAGTCGAAGGAGCGGGCGTACGAGGCCGCCGCCTTCCTCTCCTCGGCCCCCGGGCCGGGTGGCAAGCCGCTCCAGGAGTGGATCGAGGTGCGGCCCTTCATGGACTACGTGCCGCCCACGATCACCGAGTGAGCGACCCGGTGGAGGAGCACCTGCGGCTGCTCGGGCCGCAGGTGCTCGGCATCCTCGTCCGCCGCGGGGGCAACTTCGCGGCGGCCGAGGACGCCGTGCAGGAGGCGCTGATCGAGGCGCACCGGCGCTGGCCGGAGGACGGGCTGCCCCGCGACCCCAAGGCGTGGCTGGTCACGGTCGCCCAGCGCAAGCTCGTCGACCTGCAGCGCTCGGAGGTCGCCCGCCGACGGCGCGAGGAGCGCGACCTGGAGGAGCCGGCCCCCGGGCCGACCGAGCAGGCCGACGACACGCTGCTCCTGTACTTCCTGTGCTGCCACCCCTCCCTGACGCCCGCCTCGGCCGTCGCCCTCACCCTGCGCGCCGTCGGCGGCCTCACGACCCGGCAGGTCGCAGAGGCGTACCTCGTCCCGGAGGCGACGATGGCCCAGCGGATCAGCCGGGCCAAGCGGACCGTCGACGGTGAACGGCTGCGCACCCCCGGCGACCTGCGCTCGGTGCTCACCGTGCTCTACCTCGTCTTCAACGAGGGGTACTCCGGGGAGGTCGACCTGGCCGCCGAGGCGATCCGGCTCACGCGGCAGCTGGCCACGCTCTCCGACGAGCCCGAGGTCGCCGGCCTGCTGGCGCTCATGCTGCTGCACCACGCCCGGCGTGGTGCCCGGTTCACGGCCGCCGGCGAGCTCGTCCCGCTCGCCGAGCAGGACCGCTCACGCTGGGACACCGCGCTCATCGCCGAGGGGGTGCAGGTCCTGCAGGCGGCGCTCGCCCGTGACCGGCTCGGCGAGTACCAGGCGCAGGCCGCCATCGCGGCCCTGCACGCCGATGCCCCGACGGCGCAGGAGACCGACTGGACGCAGGTGCTCGAGTGGTACGACGAGCTGGCGGCGCTCACCGACAGCCCTGTCGTGGCGCTCAACCGGGCGGTGGCCGTGGGCGAGGCCGACGGCCCGCTGGCCGGGCTGCGGGCGCTCGCCGCCGTGCCGGCGACGGTGCCGCGCCACGACGCCGTCGCGGCCTACCTGCACGAACGCGCCGGGAACCTCGAGCAGGCCCGCAGCCTGTATGCCGTGGCGGCGCGGGCCGCGACGAACGCGGCCGAGCGGGACCACCTCACGCGACAGGCCGCCCGGCTGGGACACCCCGCCACGTCGTGACGGGGGCCCGGCCGGACGGCCTGGTGGGTGCGCTCGGTGCTGGGTCACTGATGCGTCTGGCGGATCAGTGACCCAGCACGGCGAGGAGCTGGCCTGACCGTGCGTGCCGTCCCTCAGGGGGCGGCCGGAGCGGCCGACTTGGCCATCACCTCCACCTCGCTGACCGTCATGTAGCTGCTCGCCGTCATGACGACCCGGACCGCCGTGGTGCGGACCGGCGTCACCGGGACCGACACGACGGGGGCGGCCGGTCCGGTCTGCGGCACGGCGACGTCGCCGGAGACGGCCTTCCACGCGCCGTCGACCAGCGCCTCGACCCGCAGCGACGTGGCGTAGCTGACGTTGCCGCCGTCCTGGTAGAAGCGGGTCACCACGCGGCTGACGTCACGGGGCGCGGGCAGCGTCACCGTGAGGGTGTCGCCGGGACGCTGGGAGCCCGAGCGCCAGTTCGACCACGCCTTGTCGGTGAGGTTGCCGTTGACCACGCCCTGCGGCGAGTAGCCCGGCTCGGTGTAGGTGGCGGTCGCCGTCGTGCCGGGCGCCAGCGCGGCGTTCGCCTCCACCGGCTCGGTCACCGTGACGACGCAGGTCGCGGTGACCGTGGAGCCGTCGGGCAGCGTCGCCGTGCCGGGGACCGTCACCTGGCCGACCGCGTCGTAGGTGGCGCCACCGGTGTCCCAGCGCACCGGGAGGGTGACCTCCGCGGCATACCGGTCCGACGTGGCCTGCACGGTGGCAGGCAGGTCCGGCGTCCCACCCACGTAGGTCCGCGCGCTGGCCGGCTGCGTCGTCGAGACCGTGTCCACCGTGACGACGGCCCGCACGGGGTACTCGGTGCCCGTTGCCGGGTCGGTCGCGGTGCCGAAGACGAAGACCTGGCCGGGCCGCTGCCAGCGGACTGCCGGGACGGCGCGCCACTGCACGGGGATCGCCCGGGCCGAGCCGCCGGCCCGGTCCGGCACGACCGTCTCGGGCAGGGTGGGTGCCAGGCCAGGCAGGGTGAACGCCTGCACGTCGGTCACGCCGCGGACGGTCTCGTCGGTCAGCCGCCAGCGCTGGTTGGTGTCGGAGTTGGGCTGCCACACCCCGACCGCGGACCCGTCGGCCGTGGCCTGGCCGCCGACCTCGATGTCGCCGGGGCCGGTGGCGCTCGCCATCGTCCAGGTGCCGTCGCCGGTCGTGGACAGGTACCACTGGGCCGCGCGGTCGGGCGTCGGCTGGGCCGTCTCGAGGACGAGCGAGCCGTCGCGCAGGGCCACCTGGCGGCCGTCGAGGGACCGCAGCTGGTAGCGCTCGCGGTTGCTCACGCCGGTGGTGACGGGGGTGACGGTCCACAGCTGGTCGCCGCTGGCGCCGTCGGTGCCGCGGATGACCAGGCCGGTGCCCTCGGCGTCGAGCGACTTGCCGCTCTGCACGCCGGTGAACCGGTAGAGGTGGCCGTCCTGGAACGTGGCGGCGTCCTTGGCGACGTCCCGCACGTCCGAGACGACGAGGGTGGTGACCGACTCCGCCGGCACCCGCACGGTCGCGCTCGTGCCCTCGACCGGCACCGGCGTCTGCTGCACCAGGGCGCCGCTGGCGTCGGTCACGACCGCGGTGACCGCGGCCTTGGGCCCGATGTGCCGGAACTTCGACAGGTCGACCGTGACGTCCTGCGCGGTCTTCGCGCCGTTGGTGTGGACGAGGGTGGCGGTGCGGTCGGAGGCGCGGACGGCGGCCACGGTGCTGGTGTCGTCGACCTTGACGACGTGGTCACCGGGGCGGATGTAGTGGGTGAAGTTCCGGACGGTGTTGAACTTCTGGTTGGTGTAGATCGGGCAGGTCTGCAGCGTGTCCTGTGCCGTGCAGTCGAACGGCAGCTGGATCGAGCCCCAGTTCGCGCCGGCGGCGCTCTCGCCGCCGGGCTTCATGTTGTCGTAGTCCTCCACCGGCTGCCAGAACACCCACGCCGACGGCTCGAGCTCGCGCAGGTCGTCGGTCATGTGCTGAGCCATGCCCAGGCCCGGCTCCATCGAGGTGAAGCTCTGCCCGTTGCCCCAGCTGCCCTCGACCTCGGACATCCACAGTGGCTTGCCGTCGGACTTGGACAGGTCGCGGACGGCGGTGCGCTGGGCGGTGCCGTAGGTGTGGACGTTCATCTGCGACACCGACGCCTTGACGTCGGCCGGGTAGGTCATCCAGTTCCGCACGAAGGTGCCCGGGTTCGTCTCGTCCATGGCGGAGATGCGGGCCTTGGTCGTCGACGACGCCAGCACGGGGGCCAGGGCGCGGACGACCTCCTGCTGGAGCTCGGGTCCGATGTGCGCGCCCTCCTGACGACCGCCGGTCGGCTTCCCGTCGGCGCCGAGCTGGGTGCCCCAGTAGCTCGTGTTGGGCTCGTTGAACGGGTCGATGGTGTCGACGGAGATGCCGTGCGCCTGCTCGAGCCGCGTGGTGGCGCCCACGAGGTACTTCGCGAAGTCGTCGACGCTGGAGGCCTTGAGCTGGTCCTTCGACGCGTCGAAGTTGCCGGAGACGTAGCCGGACTCGGTCATGAACCACGGCGGGGAGTTGCTGAAGGTCTCCCACTTGGTGATGCCGGCCTTGATCCGGTCGACCCACCACCGCTGGGTGCGGTCGGCGTCCGGGTTCCAGTCAGCCGGCTCCTCGGCGGACCACCACGAGGTGTCGGTACGCGTGGTGCCGGCGGGTGCCTTCCACCAGCCCTGCACGGCACCGCCGGGCCGCAGGTAGTCCTCGACGTCGGGGGCGTTGCCGCCGCCGATGTTGTAGCGGGCGATGTTGAGGTTGAGGCCGTCCTTGCCGAAGACGAGGTCGGCCAACTTCTCGCGGACCGCCGGCGGGTAGTCGCCGGTGGCGTTGGCGAACCACACCAGGCTCGTCCCCCAGCCCTCGAAGGCGGGCTGCTGGTATGACGGGTCGGGCTGGATGCGCACGGAGGGCACGCCTGCGGCGGCGTCGGCAGCGGGGGCGCCGGCGACGCCGGGCGCGGCGGTCGCGAGGGCTCCGGTGGCGGCGAGGGCACCCGCCGAGAGGACGACCGCGAGCCGGCGCCCGGGTCGGGCGCCGCGTCCGCGGCTGCGTGGAACTGGGCTCATGGGACTCTCCTGGATCGACGACGGTGGCGTGCCGGGAAGGGGATGGTTCGTGCGCATGTTTGCGCAAACATCACCGTCGTGTACGGTCGCAGCACCGTCCGGGAGGTGTCAAGGGCCGTCCCAGCGGGGCAGCATGCGACGCACCGGTACCGGCGCGGGGCGGGCAGTCACGGCACACGGACTGGCACGGCATACCGATAGGCACGGCACACGGACAGGCAGGACGGGAGGTCGCGGTGGCGGCGAGGCGGGCGGCGTCGATGGCGGACGTGGCGCGGCTGGCCGGCGTGTCCGCGCAGACCGTCTCGCGGGTGAGCAACGGCGAGCCGAACGTCGTGGAGGCGACGCGGCAGAGCGTGCTGCGCGCCATGCAGGAGCTGGGCTACCGCCCCAACAGTGCGGCCCGGGCCCTCAAGCGTGGCGAGTTCCGCGCCATCGGTGTCATCACCTTCACCCTCGCCACGACCGGCAACGTCCGCACCCTCGAGGGGATCGTCGCCTCCGCGGCGGCGCAGGACTACGCCGTCACGCTGATCCCCGTCGGCGCGCCGACCCAGGACGCGGTTCGGGGCGCGTTCACCCGCGCCGGCGAGCTCGCGGTCGACGCGGTCGTGGCGATCATGGAGACGCACCTCGTGGGCGACGCCCCGGCCTTCTTCCCGGCCGGGGTCAAGGTCGTCGTGGCCGACTCCGACGATGCGGGCGACCGGCACCCCGTCGTCGACACCGACCAGCGGGCCGGCGCGGCGCAGGCGGTCGCGCACCTGCTCGGGCTGGGCCACGGGACCGTCCACCACGTGGCCGGGCCGGAGAGCTCGTATGCCGCCCAGCGCCGCCGGGATGCGTGGCGGCAGGGCCTGGAGGGGGCCGGGCGGCCGGTGCCCGAGGTGCTGCACGGCGACTGGACGCCCGAGTCGGGCCACGAGCTGGGGCTGCGGCTGGCCGACGACCCGACCTGCACCGCGGTGTTCGCGGCCAACGACCAGATGGCGCTCGGCGTGCTGCGGGCGATGCACGAGCGGGGACGCGTGGTCCCGCGGGACGTCAGCGTCGTGGGCTTCGACGACATCCCCGAGGCGGCGTCGTTCATCCCGCCGCTCACGACCGTCCGACAGGACTTCGAGCAGATCGGGTCCCTGTGCGTCGAGCGGGTGCTGGGCCAGGTGCGAGGCACCGGTCCGTCGACCGGGACGACCCTCGTGCCCACAGAGCTCGTGGTCCGCGCCAGCACCGCCCCACCGCCGGCCGGCTGAGCGAGGCCGGCTGAGCGAGGCCGGCTGAGCGAGGCCGGCTGGGCGACGGCCGGACGCGACAGGCCGCCCGGCTGGGACACCCCGCCACGTCGTGACGGGGGCCCGGCCGGACGGCCTGTGGGGTCTCTTCCGAGCGGGGAGGGTCAGCCCGCGGCGTTGAGGCGCTCGAGCTCGTCGGCGCCGAGCACGAGGTCGGCCGCCTTCACCGAGTCCTGGATGGACGTCGGGCGGGACGCGCCGGGGATCGGGAGGACGACCTCGGACAGCGACAGCTCCCACGCCAGCGCCACCTGCTGCGGGCTGACGTCGTGCGCCTTCGCGACGTCCGCGAACGCGGCGTGCCGCGACCCGAGCTCGGACGCGTCGGAGATGCCGCCGAGGGGGCTCCAGGGCAGGAACGCGATCCCCAGCTCGGCGCAGTGGTCGAGCTCACCGCGGCTGGAGAGGAACTTCGGGGAGAACTGGTTCTGCACGGACACGAGCCGACCACCGAGGACCTCGTTCGCCTCGTCGATCTGCGCCACCGTGGCGTTGGAGATGCCGGCGCGGGCGATCACGCCGTCGTCGAGCAGCTCCGCCAGCGCGCCGACGGACTCGGCATACGGCACCTTCGGGTCCGGGCGGTGGAACTGGTAGAGGCCGATGGCCTCGACGCCCAGCCGCTTCGCCGAGTCGCGCGCGGCCTGCTTGAGGTATGCCGGGTCGCCGTTCACGGTCCACGACCCGTCACCGGGTCGCAGGTGGCCACCCTTGGTGGCCACCACCACGGACGAGGTGTCGCCGCCCCAGGACTTCAGGGCCTCGGCGATCAGCGACTCGTTGTGGCCCACCTCGCCGGCGTCGCGGTGGTAGGCGTCCGCCGTGTCGATGAGGGTGACACCGGCGTCGAGGGCGGCGTGGATGGTGGCGACGGACCGCTCGCGGTCGGGCCGGCCCTCGATGGACATCGGCATCCCGCCGAGCCCGATCGCGCTGACCTTCAGGTCGCCGAGCACACGCTGCTGCACGTCATCAACTCCTTCGTGGGGGGACTGTGGGCGCCGCTCGCGGTGGGTCACCGGGCGACTGGCCTCACCAGTCCCAAGTCACCGCTGCCGAGAGATGTTCCCCGGCCGTCTCGTCCCGTCTCGTCATCCGAACGGGTGGACACGCCTGCGCCCGGGAGTGCCGCCGGGGTGGCGGTTCGGGTGCAGCGGCCCGGCGCCCGCTGCTCTGACAGACTCGGGCCATGGACTCCGGAGCCGCCAGCCAGGACTTCCGCTCGGCCTACCGCCACGGCTTCGCCCGGGTCGCGGCGTGCACGCTCCCCGTCTCCGCCGCCGACCCCGCCCGCAACGCCGAGGCGATCGTCGAGCAGGTGCGCCGTCACCACGACGACGGTGTCGCGGTGACACTGTTCCCCGAGCTGAGCCTGTCGGGCTACTCCATCGACGACCTGTTCATGCAGGACGTCCTGCTCGACGCGGTCGACCGCGCGGTCGTCACCATCGCCAACGCCACCAAGGGTTTGCGGCCGCTCGTCGTCGTCGGCGCCCCGCTGCGCAGCGGCAGCCGGATCTACAACTGCGCCGTCGTGATCCAGGGCGGATACGTCCTCGGCGTCGCGCCCAAGGCACACCTGCCCACCTACCGCGAGTTCTACGAGGCGCGCCAGTTCGCCTCCGGCGCCGGCATCCGCGGCACGGTCCTCACCCGCCCGCACTGGCCGGGCGCGGACGAGGACGGCGACATCCCGTTCGGCGTCGACCTCGTGTTCCGCGCCGCCGACCTGCCCGACCTCGCGGTGCACGCCGAGGTGTGCGAGGACATGTGGGTGCCGGTGCCGCCGAGCGCCAAGGCGGCCCTCGCCGGCGCCACCGTGCTGGTCAACCTCTCCGCGTCGCCCATCACCGTGGGCCGCGCCGAGGACCGCCACCTCTACGCGCGGTCCGCCAGTGCGCGGTGCAGCGCCGCCTACCTGTATGCCGCGGCCAGCCGGGGCGAGTCCACGACCGACCTGTCGTGGGACGGCATGACGATGGCCTACGAGATGGGACGGCTGCTCGGGCAGACCGAGCGGTTCCCCGAGTCCGCGCAGGCGACCGTCGTCGACGTCGACCTCGACGGCATCCGGCAGGAGCGGCTGCGCCAGGGCACGTTCGAGGACAACCGGCGCGCCGAGTGGATCGGCGAGGAGGACGGCGAGCTGTTCCGGGCGGTCGAGTTCACGCTCGACCCGCCGCGCGGCGACATCGGCCTGCGGCGCAAGGTCGACCGCTTCCCGTTCGTCCCCGACGACGAGGCGCGGCTCGCGCAGGACTGCTACGAGGCGTACAACATCCAGGTCTCCGGCCTCGAGCAGCGCCTGCGCTCGATCGGCAACGACACGTGGCAGCCCAAGATCGTCATCGGCGTCAGCGGCGGCCTCGACTCGACGCACGCGCTCATCGTCGCCGCCAAGGCCATGGACCGCCTCGGCCGGCCGCGCACCGACATCCTGGGCTTCACCCTGCCCGGCTTCGCGACGAGCAAGGGCACCAAGGAGAACGCGATCCACCTCATGGAGAGCCTCGGCATCACGTGGGAGGAGCTCGACATCCGCCCGGCCGCGACCCAGATGCTCAAGGGTCTCGGCCACCCCGCCGGCGACGGCGAGGAGGTCTACGACGTCACGTTCGAGAACGTCCAGGCCGGCCTGCGCACCGACTACCTCTTCCGCGCGGCGAACCAGCGCGGCGGCATCGTCCTCGGCACGGGCGACCTCTCCGAGCTCGCCCTCGGCTGGTGCACCTACGGCGTCGGCGACCAGATGTCGCACTACGGCGTCAACGCCGGCATCCCGAAGACGCTCATCCAGCACCTCATCCGCTGGGTGGTCGCCAGCGGCCAGTTCGAGGGCGAGGTCAACGACACCCTGACCACGATCGTCGACCAGGAGATCAGCCCCGAGCTCGTCCCCGTCGCCGAGGGCGAGGCCATGCAGTCCACCGAGGACGCCGTCGGCCCCTACGCCCTCAACGACTTCACGCTCTACCACGTGCTCCGCTGGGGGTACCGGCCGAGCAAGATCGCGTTCCTCGCCCTGCACGCGTGGGCCGACGCCGAAGCCGGCGAGTGGCCTGCCGGCTTCCCCGAGGACCGCCGGGTCGCCTACGACCTGGCCACGATCCGGCGCTGGGAGGAGGCGTTCCTCACCCGGTTCTTCGCCAACCAGTTCAAGCGCTCGGCGCTGCCCAACGGCCCCAAGGTCGTCGCCGGCGGGTCGCTGTCCCCGCGCGGGGACTGGCGGATGCCGTCGGACGTCACCGGCCGCGCGTGGCTGGAGGAGCTGCGGGCGAACGTCCCGGAGGCGTAGCCACCCGACGCCGTCGCGGCTGAGTGTCGAGTGGCGTAGCGGTGCGCCGCGAGAACCGTTGCGCCGCAGCCGCTTTCGTCAGGCCAGCGACTCCAGTGGTATGCCGCGCCGCTGCGCCTGCAGCCGGCGGTGCAGCTCGCGCACCTCGTCGGTGAGCTCCTCGGCGGGACCCTCGACCGCCACGCCCGGCGCGACCGCCTGCACGGGCAGGGCGGCCACGGGCGCCGGGCCCGCGTCCCACCCGCGCAGCCAGCCGGCGTACTGCTCGGTCGACACGGCATACACGACGCGGCCGATGCCCACCCACCCCGTCGCGGCGGCGCACATGGGGCAGTGCTCACCGGAGGTGTAGACCGTGGCGCCGGCGCGCTCCTCCGGCGTCAGCAGCTCCGCCCCCCGGCGCGCCAGCTCGAGCTCCGGGTGCCGCGTGGGGTCGGCGAGCGTGGTCTCGCGGTTGCGGTCCTCGGCCACCCGTTCGCCGCCGGCGACCAGCACCGAGCCGAACGGCTCGTCCCCGGCGTCGAGCGCCTCCGCGGCGAGCTCGACGCAGCGGCGCAGGTGGTCCAGGTCCGTGTCCGTCAGGGTCATGCCCCACAGGCTAGGGCTGGGACGTCCCGCTCTGGTGCGTCTGGCGGGGTCCCGAGCCGGCCGGGAGGGGGGACCGGCTCAGAGCTGGCCGCTGGTGATCCAGTCGCACGCGCGGTGCATCGCGTCCCACGGGTCCGTGCCCAGCAGGGTGGTGAACCGCTCCGCGTGCCGTGACTGCGGGTCGACCATCGTGGCCGTCCACTCCCCGCCCCGCTGCGTCTGGCTGAGGCTGACGGTGCGCGGCATCGTGCACGAGGCGATCTCGATGAGCACCGGGCCGCCGCGCTCGCCGGTGCGCGTGATCGTGAAGGCGTGCCCGGCGATGATGTCGGTGCAGCGGGCGGCCTCGAGGGCCCGGGAGCGGGCCCGCTGGTACTCCGCCTGCGCGGAGTTGCCGATCGACAGGGCCAGGGCGGAGCGCGCGGGGGACAGGCCGGACACCGTGCGGGCACGGTTGGCGTCCTCGACGGCGGCCTCGGCGGCCATCCAGGTCCGGGTCACGTCGGCGGCGAGCTGCTCCCGCTTCTCGGGCGCGGCGTGGGCGACGTACCAGGCGTTGGTGTAGAGGCGGTCGATGACGGTCATGCCCCCGGTTCCCTTCTGACGAGCTTCCCTGCGACGCCGGGTGCCCGACCCGTCCCCTGGTCGTTTCCCGCGCCTCCCATGGTGGGGCGCCGGCGGTGCGCTGACATCGGCCCGCGGCGGGCCGACCGTCTCCACCACCGGGCTGACCCCACGCCTGCGGCTGGGCGTGTTTGCCTCCGGACGGACGGCGCAGGCTCGGCGCGCAGTTGCTCCGGGAACGGGCTAGCGCTGGACCCGGACGCGGCGCATAGTGGACGAGGGACCACGGGGAGGGCCCGCCGACCCGGTTCCTGGGAGCCAGCATGTCGCCTGTCACGAACACACCCGACCTCGTCCCCGTGCTGTCCGCCGGCAAGCACCGCAACCCGCGCAAGGGCGCGTGCTTCATGGAGATGGCCTCGTTCCTCGCCGGTGAGAAGTGGAGCGACCACCCGCGCTGCACCCATCCGCTCCTCGCCTCGATGGCGCGCCTCGTCAACGACGCCCTGTCCGACGACGAGCGCCGGCGCATCGCCACCCTCGTCCCGGACGTCGTGGGGCTCGTCGGCGACGACCTCGCCATCGACGTCTCGCTCGCCGTGCACGCCGCGGCGACCGCCCTGCCGCTGGTCTCGGCGACCCGCCAGAACGTGCTGGCCGTCGGGCTGCTGACGGCCGAGCGGATGCTCGACACGCTGCCCGAGGAGCACGAGGACGTCCACGCCCGGTGCGAGGCCGCCTTCGCGGCCGTGCCGGAGGCCCACGCCTGGGCGGTCCGGTACGCCCGCGACGCCCGGGTCCGTGAGCGCATCTTCCGCCGCCAGACGGCGCCGCACATCGTCGCGTATGCCGTGGAGGGCATCGCGGTGGCGTGCATCGACTCCCCCGCCGACCACCTCATCGGCCTGCTCGAGCAAGCCGTGGCCGACCTGCGCTCGCGCGTCGCGGCGCCCGTGCCGCCGCGCGTCACCGCCCTGCCGATGAAGGTCTGAGCCCCGCAGCCCTCGAGCCCCCGACTGCGTCGCCGGGGGCTCGAGGCGTGTCCGGGCCGGCACCCCAAGTCGGTCCCAAGTCCGGCCCAAGCGCATGGGCGCACTGTGTTCCGCACAGACCAGAAGCGGAACAAGGAGTCACCCATGACCATCGAGCTCACCACCTCGGACCTGCGCGCCGAGTCCCTCCGGGACCTGCGCGACGCGGAGGTGCAGCTGCCCGGCGACCCCGGCTACGACGCCGCGCGGATGCCGTGGAACGTCGCCGTCGACCAGCGCCCCGCTGCCGTCGCCACCCCGACCGACGTCGCCGGCGTGCAGCGGGTCGTCCGCGCCGCCGCCGCAGCCGGACTGCGGGTCGCGCCACAGGGCACCGGCCACAACGCCGGGCCGCTCGCCGCGCACGGCCTCGGCGACGTCGTCCTGCTGCGCACGTCCGCCATGACCCGCGTGAGCATCGACAGCGCCCGCAGGATCGCCCGCGTCGAGAGCGGGGCGCTGTGGGAGCACGTCACCGAGCCGGCCGCCGACGCCGGCCTGGCCGCCTTGCACGGCAGCAGCCCCGACGTGGGCGTCGCCGGCTACTCCCTCGGAGGCGGCATCGGCTGGTACGCCCGCCAGCTCGGCCTCGCCACCAACAGCCTCACCGCCGTCGAGCTCGTCACGGCCGACGGCGAGCTCGTCCGGGCGGACGCCAACCGCAACCCCGAGCTGTTCTGGGCCCTGCGCGGCGGCGGCGGCAGCTTCGGCGTCGTGACGGCCCTGGAGTTCCGGCTCTTCCCGATCGAGTCGGCCTACGCCGGCATGCTCATCTGGGACCGCGAGCAGGCCGAGCCGGTGCTGCGCCGCTGGGCGCAGTGGGCGCCCGAGGCGCCGGACGAGGTGACCACCTCCTTCCGGGTCCTCAACCTGCCGCCCATCCCGGAGATCCCGGAGATGCTCCGCGGCCGCTCCATCGTCATGGTCAACGGCGCCGTCCTCGGCAGTGACGAGCGGGGCGCCGAGCTCATCGCCGGCCTGCGCGACCTGCGGCCCGAGATCGACACGTTCGGACGCGTGCCGGCGCGCTCCCTGGTGCGGCTGCACATGGACCCCGAGGGCCCGACCCCCAGCGTCACCGACGCGACCATGCTCCGTGCGCTGCCGGACGCCGCGGTCGACGCGTTCCTCGCCGAGGTGGGCCCGGGCTCGACGACCTCCCTCCTCACGGCCGAGCTCCGCCAGCTCGGTGGCGCGCTGGGCCGCGAGGACGAGCAGGGCGGTGCCCTCAAGCGTCTCGACGGGCAGTTCATCGCCTTCGGGGCGGCCATCGCCGCCACGCCCGAGATGGCGGCGCAGGGTGAGGTCGACGCGGCCCGGCTCGTGCGGGCCGTCCAGCCGTGGGCCAGCGGTCGGAGGTACCTCAACTTCGCCGAGGGCGCCGTCGACGCCCGCTCGGGCTACGACGAGCGGGCCTGGCTGCAGCTCAAGGCGATCCGCACCGCGGTCGACCCGCGGGGCGTGTTCCTCGGCAACCACCGCATCCCGCGGCTGGTCGAGGACGGGCGCGTCACCGACTGACGCGTCCGAGCAGGACAGGTGCCGGGGGGCACCGGAGGGTGTGCCGCGGACCGGGGGGCCCGCGGCACACCCGTGTCCGCCGTCAGGCGTCGTGTGCCGGCGCACCCGCGCGATCGGGACGCTTCCGGCATACCGCCACCGGACGGTTCCGGCTCCGTCGAAAAGGCCTGTTCGACGCTGCTGGGCCCCGCGTACGATCCGCCGCGTGAGAGTGGGTGTCCTCGGCGCCGCACAGGCGCAGGTCGGGGACGAGCCGGTGGACCTGGGCACGCGCAAGCAGCGTGCCCTCGTCGCTGCCCTGGCCATGAACGCCGGCCGCCCGGTGTCCGTGGACGCCATCGTCGACCTGCTCTGGCCGCAGGACCCTCCGCGCGGGGTCACCGGCACGCTCCAGGCGTACGTCGCCGGCCTGCGCAGGGCCCTCGAACCCGACCGGCCGGCGCGTGCCCCGTCCACGGTGCTGGTCACCGTGGCGCCGGGGTACGCGCTGCGGGTCGCCGAGGACGACCTCGACGCGACGCGGTTCGACCGGGTGGTCAGCCGCACCCACCGCCGCCTCGGCCGGCACACGGGGCTGCACCAGCCCAGCGGGCTGACGCGGGAAGAGCTGCTCTCGGTGGTCGCCGACCTCGACGAGGCGCTCGCGCTGTGGCGCGGCACGCCCTACCTCGAGCTGGAGGACGCCCCCGCCGCGGTCGCGGAGCGCGCCCGCCTCGAGGAGCTGCGGATGGTCGCCCTCGAGGACCGCGCCGTCGCCGCCCTCGAGCTCGGGCAGCACGCCACCGTCGCCGGGGAGCTCGAGGCGCTCACCACCGCGCACCCGCTGCGCGAGCGGCTCTGGGGCCTGCGCGCCCTCGCCCTGACCCGCTCCGGCCGCCAGGCCGAGGCGCTGGACGCGCTGCGCGAGGTCCGCGAGGTGCTCGGCGACGAGCTCGGTCTGGAGCCCGGGCAGGAGCTGCGCGACCTGCAGGGGGCCGTGCTGCGCCAGGACCCCGTGCTCGACTGGGCACCCGTGCCGGAGGCGCCGGCCATCGAGCCCACCACCCGGGTCGAGCGCGAGGGGGCGGCTGCCGCCCGCCGCGAGGCGGCCGCCTCACCGCGGCAGGACGCGACGACGGCGGCTCCGCGGATCCGGGGCACGGTCCCGAGCCTGCCGGACTGGCCGCTGGTCGGTCGCTCCGAGCAGCTCGCCGAGCTCGTCGGTGCGCTCGAGCGTGCCGAGTCCGGCACGCCGACGCTGGCGGCCCTGGTGGGCGAGCCCGGTATCGGCAAGAGCCGGCTCGCGGCCGAGCTCGCGGCGGTGGCCGTCTCGCGCGGGGTCACCGTGCTGCTCGGCCGGTGCTCGCAGGACGACGGCGCCCCGCCCCTGTGGTCGTGGCAGCAGGTGCTGCGCGGGCTGGGCCGCGACCTCCCCGACGAGGACGGCGACGAGGACGGTGGCGCGCGGTTCCGGACCTGGGAGGCGATCGCGGCGGACGTCCTCGACGCGGCCGCGAGCCGCACCCTGCTGGTGATCCTCGACGACCTGCACTGGGCCGACGTGGCCGCCCTGCGGGTGCTGCGCCTGCTCGGCGAGACGATGCACGACGCCCGGCTCATGGTGCTCGGCACGTGGCGCAACCACCCGGAGCCGGCCGACGCCCTGCTCGACGCGGTCGAGACCTTCGCCCGGCGGCACGCGGTGCGCCTGGACCTGCACGGCCTGTCGGCCGACGAGGCCTCCTGCGTGGTCGAGGCGGTGAGCCACCGGTCGCCGTCCACCGCCGAGGCCGCGGCGCTGCGCGGCCGCACGGACGGCAACCCGTTCTTCCTCGTCGAGTACGCCCGGCTGGCCCGCGAGGGCGGCGACCTGTCCGCCCTGCTCGCCGAGCCGCACGCCCCGGCCGCCGTGCACGACGTGCTGGCCCGGCGGCTGCAGCGCATGCCCGAGGAGACGCTGTCGCTGCTGCGGTGGGCGGCGGTCGTCGGCCGCTCGTTCGACCTCGGCCGGCTCGAGGCCGCGTCCGGGCTCGACGAGGACACCCTGCTCGACCGCCTCGACCCGGCCCTCGACGCGGGACTGGTCCGCGAGGACGGCATCGGCCGGTTCCTGTTCGGCCACGCGCTCGTGCGCGACACGATCTACGCGGCGATCCCGGCCACCCGGCGGGCGCGGGCCCACGCGCGGCTCGCGCAGGCGATGCAGGGTGTGCCGGGCCGCGAGACCGAGCTGGCGCGGCACTGGCTCGCCGCCGGCCCGGCCCACGCCGCCCGCGCGTGGCTCGCCGCGGTCGGTGCGGCCGCGCTCGCCCGCCGGCTGCACGCGTACGAGGAGGCCGCAGGGCTGCTCCGCTCGGCCCTGGACACGCTGCCCCTGGACCCGGACTCCACGCCGCGCGAGCGCTACGACGTCCTCACCGACCTCGCCGAGGCCCAGCGCTGGAGCGGCGACTGGTCCGGCCTCATCGCCACGACCGAGGAGCTCATCGCGGTGGCGGAGGAGCTCGACGACGTGCAGCTGCTCGCCCGGGCCGCGACGACGACCGCGGTGGGGGCGCTGTGGCAGTCCGGCCCCCACGGCAGCGTCAACGAGGGCGTGGTGCGCGCGCTGCGCGAGGTTCTCCAGAAGCTGCCCGACACCGACGACCCCGTGCGCTGCCGGGTGATGCTCAGCCTGGCGCTGGAGATCTACTACGGCTCGACCTTCGAGGAGCGCCGCGCGCTGTGCGACGAGGGCCTGGCGATGGCCCGTCGGCTCGGGGACGAGGCGCTCCTGCTCGACGCCTGCCAGCTCGCGTTCACGGCCCTGTGGCGGCCCTCGACCGCGCCCGAGCGGCGCGAGCTGATGACCGAGGGCATGGAGCTCGCGCACCGGCTCGGCAACGAGCGCGCGTACGTCGTCACCACCACGCTGCGGGCGGTCGTCGCGGCGGAGCTCGGTCTCCCCGAGGAGATGTGGGAGCACGCCGCGGTCGCCCGCGACGGCGCGCAGCGGCTGCGGCTGCCGTACGGCATCATCGTCCTGGACTCCCTCACCCTGCCGTGGCTGGCGATGGCCGGCCGGTTCGAGGAGTGCGAGGAGCTGATGGCGGACATCGTCCGGCTCGACCAGCAGATGACGCTGTCGCAGACGGAGGACGCGACGACCGGGGCGTTCATCACGTTGCGACTGTGGCAGGGGCGGTCCGCCGAGGTCGCGCCGACGCTCGAGCAGTTCGCCGAGCTGAGCCCGCTGCCGGCCACCTCGACCGTGCTGCTGTTCTGGCTGCGCGGCGGCGAGCGGGAGCGCGCCGTGTCGTGCTGGCGCCAGCACCCGGTCGACCTGACCGGCGACGACTGGTTCGCGATGCTCAACTGGTGCGCGGCCGCGGAGGTCGCCCTGTGGCTCGACGACCACGCGATGGCCTCGGAGGCCTACGAGCGCCTGGCGCCGTATGCCGGCCGGTCGGCGTGCGCGGGCTCCGGCAACGCGATCGGCCCGGTCGACCTGTTCCTCGCCCAGGCCGCCGCGGCGGTGGGAGAGCGCGACCTGGCCACCCGGCACGCCGACGCGGCCCAGGAGCTGCTGGAGGCGTGGCAGCTCCCGCTGGCTGCGGAGTGGTTCCGCGGCCAGCGGGAGCGCTTCGCGTTCTGACGCGGGGCCTCAGGCGGCGTACCGGAAGGCCAGCCGCTCGCGCCGCTCGAAGCGTCGCCGCGTCACCCGCCACAGGAACCGGTGGATGCCGCCGGACCGGGAGAAGACCTCCCGACGCAGCGGGCCCGGCACGTCGTGCGCCGCCCACGGCACCAGCCTCAGCACGGCGCTGAACGGGACGCCCTGGCGGAAGTGCTCCTCCTCGAGGGCCTCCCACTCCTCGTTGGTGAGGACCTGCTGGATGATCGCGATCGCCTCGGTCTCCTCGTGCTGCAGGTGCCGCGCCAGGCTCTCCTTGCCGGCGCACAGGCGCACTGCGAGGGCGGCCCGGGCGTCCTCGTCCGCGTGGGTCGACAGCTGCCGGAAGCCGGCGGCGCAGGCCTGCAGGATCGGGTCGATCTCGTGGTGCTCGGCCTCCATTGCCTCCAGCACCCGGCGTCCGTCGTCGTCGGTGCGCTCGAGCAGCGTCGGCCACAGGCCGGCGTCCTCGCCGGAGTGGTGGTGGTGCAGCACCTCGGCGAACAGGTCCCAGCGCTCGGCGAGGGCCTGCCAGCAGGCGCGGTCGGTGACCGGGGTGGCCTTGGCGGCGGCGGCGAACGCCGCCAGGTCGCGGCGGAAGCCGTGGTGCATCACGTACATCATCGTCATGTCGACCGGGCCCGGGTGGGCTGCGGTCTGCCCCGGGAACCGGAGCTGCTCGGGCCAGGTGGCGTGGGTCGTGGTGGTCATGGTGGTTCTCCGTTCGGGTCGTGCGGGATCGGTCACGGCGCGCCGACGAGCTCGGGCTCGTCGTCGGCCACGGGATGGGAGGGCGCCGGCGGCGTCGGCCGCAGGGCCGGTCGCGCGCCAGGGGTCGCCGGGTCGGCGGTGCCGGTTGCCGGGGCGCCGTCGGTGGTGCCGGTCGCCGGGGCCCCGTCGGTGGCCGGGATCTGCCCGACCGCCTCGGCGTGGACGGTCGGCAGCAGGCGGTCGAGCCACCGCGGGAGCCACCAGTTCCAGTCGCCGAGCAGCGACATGGTGGCCGGGACGAGCACCATCCGGACGACGGTGGCGTCGAGCAGGATCGCCACGGCCATGCCGATCCCGAGCTGCTTGACGACGACGTCGACCTCGCTTGCGAAGCCCAGGAAGACGGCGACCATGATCGCGGCAGCGCTCGTGATGACCCGGCCGGTGGCGGACAGGCCGCGCACCACGCTGGCCCTGCTGTCACGGGTGGCCAGCCAGTCCTCGCGGATCCGGGAGAGCAGGAACACCTCGTAGTCCATCGACAGGCCGAAGAGGATGGCGAACATGAGGATCGGCACCCAGCTCGACACCGGCTGGGCGTGGTCGAGCCCGAGCAGGTCGGTGGCCCAGCCCCACTGGAACACCGCCGTCATGACGCCGTAGGCGGCGGCGATGCTCAGCAGGTTCATGAGCGCGGCCTTGAGCGGGATCACGACCGACCGGAACACCATCGCCAGCAACAGGACCGAGACCCCGACGACGAACGCGATGACGAGCCAGAGCCGGCCCGCGAGCATGTCGGAGATGTCGGAGAAGAAGGCGGTGCCGCCGGTGAGCTCGGCCCCTGCGGGCAGTGAGGCGCGCACGTCCCTGACGAGCCGGCCGGTGCGGGCGTCGGTGGGCCCGAAGGCGGGAACGGCGTCGAGCACGCTGATGGCGCCGTCGGGCGAGGTGGTGGCGGGGGTGACCGCCACGACGTCGGGACGTGCCGCCAGGGTGGCCGCGAGGCGTGCCACCGCGTCGTCGGACAGGCGGGTGCGGTCGGCGACGACCGTGAGCGGCCCGTTGCTCCCCGGCCCGTACTCGGCACTGACGAGGTCGTACGCGCGCCGCGTGGTCACCGACGTCGACTGGCTGCTCGGGTCCTGCGGCCAGGTGCGCATGTCCAGTGCCGGGACGGCCAGGGCGAGCATGGCCACGGCGGCGGCCGACGCCCACAGGACGGGCTTGCGGGCGACGCGTGCCGCCCAGCGGGTCGTCAGGGGGGTGCGGGGAGCACCGGCCTCCACGCCGGCCTTACGCGCGGTCCCCGTTCCGGGCCGCGCGCCGCGCCGGACCGACCGGGGCAGGACCCGCCGGCCGGCGAACCGGCACAGGACCGGCACGAGGGTCAGCGATGCCGCGGCGACTGACACCACCGCGATGGCCGTCGCGAAGCCGAACGAGCTGTAGACGGGCAGGCCCGCGAGGCGCAGGCCGAGCAGCGACACGAGCACGGTCGACGCGGCGAACACCACCGAGCGGCCGGCTGTCGCGGCGGCACGTCCGGCGGCCTCGACGACCGGCACGCCCTGGGCCACGTACTCCGCGTGGCGGGTGAGCAGCAGCAGCGCGTAGTCGATGCCGACGCCCAGGCCGACCATCGTCGCCACCATCGGCGCGGCGGTCGAGACGTCCATTGCGGCGGCGAGGAGCGTCACGCCGGCCGACCCGACGCCCAGCCCCACGAGGGCTGTGGCGATGGGGAGTCCGGCGCTGACCACGGACCCGAAGGCGAGGACGAGGATGAGCAGCGCGGCCACGACGCCGACGAGCTCCCCGCGGCCGGCCATGGGGGCGGCGGCGCTCTCGGGGACGTCGCCGCCGAGCTCCACCTGGAGCCCGGCCGTGCGCAGCGGGGCCGCGGCCGCGTCGAGCGGGGCGAGGTTCCCCATCAGGTCGGGGTGGGTGACGGGCACGCCGTAGTGGACGGTCACGACGGCGGTGTCGCGGTCGGCCGAGGGGAGCGCGGGCTCCACGGCGACGACGTGCGGCATCGCCTGCAGTCGTCCGGTCAGCGTCGTCAGGGCGTCGGACGGGACGGGCCGGCCGTCACGGTCGTGCACGACGACGCGGGCCCCGGCGTTGCCCGCGGCCGGCAGGTGCGCCCGCAGCTGGTCGATGCCGACCTGGGCGCGGGCCCCGGGGACGTCGTAGTCGTCCTGGGGCGTGCCGCCGACGGCACCGGCGAGGCCGGCGACGACGCCGGCGAGCAGGACCCAGGCGCAGATCGTGCGCCACGGGTGGGCCGCGGCACCACGGCCGAGGCGGTAGAGGAAACGAGACATGGGTGGTCCTTGTGCGGAGGGTGGCTGGTCGGGACCAGCGTCGACTCCCCCGCTTGCGCACCACTTGGGATCGGCTTGGGGCGACCCTCAGCCGGGCAGCTCGACCTCGACCCGCAGCGCCGCGTGGTCGGACGCCACCGATGGGAGCACCTGCGCCGCCACCGGCCGCACGCCCCCACCGCACCACACGTAGTCGATCCGCCGGGGCGGCTCGTCGTTCTCCCAGGTGTGCCCGGGACCCTCGCCGACCTCCGCCCAGGCGTCGACCAGCCGCTCCGCCAGCACGCGGTGGGTCGGGGACCCGGGCTCGGTGTTGAGGTCGCCGAGCAGCACCGTCGGCCGGTCGTCGAGGGTGTCGACCACCACCCGCGCCTGCTCCACCCGCTCGTCCTCGCGGTCCCACTGCAGGTGCGTGCCGAGCACCCGCAGGTCCCGGCCGTCCGCGTGGACCGTGGCGTCGAGCAGCCCACGCTGCTCGCTCCCCTCGAAGCACGGCAGCAGGGTGGTCGACGCCCCCTCCAGGGGCAGCGTGCTCAGCAGGGCGGTGCCGTACTGACCCCGCGGCTCCCCCGGGCGCTCCGGCTCCCGCTCCACGCACACGGCATACGCCACGTGCATCCCGAGCCGGTCGGCGAGCAGGCCGGCCTGGTCCTCGTAGCGGCTCTGGGCGCGCAGGTGCCGGTCCACCTCCTGCAGCGCCACGACCTGGGCTCCGCTCGCCTCGACGACGTCGGCGATGCGCGCCAGGTCGAGCACGCCGTCGAGACCGATGCCGCTGTGGATGTTGTAGGTCAGCAGGACGAGGCGCGTCACGGCGCCACCCTCGGCGGGCGGCGCAGGAGCCGGGGCAGGTATGCCGCGCCCGGCGCCTCCTCGGAGCCGGCCGCCTCGTCGAAGGTGTTGGAGATGGAGCACTGCTTGAGCGACAGGCAGCCGCAGCCGATGCAGGAGTCGAGCTTGTCCCGCAGCGCCTCGAGGGCCGCGACCTGTTCGTCGAGTCGGCCGCGCCAGTGCGCGGAGATGCGGTGCCAGTCCGACTTGGTGGGGGTGCGTCCCGCGGGCAGGCCGTCGAGCTGCTCGCGGATCTCCTCCAGCGACAGGCCCACGTTCCCCGCGGCGCGGATGAAGGCGAGGCGGCGCAGGACGCTGCGTTCGTACCGGCGCTGGCCGCCGGGGGTGCGCCCGGCCCGGATCAGGCCCTCCTTCTCGTAGAAGCGCAGGGCCGACGGCGCGAAGCCGCTGCGTGCGGCGACCTGCGAGACCGTGAGCACGTCGTGGGTGTCCACCGGTCGACCTCCCGGGCTGGGTGTCAGTACTTCGAGTCCACTTCAACTCTAGCGGCCGCAGCCGCTGCCGCGCGTGACAAGTGGGCGCGCGAGCGGGCCGCCACGCGCCTAGGGTCGGGTCATGGAGCTCGGCGAGGTGCTGGTGGACGCGTTCGAACGGATCCGCGACGGGGTGCACGACGCGGTCGAGGGCCTGGACCCCGACCAGCTCGCGACCCGCCCCACCCCGCACGCGAACTCCATCGCGTGGCTCGTCTGGCACCTCGCCCGGGTGCAGGACGACCACGTGGCCGACGTCGCGGGCCTCGAGCAGGTCTGGACGGCCCAGGACTGGCACGGCCGGTTCGGCCTCCCGTTCGGGCCCGAGGTGACCGGCTACGGACAGTCGTCCGACGACGTGGCGAAGGTGTCCGGGCTCACCGCCGAGCAGCTGACGGGGTACCTCGACGCCGTCCACGAGCAGACGGTCGGGTACGTCGCCACCCTGACGCCCGACGACCTCTCGCGCGTCGTCGACGAGCGCTGGGACCCGCCGGTCACCCTCGGCGTGCGGCTTGTCAGCGTCGTCAACGACGACCAGCAGCACGTCGGGCAGGCGGCCTTCGTCCGCGGCCTGCTCGAGGACGCCTGACCCACCCGCCACCTGCGCCGTCGCCGGCCACTGCGGGGGCGCCTCGGCGCGCTCAGCGGTAGCGTCGCGCCACCTCCAGGGCGCGTTTGGCGTAGTCCCCGCCGAACAGGACGGCGTGCACGAGCAGCGGGTGCAGCTGGTGCAGCCCCACCCGGCGCGGCCACTCCGAGTCCAGCCGGTGCTGCTCGAGGTAGCCCCCGATGACGAAGTCCCAGTGCGGGCAGCCGAACAGCGCGAGCATCGCCAGGTCGGTCTCCCGGTGGCCGCCGTGCGCCGCGGGGTCGATGAGCACCGCGCCCGCCGGGGTCCACAGCACGTTGCCCGACCACAGGTCGCCGTGCAGCCGAGCGGGCGTGCTGCCGTCGTCGAACTCGCCGCCCGCGACCCTGCGGGCGACGGCCTCGAACACCGCTGTATCGGATCTGCGGTAGAGACCCCTATCGACCGCCATCGCCACCACCGGGAGGATCCGCTGCGCCGCGTAGAACTCCCCCCAGGTGTCGACCGGCCGGAGCGGGAGCGGCAGCAGCTCGGAGACCGGGCCGAGGTAGCCGTCGCCCTCCCAGCCCTCCGGTGCTGCCCCGAAGGCCGGTGCCCCGGCGTCGTGGGTGCGGGCCAGGCCCGCACCGAGGGCCTCGGCCGAGGCCGGGTCGGGGTTGGCGAACACCAGTCGCCGCAGGTCGAGGTGGTCCTCTGCCTCGTCCAGCACCTCGGCCACGGGGGCGCCGCCCGGCGCTGCGCCCAGCCACGCGAGCCCGGCCGCCTCCCAGCGGAAGTAGCCGGCCGGGGCGGTCGCACTTCCCTTGCGGAAGACCTCCTCGGAGCTCATCGCCTGCCCACCGGGGGCCGTCGTCCACTCCCCGGGGCTCGTCGGGCGCACTCCGGGGCTCGTCGGGCGCTCATCCGGCGTCCACGAGCCGGTCCACCTGCTGCGGCGTGAGGTGGGGGTCCGCGAGGTGGGGTGAGGCCACGCACCCCGCCGCGACCACCGCACCGGCCTCGAGCGAGCGGCGCCAGTCCCAGCCCCGGCTGTGCCCGTACATGACCCCCGCGCAGAACGCGTCCCCGGCGCCGTTCGGGTCGACCGCCTCGACCGGCCGGGCCGGGACGTGCACGGGGTCGCCCGCCCCCACGAACGCCGTCGCGCCACGGCTGCCGTGCGTGACGACGACCAGCTCGCGGGTGGGCGCGAGCATCGCCGCGAGCCCGAGCGCGTCCGGGTGCCCCGCGTCGGACATGAAGAGGTATGCCGCGGCGTCGACGAACTCCTGGTGGTGGGCCGAGACGCCGTCCCAGTCGTGCACGTCGACCCAGGCCGGCATCCCGCGCGCGGCCAGGGCGGGCAGCGCCCGACGGGCGTAGTTGGACAGGTTGACCCACGCGTAGTCGGCCCCGTCGAGGAAGTCGCCCAGGTCCTCGGTCGTCACCGGCGGGTCCGTGCTGCTGTCGTTGACGTACACGCTGGTGCGGCGCCCCTGCGGGTCCATGAGGTTGACGTGGCGCTCGGTCCCCTGCGGGTCGGGGACCCGGTGCACCCGGACCCCCGCGGCCTCCAGGATGTCGACGGCCAGGTCGCCCTCGTCGTCCTCCCCGACCAGAGCGTGCAGCCGGGTGTCGAAGCCGAGCCGCGCGAGGTTGAGCGACTTGCCCGACCCGGTGGCACCGATGCCCGTCCGCGACGCCGTGGCGAACAGGGTCTCGGTGCGGCCGCTGGGCAGTCGCGGCACGTCGATGACGTGGTTCCAGCTGACGCCGCCGACGACGGCGGCCACGCGTGCGCTCACCGGTCCATCCTGCCCCGGCCCGGGTTGGGTGCGCGATGTCTCGCAGGCCCCGGTTCGTCCGGTTCCGCCGGGTTCGGGTCGGGTCCGGCCCCGCGGAACGGGGCGTTCCCGCTGGTGGAGCCGGTATACCGTTCTCCCTGTGGACACGGAGACGACGCAGGGCCTGGACGCGGCCCAGCGGCTGATGGACGACCTGGCCGGCTCGCTGGACGGGCTCGACGACCTCACGCCGTACCTCGAGCGCCTGGTGCAGTCGGTCAACCGCACCATCGACGGCTGCGACGCCGTGGGCGTCACCGTGGTCATGGAGGACCGGCCGCGCACCGCGGCATACACCACCGCCGGCACGCTCGAGATCGACGCCGTCCAGTACGCCGTGGGCGACGGACCGTGCCTCGACGCCTTCCGCAACGGCCGCGAGAACCTCGTCGACCTCACCGGCGGCGAGATGCGCTGGCCGGCCTTCATCGCGGGGTGCGACCCGGGTGAGGTGCAGACCCTCCTCGCCGTGCCGCTGACGTCGGCCGGACGGCGCTTCGGGGCGCTCAACCTCTACGCCCACGAGCGCAACGCCTTCGACGCCATCGAGATCGCCGTGGTGCGCATCGCCGCAGGTCGGGCGGCCGAGGCCATCGCGGCCGCGGTCGAGCTCGCGGGTGCCCGCGCCGTCGCCGCGCAGATGGAGCAGGCGATGGCCAGCCGGGCCGTCATCGAGCAGGCCAAGGGAGTCCTCATGGGGCGCCACGGCATCGACGAGGTGGTGGCCTTCGAGATGCTCCGCAAGCAGTCCCAGGAGCAGAACCTCAAGCTCCGGGTGCTCGCCGCCCAGGTGGTGTCAGAGGTCACTTCTTCCCGTTCCGAGGCGATGTGAGCTAGTCTGGGGACTCACCTGAAGCAACCGGGTCCGGCCACGACGGCCGACCGGTTGCTTTTTTGTTGCCCGAGGAGGTTGCGCATGAGTGGAGGGATCCGTGGCTGCTGCTACGGCTCGCCGGAGCACGGCGAGCGTCCGACCCCGTCGCGCCTCGACGCCTGGTGCGTGCACCGGCAGCGGCGCGCGCACGTCCGTGGGCTCGCCGACACCGGCGTCCTGCGCGGAGGTGGGGCACCGAGCGACCACCTGAACCGGTTCCACACCCCGGACGTCCCCGGCTTCGTCGAGGACGGGTCGACCCTGCTCGTCTACGTCGTCGACCTCTACGACCCGTCGGCCTACGAGTACCTGCCGTCGGTGAGTGCCGTCCTGCGCGGAGCAGCCTGCCGCCGGGTCGACGTCGAGATCGTGCAGACCGGCCGGTATGCCGCGCCCGCCGTGGCCGCGGGGGTCATCGCCCTGCTCGCCTCGGAGGAGGCGGGGGTGTCCACGGTGATCGAGGCGGTGCAGCGCGACTTCTTCGTCGGCGGTCACACCCTCGATGAGCCCGGCGTCCTCGCCCGCGTGGCGAACGACCTCGAGCTCGACGCGCCCGCCATCGAGCTGTTCGCCGGTGGCGCCCGCGCCGCCCAGCTCGCGGCCGACGACATCATGCTGGCCAAGGACCTCGACCGGGGCGGTGGCCCCCTCCTGCTCGCGAGCCGCGGCACCCGCGTGTTCGAGTTCGACGGGCTGGGTGCGACCGGGGACCGCCTCGTCGACCAGTTCAACAGCGTGCTCGACCGTCCCTGAGACCTTCCGACCCGGCGCCGGGGCCCGGGCGCCGGACCACGCGTCCCTCAGGGGCGGGCGCGGGGTCCGGCGCGAGCCCGTAGGGTCGTGCCATGGCTCGACCGCACGCCGCCGCCATCGTCGAGGACGCCTGGCACCGCCGGGTCGACGCCGTGCTCCGCGGCCGGGGCTGGCAGACGCGGATCGTCGCGCACACCGGCTACGGCAGCGAGGAGTGGGCGCGGGTGCTCGGGCGGGTGCTGCTCACGCGGCGCAACGCCTCCGGCCAGCGTGAGGACGTCGGCGCCTCTTCGGCGCAGCTGCGCTCGGCGGAGGAGGAGCGGCGGGGGTGGCGCGCCTTCATCACCGCCCCCGCCATGAACGTCCCCGTCACGATCGTCCTCGGCAGCAAGCGGATCCACACGCGGACGGATCGCAGCGGCTACATCGACGTCAAGGTCAAGGACCACGGGCTGCCGCCCGGGTGGGCCGAGGCGACCATCACCTCGGTCGACGCCGAGACCGTGCAGGCGGCCGTCATGCTGGTCGGCCGCGACCAACGGCTCGGCCTGATCAGCGACATCGACGACACGGTCATCTCGACCTCGCTGCCGCGGCCGATGATCGCGGCCTGGAACACCTTCGTGAAGAGCGAGAACGCGCGCCACGTCGTGCCGGGCATGGCGACGATGTACCGGGAGCTGCTGGCCGCCTCGCCGGGCGCCCCGATGGTCTACGTCTCGACGGGCGCCTGGAACACGGCGCCCACCCTGACCCGCTTCCTGCGCCGCCACGGCTACCCGGCCGGCCCGCTCCTGCTCACCGACTGGGGCCCGACCAACACGGGGTGGTTCCGCAGCGGACAGGACCACAAGCGGGCCTGCCTGCACCGCCTCGCGAACGAGTTCCCGCACATCCGCTGGGTCCTGGTCGGCGACGACGGCCAGCACGACCCGAAGATCTACGGCGACTTCGCCCGCCAGCGTCCCGACCGGGTGGAGGCCATCGCGATCCGCGAGCTGACGCCGTCGGAGCAGGTGCTGTCGCACGGCATACCGGTGTCGCTCGAGGAGCTCACCCCCTCGCGCGACCGGCACGAGAAGGACGTGCCCGTCTGCCGGGCCGGCGACGGGTACGGACTGCTGCAGCTGCTGCGGGTCGCCCTGCGAACCCCGGCCGGTGACGGCGGCCTCTGACAGACTGGCGTCGTGCCGGAGCTGCCCGAGGTCCAGGCGCTCGTCGACTTCCTCGCCGAGCGGACTGCCGGGCTGGCCGTGACCGGGGTCGAGCTGGGGTCGTTCTCGGTGCTCAAGACGTTCGACCCACCGCCGCAGGCGCTCGCGGGCGTGCCGGTCGACTCGGTGTCGCGGCACGGCAAGTTCGTCGACCTCGACTGCGACGGCATCCACCTCGTCTTCCACCTCGCCCGGGCCGGCTGGCTGCGCTGGTCCGACGCGATCCCGAACACCGTCCTGCGGCCGGGCAAGTCGCCGATCGCGCTGCGCACCCGCTTCTCCGACGGCTCGGGCTTCGACCTCACCGAGGCCGGCACCAAGAAGCGGCTCGCGGCGTACCTCGTGCGCGACCCCCACGACGTGCCCGGCATCGCGACGCTCGGGCCCGACCCGCTCGCCGACGACTTCACCCGCGAGGCGTTCGGCGCCCTGCTCGCCGGGCGGCGGGCCCAGGTCAAGGGGCTGCTGCGCGACCAGGGCTTCATCGCCGGCATCGGCAACGCCTACTCCGACGAGATCCTGCACGTCGCCAAGATGTCGCCGTTCGCGATGGCGTCCAGCCTCGACGAGGCGGCCGTCGACCGGCTGTACGCCGCGCTGCGCGAGACGCTCGCCGGCGCCGTGGCCGCCGCCTCGGGCAAGCCGGCCGTCGAGCTCAAGGACGCCAAGCGGGCGGGGATGCGGGTGCACGGCCGCACGGGCGAGACCTGCCCCGTGTGCGGCGACACCGTGCGCGAGGTCTCCTTCGCGGACTCCTCGCTGCAGTACTGCGCCACCTGCCAGACCGGCGGCAAGCCGCTGGCCGACCGCCGCATGTCGCGCCTGCTCAAGTAGCGCTCAGCCCGGGTCCGGCTCCCCGCCGGACAGCAGGAGAGCCGAGTCGAGGAACGACGCGGCGGTGTCGTCGTCGTGGAACCACTGCAGGTACAGCCCCGTGGTCACCCGCTCGACGAACGACCACTGCCGCACGCGCTCGGCCTCCGTTCCGGTCGCCGAGGCGGCCTGGCGGCACCACGACCCGTGCAGGTCGAGGGCGGCCTCGCGGCTCGGAGCCGCGAGCAGCTCGCGGCTGAAGTCGCGGAGCACGACGCCGAGGTCGTACTCCCGCTCGGTCACGAGCCCGTCCGGGTCGACCAGCTTGTATGCCGGCGAGCCTGCCGGTGCGCCCGGCGCGAGCAGCGCGTTCCCGGGGTGGGGGTCGCCGTGGCACAGGACCTCACGCGCCGGGTCGCGGGTCGCGGCCAGGCGGGCGGCGAGCCCGCCGGCCTCCTCCAGCGCCGGTGCCCAGCGCCGTCGCTGCCCGGGTGACAGGACGCGGGCGGGCAGCGTGCGCAGGATGCCGGCGAGCTGCTCCGCCTTGCCGCCGCCGGGAAGGTGGGCCGGCGGACCCTGCGGGACGACCTCGGCGGCGAGCTCCCACGTGCGCTGCACCGGCCCCAGCAGGTGGGCCACCTGCCGACCCGGCGGCAGCCCGGCGCAGGCCAGGCTCGGCCCGAGCCGCTCGAGGAGCACGGCGCCCAGTGGGACGTCGCTCGCCAGCACCGCGGCATACCCGCGACCCTGCGCCGCGACGAGGGTGGCGACCTGGGCACGGAAGGCGGGTGTCGCCGCGTCCACCTTGAGGACGGCCGGCCGGGAGCCGGACCGGACGGACAGGACGAGGCCGCCGAGGCCCTCGTCGTAGGCCTCCCCGAGGTCGAGGTCCCACCGCTCGGCCAGGTCCAGCAGGCGCTCCCCGAGCCGGTCGAGCGCAGGTCCCGGGTCGGGGTGGTGGCGCAGGGCGTGCTGCGTGCTCCGGACCACCCGGTCCACGGCAGCCTGTCGGGGGTGCACCCGTGGCACGCTACCGACGCGCGGGGCCCCGCAGCCGGATGGTTTCATGGGCGCATGGACATTCCCCAGGTCTCCGTGCACGAGGTCCCCGACGACGCGGTCGTCCTCGACGTCCGCGAGCAGGACGAGTGGGACGCCGGCCACGCGCCGGGTGCGGTCCACATCCCGCTCGGTGACCTGCCGTCGCGCCTGGACGCCCTGCCGGACACCGACGCGGAGACGCTGGCCGTCGTCTGCCGCAGCGGCGGTCGCTCCGCCCGGGCCGTGGCCTGGCTCTCGCAGCAGGGCTTCGACGTCGCGAACGTCGAGGGCGGCATGAAGGCGTGGGAGGTCGCGGGCAAGCAGCTCGTGGCCGACGGCGCAGCGGCCACGGTCAAGTAGGGGGCGGCACCGCCATGGCCTGGTTCGGGCGTCGACGGGACGAGCGCGCCGAGCCCGACGACGCCGCGGAGGCCGGTGGGGCCTCGGACGGCCTGGACCTGTCCACCGCAGGAGCGACCCTGCTGGACGACGGCGAGTCGCTGCGGCCCGTGGTCGCGCCCATCGGCGCCGAGGAGCGCGGGCGGATCGACGCGGCGCTGGCCGCCCTGGCGGAGGAGGGCGTCGACGTCGACGACCTCGACTCCCTCTCCGCCGGCCTCGACGCGGCCTACCGGGCGTGGGAGCAGTCGCCCGAGGGCGCGCGCCCGGACCACGCCGCGGTCGTGGAGCGGTACGCCCTCGGCATCGGCGAGCACCTCGAGCGGCACACCGACCTCGACTGGCAGGTGGTGACCGACGTGTTCGGCACAGACCTGGCCCTCACCGAGGGCTTCAAGGGGACGTTCGTCGTCGTGCCGCACAACCTCGTGGCGGGGCGCTGGATGCGGGGCGAGACTGGCTGGGTGCCGGGCGTGGTCGGCCACATGGTCCGGCGCCGCAACCGCCGCTGAGGCCGCCCGCCCTGGGTCGCCCCCGTGTGGTGGGTGAGTCGCGGAATGCTGGGTCACTGATGCGCTGGACGCATCACTGACCCAGCTCCGGCGCGCATCGGCCGCCTGCCGCCCCGGGCTCGACCGTGACACGATGCCGCGACACGATCACCTCGTATCGCCAAATCTCGGGCGAAGGCTAGAGATCCCCATACGCTGCGATCGTGGACCCGATCCGGAACCCGTACGCCCCCGGCGCGGGGCAGCGCCCGCCCGAGCTCGCCGGTCGTGACGAGCAGCTGCACGCCTTCGACGTCGTGCTCGAGCGGGTCTCGCGCGGCCGCCCGGAACGCTCGGTCGTCCTCACCGGGCTGCGTGGGGTCGGCAAGACCGTGCTGCTCAACGCGCTGCGCTCGGCCGCCGTCCGCGCCCACTGGGGCACCGGCAAGCTCGAGGCCCGTCCCGACCAGCGGCTGCGCCGTCCCCTCTCGGCTGCCCTGCACGTCGCGGTCCGCGAGCTCGGGCACCCCGCCGGCGACGAGGTCGACCAGGTGCTCGGCGTCATCAAGGCGTTCGCCCAGCGCGACACCGCCCCCGGCGCCAAGCTGCGCGAGCGGTGGAACCCCGGAATCGACGCCCCTGCCGCCACCGGCCGCGCCGACTCCGGCGACATCGAGATCGACCTGGTCGAGCTGCTCACCGACGTGGGCGGGCTCGCCGCCGACGTCGGACGCGGTGTCGCCGTCTTCATCGACGAGATGCAGGACCTCGGCCCCGAGGACGTCTCGGCCCTCTGCGCCGCCTGCCACGAGATCAGCCAGTCCGGGCTGCCGGTGATCGTGGTCGGCGCCGGGCTGCCGCACCTGCCGGCGGTGCTGTCGGCGAGCAAGTCCTACTCCGAGCGCCTGTTCCGATACCAGCGCATCGATCGCCTCGACCGCAGCGCGGCCGACCTCGCGCTCGTCGCGCCCGCCGAGGACGAGGAGGCGGGGTTCACGCCGGAGGCCCTCGAGGCGATGTATGCCGCGACCGCCGGCTACCCGTACTTCATCCAGGCGTACGGCAAGGTCGCGTGGGACGTCGCGCCCCGCTCGCCGATCACCTTCGACGACGTCGCCGTCGCGGCACCCGAGGCCGAGGCAGAGCTCGCCGTCGGGTTCTTCGGGTCCCGCTACGAGCGGGCCACCCCGGCCGAGCGCGAGTACCTGCGGGCGATGGCGGACGCCGCCACGGCCTCGGTCGAGGCGGGTGGCGACCTCGACGACATCGAGTCCGTCGCGACATCGGAGGTCGCCGCGGTCCTCGGTCGCAAGCCGCAGTCACTCTCTCCGGCGCGGGACGCCCTGCTGAAGAAGGGGCTCATCTACTCGGGCGAGCGGGGCCGGATCGCCTTCACCGTGCCGCACTTCGGCCGCTACCTGCGCACGACCGCCTGACCGTGCGCGGGGAACGCCGCCTGCCCACCCGGACTCCCGAGTCGCGGGAGTTCGCCGCGCGCGTGCAGGTCGTGATGGGGCTGACGGCGCGGCTCAACGCGCTGCCCTTCGACGACCTCGACGGGCGCCGGGTCCTGCTGACCGAGATCTTCGGCGGTCCGGTCCCGGACTCGCTGACCGTCCTGCCGCCCTTCTTCTGCGACCACGGGCTCGGTGCCTCCTTCGGCGAGCGCGTCTTCATCAACCAGGGCTGCTACTTCCTCGACCTCGGCGGCATCACGATCGGCGACCGCGTCCTCATCGGCCCGCGCGTCACCCTCACCACCGCCGGGCACCCCGTCGAGCCCGCCGAACGGTTCGACTTCATCACGGCGGCGCCCATCGTCATCGAGGACGACGTGTGGATCGGCGCGGCCGCGACCATCTGCCCCGGGGTGACCATCGGGCGCGGCTCGGTCGTCGGGGCGGGCGCCGTCGTGGCCAAGGACGTGCCGCCGATGAGCGTCGTCACCGGCACGAGCGCCGTGGAACGGCGTCGCCTGACGTCGCACTGAGCACGGCGGAAGTCGTCCGCGTCCAGGACGCCCCTCGTCCGCGAACCGGCCTACCGTGAGCCCATGACGAGGACGACCAAGGCGGCGGCCGTCGACCCGGGGGCGCTCATGGTCAGGCCGCTCGACGCCGCGACCTGGCCGGCATACGCAGCCCTCATGGAGCGGCACAACGGGGTGTTCGGCGGGTGCTGGTGCACGTACTTCCACACCATGGCCGCGGAGAAGACCTACGACGCCGACAGCAACCGCGAGCTCAAGGAGCGGCTGGTCCGCACCGGGGGCGCCCACGCCGCCCTCGTGTTCGACGGCGACGAGGCCGTCGCCTGGTGCCAGTACGGCCCACCGTCGGAGCTGCCGAACATCTACCACCGCAAGGAGTACGACGAGACGAGCGAGCGCGAGCCCGACTACCGGATCACCTGCCTGTTCGTCGACAAGCGGTACCGGCGCTCGGGAGTCTCGGCCGTGGCCGTGCAGGGGGTGCTCGACCTCGTGGCGGCTGCGGGCGGCGGCCTGGTCGAGGCATACCCCCACGACAACGGGGGAAAGAAGGTCTCGGTGCTCTACACCGGGACCCGCGCGCTGTTCGAGCGCGCCGGCTTCGGCTACGACCGCCCGAAGGGCACGCGCAACTGCGTCATGAGCCGGACGGTCGCCCCTGCCGGCTGACCCCTCGACCCGAGACCGGGCGCCACCCGGGTGGCGGGTCCTCGCCCACCCGGCCGTCGACGGCCTCCCGGAGCAGGTCGGCGTGGCCGGTGTGGCGGCCGTACTCCTCGACCATGTCGCACAGGAGCCGGCGCAGGTTGGCGTGCTCACCGGCGTCCGTCGCGGCGTGCACCTCCTGGTCCAGGCCACCATGCTGCAGGGCCGCCCGCACCCGCCGGCGGGACCTGGCGACGGCGTCGTCCCAGTACCCGTACAGCTGCGCGGGATCGTCCCCGTCGGCCGACGTGAGCTCCCAGTCCGGGTCGTCGTCCCAGCCGTTGCCGTCCCACACCGGCGGCAGGTCCGAGCCGTCGAGCTTGGTGTGGAACGCGTGGTCCTCGGCGACCGCGAGGTGCTTGAGCAGCCGGCCGAGCGTGAGCGTCGAGCGTCCGATGCGCTGGCCCAGCCCGGCGGCGTCGAGCCCGTCGGCCTTGTACCGGAACGTCCACCGGAGCCGGTCGAGCGCCCCCACCAGGGCCTCGGCCTCCGTCCCGGCCAGTGGTGGCTCCCACGGGGTCTCGTCGGACCCGGGCACCGGGTCGGGGCGGGCCGCGGCGTCGGTGGCCGCGCTGTCGGGGTGCGTGGTGTCGGCGTCGGTCATCGGGTCCCCTCCTGGTGGGTCTGCTCCTGTTGGGTCTCGAGCACGGCGAGGTCGCGCTCGGCGAACTGGCGGTGCCACCACTCCTCGTTGATGAGCACGTCGAGGCAGTCCTTGACCGGGAACCGCGACCCGGCCGTCGGCCAGCCGGTCCCCGTGAGCTCGGGCGTCTGCCCGGCCAGCTGCTCGTCGGTGAGCGTGGCGAGGTATGCCGCGACCTCGCGGCTGCGGGTCAGGCGCAGCTCGAGCGCCTCGTCGAGCGAGGGCCGCACCTCGCGGTCGCGCGGCACCCCGGGGGTGTCGGGCATCGTGTCCCACGGCAGCTCGAGCGGGTGCCACGGCGAGGGGTTGCCCAGGACCGCCCGGTGCAGCCACGAGCTCGTCGCGAAGGCCAGGTGCCGCAGCGTCTCCACGAACGACCACTCGCCGTCGACGCCCTCGTGCACCAGGCCGGGGTCGACGGCCTCGAGCCGCCGCGCCCGCTCCACCGTGTCGGCCCACAGCTCCTCGAGCAGCGCCCAGGCCTCGCGGAAGCCCGCGGCGTCCGTGGGGCGCAGCCTCGTCCGCTCGGGATGGCGGCGGTCCAGCTCGGCCGACACCAGGGGGCCGATGTCGACCCCGTTGACCCGCACGTTCTCGAGCTCGCCGTTGATCTCGACGTCCTGCAGCTCGACGCCGCGCATCCGGACGTTGCGGATCGCGGTGTCCCGCACCTCCGCGTCGGCGAGGTCCACCATCTGCAGCCCGGCCCCGGTGAGGTCGACCCGGTCGAACCGCGCGCCGGTGAGGTCGACGTGCTCGAACGTCGCGCCGAGCAGCTGCTCGTCGCGGAACGCCCGGGTGGCCTCGGTCATCGGCCGACGCGGTCGAGGAGCTCCAACGACCGCTCCAGCACGAGCTTCGTGGCGTCCGCGTCGTGGGCCGCCAGGGAGCTGTCGGTGAAGAGGTGGCCGTCGCCGGGGTAGAGGAAGAGCTCGACCTCGTCGTGGCTGTCGAGGAACGGCGTGGCCGCCTCGAGGTCGCCGGCGTCGATGAACTCCGGGTCGGCGTCCATCGCGTGCACCTGGGCGGGCACACCGGAGGGCCAGGCGCCGAACTCGGCCGGGTCGATGACCCCGTGGTAGAACAGGCCGCCCAACGCCCCGGGCCGGTTCTGCACCAGGTACTGCGCAGCCATGACGCCGAGGGAGAAGCCCCCGTAGACCACGTCCCCCGGCAGGTCCTCGGCCAGCCGCACGCCGCGCCGGCGCATCTCGTCGAAGCCCACCTCCCGGCAGTGGGCAGCGCCCTCCTCGATGGAGTCGAAGGTGCGGCCCTCGAAGTAGTCAGGCGTGTGCACGGTGTGGCCCGCCTCGCGCAGGCCGTCCGCAAACGCGCGGACGCCGGGCGTCAGGCCCTGGATGTGGTGGAAGAGCACGATCTCGGTCATGACGGTCACGCTAGGGGCCGTTGCGGACGGTTCGCGTCCGCAACGAGAATTCTTCGCGTGGAACCCGACGCCAGCCCCACCGCCCGCGCCCTCGTGGCCCTCGAGCTGATCCAGAGCCGGCCGGGGATCACCGCCGAGCGGATCGCCGACCGGCTGGGGGTCACCCCGCGCGCGGCCCGCCGCTACGTGGCCACGCTGCGGGAGGCCGGCATACCCATCTCCTCGGTCAGCGGGCCGGCCGGCGGCTACCGCCCCGGGCGCGGCCTGCGGCCGGCACCGCTGATGTTCACCCCGGCCGAGACGCTCGGCCTCGTGATGGCCGTCCTCGACGGGCACCACGAGGCGGGCGACGCCGACGACCCGGTGGGTGCGGCCCTCGCGAAAATCCTGCGCACCCTGCCGGAATCCGTTGCGGCGCAGGCAGATGCCGTGCGACGGACCACCGCCCCCGCGCCGGACCGTGGGGCCGCCCGGCCCGCGCCCGACACCACCGTGACGCTCGTCCAGGCCTGTGCGGACCGTCGTCGGGTGCGACTCGCCTACCGCACCGAGGCGGGGCGCGAGCTGTCGCTCGAGGTCGAGCCGTGGGCCGTCGTCGTCCGCCACAGCCGCTGGTACCTCCTGTGCCGGTCCGTGACCGCGGACGCCCCGAGGACCTACCGCGTCGACCGGGTGCAGGAGGCCGAGGTGCTCGACACGACGTTCGAGCCCCCGGCCGACCTCGACCCCGTGAGCGCTCTCGAGGAGCACCTCGGCGTGGGGTGGGAGTTCGAGGTCGAGGTCGAGGTCGCCGCCCCTGCGGAGCGGGTCGCGCGGTGGCTGCCGCGCACCATGGGACGGGTCGAAGCCGTCGGCGCGCAGCGGTGCCGACTCGTGGGGAGCACGGGCAACCCCGGCGGGTATGCCGCGGACCTCGCCCACCTGCCCGTCGGCTACCGGGTGGTCAGGGGCGAGGAGGTCCGGTCCGCGACCGCTGCCCTCGCCGAGCGGCTGCGGCAGGCCTCGGTCCCCGGCTGAGGCCGGGCACGCGCAGTCAGCCGAGGCCGGCGTCGTGGACGGTGAGCGCCACCTGCACGCGGTTGTCGGCGCCGAGCTTGGTCAGCAGGCGGGACACGTGCGCCTTCACCGTGGGGACGCGAGCCGCCCACCGTCACGCCTGCGCGTAGGCGAGGTGGACGACCCCGTTGTCGTAGACGTCGTGCGCGGCGAGGCTCAGCCGGTGGGACTCGCCCTCCCGGAAGAGGCGCTCGCCGGCGCCGAGGGTCACCGGGTAGACGAACAGGTGCAGCTGGTCGACGAGCCCGTCGGCGAGCAGGCCGCGCACCAGCCGGCCGCTGCCGCTGAGGTAGAGGTCGCCGTCGAGGTCCGCCTTGAGCTGCCGGATCGTCCCGGCGTCGTACGCCCCGAGCCGCTCGGTGGGCGCCCACTCCTGCGCCGGCTCCTGCGCCCCCACGACGTACTTCGTCGTTTCGTTGAAGAACGGCGCGCCCGGGTCGTCCTCGGCCGTGCGGTCGCGCCATGCCGGGGCGAAGGCCTCGAAGGTGGTGCGGCCCAAAAGGATTCCGCGCACGTTCGCCATCATGGCGCCCAGCGTCTCGCCCATCGCCGGGTCGAACCCGTGCTCGAACGTCCAGGACGGGTCCTCGAAGACGCCGTCGAGCGAGATGAACTCGTGCACGTGGACCTGTCCCATGGTGGCTCCTCCGGTGTGGCTGGTGTGCTGTGCGGTGTGGTGCGGCGCCGTGCGGGGCGCCGCGGTGTGGTCGAACGTACCGACCCCGCCCGGCCGCCGAACTCATCGGCGCTCGTCGGTGGTCAGCCGGGACCCGTCACCTCGAGGTCGAGCCACCGGGCGAGGGCGGCCACCTCACGGTCGACCCGCTGCTGCAGGCCCCGGTCGAACGGCACGTCGCGGTGCAGGGCGTCGACCCGCAGCACCCCGCGCTCGACGTCCGCAGTGCAGTCGAGCTTGCCGACGAACCGGTCGCCGTCGAGCACCGGCAGGGCCCAGTAGCCCCACCTGCGCTTCGCGGCCGGCTTGTACATCTCGAGCTGGTACTCCCACCCGAACAGCTCGGCGAGCCGCTTGCGGTCGAACACGAGCCGGTCGAGCGGCGAGAGCAGCACGGTGCGACCCGCGAACGGCTCGTCCACCCGGGCCAGCAGCTGCGGGTCCGCACGCCAGGTCCCCCGCACGCCCTCGACGGCGACCTCCTCGCCGACCGGCCCCACGGCATACGTCTCGCCTGGGACCTCTGCGACCCGGGCCCGGGCGAGCCCCAGGGAGGCCAGCCGCCGCCGCGCCCGGACCTCCAGCGCCTCGTCCAGCGGGACGGCACCCTCGAGGTCGGGGTGCACCCGCTCGGCGAGGTCCCACATCCGCTCCCGGCCCTCGCGGTGCGACACGGCGATCTCGCCGCGTCGCTCCATCAGGCTGACCAGCATCGTCACGTTGCGGTTGTTGTTCCAGCCGCTCGAGCGCCAGGGTCGCACGCACGTGTCGGGCAGCTCGCGCGCGGCCGTGGGTCCCTGGGTGCGCAGGACGTCGAGGATGTCGAGCCGGCAGCCGTCGTTGTCCTCGACCCAATCCAGGAGCGCGACCTGCCAGTCGGTGAGCGGCTCGGGGCCCGGCCACTGCTCCATCTCGGCGCGGAAGAGGGCGAGGTCGTCGGCCGGCCGCAGCATGCCCTCGAGCTCGACCACCTCGCGGGCGTCGAGCAGGTCGTCGAGGTCGTCGGGGTGGAAGGCCCCTCCCAGCCGGCTCCAGCAGACGAGGTCGGCGCTGGGCGCCACCGCCGCCGTGAGGTCGACCTGCACCACCGTGAGGTGCCGCAGCACCTCGAGGAGGTCGGTCGGCCGGGGCTCGGCGAGCAGCTGGGCGCGCACCGCGAGGCGCCGGGCCTGCTGGCCGGTGAGCACCCGGGGCGACGACGTGGCGCCCGCCACTCAGGACTCCCGGATCCGCAGCAGCACCGCAGCCTCGTCGTCCACGTCGAGGTCCTCGGCCCGGCGGACGTGGTCGCGCAGCGGCAGGACGTACCCGCCGTCCTTGGGGAACAGCGACGTCGGCCAGGTCGTCGTGCCGATGCTCGCGGTCACGGGGATCATGCCCCAGCCGTAGCTCACGAACGACCACTCGTGCAGCTCGCCGGCGACCGGCTCGGGCACGGTGACGAAGTGGTACGGCGCCGGCCCGCGCCAGTACCAGACCGGCCCGTGGAACTCCCACTCGTCGTTCTCCGGCTGCTCGCGCACCTGACGTCCCCTCTCCCGTCGTGTCCGGCGCCATTGTGCCCGCACCGGCGCCACGGCGAGGCTCCCCGCGACGGTCGCGCCGCTGTGGTGACCTGAGGCGTCCGTCCCCCGGAGACCCGAGGAGTCCCCGTGCCACAGCTCGCCGAGACCCTCGCTGGTGCGTATGCCGGCCTGCCCGCGCTGCCGCGCGGCGTGGGCAGCGACCTGCTCGCGTTCGGGGTGCCGCCGTGGGAGAAGGTCGTCCGGACCGTGCTGGTCTACGTGGCGATCCTGCTGATCATCCGGGTGGCCGGGAAGCGGCTCATGGCCCAGATGAACTCCCAGGACCTCGTCGTCGTGCTGCTGCTGTCGAACGTGGTGCAGAACGCCATCATCGGCAACGACAACTCCCTCGCGGGAGGCGTGCTCGGCGCCGTGGTGCTCGTCGCGGTCAACACCGCGCTGGACCGCTGGGCCATGGTCAGCCCTCGGGTCGCGTGGCTGGTCGACGGGAAGCCCACGGTGGTCGTGGTCGACGGCGTCGCCGACCACCGCGCCCTGCGCCGGCTGGGCATGACGCAGGCCGAGCTGCTCAACGCCCTGCAGCAGCAGGGGGCCGACGGCCTGGCCGAGGTGCGGTCCGCCTCGATGGAGCCGGGCGGGACGCTCACCGTGCAGCTGCAGCCGGAGGCGCGGGACGCGACGGTCGCCGACCTGCGCCGCGCCGTCGACGCCCTCACCGCCAAGCTCGACACCCTCGGCCCGGGCCACGGCAGTCCCGCCTGACCGGTCAGGCGGGGTCGGTGGCGTGCTCGGCCTCGAGGTCGAGGAGGTAGCGCTTGGCCGCCAGCCCACCGGCATACCCCGTCAGGGCCCCGGAGGACGCCACGACGCGGTGGCACGGGAGGACGACGCACAGCGGGTTCGAGCCGAGCGCGGCGCCCACGGCCCTGGCGGCGCTCGGCCGCTCGACCGCCCGCGCGAGCTCGCCGTACGTCGCCCGGTGGCCGTAGCCCACGCTCTGCGCGAGCCGCGGCAGCACCACCCGCTGGAAGTCCGAGGCCAGGGCGAGGTCGGTGCGCAGCGCGAACGCGTGCCGCCGCCCCGCGAGGAACTCCTCGAGCTGGCGCCGGGCGTCGTCGAGCTCCCGCGGCTGGCGCAGGACCCTCGGCGAGACCCGGGCGCTGATCCGGGTGAGGACGCGGTCCTCGTCAGCGGTGCCGGGCACGAACGACGAGGCCAGGAGCGCGCCGGAGTCGTTGCGCGCCAACAGCATCCGGCCCACGGCCGTGTCCTCGACGACGTACGACACGTCGGTGGGCGCGAGCCGCGGCGGCCGCACGTCGGGCCGGAACTCGGTGAGCAGGCGGGTGGGGTCGGTCATGGCAGGTCCTTGCGCAAGGTGGCGAGCGCGTCGCTCACGAGCCGCCGGCTCATGGCCGGCGAGCAGCCGAGGGCGGCGGCGATGGTCGGGTGGTCGAGGTCGGCGACGTACTTGAGCACCACCGCCTCGCGCTGGCGCTCGGGCAGGGCACCGACGCGGTGCCACAGGTCGGCGTCGGGCAGGGCCGCGTCCGCGGCCGCAGCGGTGGGCACCTCGTCCAGCCGTCCCGGGTCGTCGTGGGGCACCGCGCGGCGGGCCCGGTGGCGGTGCGCGTCCATCGCGCACCGGTGCGTGATCGTGAGCAGCCACCCGCGCAGGTTGGTGGCCGAGCGCAGCCGCGGGTATGCCGCGAGCGCCTGGGTCCACGCCTGCTGGGCCACGTCGTCGCCGTCCACGGGTCCGGCGAGGGCGTGCGCGAGCCGCGCGACGTCGCGCCAGTGCGCGTCGACGAGGTGCTGGAAGGGAGGCAGAGTCACACCCATCGAACGCCGCACCTCCCGCACGTGTGAGCGCCACGGCGCCCGGACCCGGTAGGGCCCACTGTGCCAGCCGCCATGTGGAAGCATGGACGCGTGCCCGACGCCGCCGTCCCCGCGCAGCCCTCCGGCGACCGCAAGCGCACCCCGCTGGTCGTCGCCCACCGCGGCAGCAGCTCGGCCGAGCCGGAGCACACGCTCAAGGCGTACCTGCGCGCGATCGACGAGGGAGCGGACGCCCTCGAGTGCGACGTCCGGCTGACCGCCGACTCCCACCTCGTCTGCGTGCACGACCGGCGGGTCAACCGCACGAGCAACGGCCGCGGCATCGTGTCCACGCTCGAGCTCGCCGAGCTTGAGGGCCTGGACTGGGGCTCCTGGAAGGCCCAGCACGGCGGCGAGGACGAGGTGCCCGACCGCAACCGCAACCAGCTGCTCACCCTCCGGGCGCTGCTGACGACCATGACCCAGAGCGACCGCCCCATCGGTCTGGCCATCGAGACCAAGCACCCGACCCGGTACGCCGGGCTGGTGGAGCGGCAGCTCGCCAAGGTGCTGGCCGAGTTCGGGCTCGACGGGCCCCAGCGACCAGGCCACCACTGGGTGCGCGTGATGTCGTTCTCCCAGATGGCGGTCCAGCGGATGCGCCAGCTCTGCCCCGACGTCGCCTCCGTCTACCTCGTCGAGGACTCGATGCCGCTGCGGTTCCGCGACGGCTCCCTGCCCCGGGGCGTGCACACCGTCGGGCTCGACCTCAAGATCGTCCAGCGCTACCCCGAGACCGTGGAGCGACAGCACCGCCGCGGCCACGAGGTGTACGTGTGGACGGTCGACGAGCCGCAGGACGTGCAGCTGTGCATCGACCTCGGTGTGGACGCCATCATCACCAACCGCCCGAGCGCCGTCCTCGACGCTGTGGACGCCAGCAGGTAACCTCCCTCGCGTTCCCCAAGAACGGACAGAGCACGGCATGACAGCAGCACCCCAGCCGAACCGGCCCCTCCGGACGGCCACCGCGGCCCCCGTCCGCGACGCCTCGCGCACCATCCGCGTGCCCTGGCGCGCGGCCTCGGTCGCGCAGGTGCGGCGTGCGGTCGTCGAGGACCTCGCGGGCCGGGACGTCCCCGCCACCGTCGTCGACGAGGCCGAGATTGTCGCCTCGGAGCTGGTCTCCAACGCGATCCGGCACGCCCGGCCCCTCTCCGACGGGATGCTGCGCGTGCACTGGAAGGTCAAGGGCGGCGTCGTCGAGGTCGAGGTGACCGACGGCGGCAGCGACACCACCCCGCGCCCGGCGCCGCGCACCGTCTGGGCGCCCTCGGGCCGTGGGCTGCGGATCGTGCGCAGCCTCGCGCACGAGTGGGGCGTGACCGAGGACCGCACGGGCTCGACCGTGTGGGCCTCGCTCGGCGGCCCGTCCCGGCGCCGCAGCCACTGACCTCCCGCCCGACCCCCTAGGGTTTGCGGCATGGGTAAGGCATCACGGCGCCGCAAGGGCGCAGACACCGGCTCGCGTCCCGCTCGCGTCGAGCCCGCCCCGTTCGTCGCACGCCCCTTCGAGGGGCTGCCGAACGAGACCGACTGGGTGGCCATGCGCGAGATCCTGCCGGCGGCGACCGCGACGGTCCGGTTCGCGAAGGGCAAGGCCCCCGAGGGCGCGCCCGACGAGGTGACCGTGGCGACGGTGCTGCCGATGGCGTGGCCGGGCCTGCACCGGGCCGACGGCGCCGTGCTCGTCAGCACCCAGTCGGGCTCGGTCTCCGGTGACGCCTCCCGTGACCTCGCGACCTCCCTGCTCGCTGCCGCCGAGGCCGAGCAGGGCGTCCCGGTGGTGCACACGCCCGGCTCGACGGCCGACTCGCCCCGCCTGCAGGACCTGCTCGACACGACAGCCGACTTCGAGGTGACCGTGCACAACGGCTTCGAGTTCTGGGTGGGCGACAGCGAGCTCGACGCGGCGGCCCAGGAGTCGCTCGACCGGGCCAACGAGTCCGTCATCCCGACCGTGCGCATGGCCGGCACCCCCTCGGCGTACTGGTGCCGCATCGGTGAGCGCACGCACATCCGCCTCGTCCTCCCCGACGACGAGGACGTCGCGACCGACGCCCTCGCCCGGCTGCGCGCCGCCGGCGACGACGCCGTGGGCGCCGGCACCCGCCTGCTCGGCGCGTTCCGCGCCTGCGGCCTGCTCGTGCCCGTCTGGGACCTCGACCCCGACAAGGAGGCCGCGGACTACGAGGACGAGCTCGCCGAGTTCATGGAGCGGTATGCCGCGGTGCTCGGCTCCGACGCGCCCCTCACCCCCGAGGAGCGCCGGGCCCGGTCCGGGCTGCTGAGCCGCCAGGTCACCCTGCGCTGACATGACCTCCCCTGCCACCGGCGTCGCCGCCGTCATCCCGGCCAAGGACGAGGCCGACCGGGTCGCCGCGACCGTCCGGGCCGTCCGGGCCCTGCCGGGTGTCGACCTGGTCCTCGTCGTCGACGACGGCAGCTCCGACGCGACGGCCGAGGTGGCGCGGGAGGCGGGGGCCGAGGTGGTCCGCCACGCCCGCAACCGCGGGAAGGCGGCCGCGATGACGACCGGCGCGGGCTGGGTCGCCCGGCACGAGGCGGTCGAGGGACGCGTCGGCGGCTCCGACGGGCGGCGGCCGCTGCTCTTCGTCGACGCCGACCTCGAGGACTCGGCAGCCAACCTCGGCGTGCTCGTGACCCCGGTGCTCGAGGGGGCCGTCGACATGACCATCGCGACGCTGCCCCCGCAGAAGACGCCCGGCGGGGGCCGGGGCTTCGTCGTCCGCCTCGCCCGCGGCGGGATCGAGGAGCTCACCGGGTTCGTCGCGGCCCAGCCGCTGTCGGGCATGCGGTGCCTGACGCGGGCCGCGTTCGACGCGGCCAGCCCGCTCGCCCGCGGCTGGGGCGTGGAGGTCGGCCTCACCGTCGACGTCCTGCTGGCCGGCCTGCAGGTGCGCGAGGTGCCGTGCGAGCTGCACCACCGGGTCACCGGCACGGACCTGCGTTCGCAGCTGCACCGGGCCGCGCAGTACCGCGACGTGGGCCTGGCCCTCGCCCGGCGCCGGGCGCGGCGCCGGCTCCGGTAGGGACGCGAGAGACCCCGTGGCGGCAGGGCTCCGGCGGGACGAGCGCTCCACGACGGGCGCGGACGTCCGGTGGACGCCGAGGCGCGGGGCGACGGCCGGCCTGGTCCTTGCCTCCGTCCTGCTGCTCCTGCTCGTCGGCATCGCCGGCCCCAGCGCGGCCAAGCCACCGCTCGGCCCCGGCGGTCCGGAGCTGCCCTGGGCCCCCGGGCCCTGGCTCGTCACGGTCCTGCTGTGGACGGCCTACGTCCTCGGGGCCCTCGGCGTGCACCTGCACCTGCGCTGGGGGCTGCCGACCCGCGGACCGTGGACGTGGGCGCTCGCGCTGCCCGCCATCGCGTTGGGGGGCAGCTGGGTCACTGCGTTCGGCTCGGCCGACCACACGAACTACGCGGCGTACGGCCGGATCGCCGTCCTGGGCGGCGACCCGTACCTCACACCGCCCAATGCCTGGCCCGGCCACGACCCGGTCATCTCGGCAGTCCGGCCCCCGTGGGACGGCACGACGAGCATCTACGGCCCGTTCGCGACCCTGCTGCAGCAGGCCGCCTCCTGGGCGGGTGGGCCGCACCTGCGGGCCACGGTGGGCTGGTGGCAGGGCATCTGCCTCCTGGCCTTCCTCGCGGTCCCCACGCTGCTCGAGCAGTCGGGTGCGAGCCGTTCGCGGGTGCTCGCGCTGTGGCTCGCCAACCCGCTCGTGCTCGGCCTCGCATTGTTCGGCGCCCACGTCGACGTCGTCGCCGCGGCCCTCGTAGTCCTGACGCTGTGGGCCGCCCCGCGCAGCGCGTTCGTGGCGGGGCTGTTCGCCGGCCTCGCCGTCTCGACCAAGGTGACCGCAGCCGTCGTGGTGGTCGCCGTCCTGGTCGCCTGGTGGGTGCACGAGCGCCGGGGCTGGGGGTGGCGCTCGGCACGGTTCGTGGGGGGCGTGCTCGTCACCGCCGTGCCGCTGCACTGGTGGGCCGGTCCGCACGTCTTCGACCAGCTCGAGCGGGCCCGGCGCTCGATCTCGCTGGCGACCCCGTGGCGGCCGGTCTACCAGCTGGTCGACGGCCCCCTCGGCGGCTCGGCGGCCCGCACCCTCGTGACGGTCCTGTCGGTCGCCGTGGCGCTGCTCCTCGTCGTCGTCCTCGGCCGCCTCACCCGCGGGCTGGCTCCCGCGGGGGTGCTGGGCACGGCGACGCGGTGGACGTTCGTCCTGTCGACGGCCTACGCCCTGTCCGCCGCCTACTCCCTGCCCTGGTACCTGCTGCTCACCTGGGCGACCCTGCCGCTGCTCGGCGCCAGCGTCCTGGACCGGGCGCTGCTCGTGCACCTGCTCGCGGCGACGCTCGCCTACGTCCCCGGGCGGGTCGAGGGAATGACGGCGACGGTCCAGCGCGTCACCCTGTGGGTGCGCCGGGTGCCCGTGCCGTATGCCGTGCTGATCGTGTGGGGGTGGCTCACACGCGCCGCATGGATCGGGTCGTCGCGCTCGCCCGCGCCTCGTCCTCCAGCGCCCGCACCGCCACCGCGATGATGAGCGGCACTGCGATGATCGCGCCGTTGGCCGGGATCGCGACGCCGGAGTCGTTGATGGCGAAGCCGATCGTCATCGTCACCAGGAGCGCGATCAGGCCCGGCCGCAGCGTGGGCAGCGCGTCGTAGGAGCGCTGCAGGGCCCGGGACCCCCACGAGGTCGGGCGGGCCAGGATGTAGATGACGAAGACGAGCGCGATCGGCACGAGCAGCGCGAGGCGGTAGTTGCCGAAGAGGATCCCGATGTTCTGGTCGAGCTTGCGCATCACGATGTCGCCGGCGGTGCCGTTGCCGAGCGCCTCGAAGAACTGGCCGAGGTGGCTCTGCTTGTCGGCCGGGCGCAGCGAGTCGAGGAACGCGACGAGCAGGAAGAGACCGGCGGTCACGCCGCCCACGACCAGCGCGCGGCGCCACGTCATGCGGATGCCGAGGATGGCAAGGACGAGGTAGGCGAGCCCCGGCAGCAGGGCCGGAGGTCCGCCACCGTCGGCGCCCCAGGCGGGCAGGCCGTCGACGACCACGGCGACCAGCCCGATCGCGGCCGCCGCGACGGCGGCGAGGCGGGTGTGGCCGCGGCGGACCAGCGAGCTCGACGCCGCGGTGGCCAGCAGCAGCGCGGCCGTGGCGAACAGCGCGAACGTCACGTTCCCCATGCCGTAGAACCGGCCGCCCACCACCGGCTGCAGGCCCATCAACGAGGAGATCTGCAGGTGCGAGCCGGTCATGACGTCGATCCCGAGCACGAGCATCGTCGCCAGGGCCACGACGGACAGCGGACCCGTGAGCCGTCGCGCCCACGGGCCCAGCAGGGCGACGGCGGAGATGATCGCGGTGAAGACGCCCACGGCCGCCACCACCCCGACCATCGGCACGGGGAAGCGCCACCACGGGATGAGGTTGGCCAGGAACGTCGAGGCAGGGACCGCCGCGGCGACGACGGCCCCCCGGCGGGTGATCCGCAGCAGCTTCAGCCGCAGGCCGATGGCCCCGAAGTCGCGCCGCCAGACGACCGCGGCGAGCAGGTAGATCGCGATCTGGGTGTAGACGACCGCGTTGAAGAACGGCGGCACGAGGGCGTGGACGTCGTGGCTCGCGTCGTCGAAGTCGACGAGGTGGCGCAGCCGGTCGCGGGCCGCGGACTCGGAGTTCGACCCCTCCTCACCGCGGCTCAGGGCCTTGCCCCCGAGCCCGCTGGGGATGTCCACCCCGGCTGCCGAGAGCAGGGTCACCGTGAGGTCGGCCGACTGCACGAGGCCGTCCTGGCGCGTGGACGGGGAGAACAGGGTGCCCGAGCCGTAGTGCGGGCCCTTGGCAGCGACGAGCCGCAGCCGCTCCTCGGAGCCGGCGTCGGCCAGGCTCGCCACGATGACGTCGGAGCCGTTGGGGGCAGCCTTGAGCACCTCGCTGATCCGGTTGTCGACCGCCTTGGCCTGCTGGGCCCGGCTCCCCGGAGTGCCGGGCGACTCGCCCTTCGGCAGCTCGGCCGGGTCGCGGACCGCCCCGACGTCGACCAGGGTCACCCGGCACCGGGAGAGCAGGCCGGTCAGCTGGCCGGCGTCGTACGCGGCATACCGGGGCACGGAGCCGGAGGTGTAGGCGGCGCCGACCCCGGCGCCCGGGCCGACCGCCTGGACGCACTGGCCACTGCTCGCGAGCGTCTCCCCGAGGGTGCCCGGGGTGCTGTCGAACTTGCGGGCGTCGGCGGCGCGGACGTACGCGTCCCAGCCGGGGACGACGCCGCTGTCGACCTCGGGGATCGCCGGGCACGGGTCGGAGGTGCTGCGGTCGGCGCCCTTTGGGCCGGGGGCGGCCGCGCGGTTGCCGGCGGACAGGCTGAGCCAGCCGTCGACCGGGCAGGTGTTCGTGAAGACCGACCGCACCGAGAGCGCTGCCGTCGATCCGTCCCGGAGCATCGACCACAGCGCCGGGGTGTTCTGCTGGTCGACGTCGGTCCAGGTCAGCCCGCCCGTGCCGATGAGGATGACCGGGCCGGTGGGGGCCGGGTCGGCGGCCGCCGCGGTGGCCGGTGAGGCGCCTCGTGCCGCCGCGGGGGCGGCGGTGGCGACGGCGGGGGAAGCGCTCGCGGCCGACGCCGTGCCCGCGCCCACGACGAGCACCGTGAAGAGGCCGGCGAGCAGGGTCAGGGCGCGGCGGGTCACCCGTACAGGCTACGGGTCGGGGCACACGACAGAATGCGGGTGTGACCTCCCTGCGCCGCATCGCCGCCTGGCCCGCCCGAGCCCGGTGGACCCTGGCCGTCGTGCTGGTGCTCCTGGCGGCCTCCATCCCGGTGCTGCGCTACCTGGTCTACTGGCCGGTGGACCAGTGGCAGGTCGACGTCGAGGTGTACCGCGAGGCGGGGGTCTCCATCCTCACCGGGCGCCCGGTGTACTCCGCGATGACCGAGTCGCCCCAGCTGCTGCCGTTCACCTACCCACCGTTCGCGGCGGTGCTCGCGATCCCGCTCGCGTTTCTCCCGTTCGGGGCGGTGGGCTGGCTGTGGACGCTCGCCCAGGTCGCGGCCACGACCGCCATCGTCTGGTACGCCGGGTGGCGCCTGCTGCACCGCACAGGCCCGTGGATGCCGATCGCCCTGGCCCTGTTCACGGCACCGATGATCTGGCTGCACCCGGTGTCCGACGGCATCCGGTTCGGGCAGGTCAACGCGTTCATGGTGCTGGCCTGCCTCATGGACCTGCGCCGTCCCCGGCCCGGCGTGCTGCGCCGCGTCCCGCCGGGGGTGCTCGTCGGCCTGGCGATGTCGATCAAGCTCACGCCCGGCGTCTTCGTCGTGCACTACCTGGTCAACCGGCGCTGGCGCGAGGCGATCACCGCCGTGGTGACGGCTGTCGTCGTGACGATCGGGTCGTGGGTGCTGCTGCCGGAGGCCTCGTTCGCGTTCTGGGGCGGGGCGCTGCAGGACCCGACCCGGCTGGGGCCCAACGCCGGCACGTCGAACCAGTCGATCCGCGGCTTCCTGCTCCGGGTCGGCCCCGACGGCCTGGCCGGCAACGTCCTGTGGCTCGTGCTCGTGGCGATCGTGGGCACCGTCGGGTTCCGGCTGGCGCGTCGCGCGTACCGGGCCGGCGACTCGATCAGCGAGGTCGCGGCCGTCGGCCTGATGGCCGTGCTGCTGTCGCCCGTCGCCTGGATCCACCACCTGCACTGGATGGTGGTCGTCGTCTTCGCTGTGCTCGGGGCGGACCCGCTGCGCGACCGTCGCCGGATCTGGGCGGCGGCCGCGATCACCGGCTTCTTCCTGTGCCGTATGCCGTGGTGGGGCATCTCCTGGCTCAACCACCCGGAGTGGCCGCGCTGGATCGGCCGCGTCCTGCAGAACGCCGACACCTTCGGCTCGCTCATGGCGCTGGGCCTGCTGTGGTGGGCGCTGCACCTGCGCGAGCCCGGCACGACCGACGGCGACGAGCCCGTCGAGCACGGAGCTCTGCGCACAGACCAGCGTGTGACTGCGCTCTGATCCGCTCCGCGCGCAGCCGAGCGCTCTCCGCGGCGCACCGGCTCCCCGGCATACCCCCGCGCGTCTGTGCACACACTCCCGTGCCACTGCGCAGTGATCCGCTCCCTGCGCACTGACACGCTGGTCTGTGCGCAGACCTCCGTGACGGGGGCGGCTCAGGCGTGGGGGGCGGTGACGACGCCGAAGATCTCCAGCGTGGTCAGCGCGGCGAGCAGCAGGCAGACGACGCCGCCCACCCGGCGGATGGTCGTGAGGTGCACCCGGGCCAGCAGCGCCCGGCCGATCACGGCACCGAGCGCGGACACCGTGGCCAGGGCGAGGAACGCGCCGAGGAAGACCGACAGCGGCTGGTGGAAGCGCAGCACCATGTTCGCGGTGAGCAGCTGGGACAGGTCGCCCCACTCGGCGAGGAACAGCACCGAGAACGAGACCGCGATCGCCTTGAGGCCGACGGCCGTCGCGGCGCCCTTGTGCGCGAACTCCTCCTCGGTCTCCTTCTCCTCCTCGTCGGCCTTCTTCGCACCGCGCAGCAGGATGAACCCGCCGGCGAGGAACATCAGTGCAGCGAAGACCTCCACCGGCCGCTTGGGCAGGTTGGCGAGCAGGCCGCCGATGACGACCGCCACCAGCGTCTGGACCAGGAACGCCAGCGACACCCCGATCCACACGAACAGCGGGCGGAACCGCGTCGCGAGCACGAGGGTGGCGATGAACGTCTTGTCCGGCAGCTCCACGACGAAGATGGCGGCGAAGACGATGGCGATGGTGGCGAGGTCGAGTTCCATGGCGCGTCGACCCTATCCGCGTGGCAGCCCTACGCTGGCCGGTGTCCGGCACACCGTCCGCGAGGTGGCCACAGCAGGCGGCCACCCGACCGGATCCGAGAGGGTCGACCCATGACCACGTACGCCTACCTCGGCCCCGAGGGCACGTTCACCCAGATGGCGCTGGCCGCGTGGGCGCCGTCGCAGGGGGCCACCCACCGCCCCTGCGGGTCGGTGGACCAGGCGCTCGCGCTGTTGCGCTCCGGCGAGGTGGACGGCGCGATGGTGCCGATCGAGAACTCGGTCGAGGGCGGTGTCAGCGCGACCCTCGACGCCCTGGCGAGCGGCGACCCGCTGGTCGTCACCGCCGAGGTGCTCGTCCCGATCACGTTCGTGCTGGCCGCCCGACCGGGCACGGCCCTGTCGGACGTGCGCGCGGTCGGGACCCACAGCCACGCCTGGGCGCAGGTCCGCGGCTGGATGGGCGAGCACCTGCCGGACGCCGCCTACGTGCCGACCCTCTCCACGGCCTCGGCCGCGGAAGGCCTTGCGCTGCACGGCGACCCGAGCGGCGACCCGGACGCACGGGACGGCGGTCCGGGCTCGGGCGGGGGCCGCGGCCCCACCGCCGGTGAGCGGCCGGCATACGACGCGGCGGTCTGTGCCCCCGTCGCGGCGAGCAACCACGGCCTCGAGGTCCTCGCGGAGGGCATCGGCGACAACGCCGCCGCGGTGACCCGGTTCGTCATGGTGGCCCGGCCCGGTCAGCTGCCGGAGCGCACGGGAGCCGACAAGACGACGCTCGTGCTGTTCCAGCGTGACGACCACGCGGGTGGGTTGCTCGAGCTGCTGGAGCAGTTCGCGGTGCGCGGGATCAACATGTCGCGGCTGGAGTCCCGGCCGACCAAGGCGTCGATGGGCTCGTACTGCTTCTCGATCGACATCGAGGGCCACGTGCTCGACGAGCGCGTCGGCGAGGCGTTGCTCGGGCTCAAGCGGGTCTGCGCCGAGGTCCGGTTCCTCGGCAGCTACCCGGCGGCGCACGGTGCGGCGGTGCAGGTCAGCCCGACGACGACGGACGAGGCGTTCGGCAGCGCCCGCGCCTGGCTGCGAGCCCTGCGCACCGGCGACGCCTGACCCCGGGTTTCCTCGCAAGACGGCGGTTGCCCGGCAACACTCGGGTTGTTGTCCCGCGGTATGCCAAGCAACCGCCGTTTTGCGGACTACTTCTTCTCGCGCCAGGCGCGCTCGAACGGCAGCCGCCACGCGTGTGGCGCGATGAGCTGGTGGATCGCGTTGGGGCCCCACGAGTCGACCGGGTAGGGCTTGGACTCGGGCGGGTCGTCGAGCAGCGGCTGCGACCGCTCCCACAGCGACTCGATGCCCTCGGCCGTCGTGAAGAGCGTGTGGTCACCGCGCATCGCGTCGAGCATGAGCCGCTCGTACGCCTCGAGGACGTCGGCCGCGCGCTCGGTCTCCTCGGTGGAGAACTGCATCGACAGCTTCTCCAGCCGCATGCCCGGCCCGGGACGCTTGCCGTAGAACGACAGCGACACCTTGGACTCGTCGGCCAGGTCGAACGTGAGGTGGTCCGGCCCGGCCGAACCGACCCCGGAGTTGTGCGGGAACATCGACCGCGGCGCCTCGCGGAACGCGATCGAGATGATCCGGGCGCCCTCGGCCATCCGCTTGCCGGTGCGCAGGTAGAACGGCACACCCGCCCAGCGCCAGTTGTCGAGGCCGACCTTGAGGGCGATGAACGTCTCGGTGTCGGAGTCGGGGGCGACCCCGTCCAGGCTGGTGTACCCGGCGAACTGCCCGCGCACGACCTGGTCCGGGTCGATCGGCAGCAGCGACCGGAAGACCTTGTTCTTCTCCTCCGAGATCGCCCGCGGCTCCAGGGCGGTCGGCGGCTCCATGGCCACGAACGCCATGACCTGGAACAGGTGCGTGACGACCATGTCCTTGTACGCGCCGGTCGACTCGTAGAAGCCGGCCCGCTGGTCCAGCCCGAGCGTCTCGGGGATGTCGATCTGCACGTGGTCGATGAAGTTGCGGTTCCAGATCGGCTCGAACAGGCCGTTGGCGAAGCGGAAGGCCAGGATGTTCTGCGCGGCCTCCTTCCCCAGGAAGTGGTCGATCCGGAAGACCTGCTCCTCGGCGAACGTCTCGTGCACGGTGTTGTTGAGGGCGATGGCGCTCGCGAGGTCGGTGCCGAACGGCTTCTCCATGACCACGCGGGCCCGGTCGACGAGGTCGGCCTCCCGCAGCATCTGCAGCACCGCGACGGCGGCCTTCGGCGGCACCGAGAGGTAGTGCAGCCGCAGCGTCTGCGGGCCGAGCTGCTGCTCGGCCTCCTTCACCGCCTGCGCCAGCCGGTCCGGGCCCGCGCTCTGCGGCACGTAGACGAGCCGGTCGTCGAAGGCGTCCCACTGCTCGGCCGACAGCCTGTGCGAGCCGAACTCGTCGATCGCCTGCCTGGCGAAGGCGCGGAACCCGGCGTCGTCGAAGTCCTCCAGCGACGTGCCGACGACCCGGATGTCGGGGGCGAGGTCGCTCGTGACGAGGTAGGCCAGGCCGGGGAGCAGCTTGCGCCGGGCCAGGTCGCCCGTCGCGCCGAAGAGGACGATGACGTGGGGGTCGACGGGTTCGAGCGGGCTGCGGCTCGTCACCCGCTCCGTAGCCGGGTAGGAGATCGTCTGCGGGCGGGGCGGCGTCGCTTGCGGCACGTCGTCGATCATGGCACCGGGCGGGGCGGGCTGCACGGGCTCGGCGGTATGCCGGGCTCGCCCCGGGGGCGCGTACCCGTCAGGAGGTCGTCACGGAGCGGGCCGCGTCGCGCACCCGCTCGCCGGCCCCGCTGCGCTCCTGCGCGCGGTGGCGGTACCAGGCGTAGGCCAGCACGGCGCAGATGATGCCGTTGAGCATGCCCACCGCGACGTCGGTGACGTGGTGCATCCCGCGGTAGAGCCGCGCGTAGGTGACCAGCAGCGGCAGCAGCAGGCACACGACCGTCGTCAGCACGCGCAGCCAGGTGCGCTCGATCCGCTGTGCCAACAGCGCGAACGCGAGGTACAGCGCCGTCGACGCACCCACGTGGCCGCTCGGGTAGCTCGACGTCGGGGGCGCCGGGTCGAGGTGGCTGACCTTGGGCCGCGGGCGCCCGATGACCAGCGTCGCGAGCACGAAGATGGTGGCCTGCAACGAGATCGCGATGACCGGCACGAGGCTGAAGAGCAGGTCCTTGGTGCGCCACAGGATGATGAGCGACACGAGGATGCAGACCGCGATGACGTACTCGGTGTTGCCGATGTGGGACCAGAACATCGTGATGGTGTTCCACGTCTTGGTGCGGTCCGAGGCGAGGGTCTTGTTGACCGACTCCTCGCTCGTCGACAGGCCCTTGAGGGGTCCGGTGATGAGGAAGCCGAAGCCGACGATCGCCGCCCAGACGACTACGCCGGGTGCGACGGCCCGGGTGACGAGCTGGGTGAGGTCCTGCCGAGAAATCCGAGCCATGAGGAGAAGGTAGTGCCCACACCGAGAATCCACCCGGCAACCACGTCCGAGGCGAAGTGCGCCCCCAGGAAGATGCGGTCCAGACCGACGACGAGGACCACGACGATCGCCACGGCCGTCACGACCCGCCGCCCCGCCTCCGACAGCAGCGGCCACACCAGGAACACCATCGCGGTCGCGATGATCGCGACGTTGGCGGCGTGGCCGGAGGGGAACGAGTAGCCCGGCGAGTGCGAGATCGGGTCCTCGATGACCGGCCGGGCGCGCTGCACGACGAGCTTGGCCACGAGGGCGAGGTTCCAGCCCACCATCATCGTGACGAACGCCCACAGCGCCCGGTTGCGCAGCTGCTTCGCCAGCCAGGCCCAGAGGCAGACCAGGGTCGCCGCGATGTAGAGGACCCACGGCTGGCTCACGGCCTGCAGGACGAGCAGCGGGCCCGCGGCCCCGGCCGCGCGGGTCGCGTCCGTGGCGTGGTTCGCGATCGCGTTGTCGAGGTGGATCAGCGGGTCGAACTTCTGCCGCACGGCATACCCGATCAGCACGAACGGCACCGCGAACAGGACCATCGCCAGCGCGCCCCGGCCGAGCCGCACCACCCGGGAGCGGCTGGCGGAGGCGGGGGCCGCGGTGGCGGTCTGCATCACTCGGCCGAACCGACCCGGACGACGAGGGCGTGGGGGACGATCTCGGCGGAGATGGCACGCGCCTTGCCGATGGTGTCGCCGTCGACCTGGGCCTCCTGCGGACGGTCCGCGCGGACGCGGATCTCCTGGCAGGTGTGGTGGTCGACGCGCTCGTGACCCTTGCGCCGCTGGGTGAGGACCCGGCCGGCCACGGCCGCCCAGCCGACGATGCCCTTGGGCGACAGGATGACGACGTCGAGGTGGCCGTCGTCAGGCTCGGCCTCCGGCATCAGGACCAGGCCGCCGAGGAGCTTGCCGACGTTCCCCACCACCACGGTGCGCGCGCGGCGGGTGATCTCCTCGTTGTCGTCGACCTTGACGCGGATCTTGAACTGCGGCCCGCGCAGGTTGCGGGTGCCCGAGACCATGTATGCCGCGGGGCCGACCTTGGCCTTCAGCTTCTCCGGGGCGTCGGCCATGATCGCGGCGTCGAACCCGAAGCCGGCCATGACGAGGAAGACGTGGGTCTCGGGCCGCTGGTCCTCACCGCTGGTGTCGACGGTCAGGCGGCCGACGTCGATCCGCTTGTTCTGGCCCGTGAGGGCGACCCGGAGGGCGTCGTCGAGGTCGTCGAACGGCAGGTCGAGGTTGCGCGCCAGCAGGTTGCCGGTGCCGCCGGGCAGCAGGCCGAGCGGGGTGTCCGTGCCGACGAGGGCCTCGGCCACCGCCCGGACAGTGCCGTCGCCGCCGAGCGGGCAGACCAGGTCGACGTCCTCGCGCAGGGCCTGCTCGGCCTGGCCGCGGCCGGTGTCCTTGGCCGTCGTCTCGATGAAGAGCGGCTCGGCCCAGCCGTGGGTCACGACCTCGCGGGTGACGTGCTCCTTGACCGAGTCGAGGTCGTCGAACTTCGTCGGGTTGACGATGATCGCGACCCGACGACGGGGTGCCTCGGTCACGGTGCCCTCCGGTCGGAACTCGTTGCGGTGCGGTCGGCGGTCCCAGCGACGGGCCCGGTGGGCGCCGCGCCGGCGGCTGCTGCGCTCGCTCGACCAGGCAGCGATGCCGAGGGCGGCGAGGAGCACGACGACGATCGCGCCGACGACCACCCATCCGGCATGTTCTTGGAGCACGGGCAGACGCTACCCCAGGGTAGGAGGGGGTGCTGCCCGTACCGTGGCGGCATGGACGCCTCCCCCGACGCCTCTCGCGAGCCCTCCCCGGACGCCGTGCCCGAAGTGTCCGGTCCCGTCCCGCCGGACACCAAGGACTGGACCTGGACGCTGGAGCAGCCGTGCCCGGAGTGCGGGTTCGAGGCGGCCGCCGTCACCGCTCCCCAGGTGGCCGAGCAGGTGCTGTCGCTGACCGCGCCGTGGCGCTCGGTGCTCGAGCGCCCGGACGTGCGGGACCGGCCGCGGCCGGACGTGTGGTCGCCGCTGGAGTACGCCTGCCACGTCCGCGACGTGTGCCGCGTCTTCGAGGGTCGGGTGCGGCAGATGCTCGCCGAGGACGGCGCCCGGTTCGCCAACTGGGACCAGGATGAGGCTGCCCTGGACGGCCACTACCCCGAGCAGGACCCCGCGGTCGTCGCGGAGGAGCTCGTCGAGGCAGCCGTGGCCGCGTGCCGGGCGTTCGAGGAGGTCGAGGGGGACGCCTGGCAGCGGACCGGCCTGCGCAGCAACGGCTCGCACTTCACCGTGCTCACCCTGGGCCAGTACATGCTGCACGACCTCGCGCACCACCTCGTCGACGTGGGCGTCGTCCCCAGCGTCGCCGACCGCTGAGGCGCCCGAGCGCTCAGGCCTTCTGCGGGTGCCCGGTGAGGGCGGCCGCGCCACCCATGACGAGGAAGATCGAGCCGGAGACGTACTTCTGCCGCTCGACCGCACGCGGGTGGCGGGCCAGCCACTGGCCGATGCCGCCGGCGCTGAGCGCGTAGACGCTGTCGAAGACCGCGCCGATCACGACGAAGATCGCGCCGAGGACGAGGACCTGCGACCACACCGGTCCGGACTCCCGGTGCAGGAACTGCGGGAAGAACGCCACGAAGAACACCGCGGTCTTGGGGTTGGTGATGCCGACGAGGAACGCGTCCGCGAACGCACGGCGCGGGTTCGTCACCGGCACGCGGTCGAGGGCGAAGTGCCCGCGGCTGCGGAACTCGCGGACGGCCAGCCACAGCAGGTATGCCGCGCCGGCGTACTTCACGACCGAGAACGCGACGACCGAGGCGCTGATGACGGCCGACAGGCCGAACGCCGTCGCGACCACCATGAGGGCCGTCGCGGTCTCGATCCCCGCCATCGACGCCAGCGCCAGGCGACGGCTGCCCTGACCGATCCCGCGCGAGATGAGGAACAGCATCGCGGGGCCGGGCAGCAGGATCAGCGCGGTGGCGGCGAGGGCGAACGTGCCCAGGGTGGCGGCGGACGGCATACCCGACAGGATCGGACCCGACGCGCACGCGGGGCAACGGGGAATCACGTGGCGGACGCCTGCGGGCCGCTCGCTAGGCTGACCCGGTGATCGACATCAAGCTCCTGCGCGAGGACCCCGACCGGGTCCGCGCGAGCCAGCGCGCCCGTGGCGAGGACGAAGGGGTGGTCGACGCGGTGCTGTCCGCGGACGACCGCCGGCGGGCCAGCCTCACCGAGTTCGAGCGGCTGCGGGCCGAGCAGAAGTCGATGGGCAAGCAGGTCGCGCAGGCGCAGGGCGAGGAGAAGCACGCCCTCCTGACGAAGACCAAGCACATCGCGGCCCAGGTGAAGTCGCTGCAGGCCGACGCCGATGCCGCCGAGGAGGAGCTCGGCACCCTCATCCGGCAGATCGGCAACGTCGTCGAGCCGGGCGTCCCGGTCGGCGGCGAGGACGACTACGAGGTGCTCGAGACGGTCGGCGAGGTGCCGACCTTCGACTTCGAGCCCCGCGACCACCTCGAGCTCGGCGAGATGCTGGGCGCAGTCGACATGGAGCGCGGCGCCAAGGTCTCGGGCTCGCGGTTCTACTTCCTCACGGGGGTCGGCGCGCGGCTCGAGCTGGCGCTGCTGAACATGGGCATCGCGCAGGCCGTCGAGCACGGGTTCACCCCCGTCATCACCCCGACGCTGGTCAAGACCGACGTCATGGCGGGTGCGGGGTTCATCGACAAGCACTCCGAGGAGGTCTACCGGCTCGCCGACGACGACCTCTGGCTCACCGGCACCTCGGAGGTCGCGCTCGCCGGCTTCCACGCCGACGAGATCCTCGACCTGTCGGCGGGGCCGAAGCGGTATGCCGGGTGGTCGGCCTGCTACCGCCGCGAGGCCGGGTCGTACGGCAAGGACACCCGCGGCATCATCCGCGTGCACCAGTTCCACAAGGTCGAGATGTTCACCTACTGCCGGGTCGAGGACGCCGCCGCGGAGCACCAGCGGCTGCTCGGCTGGGAGAAGGAGATGCTCGCCAAGATCGAGGTCCCCTACCGCGTCATCGACACGGCGGCGGGCGACCTCGGTGGTCCGGCGGCGCGCAAGTTCGACTGCGAGGCGTGGGTGCCGACGCAGGGCCGCTACCGCGAGCTGACGTCGACCTCGAACTGCACGACCTACCAGGCGCGGCGGCTCAACACGCGTGAGCGCGACCCGAACGGCCAGGGCACCCGGGCCGTCGCCACCCTCAACGGCACGCTCGCCACGACCCGGTGGATGGTCGCGATCCTGGAGAACCACCAGCAGGCCGACGGCTCGGTCGTCGTGCCGAAGGCGCTCCAGCCGTACCTCGGCCTCGAGGTCCTCCGCCCCGCCTGACGCTCCGCGGCATCCCCGCAAAACGGCAGTTGCTCGGCATCACTCGGGTTGTTGTCCCGCGGTTTGCCGAGCAACCGCTGTTTTGCGCTCCCGGGTGGATCCGCAAAACGGCAGTTGCTGGCGTGAAACGGAACTGCCGAACTGCCGTTTCGTGCCGGCAACTGCCGTTTCGCATGGGGTCACTCCGCGTTGCCCGTTTCGGCGACCCGGTTAGGTTGGATGGCGTGACGCAACGACAGCTGCCGAAGTGGTCCGAGCTCAAGCCGCTGCTGCGACCCAAGCCGCTCCAGCTCGACCCCACGCGGCGACGGCTCGACTCCGCGCTGACCATCGCCGACCTGCGCGCGGTCGCGAAGCGGCGCACCCCGCGCTCGGTCTTCGACTACACCGACGGCGCCGCCGAGGGCGAGATCAGCCTGCGCCGGGCACGCGGCACCTTCGCGAACCTCGAGTTCCGGCCGGCGATCCTGCACGACGTCTCGGCCATCGACACGACGACGTCCTTCCTGGGGAAGCCGTCCGCGTTGCCGTTCTCGTTCGCGCCGACCGGCTTCACCCGGATGATGCAGCACGAGGGCGAGCGCGCGGTGGCCCGCGTCGCCCAGCGCACCGGCATCCCGTACACCCTCTCCACCATGGGCACGACGTCGATCGAGGACGTCGCGGCCGCGGCTCCCGAGGCCCGCAAGTGGTTCCAGCTCTACGTCTGGCGTGACCGCAGCGCCGGCGAGGACCTCATGCGCCGTGCCCGGCAGGCCGGGTACGAGGCGCTCGTCCTCACCGTCGACGTGCCGGTGGCAGGCGCCCGGCTGCGCGACGCCCGCAACGGCTTCTCGATCCCGCCGGCCCTGACCGTGCGCACGGTCGCGGACGCCGCGATGCACCCGGCGTGGTGGGTCAACCTGCTCACCACCGAGCCGCTGACGTTCGCGAGCCTCAGCTCCTGGGACGGCACGATCGCCGAGCTGCTCGACGCGCTCTTCGACCCGACGATGACGCTGGCCGACCTGGAGTGGGTGCGCTCGCAGTGGGACGGGCCGCTCGTCATCAAGGGCATCCAGACGGTCGAGGACGCGCGCACCGTCTTCGACGCCGGCGTCGACGCGATCGTCCTGTCCAACCACGGCGGCCGCCAGCTCGACCGCGCGCCCGTCCCGCTGCGGCTGCTGCCCGAGGTCCGCGAGGCGCTCGGCCCGGACAAGGAGGTCATGCTCGACACGGGCGTCATGTCCGGCGCCGACGTCGTGGCCGCGGTGGCGCTCGGAGCCAGCAGCGTCATGGTCGGCCGCGCCTACCTCTACGGGCTCATGGCCGGTGGCGAGGCGGGGGTGCAGCGGGCGGTCGACATCCTCACCGCCGAGGTCCGGCGCACCATGGCGCTGCTCGGCGTCCCCACCGTCGCGGACCTGCGCCCGCACCACGTCCGGCTCCCGTAGGTTCGGGGCATGAAGCCCCACCTCGTCGCGCTCGACGTCGACGGCACCACCATCGACCACGCGGGCGTCCTGTCGCCGGCCGTCCGCGACGCCGTCCGCGACGTGGTGGCCGCCGGCCACCACGTCATCGTCTCGACCGGCCGCTCGATCGTGGCGACCACCCCGATCCTCGAGGAGCTCGGGATCACCACGGGGTATGCCGTGTGCTCCAACGGCGCGGTGACGATCGAGCTGGATCCCGCCGAGGACAGGGGATTCCGCGTGCTGGAGGCCGTCACGTTCGACCCGGCGCCCGCGCTCAACCTGCTGCGCGTCGAGTGGCCGGACGCCGTCGTGGCAGTCGAGGAGCTGGGTGTCGGGTTCAAGCTGAGCGCACCGTTCCCCGACGGCGAGCTCCAGGGCGAGCTGCGGGTCGTGCCGTGGGACGAGCTGGTCGCCGACCCGGTGACCCGCGTGACCTTCCGGGCACCCGAGGGCACCGCCGAGGACTTCCTGGCCCTCACGGAGCGGATCGGCCTGCACGGGGTCAACTACGCGGTCGGCTTCTCGGCCTGGCTCGACCTCAACCCCGAGGGCGTCTCCAAGGGCTCGGCGTTGGAGATCCTGCGCCGTCGCCTCGACGTCGAGCCGCGGTACACCGTCGCGGTGGGCGACCAGCGCAACGACGTCGAGATGCTGCACTGGGCCGCGCGCGGCGTGGCCATGGGCAACGCCCCCGACGAGGTGAAGGCGGTCGCCGACGAGGTGACCGGCCACGTGGACGACGACGGCCTGCTGCCGGTGCTGCTCTCCCTGCTCGAGGGATGACGCGGTCCCTGCCGGGTAGCGTGCCGGTATGCGCCACGTCGTGACGGCCGAGGACACGGCCAGGGCCCTCGGGAGCGGCGACGTCGAGGTGCTGGGGACGCCGCGGCTCCTGGCGTGGATCGAGGCGGCCACGGTCGAGGCGGCGGCGCCGCACGTGCCGGCCGGCTCCACGAGCGTGGGCCGGTCGGTCGAGCTCGCCCACCGCAGGCCGACCGCCGTGGGCGCGGCGGTCGAGGTCGTGGCCGACGAGCCGGTCGTCGAGGGCCACAGCCTGGTGTTCGACGTGCGGGCCGTGGACGACGAGGGGACGCTCGTCGCCGACGGCCGGGTCACCCGGGTCGTCGTCGACCGCGCCCGCTTCGACGTGTGAGCCCCGTCGCGGGTCCGCTCCCGGACGCAGTCACGGCCGAGTCCTTCCGGGCCTTCGCGCGCGGGCAGGCGGCCGGCTGGTCGCCCACCTACGAGCGGCTCGCGTATGCCGTGGCGCAGGACGAGCGCGTCCTCGGGCTGCTCGCCGGGCTCCCGGAGGCCACGCGGCAGCCCAACCTGCTCTTCGGGGTGGGGCGCCTGCTGGGTGCCCCGGTCGACGACCCGGACGCCTTTCCGCGGTGGGTCGTCACCCGGTGGGGTGACGTCGAGCGCGAGGTGCGCGGGCGGAGCACGCAGACGAACGAGGCGGCACGGTGCGCCACCCTCCTGCCGGCCCTGTCGTCGCTGCCCGGGCCGCTGGCCCTGCTCGAGTTGGGCGCGAGCGCCGGTCTGTGCCTCTACCCCGACCGCTACCGGTACGACTACGGCGACGGCGTGGTCGGCGACGGCGACGGTCCGGTGCTGGGGTGCCGCTGGCTCGGCGACAGCACGCCACCGACCACCCGACCCGAGGTCGCCTGGCGGGCCGGGCTGGACCTGCACCCGCTCGACGTCGCGGACCCCGACCACCTGAGGTGGCTCGACTGCCTCGTGTGGCCCGAGCACGACGAGCGCCGCGAGAGGCTGCACGCCGCGGCACGCGTGGCGGCGCAGGACCCGCCGCTGCTCGTGACCGGCGACCTCGTCACCGACCTGCCGGCGCTCGCCCGGCGCGCCCCCGAGGGCGCGACCCTCGTGGTCCTGCACACGGCGGTGCTCGCCTACGTCGACGCGCCCACCCGGGTCGCCTTCGTGGAGACGGTGCGCGGCCTGGGCGCGCACTGGCTCGCCAACGAGGCCCCGTCGCTGCTGTCGGGACTGCTGCCGGTCCCGCCGTCTTCGACCGCGGACGGGCCCCGTCCGTTCCTGACGGCGCTGGACGGCATACCGCTCGGCTGGTCCGGGCCCCACGGCCAGTCGTACCGACCGCTCACCTGACGCACCCGCACCTGCCACACTGGGGCGCGCCATGGCTGACCTGCACCTCACCTCGCCCGCCAACCCGCGCCTGAAGTCCCTCGCCGCGCTGCGCCGTCGCCGCGGCCGCGAGGAGGCGGGCCGCACCCTCGTCGAGGGGTACGAGGAGCTGTCGCTGGCCCTCGACGCGGGGGTCCTGCCCCAGGCCCTCTACTACTGCCCCGAGCTGATGCTCGACCCGGCGACCCAGACCCGCGTGGTCGACGAGGTCCGGGGCCGGGGCGTCGACACGGTGCAGGTGTCGCGGGCCGCGTTCGAGAAGGTCGCCTACCGCGAGGGACCCGACGGCTTCCTCGCCGTGGTCCCGGCCGTGACGCGCACCTGCGCCGACCTCGAGCTCGGCGCGAGCCCGCTCGTCGTGCTCTGCCAGGGCGTGGAGAAGCCGGGCAACCTCGGCGCGATTCTGCGCACCGCCGACGCCGCCGGGGCCGACGCGGTGGTGGCGGCCGACCCGGTGACGGACTGGGGCAACCCCAACCTCGTGCGGGCGTCCAAGGGCACCGTCTTCAGCGTCCCGGTCGCCAGCGACAGCACCGTCGACACCCTCGCGTGGCTCGACGCGCACGGCATCGCCCTCGTCGCGACGACTCCCGACACCGACCTGCTGCACACCGACGTCGACTACACCGGGCCCGTCGCGATCGCCGTCGGGGCCGAGAAGTACGGCCTCACCGACGAGGTGCTGGAGCGCGCGACGCACCGGGTCCGGATCCCGATGGCGGGCAAGGCGAACTCGCTCAACGTGGCGACATCGGCCGCCATCGTCATCTACGAGGCGGTGCGCCAGCGCGGCCTCGCGGGAGCCTCGTCACACTGACCCCACCCGTGTCAGGAGCACTGTCGGCCGTGTGTCACGATGTCACGTATGCGAGTTGACCACGTGTCGTATGCGGCGGAGCACGACGGTCTGCAGGCGACCGCGGAACGCCTGTCGAAGCTGATCGGCGTCGATCCGGTCGACGGCGGCATCCACCCGCGGTTCGGCACTCGCAACGTGATCCTGCCGCTGGCGCACGACCGCTACGTCGAGGTCGTCGAGGTGCTCGACCACCCCGCCTCCGACAAGGCGCCGTTCGGCCAGGCCGTGCGTGCCCGGTCCGAGAACGGCGGCGGCTGGCTCGGCTGGGTCGTCGCCGTCGACGACATCAAGCCCGTCGAGGAGCGCATCGGCCGCCAGTCGGTCGAGGGCAACCGCCACCGTCCCGACGGCGTCGAGCTGCGCTGGCGCCAGCTCGGGGTCAAGGGCCTCATCTCCGACCCGCAGCTGCCGTTCTTCGTGCAGTGGGAGGACCGCAGCCTGCACCCGTCCGTGGGCGCCCACACCGAGGTGACCATCGAGGGCCTGCAGATCGCCGGCGACCCGGCCCGGGTCCGCGAGTGGCTGGACCTGCCGCCGGAGGGCACCTCCACCGTCATCGACTTCACCTTCGTGGCACCGCACGGCACCCCCGGGCTGCTCGCCGTCACCTTCGCGACCCCGACGGGCACCGTCACCGTCTGACGCGACGTCACCTCGACGCCCCGCCCGGTCCTGCGACCGGCGCGGGGCGTCGTCGTTGCGGTCTCTCTCGAGGCGGCTTACGTCGCCTCGAGGAACGCCTTCGCGAGCCGCTTCGGCGCGCGCGACAGCCACGCGTCTGTGATGACCTCGCGGAGCTCGGCAACCGTCAGCTCGCCGATGTCCCGCTCGCGCAGCAGCACGGCGTCGTAGCCGTCGAAGTGCGGCGTCGTGAACCACGGCCCGTCGGACTGCACCAAGGCGTCCTTGGCACCCGCGTCGGGCACGCGGAATCCCACGACGTCCTCCAGCCGCTCACCGGTCTCGGCGTCGACAGCATCCGGTCGTGGCTCGCGGAACCACACGAACGATCGGCTGCGCACCTGGTACGCCGGCCGCCCGCCCCGCGCAGCCGACTCCTCGACCTCCGGCAGGGCCAGCGCGATCGCGGCGATGTCCGCCACCGTCGCCCTGCGAGACCGTGCCACGGACCCGACCGTATGCCCGGGCGCAGGCCTCCAGCCACCCCTGACCGGACGTCTGCGCACAGACCATCGTGCTCCTGCGCACGGATCTGATCTGCGCGCAGTGACACGGACGTCTGTGCACAGACCCGCGTGGGGTGGGACGCGCGTGGGTGGGGCGCGCGTGGGAGGGGGCTGCCCGAACCGGAGACAGCGTCTACGACGAAAGCGCGACCCCGTCCCCCTCCCGCGGTCCTACCGTGGGGAGGCCGGTCACGTGCCCCTGGCCGGCGCCAGCGCCCGGGAGCAGGAGGGGCCGTGGACGCGACACCCGCACAACCCGTCCCGCCGTCCGTGCGCGCCCAGGTCCTCGCCACCGAGCACTGGTCGCTGCTCGCCACCCGGAGCATGACGTGGTCGGAGGTCATGAGCCGGATCACGATCCACCTCACCGTCACCTCCGCCTCGCTCGTCGTCCTCGCCCTCGTCGCGCAGGCGACCGGCTTCGGGACGGGCTTCCGGGTCATGGCGATCGGGCTGGCGGCATACTCGCTCGTCCTCGGCACCCTCACCGCCGCCCGCGTCCACAACGCCAGCCACGACGACGCGGCCATGGTGCTCGGCATGAACCGGCTCCGCGCCGCCTACGTGGACCTCGACCCCGGCATCGCGCCCTACCTCGTCGCCGGCACGACGAACGACCGGGACGGGCTGATGCAGACGTACCTCATGGGTGCCCGCCGCTCGACGTTCAGCCATGTCGTGGCGAGCACCGCCATGTTCATGAACGCCGTGAACACCATGGTCGCCGGCACGCTCGGGGCCCTGGTCGCGTATGCCGTGGGCGCTGGTCCCGTCGGCACGAGCATCGCCGGCGTGCTCACCGCGCTGTCCCACCTGGGGGTCATGGTGGAGTGGGGTCGTCGGACGTTCGGCGTGGACCCACCCGGGACGGGAGCGGGTCAGGTCCCCTAGCTCGCGGGCGACCGCTCCTGCTGGTCGACCAGGGCCCTGATCGAGGGCAGCTGGGCGAGCCCGTTGACGACCACGGAGAACACGAGCAGTGCGACCGCCCACCCGTGGTGACCGGCCACCCACAGCCCGAGCGAGGCCAGCCCGAAGACCAGCACCTTCACCACCGGTCGCACGACCGGGCCGCCCCACCGGGCCCGCGGTGACGCGAACGCCCACCACACGGCGACCACCACCACCGGTGCGAGGACCGCGAGCACCCAGCCGCCCGCATACGAGCCCCACACGCCTGCCGCCACCGCCGCCAGCACCTCGTCCAGGAAGACGAGCGTCAGCACCACCCATCCCAGCGCGGCCACCCGCGTCCCCCTTCCTCCGTCCGGCCCCGTCGGCCGGCTCGTGCGGTCAGTCCACGTCGAGCAGGTCGACCAGCTGCGGCGCCACCCCGACGTACGTCTGCGGCGTCATCGCCGAGAGCCGGGCGGCCACGTCGTCGGGCAGCCCGAGCCCCGCCACGAACGCGCGCAGGTCGTCGCCGGTGATGCGGCGACCGCGGGTGAGCTCCTTGAGCCGCTCGTAGGGGTTCTCCATGCCGGGCACGCCCTGGGCGCCGAGGGCGCGCATCGCAGACTGCACCGGCTCGCCGAGCACCTCCCAGTTGGCGTCGAGGTCGGCCGCCATCGCCGCGGGCACGGCGTCGAGGCCGGCGAGTCCGCGCATGACGTTGTCGAGCGCGAGCAGCGAGTGGCCGAAGGCGGTGCCGATGTTGCGCTGCATGGAGGAGTCGGTGAGGTCGCGCTGCAGCCGCGAGGTCACCAGCGTCGAGCCGAGCACGTCGAAGAGGGCGTTGGAGACCTCGAGGTTGGCCTCGGCGTTCTCGAAGCGGATCGGGTTGACCTTGTGCGGCATCGTCGAGGAGCCGACGGTGCCCTGGCCGCGCACCTGCGCGAAGTAGCCCATCGAGATGTAGGTCCACACGTCGGTGCAGAGGTTGTGCAGCACCCGGTTGAAGCGCGCGACGTCGGCGTAGAGCTCGGCCTGCCAGTCGTGGCTCTCGATCTGCGTCGTGAGCGGGTTCCAGTGCAGCCCAAGCGATTCCACGAACTCCCGGCTCAGCGCCGGCCAGTCCGCACCCGGCACGGCGGCCAGGTGCGCGCCGAAGGTGCCCGTGGCTCCGTTGAGCTTGCCGAGGTACTCGGCGGCGCGGACCCGGCGCAGCTGACGGCCGAGCCGGTGCGCCAGGACGGCGAGCTCCTTGCCCATCGTGGTCGGCGTCGCCGGCTGGCCGTGCGTGTGCGCGAGCAGCGGCACGTCGCGCAGGTCCGAAGCCATCGTCGCGACCGCCTCGACCAGCTCGGTCGCGCGCGGCAGCCAGACCTGCTCGACCGCGCCCTTGACCATGAGCGCGTACGAGAGGTTGTTGACGTCCTCGCTGGTGCAGCAGAAGTGGATCAGCTCGGCCAGGCCCCGGTCCTCGGGTGCGGGCGCGATGGCGGTCAGCCGCCGCTTGAGGAAGTACTCGACCGCCTTGACGTCGTGCTGGGTCTCGCGCTCGATCTCGGCCATCTCCGCGATCTCGGCAGCCCCGAAGTCCTCGACGACGGTGCGCAGCGCGGTCTTCTCGTCGTCGGTGAGCGCGCGCACGCCGGGCACGACCCCGTGGTCGGTGAGGAAGACCAGCCACTCGACCTCCACCCGCACCCGCTCGCGGTTGAGCGCCGGCTCGGAGAGGTGGTCGACGAGCGGTGCCACCGCGCCGCGGTAGCGGCCGTCGAGGGCGCCGAGGGCGATGGGCGGGGTCGCGTCAGCAAGCGAGGCCATGGCCCACAGTGTCCCAGAGCGCCGGAGCGGGTATGCCGCAAGGCTCCGTCCGTGGGACGGCCGTCCGCTGGGGGTGCCGCGCCCCGGCACCCGGCATACGGTCGAGCACATGCGCTACACGACCCTCGGGAACTCAGGAACCGTCGTCTCCACCCAGTGCCTCGGCACCATGACCTTCGGGGCGGAGGCCGACGAGCAGACCTCCGGGCAGATCCTCGACGCCTTCGCCGAGGCGGGCGGGACGTTCCTCGACACCGCCGACGTCTACAGCTCGGGGACGTCCGAGGAGATCGTCGGACGCTGGCTGAAGGAGCACCCCACCGAGGCGGCGCAGGCCGTCATAGCGACCAAGGGCCGGTTCCCCATGGGTGAGGGGCCCAACGACGTGGGCCTGTCGCGGCGCCACCTGCGCCGCGCGCTCGACGACTCGCTGCGCCGGCTCGGGGTCGAGCACATCGACCTCTACCAGATGCACGCCTGGGACGCGGTGACGCCGCTGGAGGAGACGCTGCGCTTCCTCGACGACGCCGTGGCCGCGGGGAAGATCGGCTACTACGGGTTCTCGAACTACCTCGGCTGGCAGGTCACCAAGGCGGTCCACGTCGCCCGCGCCCACGGCTGGGCGCCGCCGGTGACGCTGCAGCCGCAGTACAACCTGCTCGTCCGCGACATCGAGCACGAGGTCGTGCCCGCCTGCCTCGACGCCGGCATCGGACTGCTGCCGTGGTCGCCGCTCGCGGGCGGCTGGCTGACCGGCAAGTACCAGCGCGACCAGCAGCCCGAGGGTGCCTCGCGCCTCGGGGAGGACCCCGAGCGCGGGATGGAGGCGTGGGGTCCGCGCAACAAGCAGGAGCGCACGTGGGCCGTCGTCGACGCGGTGCGCGAGGTCGCCGACGCGGTGGGCGCGACCCCTGCACAGGTGGCGCTGGCGTGGGTCGGCGCCCAGCCGGCGGTCACCTCGGTCATCCTCGGCGCGCGCTCGGTGGAGCAGCTGCGCGACAACCTCGCCGCCGCCGACCTCGACGTGCCGGCCGAGCACCTCGACCGGCTGACGGAGGTCAGTGCGCCGCAGGCCGACGACTACCCGTACGGCACCGCCGGTGTCGCCCAGCGGGACCGCGAGCTCACCGGCGGCCGCTGAGCCCACGCCCGGTGACGCCCGGCCGTCGCCGTGTCGCACGGCCGGGCGGATGGGCCGGGCGCCGGGCCTCGGTGGGAGGCGTCAGTAGAAGCCGTACCGGTCCAGGGCCGGGACGAGCTCGTCCTCCTCGAAGGACAGGTGCTCGAGCAGGGTCTGCGAGAGCCGGTCGACGACGCGCTGCAGCTCCGGAGTGCCCGACGCGCCGGTGACCAGGCCGACCAGCGCGTCGTCGAGCTGCTCGAGCACGTCGTGGATCACGACGTGCTCCTGCTCCAGCCGGTCGAGCACCGGTGCGAGGTCGGGGTCGCTGCGCCGCAGGTGCGGGAAGACCGAGCGGTCCTCCAGGCCGTGGTGGCCGGTGACGAAGCGGCAGTACTGCTGGCAGTACGCCCCGAGCGTCCAGTTGTTCTGCCGCATCGTGAGCTCGTTGATCGCGTTGCGGGCACGGTGCGCCTGCTCCTCGCCCGCAACCACCTGCTCGACGATGTCGCGCAGCCGGGCCAGCTCGGCCCGCAGGCCGTCGTGGACCTCGACGAGGTGCGCGCCCGCCCCTGCGTGCGCCTGGGCGGCGCCGTCGTCGTCGGTCGGTCGCACGGCGACGGTCTGGCGGACGGCCGGTTCGGCAGCGGGTGCGTCGGCACCGCCGGCGGCCCTGCGGGAGCGCTCGTCCTCGACGAGCTCCCGGGTCGCCGGGGCCACCTCGGCGGCGAACCGCTGCACGTCCCGCACCGACGCGACCGGCAGGATGAAGGTGGACATCCCGTGCTGCAGGGCCAGCTCCGCCAGCTGCTCGGGCCCGACCCCCGGGTCGACGTTATACAGCCGCCGCACCGCCGCCGGGTCGCGGCCGGCGCCGCGCGCCGCCTCGTCGATCGCCGCGTTCATGGCCGCGAGCTCGGAGGGCCCGGCATACCCCATCGAGGGGAGCCAGCCGTCGGCGAGCCGGCCGGTGAGGCGGAGCATCCGCGGCTTGTACGCCCCGATCCAGATGCCGATCGGGTGGGCGGGCGCAGGCCCCGCGTGCAGGCCCTTGACCCGGTAGTGCTCCCCGTCGACGGAGACCGATCCGCGCCCGGACCAGACGCCACGGATGACCTCGATCGCCTCCTCGAGCGCGGTCGTGGCCTCACCGGGGGTGCGGCGCGGGCCGCCGGCGGCCGCGATCGCGTCCCAGAAGGCGCCGGTGCCCAGCCCGAGCTCCACGCGCCCGCCCGAGAGCAGGTCGAGCGTCGCGGCGCTGCGGGCCAGGACCACCGGCGGGCGCAGGGGCAGGTTGGCCACGTTGGGGGCCACGCGCACCGTCGTCGTCCGGGCCGCGACCACCGACAGCAGGGTCCAGGTGTCGAGGTGCCGGGCGTTGTACGGGTGGTCCTGCACGGTCACGAGGTCCAGGCCGCTGACGTCGGCGGCCTCGCTCATCTGCAGGACGAGGTCGGCCGCCGAGGCGTCAGGGGTGGGGAAGATGCCGAACTCCAGCTGGTGCCCGTAGTCCGTCACGAGAGTCCTCCGCGTCGTTGCCGTGGGTCCGGGTGCAGGTCGGCGTCAGTGCGGGGCCGGCGCCGTGCGCTCACCGTAGGCGCTGGGCCGCTCGTAGTCGCCCAGCACCTCGGCCAGGGCGAGGTGGCGCCGGGCGTCGTCGTGGCGCCCCTGCCGCTGCAGGGTGCGACCGAGCAGCAGGTGCAGGTAGCCGTCCGCGGGCCGCTCCTCCACGAGCTCGCGCAGCAGCGCCTCGGCGCGGCCGAGCTGGGCCGAGCCGAAGTAGGCACGGGCGAGCAGCACGCGCAGCTCGGTGGTGTCGTGCAGGACCTCGGCCTCGCGGGCCTCGGCGACGAGCTCGGCGAGCGCGCCGGCGGCCGCGATGTGGTCCCCGCGGTCGAACAGGGTGCGCGCCCAGGTCAGGCGGAGGGCGAACGGGGTGGTCGTGGCGGTCATGCCCTCACAACATAGTTGTGATTTCAACTATTCCGGCGCGACGCCGGCGTCGGGCGGCGGACGGCCGGCGTAGGGCGCACGGGCGTCGAGCAGCCCGGCGTCGGACTCAGGCCGGTGTGGCTCCGCTCCCGGACAGCCGCCAGCCGCCGCGCAGGATGAGGTCGACGAGTTCCTGGCGCTGCTCCTGGGTGAGGACGCGCTCGTCGGTGGAGAGGGGCTCGTGCATGGGTACGAGGGTACGAACGCCCTTGCCGACGACACGAACCGAGGAGGGTGGGGACGAGGGACTCCCGACCGAAGGGAGGAGGACGAGAGCGTCCGAACGTGGCCGAACCGGGCCGAACGGGCGCAATGGCGCCCCTGTCCCTCAGGTCCCGGTGGTCAGGGGCGCCCTCGGGTCCCGGTGGTCAGGCGCGCCCTCGGGTCCCGGTGGTCAGGCGCGTCGGTCGAGCTCTCGTCGGACGTGCTCGACGACCCCGTCGGCGGCCGCGGTCACCTCGGCGTACGTCTGGTCGAAGGCGGACTCGTCCTCGCCGTACCACGGGTCGTCCATGTCGAGGGTCCCCGCGCGCTCGGACTCGGGGTCGAAGGAGCGGAGCATGCGGATCTTGTCGCGGTGCGCGTCGGTGCGGGCGAGCCGGCGCAGCTCCCGGGCGTGGCCGGAGTCCGCGGCGAGGACGAGGTCGACCTCGTCGAACCACGACCGCTCGAACTTCCGGGCCACGTGGTCGGCTCCGCCGAAGTCCTCGTGCCCGTTGCGCTCGAGGACGGCGAGCGTGCGCGGGTCCGCGGCGTTCCCGACCTCCCAGGAGTGGGTGCCGGCGGAGTCGACGACCACCCGGTCCCCCAGCCCCGCCTCGGTGAACCGCTCGCGCAGGACGAACTCGGCCATGGGCGAGCGGCAGATGTTCCCGGTGCAGACGACGGTCACGCGGTAGGGGCGGGAGGCGGTCATGCCCCCATCCAACAGGACGCCCCGAGCGGCCCGGCGGCCTCCCCGCGGGTCCCCCCCCCGGCGGCCGCGGCCCACGTCGCCGCGGTCAGCGCAGCGCGAGGAGCAGGAGCGTGACGGGAGTCGCGAGGACGGCGAGCGCGAAGGCGGTCATGACGGCGCGCAGCCACCGTGGCGCCTCCTCCTGCGTGAGCAGCTCCATCCGCGCCCGCGTCGCCGACGTGCTGGCCGGGTCGGCAGCCCCGAGCGCGGCGGACGGGTGGTGCCCGCTCGCGAGCGTGACCAGCGCCCGCGCCAGGGGTACCTCGCCGACGGCCCGCCGGGCGGCCCGGTCGGCCAGCACCTCGACGAGCAGGCGCACCTCGCGCAGGGCCTCGGGGGCGCGCAGCCGGGCCGGCGCCGACCGGTGCAGCACCGTGAAGAACTCGAGGACGAGGTCGTGCCGGGCGCGCAGGTGGGCCTGCTCGTGCGCCAGCACGGCGGCCAGCTCCTCGGCCGGCAACGCCTGCAGGGCCCCTTCGCTGAGCACCACCCGCCGGCGCAGCCCGGGCAGGCAGTATGCCGTGGGCGTCGGGTGCGCCAGCACGCGCAGCTCGGCACCGTGGCCGGCCGCGGGGCCCTGGGCGGCGGTGCGCGGCAGCTCGGTGCCCAGGACGTCGACAAGCCGCCTGTGCCGCCGGCGGTCGGCTCGGATCCCGGTGCCCACCCGGTGGCCCGACCAGAGCAGCCGCGCGAGGACCGCGACACCGATGAGGCTCGCCACCGGCCCCCACCAGGACGGCCCGCCCGTGGCCCAGGCCGCGGGGGCGACGGTGAGGGCGGACAGCACCGCCGCCAGGGAGACCGCCTGCCACACGAGCAGCGCCTCGAGGGGAGCGCGCCGGAAGCGCACCAGCGGCGCCATGACCCGCGGGGCGGGGCCGGCCAGCAGGACCGCCAGCACGGCCAGGGCCGCCGGCGCCAGGGCGTGGCTCAGCGCGACGTCCCCGGTCGGCGCCCGGACCCGCCGTCGCCGGTGCCCGAGTGGCGGGCCTCGACCTGCGCGAGGGCCACCTTGAGGTCCGCGATCTCGTCCGCGGTGGCGTCGTCGAGGAAGTGCAGCATCGCGGCGCGGCGGTCCTCCCCGGCCATGCCCTGCAGCTGCTCGCGCATGGTCGCCGCGGTGAGGGCCTCGCGGCTGCTCGCCGGGGCGTAGCGGTAGGCCCGCCCGCTGCGCTCCTGGGTGAGCAGGCCGGCGTCCGCGAGCCGGCCCATGACGGTCATGACGGTCGTGTAGGCGATCCTTCGACGGGCGACGATCGCGTCGTGGACCTCGCGGACCGACACGGAGGGGTGGCCGGCGTCGACCGCCGACCAGATGGCGTCCATGACGGCGCGCTCGAGGTCCCCGAGCTGGTTCATGGCCTTGTGCGGCATGGCTACCTCATCCTCCGGTGACCGCCGGGACGCGGGCACCCAGGTCAATGATGCCGTCCGCTCCTGAGAGGCCCTCCGGCCGGTGGCTGACCACGACGACCGTGCGGTTCCCGCGGGCGGCCAGCAGGTCCTCGAGCACCGCGACGGCGGTGGGGTGGTCGAGGTGGGCGACCGGCTCGTCGAGCAGCAGGACGGGCCGCTTCGACAGCAGCGCCCGCGCGATCGACAGCCGGGCGCGCTCGCCGCCGCTCAGGCCGCGGCCGCCGGAGCCGAGCCGGGTGTCGAGGCCGTCGGCCAGCCCCGTGCGCCAGTCCCGGAGGCCGGCGGCGTCGAGAGCTGCGGCGACCTCGGCGTCGGTGGCACCCGGCCGGGCGAGCCGCAGGTTCTCGCGCAGGGTCGTGGCGAACACGTGCGGCTCGTCGTCGACCACGGCGAAGAGCGATCGCACCTCGGCCAGCGGCAGCGCCAGGGCGTCGGCGCCGTCGACGGTGTAGCTGCCGTCCTGGGGGTCGAGCTGCCGGGCGAGGACCGCCAGCGCGGTCGACTTCCCGCAGCCGGACGGCCCGGTGAGCGCGACGACCGAGCCCGGAGCGAGGTCGAGGTCGACCGGGCCGACAGCACGCCGGTGCCCGTCCCACGAGGCGGTGACACCGCTCAGGCGCAGGCGCGGCGGCACGGTGCGGGAGGCGGATGCCCCGTCCTCGTCGGTGGCGTCCCCGGTGGCGCCCCCGGTCGCGAGGCCGGATCCGGCGACCGCGGATGCGTCGACCGCGGCTGCGGCGACGGCGGGTGCCTCGTCGGTCAGGGCGTCGAGCCGGCGCCCGGCTGCACGCGCGCTGGCCAGGGCCCGCGCCGCGTCCGGCAGCGGGCTGAGCACCTCGGCGAGGGCGAACGGCGCCAGCACCACCAGGGCCAGCACTGGGGTCGGCCGGTCGCTGCCGGTGGCGACGAGCGCGGCGACGAGGGTGGCGACGGCGGTCGCCACCGGGATCGCTGCGGCCGCGCCGGCCCGGCCACGGCTCTGCCGCCGGACCGCAGCGGCGAGGGAGTCGTGCGCCTCGCCCAGCCAGCCCAGGGCCGACGCACCGGCGCCGACCGCGGCCAGGTCGAGGGCCTGGCTCGCGGTGAGCTCCGCGGTCGCCGTCGCGTCGGCGCGCGCCCGCACCAGGTCGTCGTGCCCCCGCTCCTCGACCAGCCAGGCCACGGTCGTCGTGGCCGCCGCCACGAGGAGCAGGCCCGCCACGGCGACACCTGCCCACGGCTCGACCACGCCGCAGAGCACCGCGGTGAGGACGCCGGTGACGGCCGTGGCGACGAACGGCACGGCGACCCGCACCTGCGCCTCGACCCGGTCGGTGAGGTCGTCCACGACTCCGGACAGCATGGCCGCCCGGCCCCGGCGCACGAGGCGCGCCGGGGTCAGGGGCACGAGCGCGGCATACAGGCGGGTGCGCTCGGTGGCCAGCTCGTCGAGGGCCGCGTCGTGCGAACGCAGGCGCTCGGCATACCGGAAGACGGGGCGCGCGATCCCGAACGTGCGCACGGCCACGATCGCCGTCAGCAGGGTGAGGATCACCGGTCGCTCGCTGGCGCGCACGATGAGCCACCCCGACGTGGCAGTCAGGGCCACGCCCGACGACAGGGCTGCGGCGCCGAGCACGCCGGCGAGGACGATGCGGGGGGTGAAGAGCCTCATCGGGCGAGCACCGCCCGGTCCTGGGGGTGCTGCGCACCGAGGTGGACGTGGGCGTCGGCGAGGGCGACGAGCTCGGGCCGGTGGGTGACCGCGACGACGCAACGCGAGTCGGCAAGTGCCCTGATCGCCCTGTGCGCCAACGTCATCGAGCCGTCGTCGAGGTGTGCCGTCGGCTCGTCGAGCAGGACGACCGGCGCGTCGCCGAGGGCCGCGCGGGCCAGGACGAGACGTGCCCGCTGCCCCGCGGACAGGCCGCGCCCGTCGTCGCCGAGCGTGGTGTCGAGGCCCTCCGGGAGGGCTGCGACCGCGCCGTCGAGCCCGACCGCGCGCAACGCCGACCAGACGGCGTCGGTCGAGGTGTCGGGGCCCGTCCCGAGGGTGAGGTTCTCGCGCACCGTGCCCGTGGTGAGGAACGGCCGCTGCGTCACGAGGTGGGTGGCGGACGCGTGGACGACGCCGGCGTCCGGAGTGCGCAGCCCGGCGAGCAGCTCGAGCAGCGTGGTCTTGCCGATGCCCGAGGGGCCGGTCACCGCAATGAGGCCGCGGCCGGCGTCGAGGTCGAGGCCGGTGAGGGTCGGCCGGTCCGCGCCGGGGTGGGTGTAGGCGAGACCGCGCACCGAGATGCCCGGCACCGTGGGTACCGTGGCTTGCGCGAGCCCGGCGGGCTCCGCTGCCCCGTCCCGGGGGTCGTCGCCGGCGAGCTGCCGGGTCGCGTCGGCGAGGGCCTGCGCGCCGTCGGCCGCGGTGTGGAACTCCGCGCCCACCCGCCGCACCGGCCAGTACGCCTCGGGCGCGAGCAGGATCGCGAGCAGCCCGGTGGACAGGTCGACCGTGCCGTGGGTCAGCCGGATCCCGACGAACACGGCCACGATCGCCACGCAGATGCTGGCGAGCAGCTCCAGGGCCGCGGAGCTGAGGAACGCCAGCCGCAGGGTCGCCATCGTGGCGACCCGGTGCCGCCGGCTGACCTCGCCGACGACCTCGACCTGGCGCTCGCCCCGGCCGTAGGACACCAGCGTCGGCAGCCCGCGCACGACGTCGAGGAAGTGGCCGCTGAGCCCGGCGAGCGCCTGCCACCGGCGCTGCGTCGCGTCCTGCGTCGTCGCGCCGATGAGGGCGGCGAAGACGGGAAGCAGCGGCAGCGTCAGCACGACGACGAGCGCGCTCAGCGGGTCGACGAAGGCCATCACCACGACCGCGAGGGCCGGGACCACCGCGGCGGTGACCAGCGCCGGGAGGAAGCGCGCGACGTACGGCTCGACGCTCGCCGACCCCGACGTGGCGAGCGTGACGGCGGTGGCGGGGTCCGGCCGGGTCTCGACCGGGGCGCCGAGCCAGCGCCCGACCAGCCGCGTGCGCAGCGCGGAGCTCACCGTCGTCCCGGCGCGGGCCGCGACCCGCTCGCCCGTGTGGGCGAGCAGGCCGCGGACCACGAACAGACCCACGAGGTATGCCGCGGGCACGGCCAGCGGCGTGCCCCTCACCACCGCCACCACGACGGCGGTGAGGGCGAAGGCGGTGGCGACGGTGGCCACTCCCGAGGCGATGCCGACGGCCGCGAGGACGGCCAGGGGCCGCCGCGCCTCGGGGACGGTGCGCAGGAGCTGGGGGTCGAACGGACGCATCGACACCCGGGCCTCAGTGCATCGCCGGCGCGGGGATGTGCTGGGTGCCGATCCGCTTGCGGAAGACCCAGTACGTCCACGCCTGGTAGGCCACGACGAGCGGCGTGAAGACCACCGCGACCCAGGTCATGATCGTCAGCGTCCGGTCGGTGCTGGAGGCGTTGGCCGTCGTCAGGGACCAGGCGGCGTTAGTCGTGCTCGGCATGACGTCGGGGAACAGCAGGAGGAAGTAGGTCGCCACGGCCATCGCGATGGTGACGAAGGTGCCGGTGAACGCCCAGCCCTCACGACCCCGCGCCCCGGCGGCCAGCGCGCCGAGGAGTGCGGCCGCGGCGAGCACGGTCGTCGCCCAGGACCAGCCGTTCCCCTGCTGGAACCCGAGCACCCCGAGCAGCGCCACGGCGAGGACCGCGGTGACGGCCCCGGCGCGGATCGCGATGCGCCGGGCGTCCTGGCGGATGTCGCCGGCCGTCTTCAGCGCGGTGAAGAAGGCACCGTGGGTGAGGAAGAGGCCGAGCGTGACGAGCCCGCCGAGCAGCGACAGCGGGTTGAGCAGGGTGAACAGGTTGCCGGTGAACTCCTTGTCGGCCGCGATCGGCAGGCCGCGCACGACGTTGGTGAGGGCGACGCCCCACAGCAGGGCGGGTACGAACGAGCCGGCCACGATCGCGAGGTCCCAGCGACGGCGCCACTGCGGGTCGTCCCTCTTGCCCCGGTAGTCGAACCCGAGGTTGCGGACGATGAGCGCCACGAGGATGAGCAGCAGCGGCAGGTAGAACGCGCTGAACATCGTCGCGTACCAGTGCGGGAAGGCCGCGAACGTCGCGCCACCTGCGGTGAGGACCCACACCTCGTTGCCGTCCCAGACAGGGCCGATGGTGTTGACCAGGACGCGGCGGCGCTTCTCGGTGTCCTCGGCGTCGCGGCCCCGGCCGAGCACCGGCAGCAGCATGCCGACACCGAAGTCGAAGCCCTCGAGGACGAAGTAGCCGGTCCACAGGACGGCGATGACGATGAACCAGACGGTGCTGAGCTCCATGACGGATTCCGTTCTCTGTGTTGGGGTCTCAGTACGCGAACGCCAGCGGGGCGTCCTCGTCGGTGGACTCGGGGGTGGCGGGCTCCTCGAACGGCGGTGCGCCGGCCCGCACGTAGGTGAGGAAGAGCTTGACCTCGACTACGGCGAGCACTCCGTAGAGCAGCGTGTAGACGACCATCGACGTGACGACCTCGCCTGCCGACACCGACGGCGAGACCCCGGTGGCGGTCGACATGACGCCGAAGACGAGCCACGGCTGGCGCCCGACCTCGGTGAAGATCCAGCCGAAGCTGTTGCCCAGCACCGGCAGCAGCGGTGCGGCGATGATGACCCAGTGCCACCAGCGCGCCCGCGGCACGCGGTCGCGTCGGGTCGTCCACAGCGTCGCGACTGCGATGAGCGCGGCCAGGACGCCGACGCCGATCATGAGCCGGAACGCCCAGTACGACAGCGGGATGTTCGGCGCGTAGGTCGCGTCCATGGTGAGGGGGTTGCCGGCGAACTGGGTCGCGTACTGCGCCTTGAGGTCGTTGATGCCCTGGACGCTGCCGTCGAAGCGGCCGGTCGCGAGGAAGCTCAGCAGGCCGGGGACGGTGATCGAGAACTTCTCCTGGCTGCCGTCGAGCGAGCCGACGGTGAAGAGGCTGAACGGCGCGTTGCCCGCGGACGAGGTGTACAGCGCCTCGGCCGCCGCCATCTTCATGGGCTGGACCTCGGTCATGATCTTGCCCTGGATGTCACCGGTGACCGAGACCGCGAGACCCGCGACGAGCGTGACCCACGCGCCGAGCCGGGTCGAGCGGCGGTACATCGGGGCGTCCGCGCCGACGTCCGCGCGCCGCAGGTGCCACAGGGACACGGCCATGACCATCGCGCCGCCGACCATGTATGCCGCGGTGACGACGTGCGGGAACGTCACGAGCTGGACCTTGTTGGTGAGGACGGCGACGAAGTCGGTGAGCTCGGCCCGGTGCGTCTGCGGGTTGTACCGGTACCCGACCGGGTGCTGCATGAACGAGTTGGCGGCGAGGATGAAGTAGGCCGACAGCAGCGTGCCGACGTGCACGATCCACATGCAGGCCGCGTGCAGCTTCTCCGGGATCCGGCCCCAGCCGAAGATCCACAGCCCGAGGAAGGTCGACTCGAGGAAGAACGCGAGCAGCGCCTCGATCGCGAGCGGCGCACCGAAGATGTCGCCGACGAAGCGGCTGTAGTCCGACCAGTTCATGCCGAACTGGAACTCCTGCACGATGCCGGTGACGAGCCCGAGCGCGAAGTTGATGGTGAAGAGCTTCCCGAACAGCTTGGCCAGCCGCAGGTCGTCCGGGCGGTGCCGGCGCACCCACGCCGTGTGGTACCAGGCGACCAGGGCCGAGAGCCCGATCGTGATGGGCACGAAGAGGAAGTGGTACACCGTGGTGATGGCGAACTGCCACCGTGCCAGGTCGAGGTTGTCCATCGGGGACGCTCCGGGGTCGTCGGGTCGAGGAGTGGCGTGCTGCGGACGCAGAACTACTACGTTCCGTAGTAAATACTACGCCTCGTCGTAGACGCCTCGGCAGGGCCGAAGGTCCCGGGCGGCTGTGACCTGCGGCACCTCCGTGGCGGCGCCGGCTGGCTAGGGTCGCCGGTATGCCGCGTGCCCGCCGTCCGCTCGTCCTCGTCCCCGCCCGCTGGGCCGGCGTCATCGAGGGCCGGGAGCGGCCGGGCGTCTTCGCGCCCAGGACGCTCATGGACGCCGTCAGCCGCGCCGGCGGCGAGCCGGTGCTGGCCTGGCCCGACACCGCCGAGCGGGCCGAGGCCCTGGTCGGGGTCGCGGATGCTGTTGTCCTGCAAGGCGGCGACGACCTCGACCTGAGGCCGTTCGGGGTGCCGGAGGTCCACCCGCGCGAGGTCCACCCCCTGCCGGAGCAGGACGCGGCGGACGTCGCCGTCACGCGCGCGGCGCTCGCTGCCGGCCTGCCGGTGCTGGCCATCTGCCGGGGGATGCAGGTCCTCAACGTCGTGCTGGGCGGCACCATCCACCAGCACTACGACGAGACGTCGGTCGCGCACGCCAACAACCCGCACGACGTCGACGTCGTCCCGGGCACGCTGCTGGAGTCGGTCGTCGGTGCCGGCGCCCGCGGCGGCTGGTCGAACCACCACCAGGCCTGCGACCGGCTCGCCGACGGCATGGTCCTGTCCGCGACCACGTCCGACGGCTGCGTCGAGGCGTTCGAGTCCACCGACGGCACGGTCCTCGCGGTGCAGTGGCACCCCGAGGTGGACGCCGAGCGCGTCCCGCACCAGCAGGCGCTCTTCGACTGGGTCGTGCGCGCCGCGCATGCGGTGGCGGAGGAATGAGCGAGTGCGAGTCAGTCCAGAGGCCTCGCAGACTGCGGCTGCAAGGCCCAACGACCTACGCCCAAGCGCTCGGCGACATCGGGATGCTGAAGACTCGCACGCTCCAGCGCGTCCAAGCACGCGTACAAGGGCAACGAGCTGAAGCTGAGGGCATCGGCCGCGGTGCGGTAGCCCTCGACGCCGGCGAGGTGGATGCCCCTTCCTTCATAATCCGGTCCGGCAAGTTGCCCCCAGAGCAACCGTTTCGTGAACCGGCCCTCGTCCCGGCGCAACCCTTCCAAGGCGGTCCAGACCTCATCGCGCGTCCCACACAGCTGGGTGACGCAGAAGAACTCGGGTTTACCGCCACGGTCCAGCCACCGTCCGTACCCGACCACAGAGGTGTCCCCTATCTGATGGGCGGGAACTCCGGTCTCCTCACGCATCTCCCGCGTCGCTCCGCGAGTCACAAGGTCGGCCAATCCGACCCCGGACTCTTCCCTCAGGTCCCTGGGTTCCAGCGATCCGGAGCCACTGGGAGCCAGAAGGTCAGCACTGGCGGTGTTTGCGCGCGACTGCTCGGCGAGGAGGAGCCAACCGTCGCTGGTGACTGCCACAGTCGAGACGCCGATGACGTTGGCGAGCTGGCTTGCCTGCAGGCTCACCAGGTGTGGCTGTCCGCCCTCTGTGCGCTGGCGGTCGTAGAGAAAGTCCCAACGAAAATCCCACTCATCGTCTCCGTCGCGGATGCGGAATCTGGTCAGCTCGTTCGAGCAAAGGAGGTCGAAGTAGCGCACGGACTCGACGACCACCTGCCGCATGTCCATGATCGCGGTGAGGTCCGTGGACAGCCGAAGGCATGGGGCGTTGAACTTCCACCGGGCCGAGCTGGTTCTACGCAGGACGTACATGCTCCTGCGCTGGAGGGGATGCGGCAGTCGGAATTCCCCTTGTCGGAGCTCCACGGTCACCTCCCGACGAAGAGAGGCGTCGAGATCGCGGCTGTAAGCCAGCGCACCCCGCGGAAGGTCGTGCACCTGCGGGAGCTGGTCACACACAGGGAGCCGGTCGAAAGTCGGACGACGTTCCTGGAAGTCCAGCGCACGGAACCGCCCGTTCAGCGCCTTGGTGTCGCTGAGGAAGGTCAGGAGAGCCAAGACCAGCCCGACGGCTGTGAGCACGACGCTCGCCCACTTTGGCCACCACGGCGTGCTGGTCGCGAGGGCCACGACGAAGGCAGCGAGAGCGGCGACGTAGACGCGCTCGTGTCGCGCGAAATACTGTGTGTGGTCGCGGACACTGCGAAGCCAGGTCGCCAAACGGTATGGACTCGACACGGTGGACATCCAACCGCCTCCTGGTCGCAGTGTCAGGTGGTTCAGTGATCAGTCGGGGTAGCCCTCGGGATTCGAGCTCTGCCACCGCCACGTGTCGGCGCACATGTCGTCGACCGTCCTGGTCGCGCTCCAGCCGAGTTCCTCGTGCGCTCGCGTCGCGTCGGCCCAATAGGCGGCCAGGTCGCCTGCCCGCCGCCCGACGACGGTGTAGGGGACGGTGCGCCCGCTGGCGTGCTCGAAGGCTCGGATCATCTCCAGTACGGAGGTTCCGTGCCCGGTTCCGAGGTTCCATGCTCGCAGTCCCGGTTCCTGATGCGCTATCCGATGCAGTGCGGCGACGTGGCCGGCTGCCAGGTCCTCGACGTGGATGTAGTCGCGCTGGGCCGTTCCATCGGGCGTCGGATAGTCGTCGCCGAAGACATAAAGCTCCTCACGAGCGCCCACGGCAACCTGCGCGATGAAAGGCATCAGGTTGTTCGGCGTGCCCTGTGGATCCTCGCCAATGGTGCCGGACGGATGCGCGCCGACCGGGTTGAAGTACCGCAACACAGCGATGCGCCACTGCCCTCCCGCGCTGGCAACGTCTCGCAGGACCTGCTCGATCATCACCTTGCTTCTGCCATAAGGGCTGGCGGCAGACAGTGGTTCGTAGTCCTCTTGGTAGGGCACAGGCGCGTTGTCGCCGTACACCGTCGCGGAGGAGGAGAACACGAGCCGGAAGCAGCCGTGCCGCTGCATCGCCCGGACGAGCGCGAAGGTCGAGTCGAGGTTGTTCTGGTAGTACTCCAGCGGCACCTCGACGCTCTCGCCCACGGCCTTGAGCCCGGCGAAGTGGATCACCGCGTCGAACTGCCGCTCGGCGAAGAGGGACTCGGTCTTGTCGCGGTCGGTCAGGTCGAACGCGTGCACCTCGAGCGGTCCGCCGATGAGCGCCTCGAGCCGCGGCACGACCGTGGGCTTGGAGTTGGCGAAGCTGTCGACGACGACCACGTCGTGGCCCGCGGCCACGAGCTGGACGACGGTGTGGGAACCGATGTAGCCGGCACCGCCGGTGACGAGGACGCGCATGGGGCAACCGTATGCCGCGCGGCCGGTCGGCGGCCACGCGGCATACGGGGTGTCCCGAGGTGCGGTCCCGGGCGGGGGGAAGGGGTCAGCGGCCGCTCTTGGCGCGCTCGATCCGGACCGGCGAGGCGGGGGCGCCGTCCTCGGGCGTCCCCTCGTGCCCGGGTCGATGCCGGCGGCGGCGATCTCGTCGAGGACTCCATCCCGGCCTCGGTGACGTGGCCGAAGACCGTGTAGTCGGGCCGCAACCGGCTGTCCCGGTAGACGAGGAAGAACTGGCTGCCGTTGGTGTCGGGTCCGCCGTTGGCCATGGCGAGGGTGCCTCGCGGGTAGTTCTTGCGGCTGCCGTCGGGGAAGCCGGACCAGTTCGGCAGGGCCTGCGCCGAGGCGAGCTCGTCCTTGAAGGAGTAGCCGGGGTCGCCCCAGCCGGTGCCGAGCGGGTCGCCGCACTGCAGCACGGACAGTGCGAACGGTGGCGTCTGGTAGGCGGTGAGGCGGTGGCAGCTGGTGCCGTCGAAGTACTTCTGGTGGGTGAGGAACAGGAAGCTCTGCACCGTGCAGGGGGCGAGCGCGCGGGTCCAGCACGAGCGGGATGTCGCCGTGGTTCGTCTGCAGGGTGACCTGCTGGGGATCCGTGACGCCGACGCTGCGCTCGTCCCGGTCCGGGGCGCGGGGAGGGGTGTCAGCCGCGCAGCGAGCGGGAGCGGCCGCGGAACTCGGCCACGACGGCACCGTCGGACTCGCGGGTCACCGTCACGTCGGTCAGCCCGCTGCGCCCGTAGGCCGCGCGCGTACGGCCCTCGGCGACCAGGACGTCGCCGAGCCGGGCCGAGGTGACGAAGGTGATGTCGGCACCGGCGGCGACGGTGAGCCGGCCGCCGGAGTTGCAGACGAGGGCGAACGTCGAGTCGGCGAGGGTGAAGATGAAGCCGCCGTGCGCGATGTCGTGGCCGTTGACCATCGCCTCGGTCACGGCCATGGAGACGACGGCGTGGTCGGGCTCGATCACGAGTGCCTGCATGCCCAGGCCGCGGCTCGCCCGGTCGTCGTCCCACATGCGGCGGACGTGGGTGAGGTCGGGTCCGTCCGCTGCTGCTCCGGTCATGGGGCCATCGTGGCAAACGCGAGAGGTCGCCGACCCGCCGCCGCGCGGTCAGCGCGGGGCACGTTCCCTCTGGCACGATCGGGCCATGAACTTCCTGATCAAGATCGCGGTGAACGCCGTCGCCCTGTGGGTCGCCGCGTGGCTCGTGCCGGGCATCTCGTTCGGCGAGGGCAAGTTCGGGTCCAAGTTCGCGACCGTCCTGCTCGTCGCGCTGGTCTTCGGCCTCATCAACGCCGTCGTCAAGCCGATCGCCAAGTTCTTCAGCTTCCCGCTCATCGTGCTGACGCTCGGGCTGTTCACCTTCGTCGTGAACGCGTTCATGCTCCAGCTCACCGAGTGGGTGTCCGGGCCGCTGGGGCTGTCGTTCGTCATCGACCACTTCTGGTGGGACGCGATCCTGGGCGCCCTGGTCATCACCATCGTCTCGATGGTCCTCGGCTGGGTCCTCCCCGACGACGACGACTGACAGCCCGCACCACGCCACCCGTGCACCCACCCCCTGAGCCATTGCGCCGGAACTGGGTCACTGATGCGCCTGGTGCATCACTGCCGCGATGCGCGCGGGTTGTGCGGTGGGCGGCCTCGGGTCACTGATGCGCTGTGCGCATCAGTGACCCAGCACTCGCGGAATGCTCTCGGCTCCAGGTCGGCTTCAGGTCGGCGCCCGGTCGGCTCCAGATCGGCTGCCGTCCGCCCCGCGGCTTCGCCGCCCCTCGAGCGCTCCGCCCTGCACCGTCGCGGCTGCCGCCACCCGACCTGCTGTCGGTGCCTGCCGGCATCCTGACCACATGGGGGACTTCGACGCAGCGGCCTACCTTCCCCGTGCACGCCGTCTGGGTGACCTGAGCCAGCGCGAGCTGGCGGCACGGCTGGGCGTGCACCAGTCCTCGGTCGCTCGGTGGGAGTCGGGTGTGGCAGCGATCCCCCTCGGCGCGCTCGTCGAGGCGCTGGCCGCTTCCGGGCTCCGCCTCGCTGTGGTGGATGGAGAGGGTCGGGAGGTCCCGCCGTTCGACCGCGACGTTGTCCGGGACAACGCCGGCAGGCGGTTCCCCGCCCACCTCGACGTCGCCCCGCCCTGGCCGGCGCCGCACAACCGCGGCAACGGACAGCGTTTCGACCGACCACCGCCGCGCGCCTGGTACGCGTTGCGAGCGACCCGCGACGCGGACGACGAGCGAGGCCTTGGGGCCGCCGGTCCCGCCACCCCCGCCGGCCCCGCCGTCCGTGCGACCGACCACCCCACCAGGACCGAGCTGGCCGTGATCGCGGTCCGGCAGAGGCAACGACCTCGGCGCGCCCCGCTCGACGTCGCGCCGTGCTCCTGTGCCGAGGAGTGCCTGCTCCTGCCCGGCTGCTCGCCGGCGTGCGCCTGCCAGTGCGAACCCGCGCGCGGTGCCACGCCGCATACAGTGACGCCATGACCTCCAGCTCCTCGGGCGCGAACGCCTCCGTCCGCCTGCGCGATGCCCTCGACCAGGTGCCCGCGTACGTCCCCGGCAAGCCGGCCGCCGCCCGCGAGGGCGTCACCGCGTACAAGATCTCGTCCAACGAGAACCCGTACCCGCCGCTGCCGTCGGTCCTCGAGGTCGTCCGCGACGCCGCCACGCACATCAACCGCTACCCCGACATGGCCGTCGGCGAGCTCTCCCAGGCCATCGCCGACCGGCTGGGCGTCCCGGTCGAGCACGTCGCCACGGGCACCGGCTCGGTCGGCGTCCTCGGCCAGGTCATCCAGGCGACCTGCGACCCCGGCGACGAGGTCGTCTACGCGTGGCGCTCGTTCGAGGCGTACCCCATCGTCACCGCCCTCGCGGGCGCGAAGTCCGTCCAGGTCGGGCTCGACGACCACGCCCGCCACCGGCTCGACGCGATGCGCGCGGCGATCACCGACCGCACCAAGGTCGTCATCGTCTGCACCCCCAACAACCCCACCGGCACGATGGTCACGCACACCGAGCTCGCGGCATTCGTCGACTCCGTGCCGGACAACGTCCTCGTGGTGATCGACGAGGCGTACGTCGAGTTCGTCACCGGCGAGGACGCGCCCCGCAGCCTCGAGCTCTACCGCGACCACCCGAACGTCATGGTGCTTCGCACCTTCTCCAAGGCGTACGGCCTGGCCGGCCTGCGCGTCGGGTATGCCGTGGCGCACGAGCCCGTCGCGGGCGCCCTGCGCAAGACGGCCGTCCCGTTCGGCGTGAACTCCCTCGCCCAGGCCGCTGCCGTCGCCTCGCTCGGCGCGTTCGACGAGCTCAAGGAGAGGGTCGACGCCCTCGTCGCCGAGCGCACCCGGGTCGTCGCGGCGCTGCGCGGCCAGGGCTGGTTCATCCCCGACACCGAGGCCAACTTCGTCTGGTTCGCCCTGGGCGACCGCTCGGCCGACTTCGCCCGGGCGGCCCAGGAGGCCGGGCTCACCGTGCGCCCGTACGGCAACGACGGCGTGCGCGCCACCATCGGCGAGACCGAGGCCAACGGCCTGCTGATCGAGGTCGCGGGGCAGTTCCTCAGCGACCACCCCGCCTCCTAGGGTGGGGGCCATGGTCGACACCTGGCTCCCCCCGTACCTCGCCTCCCCCGACCGCTACGGCCCCATGCCGTACCGCAAGGTCGGCCAGTCCGGCCTGCGGCTGCCCGCGGTCAGCCTCGGCCTGTGGCACAACTTCGGCGACGACAAGCCGTTCGAGACCCAGCGCGCCATCCTGCGCCGCGCGTTCGACATCGGCATCACGCACTTCGACCTGGCCAACAACTACGGGCCGCCGTACGGCGCCGCCGAGACCAACTTCGGCCGTCACCTGCGCGACGACTTCCGCCCGTACCGCGACGAGCTGGTCATCTCCTCCAAGGCGGGCTGGGACATGTGGCCCGGCCCCTACGGCGACGGCGGCTCGCGCAAGTACCTCGTCGCGAGCCTCGACCAGACGCTCAAGCGCACCGGCCTCGACTACGTCGACATCTTCTACAGCCACCGGCCTGACCCCGACACCCCGCTGGAGGAGACGATGGGGGCGCTCGCCTCGATCGTCCAGCAGGGCAAGGCGCTGTATGCCGGGATCTCCAGCTACGGCCCGGAGCTCACCGCCCAGGCGGCGGACCTCCTGCGCGACATGGGCGTGCCGCTGACGATCCACCAGCCCAGCTACTCGATGCTCAACCGCTGGGTCGAGGGCGGCCTGCTCGACACCCTCGGCGAGCGCGGGGTCGGCTGCATCGCCTTCAGCCCGCTCGCGCAGGGCATGCTGACGAACAAGTACCTCGGCGGCATCCCCGAGGGGTCGCGGGCCAGCCAGGGCAAGTCCCTGTGCCCGGACCTGCTCACCGACGAGGCGCTCGCCCACGTCCGCAAGCTCAACGACCTCGCCCAGGAGCGCGGCCAGTCGCTCGCCCAGATGGCGCTGTCGTGGGTGCTGCGCGACGAGCGGGTCACCTCGGTGCTCATCGGGGCCTCCAGCGTCGCCCAGCTCGAGGACTCCGCGGCGGCCGTGGCGAACCTGCGGTTCAGCGACGCCGAGCTCGAGGAGATCGACCGCGACGCCGTCGAGGCGGGCATCGACCTCTGGCGCACCCAGTCCCAGCTCAGCTGATCGGGGGCCTGGGCCTGACCCCGGTGGGCTGACCGGACTGGGCTGAACGAGTCGGTCGGCCCGACTCGGCGCGTCTACGTCATCGGCAGGTGTTTGGGCTGCGCCGCCGCGGGGCATGGTCGAAGGACGACCGTGGCCAGGCTCGACGGGGTGGGAGCGTGATGTGACCTCGACGCAGGACGTGCAGATGCCGGGCCGGACGCCTGACCCGCGGGTGATCCGGCTCCCCTCCCTGCGCCGGCTGCTGCGCCCGGGCCCGACGCTCGTGCTCCTGGCCCTGCTCGTGGGGGCGGCCTCCGCACCCCCCGGCCGGGAAGCCGACGCGGCCGGTGCGCACGCGCGCACCCCGGGGGCCGACGGGGGCACGTCCGCGCCCCAGGTCCCCGGCTGGCAGCAGGAGGCCGACCCGCGGACCCCCGTGGCGGTCGGCACGGGGGCGAGCGTGCCGGTCGGCCCGTCCCCTGTCGTGCTGCCCCTCTCCCCGGTCGTGCTGATGGAGCCGCCCGGCGCCCCGGGGTCAGCCGTCGGCGTCGGCTCGGACCTGTGGGCTGCCTACCGCTCCGCGGCCGCCGCCGTCCCGGCGTCGTGCCACCTCGACCCCAGGCTGCTTGCAGCCATCGGACAGGTCGAGTCGGGCTCCCTGGCCGGCCGCACCCTCGACTCCCGCCACCGCGCCGTGCCGCCGGTCCTCGGGCCCGTGCTCGACGGCAACGGGTACGCGCGCATCCCCGACACCGACCACGGCCGGTGGGACGGCGACCCGGTCTGGGACCGCGCCGTCGGCCCCATGCAGTTCATCCCCTCCACCTGGGCGCGCTGGGGCGTCGACGCGAACGGTGACGGCGTGGCCGACCCGGAGGAGATCGAGGACGCCTCGCTCGCCGCGGCCGACTACCTGTGCGCCGGCGGGCGGGACCTGTCCTCCCCGGCCGACCTGCGTGCCGCGATCCTGTCCTACAACCACTCGGCCGCCTACCTGGCCACCGTCCTGGCCCTCGTCCCGCGGATGACCCAGGGTGCGCTCGGCACCACGCTGGTCGGAAGCGGCCCGGCCGTGTCCGCTGCGCTCTTCGTGGGTCCGCCCTCGGTCCCGCCGACATCGGCTACCCCGGCATCCGCGTCGCCCACCGCGCGGCCGGCCGCCCCCTCCAGCCCGACCACCAGCCCGACGCCCGCGACCGCCACCTCCACGACGGCCGCCACGCCGAGGACGGCCACCCGCACGTGGACCGGGAGCCCGACGACGGCTGCCACCTCCACGACCTCCGGTGCCTCCACGACCTCCGGCTCCCCGACGACGACCGGCAGCCCGACGACGACCGGCACCACCTCGTCATCGAGCACGACCAGCACCACGTCGGTGCCGTCGAGCTCGACCTCGACCACGGCCACCCCGTCGTCCTCGACGACGACCGCCGCGTGCCCGTCCGGGTCGACGACCAGCTCGCCGACCTCGGGCACGACGAGCCCCACGTCCCCCTCCGGGACCGCCTCCCCGACGCCGACACCCTCCTGCACGGCGACGGCCACCCCCACGCGCACGCCGGTGCCGTCCACCTCCTCGGCCACGGCGGCGGAGGCGACCCTGCTGGGACAGGCCGGCTCCTCGTCCACGGGCTGACCTGCGCGGGCTGACCTGCGCGGGCTGACCGTGCGGGCTGACCGTGCGGCTCGCCCGGCTGGGCTGACCGCCCTCGCGGCGCGCCGCCGCTGCCCACGATCGGGGCCGGAGCGGGGTCACGTCCCGGATTCTGAGATTCTCGGCTGCTGCGGATATCTTGGCCCGTGCAAGGGCCACATGTGAGCGCCGCCACAAGCAGTGCCACACCACCATGCCGCCAGACACCGGCGGGGACCCCGCCAGGGTGAAGAAGGAGTGCCTGTGAGCGACAACGCTGTCGCCGACGCCACCAGCGTCGACCATGAGGGCGACGTGATCGCCGAGCTGACCGCACCCGTGCCCGAGGTGGGTGACGGCGGGCCCGAGATGGTCCAGCTGCTCACCCCCGAGGGGCAGCGCGTGGAGAACACCGAGTACGACGAGTACGTCAAGGACCTCGGCGAGGAGGAGCTGCGGGGCTTCTACCGCGACCTGGTCCTCATCCGCCGGGTCGACGCCGAGGCCACCGCGCTCCAGCGCCAGGGCGAGCTGGGCATCTGGGCCTCGCTGCTCGGCCAGGAGGCCGCCCAGGTCGGCTCCGGTCGCGCCCTGCGCCCGCAGGACTACGCCTTCCCGACCTACCGCGAGCACGGCGTCGCCTGGTGCCGCGGGGTCGACCCGCTCAACCTCCTCGGCCTCTTCCGCGGGGTCAACCACGGCGGCTGGGACCCCAACGAGAAGAACTTCCACCTCTACACGATCGTCATCGGCGCCCAGACGCTGCACGCGACCGGGTACGCCATGGGCATCCAGCGTGACGGCGCGGTCGGCACCGGCGACGAGGACCGCGACGCTGCCGTCATCGCCTACTTCGGCGACGGCGCGACCGCGCAGGGCGACGTCAACGAGTCGTTCGTCTACGCGGCGGTCAACAACGCTCCCGTGGTGTTCTTCTGCCAGAACAACCAGTGGGCCATCTCCGAGCCCAACGAGCGCCAGACCCGCATCCCGCTCTACCAGCGCGCGCGTGGCTTCGGCTTCCCCGGCGTCCGGGTCGACGGCAACGACGTCCTCGCCGTGTATGCCGTGACGAAGCAGGCGCTCAACGCCGCCCGCACCGGCCAGGGCCCCACCTTCATCGAGGCCTTCACCTACCGCATGGGTGCGCACACGACCTCGGACGACCCCACCAAGTACCGCGTCTCCGCCGAGGTCGAGGTGTGGAAGCACCGCGACCCGATCGAGCGGCTCAAGTCCTACCTCGTGCACGAGAAGAAGGCCGACCAGGCGTTCTTCGACGAGGTCGACCGCGAGGCCGACGAGCTCGCCGCCCACGTCCGCGAGGGCTGCCTGTCGATGCCCGACCCGACCGGCGACTCGATGTTCGACCACATCTACGTCGAGCCGCACCCGGTCGTCGAGGCCGAGCGCAAGGAGTTCGCCGCCTACCACGCCGGCTTCGCCGAGGAGGGGGGTCACTGATGGGGACCATGACCATCGCCAAGGGCATCAACTCGGGCCTGCGCGCCGCCATGGAGCGGGACCCCAAGGTCGTCCTCATGGGTGAGGACATCGGCAAGCTCGGCGGCGTCTTCCGCGTCACCGAGGGCCTGCAGAAGGACTTCGGCGAGGACCGGGTCATCGACACCCCGCTCGCCGAGGCCGGCATCGTCGGCACGGCGATCGGCATGGCCCTGCGCGGCTACCGCCCCGTGGTGGAGATCCAGTTCGACGGCTTCGTCTACCCGGCGTTCGACCACATCGTCAGCCAGGTCGCCAAGATGCGGGCCCGCTCGCTCGGCAAGGTCAAGCTGCCGATGGTCATCCGCATCCCCGTCGGCGGCGGCATCGGTGCCGTGGAGCACCACTCCGAGTCCAACGAGGCGTACTTCGCCCACACCGCCGGACTCAAGGTGGTTTGCTGCTCGAACGCCGAGGACGCCTACTGGATGATCCAGCAGGCGATCGAGACCGACGACCCGGTGCTGTTCTACGAGCCCAAGCGGCGGTACTGGGACAAGGGTGAGGTCGCCGAGGACGGCGCACCGCGCGAGCTGCTGCGCGCCAACGTCGTCCGCGAGGGCACCGACGCGACGCTCATCGCCTACGGCCCCATGGTCAAAACCTGCCTGCAGGCCGCCGAGGCCGCCGCCGCGGAGGGCAAGAACCTCGAGGTCATCGACCTGCGCTCGCTGTCGCCGCTGGACGTCCCCGCGCTGACCGAGTCGGTCCGCAAGACCGGCCGGGCCGTCGTCGTGCACGAGGCGTCGACCTTCCTCGGCATGGGCGCGGAGATCGCCGCGACCCTGCAGCAGGAGTGCTTCTACTCCCTCGAGGCCCCGGTGATGCGGGTCGGCGGCTACAACCTGCCGTACCCGCCCAGCAAGCTCGAGGAGGAGTTCCTCCCCGACCTCGACCGGGTGCTCGACGCCGTCGACCGCTCGCTGGCCTTCTGAGAGGGGCGCGCACACCCATGTCCGTTCGTGAGTTCAAGCTTCCCGACCCCGGCGAGGGCCTGACCGAGGCCGAGATCGTCACCTGGAACGTCAAGGTCGGCGACACGGTCAAGGTCAACGACATCGTCGTCGAGATCGAGACCGCCAAGTCCCTGGTCGAGCTGCCCGTGCCGTTCGCCGGCACGGTCACCGCCCTGCTCGTCGACGAGGGGTCGACCGTCGAGGTCGGCACGCCGATCATCGCTGTCGACACCGCCGGAGGCGCCGGTGCCGGTGCCCCGACGTCGGTGCAGGACGCGCCGGCCGAGGGGCCGGTCGAGCCCGGCCTCGAGGGCAGCCCGGCCCCGAAGCTCGCCGCCGAGGTCGCGGCCGCGCAGGCCGAGGAGGAGCAGATCGAGGAAGGCAAGATCGGCGGGACGACGTCCACCGGTCGCACGGCCGTCCTCGTCGGCTACGGCGTCAAGCAGACCGAGGCCAAGCGTCGCCCGCGCAAGCCCGGTGCAGGCGCTCCCGCGCCGGCCGGCGCGACGACCGCCGCCCCGGCAGCACCCGCACCCGCCGCCAGGGCCTCGGCGCCGGCCTCGGCAGCCCCGGCTGCGGCGGGTGCCACGGCTGCCGTCCCCGCGGCCCGGGCCGGTGGCGCCCGCGCGCTGGCCAAGCCGCCCGTGCGCAAGTACGCCAAGGACCTCGGCGTCGACCTGGCCTCGGTGGCCGGGTCGGGCGATGGCGGCATCATCACCCGCGCCGACGTCGAGGCCCACGCCTCGGGCGCCGCGACCGGCGTCCCGGCGACGGGCACGGCTCCGGCGGCCGGTGGCGGCAGCGAAGCCGGCGCGGCCGCGGCGGAAGCCAGCACGGCGGCATACACGGCTCCGGTCTTCGCCCGCACGGGCGAGCGGGAGACGCGCATCCCGATCAAGGGCGTCCGCAAGATGACCGCCCAGGCGATGGTGGGCAGCGCGTTCTCCGCGCCGCACGTCACCGAGTGGGTCACCGTCGACGCAACGGCCACGATGGAGCTCGTCGAGCGGCTGAAGAAGGACCGTGAGTTCAGGGACGTCAAGGTCACGCCGCTGCTGGTGCTGGCCAAGGCGATGGCGATCGCGATCCGGCGCCACCCGGAGATCAACGCGACGTGGGACGAGGCCGCGCAGGAGATCGTGGTCAAGCACTACGTCAACCTGGGCATCGCCGCCGCGACCCCGCGGGGCCTGATCGTCCCGAACATCAAGGACGCAGACCAGATGTCGATGCGGCAGCTGGCCGAGGCGATCGGAGCCCTCACCGCCACGGCGCGCGAGGGTCGCACCCAGCCGGCGGAGATGTCTGGCGGGACGATCACGATCACCAACGTCGGCGTCTTCGGCGTCGACACGGGCACGCCGATCATCAACCCCGGCGAGTCGGCGATCCTGGCGTTCGGTGCCATCCGCCGCCAGCCGTGGGTCGTCACCGCCGAGGACGGCACCGAGACGATCGAGCCGCGCTGGGTCACCCAGCTCGCGCTGTCGTTCGACCACCGCCTGGTCGACGGCGAGCTCGGCAGCAAGTTCCTCGCCGACGTCGGCGCGATCCTCGCCGACCCGGCCCGCGGGCTCGTCTGGGGCTGACCTCCAGGCGAGGACCGCCACCACTGCCGCAGGCTCCGTGCACCTCCGGGTGCGCGGGGCCTGCGCGTCGTTGTGGGCCGTCCCGGGAGCCGGTCGTATGCGGTTTCCCAAGATTCGTTCAAGGGTCCGCTCCGGTGCTGGCCCGGCCGGGTGGGGGCACGTACGGTCGGCTGGTCGTCGACACCAGGGGGGATCGAGATGACGATGCCAGTGCTGCCGGTGACTCCGCGGCCCTTCAGCGTCGACGAGCAGCAGGCGGTGCTCGACGCCGCCGCCCTCCTCCAGACATGCCGCCGCGACTGGGCGCAGCGCCTGTCGGAGGGTCCGCGTGACGGTGGCCGGATCATCGCCCACGGGGACCTCGACGCGGGTCTCTACGACGACTCCACGCGGTGGACGGTCCTGCTGAGTGCCACCTGTGTGGTGAGCGCACCGTTCCTGCGTGCCTCGCTGCCGCACCAGCGGTACCTCGTCTCCCAGGGCCTGCGAGCGGAAACCCTCTTCGACCACGACCGCGTGGGTGAGCAGACCCTGGACGTCCTGCAGGCCGAGCAGGACCCCACCTTCCGGCTGGCGCTGGTCCCCCTGCAGATGAAGATCGTCGACGGGCGCGAGGTGGTGCTGCAGGGACCGAACTGCGAGGGCCGTCCGACCCTGATGGCGATCGCGGAGCCTCGCACGCTGTCCGCGGCCTGGGTCTACTGGCGCGCGATGCGGGAGAGCTCGGTGCCGGTGCCCCCGGCGCCGGGAGAGGGCGACGGCCTGACGGTGCGCCAGCGGCGAATCGTCACGCTCCTGCGCCAGGACCTCACCGACGAGGCTGTCGCCCGGCACCTGGGGTGCAGCGTCCGGACCGTGCGCGGCGACGTCGCGCAGATCATGGAGCGGGTGGGAGCGCACTCGCGCTTCGCCGTGGCCCACCGCCTCGCCAGCACAGCAGCCCGGGGCTGACCCGCCGGGCGGTCGACGGCGCACCGACCGTCAGCTTGCAGGTTCCTGCAGGGCGGGCGACGTCGGGGAGGGCGGCGGGTTCACTTCGTCGAGCGGGGCCGGCAGGGGGCCGGCCCGCCCGACGAAAGGACCTCCTCGATGAAGAAGATCATGGCCACCGCGGCTGCTGCCCTCCTGGCCGGCGGAGTTGCAACGGCCACGGCCGGCACCGCGAGTGCCGCACCGTGCACCACGAACGGGGTGGTGCTGCAGTCGGTCGGCCTCTACGCGCACTCTGAGCGAGTGGCGACGGTGCGCATCCACTGGTCCGAGACCTGCGGCACCAACTGGGCAACGGCCTCGTTCCCTTCCGGCTCGAAGGGGACCCTCACCCTGTGGACGGGGAGCAACGGGAGCTCGCCGCAGAGCATCTCGACGGCGTGGACCTCGGCGTACACCAGCCCCATCTACGCCCGGAACACCGTCGCCTGGGCGGGCCTCAACCTCACCCTGAGCAACGGCGAGCGCGCCAGCGCGGTGACCGACAAGTTCTGAGGCACGACGAAGGGCCCACACCTCGTGGTGTGGGCCCTTCGTCGTGTGCGGGGCGTCCGGAGACCGAGGGCCTCAGTGACCCATCGCCGGCGGGGCGACCGCGGCCTCGTCACCGGCGGCGGCCCGCTGGGCGTCCGCCTTGTCCGAGGCACCTCGCTCGGAGTACGCCGACCCGCCGCGCAGCTCGACGTGCGGCAGGAACAGCATCACCAGGAAGCCGACCACCATGACGCCGGACCCGACGAGGAACACCAGGTCCATCGAGTCCGAGAACCCCTGGAGGAACGGCTTGGCGAGCCGGGCGTCGAGCGAGTTCAGGAACGAGGAGTCCTTGAGCACGCCGGTGCCGGACGCGCTGCCACCCGAGGCCTGCGCCGCTTGCATCTGCTTGGCGAACGCCGCGTTGGCCGGGTCCTTGAGCGCGGCCTGGAACTCCGGCGTCGGGACGGCCTTCTGCAGGGCCGAGGCGATCTTGTCGCCCACGGTCGAGAACAGGATCGACAGGAAGACCGCCGTGCCGAGCGTGCCGCCGATCTGGCGGGTGAAGGTGGCCGAGGAGGTGGCGACGCCGATCATCCGCGGCGACACGGCATTCTGGACGGCCAGGGTCAGCGGCTGGAAGTTGAAGCCGAGGCCGAGGCCGAAGAAGACCATCACGATCATCGTCTGCCACAGCGGGGTGTCGGCGTGGACGTAGTGGAAGACGAACAGCGCCACGGCGAGCAGAGCGGCACCCATGATCGGGAACCGGCGGTAGCGGCCGGTGCGGCTGATGATCTGTCCGGACAGGATCGAGCCGAACATGATGCCCAGCGTCAGCGGCAGCAGCAGCAGGCCGGCCTTGGTGGGCGAGGCGCCCTTGACGATCTGCAGGTAGAGCGGCAGGCACGCGAGGCCGCCGAACATGGCCATGCCGATCAGGACCGAAGCCCCGGAGGCGACGGCGACGGTGCGGTTCGTGAAGAGAGTCAGCGGCAGCAGTGCCTCGTCCTTCATGGCGCGCTCGACCAGGAGGAAGGCCACGATCCCGAGGCCGCCGACGACGAAGCAGGCGATCGAGCGGCCCGAGGCCCAGCCCCAGTCGCGGCCCTGCTCGGCGACGAGCAGCAGCGGCACGAGGCCCACCGACAGCGTGACCGCGCCCCACCAGTCGATCCGGTGGTCGAGGCGGGTGTGGTTGAGGTGCAGGGTGCGGGCGACGACGAGCAGGGCGGCGATACCGATCGGCACGTTCACGAGGAAGACCCAGCGCCAGCCGGAGATGCCGAGCAGGGTGTCCTGGCCGGCGAAGAAGCCGCCGATGACCGGGCCGAGGACGCTCGAGGTGCCGAAGACGGCGAGGAAGTAGCCCTGGTACTTGGCGCGCTCCCGCGGCGGCACGATGTCGCCGATGATGGCGAGGGCCAGCGAGAAGAGGCCGCCGGCGCCGAGGCCCTGGAACGCGCGGTAGAAGGCGAGCTGGAGCATCGACTGCGACAGCGTGCAGAGCATCGAGCCGATGACGAAGATCGTGATGGCGGCCGAGAAGAACTTCTTGCGGCCGTAGATGTCGGAGAGCTTGCCGTACAGCGGCGTGACGATCGTCGACGTGATCAGGTATGCCGTGGTGGCCCAGGCCTGCTGGTCGAGGCCCTTGAGGTCGTCGGCGATGGTCCGGATGGCCGTGGCGACGATGGTCTGGTCGAGCGCGGCGAGGAACATGCCCATCATCAGGCCGACGAGGATCGTGACGATCTGCCGGTGCGTGAGGGCGCCGTTGTCCGGCGGTGTGGTGGCGGTTGCTGCCATGGGTGTCAGTGCTCCGTGGTGGACGTGGTGGACGTGGGTGAGGAGAGGTGCGACCGCTCGAGGGCGGCGGTGAAGCGCTCCAGGTGGTCGGCGAAGTCGCTGGCCTCCTGGGCGGTCCAGCCCTCGAGCAGCTGCTCGAACCAGGCGTTGCGCTGCTCCTGGATCCGGGCGAGCAGGTCGTGCCCGGCGGGGCTGAGCCGCACCACCTGCGCCCGGCCGTCCTCCGGGTCGCTGACCTTCTCGAGAAGGCCGTGGCCGACCAGGCTGCTCACCTGGCGGCTGGTGGTGGAGATGTCCGAGTGCACGCACTCGGCGAGCGCCGAGACGCGGCGCTCCTCGTGGGCGAGGTTGAACAGGACCGGGTAGGCCATGGTGTCCACCGCCGGGTGCAGCCGTGGGGCGTGCTGGCGGACGGCCTTGAGCAGCTTGACCAGGCGGACCAGGTCGAGGCTGACCCGCTGGGCCGTGGCCCGGTCGAGTCGGTGGTCAGGGGTCGTCATCGGAACCTTCGTCGCGGATACTTGTTTGCGGCATACAAGTATCCGGCACCGGGGCGGCACCTGCAAAACGGGGTCGGCCGTTCGGCCGACCCCGGGAGGTGGGACCTCGAAGGTGAGACCTCAGGAGGTGAGGGTGAGGTTCTCCAGCACGCGCCGGGCGACGTCCTCGTCACCGTGCGCCGTGTAGTGGATGTCGTCGACGGTGCCGCGACCCGCGCTGCGCCGGGTGACAGCGTCGGTCGACAGGGTGATGGTCGTGAAGACGTCACGCGGGTCGCCGTCGTGGGCCACGCCCGAGAACAGCGGGATGCCCTTGGCCTGGCCGTCCTCGCCGGAGTCCACCCACACGCCCGCACGCCCCAGCACGGGCCCGGTCACCTCGAGGATGACGACGTTGCCGGGCGGTACGGCGGCCCGCTCGGCGACCAGCTCGGGCAGCCGGGCGAACAGCTCCTCCATGACGATGGCCGCCGCGGGCGAGTCCAGGTCGCCCGGCCGGCCGAGGGCCTGGCGGATGTCCTGCTCGGCCACCCAGGCGTTGATGGTGTCCCGCCGCAGGGCGGCGACGGCACCGGGGTCCTCGGTGAGGCCGCGCACGCGGCGCTCGGCGACCAGCTCGAGCTCGGAGACGAGCTTCGGCGCGCTCACCCCCGTGCGGTGCGCCGGGTCGCCGGCGACGACGTGCGCGATCTCGTCGCGCACCGTCCACCCCTCGCGCGTGGTCGGTCGGGAGAAGTCCTCGTCGCGGCAGCTGCGGCCGAGGTCGACCACGGCCTGCGTCGCCTGCTCGTACGCGGCGACCAGGCCGGCGAGGTCCTCAGGGGCTGCCGGGTGCAGAGGCATGCCCCCACCCTACTTAGGCTGTCGTCATGAGCACGTCCGCGTCCGCGCCCGCCCGGCTGCCCACGCGCCTGCCGCTGTGGGTGCTGGCCGTGGCCGGTCTCGTGGCTGCCCCCCTCGCGGCGGTCGTCGGGCAGGCCGCCGTCGCGCCCGTGGTCTCCGACCCGGGGGCCGTCGTGCGGTGGGGTGTCGTCTACGCCCGCGTCGTCCACGACGTGGCCGCCTCGGCCACGGTGGGGCTGCTGCTCAACGCGGCGTTCCTCGTACCCGAGACGACCCGCACGCGGCGCCGCGAGACCGCCACGCGCCTGGCCGGCGTCGCCGCGGCCCTCTGGGCGCTGGCCTCGGTCGCCGGTGCGCTGCTCACCATGGCCGACTCCATCGGCATACCGCTCACCGACCCGGGCTTCCCGCAGCAGTTCACGACGTTCGCCTGGCAGTTCCTGCCGGTGCGGGTCGAGCTCATCACGGCCGGGGTCGCGCTCGTCGTGTGCGTGGGGGCGTTCGTCGCGACCAGCCGGGCGACGATGGCCTGGCTGTTCGCCCTCGCGGTCGGCGCGCTGCTGCCGCTGGCCCTGGCCGGCCACGCCGCCGGTGCGACCGACCACTCCACCGCGGTCAACTCCCTCGCCGTGCACCTCGTCGCCGCCACGCTCTGGGTGGGCGGCCTGCTCGGGCTGGCGGTGCTGCGCCCGCTGCTCGGCCGCGACCTGGCCGCGACCGCCACGCGGTTCTCCGCGGTGGCCCTGTGGTGCTTCGTGGCCGTCGCGCTCTCCGGCGTCCAGAACGCGTACCTGCGGGTGGGCGACCTCAGCAACCTCGGCACGCGCTACGGCGCGCTGGTCCTGGTCAAGACGCTGGCGCTCGTGCTCCTCGGCGTCGCGGGCTGGCGGCACCGCCGCGCCCTGCTGCCCCGGCTCGCCGGCGAGGGCTCGACGGCTGCCTTCGTCCGGCTCGTCCTGGCCGAACTGGTCGTCATGGGCATCGCGTTCGGCACGGCGGTGGCGCTCTCGCGCTCGGCCCCGCCGGTCCCGGACGCGGTGGTCCCCGACGCCAGCCGGTCCTTCATCCTCACGGGCTACCCACAGCCGTCGGCGCTGACCGGTGCGTCGTGGGTGACCGCCTGGAGCACGGAGTGGATCTGGGTCGCCCTCTCGGTCCTCGCCGTCGGCCTCTACCTCGCCGGCGTCGTGCGGCTGCGCCGCCGCGGCGACGCCTGGCCGGTCCACCGCACCGTCCTGTGGGTGCTCGGCTGGGTCGTGTTCGTGTATGCCGTGTGCGGCGCCCCCGGCGTCTACGGCCGGGTGCTCTTCTCGATGCACATGGTGATGCACATGGTCGTCGCGATGCTCGTGCCGCTGCTGCTCGTGCCCGGCGCGCCGATCCTGCTCGCGCTGCGCACCCTCCCCGCCCGGCGAGACAAGACCTGGGGCCCGCGCGAGCTCCTGCTCCAGGTCGTGCACTCAAGGGCCATGCGGGTGCTGTCCAACCCCGTGGTGGCCGCAGCCCTGTTCTTCTTCAGCCTCGCGATCTTCTACTACTCGCCGCTGTTCGAGCTGGCCCTGCGCACCCACACCGGGCACGTGCTGATGCTGCTGCACTTCCTGCTCACCGGGTACCTGTTCGTCTGGGTGCTCGTCGGCGTCGACCCGGGGCCGCGGAAGTGGCCGCCGCTGATGCTGCTCGTCGTGCTGTTCGCGACGATGAGCTTCCACGCGTTCTTCGGCGTCGTGATGACCAGCAGCACCACCGTCCTGGCGCCCGACTTCTTCGAGACCCTCAAGCTGCCGTGGATGACCGACCCGCTCGGTGACCAGCACCGTGCCGGTGCCATCGCCTGGGGCATCGGCGAGGTCCCGACCGTCGCACTGACGCTGATGGTGGCCATCGCCTGGGTGCGGTCGGACCGCGCCGAGAGCCGTCGCCGGGACCGGCAGGCCGACCGCGACGGCGACGCCGAGCTCGCGGCGTACAACGCGCACCTGGCGCAGCTGCGCGAGCGTGGACGAGGAGGGTCGTGATGAGGGTTGCGGTGGTGCAGGTCGGCTACGGCGACGCCGAGCCGGTCGCGGAGCGGGTCGAGCGGGTCGCCGCCGTGGTGCGGGCGCAGGCCGGTCACGACCTCGTCGTGCTGCCCGAGCTGTGGGCACCGGGCGGCTTCGCCTACCGCGAGTGGCAGGACCGGGCCGAGCCCGTCGACGGCCCGACCGGGCAGGCGATGTCCGCCGCGGCCCGGGACGCCGGTGTCGTCCTGCACGCCGGGTCCATCATCGAGCGCCCGGCCGATGGCGAGGTGGGCAGCGACGGGCACGGCCTGTGGAACACCTCGCTCGTCTACGGCCGGGACGGGAGCCTGCTCGCGGCATACCGCAAGGTGCACCGGTTCGGCTTCGGCGCGGGCGAGCCGAAGCTGCTCGACGCGGGCGGGGACGTCGTCGTGGTGGACCTGCCGCTGGGCGACGGCGGCAGCGTCCGGACCGGCCTGTCCACCTGCTACGACCTGCGCTTCCCCGAGCTGTACCGGCGGCAGGTCGACGCCGGGGCCACCCTCTTCGTCGTCCCGGCCGCCTGGCCGGCCGCGCGCGTGCGGCACTGGACGCTGCTCGCGCACGCCCGCGCGGTCGAGGACCAGTGCGTCGTCGTCGCGTGCAACACCGCGGGCACGCACGCCGGCACCGAGATGGGCGGTCACTCCCAGGTCGTCTCGGCCACGGGCGAGGCGCTCGCCATGGCCGGCACGGACGAGCAGGTGCTCAGCGTCGAGGTCGACCTCGACGCGGTGGCGGCCTGGCGCGAGCAGTTCCCGGTCCTGCGGGACCGGCGGCTGTGACGTCGCCGGCCCCGGTCGTCCGCGCCGCGCGCGGTCGCCGGCCGTCAGGCGGTCATGCGCCGGTGCCGCTCGGCCACGAGGTCGGCGCGGCGCAGGTCCATGAACGCCGTGTCGGACCCGCAGTCGTGGCACACGACCATCGCGCTGTGCCCGAGGCCGATCACCTCGACGGCGTGCGGGTGGCAGGACTGGCCGGTGGTGTGGGTGTGGTCGCGGCGGTGCACCGCGTCGACCGTGCTGAGTGCGACCGCGGTGGCGGTGTGAGTCCCCCTGTGCTTCATCGAAGGCACCTCCTGACTGGGATGACGAACCGGGGCCGCGCCGAGTTGCCGTCGTCGCCGAATCGTCACCATGACGGCCCGTGCCGCCACCCCCATGAGACCCCCGGGCACCGACAGGCGCACGCCGCCGCGCCGGACCGTGACCGAACACGCGAGAGAAGGACCGACCGTTGGGACGAGACGCACAGGACCACGCCGTGGTGACCCGCACCCGGCTGCGGGCGCCGGAGCTGCGCGGGCGTGGGTGGCTCAACACCGGCGGCCGCGAGCTGTCGCTGGCCGACCTGCGGGGCCGGGTCGTCGTGCTCGACTTCTGGACGTTCTGCTGCGTGAACTGCCTGCACGTCCTGGACGAGCTCCGCCCGCTCGAGGAGAGGTACGCCGACTCGCTCGTGCTCGTCGGCGTCCACTCGCCCAAGTTCGAGCACGAGGCGGACCCGGACGCCCTGGCCGCCGCCGTCGAGCGGTATACCGTGCACCACCCGGTCCTCGACGACCCCGACCTCGTCACCTGGCAGGCGTACACCGCCCGTGCCTGGCCCACCCTGGTCGTCGTCGACCCCGAGGGGTACATCGTCGCGTCCATGTCCGGCGAGGGCCACGCCCACGGGCTCTCGGTCCTCGTCGAGGAGCTGGTCGAGGAGCACCGGGCGAAGGGCACGCTGCGCGAGGGCGACTCGCCCTACACCCCGCCGCCGGCACCGTCGACCGCCCTGCGCTTCCCGGGCAAGGCCGTCGCCCTCGGCGACGGGTCGTTCCTCGTGTCCGACACGACCCACCACGACGTGGTCCACCTCGAGGCCGACCTGCAGACCGAGCGCAGGCGCTTCGCCGACCACGACGGCGACGGCCCCGGGCGGCTCAACGAGCCGCAGGGCCTGCTGCTCCTGCCCGCGGACGTGGCCGAGCGGGTCGGCTACGACGTGGTCGTCGCCGACTCGGTGAACCACCAGGTCAAGGGACTGCGCCTCGCCGACGGGGCGTGGACCGTGCTCGCCGGCACCCGGCGGCAGCTGCGCGAGCGGTCCGGCAGCGGTCCGGCCCTGCGCCAGGACCTGTCGACGCCGTGGGACGTCGCCTGGTTCCTCGACCGCGTGGTCGTCGCCATGGCCGGGACCCACCAGCTGTGGGCGCTGCACCTGGCCGCCGACCCGGCCGAGAACACCGTCGCGGTCCTCGCCGGCACGACCGCCGAGGGCATCCGGGACGGCGTCGCCGACGAGGCGTGGTTCGCCCAGCCGTCGGGGCTCGCCGCCTCGGCCGACGGCGCCCGGCTGTGGGTCGCCGACTCCGAGACCTCGGCCCTGCGCTCGCTCGACCTCACCGACGACGGCTTCACCGTGACGACCCACGTCGGGACGGGCCTGTTCGACTTCGGCCACCGGGACGGCGCCGCGAGCCAGGCCCTGCTGCAGCACCCGCTCGGGGTCACCGTCCTCCCCGACGGGTCGGTCGCGGTCAGCGACACGTACAACGGCGCGGTCCGCCGGTTCGACCCGGTGGCGGGCGAGGTGACGACGCTGGCGACCGGGCTGCGCGAACCGTCCGACGCCGTCGTCGAGCGCACGGACGACGGCGAGACGCGACTCGTCGTCGTGGAGTCCGCGGCGCACGAGCTGGTCCGCATCCCGTTGCCCGACAAGGCGACCCGCGTCGACGGCCTCGCCCACCAGACGCAGCGGCCGCGCACCGAGCTGGCGCCCGGCGCGGTCCGCCTCGAGGTGACCTTCACCCCGCCGACCGGCCAGAAGCTCGACCACCGGTGGGGTGACCCGACGCGGCTCATGGTGTCGGCGACCCCCGAGGCGCTGCTGCGCGAGGGGGCCGGGAGCGCCCAGGGCCTGACCCGCGAGCTGGTCCTCGACCCGTCGGTCGTCGACGGAGTGCTGCACGTCTCGGTGCAGGCCGCCTCGTGCGACGGCGACCCCGTCACCGGCGAGGTGCCCGAGCACGCGGCGTGCCACCTGTACCAGCAGGACTGGGGGATCCCGGTCGTGCTCGTCGAGGGCGCACCCGACGCGCTCACGCTCGACCTGCGGGGCACCTCCTGACCGACTCGCTCAGCCGGTGTACTCCCAGTGCCAGGGCTCGGGCAGCGAGCCGCCCGCGTCCGCCCACCCGGGGTGGGTCCAGCCGTAGCGCGGCGCGTTGACGACCATCCAGAGGTGGGCGTCGGTACCGAACCGGTCGACACCACCGCACAGGTCGACCGCGAGCCCGAGGCCGTGTTCGCTGCGACCCGGTGTGGCGGCCCACCGACCGCGCGTGGCCTTGACGGCCACCTGCTCGTCGTAGGAGCGGTAGGAGTCGGTGACGCAGAGGGCGTGTCCGCTGTGCTGCCGGTATGCCGCGCTGAGGCCGTCGAACGCGGCAGCAGCCTTGGGGCGCAACGACTCCGAGCGGGCGTCGCGCAGGGTGCAGAGCGCGGAGCGGGGCACCCGGCCGTTGGTGTAGGGCCGCTCGTCGGTGCTGCACGGCCGGCTGCCGCGGTACGCGACGGCGACCGTGTCGAGGGCCGACGGCGAGCACTCGGGCGAGGGGTCGGACGAGGAGGTGTACGCGTCCGCGACCCAGCGGCCGTCGCCCAGCTTGTCCCACACGTCGGTCGACCCGTAGGGCCCCTTCACGCGAGATCCCTTGGTGTGGCAAACGATCGTGATGCGGGCGCCGCGGGCGACGGCGCCCACGGCGGCATACGACGTGCCGGGACCGGACCGGACCGTGAGGGGGCTGCTCTGGGTGCGGACGTGCCCGATCGCCGCGTCCGCGGCTGCGGCGCCGCCGAGCACGACGCCGAGCCCGATTGCGGCCACGAGGCCGAGCCGTGCCGGCCGGCGCGTGGCGAGGGTGGTGGCGACGCCCATCTGCTCTCCTCCTGAGGTGTCCCGCCGGGGTGTCCCGGGGCGGGCACCTCCCGCCTGTCGGTGGCAGGACCGTAGGAAGGCCGGCGCGTCCCGGTCGATGGGGACGACTCCCCTCGCCGCAGTCCCACGCACGGACCCGGCCGGGGGAGCACTCCCCCCGACCACGACACGGAGGTCTGCGCACGGACGTCCGTGTGCCTGCGCAGGGAGCAGATCCGCGCGCAGTGGTACGCGGGTGTGTGCGCAGACGAGCGGGCGCGAGCGGACGCGCGTCTGTGCGCAGACGTCCGTGTCCGCGCACGAGTGCGGGTTCGGCATCCCTGCAGGTCGGCCCGTGCGGCACTACGCTCGAAGGAGCGGGTCAACCCTGGACCCGCCGGACCCCTGGAGTGAGCATGTACATCGGACTTGGGATCTTCCTGCTCGTCGTGGGCGCGATCATCACGTTCGCCTACACCGGTGACGCGAGCCTGGGCGGGGTGCTCAGCGTCCACGCCGTCGGCTGGATCTGCATCGTCGCCGGCATCCTGGCGATCCTCCTGTCGCTGGTCATGACGCGGCGCACCACCGCGGGTGGCTACTCCGCGCGCCGCGTGAGCCACCAGGACCCGGCCACCGGGACCCGCGTCGACGAGGTCGACGTCGACCGCAACGACCGTCTCTGAGCCGACCGGGCCACCGGCCCGATCCCGCTCCACCGAGGGCGGCACCACTCCACGTGGTGCCGCCCTCGTCGCGTCCGGGGCCCGTCCGTGTGGCCTGTCGTACGGGACGTCCGTGCGGCCCGTCCGCGTCGCCGTCCGGGTCCCCACCCGGCGCAGGGCAGTCCTCCCCGGCGTGGGCCGTGCGTGGGCCGGCCCCGGGGGTAGTCCTCCCCATCGACGCCGCTTCAGCGCGCTGCCAGCGTTCCTGCCAGCGCCGGTTCCGCAAGGGGGGCAGGCCGAGCCGAACGACGAAGCAGGAGAACGAGATGCGACTGAGCACCATCACCCACAAGCCGGTGCGCGCGGCGGTCGCCGCGGCGATCGGCCTCGGCGTCGTGGCCGGGGGAGCGGCCCTCGCCGAGGCCGCGACCGGCACCGTCAAGACAACGGGCGCGAACCTCACCGTCCGCTCCGGACCGGGCACGTCCTACCGCGCGGTGGGCAGCCTCGCCAAGGGCACCCGGGTGGACATCACCTGCCAGACCCGGGGCACCACGGTCAGCGGCCCGTACGGCACCTCGAGCTGGTGGGACAAGATCGGCAGCGGCCGCTTCGTCGCCGACGCCTACATCTACACCGGCTCCGACGGGCGGGTCGCCCCCCTGTGCGGCGGCGTCTCGTCCACCCCCAGCGGCGTCAAGGACGACTACCCGTACCGCGGACAGGGCACCGGCGTCGACCCGTGGAACTTCTACAAGGGCCAGTGCACGTCCTTCGCTGCCTGGCGGGTGAACCACAACCTGGGCATCCGGTTCTCCAACTCCTACAAGGGCCAGCACTGGGGCAACGCCGAGCACTGGGACAACGCCGCCCGCGCTGCCGGCATCCCCGTGTACAAGACCCCGAAGGTCGGCGACATCGCGGTCCGCAGCAGCGGCACCTACGGCCACGTGGCGTACGTCGCGAAGGTCAACGCGGACGGCACCTTCATGGTGGAGGAGTACAACCACGTGCGCTCCGACACCTACAGCTACCGCAAGGCGCACCGCGGCACGGACGCCGACGGCTTCACCGACTTCATCCGCTTCAAGGGCTGAGGCGCGGTCGCCGCGGGCGTGACCACGCGCGCGGCGTGACCGCGTCCACGACACGGCGAAGGGCCGGCTCCCACCAGGGGGCCGGCCCTTCTCCGTGGTGCGGGACCTGCGTCAGAAGGCGCTCTCGGGCACGTCCATCAGCGCGTTGTCGGTGGCCTCGGCGATCGCGCGCTCGGCGGCGAGCTTCGGCAGGACGGTGCGCGCGAAGAACGACGCCGCGGCGACCTTGCCCTCGTAGAAGTCGCGGTCCCTGGCCGAGACCTCTCCCGACTGCAATGCGCGGTTCGCGACCTCGGCCTGGCGCAGCAGCAGCCAGCCGATGACGAGGTCACCGGCGCCGAGGAGCAGTCGCGTGGTGTTCTGGCCGACCTTGTAGAGGTTGGTGAGGTCGCCACCCTCCTGGCGCGGGTCGGACTTCATCAGCTCGCCGACCATGAACCCGAGGATGCCCTGGACGTTCTCGAGCGCCTGGCCGAGCAGCTCGCGCTCGCGGTCGAGCGCACCGCCGTCGGTGCCGAGGTCCTTGGCGAACTCCTGCACCTGCATCGCGATGTGGGTGAGCGCCTGGGCCTTGTCCTTGATGATCTTGCGGAAGAAGAAGTCCAGGCCCTGGATCGCCGTCGTGCCCTCGTAGAGGGTGTCGATCTTGGCGTCGCGGATGTACTGCTCGATCGGGTAGTCCTGCAGGAAGCCCGACCCGCCGAGCGTCTGCAGGGACTCGGTGCCGAGGAGCACCCAGGCGCGCTCGGACCCGACGCCCTTGACGATCGGGAGCAGCAGGTCGTTGACCCGGTTGGCCATCTCGGCCGGGCTGTCCTTCTCGAGCGACTCGGCCCCGGTCTCGAGCTGGGCCTGGTCGACGAGGTCCTGCTGCGTCGCGGTGTAGAGCACCAGTGCGCGCAGCCCCTCGGCATACGCCTTCTGGGTCATCAGCGAGCGGCGCACGTCCGGGTGGTGGGTGATGGTGACGCGGGGGGCGGACTTGTCGCCCTGCTGGGTCAGGTCGGCGCCCTGCACGCGCTGCTTGGCGTAGTCGAGCGCGTTGAGGTATGCCGTGGAGAGCGTCGAGATCGCCTTGGTGCCCACGAGCATGCGGGCGTGCTCGATCACCCGGAACATCTGGGCGATGCCGTCGTGGGTGTCGCCGAGCAGGGTGCCGACGGCCGGCTCCCTGTCGCCGAAGGTCACCTCGCACGTGGTGGAGACCTTCAGGCCCATCTTGTGCTCGACGTTGGTGACGTAGGCGCCGTTGCGCTCGCCCAGCTCGCCGGTCTCGAGGTCGACGTGGAACTTCGGCACGATGAACAGCGACAGGCCCTTGGTGCCCGGGCCGGCGCCCTCGGGGCGGGCCAGCACGAAGTGCACGACGTTGTCGGTCATGTCGGACTCCGCCGAGGTGATGAACCGCTTGACGCCGGTGACGTTCCAGGTGCCGTCGTCGTTCTGCACGGCCTTGGTGCGGCCGGCGCCCACGTCGGAGCCCGCGTCGGGCTCGGTGAGCACCATCGTGCAGTGCCAGCCCTTCTCGATGATCCAGCGGGCCAGCTTCTTCTGCTCGTCGTTGCCGAGCAGGTAGAGAAGCTTGCCGAAGGAGTACGACGCGGCGAACATCGCGATCGCCGGGTTGGCGCCCAGCACCATCTCGTTCATGGCCCACTTGAGGCTGGGCGGCACGACGGTGCCGTCGAGCTCGCCGGGCACGTCGACGTTCCAGAAGCCGGAGTCGACGTAGGCCTGGTAGCTCTTGGTGAACGACTCGGGCATGGTCACCGAGTAGGTCGAGGGGTCGTAGACCGGCGGGTTCCGGTCGGCGTCGGCGAAGGACGCGGCGAGCTCGTTCTCGGAGAGCCGGGCGACCTCCTTGAGCATCTCGCGGGCGGTGTCTGCGTCGACCTCGGCGTACGGGCCGCTGCCCAGCACCTCGCCGCGGCCGAAGACCTCGAAGAGGTTGAACTCGAGGTCTCGCAGGTTGCTCTTGTAGTGGCCCATCCCGGGGCACCTCCACGCTCGGAACGTCGGTGGTCCGGCCATTACCAGCCGGTAACTTCCATGGTGCTACTCGCCAGTAGCGAATGCAACCCCGACGCGAGTGACCTCAGCCGCTCGGACGAGGCCGGGGACGACCGGGTGGCCGTCGCACGAGGTAGCCGGGCGACGGGCGGTCCCCCACGTGGGGGGAGGTCGACCGGTCGTCCCGGGCGTAGCGTCGACTCGTGACGGAAGAGCTGGCGTACGAGGTGGTGGGGCGGCTGCCGGACGGGGTGGAGCTGCGGCGCTACCCGGCCCATGCCGTCGCGGAGGTGACCGTGCGCGGGTCGCTCGGCGGCGCCGTCAACCGCGCCTTCGCGCCGCTGTTCGCCTACATCAGCGGCAGCAACCAGCCCAGGGCGAAGGTCGCCATGACGGCCCCCGTCGTGCAGCAGCCGGCCGGCCGGCGCGGCCACCGCGTGGCGATGACGGCCCCCGTGGTCCAGGAGCAGGCCGGGGCGCCGGGCGCCGGGCCCTCCGCGGGTGGCGGGCCCGGGGAGGGGGCGTTCACCGTGGCCTTCGTGCTGGCCGCCGACGTGACCGAGGAGACGGCGCCGGTGCCGACCGACGAGCGGGTCCACCTGCGCACCGTGCCGCCGTCGCTGGCCGCTGCCATCCGGTACTCCGGCCGATGGACCGAGTCGGGCTTCGAGACGCACCGCGACCGGCTGCTCGCCGCCGTGGCCGAGGCCGGCCTGACACCGGTCGGCGCGCCGCGCTGGCTGCGCTTCGACCCGCCGGTCAAGCCCTGGTTCCTGCGCCGCAACGAGGTCGTCGTGGACGTCGTCGAGCCCGACGGGACCGGCACGAACGGCTGAGGCGCGTCCGCCCCGGGCGGCCGGCGGCGGGCTGCCTCGCGCGCGTGGCGCCGTCGTCGCGGTTGCCGACGCAGACGGCATACTTCCGGGGGTGAGTGACGACACCCGCAGCCAGCCCGGCCCTCCCGACCGGGACACCGCCTCAGGCCCTGCCGCGGCCGGCGGCGGCGCGGGCACGCAGCGCACGCGGGGCGCGCTGGCGCAGGCGCGCGCCGACCTCGCCGCCGGCCGCGAGTGGCGGGCGCGCGAGCGGCTCGTCGCCCACCTCGCCGAGACGTACGACCCGCAGGGCCTGGAGCTGCTCGGGGAGGTGCAGTTCGCGATGCGTGACCTGCCCGCTGCCGGCGCCGCCTGGTTCGGCACCAGCCGTCGTGGCGAGGACGTCGACGCCGCGGTCGACGCGTGGCGCGAGCAGTACTCCGACCACTTCCCGGCCATGTGGCTGAGCCTGCCGGCGCCGGTCCGCGAGCACGAGGGGAACAAGCGCGTGGACGCCCTGCGGCGACGCGCCACCGCCGTCCCGGCGCCGGTCAGTGAGGCCACGGCCCCCGTGGAACCGGAGGGCTCGGGAGGGTTCGACGCGGCCGTCGTCGTGGCCCTGGTGCTCGCCGGGCTCTTCGTCGTGTGCGCCGTCATCGGCTTCGTCACGGTGCTCATGTGGCTCGTCCCCTGAGCCGGGCCGAGCTGGTCGCCGAGCTGGCGGCAGGCGTTCCCGGCAGCGCCGGGCCGGACTGCGTCCGGGTCGGCGTGGACGGTGTCGACGGTGCCGGCAAGACGGTGCTCGCCGCCGAGCTGGCCGCCGCCCTGGCGTCGCTGGGACGCAGCGTGGTCCAGGTGTCCGCGGACGACTGGCACGCGGTGCGCGAGCTCCGCTACGCGCGCGGGCGGCACTCCCCCGAGGGGTTCTGGCTGGACTCCTACGACTACGCGCGGCTGCGGGCCGAGGTGCTGGAGCCGCTCGGCCCGGGTGGCTCCCGCCGGTACCGGGCACGAGGGCACGACCTCGCCAGCGACGCCGTCCTCGTGGGGGACTGGCTCGTGGCGCCGCCGGGTGCGGTGCTGGTCCTCGACGGCCTCTTCCTCCAGCGCGAGGAGCTGGAGGGCTGCCTGGACCACGTGGTGTGGCTGCAGGTGCCCTTCGAGGAGACGGCGAGGCGGATGGCGGTCCGGGACGGCAGCCCCGCCGACCCCACCCACCCGGCGCTGCGCCGGTACGTCGAGGCCCAGCGCACGTACTTCGCAGCACGGACCCCGTGGGCCAGGGCCGATGTCGTCGTGGACAACTCCGACTGGTCCCGTCCGTTCGTGGTCGACCCCGTCCCGCCCCGCTGAGCCCCCTTCCGGCGGCGTCGCCGTCGGAACCGCGTTAGCGGACCCGTCAGAAGCCGACCGGCTCGCTGTCGAGGAAGTTGGTGAAGTCGTCGGTCGCGTTGAGGTCGACCCAGGCCTGCGACGCCCCCGGTAGCACGGTCTCCTGCACGCTGGCCCGACCTCCGCCGAGCGAGTCGGTGGTGAGGTACCCGGAGATGCCGTGGCAGTCCGTGTCGCCCGGCAGCAGCTGGATGACCCGGATCGCGTACGTCGTGTCCGGACTCGCCCCTGTGACCGACACCGACACCACGAGCTTCCCGGACGCCGGCCGCGTCACCACGGCCTGGCCGAGGGGTGTCGGGAGGTCCCCGTCGATCATGACCCCGTCGCAGGTGCGGTTCGTCCTCGTCAGGGCGACCTTCTGGGCAGGCGTGGCGGGCCCACCCGCCGGCGCGGCCCCGGCGGGCGCCGTCCCCGCAGCCACCAGACCGGCCACGGCCAGCGCCACCGTGAGGCCGACCCGGCGGCCTCTTCCCCTGTTCCTGCGCGCCATCTCGACGTCCTCTCGTGCGTGTCCCCGAAACCATGGTCCGACCGGCACGACGGCGTGGCCCATCACCAGAACGGCTCGAAGACGCTCCACCAGCGGGCGGAGCCGTCATCGCCGCACCTGGGGTATGTAGGAGCGCCCCCGCCCCGAGGAGGACGTCCTCGGGGCGGGGGCGCGGAATCCTTGCGGGCCGGGGGAGTCCCCGAGCCGGTGAGGGCAGGCCCTCAGGAGTCCGTGAGGGAGAAGTTGGTGAACTGCCAGGTCGCGGGGGACCCGCCGGTGTCGACCACCTCGACGCCGTAGCAGACCTGGTCCACCGTGGCGGCCGACCCATTGGTGACACGCCCCTGCGACACGAGGTAGTCGAGCATGGCCTTGATGTCGATGGTGCCGGAGGTCAGGCGGGCGCCGCCGGAGGGCACGAAGGCGATGTACCCGTTGCCGCTGGTGGCGTAGACGTCCCACGTGTGCCCGCCTACGGAGATGCCGGTGGCGAACCGGTTCCCGGCGGGGTACTGGCCGTGGTTGTCGGTCCAGATCATGACCTCGTCGTTGGGGACGCCGTTGAGCCACAGGTCGTAGGCGACGTCGTAGATCCCGACGTTCGGTGAGGTCGCGGCGAAGGAGGAGACCAGCTTGGGGAAGCTGGCGATGGTGCGACCGGAGTAGTCCTTGTGCACGTTGGGGTAGGTCTTGACCTCACCGGTGCCCGAGCTGTTGCTGGCGGTCGCGACGTGGTTCCAGGAGTGGTACGAGCAGACCGAGGTGGTGCCCTTGGTGCCGGGGTACTTCGAGGCGTTCCACAGGTTGTTGTGGACGTAGAACCCGCCGTCGGTCACGCCCCCGTTGGGATCACTCGTCGTGAAGTACGGGTTCGTGCACACCGACCCCACGGGGGCCTGCGCGCTCGTGGTGCTGCTCGAGGTCGTCGAGGAGGTGGGCGTCGTCGTCGAGCTGGTCGTGGTCGAGCTGGACGACGTGCTGCTCGTCGTCGTCTGCGTCGACGGGGGGGACGTGGTCGGCGACGTCGTGGTGGACGTCGTGGTCGTGGTGGTCGACGGCTGCGGGGTCGTCGTGAACGTCCGGTCGGCGCCGAAGGCCGTGCCCGCCGAGCTCCTGGCGACGAGCCGGTAGTGGTACGTGGTGCCGCCCGTCAGGCCCTGCAGGGTCGCCGAGGCGGTCGTGGTGCGGCCCTTGCCCGAGATGCTCGCGGCCGCGGACGACCCGTATGCCGTGGACGTGCCGAACTGGAACGTCGCCGTCGCCGCGGAACCGCGAGGGGCGGAGACCGTTCCCGCCAGGACGGCGCCGCTGGACGTCACCGACGTGGCGGCCCCGGTGGTCGCCACGAGCTTGACGGCGCCGGTGAGCTGTTGGTCGGACGTCCGGACGGTGTCGTGCACCGCGAGGGTGGCGACGAGCGCCACGGCGGTGACCGCGACGGCAGGCAGGAGCGGGGGTCGGAACTTCACAGGTCCTCCAGGAGGGGTCGACGGACTGTCTGGCCCCAACGGCCGGCCACGGGCCCTGCTCCACGAGGCGCCCGATGGCGCGACACCCGAGGGCACCACATCCGGCGTCGATCGGGCAAATCCGGCCCGCTCCCCGGGCAGGCCAGGGCCGGGGCCTGCAGGTGGTCCCGGCGACCGGGCGCAGCCGCGCGGAAATGCCCGCACCCGGGCGCACTCCGCCGTGCGCTTGAGTGGATCCACAGCATCGCCGCAGGTCACAGGGTGGCGCCACCGGAACGGTCGGGGCAGGGTGGATGGTGAGCCGAGGAAACGGAGAGACTCATGGAGACCTACGAGTCGCACCTGCAGCCCGATGGGACCACCTTCCCGCCCGTGACGCCGGACGTCCCGGCGCCGCCCGGGGTGGACGAGCCGGTCGTCCCCGACCTGGTCTTCACCCCACGCACGACGGAGTCGCCGGGCCCGGCACCGCGGGAGGGCTGACCGGGTCCGCACCGCCCGGCGTGGGTCCGCAGGGACCCCCGCGGGACGTGCCACCCTCGTGGCATGGAACCGCTCGCCGACGTGCTCCTGCTGCACGCGGTCCAGGCCTGGTGCGAGGACTGCGGCGCCGAGCAGCTGCTCCTGCCCGTGGACGACGAGGGCCACCCCGGCCTGTGCTGCTCGGTCTGCGACGCAGCGGTCTTCCTCCTGCCCGCCGAGGAGGTCCCGCTGCCGGTGCTGCGCCACACGGCCTGAGCCGGGGCCGGCGGACCGGCATACGGGATGCGCGCGGGGAAGGCCCTCGGAAACGGCGCCGACCCGGCATAGCCTGCCCTGGTGGGCCCTGCAGGGATCGTGCCGCGGCGCGCGGTGCTGGCGGGCGGCGTCGGTGCGGCGGCCGCCGCGTCCTTCGGCGTGCTCGAGGCGCGCGGGCGCACCGGCCGGCGCGACCTTCCGCTCTACTCCGAGACCGTCGCCCTGGGCGAGGCCGGCGCCCGCACCCCGGTCCCGGTCGGCCGGGTCGACCTCCTCGTGGAGGGCACACGGGTGCTGCGCACCGACCGCTACCCGGCCCGGCTCGTCCACGCCGAGGCCGAGTTCCTCGGGTCGGCCGCCGCGTGGACGCGGGCCGGCGGGCGGTGGTCCGGGATCACCCGCACGGCACTGCTCGACCTCCGCGTGCTCACCCACGGGCTCCCGGCGGCCGTGGCCGGCTGGACCTCGCCGTGGCGGTACGTCTGGCCGCGCGACTGCGCGCACGTCGCCGTGGCGCTGGCCCGCTGTGGCTTCCTCGACGCCGGGCTGGCCCAGCTGCGGTTCCTCCAGGAGGTGCAGGGAACGGACGGCTGGTTCGAGGCGCGGTACGACGCGACCACCCGGCGCTCGCCGGACCGTCGCCCGCGCCAGTTCGACGGCGCCGCCTGGGCGCTGTGGGCGGTGTCCTCGCTGCTCGACGAGCCCGGCGCCGACGCCGAGCGCGTGCTGCGCGGGCTCGAGCCCCTGGTGCGGCGCAGTGCGGCCGTGCTCGTGGACAACCTCGGGCCGGACGGGTTGCCGCCGGCGACGCCGGACTACTGGGAGCTGCCGACCGACGTGCTGACCCTGGGGATCGCGGCACCGGTGTGGGCCGGGCTCTCGCACGCGTTCCGGCTGCTCGACGTCCTGGGCGACCACGCCGGCGCGGACCGGGTGGGCATGGCGGCCGACGCCGTCTCGCGCGTGGTGTCCGAGCGCTTCGGGGTGACCGGCTACGGCCGCGAGCTGGGTGGCCGTGCCCTCGACGCCTCGGTGGCCTTCCTCTTCCCGCCGTATGCCGTGTACCCGCCGTCCGCGCCGGTGCGGGCTGCGCTCGACCGCGCCGAGGCCGCGCTCCAGCGGCCGGCCGGCGGCCTCGCCCCTGGGGAGGACTGGCGCTCCGACGGCGTGAGCTGGACGCCGCAGACGGCTCTCTTCGCGCTCGTCCACGCGCAGGACGGGCAGGTCGCGCGGGCCACGCGCCTCCTGGAGTGGCTGGACCGCCACCGCACGGCGGCCGGCTCCCTGCCCGAGAAGGTGCTCCACGACGGCCGCCCCGCGTCCGTCGCACCCCTGGCGTGGACGGCCGCGCTCACCCTGCTGACCGTGTCCGCGGTCCAGGGAGCCGACGAGGCCTGACCCGTTGCCTTCGGGCCGTCGCCCTCCGGGCGACGAGGACCTCCGGCCCTGCTGTCACGAGGGATGCCGGCGCACGCTGGGCGCTGGCGACCGACCACCGGACGGGACGAGGGGGACGTGATGAGGCAGCACACGCTGGCGCCGACGACACACACGACCGAGCTGCACCAGGTGCGGGAGATCAACGCGACCCTCGCCACCGGCCGCCGGCGCCTGACCGCCGGGTCGGTCGTGGCTCCGAGCCGGGTCCCGCGGGACTCCGTGCTGCGGCGGCTGCAGGCCGAGGGTCCCCCGTCGTACCCCTACGTCTTCGGGCTGTTCGAGGTGCCGGGCGGCGCGCAGCCGGCACGCGTCGAGCTCCACACGGACCAGCTGCGGGCCACGAGCGACCAGCTGTCGCTGCGCTCGCACGCCTGGGGGTTCTGAGCCCCGGCCACCACGGGCGGACGGGTGACCCGTGGGCCCGGGTCGCCCTCCGTCCCGGGGTCAGCCGCGAGCCGGTCAGCCGCGCCCGGTCAGCCGCGACCCGGGGCGGCCGCGGCCACGGCATCCGGGTCGTCGTCGGGTGACGGCTCGGCGTCGGGCAGGGGGTGCTCGCGCTCGAGCCGGGCGCCCTCGACGTCGACGTCGGGCAGGACGCGGTCGAGCCACCGCGGCAGCCACCAGGCCGCCCCTCCGAGCAGGTGCATGAGCGCCGGGACGAGCATCAGCCGGACGACGAAGGCGTCGAGCAGGACCCCGAAGGCGAGGCCGAAGCCGATCGGCTTGATCGTCGCGTCGTGGGAGAAGATGAAGCCCGCGAAGACCGAGGTCATGATGATCGCCGCCGCCGTGACGACGGCGCGGCCCGCGAGCACGCCCCGCTGCACCGCGACCCTCGCCGGGGCGCCGTGCGTCCACGCCTCGCGCATGCCGGACACGAGGAAGAGCTGGTAGTCCATGGCCAGGCCGAACAGGATGCCCGTCTCGATGATGGGCAGGAAGCTCAGGATCGGACCGGGGTCGTGCACGCCGAAGACGCTCGAGAGCCACCCGAGCTGGAAGATCGCGGTGAGGCCGCCGAACGACGCCAGCAGCGAGAGCACGAACCCGAGGGTCGCCGTCAGCGGGACGAGCAGGGAGCGGAACACCAGCAAGAGGATCAGCAGCGACAGCCCCACCACGAGCACCAGGTAGAGCGGGAGGGCGTCGGACAGCTTCTGCGAGACGTCGATGTTGGCGCTGGCGTTGCCGGCCACCCCGAGCGTGACCCGGCCGCCGTCGGTGGCCTGCGGGTGGAGGTCGCGCAGGGACTGGACGAGCGTCGCGGTCGACTCGCTGTTGGGGCCGCCCTTCGGGATGACCTGGAAGGCGAGCGCGTCACGAGCCCGGGAGGCCCCGATGGGCACGACCGCGACCACGTCACCCGTGTCGCGGATGGCTCGCCCGACGGCGGCCTGCTCGGCGGTGAGGGCGTCCTGGGCGACCGGGCGGGGCAGGTCGGCCACGACGAGCAGCGGGCCGTTGTACCCGTCGCCGAACCGGTCCGCCTGCAGCGTGTAGGCCTTGTACGCCGCGGTCTCGCGGGGCTGGCTCGACCCGTCGGGCAGGCCGAGGCGCATCTGGAGCGCGGGGAGGGCGACGACGGCCAGGACGGCCACGCCGGCGAGGAGCGTGACGACCGCCCGGCCCGTTCGCATCGGGCGGACCGGCGCGGGTGCCGCGTGGTGACCGGCCGTGGACGACTCGCCCTCGCCGACCCGGGCCTTCGCGCCCCCGGCCGCCGCGAGGAGCCGGGCCCGCTCGCGGCGGCGCAGGATCCGCATACCCACCAGCGAGAGCACCGCGGGCGTGAAGGTGGTGGCGACGACGATGGCCACGAGCACCGCGGCCGCGCCCACCGTGCCCATGAGGCCGAGGAACGGTATGCCGGTGATGTTGAGGGCGAGCAGCGCGACCATGACCGTGGCACCGGCGAAGACCACGGCGTTGCCGGAGGTCCCGTTGGCCAGGCCGATCGACTCGTGCAGCCCCATCCCGTGGCGCAGCTGGGTCCGGTGCCGGTTGAGGATGAAGAGCGAGTAGTCGATGCCGACCGCGAGGCCGAGCATGACGCCGAGCACCGGTGTCACCGACTGGAAGTCCACCAGCCCCGAGAACGACATCGCGGCCAGGGTGGCCACCCCGACGCCGAGCAGGGCGCTCGCCAGGGGGAGGGCCGCCCCGACGAGCGTCCCGAGCATGAGGACCAGGACGAGGGCGGCCACGAGGACGCCGGCGACCTCACCCGGGCCGAGGACCGACGGCACCGTCTGGGAGATGTCCTGCGACGGGTAGACGGCGACCCCGTCGATCCCCGCTCGCGCCACGAGCGTCTCGATGGCCGTCTTGGTCCCGGTCGGCACCTCGTTGGTGGGCAGGTCGAAGGACACCGGCGCGATGGCCGCGCTGCCGTCCTCGGAGACGAAGCGGAACCCGGAGGCGAGCTCGGCGACCTGGGCGCCGTCGGCGAGTGCGGCGCCCTTGGCCTGGAGGGTGGCTCGCTGCGCCTCCAGCTCCTTGCGAGCGGTGTCGAGCTGGGTCTGGGCGGCGTCGAGCCGGGCGGTGGCGCTCGCCGGGGCACCCGCCGCGGTGGCCGCGGCACGCTGCTGGTCGAGCTGCCGCTGCTGCTCGGCCAGCTTCTGCTCACCCTGGGCGAGGGCCGCCCGCCCCTGGTCCAGCTGGGTGCGGCCCTCGGCGAGCTGCGCGGCGCCGCGGTCGAGCTGGGCCTGCGTGGCGAAGGGGTCGGTCGTGCCGCGCACGCCGGAGACCGTGTCGACCTGCTGGAGCAGCCGGGTGACGCCGGCCTTCTGCGCCGCCGTGAACGGGGTGCCGTCCGTCGTGGTGAGGGCCAGGCTCCCCGCGCCGCCGCTGGCGTCCGGGAAGTCCTTGGCCAGCTGGGCGGCGACGGCGCTGGTCGGCGTGCCCGGGATGGTGATCGCCGAGCTGACCGGTCCCGAGAAGCCGAGGAACGTCCCGAGCCCGACGAGCAGGGCCAGCAGCCACAGGCCCAGGACGGTCCAGTGGCGGCGCGCGGCGAACCGGCCGACGCGGTAGAGGAGCTCAGCCATGGGGGTTCGGTCTTCCTTCTCGGGTCAGGCGGTGGTGTAGCCGGAGCGGATCTGCCGCAGCAGGCGCGTCATGGAGCGGGTCCAGGCACCGCGCGTGGCGGGAGTCAGCCGGGCCCCCGACTGCTCCAGCCAGCGGTGCGCGAGGACCCCGACGCCGTTCATGAGGAACGCGACGGTGAGGTCGAGGGTGAGCGGGTCGAGGCCGGGGTCGGCGCGCAGGACCTCGGCGGCGATGCGCCGGCCGACCTGGTCCAGCGCGGACTGCGAGATCGCCTCGACCCGCGACTCGTCACCGCCGAGGCCGCCGATGAGGCGGTCGATCGACACCATGGCCGTGGGCAGGTCGGCGGCACGCACGGCCGCGCACAGGGCGTCGAGCGAGGCGTGCGGGTCCCGCCCCGCGGCAGCGGTCCTGCGGGTGCGACGCGCGACGTCCTCGAGGACCTGCGCGGTGACCTCGGCCAGGACGTCCTCGCAGACGGCGACGAGCAGGGCATCGAAGGAGCCGAAGTGGTTGAACACGGTGCGCCGCGACACGCCCGCCCGGTCGGCGACCTGCTCCACGGTGATGTGCGTCGTCGAGGCGGACGCCACCAGCTCGCGCGTCGCGGTGAGGATCGCCTGCCGCCGCTCGGCGCGCAGGGCGCTGCGCCCGTCGACGGAGGTGGTGGTCACCGGGAGAGCGTAGGAACCTAGTTGCACTCAATGCAAATTGTTGGCGACGGCCTCGCTGGCACCGCCTCCGTTTCCCGCAGCCCGGGAGGCGCCAGGTATGCCGTGCGCGGCCCGTGCACCCGAGGACGAAGGTCCCTAGGCCGGTCCCGGCGCCGGTGGTCCAGTGGACGTGGATGTCACGAAGGAACACGCCTTCGCCGTAGGGGGGCGGGACGCGTCAGGAGTGGCGGAATCCCAAGCCACGGGTGGGGATCCGGGGCGGGTACCGATGCGAAAGAAGGTTGTGCCATGGTTCTGGCCCGAAGGTCGCTCGCCCCCGCGAGCGTTGCGCTCGTCGCAGGTCTCGCACTCGCGGCGTGCGGCAACTCCCCGACGACGACGAGCACCTCGTCGTCGTCGTCCGGCTCGTCCTCGGCCACCGTGCCGCAGGTCGACGCAGCGGCGTTCACCTCCGACTTCTCGGTGATGAAGCAGCTCACCCAGATCGCGTCACAGGGCAAGGGCAAGATCGGCGTCCTGCTCCCCGACACGACGACCTCCACGAGGTACGTGCAGTACGACGCGCCCTACCTGACCAAGGCGTTCGAGGCCGCGGGCCTCACCGCCAGCCAGTTCAGCATCCAGAACGCCCAGGGCAGCGCGGCGACCATGCAGACGCAGGCCGACGCCATGATCACCGGCGGGGCGACGGTCCTGCTGGTCGACCCGCTCGACCCCGGCTCGGGTGCCGCCATCGAGGCCAAGGCCGAGGCAGCCGGTGCCAAGGTCATCGACTACGACCGCCTCGTCACCGGTGGCCCGGCGGACCGGCACTACGTGTCGTTCGACAACGTCAAGGTGGGCGAGCTGATCGGCAAGGGCGAGGTCGACTGCATCACGTCCTGGAAGCTGGCCAAGCCCAACATCCTCATCATGAACGGCGACCCGACCGACAACAACGCCAAGCTCTTCGCACAGGGCTACCACTCGGTGCTCGACCCGAAGTTCAGCGACGGCAGCTACGTCAAGGTCGGCGAGCCGGCCGGCACGTGGACCCCGTCGGTGGCGGCCACCACGTTCCAGCAGCAGTGGACGGCGCACAAGAACATCAACGCCGTCGTGACCCCCAACGACGACAACGCCAACGCCGTCATCGCGGTCCTGAAGTCGAACAAGATCCCGCCGAAGAAGTTCCCGACCACCGGCCAGGACGCCTCCCTGCCCGGCCTGCAGAACATCCTGACGGGCTACCAGTGCGGCACCGTCTACAAGCCGATCTACCTCGAGGCGCAGGCTGCGGCCGCGCTGGCGCTCTTCCTGCGGGCAGGCGTCACGCCGCCGGCGACGCTGGTCAACGCCAAGACGTCCGACTCCAAGATCGGCAAGGACGTCGCCTCGGTGTACACGACGCCCATCTGGGTCACGAGCGAGAACATGAACGCCACGGTCGTCAAGGACGGCGCGGTGACCAAGGACAAGCTCTGCTCCGGCAGCGTCGCCAGCGCCTGCACCGCTGCGGGCATCGGCTGACCCGTGACCGCGGACCCGCGCACCGCTGACACCCCCGCCCCGGGGGAGGCAGGACCTCCTGCCGCCCCGGGGGCGGGGGAGCCCCTGCTCCGGCTGCGGGGCATCAGCAAGAGCTTCGGGCCGGTGCGCGCCCTGACCGACGTCGACCTCGACCTGCACGCCGGCGAGGTCACGGCGCTCGCCGGCGACAACGGTGCCGGCAAGTCGGTCCTCATCAAGTGCATCGCGGGGATCCACGCGCCGACGTCGGGCGAGATCTGGTGGGAGGGGCAGCAGGTCTCCATCGACACGCCCCGCGACGCAGCCCACCTGGGGATCGAGACGGTCTACCAGGACCTCGCGCTGTGCGACAACCTCGACATCGTCGAGAACATGTTCCTCGGGAGGGAGCGCACCCGGCGGGCGGCGCTCGACGAGGAGTCGATGGAGCACTCGGCCCTCGACACCCTCAAGAGCCTGGCGGTCACCAGCGTGCGCTCGATCCGCCAGCCGGTCGCCTCCCTCTCGGGCGGCCAGCGGCAGTCGGTCGCCATCGCCAAGGCGGTGCTGTGGAACTCCAAGCTCGTCATCATGGACGAGCCGACCGCGGCCCTCGGTGTGGCGCAGACCGCCATGGTGCTCGACCTCGTGCGCCGGCTCGCCGACCGCGGGGTGGCGGTCCTGATCGTGTCCCACAACATGAACGACGTCTTCCAGGTCGCCGACCGGATCGCGGTGCTCCACCTCGGCCGGATGGCGGCCGTGCGACCGGTCGCCGAGCTCGACCGGCAGATCGTGGTGGACCTGATGACCACGGGCGAGTCCACCCGGGTGGCCGGCCCACGACCGGCAGGAGGCTGACCATGGCCCAGGTCGACGACGCACCCCGCGCCCCCGAGGAGGTCACGCAGGCCCCACCGCCGGTGACGACGGCGGCATACCTGCGCGCCTCGGTGGCGCGCATCAAGGACGGCGACACCGGCGTCCTGCCCGTCATCGCGGGCCTGCTGCTCGTGTCGGTCCTGTTCGAGTCGCTCAACGGCAACTTCCTCACGGCCGGCAGCCTCGTGAACCTGCTCGTGCAGGCAGCCGTCTTCAGCATCCTGGCCATGGGCCAGGTGTTCGCCCTGCTGCTGGGCGAGATCGACCTGTCCATCGGCTTCGTCGCCGGCCTGAGCGCCGTCATCATGGCGGAGCGGGTGCAGCCGACCGTCGGCTGGCCGTGGTGGGTGGCGATCCTCGCGGCCCTCGCCGTGTGCGCCGCGATCGGGGCCGTCCAGGGCACGCTGATCACCCGCCTCGGGCTGCCGTCGTTCGTCGTGACGCTGGGCGGCCTGCTGTTCTGGCAGGGCGTGATGCTGGTGATCCTCGGCAGCGGCGGGTCGATCCTCATCCAGGACCCGACGATCAACGACATCTCCAGCGGCAACCTGTCCCGGCTCGCCGGGTGGGTCGTGATGCTCGTCATCGTCGCCGTCTTCGCGTTCACCACGTGGCGCGGTGACGCCCACCGGCGCGACGCCGGGCTCACCGCGCCGCCGGCCACCCTGACCCTCGTCAAGATCCTCCTGGCGCTCGCCGGCGGTGTCGCCCTGGTCCTGCTGTGCAACGCCGACCGCGGCATCCTGCTCCCCGTCTACGGCGTCCCCTGGGTGGTGCTGCTCGTCTTCGCCGTCCTCGCCTCGTGGACCTTCCTGCTGGGCCGCACCCGGTTCGGGCGCTACGTCTACGCGATCGGCGGGAACGCCGAGGCCGCCCGCCGTGCGGGCATCGGGCTGGCCCGCATCCGGACCGTGGCCTTCGTCCTCGCGTCCCTGACCGCCGGCATCGCCGGCGTCGTGTACGCCTCGCGCCTGCGGTCCATCTCCACCGCCATCGACGGCGGCACCCTCGTCCTGTATGCCGTGGCGGCGGCCGTCATCGGCGGCACGAGCCTGTTCGGCGGCCGGGGCAAGGCGATGCACGGCGTCCTCGGCGGGATCGTCATCGCCGCCATCGACAACGGCATGGGGCTGCTCGGGTTCAGCGCGGCCAGCAAGTACATGGTGACGGCGGCCGTCCTCATCATCGCCGTCACCATCGACGCCGTCGCCCGGCGCAACCGGCCGTCGGTGCGCTGACAGGTCCACGGGTCCGGCAGTCCCTCGGCGGCCGGGTGCCCGAAGTGTGCGCATATGCCTGCGCGCAGGGCCGTCGACCGCGTACGGTCTGCACCGACGCCGCCTGAGGTGAAGGGCAGGCAGGGCGTCGGGCGTGGGGGAGACGCGCGGTGCGCGGGCTGGGTTCGTGCTGTGGAACGCGGGCGGGATCCCTGACGTCACAACGACTCCACGGCCGCCAGCCCGACGCTGGGGCCCCTACCCGGTGAGGACCACGGTGCTCGCGTTCTGGATCGTCGGCGGCGTGGGCGTCGCCCTGTTCATGCTCACCTTCGTCTTCGGCGAGCTGCTCGACGGCATCCTCGACGGGGTCGACTTCACCGGCGGGTTCCTCTCGACCGCAGCGGTCGCCGGCTTCGCGGCCGCGTTCGGCATCGTCGGCGGCATCGCCATGAGCATGGGTGCGCCGCTGCCGCTCGCGGTCGTCGTCGGCGTCGTCGCCGGCGCGGCGATCGGCGCCGTCGGCGGCCTGACGACCAAGGTCGTGAAGAACACTCCGACCGACCGTGCGCCCGGGGCCGACGACCTCGTCGGCGCCCGCGGCGTCGTCGTCAGCGCCATCGGCGACGGTGCCTACGGCGAGGTGCTGGTCCGCGTCGGCGGCCACCGGCAGAAGTACAACGCCCGGTCCGAGTCCGGCGCGATCGCCGTCGGGTCCGACGTCCTCGTCACCGACTCCCTGTCCAGCTCGTCCGTGCGCGTCCGCGCCCTCTGACCCAGCCGGTCACCACCCCAGAACGGAGCTCCACGTGTTCGGTCTCAACCCCGTCGTCCTCGGCGTCGTCGCCCTGGTCGCGCTCGTCATCATCTCGGTCCTCGCGGTCGTCTCGCGGTACAAGGTCGCCAAGCCCAACGAGGCCCTGCTCATCACCGGCCGCAAGAGCAGCGGCGAGGACCTCGCCGGGCAGAAGGTCGTCATCGGTGCCGGCGTCTTCGTCCTGCCCGTCGTGCAGAAGATGTCGGTGATGGACCTGTCCAGCCGCGAGATCGAGCTGCGCGTCCCGAACGCGGTGTCCAAGAACAACATCAAGCTCACCGTCGACGGCATCGCGATCGTCAAGGTCGGGGGCACCGACGAGGCCGTCCGCGCGGCCGCGCAGCGGTTCGGCAACCAGCAGGCGGCCATCACGGCATTCACCGAGCGCACCCTGTCCGGCGCCCTGCGCAGCATCGTCGGCACCCTCACCGTCGAGGAGATCATCCGCGACCGTGCCGCCCTCGGCGCGCAGGTGGCCGAGGTGACCGAGCACGCCCTCACCGGGCAGGGCCTGACCCTCGACAACTTCCAGGTGCTCGACATCAACGACGACACCGACTACCTGCGCAACCTCGGCCGCCCGGAGGCGGCCCGGGTCGAGCAGGACGCCAAGATCGCCGAGGCCGACGCGATGCGCAACGCCGAGCAGCGGCAGCTCGCCGCCCAGCAGGAGGTGCTGGCCTCCCGCCGTGACTTCGCGCTGCGCGAGGCGCAGATCAAGGCCGAGACCGAGGCGGCGCAGGCGAATGCTGCGGCCGCCGGGCCGCTCGCCGCCGCCGCCAAGCAGCAGGAGGTGCTCACCGCGCAGAGCCTCGTCGCCGAGCGCCAGGCCGAGCTCACCGAGCGCCAGCTCGACACCGAGGTGCGCAAGCCCGCCGACGCCAAGCGGTATGCCGCGCAGCAGGACGCCGAGGCCGCCCGCTTCACCACGGAGCAGAACGCCGCCGCCGACAAGTACTCCAAGGTCGCCCAGGCGCAGGCCCAGGCCGAGACCGCGAAGCTCACCGGTGAGGCGGAGCGCGACCGCCGCGCGGCGATCGCCGCCGCGACCAAGCTCGAGGGCGAGGCCGAGGCGGCTGCCACGCTCGCCCGCGGCCAGGCCGAGGCGCAGACCATGGAGGCCAAGGCCGACGCGCTCGGCAAGTACGGCGAGGCGGCCAAGATGCAGATGCTCGTCGAGGTGCTGCCGCAGGTGGCGCGCGAGCTAGCCTCGCCCATGGCGGCCATCGACAAGCTGACGGTGGTCTCGACCGACGGCGCCGGGGCCCTGCCCAAGACGGTGACGAACAACTTCGCCCAGCTCCAGACGATGCTGCGCGACGCCACCGGGGTCGACCTCAACGGCCTCATGGACGGCATCGCCGGGCGCAACGGCTCGAGCGCCGCCGCGGCTGCCGGCGCGGCCACCGGGGCGGTCGTTGCCGGGGCGCTCGCGGACGGCGGCACGGAGGCCTGATGCGCGACCGCTCGGCGAGGGCTGCCTCCCGCGTGCGCTCCGGGGGCGCAGGCCCGGTGACCGCGGGCACGGTGGCCGTGCTCGCGGTCGCCGTCCTCGCGCTCTCGGGGTGCGAGGTGCGACTGCTCGCCGAGCCGAAGGGCACGGCCCCGACGGTGGTCCAGGCCGACCGCGGTCACGGGCTGACCATCGACGCCGACGTCTTCGCCTACCGCGACGACGTCGGCACGTCGAACGAGGTGCTGCGCGTCGTCAGCGACTCCGGGCGCGAGAAGGTCGTCGGCGCCCTCACAGCAGCCGGCGCCCGGTTCATGCTGGTGGACGAGCGGGGCACGGAGTACCACGACGAGGCGGGCATCGAGTCGGCCGCGGCGAACGACCTCTACACGCCCAACTACGTCTCGGACCCGGAGGTGACCGCCGACGGGGTCGAGCTGTACGTCGACTGCAAGGGCTCGATCGAGGAGCCCATGGCGACGACCTTCCGCAGGATCCTGCGCGAGGAGCTGGAGGCAGCCGGCATACGCGGCGCCGTCCACGCCGTCACGTCCTGACAGCGGGGTGCCCGGGGGCGGCACCGCCCCACACCGGACACGGCAAGGCCGAGGGGGCCGGTGGGGAAGCCGGCCCCCTCGGGTGGGGGTGCGTGTCGTGCGGGGAGCGGTCAGTCGGCCGCGATGGAGACCGACGCGGTCGACGGGCTGCCGCCGAGGATGCCGGTGTACGCCGAGGAGCAGGACGGCCGGTTGGCGGTGACGTTCGGGATGGCGGCCGGGGAGTTGCACTGGGGCAGGTTGACGGTCAGCGTCGCGTTCGCGAAGCCCGTCTTCCCGGTGATGCGCCAGGCGTCGCCGAGGAGCCCGACCAGCACGATGCTGCCCGAGGGCCGCGCCAGGGTGACGTTGCAGGACGCCGTGCCCAGGGTGACGACCCCACCCGGCCAGTGCGAGTCGAAGTCGTTGTCCTTGATGCTCGTGATGGTGTTGGTCAGCGTCGTCGCCGAGCACATGGGCGGCGGGGGCGTGGTCCCGCTGCAGACGAGCGCACCCGCGGCCGAGAAGCCGGTCACGTACTGCCCGGCCGGGCACGACTTTCCGGCCAGTCCGCTGATCCCGGAGGGACCTTGCGGGCCCTGCGGTCCGGTCGCGCCGGTGTCGCCCTTGGGTCCGGCAGGTCCGACGGGTCCGACTGGTCCGGCCGGCCCGGTGGCGCCCGTGGCACCGGTCGCACCGGTGTCACCCTTGGGTCCGGCCGGTCCCTGGGGACCGGCGGGGCCCTGGATGCCCTGCTGGTTCCAGCTGATCGCGACCTCGGACGGACGGCACCGCTCGCTGCCGACCAGCAGCCGCAGCATCCCCTGGTTCTTCTGGTAACAGGCGTTGATGACGGTCGGGGCGGTGGCCGAGACCGCCGACGGCTGCGCCGCGACGACCTGGGCGCCGGTGACCAGCAGGACGGTCGAGCCGAGTACCACCAGGGGTGCTCGCCAGTTGGGTCGTGACATCGTGCTCCCTTTCTGTCCCGGGCCCGTGTGGCGGCGCCGGCGACGTTGCCGGATGCGTTCCGATGCCCGCGTTGGACGGTAGGCAGAAGTCATGAGCACGTCTTCGAGCATCTGGGGCGTGACGGCAGCCTTCGCCCGCTGCTAACTTGTGATGGCCTGCGAATGCCGTTGGGTAACGCAATCGTCAAGGCGATGTGGGTGGTTTCGCCCGGTCGTCGCCGGTTCGCGCACGTGCAGGTACCGGCCCTCCCCGGAGCCCCTGGCCCTCCCGGCGCCGGGCTCGTCGAGTCCGCCCTCCAGCCCCGTCGTGTGCGTAAGGTCCGGATCGTGGACCTCCCCAAGCTGACGCACGTGCGCGTGAACGTACGGCACCTCGCGGCATCCATCGACTGGTACGAGCGTCTCCTAGGAGTGCCTGCTCGTGGCCACTGGCCGCCGCAGGCCCCGACATATGTCCACTTCGACCTCGGGCCGACCCAGTTCGCGCTCGGCCAGTACGAGCCCGCGCCGGCAACGGGAGCTCGATTCAACGTCGAGGTGGACGACGTCGACGGGTGGTGGCGGAGGCTGGGGGAGGACGTCGATGTCCTCGAACCCCTGATGAACACGCCCTACGGAACGCGCAAGTTCACGATCCGTGACCCCGACGGCAACGAGCTGGGGTTCGTCCAGGCGTAGTGGGGCGTGGCGAGCCGGGTCTGGGTGCCCGGGAGCTCCATGGATGGCGTGGTGATCTCCACGACGCCCGGCCGCCTTCGCCTCTTCGAAAACCGGTGGAGCCCGAAGTCCGTGGGTCGTTACCGTGCTCTCGGCCCTGTCCCCGGGTGAGAGCCGTTGAGGATCTGTCCTTGTACACCACGTGAGAACCGTCGAGCGCTGATTTCGTCGCGCGTTGCGCCTGTGCGCCGCGCTCTTCTCCGCTGTGAACTTCTCACTGGGACCGGTGTATCTCTGTGCCACAACCCTGGGCCGTCGTGCCCACCTGCCTGCCTGTCATCCTCCGCCGTTGCCACGCCTGTAGCTCGGGGCGCTTCCGGGCGAGCGGCACGTTCCGTGTCAACGCACACCACAAGCTCCTCGACGCATGGCTGCTCGCGCTGTGCACCAGGTGCGGGGACACCACCAAGCTCACGGTCGTCGAGCGGATGAACGTGCGCGTGTTTCCCCCTGACCTGCTGGACCGGCTGCACCGCAACGACCCCGGCCTGGTGGCCGAGCTGCTCCAGGACCCGGTCGTTCTACGCCGCAATCGGCTCGCCCTCGACTGGGACGATGCCTGGCGCCTCGACACCGGCGACCCCATTGCGCTGGGACACGAGGCGATCGACATCTCGGTCCACTTCGCGGCGCGGATCCCTGTCCGACCCGTGCGACTGATAGCCGAAGGCTTCGGCCTCTCACGAGCCGAGGTCGAGAGGCTGCTTGCGGAGGGGAACCTCGTATCGGGGGTGCGCCTGACGGGAAGGCGCTCGAGTGACTTCGCGTTCACGCTCAAGCGTTGAACCCGCAGGTTCGTCGCGTCTGCGCGGGGACGGGAGCCGTCGCGCGGGGACGCCGCGCGCCGGCGCCGCGCGCTCCGCCGTGGTGGGCAGCGTGCGCTCGTCGCGGGCGCCGATGCCGGGAGCCGTCGCGATGGGGGCGCTTCGCGCCGAGGGGGCTCCTCCCGATTCCCGCCGTGCCTCCAAGTCAAAAGAAGGAATGCCCCGACGAAAAAGCGTGTCGGGGCATTCCTTCTTTTGAGCCGATGACGGGAATCGAACCCGCGTGTCCAGCTTGGGAAGCTGGCGCTCTACCATTGAGCTACATCGGCGTGCACCGCCGGAACCGGCGGTGCGGCAGGAGTCTAACCGACGCCGCGGGCCGGACCGACCGCCCCCGCCACAGCCCTCGCGTTACTCTTCCCCCGTGCTGCTGAGCGACCGCGACATCATCGCCGAGATCGACGCCGGGCGGGTCGTCCTCGACCCCTGGGACCCCGAGATGGTCCAGCCGAGCAGCATCGACGTGCGCCTCGACAAGTACTTCCGGCTGTTCGACAACCACAAGTACCCCTACATCGACCCGGCCGAGGACCAGCCCGACCTCACCCGCCTCGTCGAGGTCAGCGACGGCGAGCCGTTCGTCCTGCACCCGGGCGAGTTCGTCCTCGGCTCCATCTACGAGACCGTGACGCTGCCCGACGACGTCGCCGCCCGGGTCGAGGGCAAGTCGAGCCTGGGCCGCCTCGGGCTGCTCACCCACGCGACCGCCGGCTTCGTCGACCCCGGCTTCACCGGCCACGTCACCCTCGAGCTGAGCAACGTCGCGACCCTGCCGATCAAGCTGTGGCCCGGCATGAAGATCGGCCAGCTCTGCTTCTTCCGCCTCTCCAGCCCGGTCGACAACCCCTACGGCTCGGCCAAGTACGGCTCGCACTACCAGGGCCAGCGCGGCCCCACGGCCAGCCGCTCGTTCAAGAACTTCCACACCAGCAAGGTCTGACCGGTCGGCCCAGGCCGACCAATCCAGCGGGAGGCCGACGGCGAATCCGTCGTGCCCGTCCCGACCCAGGAGTTCCATGCCCGCCTCCCGCCTGCTGTGGCCCACCGAGCTCGCCCAGCCCGACGCCGTCGTCCTCGTCCTGCACGGAGGCCGTGAGCACGGCCACGACGCCGTGCGCGACTGGCAGGCCGCCGTGTGGCGGATGCGGCCGTTCGAACGGGCCGTCGCGCGCGCCGGCCGGGGCCGCGTGGCGGTGGCGTCGATCCGGTATGCCGTGCGCGGCTGGAACGCGGACGAGGCGAGCCCGCTCGTGGACACCCTGCTGGCGCTCGAGCAGATCGAGGCCCGGCACCCCGGCGTGCCCGTGGGCCTCCTCGGCCACTCGATGGGCGGCCGGGTCGCCCTCCACCTCGCCGGCGACGAACGGGTCCGCGCCATCGCGGCCCTCGCGCCCTGGGTCGAGGCGCAGGACCGTGCCCGCTGGCACCGCGGCCTGCACGTCCTGTTCATGCACGGCACCCGCGACCGGATCACCTCCCCCCGGCGCTCACGAGCGATGGCCGACGCCATGGCCGCCATGGGGGCCGACGTCACCTACCGCGACGTGCACGGCGACGTCCACGGGATGCTGCGCCAGCCGGGCCGCTGGCACCGCGAGTCCGCCGAGTTCCTCGCCACCCACCTGACCGGGCCGCAGGCCCGGGCCCAGGCCTAGGAGGCCGGACCGCCGCCCGCGCTCGGCACGGGCTCCGCGGCATACGCCTCGAGCACCCGCTCGGCCACCTCGAAGTCGCCGGCCAGGTCGCGGTCGGCGAGGTCGGCGGGCAGCTGGTCGCACCGCGCCAGCGCCTCGGCGAGCGGCCCGACGGGACGCTTGCCCGACTGCCGCACCGCCCGCACGGCGCACACGAGCTCGACCGCCACCAGCCGCCGGTAGGCCTGTGCGGCCCGGGTGAGCCGCTCCGCGGCGGCGGCCGCGAACGACGCATCGTCCTCGATCCCGGCCGAGACCTCGGCGGTCTGCACCGCCGACGGCGCCGCCGCGGACTGGCGCACCACGGAGACCGCCGACGCCGCGACGTACTCGGCGATGAGCAGGCCCGAGGACCCCGAGACCTCGTCGGCGAGGAAGAGGGGCAGCCCCTCCCGGCCGGTGAGCAGGTGGGCCACGCGCGACTGCACGGCGGCGGCGGAGCGCGCGAGGGCCAGCAGCGTGGAGTCCGCCCCGAGGGCGAGGTATGCCGCGTGGAAGCCGCCGTGGTGCGCGACCTGCGGACCGTCCGGGCCGGGGGTGAAGACGGGGTTCTCCGAGGCGGTGTTGACGGCCGTCTCGACGACGGTGCGCAGGTTCGCAGCAAAGTCGAGCAGCGGTCCGTGGACCTGCGGCCAGGTGCGCAGGCCGAAGAAGTCCTGGATGTACGCGGGACGGCCCGGCTGTCCGGTCACGAGGGCGCGGACGTGCCCCGCGACCTCGGCTGCGCCCGGGAACGGGGTGGCGTGCGCTGCTGCCTCGCTGAACGCCTCGGGGTTGCCCCGCAGGGCGACGAACGTGAGGGCACAGACGGTGCTGGCGGCTCGGGCCGTCCGCGCCACCGAGCGGGTCGCCAGGGCGGACTCCCCGAGCGCGAACGCGTTCGAGGACAGCAGGGGGAGGGCGTCGCCGGCGTCGAGGTGCAGCACCCGCCGGCGGGGGCCGCGCGCACGGTCCCGCTCGCCGATCAGGGTGAGGCCCACCTCGGCCAGGGCGGTCAGGTCCGCGGTGCCGAGCGACCCGTGACGGTGCACGACGGGCAGGTCGTCGGCCGGCATCCCCGCGAGGTCGGCCAGCGCCACCGCGAGCTCGGGCCGCGCGCCAGAACCGCCCACCAGCAGCTGGTTCGCGCGGATCGCCAGGGCCGCGCGCACGACCGGCTCCGGCAGCGGGTCGCCCCACCCCGCGGCGTGCGTGCGCAGCAGCCGCCGGCCGTGCTCCTCGTCCGTACCGGTCAGCTCCTCCCGCGCGGCGCCGACGCCCGTCGTGTGGCCGTACACCTCGCGCCGCTCGGCGACCACCGCCGCGTCGTGGTGGGCCCGGGCGGCCCGGGCGACGGAGTCCGGGTGCGCTGCCACCGATGCGCCGCGGGCGAGGACGGCGATGGACTCGAGGTCGAGGTCCGCCCCGGTGAGTTCGACGGTCTGTGCCACGGGCCCCAGTATCGCGACCGCCGGCCGGCCCCGGACGCCGGATCCGCGGCCTGCGCACGCTCACGTCGTCACGGGTCGGCGGGCCCAGTGGATCGGCGGCTGTCACCGACAGGGTTTAGGTTGAACGGCATGATCGTCTTCGACGGCGTGACCAAGGAGTACCCCGATGGCACCGTCGCCGTCGACAAGCTGAGCTTCGAGGCGCCCACCGGCAAGATCACCGTGCTGGTCGGGCCGTCCGGCTGCGGCAAGACGACGTCCCTGCGGATGATCAACCGGATGATCCAGCCCACCTCGGGGACCATCTCCCTCGACGGTCGTGACACCGCCCGGATGAAGGAGTCCGAGCTGCGGCGCGGCATCGGGTACGTCATCCAGCACGCGGGCCTGTTCCCGCACCGCACCGTCCTGGACAACGTCGGCACCGTCCCGCGACTGCTCGGGCGCGACAAGCGCGAGACGGAGAAGCGCTCCATGGAGCTGCTCGAGCGGGTCGGGCTCGACCCGGCCTTCGCCAAGCGGTACCCCGCCCAGCTCTCCGGTGGCCAGCAGCAGCGCGTCGGCGTCGCCCGGGCGCTCGCGGCCGACCCGCCCGTCATGCTCATGGACGAGCCGTTCAGCGCCGTCGACCCCGTCGTGCGCGAGCAGCTGCAGGACGAGTTCCTGCGGCTGCAGGGCGAGCTCGGCAAGACCATCGTCTTCGTCACCCACGACATCGACGAGGCGATCAAGCTCGGCGACCAGGTGGCCGTGCTCCAGGTGGGCGGCCACCTCGCCCAGATCGCAGAACCCGCCTACCTGCTGGCCCACCCGGTCAACGACTTCGTCGCGGACTTCGTGGGCCGTGACCGCGGCTACCGTGCGCTGTCGTTCCAGCCCACGCCCAAGCTGCCGCTGCGCCCCGAGCGCACCATCACCGTCGGGGAGTCGACCAAGGACATCGACGCCGACTGGCTGCTCGTCGTCGACGAGCAGAACCACCCGCTCGGCTGGGTCGAGCCCCGGCGCGTCGACGGCGAGGTCGCCAGCGAGCACCTGCACCGCGGCGGCACGGTGGCCCGTGCCAGCGGCCCGCTGCGCTCGTCCCTCGACGCAGCCCTGTCCAGCCCCAGCCGCCGCGGCGTCATCGTCGACGACTCCGGCTCCCTCGTCGGCACGGTGCGGGCGCACGAGGTGCTCACCGCGATCGAGGACGCCGACCGGCCCGAGCTGGAGGACCGCGACCGCCCCGGGGCCCCGGTCGCATGACCTGGTTCCTCGACCACGTCGGCGACGTCCTCGACCTGGCCGTGCAGCACGCCTACCTCGCCGGCATACCGCTCGTCGTGGGACTGGTCCTCGCGCTCCCCCTCGGCTGGCTGGCGCGGCGCTACTCGTGGCTCTACGCGCCGTTCACCGCGGGCTTCGGCCTGCTCTACACGATCCCCAGCCTCGCGCTCTTCGTGATCCTTCCGCTCGTGACCGGCTACGGCATCCTCAGCCCGGTCAACGTCATCGTCGCCCTGTCGCTCTACACGGTGGCGCTGCTCGTGCGCACGGTCGCCGACGGGCTGGGTGCCGTGCCCGAGGCGGTCGAGAACGCCGCCACCGCGATGGGCTACACCCGCGGCAAGCGGTTCTTCGCGGTCGAGCTGCCGCTGGCCGTGCCGGTCATTGCGGCCGGCCTGCGCGTGGCGGCGGTGAGCAACGTCAGCATCGTCAGCGTCGCGACCGTGATCGGGGTGCAGCAGCTCGGCCTGCTCTTCAGCGACGGCTTCAACCGCGACTTCTACGACCCGCTCGTCGTCGGCATCCTCGGGTGCGTCGCGCTCGCCCTCCTCTTCGACGGCATCATCATCACGGCCGCCAGGGCGCTGACCCCGTGGACCCGCGCGACGGGGGCACGGGCATGAACGGCGTCCTCACCTGGCTCACCGACCCGATGAACTGGTCGGGCCCGGCCGGCATACCCGCCCAGACGGTCTCCCACCTCTGGTACTCCGGGCTGTCCCTGCTCGTCGCCGCCCTCATCGCGATCCCGGCCGGGCTCGCCGTCGGGCACACGGGCCGCGGCCGCTTCCTCGTCGTCGGCCTCGCCGGTGCCGCGCGCGCCATCCCCAGCCTGGGCCTGCTCTACCTCATGGTGCTGTGGCTGTTCCCCCGGCTCACGGGCGACTCGGCGTTCCTCGTGCCGTGCCTGGTCGTGCTCGTGGTCCTGGCGATCCCCCCGATCATGGCCGGGGCGTATGCCGGTGTGGAGGGTGTCGACCCGGCGGCCCGGGACGCTGCGCGCGGCATGGGCATGACGGGCGGCCAGGTCCTGGCCAAGGTCGAGGTCCCCAACGCGATGCCGCTGATCTTCTCCGGCTTCCGCTCGGCCACCCTGCAGGTGATCGCCACCGCGACCCTGGCCGCCGTGGCGGGCACGGGTGGGCTGGGCCGGTTCCTCATCGACGGCCAGAAGGTCCGCGACTACCCGCAGATGGCGGGCGGGGCGCTCCTCGTGGCCGTCCTCGCCCTGGTGGTCGACCTGGTCCTCGCCGTCGTGCAGCGCTACGTCGTGTCGCCGGGACTGACCGGCCGCGGGACGGGCGGGGGCCGACGCGGGCGGCGCCGGCTCGCCCGCCGAGCAAATACCCCACAGGATGTAGAGATTCGCGAGCCGCGGCGTACCGTGGACGCCCAAGCCAGTTGACGACCTGTCGACCGAACCGAGAGGCACGACCAAGTGAAGCTGACCAGAATGACCGTGACCGTGGCCACCGTGGCCGCGCTGCTGGGGACGGCCGCCTGTGGCAGCTCCGGTGGGGACCCGCTCGCGACCAAGACCAGCAGCAGCTCAGCCGGGGGCTCGAGCAGCGGCATCACCGTCGGCTCGGCCGACTTCCCGGAGAGCGCCCTGCTCGCCGAGATCTACGCCGGTGCCCTCGAGGCCAAGGGCATCAAGGTGACCAAGCGGCTCAACATCGGTGCGCGTGAGGCGTACATCCCGGCCCTGCAGGACGGGTCGATCGACCTCATCCCGGAGTACACCGGGGTCCTGACCCAGTACTTCAACAAGAACGCCAAGGCGACCGACGCCGACGGCGTCTACTCCGAGCTCAAGTCCTCCCTGCCGGCGACGCTGACCGTGCTCGACAAGTCGGCGGCCGAGGACAAGGACGCCCTGGTGATGAAGAAGTCCAAGGCCGACCAGCTCGGGGTGAAGTCGATCGCCGACCTCAAGGGCAAGAGCCAGGACCTCACCGTCGGCGGCCCGCCGGAGTGGAAGACCCGCCTCACGGGCCTGCCCGGGTTCAAGAAGATCTACGGCCTGGAGTTCAAGACGTTCCGGCCGCTCGACGCCGGTGGCCCGCTCACCCTGGCTGCCCTGAAGAACGGCCAGATCGACGCCGGTGACCTCTTCACCACCGACCCCAACATCGCGGCCAACGACCTCGTCGCGCTCGAGGACCCCAAGAGCATGTACGCGGCGCAGAACGTCGTCCCGCTCATCACCAAGAGCAAGAGCAACGACACCATCGCCGGCGCGCTCAACGCCGTCTCGGCCAAGCTCGACACGCAGACCCTGGCGGCCCTGCTCAAGGAGGTCGTCGTCGACAAGAAGGACGCGTCGGCGGTGGCCAAGGAGTTCCTCGGCAAGAACGGCCTCGGCTGACCTGACCCCACCTGACCTGACCGGCCAGGACACCGGCGCACACGACGAGGCCGGGTGCGGACTCCCCCCGAGTCCGCACCCGGCCTCTGTGCGGCGGGGCCCCGTCCCGCCTGCGCCGAACGGACCTGGGATGCGCCCCTCCACGCATCCCAGGCCCGTCCCGCGAGCTGTGTGCGGGACCAGACTGCCGGGACCGGCGCACCGGGGGCATCGGTGAAACCACCGATACCGCGAAACGCTGTGGGTAGCCTGAACGGGTGCTGACTCCGTGCGTGGGCCGTGACGAGGTCATCGACCGCGTCCGACAGCTCGTCGAGGAGCACCGCTGGGTGACCCTCACGGGCGCTCCCGGCTGCGGCAAGACGCTCGTCGCGCGGCACGCAGCCGCCGCCGTGCCGGCGTCCCTCTGGGTGAGCGCGCACGCCCACAGCTCGCGTGCCAGCCTCGTCACCGCGTGCCTGGGCGCGCTGAACGCGGAGGTGGCGCCCGGCGACTCCGAGACCATGGCCCTCAAGCGGGCCCTCGACGGCCGGGACGTCCTGCTCGTGCTCGACGGCGTCGACTCGGTCGACGGGCTGGGCGCGCTGCTGCAGGACCTGGTCGAGGAGACCGACACCTGGCGGCTGCTGTGCACCGCCCAGACCGTCGCGGGGCGCCCCCACGAGCGGGTGCTACGGCTGCAGCCGCTGCCGGCGCCGAAGGCGTCCGGGGAGCTCGAGGGCCCGGCGGTGGAGCTGCTGCTGGCCCGCGTGGCGGCGGCCGGCGGCCACCTCGTCGACCTCGACACCCACGGGCCGACCATCCGCCGGCTCATCACCGCCAGCGGTGGCCTGCCCCTCCTCCTGGAGCAGCTCGCGGTGCAGATCGCCCTCGTCGGTGTCAGTGACGTCGCGCCCGTCGGCTCGATGGACGAGGCGGTCCGGGCCTCCTACGCCCTGCTCGACGAGGAGCAGCAGCGGTGCTTCCGACGGCTGGCCGTGATCGGCCAGCCCGTGGGGCTCGACGTCATCGCCCACGGCTGCGGCGTCTCCCGGGCGCAGGCCGTCCAGCTCGCCTCGGCCCTGTCCCGCCGCAGCCTCGTCGAGGTCCACGCCGACGGCCGGTTCGCGATGCTGGCCCCGCTGCGCGAGGTCGGGCGGGCCCTGGCCGCCGAGACCGACGACGAGGTGGGCGCGTTCCAGGGCCTCGTGGCCTGGGCCGACGCCGTGCTCCCGCGCGACTTCTTCTCCGGGGCGGCGAACGAGCCGTGGCTCGCCGAGCTCGACCTGCTCGCCATGGCCGTCCGGTACGCCTGCGCGCAGGACGCGACCCGTCCGCTCGGGTACGAGCTCGCCAACCGCGCGTTCTCCACGCTGTACACGGCCATGCGGGTCCGCGAGGCCGTCGACCTGCTCGAGTCGGTCCTCGACAGCGGTGACGGGCCGCCGCTCGTGGGCTCCCAGCTCGCCCGCCGCGCCGGCATCTGCGCCTCCGAGGCCCGCGGAACGTACGAGGGCCTGCGCCTGCTGGAACGCGCCGAGCAGCACGCCCAGGCCCTGGACCCCCAGGAGCGCGACCTCGAGGTCGCCCGCACCGCCGCGATCCGCGCGGAGATGCACCTCGACGCGGGCAAGCTCGCCGAGGCCCGGGCCGACGCCGAGCGCACGCTCGAGCTGGGCCAGGGGGACCCGTACGTCGTCCGCCAGGTCCGCCGCACCCTGATGGACGTCTGCGTGTCGACCGGCGACTGGGACGAGGCCGAGCGGCTCGCCGCGCTGGTCGTCGACGCGCCGCCGCCCGACGAGCTGTGGATCGCGCTGGCGGCTCGGGTGCTCCAGGCGAAGGTCGCCTGGGAGCAGGGGCGCCTGGTCGAGGCCGAGTCCCTGGCCCGGGTGGCCCGCGAGCAGGCCCGTGAGATCCACGAGGACCGGATCGCCCTGCTCGCCGACACGGTCCACCGGCTGGTGACCGGCGAGCCCGGCGCCGAGGTCGAGCCGGACGGGCTGCCCTGGGCCGTGCGCCTCGTCGTGCAGCTGCAGGAGGTGCGCGAGCTGCTCGCCGCCGGCGAGACGGCCCGGGCCGCGGGCCTGGCTGCCGACATCGTGGTCCTCGCCGACAGCAGCAACCTCGGTCGCGACGCGGTCGAGGCGCGACTGCTCGTGGGGGACGCCCTCGTCGAGCTGGGCGAGCCCGGCCAGGCCCAGGCGTCGTACCTGTCGGCCCTGCGGCGCGCCGCCCAGGTGCCGTTGCCGCTCCGGGCGGCCGACGCCCTCGACGGGCTCGCCGGCCTGCTGCGGCGCAACGCCAACCCCGCCCACCGGCACGTCGCCGGCGCCGCCGCGGCCCTGCGGGTGACGCGCCAGGCGGTGGGCCGGGACCGGCCAGGCGTGGCGTATACCGCGGGCGCCGTCCGCGACTGCCCCTCCGGCTGGGTGGTGGACCAGCAGCTCACGGCGGACGGCGTGGCCGCGGTCACCGCCCTCTTCGCCGCGTCCACGGCCGAGGTCGTGACCCCGCTGGACGCCCTCACCAAGGCCGAGCGGGCGGTGGCCGAGCTGGTCGCGGAGGGGCTGACGAGCCGGCAGATCGCCACCCGGCTCTTCGTGTCGCCGCGCACGGTGGACGCCCACCTGTCGCACATCTACCGCAAGCTCGAGATCGCCTCGCGGGCCAAGCTCGCGGCGCTCATGGCCGAGGTCGCCTGAGCCGCTCGCGTCATCGAGCCGAAGGCATCCCGCGGGGGCACGGTACATCGGGCAGGCCGGGCAGCCGCCCGCTCCGAATGCCGGGTGTGCGCGACCTGACCTACCGCCTCGTCATCGGGGCGTGCCGTGCGCTGTTCCGGGCGCTCGGCCTGCGGATCGACGTGCGCGGCGCCGAGCGGCTCCCAGCCACCGGGCCGGTCGTCGTGGCCGCCAACCACAGCAGCTTCATCGACTTCATGGTGGTCGGGCTCGCGGCGACCCTGCGCGGCCGGCTCGTGCGCTTCATGGCGAAGCAGTCGGTCTTCGCGGCCCCGGTCTCAGGGCAGCTCATGCGCGGCATGCACCACATCGCCGTCGACCGGGCGCACGGCGCGGTCGCGGCCCGCCACGCCCTGCGCGCGCTGCGCCGGGGCGAGGTCGTCGGCATCTACCCCGAGGCGACCATCGGCCGGGCCTTCGTCGTCAAGGACCGCGCCGACGTCAGGCGGGGCGCGGCATACCTCGCGCTCGCGACCGGCGCGCCGCTGGTGCCGGTCGCGCACTGGGGCGTGCACCGCGTGTTCACGGTCGGCGGCCGCTGGAGCCTGCGCCGCGGCACCGCGGTCACCGTCCTCGTCGGCGAGCCGCTCGTGCCACGTCCCGGCGAGGACGCCGAGGCTCTCACCGACCGGCTGCACGCGACGCTGGTCGAGATGGTCGACCACCTCCTCGACACCTACCCGCAGCCCCCGACCGAGCCCGCCACCGCGTGGTGGTGGCCGGCCTCCCGGGGAGGGGACGCACCGGCAACGCAGGAGGCGCGCCTCCTCGACGAGGAAGCGCGCCTCCGGGCGGACGCGGGCCGGGTCCGTCGCTGACGGCGGGTCCGAGGAGCCTCAGACCGGCTGGGGCTCCGGCTCGGGCTCGGGGTCCGGGGTGGGCTCCTGTGCCTCGGCGTCGGCGGGCTGGCCGCCGTCGCCGCGCTTGACCGCGGCGAGCAGCATCTGCGCGACGTCGACGACCTCGACGTCCTCGCCCCGGCCCTCGGACTGGGCGGCGGTGAGCCCGTCGGACATCATCACGCGGCAGAACGGGCAGCCGATCGCGATGCGCTGGGCTCCGGTGCCGAGGGCCTCCTCGGTGCGGTTGGTGTTGATCCGCGTGCCGAGCTTCTCCTCCATCCACATGCGGGCACCGCCGGCGCCGCAGCAGAACGACTTCTCCTTGCTGCGCTCCATCTCGGTGAGCTCGACGCCGGGCAGGGCGCCGATGAGCTCGCGCGGCGGGGCGTAGACGCCGTTGTGGCGGCCGAGGTAGCACGGGTCGTGGTAGGTCACCGTGGCCGCGGTGGAGGCGACGTCCTTGGTGGACGACTTGGCGGGCGCCTCGGCCGGACGGGCGACCGGGACGAGCTTCTTCTCGCGGACGAGCCGGTTGAGCAGCTGGGTGTGGTGGACGACCTCGTACTTGCCGCCGAGCTGCGGGTACTCGTTCTTGATCGTGTTGAAGCAGTGGGCGCAGGTGACGACGATCTTGGTCGCGCCGACCTCGTTGAGGGTCTCGACGTTCTGCTGGGCGAGCATCTGGAACAGGAACTCGTTGCCGGCCCGGCGCGCGGAGTCACCGGTGCAGGACTCGCCGTCGCCGAGGATCGCGAAGGTGACCCCGGCCTGGTCGAGCAGCTCGGCCACCGCGCGGGTCGTCTTCTTGGCCCGGTCCTCGTACGCGCCGGCGCAGCCCACCCAGAACAGGTAGTCGACGTCGTCGGCGGACTCGACGTCCTGGCCGAGGATCTTGACCTCGAACGGCAGGTCCTTGGCCCAGTCGAGCCGGGCCCGGGCAGCCATGCCCCACGGGTTGCCCTTGTTCTCGAGGTTCTTGAACAGGCCGCCGAGCTCGTTCGGGAACGCGCTCTCGATCAGGTTCTGGTAGCGGCGCATGTCGACGATCGCGTCGACGTGCTCGATGTCGACGGGGCACTGCTCGACGCAGGCACCGCAGGTGGTGCACGACCACAGGACGTCCTGGTCGATGACCGCGTCCGGCCCGTGCGGGTTGTATGCCGCGAGCGCGCCGACGCCGCCACCCACGCCGTGGGTGCCCAGCGCGCCGTCGCCGGCCTTCTCGGCATACCCGGTGTCGCCGATGAGCGGCACCTCGGCGAGGGCCGACAGGGACTCCGGCAGCTCGCCGCGGGCGTCCTCGGACGCGAGCAGCCACGGTGCCTTGGCGTGCGCGTGGTCGCGCAGCGTCATCACGAGCAGCTTGGGGGAGAGGGGCTTGTCGGTGTTCCAGGCGGGGCACTGCGACTGGCAGCGGCCGCACTCGGTGCAGGTCGTGAAGTCGAGCAGGCCCTTCCAGGTGAAGTCCTCGACCTTGCCGACGCCGAGCGCGGCGTCCTCGTCGAGCTCCTCGATGTTCTCGAAGTCGACCGGCTCGCCCTTGACCAGCAGCGGCTGGAGCTCACCGAGCGAGGTGCGGCCGTCGGCGTGCCGCTTGAGGAAGATGTTGAAGAACGCCAGGAAGCGGTGCCAGGCCACGCCCATCGTCGGCTGCAGCGAGATGGTGATCATCCACGCGAACGAGATGAGGATCTTGACGGCCGCGATGACGACGATGAGGTTCTTGACCGTGTCGGTGGACAGGCCGGTGAACGCGCTGCCGATCCAGCCGGTCAGGGGGAAGTGCAGGGCGGTGTCCTGGCCGGTGCCGAGCTGGCGGGCCAGGGTCCACTCCAGCGCGCGGAGCAGGCCGATGCAGATGGTGACGCCGAGGATGGTGAGCTCGACGTAGTAGGCCTGCCAGAACGTCGACCCGAAGAACCGGCTGCGGCGGCCGCCCTCGCCGGCGGCGCTGCGCGGGTGGTTCTTCTGGCGGATCGCCATGAGCACGACGATGCCGATGAAGCCGCCGAACGCGAAGACGTCGGTGACCCACTCGTAGAGGAAGAAGTGCCCGATCAGAGGGAGCGCGAACTCCGGGTCCGCCAGCTGCCCGAACGCGTTGACCAGCGTGAAGAACAGCACGCCGAAGCTGATCATCGTGAACCAGTGCGCCACCGCCACGACCGGCAGCCGCGACATCCTCGTGTGGCCGAGGAACTCGCGCAGCAGGGTGCGGGTGCGGGCGGCCTTGTCGTCGGTGCGGCCGGGAGCCGGCTGGCCGAGGCGGAAGACCGCGAGGAACTGGCCGACCACCCGGGCGAATAGCGCCACCGCGACGAGCGTGACGACCCCGCAGACCACGAGCGCGACGATCTGGAGAGCAGACATGCGCAGCACTCTACTGGCCGGTAAGCGCCCGCTCACCTCGTTGTGACCCGTGCCGCACCGCGGCGCCGGACCCCTCCGGGCCGCCCTCGCCAGACCCATCCGGCACCCGGCGTTCGGGCGACGCGACGGGGTCGGCGTCGAGCACCCGACGCAGCCGCTCCCGGGCGCGTTGCAGCCGCTTGCGGGCCGAGGCGGGGCTGACCGCCAGCACGACGGCGACCTGCTCGCCCGTGAGCCCGTCCCAGTACGCCAGCGCGAGCACCTCCCGGTCGTCGGCGGCCAGGCTCCCCAGGGCCTCGCGCACCCCGTCGACCGCCGGGTCGTCCGCGGGCAGCGGCGTCCGGCCTCCCGCGAGCTCGGCCCGCAGCCGGGCCGTCGCATCGTGCCGGCGTGCCTGGCCGCGACGGTGGTTGGCGAGGGTCCGCCGGGCGATCGCGAGCAGCCAGGCGAGGGCGTGGTCCGGGTCGTCGGGGGCGTCGGAGATCCGGCGCCACGCGGTGGTGAGGACCTCCTGGAGCACGTCGGCGGCGTCCTCGGCCGGGGTGGTGCGGCGGGCGAGGTAGGCCAGCACCCGCGGCCCGTGCGCGGCGGCGAGCTCCTCGAGGCGGCGCTCCGCGGGAGTCCGGGTCATCGCTGGCACCCGACGAACTTCGGGTCGCGGCTGACGGCGAGGAACCGGTCCGGCTCCCAGGTCCCGACGCTCCCCTCCTGCGGGCTGATCCGGTGCGCCTCGGCGTCGAGGCCCTCCATCGCCCGGCGCGCCTCGGCCGTCGCCGCCGGGTCGCGGTCCCGGGTCGCCCGCACGAGGGCGCACCCCCAGTCACCGCTCGCGCTCGACAGCATCCCGACCCGCAGGCTCGTCTCCTGCACCGTGCCCGGTGCCCCGGGCGTGCAGGTGCCGTCCGAAGCGTACGACCGTGCCTGCTGCGCGGCGTAGTCCGACCACCGGTGTCCGGGCGGCGCCGGGAGGTCGGTCGGGGCGAGCGTGACGACGTATGCCGCGAAGTCCCGTGCGCACGTGTCGATCCGCTCCGAGCCGTCCTCCAGGCCCGGGTTCAGCGCGGGGTTGCCGTACGTGCCGGTCTGCGCGAGGAAGTGCTGGGCCGCCCACGCCCCGCTCGGCACGAGGACGATCGCTGCCGCCGTCGCGACGGCGGCCGCGCGGTGTCGGCGCCGCAGGCCGCGGACCCGGCCGCGGAGGGTCCGGTCGGTCTCGACGACCTCGGCCGCGAGGGCTCGGGCCAGACCGGAGGTGCGGTCCGGGTCGAGCACGGGCAGGGGCGGGGCCGTTGCGGTGAGCAGCGCGCCCAGGGCGTCGCCGTCGGCGGGGGTGGGAGTGTCCATGCCCCCGTACTGTCCGCCCACGCCCGAAGTGTGACAGGGGTCCCGGGGCATGGGTTCCACGACGGGCGTCCCGGCGTTGCGGGGCCGGATAACCGTCTGTTGGAATATGCATAACCCCAGATTCGCTGAACCTGGCGAGACAGCGATCGCCGCTCCCGCGCGCCCGGAGCACGCGGCATACCGACAAGGACGGCCCATGCCCATCTACGACGACGTGACCCAGCTCATCGGCAACACCCCGCTGGTGCGGATCAACCGGCTCATCGACAGCGACGCGACCGTCGCGGCGAAGCTGGAGTTCTACAACCCGGCGAGCTCGGTCAAGGACCGCATCGGTGTCTCGATCATCGACGCCGCGGAGGCGGCGGGCGAGCTGAAGCCGGGCGGCACGATCGTCGAGGCCACGTCGGGCAACACCGGCATCGCGCTGGCGATGGTCGGCGCGGCCCGCGGCTACAACGTCGTCCTCACCATGCCGGAGACGATGAGCAAGGAGCGCCGGGCCCTGCTGCGGGCCTACGGCGCCGAGCTCGTCCTTACCGAGGGCGCCCTGGGCATGAAGGGCGCGGTCGCCAAGTCCGAGGAGATCGCCGCCGAGCGCGGTGGCATCCTCGCCCGCCAGTTCGCGAACGCAGCCAACCCGGAGATCCACCGCAAGACCACCGCGGAGGAGATCTGGAAGGACACCGACGGCCAGGTCGACATCGTCGTGGCGGGCATCGGCACCGGCGGCACCATCACTGGCGTCGGGCAGGTGCTCAAGGCCCGCAAGCCCGGGGTGCAGATGATCGCCGTCGAGCCGGCCGAGTCGCCGATCCTCAACGGTGGCGAGCCCGGCCCGCACAAGATCCAGGGCCTCGGCGCCAACTTCGTCCCGGAGATCCTCGACCGCGACATCTACGACGAGGTCATCGACATCAACGCCGAGACCTCCGTCGAGTGGGCGCGTCGCGCCGCCAAGGAGGAGGGCCTGCTCGTCGGCCTCTCGTCCGGTGCTGCGCTCGCCGCCGCCGACCAGGTCGCCCGCCGCCCCGAGAACGCCGGCAAGACGATCGTCGTGATCATCCCCAGCTTCGGCGAGCGGTACCTGTCCACCATCCTCTTCTCCGACCTCCTCGACTGATCGGCGGCGCTTCCTCCGTGACCCTCGCCCTGTACGCCCGCCGCGCCCGCCACCGCGTCGTCGACGACCTCGACGCCGCGGTGGCGCGCGACCCCGCAGCCGCCTCGCGGTTCGACCTCGCGCTGAACTCGCCCGGCCTGCACGCCGTCTGGGCCTACCGACTCGCCCACCGGATGTGGCTGCGCGGCGGCGCCTGGAAGCCCGTCGCCCGGCTGCTCATGACGGCCGTCCGCTCGGTGACGGGCGTCGAGATCCACCCGGCGGCCGTCATCGGCCGGCGCTTCTTCATCGACCACGGCATGGGAGTGGTCATCGGCGAGACCGCCGAGGTCGGCGACGACGTCATGCTCTACCACGGCGTCACCCTGGGCGGCCGGTCGCTGGAGAAGGTCAAGCGCCACCCGACCGTCGGCTCGCGCGTGACGATCGGCGCCGGGGCTCGCGTCCTCGGGCCGGTCTACATCGGCGACGACGTGCAGATCGGCGCGAACTCCGTGGTGGTCAAGGACGTCCCGGCCGGGGCGATCGCGACCGGCGTGCCGGCGACCATCCGCTTCCCGCAGGGCCGCCGCGAGGACCCCTACGAGGCGATGTTCCGCGACCCGGCGATCTGGATCTGACCGCCGACCGGGCGGCCGGCGGCTCCCGGACGCCTCTCCCCGGCCACCGCTGCACGGTCGCGCCGGGCGCGCCCGACGCTCGTCGTGCCGGCGCGGCCGGCAGAGGCCGCGACCGGCGGCTGCCAGTCGGTGCCGTAGAGGCAGAACGCCCCGGCTGCCGGCTCCTGCGCCACCACGGCGGCGAGGGCTGCCGACGCGGACCTGCCTGAGGCGAGCCCGGCGTGGTACGCCTCCATCGCCGTGGCGGCCACCTCGTCGGTGACCGGTGCCACGGCGGCGACCACGCTGCGGACGCCGAGGCCGAGCAGCGCCGCGGTGAGCCCCAGCGGCTCGTCGCCCGGGCGCGGGTCCATGCGGCCGACGTCGCAGGCGGAGAGCACCACGTGCCGTGGTGCCGCCGGGCGCGGGAGCTCGTGCGCGAAGACGGGGCCGTCGGCCATGTGCAGCGAGGAGAACCACGGGCTCTGCGGCTCGTGCGTCCCGTGCGCCGCCACGTGGACGAGGCCGTCGACACCCAGCGCCTCCCGGACGTCGCCGCTGTCCGCCAACAGGGCGACGCGCGCCGCCACCCCCCTCGTGCGCCAGTGGGCGGTCACCCGCTCGGCCTCGACGTCGGCCCGGCGCAGGCGGGGACCGGTGAGCGCGGTGACCGTCAACGGCCGTTCCGCGGCAGGGCCGTCCTCCAGCAGCGGCGCCGACCACCGGGTCATCGACGGGGCGACCGTCACGGCGCGGCCCGCCAGCCGCGGCAGCATCCCCCAGGGCACCGAGCGCAGCGTCAGCCCGGGGACGACCACGACCGGCCCGTCCCCGAGCGGCAGCGGGCCGAGCAGCAGGTCGCCCAGGGCGCCGAGCGACTCCTCGACGGCCCGGCCGACGGCAGCCTGCAGGGCGGGGTGGGGGCCGGCGAACGCGTGTGCCCGCAGGTCGCGGGACAGCCGGTCGGCGAGCTCGACCGCCCGGGCTGCGGGGCCGAGGTGGTGCACCGACGACGTGCGGGCGCCCACCACGAGCGCGTGCTGCTCGCCGTCGTGCGCGAACATCACGACCGCCTGCTCGCCCCGGTCGTGCAGCAGCCGCCGGGCCGTGCCGTATGCCGTGGGTGCGCCCCTGCCGGCGGCCCCACGGTCCTCGGCCGTGGCCCAGTCGAGCTGGCTGACCTGCCACTCGAGGTCCGCCGCCCGCGACCGCAGGCGTGCCGCGTCGCTCCCGTCGGCGCTGTCGGCCGCCTCGCGCCGGGCCTGGCGCAGCTCCGCCAGCAGGGACGCCGCCCGGGAGTCCGTGGGCACCGTCACCGGGGCGAGCCGGTGGGAGACGGCCCGCCAGCGCTCCACCGAGTCGAACACCCGGCCCACGGTGCCGTCGGCGAGGGCGTCGGTGACGTCGAAGTCGGCCAGCCGCTGGCCGTGCAGCGCCAGCGCGGAGCGGATCTCCAGGCTCTGGGTGGGGGCGACCCGGTCGGTGAGGCGCTGCAGGGCGGTGCGGACGGTCCGGCGGGCGCGCGCCCGGTCCCCCTGCGCCACGGCGACCCTCGCGACCAGCAGCCGCTCGTGCATGTCGGCGGCCAGTCCCTGGCGTACCCGACCGCCCAGCCGGCCGACCGCCGTGCCGGCCGCGTCGAGGTCGCCGCGCAGCAGCGCCGCCTCGACCTCGACGCGGGTCGCGAGCCGCTCGTCCGGCAGCACCGGCCGCGCGACCTCGTGCCACGGGGCGACCACCCGGTCCAACCCGCGCGGGACGACGCCTTCGGCGAGGTCGACGGAGGACCGCAGCAGCGCGGCATACCGCTGCCGGTCGGTCGCCCCGCGCGTCCGGTAGGCGGTCGCGGCCGCGCCGAGGTGCTCGCGGGCCGCGGCGGGGTCGTCGCGCAGCAGCGCGCACGTCGCGAGGTCGACGCGCAGGTCCGCCTCCTCGAGCCGGTGCCCCTCGGCCAGCGCCTCCCCGAGCGCCCGCGCGAGGGTCTCGCGCGCCTGGTCGAGCAGGCCCGCCTCGAGCAGGACGAGGGCCAGGTCGTGCTGCGCCCGGACCCGGCCGACCGGCGCCTCCATGGCGTCCGCCTCGCGCATGAGGGTGATGGCCTCGGGCAGCCGACCCGCGTAGAAGGCGAGGCAGCCCAGGTTGTGGCGCGCCTTGAACTCCTGCTCCGGAACCCCCTCGGCGACGGCGATCGCCAGGGCCCGCTCGAGCTCGTCGCGGGCGGGGTCGAGCTCGAGCAGCGACAGGTGGGCCAGGCCGCCGTTGAGCAGGGCCGACACCTGCTCGCGCGGGGTGAGCAGCTCGGTCGGCCGCTCGACCCGCGCCAGGGCGGCGAGGGCGCCTCGCCAGTCCTGGCACGCCACCTGCACCACCGCCTCCTGCACGCCGGCCAGGGCGTGCAGCCGCGGGGAGCCGGTGGAGGTGCGGACGTCCTCGAGCAGCGCGAGCGCGCGGTCGCGGCCGTGCAGTGCGACGGTCGCCCAGGCGAGGGTGATGAGGACCCGGCCACGGGCGAGCTCGCGGGCCTCGCCGGACAGGGCGTCAGCGAGCCGCAGCGCCCGGCGCAGGCAGCGCTCGGCGTCGCGGAACCGGCCGATCGAGTTGAGGTGGCGGCCCTGCTCGAGCAGCTGCAGCACGCGGGGGTCGGCTACCTCGATGGCGGGTCCTAGACCTCGATCGCCGGCGTGATGACCGGCTTGCCGTCGGGCTCGTCGAGGCGCCGCATGACGAGGTGCACCAGTCCCCGCTCGACCGAGGCGAAGGTGAACCGCCCGGCCTCGTCGGTGGTGGTCTCCTGCGTGCCCGAGCGCTCACGCAGCTCGACCGCCGTGGGTCCGGTCGTCACCCAGCCGCTGATCCGGGCCTTCGTGCCGTCGACCACCTCGATGGTGATCATGGCGCTGAGCCGGTCGCTGGAGAACGTCACGGTGCCGGCGCGGTCGTACGCGGTCGTCCGGACGCCGGCGAGCTCTGCGGTCGTCGTGGTGATCTCGGCGACCTCGGCCTCGAGGGCCGCCACGCTCATCGCGAACTTCGCCCGGTCGGCCAGCCCACTGGGCACCGGGTCGCTCGCCTGCCACACGGCCCGCAGCGTCGCGAGCGCCCGCAGGTCGAGGTCGTCGAGCGCGCCGTCCTCCCCGTCGGCCGGTCCGGTCACCGTGTCCCATTCGTTCGGTGCACTCATCACGCCGCCCATCCCGGGTCGCCCACGAGGGCGTTCCGCAGCTTCGCCAGGCACCGACCCCGCGTCGGGCCGATGCTCCCCACCGGCATGCCCAGCGCCTGCGCGACCTGGGCGTAGTCCGGGCGCTCCGCCAGCGCGATGACCCGCAGCAGCGCCTGGCACCGCTCGGGCAGGTCCTTGAAGTGCCGCCACAGCAGGCCCTGGTCCTGGCTGCGCAGCACCACCTCGAGGGTCTCGTCGGACCCGCTGCCGGCCGGCTCGCCCGCGTCCGTCAGGTCCTCGCGGAAGTCCTCGCGGCGCGTCTTGCGGCTGCTCGCCCAGGCCTCGCGGCGGGTGGTCGTGAGGAGCCACTTGAGCACGCCGCCCGGGTCGGTGATGCCCTGGGAGTGCTGGAGCAGCTGGAGCCAGGTGTTCTGCACGACGTCCTCGGCCTGCGCGGCACCGAGGCCCTGGGCGCGCGCGGTGTGCCAGAGCAGCGGGGTGAGCGCGTCGACCAAGGTCCCCATCGCGTCCGGGTGCCCGTCGCGGTATGCCGTGAACGCCGCTGCCGCCTCCTCGGCGAGGCTGCGCGTGCCGCCTTCCGCCTGCATCACCGCTCCATCCCGTGGGTGTCGGCCAGGACCTTCTCGACCACCTCGGCGAGGTGCTTCCTGCGCGCGTCGGGATCGGGAGCCGCCTGCTGGTGCGCGCCGCTCGCGGCGAGCTGCGCGGCATACTCACCGGCCAGGGCGGGCGCGGAGAACGAGGTGCCGCTCCACATGCCGAAGCCCAGCCGGTAGCCGTCGGGCTTGGACGCGCCGCGCGGCGGGTTCGGGCTCGGGTGGTGGTAGAGCGTGCCGCGCAGGCTGCCGTCGAACGTGACCGGCATGGTGCTGACGACTGCCGTGCCACAGCGGTAGGCCCGCACCCACCGGCCGGTGTTCGAGAACACCGCGACGGACCGGGCGTCGGGGTTGAGGGCGCCGACGCTGGCGAGGGGCACCTCGAACCCGTCGGCCAGCGCGAACGCCGCCGGGTAGAACGGGTGGTCCGTGCCGCCGTTGCCCGCGGCCGCGGTGATCGCCACGCCCGTCGCGGCCAGCGCACGCAGGATGGACAGGAACGCCGGCTCGTCGTCGAAGGCGCCGGGGGTCTCGTGGTAGTAGCCGAGCGAGAGCGACAGCACGTCGATGAGCGGGCCCTCGTGCTTCCCGCGGTGCGTGAGCCACTGGCGCACCCACAGCAGCTGCAGCGTCTCGACGAGGAACGCCTCGTCCGCGACACCGTCGCCGTACATGACCGGGACGACCAGCAGCGTGGCCGAGGGGCAGTGCTGCCGGACGACGCCGGCGATGAAGGTGCCGTGCCCGGCGCACCGGTCGAGGACGCCGTTGACGCGGTCGAGCGTGCAGCCCGTGAGCTCCGGGTCGTCCTCGGGCGTGAAGCGCAGGCCGATGGGGATGCCGTCGACCTCGACGTCGCGGACGACGCCGTGGCGGAACCAGGGGTGCTCGCCGATGCCGGTGTCCAGCAGGGCCACGACGGGGCCGTCCTTGACGCGACGGGAGCGCGGGTCGGGGGCCGCCCAGACGACCGGTCGCCGGGCCGAGGGGCCGCCGCCGGGGAGCTGGACGCCGTCGCCGTACCCGACCCCGTCGCCGTAACCCACACCGTCGCCATAGCCGACGCCGTCGCCGTAGCCGACCCCGTCGCCGTAACCCACGCCGTCGCCGTAGCCGACCCCGTCGCCGTACCCGGACGCGGTCATGATGTGGCTGAGGCTGACGCCCTTGGCAGCGGACGGGTCCTCGGCCCGCAGCGTCTGCAGGATCAGCCACGCGTCGGGGGCCTCGACCGGGCGGTCCGGCAGCGGCCGGAACTCCACCACGGTCGCGGCGACGGCGTCCGCCTCGTCGCCGAGCTCGTACCGGTCGAGCAGCGCCTCGAGCTGCTCGTCGCGGCGCGGCACCGCGGCATACCCCAGGCGCTCGGCGATCTGCGTCAGGGCGCCGATGGGGCCCTCGCCCGAGCGGGTGGGCAGGCCGGGCACGATGAGCCGGTTGCCGCTGTAGATCGTCGGGCTGAGCGCGTCGTCCCCGTCGAGGCGGACGGCCTTGGCCGGGTCGAGCACGCGCACGTCGAGGCGGCGCTCGGCCGAGCGGGGCACGGCCACGCGGGGGATGCGCCCGGGGCTCCCCTGCGGGGGCGGGACGTCTGCGGTCATCGGTTCTCCTGGCCTGGTGCGGACCGCGCTGCTGCACGGTCAGCGTAGTGAGCGATCGCGTCACCTGACAGGAGAACGGCGAGGTCCGGGTGATACCCGCGGGAGCTCGGCAACTTTTCTCGGCGCCCGTGTATCAGGGCCGGCTTCCGGTGCTCCTTCCGTCGTCAGCCTGGTCGGGGGACGAGGCGGTGGGAAACACAGGAAGGACACCCGGGATGTCGTGCAGGGGCATGAGGATCGCGGGTGGCCGTCCGACGCTGGAGCGGCGGCAACAGGGGTGCCGCTGCTCCCGGCGGTCGGCGTCGGGAACACGTCGCCGCCACGCCCCTCGGGGCACGTCGTCGGGTGGGTTCGGTCGTGGAAGGTGCTGGTCGGGGGTTCCCAGCACGCGCCCGGTCGGGCCCGCCCGGCGGCGCCGCTGAGGCAGGACGGCGTGCGGGTCGAGGGAACCGCACGGTGAGGGGACGCAGGAGCGGCGCGACTCCAGGGGTGGGTCGCGCCGCTCTCGTCTGCCGTGTTCTTCCCACTTGTTGCCACGTGGTGGTCACGAGCGGGCCGTTTTCCGGTCCCGGTGACCACCGGCTGGCAACAAGTGGGGGACGGGGCGCGGCTAGGGGAGCTTGCCGGGGCCCGGGCCGAAGCCGGTGGTGTCGGTGTGCAGCCGGCCGTCGGTGCCGCGGTGCAGCGTCTCCGGCAGGTGCTCGCCCGTCACGCGCTCGCGTGCGGCCGAGCCGGCGGTCTTCGCCGCGTCGCCGACCTTCGCCGCGACGACCGGTGCCTGGTCCTTGACCGTCTGCACGACCGTGTCGACCTTCGACTGGACCGGGTCGCTGGACCAGACCTGGGTCGCCTTGCCCTTGATCTGCTCGTAGCGCTTCTGGCCGGCCTTGGCACCGAGCACGTAGCCCGCCGCCAGACCAGCGAGGAAGGACAGCTTTGCCATGGTTCGACCTCCTTGAGGGGATCCGTCGACCCTAACAAAGGCGCTGGTCAGGGGCTCGTCGAGCGATCGCCCGGGTGCGTGGTGGGCTCCGGTTCGCCGGTCGGCTCGGGGGCCGACATCCCGCGGGCGAGCTGGACGGTGCCGGCCGCGAGCACGGCCACGCAGAGCAGGTATGCCGCGAGGTGCGCGGGCGAGACCGGGAGCCGTTCGTGCAGCAGGGCGGCCGCGAGGACCACGGCGACCACCGGGGCGGCGACCTCATTGGCAGGGAAGCTCGCGCCGAGGGCGCCGACCTGGAACGAGACCTGGGTCAGGACGAGGGCGGCCGCACCCGTGAGCAGCAGCGCGAGGAGTGGCACCCACCCGTCGGGGTCGGCGAAGCCGGACAGCCCGGCGCGCTGCCAGCGACCCGCGACGGCATCGAGCAGCACGCCGACGAGGCCGAACCCGGCACCGGCCACCGCGCCGTACACCGCCGCCCGGGCCGTCGCGGACCCGCGGCGGACGGCGAGCATCAGCACGGCGCCCACGACCGCGGCGACCACCACCGCCCACGCCGCTTCGGCGGCCGGCAGCGGGCGGGCGTGGCCGGGGTCGCCGACCAGCGCGAAGAAGGCGGCGAGGGCGGCGAGGATCCCGCCGCAGGCGACGTAGTCGCGCCAGCCGGGCGCAGGTCCGCCGAGGAGGCGACCGACCGGCAGGGCCACGGGGACGGCGAGGACGAGCAGCGGCTGCACGACGAGTACCGGGCCGGTCGCGAGGGCGACGACCTGCAGCACGAGGCCGAGGGTGTCGCCGCCGACCGAGGCCAGCCAGCGGGGGTCGCGCAGCAGCCGCAGGACCCCGCGGGCGTCGGCCCGTCCCGTGCCCCGGTGCGCGGCGCGATGCTGTACCGCCGTCGAGGTGCCGTACGCGACGGCCGACAGGACGGCGCAGGGCAGGGCCACGGCCAGGGACACGCGCCGACGCTACCCCGGCGGTGGCTCGGCGGGGTCGGTGGAACCCTCGACGCCTCGTGTGCCGCGGTACGGCACAATCGCTGCCCAAGGAGGGCTCGCATAGTGGCCTAGTGCGGCGGTCTTGAAAACCGCTATGGCGGCAACGTCATCGTGGGTTCGAATCCCACGCCCTCCGCGCGCAGGGTTCGGGCGGGCCGAGGTACGAGGCCCGTCCGGTTCCTGCGCATTGAGCACGCGGGAGCCGTCGCGGCGAGCGAGCCCGCGGAGTCCCACGCCCTCCGCCAGGAACCGCTCGGGCGCGAGGGCGATTCGCGCCGGAAGCGTCAGAAGTCGCCCTCGCTGCGCGGTCGGGAGGGCGATTCGCGCCGGATCCGTCACGAGTCGCCCTCGTGATGGCCGGGCCGAGCACATCCCCCGCTTCACGTGCGTCCGGCCCCTCGTGGGTACAACAATTGTGGGAGTCGTCCGAGTTGGGCGCCCTCTAGCGTTGAGGACCGGGGAACACAGTCGTCCACCTTCGGGTGGATGGCCGAAGGCCGGGCAACCCTGCAGCCCGGCCTTCGTGCCGTCCGGGGGTCGGTGGCACCGTCGCGCCGCCCGGCGCCGGCCCGCGCCGGCCCGCGCCGCACTCGTGGCCGACTGGTGCGCCGCCGCGGGTGCCGCCTGCTCAGCGCCCGCCCCGCCAGCCCGCCGACCGGGCGGCCGCGGCCAGGGCGTCGGCCAGCTCGGGCACGCCCGAGTCGACGAGCCCGACGGTCAGCCGCACGTGCCCGGCCTCGCCGGTCGTCCCCACCCGGAACGGCCGACCCGGCGCGACGCCGATCCCCTGGCTGGCCAGCCGGACGACCGCCGCGGTCTCGTCCCCGACCGGCACCCACACGTTGAGCCCCTCGGACCCGCCGACCTCCACGCCCCGCTCGCCCAGGGCGGCAACGAGCGCTGCCCGCCGCGCGGCATACGTGCTCGCGGCCCGGGCCACCTCCTCGCCGGCACCCGTGAGCAGCTGCACGAGCACCTGCTGGAGCAGCCGGCTGGACCACCCCTGCCCGAGCTGGCGGCGGGCGGTCACGGCACGGTGCACCTCCGGCGGCGCGCTCATCGCGGCGAGCCGCAGGTCCGGACCGTAGGCCTTGGAGAACGAGCGGACGTGGACGGTCGAGCCCGGCAGCCACCGCCCCAGGCTGACGAGGGGCGTGGTGCACAGGCCGTATGCCGAGTCGTCCTCGACGACGAGCGCGTCCGAGCCGTCGAGCAGCCGGGCCAGGGCCCGCGCCCGGCGCTCGCTGGTGCCGACGCCCGTGGGGTTCTGGGCGCGCGGCTGGAGGAAGACGGCCCGCGCGCCGTCGCGCAGGGCGGCGGCCAGCGCGTCGGGGTCGAGCCCCTCGTCCTCGACGGGCACACCGACCACCTGCGCCCCGACCGACTCGAGCAGGTCGAGCAACGGCGGGAAGCCGGGGTCTTCGACGACGACCCGGTCGCCGAAGCGCAAGGTCGTGCGCACCAGGAGGTCGATCGCGTCCATCGCGCCGTCGGCGACGGTGAGCTCGGCGGGGTCGTACGGCCAGTCCGCGCGCAGCGCCTCGGCGAGCTCGGGCAGCACGGGGTCGTCGAGGTAGCTGCCCGTGGCAGGCGCCGCGGGCAGGCTGCGCAGGGCCGCGCCGAGGTCGGGCAGCAGCGCCGGGTCGGGGACGCCGGTGGACAGGTCGAGGGCGAATGCCGTGTGCCGGTCCAGCGCCGTGCGGTACCGGCCGCCGGCGCCCGGGACGCCCTGCTCGAGCACGCGCGTGCCGCGGCGCCCGTCGGTGGACACGGTGCCCGACCGGGTGAGCAGGCCCCACGCGGCGCTGACGGTGGTCGGCGACATCGCCAGCTCGGTGGCGACGACCCGGATCGGTGGCAGCCGGTCGCCGGCGCGCAGGACGCCGTCGCGGACAGCCGCGGAGACGGCGTGCGCCAGCCCCTTGGCGGTGGGGTCCTCGAGGCGTTCCTCGAGGGCGGACAGGACGGCGGTCACGGTTTGTACCGTAGCAATCGACGTATTGTGTGACCAGCGACTGGTTCGTATCGTGGGCGGCATGACCACGCGCATCCCCCACTGGGTCGACGGCCGTCGCCACGAGGGCACCTCCGGCCGGACCTCCCCCGTGTACAACCCGGCCACCGGCGAGACGTCCGGCGAGGTCGACCTCGCCTCCGTGGAGGAGGTCGACGCGGCGGTCGCCAGCGCCCGCGCCGCGGCCCGCGAGTGGCGGCACTCCTCGCTGTCGCAGCGCGCCGGTGTGCTGTTCGCGATGCGCGAGCTGCTGCACTCTCGCACCGACGAGCTCGCCGCGATCATCACGGCCGAGCACGGCAAGGTGCTCTCCGACGCGGCGGGGGAGATCGCGCGCGGCCTCGAGAACGTCGAGTTCGCCACCGGGGTGCCGAACCTGCTCAAGGGTGGCTACTCCGAGCAGGCGTCGACGGGCGTCGACGTGTACTCGATCCGGCAACCGCTGGGGGTCGTCGCCGGCATCACGCCCTTCAACTTCCCGGCCATGGTGCCGCTGTGGATGTGCGCCAACGCGATCGCGTGCGGCAACGCGTTCGTCCTCAAGCCGAGCGAGAAGGACCCCTCGGCCGCGCTGTTCCTGGCCGAGCTGTGGAAGGAGGCCGGGCTGCCCGACGGCGTCTTCACCGTCGTCCAGGGCGACAAGCTCGCCGTCGACGCCCTGCTCGACCACCCGGACGTGGCGGCCGTGTCGTTCGTCGGCTCGACCCCCATCGCCAAGTACATCTACGAGCGCGGTACGGCCAACGGCAAGCGGGTGCAGGCCCTCGGCGGCGCCAAGAACCACGCCCTCGTCCTGCCTGACGCCGACGTCGACATGGCGGCCGACGCGGTCGTCTCCGCGGCATACGGCGCTGCCGGCGAGCGGTGCATGGCGCTGTCGGTCGCCGTCGCGGTCGGCGACGTCGCGCAGCCGCTGGTCGACGCGATCGCCGCCCGGCTCCCCAAGCTGACCGTGGGCGACGGCGCCGACCCCGACACGGACATGGGGCCGCTCATCACCGCCGAGCACCGCGACAAGGTGGCCGGCTACGTCGACGCGGGCGAGGCCGCGGGGGCGAGCGTCGTCGTCGACGGCCGCACCGGCGAGCACCCGCAGGAGGGCTTCTTCCTCGGCACCACGCTGCTCGACCACGTGCAGCCGGAGATGACCGTCTACACCGACGAGATCTTCGGGCCGGTGCTGTCGGTCGTACGCGTGGACACCTACGAGGAGGGCCTCGAGCTCATCAACGCCAACCAGTACGCCAACGGCACCGCCATCTTCACCCGCGACGGCGGCGTGGCCCGGCAGTTCCAGTACGACGTGCAGGTCGGCATGGTCGGCATCAACGTGCCGATCCCCGTGCCCGTCGCGTACTACTCCTTCGGCGGCTGGAAGGACTCGCTCTTCGGCGACACCCACATGTACGGGCCCGAGGGCATCAGCTTTTACACCCGCGGCAAGGTCGTCACCTCGCGCTGGCCCGACCCGGCCACGTCGTCGGTCGACCTCGGCTTCCCCAGGACCCGCTGATGAGCCTCGACGTCGTGACCACCGCCTCGGAGGAGCGGGTCCGGCGCGACGACCGCGCGCACGTCTTCCACTCCTGGTCGGCGCAGGCGCTCATCGACCCGCTGCCGATCGCCTCGGCGCAGGGCTCGTACTTCACCGACTACTCCGGCAAGCGCTACCTCGACTTCTCCAGCCAGCTCGTCAACGTGAACATCGGCTACCAGCACCCCAAGCTCGTCGCCGCGATCCAGGAGCAGGCGGCACGCCTCACGACGATCAGCCCGGCCTTCGCCAACGACGCCCGCTCCGAGGCGGCCCGCCTCATCGCGGAGATCGCGCCGGGTGACCTCAACCGGGTGTTCTTCACCAACGGCGGGGCCGAGGCCAACGAGAACGCGATCCGCATGGCTCGTCTGCACACCGGCCGGCACAAGGTGCTCGCTGCCTACCGCAGCTACCACGGCGCGACCGCGGGTTCCATTGCCCTGACCGGTGATCCGCGACGCTGGCCCTCCGAGCCCGGTATGCCGGGTGTGGTGCGCCACTGGGGCCCGTACCTCTACCGCTCGGCGTTCCACGCGACCACCGAGGAGGAGGAGTCGCAGCGGGCGCTGCAGCACCTGCGCGACCTGCTCATGGTCGAGGGACCGCACACGGTCGCCGCGATCATCCTGGAGACGGTCGTCGGCACCAACGGCATCCTCGTGCCGCCGCCCGGCTACCTCGCCGGCGTGCGCGAGATCTGCGACGAGCACGGGGTCGTGATGATCGCCGACGAGGTCATGGCCGGGTTCGCCCGCTGCGGCGAGTGGTTCGCCGTCGACCACTGGGGCGTCACGCCGGACCTCATCACCTTCGCCAAGGGGGTCAACAGCGGCTACGTCCCGCTGGGCGGCGTCGTCATCTCGGAGCGCGTGGCCCAGACGTTCGACTCCCGCCCGTTCCCCGGCGGCCTCACCTACTCGGGCCACCCGCTGGCCTGCGCGTCCGCGGTCGCCTCGATCGAGGTGTTCCGCGAGGAGGGCATCGTCGAGCACGCCCGCTCCCTGGGCGCCGACGTCATCGGCCCCGGGCTGCGCGAGCTCGCCGAGCGGCACCCGTCGGTCGGCGAGGTCCGCGGCCTCGGCGCGTTCTGGGCTGTGGAGCTCGTGCGCGACCGCGCCACCCGGGAGCCGCTCGTGCCCTTCAACGCCGGTGGGGCAGACGCCAAGCCGATGAACGACTTCGCCGCTGCCTGCAAGGAGCGCGGGCTGTGGCCGTTCACCCACTTCAACCGGACCCACGTCGTCCCGCCGTGCACCACGACGGCGGACGAGGTGCGTGAGGGCCTGGCGATCCTCGACGAGGCGCTCGCGGTGGCAGACCGGCACTACACCGGCGCCGACGCCTGACGCGGCGGAGCTGGGTGATGCGGGGGACGACGCCCGAGTCCAGGTTCGGGCGGGTGGCTGGCCGGACGTCGAGCAGGGTGTCCAGCAGGGCATCCACCCGGACGTCTGGCCAGGCAGCCGGGCAGGCGAGCGCGCCTACTGAACAGCCGCGCCACCCGGCCCTCGCCGACGCCGCGCCGTCGGTGTTCTGGCTCGACCGCCCGGACCGGCCGGCGCCACGGCCGCCGCTGGACCGGTCCGTCGACACCGACCTGCTCGTCGTCGGCGGCGGCTACAGCGGCCTCTGGACGGCCCTGCTGGCGAAGGAGACCGACCCCTCCCGGGACGTCCTCGTTCTCGAGGCCGGGTCGGTCGGCTGGGCCGCCTCGGGTCGCAACGGCGGCTTCTGCGCGGCGAGCCTCACCCACGGCGAGGCCAACGGCAGGGCGCGGTGGCCCCAGGAGATGGACGCGCTGCGCCGCCTCGGCCGGGAGAACCTCGACGGCATCGAGGCCACCGTGCAGCGGTACGGCATCGAGTGCGACTTCCGGCGGTCGGGCGCGCTGACCGTGGCCACCGAGCCGCACCAGGTCGAGTGGCTGGCCGACGAGCCGGGCGAGTTCCTCGACAGGGACGCAGTGCGCGCGCAGCTGGACTCACCGACGTACGTCGCTGGCGTCTGGGACCGCGACGAGACGGCGATGGTCGACCCGGCTCGCCTCGCCTGGGGCCTGGCCCGGGCTGCCGAGTCGCTCGGCGTCCGCATCGTCGAGGGCACCAGGGCGACCGGGCTGCGACGCCACGGTGCCGGTGTCGAGGTCAGCGCCTCGACCGGGCACGTCGTCCGCGCCGACCGGGTCGCATTGGGTACCAACGCCTTTCCGTCGCTGCTGCGCCGGGTCCGGCTGCACACCGTGCCCGTCTACGACTACGTCCTCATGACCGAGCCGCTGAGCGACGCCCAGCTCGCCTCGCTCGGCTGGGCCAGCCGGGCCGGTGTCGGCGACATGACGAACCAGTTCCACTACTACCGGCTGACCGACGACAACCGCATCCTGTGGGGCGGCTACGACGCGATCTACCACTACGGCCGCCGGCTGGCGCCCTCCCTCGACCAGCGGCCCGAGACGTTCGACCGCCTCGCCGGCCACTTCTTCGAGACCTTCCCCCAGCTCGAGGGGCTGCGCTTCACCCACCGGTGGGGCGGGGCCATCGACACGTGCACCCGGTTCTGCGCGTTCTACGGCGAGGCCCTCGACGGCCGGGTCGCCTACGCCCTCGGCTACACCGGGCTCGGCGTGGGCGCGACCCGCTTCGGCGCGCAGGTCATGCTCGACCTGCTCGACGCCCGCAGCACCGAGCGCACGCGGCTGCAGATGGTGCGCGAGATGCCGATGCCGTTCCCGCCGGAGCCGCTGGCCTGGGCCGGGATCGAGCTCACCCGGTGGTCTCTCGCCCGCGCCGACGAGCGGCAGGGCCGGCGCAACCTGTGGCTGCGCGCCCTCGACGCCGCCGGCCTCGGCTTCGACTCCTGACCCCTCTCTCCCGGGATCGGGTGCCCAAGTGGTCGGTTGTCCGACCCTCTGGGCACCCAAACGCCGACCCGAGGTGAGGCCGAGCAGGGTCGGTCAGAGCCGCCCGGTGTCAGGCCAGATGGGACAGGGCGCGCTCGACGATCAGCGGCACCGAGGCGCCGGCGCGGTCGTACCCGGGACCGCTCGCCGCACCCGCCAGGTAGCGGGCGTGCACGCCCTCGGCGATGACGGCGAGGCGGAAGTCGGTGAAGGCGCGGTACCAGTCCAGGTGCGACACGTCGCGGCCGGTGGCCACGGCATACCGGCGGGCGAGCTCCTCCGCGGACGGGAAGCCGGGCATCGCCGGCACCCCCGCCCCGACGATGAGCGGCCGGCCCTCGGTGTCGCGCCCGGTCCAGTAGGTGAGCCACGTGGCGAGGTCGGCGAGCGGGTCGCCGAGCGTGCTCAGCTCCCAGTCGACGACCGCGGCGACCTCGGGCCGTCCCTCGGGGCCGACCCGCACGAGGGTGTTGTCGTGCCGGTAGTCGCCGTGGACGAGCGTGACCTCGCCCTCCTGCGGCCGCCCGGCCTCGAGCCGTCGCACGAGCTCGTCCATCGCGGGCAGTTCGCGCGTGCGGCTGGCCTCCCACTGCCCGGACCAGCGGCGAAGCTGGCGCTCGAGGTAGCCCGACGGGCGGCCGAAGTCGCGCAGGCCGGTCGCGTCGAGGTCGACCGCGTGGATCGCGGCCAGGACGGCCACGAGCGCGTCGCTCCACGCGTCGCGCTGCGCCTCGGTGAGTCCGGCGGCCTCCTCCGGCTCGCGGTGCACGTCACCGGTGACCTCGGCCATGACGTAGAACGGTGCCCCGACGACCTCCGGGTCCTCGCACAGCGCGAGCACCTCGGGCACGGGGACGGTGGTGCCCTGCAGGGCGGCCAGCACCCGGTGCTCGCGCGCCATGTCGTGCGCGCTCGGCAGCAGCTTGCCCATCGGGGGGCGGCGCACGATGACGGTCCGCTCGGCCCCGGTGACGCGGTAGGTGATGTTCGACAGGCCGCCCGAGATGACCTCCGCGTGCCAGTCCTCGCCGAGGCCCGGCACCGCCTCGGCCGCCCAGGCCGTGAACGAGGCGCGGGGTATGCCGCGGACCTCCTCGTGTGCGCTCACTCGCCGGAGCCCTCGCTGCGGGAGCCGTCCCGGCCGGAGCCGTCACCGTCGGCGGCCCGGTGGCCGAGCACCTCGCCGCGGGCGGCGAGCCGCTCGGCGGCCCGCTTCGCCGCACGCCGGGCGATCGACATCTTGTGCACCTCGGTGGCGCCGTCGTAGATCCGGAACGAGCGGATGTCGCGGTAGATCCGGCCGAGCACGAGCTCCTCTGAGGTGCCCATGCCGCCGGCGAGCTGGACCGAGCGGTCGACGACGCGGCACACCGCCTCGCTCACGAACACCTTGGCGCGCGAGGACTCCTCGCTGCTGCGCGACCCCTCCGCGATCTGCCAGGCCGCGTGGCGGACGACGGTGCGGGCGGCGTCGAGGTCGATCTCGTTCTCCGCGATGAGCGCCTGGGCCATCCCCAGGTCGGCCAGCCGCGACCCGAACAGCTCGCGGCCCACCGCGCGCTCGAGCGCGATGTCGTGGGCCCGCCGGGCGGCGCCCAGCCAGCGCATGCAGTGGGTCAGGCGCGCGGGGGCGAGCCGCACCTGGGCGCTCTGGAAGCCGCGTCCGGGCTCGCCCAGCACTCGGTCGTCGGGGACGAAGCAGTCGCGGATCGTCACGCGGCAGTGCCCGCCGACGCCGGTCGCGTCGATCGTGTCGATGTGGTCGCCGACGACGAAGCCGGGGTTGTCGGCGTCGACGAGGAACATCGTGGCGCCCTCGGGGGCGTCGTCACCGGTGTTGCGCGCCATGACGATCGAGAACGCCGCGCCGTCGGCGCCGGTGATGAGCCACTTGTCGCCGTCGAGGACCCACCCGCCGTCGACGCGCCGCGCGGTGGTGCGCAGCGCGGACGGGTCGGACCCCGCCCCGGGCGGCGGCTCGGTCATCGAGAAGCACGAGCGCACCTCCCCGGAGACGAGCGGGCGCAGGTATGCCGCGTGCTGCTCGGGGGTGCCCGTCTGGTGGATCAGGTGGATGTTGCCCTCGTCCGGGGCGGCGCAGTTGAGCGCGAGCGGGCCGAGCAGGGAGTACCCGGCCTCCTCGAGCAGCACCGCCGACTCGTCGAAGCGGAAGCCCCCGCCGCCGTGCTCCCTCGGCGCCTGCGGGGCGAACACCCCGGCCGCCTTGGCCCGTCCCTGCAGGTCGCGCCGCAGCGCGTCGGTCATGCCGTCACGGAACACCCGCTGCTCCAGCGGGACCACCTCGGTCACCACGAACTCGGCGACCCGGCGGCGTTGCTCCTCCAGGGCGGGGCTGATGCTGAAGTCGAAGGCCACGAGCCGACCCTATACACCGCAGGTGTGGGTGCGAGGATGGCCGGCGTGACGCCTCCCGAGCCACGCCAGCCCGAGTCGGACCAGGGCGGTCCGCACCGGCCCGAGCCGCAGCCGCTGGTGCTGCCCCGCACGCCACCGCTCGTCCTGCGGGGTCGCACGTTCGACGCGGGCAGCCCGGCCGTCATGGGCATCATCAACCGCACGAGGGACTCGTTCTTCGCCGGCAACCGGCACGCCGACCTCGACTCGGCGAAGCGCGCCCTCGACGCCCACGTCGCGGCCGGTGCCGACATCGTCGACGTCGGCGGGGTCCGGGCGGGCCAGGAGGGTGAGCACGTCAGCGCGGAGCAGGAGGTCGAGCGGGTCCTGCCCTTCCTCGCCCACGCGCGCGAGACCTACCCCGACCTGATTCTGTCGCTGGACACCTGGCGCTCGGAGGTCGCCCGCGAGGCGGGGACCGTGGGCATCGACCTCGTCAACGACACCTGGGCGGGGCACGACCCCGAGCTGGTCGGCGTCGCCGCGCAGATCGGCGCCGGCGTCGTCGTGTCCCACACCGGTGGCCTCCCGCCGCGGACCGACCCGGTGAAGGTGACCTACGGGCCGGACCCGCTCGATGTCGTCCGGGACGTGCTGCGGACCCTGGCCGCCGGCGCGCGCACCGCCCAGCAGGCCGGCATACCGGCCGAGCGCATCCTCGTGGACCCCACGCTGGACTTCGGGAAGACGACCGCCCACTCGCTGGAGGTGCTGCGGCACACCGCCGACATCGCGGCCCTCGGCTTCCCGATCCTGCAGGCGCTGTCCCGCAAGGACTTCGTGGGGGAGTCGCTCGGGCTCGAGCCCGACGAGCGGCTCGAGGGGACGCTCGCGTCCACGGCCGTCGCGGCGTGGCTGGGCGCCACCGTGTTCCGCGCCCACGACGTCCGCGCCACCCGGCGCGTCGTCGACATGGTGGCCGTCATCCGCGGGGACCGGCCGCCCGTGCTCGCGGTCCGCGGCGTCTGAGGCGCGCCGGGCGCCACCGGGGCGCCACCATCGGGGAACGCAACGCGGCCCGGGACCAGCAGGTCCCGGGCCGCGCTCCACCGAGGGGGTCAGCGCAAGCTGATCGTCACGGTGCGTGCGACGCCGTCACCGAGGTCGACGCGCAGCTCGTAGCTGCCGACCCCGAGCGGCTTGGTGTTGAGGTTGAACAGGTACTGCCCGTCCGTGTACCGGAACAGGTTCCCGGTCGTGGCAGCAGAGGTCGACACGGCCACGGGGTCCGAACCGGTCGTCGCCGACGGCAGCTTCCGCAGCCAGAGGGTGGCCTGCAGGTTCGTCACGCCGGCCGAGGCGCCCGTGAGGGCGAACTTCACCGGAATCGTGCTGCCCTGCTTGTACGACCCGCCCTCGGTGACCGGGGCCAGGAACCCGCTCCACGCCACCGTGACCGTGACCGTGAAGGTCTTCGTCGCCGTGTTGCCGGCCTGGTCCGTCGACGTGCAGATCACCGTCGTGGTGCCGAGCGGGAAGGTGCTGCCGCTCGCCGGGGCGCAGGTGACAGCGGTCGCGCCGTCGACCAGGTCGGTGGCCACCGGGTTGGTGTAGGTGACCTTGGCCCCGCTCGCCGAGGTCGCCACGGCCGTGAGGTTCGGCGCGGCGCCGAACGCCGGAGCGGTGGTGTCCTGGACCGTGACGGTGAAGGAGGACGACCCGACGTTCTTGCTCAGGTCGCTCGCCGAACAGGTCACGACCGTCGTCCCGAGCGGGAAGGTGCTGCCCTGCTCGTGGTCGCAGGTCACCGGACGGTCGCCGTCGACCAGGTCGGTCGCGGTCGGCATCACCCACGTGTATGCCGCGCCGGCGGCCGAGGTGGCCTCGATCGTCTGGCTCGGCGGGGTGCTCACGACTGGCTCCGTGGTGTCGGCGACGTTGACCGTGAAGGTCTGCGCCGACTTGTTGCCCGAGAAGTCCGTCGCCGTGCAGGTGACCTGCGTGGCGCCCAGCGGGAAGGTCGAGCCGGACGCGTGGTCACAGGCGATCGCGGGGGTCGCGTCGACGGTGTCCGTGGCGTGCGGCGCGAACGTCACCGCTGCACCGTCCGGGCCGGTGGCCTCGGCCGTGTCGACCGAGATCGGGTCGAACGTCGGCGGCGTCGTGTCCTGCACCGTCACGGTCAACGTGCCGCTGTCGGCGTTGCCGTGCTTGTCGGTCGCGGTGCACGTGACCGTGGTCGCGCCGAGCTTGAACGTCGAGCCGCTCGCCGGCGAGCAGGTCAGGGCGACGTCGCCGTCGACCAGGTCCTTCGCCGGGTCGACCGAGTACTCGACGGCTGCGCCCTGGGGGCCCGTGGCCTCGGCGGTGACGTCCGTGAAGGACGGCAGCGAGGGTGCGGTGGTGTCCCTCACCGTGACCGTGAAGGAGCCGGTCGCCGGGTTGCCGTGCGAGTCGGTCGCGGTGCAGGTCACCGTCGCGGGTGCGTCGAGCGCGAACTGGGTGCCCGAGGCCGGGTCGCAGCTCAGGTCCACGGCGCCGTCGACGAGGTCGGTGGCCGAGGCCTTCCAGCTCACCACGGCACCGTTGGGGCTGGTCGCCTCCGCAGTGACGGCCTTCGGCAGGTCGAGCGCCGGCGGCGTCGTGTCGGTGACGACGACCGCGAAGGTCGCCGTGCCGGTGTTGCCGTGGGTGTCGTCGGCCGAGCAGGTCACGGTCGTGCTGCCCACCGGGTAGGTGGCGCCGCTGGCGTGGTCGCAGGTGACCGGACGGCTGCCGTCAACGTCGTCGGTGGCCGTCGCAGCCTCCCAGCTGACGACCGCGCCGTCGGGGCCGGTGGCCTCCACGGACTTCGGCTCGTGGACCGTCACGACCGGCGCCGTCTTGTCCTGGACGGTGACGACGAAGGACGCGCTGCTCGTGTTGCCGGCCTTGTCGCCGGCGCTGCAGGTGACCTTGGTGTCACCGAACGCGAAGGTGCTGCCCGAGGCCGGGCTGCAGGAGGGCGTGAGGTCGCCGTCCACGTTGTCCGTCGCGGTCGCGGTGTACGAGTACGCGGCGCCCGCCGGGCTGGTCGCCGCGAGGGTGACGTCCTTGGGCACCGTGACGACGGGGGCGGTGGTGTCTGCGACCTTCACTGCGAAGGTGGTCGTCCCCTTGTTGCCGGTGAGGTCGGTGGCCGAGCAGGTAACCGTGGTGCTGCCGAGCGAGAAGGTCGAGCCCGACGCCGGTGCGCAGGTCACCGGGCGGTCGCCGTCGACCGCGTCGGTCGCGGTCGGCGCGGTGTAGGTCACCGCTGCGCCGCTGGCGTCGACGGCCGAGGCCGAGACGTCCGCCACGGTGCCGAGCACGGGACCGGTCGTGTCGACGATCGAGTAGCTGGCCGAGGCCGTGCCGACGAGGCCGGCCGAGTCGGTCTTGCTGCAGCTGACCGTCTGGGTGCCGAGCTTGCCGCTCGGCCCGCTGACGGTCGGCAGGACCGTGCCCGAGCCGTCGTGGTCGTCGGTCCAGGAACAGCTGGCGGCCGGGACGCTGCCGTACTCGTAAGACGCGCCGTTGGTGACGCCCCCGATGGTGAGGACCGGTGCGGTGTTCGTGCTGCAGCTCCAGCTCACCGCGTAGGTCGCGGCGGTCATGCTGGTGTAGCCCGGCTGGGTCACCTTCACCGAGACGGTCGACTGCCCGGTGCTGGCCGCACTGGCCTTGATGGTCGTGCGGATGCCGACCTGGAAGGAGTCCTGGCCGTTCTGGTCGTAGGTGGCCGGCACCTTCTGCGTGGTGTCCGTGCGCTCGACCGTGACGTTGGTGTCGCTGCTGGACCAGACCAGGCTGAAGTCCGCACCTGGCGTCAGGTGCGCGTTGCCGTTGCGCTTGACCGTGACGAGGCCGTCGCGCTGGACGGGAAGGGTGCAGCCGGAGACTGCGATGTCGGTGGTGGACATGGCGGCGGTGTCCCCGTCCACGACCGGGATGGAGTCGGCGTAGGCCGACCCCGCGGCATACGTCGTGAGGAGGGCGACCGCGAGCGCGGCGACTCCTCGAGAGGCAAGGCGTAGGTGCATGACGTCCCCTGGGCAACCTGAAGAAATGGTGGCCGGAACTGTCGCACCGGGTCAGGGGACGGTAAAGATGCAGGTGAGGGAGCTGTGCCGGATCGATCCGAACGGTTGACGCGTCCGTTGAGGAGGCCTGTGACCACCTCGGTTTGGGTGCGCGTGGAGCCTTTGGGGACCCGGTGTCGGGAGCTTTGCCCGGTTGACGGAAATTTGGTCTGCCGCACCTCCACGCCGCCTGCGTCGCGTGCTAGCGTCTCTCGCGGTTGCACCAAGCAGTTCCTCGCAGGTCGACGAAGTGCCCGCCAGCACCATCGCGCGGGCCTTTCGCTTCTGTGGACGAGCATGATCTCGTCGGGTGGGGTTGTGTACGGCAGCCTGGGGCCCCGCAAAGTGCGGGTTCCCAATGGCTACAAAGGAAAGAGTTAACCCCATGGCACAGGGAACCGTTAAGTGGTTCAACGCTGAGAAGGGCTTCGGCTTCATCGCCCAGGACGGCGGGGGCCCCGACGTGTTCGTCCACTACTCGGCCATCGACTCCTCGGGCTACCGCTCGCTGGACGAGGCTCAGCGTGTGGAGTTCGAGGTCACCCAGGGTCCGAAGGGCCCCCAGGCTGACGCCGTTCGCCCGATCTGATCGAGGACTGCCCAACCACAGTCTTCACGACGAGGCCCCTCACCGACTGGTGAGGGGCCTCGTCGCGTGTCCGGACGCCGTTGTCCCGCAGGCCGATCCGCGGGCTACTGCCGCGACGCGAGGTCGGTGAGGAACGCCTTGGCGACCGGGGCCGCGACCGCGCCGCCGCTGCGTCCCTCCTCGACGAGGACGGCGAACGCGAGGTCGCCCTGGTAGCCGATGAACCACGCGTGCGTCCTCGGCGGGTTCTCGGTGCCGAACTCCGCGGTGCCCGTCTTGCCGCGGACCGTGCCGCCGGGCGTGCCGCGCAGCACCGTCGCCGTCCCGTCGCTGACCACCCGGCCCATGAGGGTGCGGAGCTGGTCCACGACGCCGGCGTCGAGCTGCTGCGGCGAGCGGTCCGCACCCGCGGGGTCGGGGTCGGTCACCAGGGCCGGCGGGACGTAGGCGCCGCGCGCCACGCTGCCGGCCATGACAGCCAGGGCCAGCGGGGAGACCAGGTTGCGCCCCTGCCCGATGGACGCGGACGCCTTGTCGGTCTTGCCGTTGTTCGTCGGGATGCTGCCGTCGAAGGCACCCGCCACGCCGAGCGTCTTCGCCCAGCCGGCGCCGATGCCGAGCGCCTTGCCGGCCGCGGCCATGTCGCCGTCGCCCAGCCGGGAGGAGAGCTGCACGAATGCCGTGTTGCACGAGTGCGCGAAGTCGTCGGCGAAGTTCGGGGTGCCGAGCTCCTCGCCCTCGAAGTTCTTGTACGACCGGCCGTCGACGACGAAGGTCTTCGGGCAGGTGACGGTGGTGCCCGGCGTGACCTTCTTCCCGGTGAGCAGGGCGTAGGTCGTCGCGACCTTGAACGAGGACCCCGGCGGGTAGCGACCCGTGATCGCCCGGTCGAGGCCGAGCTCGGGCGAGTTCGCGGAGGCGAGCACGTCACCGGTCTTGACGTCGACCGCCACCAGTGCCGAGGGCACGTCCTTGGTGCCGGTCAGCGCCTTCTCGGCTGCCGCCTGCACCGTCGGGTCGAGCGTGGTCTTCACGTCCTTGCCGTCGACCGCGGCCTTCTGGAACAGCGGGGTGTCCGGCGCGCCGCTGGAGGTGACCGTGACGCCGGGGGTGCCGCCGAGCGTGGCGTCGTACTGGCCCTGTAGCCCGCTGGTGCCGGCGTAGTCGCCGGCGGTGTAGCGGCCCTTGCCCGCGGCGACCTTCTCGGCACTCACGGGCCCGAACGAGCCGAGCAGCGGCTGGCCGAAGGTGCGCGTCCGCCCGAGCGGCTGCTCCCGGGCCGGGTAGACGACGCCCTTGAGCGCGTCGAGCTTGTCCCGCCGCGCGTCGAAGTCCGACTGCCGGTAGGTGATGACGGGGATGGGCGCCTTCGACCCCGCCTTCTGGGCCGCGGCCAGCTTCGCCACGAGGCTGCCGGACGGCTCGTCGACGATCTTCTCCAGCGCCCTGGCCGTCTCGGCGGTCGCGCGGCCCGGGTCGAGCTGCACCGGGTAGACCTTGCCGAGCGGCATGAGCGCGGTGCCCGACCGGTCCAGCAGGTCGCCGCGGGTGCCCCAGGTCCGGGAGGCGATGAGCCGGTCGGACTTCTTCAGCGTCGGGTGCCACGGCGAGGAGCCGGTGGGCAGGCTGACCGCCCAGGACCCGCCGTCCCGCTTCGCCACCGTCACCGGGACGTCGTAGCTCCACGGCACGCCGCCCGGCAGCGTCCACGTGACGCGCAGGGTCGAGGTCGCCCGGTCGCCCGTGCGGCGGACTGCCCCCGGAGCGACCGTGACCGGGCCGGAGCCGAGCCCCGACGTGGCGCGCGTGAAGTCCGCCTGCACCGTCGCCGTGGGCGAGGTGAAGTCCGTGCCCGTCTTGGCGAAGGAGCGCTGGGACCACCCCGAGGCGTATGCCGTGACCTCGGCGCGGGCGGCCCGGTCCGCCTCCTGCTCGGCCTGGTCGTGCCGCCACCACCAGACCCCGGCGCCGCCGGCCGCCACCACGGCCACCGCTGCCACTGCCCCGACGACCCCTCGTCTGTCCATGGGCCCATCAAACCCCACCGCCGTGGGGCGAACTGCACCCATATGTCCCCCGCGGCCAACCGGCCCGTCCGCTACGGCGTCTGAGGTGGCGGGAGCATCCCGAGAAGGTTCTCAGGTTGCGCCCTTAGACTCCCGGAGGCGATCGGTCGCCTCAGCCGCCCCCGAGGGCGGCTTGTCCTGACCAGAGAGGTGCATGTGAGCGAGCCCACCCACGGCTCCGCCTCGGGCGACCAGCCCGCCGTCGGAGATCACGGTGCCTCGGAGGGCGGCACGGAGCAGGCCCCGGCGGTCACCCGCCGGTCCGACCGGGTCCGCCAGGACCACCGCCACCCCTGGGTGCGCCGCGGCCTCTTCGCGGTCGCCGCGCTGACGGTCGCCGCGCTGGTCCTGGGCATCGCGGCATACGTCAAGCTCAACGGGAACATCCAGCGCGTCGACATCACCAAGGCGCTCGGCGACCGGCCCAAGCAGCAGGCGACGACCGACGCCCAGACGAACTTGAAGCCGCTCAACATCTTCGTGATGGGCTCGGACAGCCGCCAGGGCACGACGCTGGGCAAGCAGCAGACCGAGTACGGCATCTACGGCGCGCGCTCGGACACCAACCTGGTCGTCCACCTGTCCGCCGACCGCAAGTCCGCCATCGTCGTGTCGATCCCGCGTGACTCGATGACCAAGGCGCCGCGCGACTGCAAGAACCCCCGCGACAAGGTCGCCGACGGCGTCATCCGTCAGTGGAACTCGAACTTCACCCTGGGTGGCCCTGCGTGCACGATCCGCACGTTCGAGGGCCTGACCGACATCTACATCGACCACTTCGTCGTCATTGACTTCCGCGGCTTCAAGAAGATGGTCGACGCCCTCGGTGGGGTCACCGTCTGCACCCCGGTGCCGATCAACGACAAGGACAGCCACCTCACCCTGAAGGCGGGTCGGAGCCGGGTCAACGGCACCCAGGCGCTGGGGTACGTGCGCGTGCGCAAGACCCTCGGCGACGGCTCGGACCTCGGCCGCATCGACCGGCAGCAGGCGTTCATGTCCTCGGTCGTCCAGGAGGCGACCAAGTCCTCGCTGCTGCTGCGCCCGGACAAGCTGTTCCGGTTCCTCGACGCGGCCACCCAGTCGATGACCACCGACACGGGTCTCGACGTCGGCGAGATGAAGGACATCGCGCAGAGCCTGGCGCGGATCGGCACCGACCAGATCCGGTTCGTCAAACTGCCGACCGAGACCTACCCGGCAGACCCGAACCGGGTGCAGTGGACCCCTGCGGCGGAGACCATCTGGACCGCGATGCGCGACGACAAGCCGCTGCCGGGCACCAAGGTGCCGTCGGGCACGACGTCGGCCACGGCGTCCCCGACGACCCAGCCGGCCCTGACGGTGAGCCCGGGCGACATCCACCTGCGCGTCACCAACGACTCCGGGGTGCCCGGCCTGGCGAAGCAGGCGGCCGCGGAGCTGAGCGTCCAGGGCTTCCACGTCGACACCTACGTCTCCGGCTCGGGCACGCCGACCCGCGGCGTGGTCGTCCGCTACGGGCCCGGGATGAAGGAGGCCGCCCGCACGGTCGCGGCGGCCTACCCGGGCGCGCAGATCCGGGCCGACTCCCTGCTGGGCTCGACGCTCGAGCTGAGCATGGGGCTCGGCGCCCCCAAGGCGGTCGAGGTCCCCAACCGCCTGGGCACCCAGCCGCTGCCCAAGCAGACCATCACGGCCACCCCGCCGAGCTCGTCGACGGAGACGATCAAGGCACGGACGGCGAACCAGGACATCTGCAGCTGAGGCGTCCCACCGCCACCGGTGGGGCCGCTTTGCCCCGCCGCGGGCGGGCCGGATACCCTGTGCGGGCTCGGGTGTCCGCACCCGGGCGTGGAGGCGTCGCCTAGTCCGGTCTATGGCGCCGCACTGCTAATGCGGTTTGGGTTAATCGCCCATCGAGGGTTCAAATCCCTCCGCCTCCGCCAACGCGAAGATGGCCCCGACACGCTTTTCGTCGGGGCCATCTTCGCGTTTTCGAACGCGCGGGATTTGGGAGGAGCGGGCGGCCGGGTGAGGAACGAACCCGTCCGCCCGCGACGGCGTCCCTCCGCCTCCGAGGTGACGTCGCGGGCGGCGGAGACCCAGGGGAGGGCGAGCGACGGCGTCCCTCCGCCTCCGCCGGGTGACGTCGGCACCTGCGTGGGGCTCGTCCGTCCCCGGCCGCGTCTCCCGCCTCCGCCAGATGGGACTGGGACGCGTCCGGCAGTGGGAGCAGGTGTGCGGGTGCTGCGTCACTGATCCGCATCCGGATCAGTGACGCAGTGCCGGCGCGGTGGTCCTCGTGCCGAGGGCCTCGGCCGCGCCCGGGCTGGGAAGGGCCTCCCCGGGAGGGGCCGTGATTCCCGCGGGCCGGAACATCCACGACCGCATCGCCACGAACCGCACCAGCGTCGACAGGCCGGTCGCCACCCCCAGCACCGCCGTGGCGACGGTGGTGGACGGTTGCGCGTCCACGAGGTGGAGCAGGCCCAGCGCGCCCGCCGTCATCGCCCAGGTGAGCCCGAAGACCACCAGCCCCTGGGCCTGGTGGCGCAGCCGGCCGGGACCCTGCACGCCGAACGTCCAGCGCCGGTTGAGGCCGGTGTTGACGAGCGTCGCGAGCAGCAGCGCCACCAGGTTGGCCGTCTGCGTCGAGCCGACGGGGTGGACCAGCGCCGCGAACAGGCCCAGGTGCAGGACGGTGCACAGCAACCCGACGGCGGCGAACCGCCGCGCCTGCTGCCACGTCCCGCCCACGGCCGCGCCGAGCGGCCCGCCCACGGCCGTGCCGGCCGCGCCCGTCCCGTCGTCCGCACTGCCACCGTCGCCCGCACCGCCACCGCCGACCGCGCCCGCCGGCCCAGCCACGGGGAACCGACCCATCCGCCGGGCCACGTCCGCGACGGGGAGGACGCCCCGCCGCAGGTCGCGCCGGACGCGCCGGACGCCCCGCAGGTCGTCCAGTGCCGTGGCCACGACGTCGACCCGCGAGTCCGGGTCGTCGTACCAGTCGACCGGCACCTCGTGGATCCGCAGACCCGACCGCTCCGCGAGCACGAGCAGCTCGGTGTCGAAGAACCACGTCGGGTCCTGCACCATCGGCAGTAGCTCGGCCGCGACGTCCGCGCGGATCGCCTTGAAGCCGCACTGCGCGTCGGAGAACCGTGCGCCGAGCGCACCCCTCAGCACCAGGTTGTAGCAGCGCGAGATGACCTCGCGCTTCACCCCGCGGACCACCCGGGCCCCCCGCGCCAGCCGCGAGCCGATGGCGAGGTCGGAGTGCCCCGACATCAACGGTGCGACCAGCGGCCAGAGGGCGTCGAGGTCGGTCGACAGGTCGACGTCCATGTACGCCAGGATCGGCGCGTCCGACGCCAGCCACACCTGCTTGAGCGCCCGTCCGCGGCCCTTCTGCTCCAGCTCGACCAGCGCCACCCCGGGCAGCCCGGCGACCAGTCCCCGGGCCACCTCGGCGGTGCCGTCGGTGCTGGCGTTGTCCGCCACCGTGATCCGGAAGGGGTACGGGAAGGTCTGCACGAGGTGCGCGTGCAGCCGCCGGACGCACGCGCCCACCGTGTGCTGCTCGTTGTGGACCGGCACGACCACGTCGAGGACGGGGGCCGCCGGCTCCTGGCCGGTCATCACGACGCCTGGGTGGTGGTCGACGCCGTGCCACCGGTGGAGGTCAGCGGCTGGGTCAGGTCGTAGAAGGTCTGGCCGCCGATGCTCACCTGCGTGTAGTTGGCCTGCACCCACTGGGAGATCTGCGACCCGGTGCCCGAGCCACCCATCCCGCCGGGCCCGCCGCCCATGCCGCCGCTGCTTGCGAGGAAGTAGTGGATCTGCCCCGAGGCGACGTACTGCTGGAACTGCGCCAGGGTGGGCGAGGGGTCGCTGCCGTTGAAGCCGCCGATGGCCATGACCGGTAGACCCGTGCCGAGCTGCAGGCCGGCCGCGTTCTGCGACCCGATGGCCGCGGCCACCCAGCGGTAGGACGAGGCGTTCGCTGACAGGGCCGCCACGACCTCGGTCGACGGCGTCGAGGCGTCGAGCAGGCCGCCCATGCCACCACGTGCCTGGCCGGTGGTGCCGCCCGTCGTGCCGCGGGGGACGGTCCCCTGGGTCGTCGTGCCGCCCTGGGTGGTACCGCCCTGCGTGCCGGCGGGGCCGCCGAGGCCCTGCGGCGGGCCGCCGTTGCCGCCGGGCCCGCCCCCTCCGGGACCACCGCGGCCCGTGCTCGGGCCGGCGGTCACGATGGAGCCGGTGTGCGCCGTGCGCACCGTGTCGATGCTGTATGCCGCGGGGCCGGCGAGCGCAGCGACGATCGCCCCGGCCACGACCAGGGGCACCGCCCGGCGGTGCAGCTGGGTGATGGCCAGGAGCAGGAACGCGCTCGCCATCCCGAGCGCCAGGACGCCCACCCGCAGCACGCTGGACCAGTCGGTGCGCGAGAGCAGGATGAAGGACCACGTGGCAGCGGCAGCAGTGGCGACGGCGAGGGTCACCGACCCGACCGGTCGGCGCCGGTGCTCCCAGGCCTCGGCCGCACCCATGCCGACGAGGGCGGCGACGGCGGGCGCCAGGGCCACCGTGTAGTACTCGTGGAAGATGCCCGCCATGAAGGAGAAGGTCACTGCCGTCACGAGCAGCCAGCCGCCCCACACGACGTAGGCCGCGCGGCGCAGGTCCGTGCGCGGGGCCCGGCCGCGCAGCCACAGGCCGACGCCGAGCAGGACGAGCGCGGAGGGGATGAGCCACGAGATCTGCCCGCCGATGGAGCTGGAGAACATCCGCGTGATGCCGGTGGCGCCCCACCCGTTCCCACCGCCGACCGAGCCGGTCTCGTTGCCGCTGATCCGGCCCAGGCCGTTGTAGCCGAAGGTGACCGACAGGAACGAGTTGTCCTGCGAGCCGCCGATGTAGGGCCGCATGCTGGCAGGGACGAGCTGGACGATCGCGACCCACCAGCCGGCCGACAGCACCATGGCGGCGGTCCCGGCGAGGGAGCCGGTGATGCGTCGCCGCAGGGTGGTGTCTGCGAACAGGAGGTAGGCCAGGCCGAACGCCGGGACGACGAGCAGCACCTGCAGCGCCTTGGTCAGGAAGCCCAGGCCGATGAGGACGCCGACGAGGACGAACCACCGCGCCGAGCCGCGCTCGATCGACCGCAGCGTCGCCCAGGCACCGAGCGCCATGAGCAGCACGAGGAGGGCATCCGGGTTGTTGAACCGGAACATCAGTACGGCCACCGGCGTCAGGGCCATCACCGTGCCGGAGAGCAGGCCCGCCGCAGCGCCCCAGTAGCGCTTCACCGTGGCGTACACGACGCCGACGGTGGCCACGCCCATCAGGACCTCGGGGAGCAGGATGCTGAACGAGCTGAGGCCGAGCAGCCGCACGGACAGGGCCATCACCCACAGGGCGGCCGGCGGCTTGTCGACGGTGATCGAGTTGCCGGCATCGGAGGAGCCGTAGAAGAACGCCTTCCAGCTCTCGCTGCCGGCCTGGACGGCCGCGGAGTAGAACGAGTTCGCGTAGCCGTTCGCCGTCAGGCCGTAGAGGTAGAACAGGGCCGTCGCCAGGAGCAGGCCGAGCAGGGCGGGCCGGGCCCACGTCGGGTCGGCCTGGGGACCCCGCCACAGCCGGCGGATCCTCGAGGGCGTGCCGGGCGCGCCGGCCCGGGCTGTCGTGGGCGGCAGCACGGAGGAGGCTCCCGCGTCCGCGGTGCGGTGGAGGGTCATGGTGTCCATGGCTCCACGGTCGGGGCCGGCACTGTGCGGTTGCTGTGGCATCCCTGAGGTGCCCGGATGAGTGCCGGCTGCCGAAATCCGCTGGGCCGCAGGGGTGCCGGGCTGGTAGACAGCACCGTGCGCAACGACCTGCCCTCCGCCGACCTCTCCTCGCGGGACCTCGACTTCGACGACCTGCTGCGGCTGGTCGACGAGCGGTCCGCGGCGTTCCGTGCCGCGGTCGAGGCCGCGCCCGACCTCGGCGCCCAGGTGCCCACGTGCCCGGAGTGGACGCTGCTCGACCTGGCCGAGCACATCGGGACCGGCCGGCGGGCGTGGGCCGCGACCGTGGCAGCCGGCCCGGACGCGACCGGCAAGGCGGCCCCTGCCGACCCCACGCCGGCGCCGCGGGACCGCGCGGCCCTCGTGGAGTGGCTGGCGGAGTCGACCCGGCTGCTGCTCGACGCCCTCGCCGAGGCCGGCCCCGACCGCGGGTGCTGGACCTGGTGGGGCGACTCGCAGTCCCCGAGCACCTGCGGGGCCGTGGCCCGCCACCAGCTGCAGGAGGTGGCGGTCCACACGTACGACGCCGAGCTCACCGTCCACGGCGCGGCGTCGCTGCCCGCCGACGTGGCGCTCGACGGGGTCGAGGAGTTCCTGGCGACCTGCAACGCGACGACGAGCGCGTGGCCGCACGCCGCGGCGACCGTCGACTACGTCGTGACCGAGGGGCGCGCGTGGCGGCTGCACCTGTCCGGCGACGGTGCCCGCGCCGAGCGACTGGCCGCACCGGCCGGACAGGGCGGGCCGCCGGAGCCTGCGGACGTCTCGGCCCACGCCACGGCCTCCGACGTCGTCCTCTTCATGTACGGCCGCAGGAGCGTCGAGCAGATGCCGATCGACGGCAACGTCGAGGTGTTCGACCAGCTGATCGCCTGGGTCCCCGAGTAGGCCGGCGCCGTCCCCGCCGCGGCACAGCCCCACCCGGTCGACGGGCGTGCGGACTCAGCCGGCCGGCAGGAGCACCGAGAACCGGGTCTCGCCCGGGCGGCTGGCGAGCTCGACCCGGCCGCCGTGCGACTTCGCCACGGCGTCGACGATCGACAGGCCAAGGCCCGTCGAGCCGGCGGCGCGGTTGCGGGAGTCGTCACCCCGGGTGAAGCGCTGGAACACGTGCCGCTGCAGCGACTCCGGGATGCCGGGGCCGTCGTCGGCGACGCTGATCCGCACCCACGAGTCGTCGGGCTGCACCGACGTCACGACCTTGGTGCCGGCCGGGGTGTGCGTCCTGGCGTTGGCGAGCAGGTTCGCCACGACCTGGTGCAGCCGCGCCTGGTCGCCGCTCACCTCGATGGGCTCGTCGGGCAGGTCGAGCTCCCACCGGTGGTCCGGGGCCGCCGCGTGCGCGTCGCTCACGGCGTCCATGGCCAGCAGCGACAGGTCCACCGGCTTGCGCTCCAGCGGGCGTCCGGCGTCGAGCCGGGCGAGCAGCAGCAGGTCCTCGACGAGGCCCTGCATCCGCAGCGCCTCGGACTCCACGCGCGCCAGCGCGTGGCTCACCGACGCGGGCACCGGCTCGCGCTCGCGACGGGACAGCTCGGCATACCCGCGGATGGAGGCGAGCGGGGTCCTCAGCTCGTGCGAGGCATCGGCGACGAACTGCCGCACCCTCTGCTCGCTCTCGTGCCGCGCCTGCAGGGCGCCCTCGACGTTGTCGAGCATGCTGTTGAGGGCGAGCCCGACCTGGCCGACCTCCGTGCGCGGGTCGGTGTCGGCGTCGGGCACGCGCTGCGCGAGGGCGACGTCGCCGGAGTCGAGCTTGAGGTGCGAGACGCTCGTCGCGGTGTGGGCGACTCGCTGCAGCGGGGCGAGGTTGCGCCGCACGAGCCACAGCCCGCCGGTGGACACCACGACGAAGCCGATGATGGTGCCGGCCGCGACGAGCGTGACGACCTGGCTGACCGTCTCGGTGACCCCGGACATGGGCAGCCCGGTGATCACGGTGGTGCCGGTGGGGGTCCGGCGGGAGATGAGGCGGTACTCGCCGAGGCCGGTCACGTTGAGGGTCTGCGGGGACGTGCCGATGCCGGCGCCGTCGATCTGGCGGACCTGGGCGTCGGTGAGGGTGCCGTAGGTGTCGCCGGTGACGACGCGGCTGCCGGTGACGGTCCCGCCCGACATGGTCAGGGTCAGGAACCGGCCGCCCCCGCCGGGCGGCGCGCCGGGCGGACGCCCGTGGTTGTCGCCGTCGCCGTCGTCGGGGCCCCCGCCGAGGCGCACCACGCTGGAGCGCAGGTCCTGGTCGAGCCGGCCCTCGAGGTAGCCGCGCAGCAGCAGCACGGTCAGCGCGGACGTCGCCAGCGTGACGACGAGGAAGAGGCCGACGACGGTCGCGACGAGCTTGGTGCTCAGCGACCAGGTCGAGGGGCGGATCCGCTCGCGGGCCAAGCCCACGGCAGCAACAGGGCTCATGACGTGGGCTTGAGGACGTACCCGACGCCGCGCATGGTGTGGATCATGGGCTCGCGACCGGCGTCGATCTTCTTGCGCAGGTAGGAGATGTAGAGCTCGACGACGTTCGCCTGGCCGCCGAAGTCGTAGTTCCAGACGCGGTCGAGGATCTGCGCCTTGGACAGCACCCGCTTGGGGTTGCGCATGAGGTAGCGCAGCAGCTCGAACTCGGTGGCGGTGAGCTGGACCTGCTCGCCGCCACGGGTGACCTCGTGGCTGTCCTCGTCCATGGTGAGGTCGCCGACGACGAGCATCGAGGACGACTCGTCCGCGACGACGGCGGTGCGGCGCATGAGGGCGCGCAGCCGGGCGACGACCTCCTCGAGGCTGAACGGCTTGGTGACGTAGTCGTCGCCGCCGGCGGTCAGCCCCGCGACCCGGTCCTCCACCGCGTCCTTGGCGGTGAGGAACAGGACAGGGATGTTGGCGTTGTCGCCGCGCATCCGGCGCAGCACCTCGAGGCCGTCGAAGTCGGGCAGCATCATGTCGAGGGCGACCGCGTCGGGCTGGAACTCGCGCGCGACCCGCACGGCCTGCTGGCCGTTGGCGGCGGTGCGCACCTCCCACCCCTCGTACCGCAGCGCCATCGAGAGCAGCTCGGTGAGGTTGCTCTCGTCGTCGACGACGAGGACCCGCACCGGTGAGCCGTCGAGGCGCTGGAGGCGCGGGTTCGTCTGCTGCTGCGTGTTCATGGCCCCTAGGAAACACCCGAACCATGTGAGGTCGCGCGGTGGAGCCTGTGCGGATCCTGTGAGGCCTCTGTGCCCAGGACTCAGCACCCCGACACCCCCGTCACAGCACGGGCACAGCACGGCGCCCGACGCTGCGAGCACCGACTACCTCGTGGAGGCACCGATGACCCAGCGCACACCGGCTCCCGACGACACCGCCCCGGTGCCGTGGGCCACCACCTGCACCATGCCGTATGCCGGCGAGCCGGCTCCCGGGCCCACCGCGCCACCCACCGCGCTACCCGGCGCGGCGGCCACGGCGCAGGCCGGGGCGGCGGGGACGCAGTCACCCACCGTGCCGCCCGTCGCTCCCGACGGGACGGCCCCGGAGGCGGCGGCCGCGCCCATCCCGGGAGCGGCCGCGACCACCGCTCCTGCCCTCAACCCGCCCACGTGGTCGGGGCGCAAGACGGCCATCGCCGCCGCGCTCGCCATCGGGATCTCCTCGATGGGCGGGGTGGCGGCCGCGGCGATGCTCCCCGCCGGCAGCTCGGTCCAGGACGGCCGCGGCTTCCAGAACGGCCAGTTCGGCCCGGGTGGTCGCGGCGGCTTCGGCCAGCAGGGACAGGGCGGCTTCGGCCAGCAGGGCACGGGGACCCAGCAGGGGACGGGCGCCGGCCAGGGTGGCCTGACCCAGCAGGGGCAGGGCGGCTTCGGCCAGCAGGGGACCCTCCCCGGCCAGCAGGGGCAGCTCCCCGGCCAGCAGGGCACCCAGCAGGGGTTCCCCGGTGGCCCGCGGGACGACGACGACCAGGGCGCGCCTGCGAGGACGTCGTGACCGCCCTGCTGGCCCGGGTGGGCCTGCTGCGCGTGCACCACGGCCGAGTGGCGCCCCGCGTCGTCCCCGGCACGGGTCCCGCGAAGGACCTCAGCACGTTCCCCGTCTGCGGCGGGGTGCGGCCGCTGGCGTCGCAGCGCCGCTAGCCGGGTCAGCCGCGGGCGCCGCCGAGGCCCAGCACGACCGCGAGGCCGAGCGCGCTGCGCGGGTCGTACGGCGTGCGCCACAGTCCGCCGTGCACGGCGCCCTGGGCCTCCTCCCGCCACGGCGCCTGCGGCGGTGTCGGGGCGGTGCGCAGGTCGTGCACGAGGAGGGCGGCCATGAGCGTGTTGCTCGTGGCGGGCTCGAACACCTCGATGCCGAACCGGTGCGCCCCGGCGTACGCGCTGGCCAGTGCCCTGTTCTTGACCACCGAGCGCGTGCGGGTCGGCGGGGCGACGTTGAGCGACACCGTGAGCCCGTCGCGCCGGGCCGTCGTCGCGCGCCAGCGCTGGAGCCGCTTCGCCAGCGCGTAGTTGGGGCCCTGCTGCGGGATGAAGCTGTCGTTGACCCCCGGGTCCGAGCCGGGGGCGTAGTTGCGGCGCAGGAGCCGCCCGGCGCTCGCCGCCCGCACCGCGGGCCGCACGAGCCGCATGCCGCGCGACGGCTCGCGGTAGGCGCGGGTCGAGTGCTCGACCGCGTCGCGCGGCACTGCGAAGACGTCGGTCGGCGTGGCGAGGAAGGCCAGCGCCGTGTCGGCCCGGTGCCGGACCAGCTCCTGGGTGAGCGCGTCGACCGCGGTGGAGACGCGCACGTTCGTGGCGCCGTCGGCATACACGTAGTTGCCGAGCACCAGGCGTCCCTCCACGCCCTGCAGCCACTGTGCGACCGCCGGCAGCGAGTGCAGGAGGTCCGCGCCGGCGTGCTCGTGCAGGTCGCCGGCCGACCACGCCGTCCCCGTCGCGACCGGCAGGTGCAGCGTGCCGGCCGACTGGCCCGCCACCTCGAGCACCCGCCGCCACAGGTCCGGCCGCGGGAGGTCGACCGCGACGACGTCGCCGCCCCACGACAGGACGCTGCGCAGGGGGCCCATCTCCGCGCCCGCGCCGAGGACCACCAGCCGCAGGTCGGACAGGTCGAGCCAGTCCGGGTTGGCCAGCACCTCGTGGACGGCCTCGGTGGCGGACGGCTCCATGATCCCGCGCCATAGCCAGTCGTCGAGCTGGCGGCGCAGCTCGTCGCCGCCGATACGCCTGCCGTGCAGGGGCAGGGTGAGCTCACGCGCGGGAGCCTGGGTGCCGCGCACGGTGGCGGTCTCGAACGGCACGTCGACCGGCTGGTCGAACACCGCGTCCAGCGCCACCTCGCCACCCGGGCCGGTCGCGCGCATGCGGGCGTGCAGGGACTCGAGCCCGGCGCGGGCGATGTCGACCGCGGCCTCGCCGTCCCGCAGCAGCCCGGCCTCGACCAGCCGGCGGAAGTGGGTGAGGTAGTCCTGGCGCCAGTTCGTCTCGCGCTCGGCCGCGGCCGCGCCCACCGGGTCGACCTCCCGCAGCGCGTCGGCGACGACGCCGCGCCCCAGCGCCGAGGTGCTGCGCCGGCCGTCGACCTCGGGGAACACCACGCCGCTGGAAGCCATGGCGCGAGTATGCCGGGTGCCGCCGCAAACGCCGAGGGGCCCGGAACCGACTCGGTTCCGGCCCCTCGAGGGTTGTCAGAGCCCCAGGCGGGCCTTGAGGCCGTCGAGCTCGACCTGCAGCTGGGTCGGCAGGGTCTCGCCGAACTTGGCGAACCACTCCTCGATCTGCGGGATCTCGGCCTTCCACTCCTCGGCGTCGACCGCGAGCGCCTGCTCGAGCTCGGCGTCGGTCATGTCCAGGCCGTCGGTGTCGAGCGACTCGGGGGTCGGGACGTGGCCGATCGGGGTCTCGACCGCAGCGGCCTTGCCCTCGATCCGCTCGATCGCCCACTTGAGCACGCGGCTGTTCTCGCCGAACCCGGGCCACAGGAAGTTGCCCTCGTCGTCGCGGCGGAACCAGTTGACGTAGAAGATCTTCGGCAGCTTGGCCGCGTCGGCGTCCTTGCCGAGGTTGATCCAGTGCTGGAAGTAGTCACCGGCGTTGTAGCCGATGAACGGCAGCATCGCCATCGGGTCGCGGCGCACGACGCCGACCTGGCCGGTGGCGGCGGCGGTGGTCTCCGAGGAGAGGGTCGCGCCCATGAAGGTGCCGTGCACCCAGTCCCGGGACTCGGTCACCAGCGGCACGGTCGTCTTGCGGCGGCCGCCGAAGAAGATCGCCGAGATCGGCACGCCCTTGGGGTCGTAGTACTCCTCGGCGAGGATGTCGCACTGCTCGATCGGGGTGCAGTACCGGCTGTTCGGGTGGGACGAGAGCTCCTCGGAGTCCGGCGTCCAGTCCTGCTTCTTCCAGCTCGTGGCGTGGGCCGGGGTGTTCTCCAGGCCCTCCCACCACACGTCGCCGTCGTCGGTCAGCGCGACGTTGGTGAAGACCGAGTTGCCCTTGTTGATGGTCTTCATCGCGTTGGGGTTGGTGTGCTCGTTGGTGCCCGGGGCGACGCCGAAGAACCCGAACTCGGGGTTCACGGCATACAGCCGGCCGTCCTCGCCGAAGCGCATCCAGGCGATGTCGTCGCCGAGGGTCTCGACCTTCCACCCGGGGATGGTGGGGGCGAGCATCGCGAGGTTGGTCTTGCCGCAGGCGGACGGGAAGGCCGCCGCGACGTAGTAGACCTGCTGCTCGGGGGAGATCAGCTTGAGGATGAGCATGTGCTCGGCGAGCCAGCCCTCGTCGCGCGCCATGACCGAGGCGATCCGCAGCGAGTAGCACTTCTTGCCCAGCAGGGCGTTGCCGCCGTAGCCGGATCCGTAGGACCAGATCATCCGCTCCTCGGGGAACTGGACGATGTACTTCTCGTCGTTGCACGGCCACGGCACGTCGGCCTGCCCGGGCTCGAGCGGGGCGCCGAGGGAGTGCAGCGCGGGGACGTAGCGGGCGTCCTCGCCCAGCTCCTCGATGCGGCGCAGCACGTTGACGCCGCAGCGGGCCATGACCCGCATCGACACCACGACGTACTCCGAGTCGGTGATCTCGACGCCGAACATCGGGTTCTCGGCGTTGAGGTGACCCATGACGAAGGGGATGACGTACATCGTCCGGCCCTTCATGCTGCCCTTGTACAGGCCCCGCATGAGGTCCTTCATCTCCTCCGGGTCCATCCAGTTGTTGGTGGGGCCGGAGTCCTTCTCCTCGCGGGAGCAGATGAAGGTGCGGTCCTCGACCCGGGCGACGTCGATCGGGTCGGACGCGGCGTAGAAGCTGTTCGGCTTCTTGGACTCGTCCAGGCGCACGAAGGTGCCGGCCTCGACGAGCTTGTCGGTGAGGCGGGCCCACTCGGCGTCGGAGCCGGTGACCCACTCGATGGAGTCGGGGGTGGTCAGCGCGGCCACCTCGTCGACCCACGCCTGCAGCCTGGCGTGCGTCGTCCCCCCTGCGCGCTGATCGGTCTGAGTCGCCTCGGTCGTCATGTGATCGGCCGTCCCTTTCGTCCCGCAGATCCCTCGCCGCGGTTCGTGCGGTGGTGCGTCCACGCGACATCGGGTGATGTCCACATGGTGAACGCTGCTGATCCGGCCAAGGTACGCCCACGGCGGAGGGGGTCGGTACCACAGATGCACGGCAGCGCTCGTGAAAAGCCTCACAACCGCCGGGGAGTTTGGGGAGGGCTGCCCGGTTCTTGCAGACCTTGCAAGAACCGAGCCGAATTCGCCTGCGGTGCGTGCAGATTCGTCTGCCGACCCCCGCGCCGTGCCGAGGGCGGCTGGACCCCGATTTCGTGCGGGGCGAGGGACCCGGTAGTCTTTCCCGTCGTTGCTCCGCGTACGGACACCAGGATCCGCCGGGGCGACATCTGCGCCCGTAGCTCAACGGATAGAGCATCTGACTACGGATCAGAAGGTTAGGGGTTCGAATCCCTTCGGGCGCGCACTGTGTTGAGACAGTAGGACGGGCCCCGACAGGCGGAGACGCGGTCGGGGCCTTGTGCTGTCCGCCTCCAGGCCGGTCCTGGTGGGTGTGCCCCCCAGCGGTGGGTTCGCCGTCAGCGGCCCAGCTCGACAGCGACCCGTCCGGAGTCGACGGCGGCGACCAGGGCTGCGTGGTCGCGCTCGTTCTGGTCGGCGTAGGCGACGGCGAAGGCCGCGATGGCGCGGTCGAAGGAGTCGCCCGCGCCGAGGTAGGCCGCGATGGCGATGCGGTCGCCGGAGCGTGCGTGGGCCCGCGCCAGGGCGGCACCGCACGCACGCGCGTAGGCCGTCATCAGGCTCGGGGTCATCGCGTCGACGTCGGCCGAGCCCTTCCAGTCGCGCAGCTGCCGTACGTAGAAGTCGTGGTCCTTTCCGTCGAGCCCGGTGACCCGCTGCCAGCCGAGGAAGATGTCGCTCACCGCCTGCATGAGCCGCTGGCCCGCCACGACGCGCTGGCCGTGGTTGGGGTACCTGCTCCTGCCGACGAACCGCTCGAGCACCGACTCCTGCGCCTCCTTGGCCTGGAGGAACAGCGGGTCCCGGCCGTCTCGTCCGAGCAGGAGCAGGATCCACGCGCGGGTGCCGACGCTGCCGACACCGACCACCTTCCGGGCCGCGTGGACGTAGTCGAAGCTGTCGAGGAGCTCGCGGCGGTCGGTCTCCAGGGTGCGGCGGTAGGAGCGGATCAGCGCTCGCAGCTCCTCGTCGAGGTCGTGGCGCTCGGCATCCGCGGGGGCGAGCTCCTCGATGGGGACGACCAGCGGCGGGTCGGAGACGATGCGGCGCTGGCCGTCGACCTCGTGGGTGAGCTTGCTGAACGCCTGGAGGCTGTCGCGCGTCCGGGCCTTGGCCACGTTGGCCGCGGCCCTGGCGCGCTGCTTCCTGGTGGTGACGGTGGAGAGCTCCTCGAAGAGCCGGGTGATCTCGATGTGGGCGTACCAGACGTCGAGGTTGCGGGCGGCGGCCATCTGCCGCATCCGGGTGCGGTACTCGGCCACGCCGGCGGCGACGACGGCCTTGCGGTCCTGGGGGGTGAAGCCGCGGTCCCGTCCGGCGACCTCGAAGCTCGCGCCGAGTCTCTTGACGTCCCACTCCGAGGGTCCGGGCAGGGTCTCGTCGAAGTCGTTGATGTCGAACATCACCTGGCGCTCGGGTGAGGCGAACACGCCGAAGTTCGACAGGTGGGCGTCACCGCAGATCTGCGCCCGCAGACCGGACCGCGGGGTGCGGTCCAGGTCGGATGCCATGAGCAGCGCCGCGCCACGGTAGAAGGTGAACGGGGAGACCAGCATCCGGCCGTATCGCAACGGCACCAGCTCGGGGATCCGGGTCGCGTCCTGGGCCTCGAGCAGGGCGACGGGGTCCGGCCGCCCGGCCGCCGGCTCCCACCGGCCGTGGCTGCTGCGGGGCGCATCCCTGCGTGCGGCCCGGCCTCGCGCCTCCCGCTCCTCCGGCGTGAGCCGCGTCGGCGTCCTCGCGGCGCCCGCGCGGCGGCGGCCGGCAGCACGCCCCGGAACGCCGGGCGCCACGGTCACCGGCTGGTCTCCACTGCTCATCGGCACCCCCGGGCGGTCGCTCGTCGCCGGCGAGTGGCCGCGACGAGAGCAACATCCCACCGACCCGCAGCCGAAGCCACCCCCCGCTGCGGACGAGAGCCGCGGGCAGCCAAAGCCACCCCCCGCTGCGGACGAGAGTCCCGAGCAGCCGAACCCGTCCCGCTGCGGACGCGAGCCGCGGGCAGCCGATGGCTCGTACGCCGATGGTCCCGACGTCGACCCCGGCGCGTCCGCCGGGGGGCGGACGACGCAGCCCCGGTCGCCAGTGGCGGCCGGGGCCTTGTCGTCGCCGGTCAGGGGCCGGCGACGCCTTGGGGCGCGGTCAGCCGGCCGGCGGGTGGGTGAGCAGCTCGCGGGTGCGCCGGTACCCGTCCTCGTCCACCTCGCCGCGGGCGAACCGCAGGTCGAGCTCGCGCAGGGCCTCGTCGGACGGGCTGGGTCCCTGACCCTGCACCGGCGGGGTGCCGGTCGTCAGGTGCGTCTCCCGCGGCGGGCGTGCGGCCACCACGATGGCCACCACGGCGGCCACGAGCACCAGCAGGAGCAGCAGCAGGCCGCCGCCCATCATCCACCAGCCCCAACCCCAGCCGCGGTCGTCGTACATCATCGGGCTCTCAGCTCCTTCGCACCCGGACGCGTCGGTGTCGTCCTGGGTCCACCGTGCGGGGTGGTGGCGCCCCGGGACAGGGCCGAAGGGCCCGGGGTCAGAAGACCGGCTTGCCGCCGGTGACGCCGAGGACGGTCCCGGACACGTAGCTCGCCTCGTCCGAGGCCAGGAAGACGTAGGCCGCGGCCACCTCCACCGGGTGCCCGGCGCGGCCCAGCGGCACGTCCGACCCGAAGCCCTCGACCTTGTCCGCGGACATCGTCGCGGGGATGAGGGGCGTCCAGATCGGCCCGGGAGCGACCGCGTTGACGCGGGTGCCCTGGGTGCCGAGCTCCTGGGCCAGGTTGACGACCATGTTCGTCAGGGCTGCCTTGGTGGCGGCGTAGTCCACGAGGTGGGAGCTGGGCTGGTAGGCCTGCACGGAGGTCGTCACCACGATGCTGCCGCCGTCGGCCAGCTGCGGCGCCAGCTCGTGCACCAGCCAGAAGGTCGAGAACACGTTGGTCTCGAACGTCCGCCGCACCTGGTCGGGCGGGAACTCGCGCAGCTCGTCGTGGGACATCTGGAACGCGGCGTTGCAGACCAGCACGTCGAGGCCGCCCAGGGCCGACACCGCGTGGTCGGCGAGCTCGACGTTGGCCTGGTGCTCCCGCAGGTCGGTGGCAAAGGACACGCCCTTCCGGCCCTCCGCCCGGATCGCCGCGACGGTGTCGTCGGCGTCGGCCTGCTCCTGGGGAAGGTGGGCGATGGCGACGTCCGCGCCCTCCTTCGCGAAGGCGATCGCGGTGGCCCGGCCGATGCCGGAGTCGCCGCCGGTGACCAGGGCGCGCCGCCCGGTGAGCCGGCCCCGTCCCTGCCAGGAGGTCTCGCCGTGGTCGGGTCGCGGGTCCAGGTCCGCGAGGCTGCCGGGCCACTCCTGCTCCTGGGCGGGGATCGACGAGAGGTCTGCGCGTTCGCTCATGCCCGCCTCTACCCGCGCCGGGCGGAGGTATGCCTGGCACGGTCGGTCACCGCATCCTCGGCCGAACGGCCGGAAACGGAGGCGTTCGCGCCGTTCCCGGCGGGAGGGGTGCGGCCGCGGCATACGGTCGCGACCGACCCCACCACCACGAAGGACGACCCGACGATGACGCCTGCCCCGCGACGGGCACAGTGCCGGCCCGCCGCCCTCGCCGGCGTCCTCGCCGGTGTGCTCGCCCTCGCCGCGTGCACCACGGACCCCGCACCCGCGACGGCGCCGACCACCCCGGTCGCTGCCCCGGCCAGCTGGAAGCCCGCGCTCGCCGACCCGCGGTCCTGGGCTCCGCACCCGACCACCGCCGGCGGGTTGTCCACGGTGGCGGCCGCCCAGGGGGACCGGCTGCTGCTGCACACCGGGCACGGCGACGTCGACTTCTGGTCGGGCGTCAACCTCGGGAGCACCACCCCCGGCCACAGCCCGGGCGAGCTCGCGATCAGCCGCGAGGAGTACCGGCGCTGGTTCGCCCAGATGGGCCAGATGGGCGTGCACACGCTGCGCGTCTACACGATCCACCCGCCGGCGATGTACGAGGAGCTCAAGGCGTACGACGAGGCGCACCGGGACGCGCCCATCTACCTGGTGCAGGGGGTCTACCTGCCGGACGAGTCCTACCTGCGCAGCCACGACCTGTTCGCGGCCGGGCCGACCGCCGCGATGGATGCCGAGCTGCGGGACGCGTCCGCAGCCGTGCACGGCGACCTCACGCGCGCCCCGCGGACCGGGCGCGCCGGCGGCACGTGGACGGCCGACGTGTCGCCGTGGGTGGCGGCCTGGATCGTCGGCGTGGAGTGGGACGGGTACGCCACCCGTGCCTCCGACGCCCGCAACGCTGCGAAGCCGCTGCACCGCGGCCGGTACTTCGCCAACACGACGGACGCGACCCCGACCGAGCGCTGGCTGGCGGCCCGGATGGACGAGCTCGCGACACGCGAGGCGGCGCGAGGGGTCTCGGCACCCATCGCGTTCGTCAACTGGCCCACCACCGACCCGCTGCGCCACCCGGCGGAGCCGCTCAGGAGCGAGGACGCCGTCGGCGTCGACGCCGACCACGTGCTGCCGACGAAGGCCTGGCCGGGCGGGACGTTCGCCAGCTTCCACGCCTACCCGTACTACCCGGACTTCCTGCGGCACCAGCCCGCCTACGCGAAGGCCGACGACCCGTACCTCGCCTACCTGCTCGACCTGAAGCGGCACTTCGCACCGCACATGCCGCTGCTCGTCACCGAGTTCGGCGTGCCGTCCTCGCTGGGCTCGGCCCACGACGGCACCAACGGCCGCGACCAGGGCGACCACAGCGAGCAGGAGGCGCTCGCGATGGACGCCTCGATGCTGCGGTCCTTCAAGGACGCCGGGCTCGCGGGCGGCCTGCTCTTCTCCTGGGTCGACGAGTGGTTCAAGTTCACCTGGAACACCATCGGGCGGCAGGCCGTCGTCGACGGCGAGCGCCGGGCGGTGTGGCACGACCCGCTGACCAACGAGCAGCACTTCGGGCTGGTCGCGCAGGACCCGTCACGGGTGGGCCGGAGCGTCCCGTGGGAGTCACGCTCCGGCGTGCAGCGGGTCACGGTCGACCACGACGCGTCCTGGGCCTACCTCACGATCGACCTGGACAAGGCGCCGACGGCGCCCGTGCGGCTGGGCTTCGACGTCGTCCCCGGCGGACTGGCCCTGCCCGGGGGCTCGACCAGGGCCGGGGGCGCCTACGACTACGCGGTCACCGTCGACCCGGCGGCGCGGACCGCCACGATGGTCGTCGACGGGGCGATCGACCCGGTGCTGCTCGACGGCCTGCCCGCGGCCTCCGTGCCCAGGCCCGCGGCCGACGGCTGGTCGCTGGAGCGGCTGACCGTGAACCGGCCGTTCGTCCTCCCGCTGACCGGGCAGCACAGCCCCGCCGAGTTCCTCGAGGTGGGCCGGCTGAGGCGCGGCTCCTGGGACCCTGCCGCCGCAGACTTCGACGACCGCTCCACCTGGCAGCTGCAAGGCGCCCGGGTCACCCTGCGGCTGCCGTGGTCGATGCTCGGCCTCGGTGACCCGTCCTCGAGGACGGCTGTGGTCCCGCGCGACCGGCGGCCGGTCGCCGTCCCGGTGCAGGACATCGGCGTCGTCGTCGACGCGGGCCCCGGGGGCCGGGCCGACCTGCGCCTGCGCTGGGACACCTGGAACCGGGCGACGCACACCGAGCGGGTCAAGGCCGGCGCACAGGTCTTCGTGGACGCGCTGGCCGACGTCTCGCGCTGAGGCAGCCGGCGCCGACCGGGTGAGGCCGCCGCGGCGAGGCTCGCCGGGGGAGAGGTGCCGAGGGGCCGGTCAGCGCCGCAGCCGGGCACCGCGCAGGGCGAGGACCAGCCCGACGATCGCGACCACCGGCCCGACGACGGCCCACAGGGTCACGCCGGTCATGGGGCTGCCGCCGACCACGCCGAGACCCTGGAGGGTCCACAGGACCCCGACAGCGAAGACCGCGCCGCCGAGCGCGAGGGCGAGGGGTCGGGACATGCGGCCAGCGTATGCCGTCGTGGACGCGTGACCACGAGAACGCGGCGGTGCCGCGGGACTTCACGGACATCACCGGCATACGGGCCTGTGGCTCTTGACCACAGGCATCCGCAGGAGGACCGTCGCGAACGAGCCCAAGCGCGCGGCGGGCAGCCGGGGGGCCGTGGCCGCTGCGGCGGGGCGGGGTGTGCCGGGTGGTCTTCGTGGTACGACCACCCGGCACACGACCTGTGCACAGCTCGTCGTCGGCTCAGAAGTCGTCGTCGAAGCCGACCTGGCCGGTCACGCCCACCTGGTAGGCCGAGACCCTGCGCTCGAAGAAGTTCGACAGCTCCTGCACGTCCTGCAGCTCCATGAACGCCAGCGGGTTCCTCGCCCCGTACTCCGGCTCGAGACCGAGCTGCGCCAGGCGCCGGTCGGCGACCGACTCCAGGTAGGTGCGCATGTCCGTCGTGGAGAGCCCGGCGACCCCGCCACCGAGGAGGTCCTCGGCGAACTGCGCCTCGGCGTCGACGGCCTCGCGCAGCATGGCCCGCACCTGCGCCGCCATCTCGTCGTCGAACAGGTCCGGCTCCTCGGCGCGCACCGTCTCGACCACGTCGAACGCGAACGCCATGTGCATCGACTCGTCCCGGAACACCCAGTTGGTGCCCGACGCCAGGCCGTTGAGCAGCCCGCGCGAGCGCAGGAAGTACACGTACGCGAACGCGCCGTAGAAGAACAGGCCCTCGATGCAGGCGGCGAAGCAGATCAGGTTGAGCAGGAACGCCTTGCGGTGCTCGCGCGTCTCGAGCCGGTCGAGCTCGAACACCGAGTCGATCCAGCGGAAGCAGAAGTCGGCCTTGTGCTTGATCGAGGGGATGGTGTCGACCGCCGCGAACGCCTCCGCCCGCTCCCTCTCGTCGGGCACGTAGGTGTCGAGCAGCGTCAGGTAGAACTGCACGTGCACCGCCTCCTCGAACAGCTGCCGGCTCAGGTACAGCCGGCCTTCGGGGGAGTTGACGTGCTGGTAGAGGTTGAGCACGAGGTTGTTGGCCACGATGGTGTCGCCGGTCGCGAAGAAGGCGACGAGGCGGGAGACCAGGTGGCGCTCGGCGTCGGTGAGCCGTTTCAGGTCCTTGAGGTCGGAGTGCAGGTCGACCTCCTCGACCGTCCACGTGTTCTTGATGGCGTCGCGGTACCGCTCGTAGAAGTGCGGGTACCGCATCGGCCGCAGGGTGAGGTTCATGCCCGGGTCGAGCAGCATCCGGGTGCTCGTGTGGTCACTGGCGGTGGTGGTGGTGGTCTGGTCGACGGTCACTGGCAGGCCTCGCAGCTCTCGGGGTTCTCCAGGGAGCACGCGATGGCCTCCTGGTCGGTCGGGGTCAGGGTGGGCTGTGCCGCGGCGGACGTCGCGGTGGTCGGGTTGGGCACCCTCGCGGCGACGGAGACCGTCGCCTGCTGGATCCGCGTCGCGGGTCGTGAGCGCAGGTAGTACGTCGTCTTCAGCCCGGCCTTCCACGCGTACAGGTACATCGAGCTGAGCTTCCCGATGGTGGGCGCGGCGAGGAACAGGTTGAGCGACTGGCTCTGGTCGACGTACGGCTGGCGGGCCGCGGCGAGGTCGATCAGCGCCCGCTGCGGCAGCTCCCACGCGGTGCGGAACAGCAGCCGCACGTCCTCGGGCAGGTCCAGCACCCCCTGCACCGAGCCCTCGCTGCGCTTGACGGCCTCGCGCACCTCGGGCGTCCAGAGCCCGCGGTCCTTGAGCTCGCGCACCAGGGCGGTGTTGACCTGGAGGAACTCGCCCGAGAGCGTCTCCCGCTTGAACAGGTTCGACACCTGCGGCTCGATGCACTCGTAGCAGCCGGCGATCGAGGCGATCGTCGCCGTGGGGGCGATCGCCACGAGCAGGCTGTTGCGCAGCCCGTGGTCGGCGACGGCCGCGCGCAGCGCGCCCCACCGCTCGGTCTGGGTCGGCGTCACCCCCCAGAGGTCCGGCTGGAGGTCGCCGCGGGCCGCCCGCGTCTGCCCGTATGCCGGGTGCGCGCCGTGCTCGGCCGCGAGCTCGGCGGAGCGCTCCAGGGCCGAGAGGTAGACCTCCTCGGCGATGCGGGTCGACAGCTCACGCGCCTCGTCGGAGTCGAACGGCAGCCGGAGGGCGAAGAAGACGTCCTGCAGCCCCATCATCCCCAGCCCGACCGGGCGCCAGCGCGGGTTCGAGGCGGCCGACTCGGTGCTCGGGTAGTAGTTCACGTCGATGACCCGGTCGAGGTAGGTCACCGCGGTGCGGACCGTGGATCGCAGTGCGCCCCAGTCGATCCCGTCACGTGCGGCGGTGAGGTGCCGGGCCAGGTTGACCGAGCCGAGGTTGCAGACGGCGGTCTCGCCGTCGCTGCTGACCTCGATGATCTCGGTGCACAGGTTGGACAGGTGCACGACGGGGGAGCCCGGGCCCTGCTCGTCCGAGGTCTGGTTGCAGGTGCGGTTGCTGGCGTCCTTGAAGGTCATCCAGCCGTTCCCGGTCTGCGCCAGCGTCCGCATCATCTTCCCGTAGAGCTCGCGCGCGCTCACGGTGCGCACGACGCGGCCCTCGCGCTCCGCCGCGGCATACGCCCGCTCGAAGGCGGGACCCCACAGGTCGGGCAGCTCGGGCACCTCGCTGGGGTCGATGAGCGACCACTGCTCGTCGGCCTCGACCCGGCGCATGAACTCGTCGGGGACCCAGTTGGCGAGGTTGAGGTTGTGCGTGCGCCGGGCGTCCTCGCCGGTGTTGTCGCGCAGCTCGAGGAACTCCTCCACGTCGGGGTGCCACGGCTCGAGGTAGACGCAGGCGGCGCCCTTGCGCCGGCCGCCCTGGTTGACGGCGGCGACCGAGGAGTCGAGCGTGCGCAGCCACGGGACGATGCCGTTGGAGTGGCCGTTCGTGCCGCGGATCAGGGCGCCGCGGCCGCGGACCCGCGACCACGAGATGCCGATGCCGCCGGCGAACTTCGACAGCTTGGCAACCTGTGCGTAGCGTTCGTAGATCGAGTCGAGCTCGTCGCGCGGGCTGTCGACGAGGTAGCACGACGACATCTGCGTGTGCCGGGTGCCCGAGTTGAAGAGGGTCGGCGAGCTCGGCAGGTAGGCCAGGCTCGACATCAGCCGGTAGAAGTCGATCGCCTCCTGCGGGGTGTGCGCGAGGCCGCAGGCGACCCGCAGCAGCCAGTACTGCGGGGTCTCGATGACGTCGCGGGTCTGCGGGTGGCGCAGCAGGTAGCGGTCGTAGACGGTGCGCAGGCCGAAGTACTCGAACCGCCGGTCGGCGGACGGGTCGACGGCGTGGTCGAGCTTGCGCGCGTTCGCCTCGACGAAGGCGGCGGTCTCGTCGCCGACCAGCCCCTCGAGGTGGCCGAGCCGCACCGCCTGGCTGAACGACGCGACCTGCGCGCCGCGCACCTCCTTGTCGATGTAGTTCGACAGCAGCCGGGCCGCGAGCCGGGAGTACTCCGGCTCGGTGGCGGTCATCTCGGCCGCCGTCTGGATCGACAGCCGGTCGAGCTCGGCCGTCGTCGCGCCGTCGTAGAGCCCGCTGATCGTGCGGGTGGCGACCGTCATGGGGTCGACCTCGGGGAGGTCGTCGCACCAGCGCTCGACGGCGCGGACGATCTTCATGACGTCGACGGGTTCGGCGTCGCCGTTGCGCTTGCGCACCTGCATGGTGCTGCGGCGCGGCGTGGTTTCGGTGGTCTCCGGGGCGCCGGGCGCCCGGTCCTCGACCTGGGTCATCTGCTCTCTCCTCGCGAGCTGTTCCGGAGGAGCCGGGCCACGCGGGGAGGGGACGACGACACGGGGGCGCGTCCCCGGCATACCGCTGCCGCGCACGTCGCACCGCTGTCGCTGGACCCGCCCTCGAGGCCACGACTCCACCACGCGCGGGTGCGCGTGGCCGCTGGCAGGTCTTCGGACTCCCGGGCGTGCCGTGGACGGCAGGTGCCGACCACGGTTCCTACTGGCCGTCGCTTCCCACGCCCGGGGGCGCAGTGCTTGGTTGACGGCGGTCGTTCCCGGTCACCGCTGCGGGGCAGTCCCGGAGTCGCACCGGGTTCCCTCTTGCCCCGGAGCCGATGGATCTCGGCCCCGGACCAGCTGGGGACCACCATATGGGGTGGCGGGTGCGGAATCTCGGCACCAGATGTGGTGTCCGCGTGTCCCGGCGTGTCGCGCCGGGGTCGAAGGTCCCTGTGCCGGCCGGCGGCGGGCGCCCACCATGGGGCCGTGTCCGCGACCGGCCCCGACCGGCGGGCGCGGTCGCCGCTGCCCGCCTCCCGTGGCGCGCGGTGGCTGCGCGAGGGGGAGGCCGTCGCCGCCGCGCTGCTGGCGATCGCCCTGCTCGCCTTCGGCCTGCCGCGCGTGGCGGGCGTGGGCTGGGACCAGGTCGGTGCGGTGCTGGCCCAGCTGACCGTGGCCGAGGTCGGGCTGCTCACCGCCGTGTGGCTCGCCGGGCTCGCCGTGCAGACGGTGGCGCTCTCGGCCGCCCTGCCCGGCCTGAGCCACCGGCGGGCGTTCTTCCTCAACATCACCGGCAGCGCGGTGTCGAACCTCCTGCCGCTGGGGGGCGCGGCCGGGTCGGCCGTCAACTACTGGGCCGTGCGGGCCTGGGGCTTCGGGACCGCCGCGTTCCTGCGGTGGGCCCTGCTCACGAACATCTGGGACGTGCTGGGCCGGCTCGCGGTCCCGGCCCTGGCGCTCGGCTGGTTCCTCGCCTCGGGCACGCACTCCGAGGCGCTCACCACCGCGGGCCTGGGTGCCTGCGCCACCCTGCTGGCGCTGGTCGTGGTGACCGTGGTCGTGCTGCGCGAGCCCCGCCGCGTCGCGTGGCTGGGACGGGTGGTCGACCCCGTCGCGACCCTCCTGCGCCGCCTGCCCGCGCCGGGCACGTCCTACTCCGACCGCGTGGTGGCGGCCGTCGCGTCGGTCGCCGACCTCGTGCGGGTCGCGTGGGTGCGGCTGACGGTGGGCAAGCTCGCGTATGCCGTGATGCAGGCGGTGCTGCTCTGGCTCTGCCTCGACCTGCTCGGGGCGCGACCGCCGCTCGTGGTGGTGGCCGGGGCGTTCGCGGTGGAGCGGCTGCTGTCGCTGGCGGTCATCTCGCCGGCCGCGACCGGGATCGTCGAGCTGGGCATGACGGGGCTGCTCGTCGCCCTGGGCACCGCCCCTGCCCCTGCCGCGGCCGCCGTCCTGCTCTACCGCCTGTTCGTGATCGGCATGGAGGTCCCGGTCGGCGGGGCGCTGCTGGGCTGGTGGCTGCTGCGCCGGCTGCGGGACCGCGCGCGGGCTCGCCGGGCGACGGGGCCCGCCGTCGACCCCGGGCCCAAGGGCCCTAGGACGCCCACGGCGACGGCGCGACGGTCGAGGTGACACAGGAGGTCCTTCCATGGCTGCGTTCCCGACCGCACCGGCGGCGCCCGCACCGCGCCCGGTCGCCTACCCCGTCCACCTCGACGCCGACACGAGCCCGCACGCCTCCCGCTGGCTGTGGCTGGTGAAGTGGCTGCTGGCGATCCCCCACGTCATCGTCCTGGCGTTCCTCTGGGCGGCGTTCGCCGTGCTGAGCATCGTGGCGTTCTTCGCGATCCTCATCACGGGCGAGTACCCGCGGGCCCTGTTCGACTTCAACGCCGGGGTGCTGCGGTGGAGCTGGCGTGTGGCGTACTGGTCCTACGGCGCCCTCGGCACCGACCGCTACCCGCCGTTCACGCTCGCCGAGGTGCCGGACTACCCGGCCCACCTCGAGATCGACTACCCGGAGCACCTCTCGCGGGGCCTCGTGCTCGTGAAGTGGTGGCTGCTCGCCATCCCGCACTACGTCGTGGTCGCGGTCCTCGTGGGGTCGGGCTCGTACGCCGTGCACACGGCCGACCGCTGGCGGACGGTCGGCGCACAGACCGGGCTCATCGGTGTGCTCGCACTCGTCGCCGGAGTCGCGCTCGCCGTGACCGGGCGGTACCCGCAGGCCCTCTACGACCTGCTGCTCGGGCTCAACCGCTGGGTGATCCGGGTCGCCGCCTACGTCGGCCTCATGACCGACGCCTACCCCCCGTTCCGCCTCGACCAGGGTCCGCACGAGCCGTTCGCCATGGCCTTCGCCGCAGGGGGCGCGCCCGCGCCCACCGCCGGTGGTCCGGCGACCGGGTCGGTCGTCCCCTCGGGGTCCGGGGTTGGGGCAGGGCCGGCGCCCGGGGCGGGAACCGGCCCCGCGCAGCCGGGCGTCGCGGGTGGCGGACCGGGTGGGACCTACCCGCCCGCGCCGGCAGGGCCGCCGTCCGGACCCGTCGGTCCCGCCGCCCCGCGCACCGGGTGGGTCGCGGGACGGGTCGTCGGGGTGGTGGCCGGGTCCGTCGCGGTCCTGGTGTCGCTCGGCATGCTCACCGGTGGGCTGGCCCTCGTCGTCGCCGACAACGCCGCGCGCCAGGACGGCCTGGTCACCGTGGTCGACCGCACCGTCCGCTCGGCGGGGTATGCCGTCGTCACCCCGTCGGCCGTGGTGGACAGCAGGTCCGACGGGACCGACTGGGCCGCCAGGGTGGTCGGAGACGTGCGCATCCGGGTGACGCCGCAGTCCGCCGGCCAGTCGGTGTTCGTCGGCATCGGGCCGACGGCCGACGTCGACCGCTACCTGGCCGGGGTGGCGCGCACCCAGGTGGCCACGCGGTCCTCCGGCGACCGTGACCTGGCCGGGGTCGCCCCGGCGACGACGCCGACCGCGGCCCCGTTCTGGGTCGCCCGGGCGCAGGGCACCGGCACGGTCGACCTGCGGTGGCGTCCCACCAGCGGCGACTGGTCCGTCGTCGTCATGAACTCCGACGCCTCCGCCGGGGTCTCCGCCGCCGTGCTGGCGGGCGCCGAGCTCCCGTGGCTCGGCACGGTCGGCGTGGTGCTGCTCGTCCTGGGTGTGCTGCTGCTCGTCGCCGGGGCGGTCCTCGTCGTGGTGATGGTCCAGCGCGCCTCGGTGCGGCACCCCGGCCCACCCGTCCAGGCGGCCACGCCGTGAGCCGGCAGGGTCGCCCGGTGACCCTGCGTGGGTCCACGGCGACAGCGGTCGTGCTGGCCGTGGCGGTCCTGTTGCTGGTCGGCGCGTGTGCCGCCGACGCCAACCCGTCGGTGTCCTCCAGCCCGGGCGTCCCGGGCTTCTGGCTCGGCCTGTGGCAGGGGTTGATCAGCCCGATCACGTTCCTGGTGTCGCTGTTCCGCGACGACGTGGGCATCTACGCCGTGCGCAACTCCGGCGCCTGGTACGACTTCGGCTTCATGCTCGGCGTCTCCATCATCTTCGGCGGGAGCGCCCGCTCGGGCGCCGCAGCGAGCCGGGCGGCACCCCGGCGCCGGCGGCCCGGCAGCTGAGGGGCCCACCGGCACGACGTGCGGGGGGTGTGTCGGGTCAGGCCGGGCGGAGCCAGGCGGCGGCGTCGACCGGGAGCATCCCGGCGTCCACCGGCGCGCTGGCGAGCAGCACCTGCGTGTCGCCGGGCAGTGCGACCGGCGCGGACGAGATGTTGACGACGCACCGCAGGACCGACCCGCGCTCCAGGTCGAGCACCCCGTCGGCCGACTCCCGCCACCGCAGGCCCACGGCGCCGAGGCCCGGCAGGTCCCGCCTCAGGTGCAGGGCCTCGCGGTAGAGGTTGAGCATCGAGCCGGGGTCGTCGCGCTCGCGCTCCACGGTGTACCGGTCCCAGCCCTCGGGCTGCGGGAGCCAGGTCGACGCGCCCGCAGGGCTGAACGCGTACGGCGGGTGCTCGCCGGCCCACGGCAGGGGGACCCGGCAGCCGTCGCGGCCGCGCATCGTCCCGCCGCTGCGGGCGAACATCGGGTCCTGGAGCACCTCGTCCGGCAGGTCGTCGACGTTGGGCAGGCCGAGCTCCTCGCCCTGGTAGACGTAGGCGCCGCCCGGCAGTGCGAGCATGAGCAGCGCGGCCGCCCGGGCCCGGCGCGTGCCGAGCTCGAGGTCGGACTCCTCGCCGGCGCCGTCGGTGATGAAGACCGAGCTCGTCGTGCGGCGGCCGTACCGCGTGACGAGCCGGGTCTCGTCGTGGCTGCTCAGCACCCAGGTCGACGGGACGCCGATGGGTTCGTACGACGCGAGCGTCGCGTCGATCACCGACCGCAGCGCGCCGGCGTCCCACGCGGACTTCATGTACGGGAAGTTGAAGGCCGAGTGCATCTCGTCCGGCCGGAGGTACTTCGCCAGCCGCTCGGGCCCGTTGACGACGGCCTCGGCGACGAACACGCGGTCGCCCTCGTAGGTGTCGGCGATCCGGCGCCACCGGCGGAAGACCTCGTGCACGGTGTCGACGTCCCAGTGCGGGTTGTCGGTCCACTCCAGCGTGCGGAACTCGGCGACGTCGCCGTAGTCGGCGTCGGGCAGCCCGGCCGCCTTGCCCATGGCCGGGGCCGCGTCGATCCGCAGGCCGTCGACGCCGCGGTCGAGCCAGAACCGCAGCACGTCGTCGAAGTCGGCGAGCACGTCGGGGTTGGTCCAGTCGAGGTCCGGCTGCTCGAGCGCGAACATGTGCATGAACCACTGGCCCGGCCGGCCGTCGGCCTCGGTGACGCGCTCCCAGGCGGAGCCGCCGAAGCAGCTGATCCAGTTGTTGGGGGGCTCGTCGCCGCCGGGTCCGCGGCCGTCGCGGAAGAGGTACCGCGCCCGCTCCCGCGACCCCGGACCCGCCGCCAGCGCAGCCCGGAACCACGGGTGCTGGTCGGACGTGTGGTTGGGGACGACGTCGATGATGACCTTGAGGCCGAGCTCGTGCGCCCGGGCGATCACGGCGTCCGCGTCGGCGAGCGTGCCGAACATCGGGTGGATGTCGAGGAAGTCGCTGACGTCGTAGCCGCCGTCGGCCATGGGGGAGGGGAACCACGGCGAGATCCAGATCCCGTCGACCCCGAGGTCGGCGAGGTAGGGCAGGCCCTCCAGCAGGCCGGGCAGGTCGCCCTCGCCGTCGCCGTTCCCGTCGGCGAAGCTGCGCGGGTACACCTGGTAGATGACGGCGTCGCGCCACCACGCGCCGGCCGAGCCGCCGGTGGCCGCGTCGGGGGACGCGCTGGGGGACGCGCTGGGGAGGGTGTCGGTCATGCTGCGCTCCTGGGGCCGCGCCGGTGGGGCGATCCGAACCTAGTGCGCGCGGTCGTCCGTGTGCACCCGCTGACCGCGACCAGTCCGGCGTTCGGCCGGCGGCGGACCGCCGCCGGGGCCTGCGCCGACCGCGGCGGCGAACCGGGCCGACCAGTCGGCGAGCTCGGCCCGCACCTCCGGGGTGGCCTCCTCGATCGTGAACGGCGCGCCGATCACCCCGAGGCCGAAGATCGCCCACCGCGGCTCGAGCGCCTCCATCTCGATGCGGCACGAGTGCTCGTCCACCGGGGTAAGCGAGGCCCACGGCCCGGTCCGCGGCTCGACCTGGGCGGCGGGGGCGTGCACCAGCACGCGTACGGTCGTGCGGACCTCGTTGCGGGACAGGCCGTTGCGCACGTATGCCGCGGCGTCGCCGCCGGGCACCTCCCGCGGGCGGAACCGCGCCCGCGTGCCCTCGGGCTCGCTCAGCCGGTCCATCCGGAAGGAGCGCCAGTCCTGCCGGTCGAGGTCGTAGCCGAGCAGGTACCACCGGCGCCCGACGGTGACCAGCCGGTGCGGCTCGACGTGCCGCCGCAGGTCCGAGCCGGCCGCCTGGCCACCCCGGGCCCGGTAGGTGAACCGGAGCCGCTCGGTGTCGCGTGTCGCCTGGGCGACGACCGCGAGCACGTCGGCGCGCACCGTCGGTGCCTGGGAGAACGGCGAGTCGTCCGTGACGGCGCGCAGCGCCTCCGCCCGGCGCCGGAGCCTCGGTGGCAGGACCTGGACCACCTTCGACAGGGCGCTGACCGACGCCTCCGACAGCGTGCCGCTGGTGAGCTGCGCGGCACCGTTGAGCGCGACCACCATGGCGATCGCCTCGTCCTCCTCGACGGTCAGCGGCGGCATGGCGGCTCCGGCGCCGAGCTGGTAGCCGCCCTCGACGCCGCGCACCGAGTCGACGGGGTAGCCGAGCTCGCGCAGCCGCTCGATGTCCCGGCGCAGGGTGCGCTCGGACACCTCGAGCCGGCCCGCCAGCTCCCCGCCGGGCCAGAACCGGTGGGTCTGCAGCAGCGACAGCAGCCGGAGGGTGCGCGAGCTCGTGTTGGCCATGGGTCGACAGTCTCGCACCATGCGGTCAGGAAGTGACCGGAATGCTCCCTAGCGTCGTCGGGAGAAGCACACCGCAGCAGTCCTCGACGAAGGAGACCCCGATGAGCACCACGCTGGACACCGACCTCCCGGCCCCGGTCCCCGCGGCCGCCCCACCTGTCCCGCCCGACGAGGCGGGCGCGGCGCCGACGGCCTCCGCCCGCGCCCGCGGCCCCCTGCCGGTCGGCCGGGCCCGCACCATCGCCCTGCTCAGCCTGTTCCTGGCCTCGACGATGGAGCTGCTCGACACGACCATCGTCAACGTCGCCCTGCCGACCATCGAGTCCGGGCTGCGCGCCACCGACACGCAGCTGCAGTGGATGGCCGCGGCATACCCGCTCGCCTTCGCCCTCGCCCTCATCACCGGCTCGCGGCTGGGGGACCTGCTCGGTCGCAAGCGGGTCTTCGTCGCCGGGCTCGTCGGATTCACGGCCACCTCGGCCGCCTGCGGCCTGGCCCCCACCGCCGAGGCGCTCGTCGCCTTCCGGGCGGTGCAGGGCGTCGCGGCCGCGGCGATGATCCCGCAGGTGCTCTCCAGCCTGCAGGTGATGTACCGGCCGCACGAGCGGGCCCGGGCGATGGGCATGTTCACCGGGCTCGCCGGCCTGTCGGCGGTGCTCGGCCCCGTCATCGGCGCCGTGCTCACCCAGGCGGACGTGGCCGGACTGGGCTGGCGCGCGATCTTCCTCGTCAACGTCCCCTTCGGGCTGGCCGCGGTCGCGGCGGCCCTGCGCTGGGTGCCCGAGTCGGTCGCCGAGCGGCGCCCGCGGATCGACCTGCGCGGGGTCGTGGTGCTGGCGCTCGGGCTGCTGGGCGTGCTCTACCCGCTCACGCTCGGGCGCGAGCTCGGCTGGCCCGCCTGGGTGTATGCCGCGATGGCGGCCGGCGTGGCCGTCCTCGTCCTGTTCGGCCGGGCCCAGTGGCGGGCCGAGCGGGCGGGCCGCGAGCCGCTGGTGGCGACGAGCCTGTACCGCGGCCGCGGGTTCGCCGCAGGGTCGACGATGAACGCCCTGCTCTTCGCCTCGATGTCGTCGTACTTCCTGTGCCAGACCGTCTACCTGCAGGCAGGGCTCGGCTGGTCGGTGCTGCGGGCCGGGCTCGCCGGAGTGCCGTTCGCGCTGACCACCACGGTGTTCGCCGGGGTCGGCGTCGCGGTCCTCGCGCCGCGGATCGGCCGACGGGTGCTGCAGATCGGGGCCCTGACCTGGGCTGCCGGCGCCGTGCTCATCGGCGTGGCCGTGCACGGGGCGGACGCCTCGACGTCGCTGTGGGCGTTCCTGCCGGGGTTCGTCGTCGCGGGTGCCGGGTTCGGCCTCATGGTGTCGCCCATCGGGGTGTTCACGCTGGCCGACGTGCCGGTCGACAAGGCCGGGTCGGCGTCCGGGCTGTTCAGCACCACCGGGCAGCTCGCAGGGGCGACCGGGGTGGCGGCCGTGGGGTCGCTGTTCTTCTCCGTGGCGCAGGCGCACGCGTCGTCCTCGCCGGTCGAGGTCTTCCGGCCCGCGGTCGAGGCGTCGCTGGCAGTGCTGGTCGGGCTCATGCTCGTGGCCGCCCTCGTCGCCCGCGCGCTACCCCGCCACCCCCTGGTCACGGCCGAGGCGGCCGGCGTCGTGGCGGACGCCGACTGAGCCGCCGCGGCGTCCCCACCCTCGCTCGGCGTGGGTGGGGGCGTCGCGTCGTCAGCGGGGTGCGTCCTGCCGGCCGCGCGCAGGGGCGCCGGCCCGCGCGAGCTCGTGCACCCGTCGCGCGGCGGCCACGACCAGCGCCACGGCCAGCGGCAGCTCGACGAGCACCGCGCTGAGCACGGAGCCGAGGCGGTCACTCGCGTTGGCGGTGGTCACGTCGAACCACGCGTCGGCGCCCAGCATCCCGGCGGCCGCCACCGCAGCGAGCGCGAACTCGGGCCGGCGGCGCAGGCCCAGCCACGCGGTGGCCGCGAGCAGCGCCGCGACGAGGACGTCGAACCCGACCCACGCCAGGCTCCACGTCGACACGGTGTAGCGGGTGGGCAGCGAGACGCCCAGGTATGCCGCCCACGGGACCAGGGCGGCCGCGGCGAGGAGCAGGAGCAGCCGCCGGAGGCGCGTCGGGCGCTCGTGGTTCCGCAGGTCATGGATGACGCTCATGTCGGCCTCCTCGTCCCCGTGCCCGACCCGGTCGGGTCGTCGGCGCGGTTCGAGCATCGCCCCGCGGGCTGGCCGCCACCCGGGCCGCACCTGTGCCGGTGCTGTGACTGCGCGCGCCGGGCAGGCCTGTGCCAGCCGGATCAGGACCAGCCGTGGACGACGAGCAGCGCCACCTCGACCGCCGCCCCGACGGTGGCGAGGCCCAGGACCACAGCGGTGGTGGTCCACGCCGACCACCGCCAGGTGAGGGCGCCCGTCGTGCGGCGCTCGGGCGCTCGGAAGACCGACCACCAGCGGTTGTCGGCGAGCGGGCCGTACCGGCCGTCCGGTCGAGGGACGAAGGGCGCCCACCAGCTCCCCTCGCGCCGGGCTCGCAGCCCCTCCTGCGCGACGGTGACGGTGACGGCGCGGAAGACCCAGGCCAGCGCGGCGAGCAGGAGCAGCGCGACCACGACGAGGAACGTGCGCGCGCCCCAGAGGAAGAGCTGGCCGCTCACCGGCGGCGGGTGTCGAGGAACTCGCCGATCCGGCCGATCGCCTCGGTGAGCACCTCGACGTCCGGCAGGGTCACGAGCCGGAAGTGGTCGGGCTCGAACCAGTTGAAGCCGGTGCCGTGCGTCACGAGGATCTTCTTCTCGCGCAGCAGCTCGATGACGAACGCCTGGTCGTCCTCGATCGGGAACTGCTCGGGATCGAGGCGCGGGAAGCAGTACAGCGCCCCGTGCGGCTCGACGCAGGACACGCCCTCGATCTCGTTGAGCAGCCGCCAGGCCGTCTTGCTCTGCTCGTAGAACCGGCCGCCGGGGTGGATGTACTCCTCGATCGACTGGTAGCCGCCGAGCGCGGTCTGGATCGCGTGCTGCCCGGGGACGTTGGCGCACATCCGCATGTTCGCCAGCAGGGTCAGGCCCTCGAGGAAGTCCGACGCGAGCGACTTCGGGCCGGACACCATGACCCACCCCGCCCGGTAGCCGCACACGCGGTAGGCCTTCGACAGCCCGCTGAAGGTGAGGCACAGGACGTCGTCACCGGCATACGTCGCGGTGTGGTGGTGCACCGGCTGGTGCTGGTCGTCGGCGAAGAGGATCTTCTCGTAGATCTCGTCGGACATGAGGACGAGGTCGTGGCGCCGGGCGATGTCGACGAGCCCGCGCACCGTCCCCTCGCTGTAGACAGCGCCGGTGGGGTTGTTGGGGTTGATGACGACGAGGGCGTGGGTGTTGGGGGTGATCTTGGCCTCGATGTCCTCGAGGTCGGGGTTCCAGCCGTTCGACTCGTCGCAGCGGTAGTGGACCGGGGTGCCACCGGCGAGCGTCACCGCGCCGGTCCACAGCGGGTAGTCGGGGGCCGGCACGAGGATCTCGTTGCCCTCGTCGACGAAGGCCGTCAGCACCATGGAGATGAGCTCCGAGACGCCGTTGCCGATGAAGACGTCGTCGACGTGCGTGTCGGTCAGGCCGCGCGACTGGTAGTAGTGCGCGACGGCCGTCCGGGCCGAGTAGATGCCGCGGGAGTCGCTGTAGCCCTGGGCGTTCGGCAGGTGGTGGACCATGTCCTGCAGCACGGCCTGCGGCGCCTCGAAGCCGAACGGTGCGGGGTTGCCGATGTTGAGCTTGAGGATCTTGTGGCCCTCGGCCTCCAGCCGCTGCGCCTCGACCAGGATCGGGCCACGGACGTCGTAGCGGACCTGGTGCAGCTTGCGGGACTGGGTGATGCGGCGCACGCGTGCAGTGTGCCAAACCCCGGCGGGTACGGCCCTCCAGGCGCCACCACCCGGACGGCGCGGCTTCGTCACACGCACCCTCGCACGCCGCCCCGCGCCCCTCCCCGGGTCAGCGGCTCCGTGACGGGTCCAGCAGCTCCACGGTGGTGACGACCCGGGTCAGCCCGGGCGTGCGGGGCGTCGAGGAGAAGCCGAACGAGCACGGCGGGTCGACCGGGGCGAGGTCGCCGAGGTCGGTGCCGCGCCAGGTGCCCGACAGGGAGGTGACCCGGTGCAGGTCGGTCGCGCCGTACCACTCGCGCCGGCCCTCGAGCGCCGCGCCGCGGGTGCGGACGCCGCGGAGCACGGTCCTCGCGACCGGGTCGACCGCGCCGGCCCACCACGTGCTCGTGGCGACGGGCTCGGGCACGGCGCGCAGCAGCCAGCCCAGCGGTGCCCGCCGGCCGATGCCGAGGCGCAGGGACAGCACCCCGCCGGCGGTGACCCGCCAGCCGCGACCGCGCGGGCCACGGTCCTCGGCGACGGCCACCGGCACCTGGACGACCTCGTCGAACGCGTAGGTCTGCGCCACGAAGTCGGCCACCCCGGGCGACGGCGCGAGCAGCGTCCGGTGACCCGCTGCGTCCTCCACCATGACGTCGGCGAAGGTGCCGAGCGGTGACTCGAGCCAGCGCCCGACGACGAGCCGCGCACCCGAGGTCGAGCCCGCGCCCGCGATCGCGCCCACGAACCGCAGCCGGCTCACGGCGCGGGCCAGCCGGGTGCGGGCCTGCGGGGTGCGGGCCTGCAGGGTGTGGCTGGGTGTGGGGCGGGCACGGGGCTCTGCCTTCCGGACGGGGACCCGCGCCGGCTGCCGGCGCGGTCGGGCCAGTATCGCCCGGGTCGCCGGGCCGCGCCCCGGACGGCGACACGCGTGCGACCTCCGCCGGGCGACGTACCGTGGCCGCGGGCTGCGCCCGTACTCTTTCGCCATGTCCCGTTCCCCGCTCGGCGAGCTCGAGGTCGAGCTCACGCGGCTCATGCGGCGGGCGCGCAGCGCCCAGCAGCGGACCGCCGCCGAGGTGCACCCGGACCTGGACTCCGCCGGGTATGCCGTCCTGATCGCCGTGCGCGACCTGTCCGCCTCGGGCGGGGGCGCCCGCGGCGGCGAGGTGTCCGAGGTGCTGGGCCTGCACAAGTCGACGACCAGCCGGAACCTCACGACCCTCGAGGACCTCGGCCTCGTCGAGCGGATCCCCGACCCCGACGACGCGCGGGCCCGCCAGGTGCGGCTGACGCCGCAGGGCGCCGAGGCGCTCGACCGCTCGGTCCTCGGGCGCCGCGCGCGCCTGCGGGCTCAGCTGCAGGCCTGGGAGGCGGCCGACATCGCCGCCCTCGCCCGCCTCCTGCGCAAGCTCAACGACTCCGGCACCTGACCGCAGCGCCGCCTGACTCCGGAGCCGGGCCGCCTGACACCGGAACCGGCTGACGCGCTCCTCCCCGCGCGACCCCGAGGGGGCCCGACCGCCGGCGCTCTGTCCTTCCGCACAACGGCGGTTGCGCGGCAACCCGCGGCTCATCAACCCGCGGTGTGCCGAGCAACCGCCGTTTTGGTGCTGTCGGGTATCAAGTTGCATTCAGCAACTAAGTGATTTAAAGTTGCGTAGCGCAACCAAAGGAGTTCCCCAATGACCACCACGGCCCCCACGGCACCGACGAGCGGCGCGCCCACCGACGCCGCCGTCGACCACGCCCTGGAGGTGCTGTCGGCACTGACCGGGCTGATCCGCACCAGCCGGTCGATCGGCCGCCGCCTCCAGGAGGAGGGCGCCGGCGCGTCGGGCACCCCCGTCGCCGTCCTCAAGGCCCTGGCCCGCGCCGACGGGCACGACCGCCCCGGTGACCTCGCCGTCGCCGCCGGCGTAGCCCCCTCGGTCGTGAGCAGGGTCCTGCCCAAGCTCGAGGAGGACGGCCTCGTCCGCCGCCGCCCCGACGAGTCCGACGCCCGGTCCTGCCGGATCGCCCTCACCGACGAGGGCGTGGCGCACCTGGCCCGGGTGCAGCGCCTGACCGCCGCGCGCCTCGCGCCGGCGCTCGACGGAATACCCCCCGGCGACCTCGACCGGCTGCCCCGGCTGCTCGCCGAGCTCGACCGCGCGCTCGTGCGCGCCACCGACCCCCACCCCGCAACGACGCGGCACCACGAGACCACCACGACCCCACAGGACAACGACTGATGTCAGCCACCACCGTGCCCGCCACCGGGATCCCCGAACAGACCGGGGAGATGAGCCACCGGCAGATCCTCGAGGCCATGACCGGCCTGCTCGCCGGCCTGTTCACCGCCCTGATGAGCAGCACGATCGTCTCGACCGCGCTGCCCACCATCATCGGCGACCTGCACGGCACCCAGCGCCAGTACACCTGGGTCATCACCGCCTCCCTGCTCGCGACCACCGTGAGCACCCCCATCTGGGGCAAGCTCTCGGACCTGTTCAGCAAGAAGCTGCTCGTCCAGCTGTCGCTCGCCGTGTTCGTCCTCGGCTCGGTGGCCGCCGGCCAGTCGCACAGCGTCGGGTTCCTCATCGCCTGCCGCGTCGTCCAGGGACTCGGCATGGGCGGTCTCACCGCCCTGACCCAGTCGATCCTCGGCGCCATGATCGCCCCCCGTGAGCGTGGCCGGTACTCCGGCTACATGGGCGCCGTCATGGCCGTCTCCACCGTGAGCGGCCCGCTCCTGGGTGGCTTCATCGTCGACAGCGGCCTGGGCTGGCGCTGGACGTTCTACGTCTGCGTCCCGCTCGCGATCATCGCGATGTTCATCCTCCAGGCGACGCTGCACATCACCACGCCCAAGCGGATGCCGAAGATCGACTACCTGGGCGCGGTCCTCATCGCCATCACGTCCTCGCTGCCGCTGCTCTGGGTCACCTTCGCGGGCAACGACTTCCCGTGGTGGTCGACGCAGACCGCCCTCTACCTCGGCGGCACCCTCGTCGGCCTGGCGCTGACGATCGTCGTGGAGCTGCGCGCTGCCGAGCCGATCATCCCGATCCGGCTGCTGCGCAACCTCACCACCGGCCTGGTCATCATCGCCAGCGTGGCGGTCGGCGTCGCGATGTTCGGCGGCACGACCTTCCTCAGCCAGTACTTCCAGGTCTCGCGCGGCTACAGCCCCACCCACGCGGGGCTGCTCACCATCCCGCTCATGGGTGCGCTGCTGCTGTCCTCGACCATCGGTGGCCGCTACGTCAGCAACACCGGCAAGTGGAAGGGCATCATCGTCGTCGGCGGCGTCCTGCTCACCGCGGGCCTGGTCTGGCTCGGCCGGCTCGACCACCTCACCCCGCTGTGGCAGATCGGCACGGCCATGGCCCTCATGGGCCTGGGCATGGGCATGATGATGCAGAACCTCGTCCTCGCCGTGCAGAACTCGGTCGACGTCCGCGACATCGGCGCCGCCTCCGCGAGCATCGCGTTCTTCCGCACCCTCGGTGGCGCCATGGGCGTCTCCGTTCTGGGTGCGGTGCTGGCCAACGGGGTGCGCGACCACGTCGCGGAGGGCCTGCGCGCCCTCGGCCCGAAGGCGGCTGCGGCGGCACAGTCCGGCGGCGGTACCGGCACGCTCGACATCAAGGACATGCCGGCACCGATCCGCGAGATCGTCCGCGCCGCCTACGGCGACTCCACCGGGCACATCTTCCTCATCGCCGCGGTGTTCGGCGTCGTGGCCCTGCTGGCGGTGCTCTTCGTCAAGGAGGTGCCGCTGCGCACCACCGTCTCGATGACGGAGGAGTCCCCGGTCGCCGCGGCCGCGGCGACCGCCGCCACCACCGGGACGGGTGCGCCGGAGGCCACCGGCCTGGTCACGTCGACCGGCGCGCAGGAGCGCACCGACAGCCCGGCCGAGGACGTCCTGGCCGGTCCGTCGGCGGCCGAGCCCGTGGTGGTCGAGCCGGCGGTGGCGGCCCCCGAGCGGGTGCTCGAGCCGCAGTCGCAGGCGGATGCCGAGGAGCTCACCGCCGTCGCGGCCCTCGACGTCCTCAGCGCTGCCGAGCAGGAGGTCCGGCGACGCGCCCGGGCCGGCGACGAGGCCGTCGCGGCGGCTCGCACGCTGGTCACGTCGCTGGGGCGCGAGGTCGAGGAGGCGCTCGAGGGCTTCCAGCGCGGGCTCGCCTCGGTCCTGCGGGACCTCGACGACCCGGCGGCCGGACGCCACTCCACCCACCGCGTCGCCGAGCAGCTGCACGACCTCGAGTTCACCCTCCTGCGCAGCAGCCAGGCCACGGCCGACCGGGTCGTCGCGGCGGCGCACGCCGAGGCCGAGACGATCGTGGCCCGTGCCCGGCTCGAGGCCAGCCGCGTGGGCGGACGGTCCGCGCCGGCTGCGGACCGCGACCTCCCGGCGGACCGCATCCCCTCCGCCGACCGCACCGATGCCGCGGACCCCACCTTCCCGGCGGACGGCGCGGCCTCCGGGGACGGCTCCACGGCAGGGCAGGAGCCGGCCGAGCCGGTCAGCCTGCCGAACCGGCCGGCCCAGGACTGAGGCGCCCCGCCCCCACGTCGCCGTGGTCCTGCCCCGCTCGCTCGAGCGGGAGCAGGACCACGGCGCGGGTGCCGGGTCCCGCGTCCTCGAGCCGGACCGAGCCCCCGTGCCGGCCCACGAGCTCGCGGACGATCGCCAGGCCCAGCCCGCTGCCGCCGCTGTCGCGGTCGCGGGCGTCGTCGAGCCGGGCGAACCGGTCGAACACGCGCTCGCGGTCGGCCTCCGGGATGCCGGACCCGTCGTCGGAGACGGTGACCTGCGCGACGTCCGGGCCGTCCTTCGCCGGGTGACGGGAGACCTCGACCACGACGCCCGACGCGGCGTGCCGCACCGCGTTGTCGAGCAGGGCCGACAGCGCCCGGTCCAGCTCCTCGGGCCGGCCCCGCATCACCACGGGACCCGCTCCCCCCACGGGACCGGCTCCTTGCGGGGGGCCTGTTGCCTCGGCCCCGTCACCGGCCCGGACGGTCACGGGCACGCGCGCCACGGCATACCGCGCCACGACACCGGCCGCGAGTGAGCCGAGGTCCACCGGCTCCAGCCGTCGGGACGGGCTCGGTGCTCCCGCCCGCGCGAGCACGAGCAGGTCGTCGACGATGCGTCCGAGGCGCTCGACCTCGGGCAGCAGGTCGGCTGCCAGCCCGTTGCCCTCGCCGAGGCGTTGGGCCACCTCGAGCTGGGTGCGCATCGTGGCGAGCGGGCTGCGCAGCTCGTGGGCCGCGTCCGCCACGAACGCACGCTGCCGCGCGCTCGCGTCCGCCAGCCGGGCGAGCATGCCGTTGAGGGTCGTCGCCAGCGCCTGCACCTCGTCGCGGGTCGGCGGCACCGGCAGCCGCTCGCCGGGGTCGGCGGCCTCGCCGATCCGCTCGGCGCCCCGGCGCAGCGCCTCGACCGGGCGCAGGGCCGACCCGATGACGCGCCAGGCGATGGCCGCGATGACCAGGAGGAAGGCGGGGAAGGCGACGAGCAGCAGGGTGCGCACGACCCGCCGGCTCGTCTCGAGGTCGGCCGTGGGCACCGCTGCGACCACGAGCACGGGCGCGTCCGACGGGCCGGCCGCGACCCCCGCCACCTCGAGCGGACCCGACACACCGGCGCGCGAGCCCGGCACCCGCACCGGGTCGCCGCGCAGGACCCGCGGCCTCTCCTGCGGCGTCACCACCGGGGTGAGCCGGTCGGCCGCGACCGAGCCGGAGAGCACCCGGTTCTGGGCGTCGAGCACCTGCACGAGCTGCGCCCCGCTCACCGGCACCGGGTCGGGCAGCCGCCCGTCGTTGACGAGCACCGCCACGTCCTGCGCGCTGGAGCGGGCCTCGGCGCGGACGGCGCGGTCGAGCGCGGCGCCGGTCGCGGCATACAGCACGCCCCCGCCGAGCAGCAGCGCGCCGATGATGCCGACGAGGCCGATCGTCATGAGGCGCACCCGCAGGGTCCGCCGCGAGTACCAGCCCGAGACCCTCATGCCCGCAGGCGGTAACCGCTGCCGCGCACCGTCTCGATCCGTTCCCGGCCGAGCTTGCGGCGCAGGTAGCCGATGTAGACCTCGACCACGTTGGGGTCGCCGCGCTGGCCGGCACCCCAGACGTCGTCGAGCAGCGACTCCTTGGACACCACGCTCGGGTGCGCGCGCAGCAGGTGCTCGAGCACGAGGAACTCGGTGCGGGACAGGTCGACCGCAGCCCCCTCGACCTCCACCCGGCGCGACGACGGGTCGAGGGTGATGCCCGCCGCGTCGAGGACCGGCGGCCGCGGCGCCGGGCCGCGGCGCATGAGGGCGCGCAGCCGGGCGACCAGGACGACGAACGAGAAGGGCTTGGTCAGGTAGTCGTCGGCGCCGTAGTCGAGCCCGTCGGCCTGGTCGTACTCGCCGTCCTTGGCCGACAGCAGCAGCACGGGCACGCCGTTGCCCTCCTCGCGCAGGGTCCGCACGACCGTGTAGCCCGACAGGCCCGGCAGCATGATGTCGAGCACCACGGCGTCGTACCCGCCGAAGCGCGCCGACTCCAGCCCGGACGGCCCGTCGGCGGCCACGTCGACGACGAAGCCCTCGGCGCCGAGTCCCCTGGCCAGCGCAGCGGCCATCCGCTGCTCGTCCTCGACCACCAGCACCCGCACGGCGACCACTCTGGCACGACGGCCCGCAACGGGACCGCCGCTCGGGTGCAGGGCAGCTCCGCGTCGTCTCAGACTCCTCACAGGTGGGCGGGCGCACGATGTCCCCATGAGCGTGTTCTCGACCCATCCCGCCACCCGCTGGCTCGCCCCCGGCGCAGCCGTCGTCCTCGTCGGGGGAGTGGCCCTCGCGGCCAACCACCGCGCGAGCGCGGACCCGAGCCTGCCGCCGCGGTCGGCGGCCCAGCTGCTCGTCGACGTCCAGCAGGCGCGCCTGGCGGGCCTGTCGGGCACCGTCGTGCAGACCTCCAACCTCGGCCTGCCCTCCATCGCCGGCCTCGCCGGCGGCGGTGGGGCCGAGGGCGGCTCGGGCGGGTCGTCCGCGCTCTCCTCGACGGTCGCCGGCACGCACACCTGGCGGGTGTGGCTCGCCGGGCAGGACAAGCAGCGGCTCGCGCTCGTGGGGAGCCTCGGCGAGTCCGACCTGATCCGCGACGGCCGCAACGTGTGGATGTGGTCGAGCAAGGACAAGACCGCCACCCACACCGTGCTGCCGGCCGAGTCGGCAACCGGTGACCACTCCGGCGCGGCGGGCGGCGCCCCCGGCACCGGCGGCTCGACGCCGTCAGCCACCGACCTGCCGAAGACGCCGCAGGAGGCGGCGCAGCGCGCGCTCGCGGCCCTCGACCCCACCACCTCGGTGACGACGAGCGGCACCTCCTCGGTCGCGGGCCGCTCGGCCTACGACCTGGTCCTCAAGCCCAGGGACGCGCAGAGCCTCGTCGCCCAGGTGCGCATCTCGATCGACGCCACGAAGCACGTGCCGCTGCGGGTGCAGGTCTACTCGACCAAGATCGCCAACCCGGCGTTCGAGGTCGGCTTCACCAGCGTCGACTTCGCCACCCCGGCGGCCTCGCAGTTCGCGTTCAACCCGCCGCCCGGCACCAAGGTCACCGAGCACACCCTCCCGGCGAAGGCGGACCTGCAGAGGGGCTCCGCGACCGCGCGCGCCCAGGCGGCCGCCGCCCGCCCGACCGTCGTCGGCAAGGGCTGGACGACCGTCCTGGTCGGCAAGCTCCCCGCCTCGACCCCGTCCGGCAGCACGGGCAGTGGCAAGCCCGGCGACAAGGCCGGCGCGACCGGCCCCAACGGTGCCCAGCTGCAGCGGATGCTGGCGCTGCTGCCCAAGGTCTCCGGCTCGTGGGGCTCGGGGCACCTGCTCAGCGGCACCCTCTTCTCGGCGGTGGTGACGACCGACGGACGGTATGCCGTGGGCGCGGTCGCACCGGACCGCCTCTACGCGGCGCTGGCAGCCAAGTGACGCAGCTGGCGGACCCGACGCGGCGGGCGACCCTGGGGGCGCCCGCCCCGTCGGGTCGGGGGGACGCCGACGACTCGCTCGCGGTGCGCACCGACGGGCTCACCAAGCGGTTTGGCCACCAGGTGGCCGTGGACTCGCTGGACCTGCGGGTCCCCCGCGGTGCCGTCTACGGCTTCCTCGGCCCCAACGGCTCGGGCAAGACCACCACGATCCGCATGCTGCTCGGCCTGGTCGAGCCGACGGCCGGGAGCCGGTCGCTGCTCGGGCTGCCGATCCCGCAGGGGGCGACCGAGGCCCTGCACCGGGTCGGCTCGCTGGTCGAGGGGCCCGCCTTCCACCCCTACCTCTCGGGCCGGGCGAACCTCGTCCGCCTGGACGCCGCCGACCTCCTCGCCGACCCGCGGACCAGCGCCGAGCGGATCGACCGGGCGCTGGACCGCGTCGGGCTGCGGGCCGCCGCCGGCAAGCGCTACCGCGCCTACTCCCTCGGCATGCGGCAGCGGCTGGCCATCGCCGCGGCGCTGCTCGCACCGCGCGACCTGCTCGTCCTCGACGAGCCCACCAACGGCCTGGACCCCCAGGGCACCCGCGAGGTCCGCAACCTCATCGGCTCGCTCGCCTCGGACGGCACCACCGTCCTCGTCTCCAGCCACCTGCTGTCGGAGGTCGAGCAGATCTGCACCCACCTCGGCGTCATGCGCGAGGGCCGGATGGTGGCGCAGGGCACGACCGCCGAGGTGCGCGGAGCCGGCGTGGTGACCGTGCGCGTCGAGACCGGCCAGCCCGAGCGGGCGGCCGAGGTGCTGACCCGGATGGGCGCGACGTCCGTCAGCACGAGCCCGACCGGCGTGCGCGCCGACGCGGGTGACCTCGAGCCCGAGGCGGTCGTCGCCGAGCTCGTGCGGGCCGGGGTGGGGGTGCGCGGGTTCGCGCTCGACCGCCCGAGCCTGGAGGACCTTTTCGTCACGCTCACGGGGGAGGGCTTCGATGTCAGCGGCTGACGTCTCGACCAGCACGACCGGCACGACCACGACCACCGGGGCGACGGGCCGCGCCACGGCTCGACCGGCCCCGCACCGCCTGCTGTCCACCCGTCTGCTGCGCTCCGAGCTGCGGCTCATCGGTGGTCGCCGGCGCAACCAGGCAGGCCTGGCGGTCCTCGCGGCGGTGCCGATCGTCATGGCGATCGCGGTGAAGATGTCGACGCCCCGGGCCGGGGAGGGTCCGGACTTCCTCTCCTCGATCACGAGCAACGGCCTGTTCGTCCCGCTCGCCGCCCTCGGGGTGGAGATGGGGATGTTCCTGCCGCTGGCGATGTCGATGCTCGCCGGGGACGCGATCGCCGGCGAGGCCAACATCGGCACGCTGCGCTACCTGCTCACCGTCCCGGTCGGCCGCACCCGCCTGCTGCTCGTGAAGTACGCGTCCCTGTGCATCGGCGCGTTCTGGGGCGTGCTGGCCGTCGCCGTGCCCGGCGCCGTCGTGGGCATCGCGATCTTCGGGACCGGACCGCTGACGACGCTGTCGGGCAGCCAGATCTCCTTCGGCGCGGCGCTCTGGCGGCTGCTGCTCGTCATGCTCTACCTGTCGGCCGGCCTGGCCGCGCTCGCCGCCGTGGGCCTGTTCATCTCCACCCTCACGGAGCAGCCGATCGCGGCGGCCATCGCGCTGATGATCTTCACGATCGTGTCGTGGATCCTCGACTCCGTGCCGCAGCTGGCCTGGCTGCACCCCTGGCTCGTCGTCGACCACTGGCTCGCCTTCGGCGACCTGCTGCGCGACCCCATGGGCGGCAGCGGCGAGATCACCCGTGGGCTGGCCCTGGCGGCGGCGTATGCCGTGGTCTTCTGGACCGCCGCGTGGGCCCGGTTCGCCGGCAAGGACATCACGAGCTGAGCCGCGGCGCGGGGAGCCCGGGGCGGGTTCGCGGTATGCCGGGGGGCGCCGCGGGCCCGCCCCGTCACCTCGCCCCGCCGTGGAAAGGCCTGGGCGCCCCGCCGTGGACACCCCGGCGGGCACGGCGCGGATGTGGTGACGAGCGACACCTGCTGGGCGGTATCGCGCTTACCGGTCGGTAACTAGGCTCGACGGCCATGACGACCCTTGCAGGCAGGACGATCCTCATGTCCGGCGGCAGCCGCGGCATCGGCCTCGCGATCGCGGTGCGCGCCGCCCGCGACGGCGCCAACGTGGCCCTGGTCGCCAAGACCGACCAGCCCGACCCGCGCCTCGCCGGCACGATCCACACCGCCGCCGACGCGATCCGCGAGGCCGGCGGCAACGCCCTGCCGATCGTCGGCGACATCCGGGACGACGCGACCATCGCCGACGCGGTCGAGGGCACCGTGGCCGAGTTCGGCGGCATCGACGTCGTCGTCAACAACGCCAGCGTCCTCAACCTCAGCCCGACCGCCGACCTCGACCCCAAGCGGTACGACCTGATGCAGGACGTCAACGTGCGCGGCACCTTCATGCTCACCCGCGCCGCGATCCCCCACCTGCTCGCGAGCCCCGACCCCAAGGTCCTCACCCTGAGCCCGCCCATCAACCTGGACCCGCGCTGGTTCGCCGGGCACCCGGCATACACGATGGCCAAGTACGGCATGACGATGGCGGCCCTCGGCTTCGCCCACGAGCTCGGGCAGAAGGGCGTCTCCTCCACCTGCCTGTGGCCGGCGACGCTGGTGGCCACCGACGCGATCGGCAACCTGCCCGGCGGCGACCAGATGGTGGCGGTGAGCCGCAAGCCGGACATCGTGGCCGACGCGGCGTACGAGGTGCTCACCACGGATGGCCAGGAGCTCAACGGGCAGACGATCATCGACGAGGACCTGCTGCGGTCGCGCGGCGTCACCGACTTCGCGGCGTACTCGATGACCGGTCGCGACGAGGGCCTGGCGCCGGACATCTTCCTGTCCTGACACGGGGCTTGTCCGGCCGCCCGCGGCGCGGTGGGATGGGCCCATGACATCGCTGTCGCACGCCGTGGGCGAGACCGAGCCGGCCCTGCTCGAGCAGACCATCCCCGACAACCTCGACGCGACCGTGGCCCGGTTCGGGGAGCGCGAGGCGCTCGTCGACGTGCAGCAGGGCATCCGGTGGACGTATGCCGAGTTCGCCGGGCAGGTGGACCGGCTCGCCCGGGCGCTGCTCGCCTCTGGGGTGGCCAAGGGGGAGCGGGTCGGCATCTGGTCGCCGAACCGCGCCGAGTGGACGGTCGTGCAGTACGCCACGGCGAAGATCGGTGCGATCCTCGTCAACATCAACCCGGCCTACCGCACGCACGAGCTCGACTACGTGCTCGGGCAGGCGGGCATCACGCGCGTGTTCCTCGCCGACTCGTTCAAGACCAGCGACTACGTCGCGATGCTGGCCGAGGTGCGCTACAACCGGCCCGACGTCAGCGACGCCTGGGTCTTCGGGCAGCAGTCGTGGGACGACCTGCTCGCCCGCGCGGAAGAGGTCTCGCAAGAGCAGGTGGCGGAGGTCCAGCGCGGCCTCGCGCCGGGTGACGCCATCAACATCCAGTACACGTCCGGCACGACGGGGTTCCCCAAGGGGGCCACCCTCAGCCACCGCAACATCCTCAACAACGGCTACTTCGTCGGCGAGCTGTGCCGCTACACCGAGGCCGACCGGATCTGCATCCCCGTGCCCTTCTACCACTGCTTCGGCATGGTGATGGGCAACCTCGCGGCCACCACCCACGGCGCCTGCATGGTGATCCCGGCGCCCGGGTTCGACCCGGCGGCGACGCTCAGGGCGACCGCCGACGAGAAGTGCACCAGCCTCTACGGCGTCCCCACGATGTTCATCGCGGAGTGGGCGCTGGCCGACCACGCGGCCTACGACCTGTCCTCGGTGCGCACCGGGATCATGGCCGGGTCGCCGTGTCCCGCGACGATGATGCAGAAGCTCATCGACGCCGGCATCGACGAGATGACCATCTGCTACGGCATGACCGAGACCTCGCCGGTGTCGACCCAGACCCGCGTGGACGACTCGTTCGAGCACAAGGTCGGCACGGTGGGGCGGGTCATGCCGCACCTGGAGATCAAGGTGGTCGACCCGGTGACCGGCGAGACGGTCCCCCGCGGGACGCCGGGGGAGTTCTGCACCAAGGGGTACTCGGTGATGCTCGGGTACTGGGAGCAGCAGGACAAGACCGACGAGGTGCTGCAGGACGGCTGGATGCACACCGGCGACATCGCGGTCATGGACGAGGACGGCTACGTCCAGATCACCGGCCGGATCAAGGACATGGTCATCCGCGGTGGGGAGAACATCTACCCGCGCGAGATCGAGGAGTTCCTCTACACCCACCCCGACGTCCTCGACGCCCAGGTGATCGGGGTGCCCGACGAGCGGTACGGCGAGGAGCTGTGCGCGTGGATCCGGATGCGCGAGGGGGCGCAGCCGCTCGACGCCGAGGGGGTGCGCGCGTTCGCCACCGGGAAGCTCGCGCACTACAAGATCCCGCGCTACGTCATGGTCGTCGACGAGTTCCCCATGACGGTCACGGGCAAGGTCCGCAAGGTCGAGATGCGGGAGAAGACGGTCGCCGACCTCGGCCTGCACGCCTGACCCCGGCACGCTCCACCCACGACGGAGCCCGGCACCCCCTCCGGTGTGCCGGGCTCCTCGTGTGCGGTCGGGCGCCTGACGCCGTGCCGACCGACGACCAGTGCGCCGGCCGGGCGGCGTGTCCCGGCCGGCGCGCCGTGGTCAGGCGCGAGCCGGTCGCTGCTCCGCGGGGTGGCTCGGCCACCAGAACCGCTCGCCGAGCAGGCTGACCAGCGCCGGGACGAGCACGCTGCGCACGACCAGGGTGTCGAGCAGCACGCCGAACCCGACGATGACGCCGATCTGGGCCAGCTGGACCAGCGGCAGCACGCCGAGCACGGCGAACACCGCGGCGAGGAGGATGCCGGCGCTCGTGATCACGCCACCGGTGACGGCCAGCGCGGTGACGATGGACTCGCGGGCGTGGGAGCCACCGGCGGCCTCCTCGCGGGCCCGGGTGGTGAGGAAGATGTTGTAGTCGACCCCGAGGGCCACGAGGAACAGGAACGCCAGCAGCGGGGTGCTGACGGCCAGCGGCGGGTAGTCGAGCAGGTGCTGGAACGCGAACCAGCTCGCGCCCATGCTCGCGACGTACGTCGCGACGACCGTGGCCACGAGGACCAGCGCGGCGACCACGGAGCGCAGCAGGAGCAGGAGCACCACCACGACGATCCCCAGGATGAGGGGGAACAGCACCACGCGGTCGCGGTCGGCGGTGGTCTTGGCGTCCAGGGCCTCCGCGTCGCTGCCGCCCACGAGGGCGTCGGCGCCGGGGACGGCGTGGACCGCGGTGCGCAGCGCGCGGACCTGGTCGAACGCCTTGGTGGTCCCGGGGGACGCGTCGAGGACGGCGCTCAGCTCGACGAGCCGGTCGTCGCCCCCTGCCTTCCGGACGTCCTGCACGCCCTCGACCCCCTTGGCGGCATCGGTGACGGCCGCGGCGGCCGAGGCCTTGGCGATGATGGTTGCGGGCTCGCTCGTGCCGGCGGGGAAGGCGGCGGCGAGCTGTTCCTGGCCGACGACGGCCTCCGGCTTCTTCAGGAACTGCTCGTTCGGGGACTGCCCCACCGACAGGGTGAGGCCGCCCAGCGCGAGGACGACGAGCACGGCCACCGACGAGACGGCCACGACCACGGGCCGCCGCGTCACCGCGTCGCCGAGGCGGCGCCACACCCCGGCGTGGCTGGGGTCGAGGGTGCCCACGCGGGGGACGAACGGCCAGAACAGCCGGCGCCCGAAGAGGACCATGGCGGCGGGCAGCACGAGGAGGGCGTACAGCAGGGCGACGACGATGCCCAGGGCGCCGGCGTAGCCCAGCGACTGTGCGAAGGGATCGTCGGCGAGGCCGAGGCTGAGCAGGGCCAGGGTGACGGTGCCGCCGCTGGCCAGGATGGCGGGCGCGGCGGAGCCCAGGGCGGCTCGCATGGCGTCGTGGCGGTCCTCAGTGCGGCGCAGCTCCTCGCGGTAGCGGGCGATGAGCAGCAGGGCGTAGTTGGTGCCGGCACCGAAGACCAGCACCGACGTGATGCCGGTGACCGCGCCGTCGGCGCGGACGTCGCTGATGCGCGACAGGATGGTGAGCGCCTTGCTCGCGACCTGGTCGCCGGTGCCGACGACGGTGAGGGGCACGAGCCACAGCCAGGGGCTGCGGTAGGTGATGAGCAGCAGGACGGCCACCACGGCCGCGGTCGCGCCGAGCAGGCGGATGTCGGCGCCCTCGAAGACGGCGCCGATGTCGGCGCCGAAGGCCGGTCCGCCCGTCACCGTCGCGGTCAGGCCCTGGGGCAGGCCCTCGCGGACGGCGGTACGCAGGGCCGCGACCGCGTCGGAGTTCTCGCCGTCCGGCAGGTCGGCCTTGAGCGGCACGATGACGATCGCGGTGCCCTTGTCGTCGGACAGCTGGGGCGGGATGGCTCCCGCGGGCGCGCCGCCCGCACCGGTGCCGCCGGGCGCGCCGCCGGCGTCGGGCGCCCACTGCGTCACCGCCGCCACGCCGCTGTCGCGCGAGGCCTCCACGGCCTTGACGTCGACCGGGCCGGAGGCGGCCTTGTAGACGACGATGGCCGGGGCCACGCCGCTGGACGGGAGCTGCTCACGCAGCGCGATGACCTGGGCGGCCTCGGCGCTGTCGGGCAGGGACGCCGCGGTCGTCGAGACGGCCTTGGGCTCGCCGGCGAAGGCGAAGGCGGCGGCGGAGACGAGCACCGCGAGCACCACGACGACCCACTTGGCGCGTCGGCCGACCAGGCGGCCGAGCACGCGCCCGACCGGGGAGAAGAAGCCGTGCGGGTCGCGGGTGGGCGTTTTGTCTCCACTCTGGAACATTTCCATGATGGAAATACTAGACTGACCCGGTGACGTACCGCGACCCGACGCCTCCTGCGGCCATGGAGGCGGCCATCATCGAGCGGCTCCGCGAGTTCACGACCGCCATGGACCACTACATCGACGCCCACGGCGGTCGCCACGGGCTGCACCGCACCGACCTCAACGCGCTGGGCCACGTGATGGAGGCCAACCGTCGGGGTGAGGACCTGGGTCCGGGGGAGCTCGCGTCGGCGCTCAACCTCAGCGCGCCCGCCACGTCCGCCCTCCTCGCCCGGCTCGAGGGGGTCGGCCACGTCCAGCGCCGGCACAGCGCCACCGACCGCAGGCGCGTGTCGATCGAGATGACCGACGAGGCGATGCAGGTCGGCCGGGACGTCTTCGCCCCCATCGGTGGCGCGATCCGGGACGTCATCGCCGGCTTCACCCCCGAGGAGCGCGAGGTCGTGCTCCGCTTCCTCGGCGAGGTCGTGGACCGCACCAACGCCGCGGCCCGGCAGGCGCCGCCGGACCCGGCGGCCCGCTGACCGGGGTCCGCGGGCCCATGGCGCCGGCCCTCCAAGCCCCTGACCTGCGCGTATGCCGCGAGCTCGCGCCCCGCTCGGCATGCCACCACGCGGTTTCGGGGCTACGTTCGAGGGTGCGGCCGGCACCCCGGCCGCAGGGATCAGGAGGTCGGGATGGACACCAGCACCATCATCTGGATCATCGTCGTGGTGGTCGTCGTCGCCGTCGCGGTGGCGCTGTTCGCGCGGCGGTCGTCGGCGCGTCGCGTCGAGGCGCAGCGCGCCGAGGCGGACAGCATCCGCGAGGAGGCGCGCGAGCACGACCGTGAGCTGCGCGCACGGGAAGCCCGCGCCGAGGAGACCGAGGCGCAGGCAGCGGCGGCGCGTGCCGAGGCCGACCGCAAGGCCGCGGAGGCCAAGCGGCTCGAGGCCGAGGCGGAGCGCCACGGCCAGGGCGCGGAGGAGGTGCGCGCCGTCCGGGACGACCACCTGCGCCGCGCCGACGAGCGCGACCCGGACGTCGACACCGACGAGGCGTCGCGGGACGACACCGCCGACGGCGTCGGCGGCCGGACGGAGATGACTGACCGGGACGCGATGGACGCCGACGAGGTCGACCGCGCGCCGCTGGGCCGCCGCTCCGAGGTGGACGGCTCCGAGCCGGTGGCACCCGCCGCGACCGGTGCCCGGGACGGGCGCGAGGGCGAGTACCGCCGCGACTGACCCGCGCCCCGAGCCGTGCCGCGGAGTGGGGCGGTGGAATGTCTTGACGACGGTCGGCGTTGGCGAGGATAGTTGAATTTGAAACTATCCGATGGAGGGACCATGCCAGCCGTCACCGTCTCCGACCTCACCGTCCTGCCCCGGGTGCCCGCACCCTCGCCGGCGGCCACGTCGCGCCCCGTGCGGTCGATCACCAGCGCCCCGGGCGGGCTCGAGGGCGAGGGCTTCCCGGTGAAGCGCGCCTTCGCCGGCGTCGACCTGCGCGACCTCGACCCCTTCATCCACATGGACGAGATGGGCGAGGTCGAGTACGCCCCGGGCGAGCCCAAGGGCACGCCGTGGCACCCCCACCGCGGCTTCGAGACCGTCACCTACATCATCGACGGGATCTTCGACCACCAGGACTCCTTCGGTGGTGGTGGCACGATCACCAACGGTGACACCCAGTGGATGACGGCCGGCTCCGGGATCCTGCACATCGAGGCCCCGCCGGAGCACCTCGTCGTCAGCGGCGGCCTCTTCCACGGCTTCCAGCTGTGGGTGAACCTGCCGCGCGTCGACAAGCTCAAGCCCCCGGCATACCAGGACCTGCGGTCCTCGGAGGTCGGGCTCCTGACGTCCGCGGACGGTGGCGCGCTGCTGCGCGTCATCGCCGGCGAGGTCGCCGGGGTGACCGGGCCCGGCTCGACGCACACGCCGATGGCGATGGTGCACGCGACGGTCGCCCCGGGCGGCGAGGTCGTCCTGCCGTGGCGCAGCGACTTCAACGCCCTGGTCTACGTCATGAGCGGCGACGGCTTCGTCGGTCCGGACCAGTCGCCGATCGGCACGGGTCAGCTGGCCGTGCTCGGCGCGGGCGACACGCTGCGGCTGTCGTCGGCGCGCACCCAGCAGGAGCGGTATGCCGCCGGGCTCGACGTGCTCGTCCTCGGCGGGCGGCCGATCCGCGAGCCCGTCGCGTGGGCCGGGCCGTTCGTCATGAACACCAAGGCCGAGGTCATGAAGGCGTTCGAGGACTTCCAGGCCGGCCGGCTGGGCCAGCCCGTCCCGCACGGTGACGTGGGCGGCGCCACGTCCTGACGGCGGACCGGGGGAGGGTCCTCGGGTGGCAGGTCGTGAGGCGATACGATACGGTTCGTATCGTATCGAGAGGAGGCGAGCACAGATGACCCGGACCATGACTCGCACCCGCGCGGAGCACCGCGCCCGCGCCGCCCACGAGGCTCGGCGCTACCCCCACGACTACCTGCACACCGACCGCACCTACGAGCAGTCGCAGCGCGACATCGGCGGCAGCCTGTTCCTCGGCGCCGTCACGCTCATCGCGCTGATGGCGCTCATCGTGACCGGCCTGCTGTTCTAGCAGCAGGCCGGCCCTGCGCACGACGAAGCCCCCACCCGGTCCGGGTGGGGGCTTCGTCGCTGCCTCAGGCCTCGGGCAGGGCCGCGAAGGTCGCCTTGGCGTCGCGGTACCAGCCCATCGAGCGCTTCGGGTGGCGCCAGCGCCCCTTCATGTCGTCGCGGGCCTGCTGGTGGGTGGTGTCGCCGGCCCTCTCCGCCTCCCTGAGGTGCCGGTCCTGGGCCTTGATGACCTCGTCGGCGCTCTCGCCGCGGTGCTCGAGCTCGCAGGGTCCGCCGAGCTGGCGGCAGGTCATGGTCTTCATCGCTTCTCCTCCGGCCGGTCGGCCTCGGTGTCGGGGTGGGTGGTGCCTCTGCCTGTCTGACGTCCGGGGCGGCGGAAGTGTGACCGGCCACGCGAGCGGGTCCCGCGGGACCCGGTCAGTCGCGCGGTGCGGCCGCCTCGCGACGCGTCACCCGCGACAGCACCTCCGGCTCGGCGCGGAACGTGATCGCGGTGACGAGCCCGTCGACGAGGGTGAAGTCGAACAGGACCTTGGCCTCGCCCTGCAGGTACCAGGCGGCGCCGGGACGGTCGTCGACGAGGACGGGCAGCGCGGACTTCGCGGACCCGTTGAAGAAGGTCGCCACCTCGTCGCGGCCCTCGATCCGCTGCGGCGTCCCCGCGAGGACGGCCGCGTCGTCTGCCGTGATGACGGCGTCGGGGGCCAGCAGCTGCACCAGCCGCGTGAAGTCGCCCTGGCGCGCGGCGGCCAGGAACGCGTCGACGACCTCCCAGTCGGCCAGCGCGTCCTCCGACGCGGGCTGGCGCACCTTCGCCCTCGCGCGGGAGGCCAGCTTGCGTGCCGCCGCCGGGGTGCTGTCGAGCACCGCGGCGATCGTCGCGAACTCGAAGCCGAACGTGTCGTGCAGGACGAACGCCACCCGCTCCTGCGGGGTCAGCCGGTCGAGCACCACCTGCAGGGCGACACCGACCGTGTCGGCGAGCACGACGTCGTCGGCCGGGTCGGGGGCCTGCTCGGCCACCTCGACCTCCGGCACCGGCACCGAGCGCCGGGCCCGCAACCGGTCGAGGCACAGCCGCGTCGTGACGGTGGTCAGCCACGCGGGCAGGTTCTCGATGTCGTCGCCCGCGGCGTCGAGCCGCAGCCAGGCCTGCTGCACCACGTCCTCGGCCTCGGCCGGGTCGCTGAGCACGCGCGTGGCGAGCCCCACCAGCCGTGGCCGCTCCGCCACGAAGATCTCCGTCCGGTCCACGGTGCCGACCCTTCCACGAAACGACGCTGTCGCCCCACTGACGCACCACGTGCCGCCGATGTGACGGCGCGAGGCCGGCGCGGACCTCGCGTTCGGACGGCGCGAAGGTGGCGTCTCACGGGGTCCAGACAGTGGACGCGACAGGCGACCGTGCTCACAAACCCGCCACTCTCGGACGCCCAGCCCATAGGTTTGGGCGCGTCACGGCCTTCCAACGACGGGAGCAACAGTGCGGATCGGTGTCCCTGCGGAGTCCAAGCCGGGTGAGACCCGGGTCGCCGCCACGCCCAAGACGGTGGGGCAGCTCGTCGGCCTCGGGTACGACGTGGTCGTCGAGCGCGGTGCGGGGGCGCGTGCCTCCTTCCCCGACGAGTCGTATGCCGCGGCGGGCGCCACCTGCGTCGACCCGGGCGAGGCGTGGACCTCCGACGTCGTGCTCAAGGTCAACGCCCCCGACGAGTCCGAGGTCGCGCGCCTGCGGGCGGGCACCCTGCTCGCCTGCCTGCTCTCGCCGGCCTTGCGCCCGGACCTGGTCGAGCAGCTCACCGCCGCGGGCGTCACCGCGCTCGCCATGGACGCCGTCCCGCGCATCTCCCGGGCCCAGTCGCTCGACGTGCTGTCCTCCATGGCGAACATCGGCGGCTACCGGGCGGTCATCGAGGCCGCGCACGAGTTCGGGTCGCTCTTCACCGGCCAGGTCACCGCTGCTGGGAAGGTGCCCCCGGCGACGGTGCTCGTCGTGGGTGCCGGTGTCGCCGGCCTCGCGGCCATCGGCACGGCCAACAGCCTCGGTGCCGTGGTTCGCGCGTTCGACGCCCGCTCGGAGGTCGGCGAGCAGGTCGAGTCGATGGGCGCGAAGTTCCTTCGGATCGACGTGGAGGACGAGGGCCCGTCGGCGACCGGCTACGCCAAGGAGATGGGCGAGGACTTCAACCGCAAGGCCGCCGAGCTCTACGCCCAGCAGGTCCGCGAGGTCGACATCGTCATCACGACCGCGCTCATCCCCGGTCGCCCGGCGCCCCGGCTGATCACAGAGGAGATGGTGGCCTCGATGAAGCCGGGCTCGGTCGTCGTCGACATGGCCGCCGCGAACGGTGGCAACGTCGCCGGCGCCGTCGCCGACGAGCTGGTCACGACGCCGAACGGCGTCAAGATCATCGGCTACACCGACCTGCCCGGGCGGCTGCCGACGCAGGCGAGCCAGCTCTTCGGCACCAACCTCGTCAACCTGCTCAAGCTGCTCACCCCCGGCAAGGACGGCCGCGTCGTCCTCGACCTCGACGACGTCGTCCAGCGCGGCATGACCGTCTGCCGCGACGGCGAGACCCTGTGGCCCCCGCCGCCCGTCCAGGTGAGCGCCGCGCCCGCGGCGCCTGCGGCCAAGGCACCCGAACCCGCGGCCCCCAAGCCGCCACCCGACCCCAGGCGCCGGTATGCCGTGATGGCCCTGGCCGCGGTCCTGTTCGGCCTCGTGGCGGCCAACTCCCCGTCGGTCTTCCTCGGCCACTTCACGGTCTTCGCGCTCGCGGTCATCGTCGGCTTCTACGTCATCTCCAACGTCGCCCACGCCCTGCACACGCCACTGATGTCGGAGACCAACGCGATCAGCGGCATCATCCTGGTCGGCGCGATCCTGCAGGTCGGCAGCGGCGACCCGGTCGTGCGCACCATCGCCCTGGTCGGCATCGTCATCGCGAGCATCAACATCTTCGGCGGCTTCGCGGTGACCGGCCGCATGCTCCAGATGTTCCGGAAGGACTGACCGGTGGCCACCCACATCGATCGCCCCCGCTCCTCGTCCCTCCGGGCCTCGCTCCTTCGTCGCTCGTGTCCTCGGGAGGTCGTCGCGTGACCAGCAACCTCGTGCAGGCGGCATACATCGTCTCGGCCGTCCTCTTCGTCCTCTCCCTCGCCGGCCTCTCGAAGCACGAGAAGGCCAAGGAGGGCAACGCGTTCGGCATCGCCGGCATGGTGATCGCCCTCGTCGCCACCCTGTGGCTGTCGGCGTCACGGTCGGGGAACGGGCTCGTCACCATCCTGCTCGTGCTCGTCGCGATGGCGGTCGGCGGCTCGATCGGGCTGTGGCGGGCGCGCGTCGTCGAGATGACCCAGATGCCCGAGCTCGTCGCGATGCTGCACTCGTTCGTCGGCCTCGCCGCGGTGCTCGTCGGCTTCAACTCGTTCGCGGAGGGCGGCGACGCGGGGACGGGCGAGACCCTCCACCTCGTCGAGGTCTTCCTCGGTGTCTTCATCGGCGCCGTCACCTTCACCGGGTCGATCGTCGCGTTCCTCAAGCTGTCGGCGCGGATCAAGTCCTCGCCGCTCATGCTGCCGGCGCGCCACTGGCTCAACCTCGCCGCGCTCGTCGTCTCGGCCGGCCTGCTGGTGTGGTTCGTGGCGTCGGCGTCGATCCTGCCGCTGGCGCTCATGACCGTCATCGCGCTGGCGTTCGGCTGGCACCTCGTCGCCTCCATCGGGGGCGGCGACATGCCGGTCGTGGTGTCGATGCTCAACAGCTACTCGGGCTGGGCGGCCGCCGCGGCGGGCTTCATGCTCGGCAACGACCTGCTCATCGTCACCGGCGCCCTCGTCGGCTCCTCCGGTGCGATCCTGAGCTACATCATGTGCCGGGCGATGAACCGCTCGTTCTTCTCGGTCATCGCCGGCGGCTTCGGCCAGGAGGTCGCGGTCGGCGCGGACACCGACTACGGCGACCACCGCGAGACCACCGCGGAGGACGTCGCAGAGCTGTTGCGCGACGCGTCGTCGGTCGTCATCACCCCCGGCTACGGCATGGCCGTGGCCCAGGCGCAGTACCCCGTCGCCGAGCTCACCAGCCAGCTGCGCAGGAAGGGCGTCAACGTCCGGTTCGGCATCCACCCCGTCGCCGGCCGCCTCCCCGGGCACATGAACGTCCTGCTCGCCGAGGCGAAGGTGCCCTACGACATCGTCCTGGAGATGGACGAGGTCAACGACGACTTCCCCGACACCGACGTCGTCCTCGTCATCGGCGCCAACGACACGGTGAACCCCTCGGCGTCCGAGGAGCCGTCCAGCCCCATCGCGGGGATGCCGGTGCTCGAGGTGTGGAAGGCGCGCAACGTGGTCGTCTTCAAGCGGTCCATGGCGACCGGGTATGCCGGGGTGCAGAACCCGCTGTTCTTCAAGGAGAACAGCGCGATGCTCTTCGGCGACGCCAAGGAGCGCGTCGAGGACATCATCAAGGCGCTCTAGCGGTCGGGCCACCGGCGCCGCCCGCGCCTCAGCGGTCGCTCCCCCGGCGCCCGCGCCTCAGCGGTCGGTCCACTCCTCCGGACCGGGGTGACCCGGTTCGGCGACCACGCACAGCTCGTTGCCCTCGGGGTCCGCCATGACCTGCCACCAGACGCCCACCGTCTCGAGCAGGTCGACCACCGGCTCCCCGAGCCGGCTGCCGCCGAGGTCCTCCAGTCGCGAGACGAGCCCGGGCAGGCCGAGGTCGAGCGGCGGGTGGACGTCGACGTGCATGCGGTTCTTGCCGCGCCGGTCCTCCGGGACCTGCTGGAGGATGAAGACGGGGCCCCTGGGCTCGCCCTCGGCGGGCCTCAGGACGACGAAGCCCGGCAGCTCGGAGGCGACCCGGTAGCCCATCGCCGCGGACCAGAACGGCGTCAGGCCCTGGGCGTCGAGGCAGTCGAGGACGACCGACAGGTGCATGGTCAGGTCCCGGACAGGCTGGGGACCTCACCCTCGCGGGCCCGGCCGGCGAGGCGGCTGTTCCGGTAGCTGTAGGCGCCGTAGATGACGAAGCCGAGCGCCATCCACACGAGGAACCGGATCCAGGTCTCGACCGACAGGTTGAGCATGAGGTAGAGCGAGGCGAGGGCGGCGAACCCGGGCAGCCACGGCGACAGCGGCACCCGGAAGGCCCGCTGGATGTCGGGACGGCGCCGGCGCAGGATCGGCACCGCGATCGAGACGAGGGTGAACGCGGCGAGCGTGCCGATGTTCACCATCTCCTCGAGGTCGACGTGGTTGCCGAGGTAGCCGGCGATGAACGCGACGACGACGCCGACGAGCACCGTGATCCGGATCGGGGTCCCCGTGCGCGGGTTGGTGCGGCCGAGGCCGGAGGGCAGCAGCCGGTCGCGGCACATCGCGAACAGCACGCGGGTCGCCCCGATGATGAGCGTCATGACGACGGTCGTGAGGCCGGCGACGGCGCCGCACGAGATGACCGTCGCGTACGCCGACTTGCCCACGTCCTTGAAGGCTGTGGCCAGCGCGGCGTCCGGGTCGATCTTGTCGTACTTGACCATGCCCGTGATGACGAAGGCGACGGCGACGTAGAGGATCGTGCAGATCACCAGCGAGGCGATGATGCCGATGGGCAGGTCCCGCTGCGGGTTCTTCGCCTCCTCGGCGGTGGTGGCCACCACGTCGAAGCCGATGTAGGCGAAGAACACGATGCCGGCGCCGGCGAAGATGCCGCCGAGGCCGTAGGTCGACGGGGTGAAGCCCAGGGCGGCCTGGATGAGGGGCTGGGTCAGCCCGGACGCGGACTCGCCCGCCTTGGCCGGCGGCACGAACGGCGTGTAGTTCGCCGTCTTGATGTAGGCGATGCCCGCGACGATGACGAACAGCACGATGAAGAGCTTGATCGCGACGAGCACGAGGTTGACCCGCATCGACTCCTTGATGCCCCAGGCCACGAGCGCGGTCAGCACGGCGACGAGCAGGAACGCGAGCAGGTTGAACTGTCCGCCCGGGTTGTCCTTGGTCAGCGGCGCCAGGGCGGAGGGGAGGTGGATGCCGAGGTCGTTCAGCAGGAGGTTGGCGTAGGACGACCACCCCTGCGACACCACCCCGGCCCCGAGGGCCAGCTCGAGCAGGAGGTCCCAGCCGATGATCCACGCCACGATCTCGCCCAGCGAGGCGTACGAGAACGTGTAGGCCGAGCCCGACACGGGCACGGTCGAGGCGAACTCCGCGTAGCAGAGGGCGGCGAGCCCGCAGACGACCGCGGCCACGACGAAGGAGATGGTGATCGCCGGCCCGGCATACGCCTGCGCGGCCTTGCCGGTGAAGGTGAAGATGCCGGCGCCGATGATGACGCCGATGCCGAACACCGTCAGGTCGAGCCAGGACAGGCTCTTCTTGAGGGCGAACTCCGGGTCGTCGGTCTCGCTGATGGACTGTTCGACCGACTTGGTCCGCATCACGGACATGGGCGCGACCTCCAGTGGCTCGACGGCGAGGCCACGGCGGTGTGGCCCGGTTGGCCGACCACGCTAGCGCTCGTCGTCCTCCCGGGCGCGGCGACGCCGCAGCGGGATCGGCCCGGTGTCCGCGCTGCGGTCACGGGCCCGCAGGTCGGGCGACCGGTAGAGGGTGTCCCCCCGGTCGCCGGTCGGCGTGCCCGGGTCCCCGGCCGAGGGGTGCGCCGGGGTGTGTCGCGGCGAGTTCCAGTCGGCATACGGGTCGGGCAGGTCCGCGCGGACCGGCACCGGCTCGGTCCACGGCTCGTCGCCCCACAGCTCCTGCCCGGGCTCCTGCGCCTGCGGTTCGTCCCACTGCTCGTCCCACGGCCGGCCGGCCGCGCCCCACGGGCCGCGTCCTGCCCGGTCGCGGCCCGGGCCGCGGAACATCTCCGCGCAGATGACGCGGTAGTTGTGGTCGGGCTGGGGGACCCAGTTGACCTCGTGCAGGGCCTGGTCCTGGCCGGCGGACTCCATGACGAAGCGGCCGTAGCCGAGGAGTCGCCCGGGCACCGACCGCTCGTAGGACATGTCCGTGACCTTCGTCAGCGGCATCATCGCGACCTTGCGGGTGATGAAGCCGTAGAAGAGCAGCAGCCGCTTGTCGGTGGCGACGAACCAGTCGTGCCGCCACTCGACCACCCGGTAGGTCATCCGCGCCACGAGCGCGAACCAGAGCCACCAGATGCCGGTGCTGAACCACCCGAGCGACGCCGGGATCCGGGCGTCGACGGACAGGGCGACGAACGCGCCCACGAGCACGCTGCCGACGGGCTCGGCCACCTTGCCCCAGTGCTGGTGGACGGCCGTGACGAGCCGTTCGCCGTCGAGCAGGTACCGGTCGAGCTCGGCGTGCCGGCGCGGCTGGGACAGGGGCCCCGGCTCGGGGAGGCTCACGGCCGCGGCCCGCTAGCGGCCGAGGAGGGAGTCGAAGAAGGTGCCGATGCCCCGGGCGCCGTCGGCGAGGATCGAGCCGGACGTCTTGACGATGTCGGCGGCCTGGTGCGGGGACGTGATGATCGCGTAGGCGGCGAACGCGACGAGGACCCAGACCAGGATCTTCTTTGCGCGCTGCATGGACACTCCTCGGACGTGGGGGGCCGGTCCGCCCGAGCGGGCACACCTCGACCCCCCATCCTGCCGGAGGGGGTCCTCCGTTCGGGGGAGGCGCGCCCGGCCCGTTCGGCCGAGGCCCGGTCAGACCAGGCCGTAGAGGCGGTCGCCCGCGTCGCCGAGCCCGGGGACGATGTAGCCCTTGTCGTTGAGCCGCTCGTCCATGGCGCCGGTGACGATGGTGACCGGGATGTCGAGGTCGGCGAGGGACTCCTCGACGTGCTTGACGCCCTCGGGGGTTGCGAGCAGGCACACGGCGGTGATGTCGTCCGCGCCCCGGTCGGCGAGGTAGCGGATGGCGTCGGCGAGGGTGCCGCCGGTGGCGAGCATGGGGTCGACGACGTAGCACTGGCGGCCGCGCAGGTCGTCGGGCAGGCGGTTCGCGTAGGTGATCGCCTCGAGCGTCTCCTCGTTGCGCTGCATGCCGAGGAAGCCCACCTCCGCGCTCGGCAGCAGCCGCACCATGCCCTCGAGCATGCCGAGCCCGGCGCGCAGGATGGGCACGATGAGCGGCTTGGGGTTGGACAGCTTGATGCCCGTGGTGGGCGCGACCGGGGTCTCGATGTCGAACGGCTCGACCCGCACGTCACGGGTGGCCTCGTACGCGAGCAGCGTCACCAGCTCCTCGGTCAGCCGCCGGAAGGTGGGGCTGTCCGTCCGCTTGTCACGCAGGTAGGTGAGCTTGTGCGTGATGAGGGGGTGGTCGGCAACGTGGACGCGCATAGGCGAAACTTAGCGCGTGACCTCCACCCGCGGCCCGGCGCCCGACGGCAGGTATGCCGCGTGGATGGGGGAGGCGCTCGACCTCGCCGCGCAGGCCGCGCTCGAGGGTGACGTGCCCGTGGGTGCGGTCGTCGTGGACGCCGCCGGTGAGGTCATCGGGCGGGGTCGCAACCTGCGCGAGGTCGAGCACGACCCGACGGCGCACGCCGAGGTCGTGGCGCTGCGCGAGGCCGCCTCCCGCCGTGGGGAGTGGCGGCTGGAGGGGTGCACCCTCGTCGTCACCCTCGAGCCCTGCCCCATGTGCGCGGGCGCCCTGCTCCTGTCCCGGGTGGACCGGCTCGTGCTGGGCGCCTGGGACCCGAAGCTGGGCGCGACGGGCTCGGTCTGGGACCTGGTCCGTGACCGCCGCGCCAACCACTTCGTCGAGGTCGTGGGCGGGGTCCGCGAGCAGGAGTGCTCGGCCCTGCTGCTCGACTTCTTCGCCACCCACCGAGAGGCAGCCCGGTCGTGAGCGGACTCGTCAGCAGCCTGGTCGACACGGTCCTCGGCGCCCCGCCGTGGCTGGTCTACCTCATCGTGGGCCTGGTCGTCTTCGCCGAGGACGCGCTCTTCGTGGGGTTCGTCCTCCCGGGCGAGACGCTCGCCATCATCGGCGGCGTGACGGCCAGCATCGGCCACACGTCGTTCGTGGTGGTGCTGCTCATCGTGATCGTGTGCGCGATCGTGGGCGACTCGGTCGGGTACGAGATCGGCAAGCACTTCGGCCCCCGGGTGCTGGAGCTGTCGCTCCTGAAGAAGCGGCGCAAGCGGCTGGACGAGGCGCAGGACTTTCTGCGCCGCCGGGGCGGCTCCGCGGTCTTCCTCGGGCGCTGGACGGCGTTCTTCCGTGCCGTCATGCCGGCGCTGGCCGGCCTGAGCGGTATGCCGTACCGCATGTTCCTGCCGTGGAACGCGGTCGGTGGCATCGCCTGGGGCGCGACGGCCGTCACCGGCGGCTACCTCGCCGGGGAGTCCTACCGCCGCGTGGAGAAGTGGCTGGGGACCGGCGCGGCGGTCGTGGTCGGCGTCATCGTCCTCGTCGCGGTGGTGGTCGTCGTCGTGCGGCGTCGCCGCCGCGAGCGCGCCCGCTCTGCCGGCTGACGGCACACCCGGACGGCTCGCTCGCACCTCGGGCGACGGCATACGCGCGGCGCGCGGGCCGCGGGCCGGCCTCGAGGTCCACGAGTTCACCTGATCGTCGCCCGGGCGGGGACCCCGTGTTCACCTCGGCGCGGGAGAACACGGTCGTCCCCCCCTCGACAGGAGCCCTCCATGCGTCGCACCCGTGCCCTCGCGGCAACGGCCGCCACCGCCGCCGTTGCCGCCTTCGTCCTCACCTCCGGTCCGGCGCAGGCCGCCGACGGGCAGTCCAAGCCCGGCCACGAGACCTTCGCGGTCATCGGCGACGTGCCCTACGGCGCCACGCAGGTGGCCGAGTTCCCCGGCTGGGTCGACCAGATCAACGCCGACCCGGACGTGTCCCTGGCCTTCCACGTCGGCGACATCAAGAACGGCTCGACCCGGTGCGACGACGCCTACTACCGGATGATCCGCGCCCAGTTCGACCGGTTCGTCGACCCGCTCGTGTACACGCCCGGCGACAACGAGTGGACCGACTGCCACCGTGCCAACAACGGCGCGTACAACCCGCTCGAGCGGCTCGCGTTCGACCGCTCGGTGTTCTTCGACCACCCGGGCACGACCCTCGGGGCCCCGGCAAAGGTGTCGGTCGCCGACCCGGCGTTCCCCGAGAACGTCTCGCTGCGGCGGGACGGTGTCGACTTCGCCGCCCTGCACGTCGTCGGCTCGAACAACGACCTCCAGCCGTGGACCGGCATCGGTGAGACGACCGCCACCCCCGAGCAGGTGGCCGAGGAGCGGGCGCGGATGGACGCCTCGATCGCGCTGCTCCGCAGGACCTTCGCCGAGGCGCAGCAGCGCCACGACCGGGCCGTCGTCGTGCTCCAGCAGGCCGACATGTTCGACCCGACGTACACGCCCACGGCCGACGACATCTCGGCGTTCACGCCGCTGGTGCAGGCCCTGGTCGACGAGACCTCGGCGTTCGACGGCGACGTCTACCTCGTCAACGGCGACTCGCACGTCTACAACTACGACCGGCCCCTGGCGCCGGGCTCGGTGTGGCTCGAGCGGTACGGCGTCACCGGGTCCGCCGCCGGACTGCAGCGGATCACGGTCGACGGCTCGAGCAACAACAGGGACTGGCTCAAGGTGACCGTGAACCGGCCCGGTGCCGACCGCGTCCTGAGCTGGGAGCGCGTGCCCTACACGAGCTGACCGGGCTGGGTCCCGGTCACGCCGGCTCCGGTTCCGCCTCGCGGGCCGGGGCCGGCTGCGTGTCGGCCCGGACGCTCGGCATGAGCACGCCGGCGACGACCGTGAGGGCGGCGGCCAGCAGGACGGCGACGAAGACGGCCCTCCCGGACGACGTGGCGGTGGCGGGGTCGGTCTCGGGGCGTCCCGTGGACGCGACGACCGCGTTCGCGACTGCGCCGAAGACGGCTGCACCCAGGGCGCTGCCGATGGAGCGGGCGAACATGTTGGTGCCCGTCGCAACCCCGCGCTCGTGCCACTCGACGCTGGCCTGGGCCGCGATGAGCGACGGCGTTGCGACCAGGCCCATGCCCATGCCCACGACGAAGCAGGTCACGGCGACGACGAGGACCGACGGGTGCGCGGACAGCAGGGCGAGGGCCGCGGCCCCCAGCAGCACCAGGGCGAGCCCGATGAGGATGGTCGGGCGGAAGCCCCAGCGCAGGTAGAACAGCCGGCCCGACACGGTGGCCGCGAGGGGCCAGCCCAGGGTGAGCGCCGCGAGGGCGAGGCCGCCGACGAGCGGGGAGACCCCGAGCGAGTTCTCGAGGTAGGTCGGGACGAACGACGTCAGGCCGATGAGGATCACGCCGACGCCGAGCGACAGGGCGGTCGTGGTGACGAGCAGACGCCGGCTGAGGACCCACAGCGGGAGCACGGGCTCGGCGGCGCGGCGCTCGATCCACGGGAAGAGGGCCAGCAGCGCGGCGCCGGCGGCGAAGGCCGCGATGCTCGTCGGGGAGGACCAGGCCCAGGCCTGGCCGCCCTCGAGGACGCCCAGGATGACCAGTGCCATCCCGGCCGTCAGGACGGCCGAGCCGGCGTAGTCGATCCGGTGTGCACGGCGCTCGACGGACTCGTGGAAGTCGCGCGCGATGAGGAAGGCGGCCAGGAGGCAGAGCGGCACGTTGACGAAGAAGATCCAGCGCCAGATCCCCAGCTGCGAGAACACGCCACCCAGGGTGGGGCCGACGACCGAGGAGATCGCCCACACGCTGGCGAGGTAGCCCTGGGTCGTCGCCCGCTCGGCCACCGTGTAGATGTCGCCGGCGATGGTGATCGCCATCGGCTGGACCGCGCCGGCCCCGAGGCCCTGGACCGCACGGAAGGCGATGAGCGCCGGCATGCTCCAGGCGAACCCGCACAGGACGGATCCGGCGAGGAAGAGCCCGATGCCGAGCAGCATGAGCGGCTTGCGGCCGAAGATGTCGGCGAGCTTGGCGTAGACCGGGACCGAGACGCCCTGGGCGAGCAGGTACACCGAGAACAGCCACGGGAACTGGGCGAAGCCGCCCAGGTCGCGGACGATCGACGGCACGGCCGTGGCGAGGATCGTGGCGTCGATCGCGATGAGGCCGGTGGAGACCATGAGGGCCAGCAGGATGGGGCCGCGCTCGGAGCGCAGGCCGACGGCAGCACGGGACGTCGTGGTCACGTCCTGGTTCAAGTCCGCCGCGGGGGCGCCGCATTCCCGGGCATCCCAGGGACCGGTCACGGGCGGTGCCGGATGCCGGGCTGGGACCGGGACCGGGGCTGCCGGGGCGATTTCGGAACCGGTCCACCCCTCGGGTACCCTGCTCGGCGGTGGCGTGTCCGAGCGGCCTAAGGAGAACGCCTCGAAAGCGTTTGTGGGTGAAAGTCCACCGAGGGTTCAAATCCCTCCGCCACCGCCATACGACGAAGGTCACCCCGATGCGAAGCGAGGGGTGGCCTTCGTCGTATCTGGCGGGTGATGGGCACGTGGGATTTGGGAGGAGCGCGGGGACCGGCGAGGAACGAGCCGGCACCCGCGCGACGGCTCCCTCCGCCACCAGGGAACAAGACGCAGTGTCGCCGTTACCACGTCACTGATCAGCCCGGCCGATCAGTGACGTAGCACCCGCGACGCGTACGCCGCCCGAGGACCCCGGGGCTGCCGCGCCAGGCTCGGCCGCCCGGCATGCGCCCGGGGGAGTAGGTGGCGCTGCCGCGTGCGGGCGACGCCCACACGTCTCCTGCGCTCGTACGCTGGCGGCATGACCGCGCGCGACTCGCTGCCGTGGGGACCCCCGTGGGCGCGGGGCCGCGCGCACTGGGGGTATGCCGGGCCGCCGCCGGCCGCCCGCGTGCTGTTCGTGCTCGTGGCGGCCCTGGTGCAGGTCGGCGGCACGTTCGGGGCCGCGCACGGCCAGCCGGACCGGCGCCCGGTGGACGCGCTCGGCGTCTGCCTGCTGCTGGTCGGCCCGGCCGCCTTGGCCTTCCTCTCCAAGCGGCCCCGGGGCGTGGTGGTCGTGGTGGCTGCGGCGACCGGGGTCTTCCTCGGCCTCGGGTACCCGTACGGCCCCGTGTACCTCAGCCTCGCGGTCTCGCTGGTCGCGGCCGTCGTCGGCGGGCACAGGGGGACCGCGTGGCTCGCGGGCCTCGCCGTCGTGGCGGCCGACGGGAGCGGTCGCCTCCTCGGCGGGCGCAGCGCGTGGTCCTGGGCCGCCCTCGCCGGCGAGCTGGCCTGGCTGCTCGTGATCCTCTCGGTCGGTGAGCTCGTGCGCGGCCGGGCCGAGCGGGCGGCCTCCTTCCGGCAGGCGGCCCAGGAGCGGCGACGGCGCCAGGCGGGTGAGGAACGCCTGCGGATCGCCCAGGAGCTGCACGACGTCGTCGCCCACCACATGTCGCTCATCAACGTGCAGGCGGGCGTCGCGCTGCACCTGGCCGACCGGCGGCCGGAGGCCGTCGAGCCCGCCCTGCGGGCGATCCGCGACGCGAGCAAGGAGGCGCTCACCGAGCTGCGTTCGCTCGTGGACGTGCTCCGCGACCCCGACCGGCCGGCGCCGCTGTCGCCCGTCGGCACCCTGTCCGCCCTCGACGACATGGTCGAGCGTGCCGGCCACGCCGGCCTGCAGGTGCGCAAGACCGTGGAGGGCACCGCCCGGTCCGTCCCCGCCGCGGTCGAGCTGGCCGCGACGCGCATCGTGCAGGAGGCGGTCACCAACGTCGTGCGCCACGCCGGCGCCCACCACGCCGAGGTCCGGCTCCTCTACGGTGACGGCGTGCTGGGGGTGCGCGTCGACGACGACGGCGACGGGGGCGTCACCGACTCCGAGTCGTCGGTGGGCAACGGGATCAGGGGTATGCGTGAGCGCGCCGCCGCCCTCGGCGGGACCCTGCGTCTCGCCGCCTCACCCCTCGGGGGCACGCGCGTCGACGCGGTGCTGCCGACGGGCCCGGGACCGGGCGAGGACACCGTCGGGAGGACGCCATGATCAGGGTGGTGCTCGCCGACGACCAGGTCCTGCTCCGCGCGGGCATCCGGGCGCTGCTCGACGCCGAGGACGACATCGAGGTGGTCGGCGAGGCGTCCGACGGTGCGGAGGCCGTCGAGGTCGTGCGCCGCACCGCGCCCGACGTCGTGCTCATGGACATCCGGATGCCGCGCACGGACGGGCTGGCAGCGACCCGGGCGATCACGCAGGACCTTGCGACGACCGCCACGCGGGTGGTCGTGCTCACCACCTTCGACCTCGACGAGTACGTCTTCGAGGCGGTCCGCATCGGCGCGAGCGGGTTTCTCGTCAAGGACACCGAGCCCGCAGAGCTGCTGCGCGGCATCCGGGCGGTCGCCTCCGGCGACGCGCTCCTGTCGCCCGGCGTGACGCGGCGCCTCATCGGCGAGTTCGCCACCAGGAGCCGTCCAACCACCGTGCGCGCCGACCTCGGGGTCCTCACCGAGCGCGAGCGTGAGGTCGTGGCGCTCGTCGGCGAGGGCCTGTCGAACGACGAGATCGCGGCCCGGCTGTTCCTCAGCCCGGCGACCGCCAAGACCCACGTCAGCAGGGCGATGGTCAAGCTCCAGGTGCGCGACCGTGCCCAGCTCGTCGTCCTCGCCTACGAGAGCGGGCTGGTGCGCCCCGGCTGGTCCCAGGACTGACGCCGGCGGGAGCCCCCGCCTGCGGGGCCCCGCCGCACGTCCCGGGCCCATCGGCATACCGCCCCGGAGGTAGGGGAGGTGTCGCCCGCGGAGGGATTCGCGCGCCGGCTCACGGCCGAAGGATGGAGACATCATCCGACCCGACCAAGGAGCACACCATGGGCCTCGCCCTCCCCGCCACAGCACTCCCCGCCGCAGCCCTCGCCGCCAACGGCCACTGGAACGGGCCCGGCCCGTGGTGGCCGATCTTCCCGCTGCTGTGGTTCCTGTTCGTGATCGCACTGTTCGCGACCTTCGGCTTCCTCGGCCGGCGCCGGTGGTCACGCTTCCACGCCCAGTCCGGCCAGCGAGCCGGCGAGGCCCGGCTGGCCGAGCGCTACGCGGCCGGTGAGATCGACGAGCAGGAGTACGAGCGACGCCTCGCCACCCTGCAGCGGCTGGGGTCCCGGGACCGTTGACCGGCGTGCCGCGCGGGCAGACGATGGTGGTGTCAGGTCCGCCACGGATCGACGGACCACGTCTCCACAGAGGTGGTTGACATGAGAAACCGGATGCACCCGCAGGACATCATCCCGCTCGTTGTCGGCATCTACGCCGCGCTGGCACCCATCTGGACCACGACGACGACCAAGGCGACCTGGACCATGGTCGTCCTCGGTGTGGTCACCGCGGTCCTCGCGCTCGTCGAGATGTTCCGTCCCGACATGATGAGCGTCGAGGGGCTCATGGCGGTCATGGGTGTGCTGTTCTTCATCGCCCCGTGGGTGATGGGGTTCTCGGACCTGCGTGCCATGTCCTGGACGGCGTGGATCGCCGGCGTCGTCACCGTCGTGGTCGGTGCCGCCGACCTGCAGGTCACGCGCAGCCACCGCGGAGGCATGGCGGCCCAGCACTGACCACCTCGGTGGTCGGTGACGGTCGCGGCCCGGCCGGCGCGTGCCGGCCGGGTGTGCTCGGCGAACCGCGCGTGCCTCAGGTGATCTCAGGCCTGAGATGAACCGGGGCCTCAGGTGAAGCTGAGCAGGGCCAGGGCGTAGGCGCACTCGACGTCGGGGTCGCGGAACACCGCGCGCCCCACGTCGGGGTCGACCACGTCCACGACCCACGCGTCGTCCTCGCGGCGCAGGCCGGTGAAGCGGTCGCCGAGCAGCTCGCGGAGCTGGTCCTCGCGCGGCAGCCACAGGGCCGTGTCGAGCGTGACCGAGTCGAGCGCCCACTCCGTCGTGCCGTTGAAGCCGAGCAGCGGCTGGCCGTGGAACGTGTGCACGTCGATCGTGAGGTGGCTGATCCAGAACACCTCGCCGACGACGTTGGGCTGGTCGATGGTGAACCGGTCGCCGGGCGCCGGCTCCCACAGCACGCCGGCCTCCACGAGCTGCCGGGCGAGCTCGACCGTGATCATGGCCCGAGCCTACGTCCGGGGTCCGTGGGGGCGCGCGGTCACGGCCCGGTATGCCGCGCGGCCAGGGCGCGCACGCGGCATACCGGGGTCGGTGGGGCCGACGGCCCACGGCGCCCGCCTCAGAGCAGGTCGAACGCCTCGAGCTCCTCCTGGGTCATCAGCCGGGACCGGATGAGGAAGCGAACGCCCTCCGGGGCCTCGACCGAGAACCCGCTGCCACGACCGGCGACGACGTCGACGGTGAGGTGGGTGTGCTTCCAGTACTCGTACTGCGAGGCCGACATCCAGAACTCGACCGGGTCGGGCACGCCGTCGACCGCCAGGTCGCCGAGGTGGACGTCGGCGTCCCCCGTGAGGAAGTCCCCCCGCGGGTAGCACATGGGGGCGCTCCCGTCGCAGCATCCACCGGACTGGTGGAACATGAGCGGGCCGTGCCTGCCGGTGAGGCGGCGGAGCAGGTCCGCCGCCCCACCGGTCAGGTCGACCCGGGTGCGCTCGCCCGGATCCGCCATCGGCCTAGAAGAAGCCGAGCGCGTCGGGCGAGTAGGAGACCAGGAGGTTCTTGGTCTGCTGGTAGTGGTCGAGCATCATCTTGTGGTTCTCGCGGCCGATTCCGGACTGCTTGTAGCCACCGAACGCGGCGTGGGCCGGGTACTGGTGGTAGCAGTTCGTCCACACGCGGCCGGCCTTGATGGCGCGGCCGACCCGGTAGGCGCGGGACCCGTCCCGGGTCCACACGCCCGCCCCGAGCCCGTAGAGCGTGTCGTTGGCGATCGAGAGGGCGTCCGCCTCGTCGGAGAAGCCCGTGAGCGACACGACCGGGCCGAAGATCTCCTCCTGGAAGGTCCGCATGTCGTTGGTGCCCTCGAACACCGTGGGTGTCACGTAGTAGCCATCGGCCAGGTCGCCGTCGAGCACGTTGCGCTCGCCGCCCGTGAGGACCTTCGCGCCCTCCTGCCGGCCGATGTCGATGTAGGACAGGATCTTCTCGAGCTGGTCGTTGCTCGCCTGCGCGCCGATCATGGTCTCGGTGTCGAGCGGGTTGCCCTGCTTCACCCGGGCCACCCGGTCGAGCGCGTCGCCGACGAAGTCGGAGTAGATGGAGCGCTGCACGAGCGCCCGCGAGGGGCACGTGCAGACCTCGCCCTGGTTGAGCGCGAACATGGTGAAGCCCTCGAGGGCCTTGTCGTAGAAGGCGTCCGACGTCGCGGCGACGTCCTCGAAGAAGATGTTCGGGCTCTTGCCGCCGAGCTCGAGCGTGACGGGGATGATGTTCTGGCTGGCGTACTGCATGATCAGCCGGCCGGTCGTGGTCTCCCCGGTGAACGCGACCTTGGCGACCCGCGGCGAGGACGCGAGCGGCTTGCCGGCCTCGACCCCGAACCCGTTGACGACGTTGACGACGCCGGCGGGCAGCAGGTCGCCGATCAGCTCGATGACCTTGAGGATCGACCACGGGGTCTGCTCGGCCGGCTTGAGCACCACGGCGTTGCCCGCCGCCAGCGCCGGCGCGAGCTTCCACGTCGCCATGAGGATCGGGAAGTTCCACGGGATGATCTGCGCGACGACGCCCAGCGGCTCGTGGAAGTGGTACGCGACGGTGTCGGCGTCGATCTCCGAGCTCGACCCCTCCTGGCCGCGCAGCACGCCCGCGAAGTAGCGGAAGTGGTCGACCGCGAGCGGCAGGTCGGCGGCCAGGGTCTCGCGGACCGGCTTGCCGTTGTCCCACGTCTCGGCGACGGCCAGCATCTCCAGGTTCTGCTCGAGCCGGTCGGCGATCCGGTTGAGGACCAGCGCCCGCTCGGCGAGGCTCGTGCGCCCCCACGCCGGTGCGGCTGCGTGCGCGGCGTCCAGCGCGGCCTCGATGTCCTGGGCCGTGCCCCGGCCCACCTCGGTGAACGCCCTGCCGTTGACCGGCGAGATGTTCTCGAAGTAGTCGCCCTTCTTGGGCTCGACCCAGTTGCCGCCGATGAAGTGCCCGTACCGCGGCTCGACCGAGACCAGCGAGCCCTCGGTGCCGGGGGGTGCGTAGACCGTCATGGTGGTTCTCCCAACGTCCTTGGTGGTGCCCCGTCAGCGGGGTGGGGAGAACGCTAGGAACGGCAACGTTGCGACCACGTTGCACCGGTGGTGGCGTATGCCGGTCAGCCGGCTCCGAGCTCGCGGTCGAGCCGGGCGACCTGCCCGGCCACGAGCGGCCGCAGCGGCGACGCGGGGGTGAGGGCCGCGAGCTGCGCCGTCCACATCTCGTAGTCGTCCGAGCCCCAGGCCGAGCGCGTCCACGTCGACATGAGGTCGGGCTCGCGACTTGCGAGGACGGCCCGTCGCAGCGCTCCCTCGACGCTGCGTCGCACCCGGACGACGCCGGGCGCCGTGGACGACGGCAGCACCGGACCACGGTAGGCCCGCAGCCCCGAGGCGACGTCGCCGGCGGCCAGGTGTGCCTCCACCGCCAGCCAGTCGGCCGCCACCTCGGCCGTCAGCCGGTAGGGCCGGGAGGCGAGCAGGTCCTCCCCGAGCAGGCTGCGCAGGCGGTTGAGCTCGGCGCGCAGCGTGGAGGGCGAGACGTCGTCCTCGTACAGCAGGACGGCGAGCTCGTCGCCCGACATCCCTCGCGGGGTCGAGGCGAGCAGCAGCACGATCTCGCCGTGCCGGCGGCTGAGCCGCACGGTGCGGCGCGAGTGGCGCCCGTCCTCGAGGACGAGGAGGGCCTCGTCGCGGCCCAGCGCCTGCAGTCCCACGCGCGTGCGCGAGGACAGGGGCGGTTCGGGCTCGGCGCCGCGGGCCAGCAGCTCGCGGGCCAGCTCGGCCTCGGCCATGCGGGCCGCGGCCCGCACCATCGCCATCGTCTGGGGGACGACGATCTCGGCGCCGCCGGTGATGTCGAGGACCCCGAGCAGCGAGGCGTCGGTGGGGTCGTGGATCGGCGTCGCCGCACAGCTCCAGCGCTGCACGCTGCGCCGGAAGTGCTCGGCGCCGACCACGTTGACCGGCTGGTCCAGGGCGAGTGCCATCCCCGGCGCGTTGGTGCCGGCCACGCGCTCGTCCCAGTTGCTGCCCTCGACGAAGCCGATGCCCTCAGCCCGGCGCAGCACGCTGGGGGTCCCGCAGACCCAGAGCAGCTGGCCGGCGGCGTCGGAGACCGCCATGATCGCGTCGCACTCGCGCGCCGCGCGGCCGAGCACGTCGTCGAGCAGGGGGAAGACCTGTGCCAGTGGGTGCGCCTGGCGCAGGTCGCGCAGCGCGTCCTCCGGGACGGTGATGGGGGCGTCGACGAGGCCGGTGTCGACACCGGCCGCCGCCGAGCGCAGCCACGAGTCGGCGACCTGTGGCCGCACGGACGTCATGGGCTCCATGACGGCAGTGTGCGTGGCCGCCGGCCGCCTGTCACGGGTCGTCTCGGCTGGCGGCGTCGGGCGGACGAGCCCGGGCGCCGGACGGTTGCCGTCCTGCTGCCGCCCCCGGCTGGGGCCCCTGGGTCTAGCAGCCGGTGGACGGGGTGGCGGTGGCGCCCTTGGTCGCCGTGGCGCCCTTCGTCGTCGCGGTCGTCGTGGGTGACTGCTTCACCGGCGGCGCGAGTGCCTTGTACCTGGTGCCGAGGACGAGGTCGACGGAGGAGTCGTTGCGTGCGTCCTGCACGCCCCTGGCGCCCTTGACCAGCTGGAGCACGAGGGTCGCGTCCTTCTTCCCGCTCGGCCCGTAGCGGACCTCGGCGGTGCCGGTCACCTTCTTCTGCAACGGGTCGTTGGACACCGTCGCCACGAGGAAGCCGCGCTTGCGCACCTCGGCCGCGGTCTTCTTGGCGAGTCCGTCGCGGGTGGTGGCGTTGTAGACGTTGACCGTCACGTCCGCCGGTCGCAGGGCCGCCGTGGACGTGGTGCAGACCGCCGCGGGCACAGCCCGCCGGTGGTTGTCCGCCCGGTAGTAGGAGTAGGCGTACCAGAAGGCGAAGAACAACATCAGCGCGACCAGCCCGAGCGTGATCAGGGCTCGACGGCGGCGAGCACGGCGCTCCTGCGACGGCGCCCCCGCCTCGACGTAGCTCACCCCACCACCTCCGCCCGGTCCCGGACTGCTGCTGTGGGGTCAGTCAAGCACGAGGACCCGTGCGTGGAGGGTAGGTCGCTGCTGGAGAGCCGCGCGCAGGGCGCGGTGCAGGCCGTCCTCGAGGTACAGGTCGCCCTTCCACTCCACGACGTGGGCGAACAGGTCGCCGTAGAAGGTCGAGTCCTCGGCGAGCAGCTGTCCGAGGTCGAGGGTCCGCTTCGTGGTGACGAGCTCCTCGAGCCGCACCATGCGCGGGGGCACGTCGGCCCAGTCCCTCGGGGTCTGCTTGCCGTGGTCCGGGTACGGACGTCCTTCGCCCACCTTCTTGAAGATCACCGAGACACCCTATGCGTGCCGTCCCGCGCGCGCCTTCGATGACCGCGCCGGGTATGCCGTCCCGCACTAGAGTGCCGAGCGTGACCGACACTGCGGCGGGGAAGTCCGAGTCGTCCACCCAGCTCGACGAGATCCGGGCCGGGTACGCCTTCGAGGGAGGGGCGCTGCTGTTCGGGGCGGCCGTCGTCGACGGCACCGCCCACCCGGACGCACCGGTGAAGATCCCCCTCTCGACGCTCAACCGGCACGGCCTCGTGGCGGGCGCGACCGGCACGGGCAAGACGAAGACGCTGCAGCTCATGGCCGAGCAGCTCTCGGGCCAGGGCGTCCCGGTGTTCCTCGCGGACATCAAGGGCGACCTCTCCGGCATGGCGACCGCCGGCACCAGCAACGACCGCATCACGAGCCGGGCAGCCGACGTCGGGCAGCAGTGGGTCGGCACGGCATACCCCACCGAGTTCCTCTCCCTGGGAGGGATCGGCAAGGGCATCCCGATCCGCGCCACGATCACGTCGTTCGGTCCGACGCTGCTCTCGAAGGTGTTGGGGCTCAACGACACCCAGGAGTCCAGCCTGGGCCTGGTCTTCCACTACGCCGACAAGAACGGGCTCGCGCTGCTCGACGTCAAGGACCTGCGCGAGGTCGTCTCGTTCCTCACCTCCGACGAGGGCAAGGCCGACCTCAAGGAGCTCGGCGGACTGTCGTCGGCCACCGCGGGCGTCATCCTGCGCGAGCTCGTCGCGTTCTCGGACCAGGGCGCCGACGCCTTCTTCGGCGAGCCCGAGTTCGACACCAGGGACCTGCTGCGCACCGCGGCCGACGGCAAGGGCCTGGTCACCTGCCTGGAGCTGCCGGCCGTGCAGGACCGGCCCGCCCTGTTCTCGACGTTCCTCATGTGGCTGCTGGCCGACCTGTTCCACGACCTGCCCGAGATCGGTGACGCCGACAAGCCGAAGCTCGTCTTCTTCTTCGACGAGGCGCACCTGCTCTTCCAGGACGCGAGCAAGGCCTTCCTCACAGCGATCGAGCAGACGGTGCGGCTCATCCGGTCCAAGGGGGTGGGCGTCTTCTTCGTGACCCAGAGCCCCAAGGACGTGCCGAGCGGGGTGCTGGCGCAGCTCGGCAACCGCGTCCAGCACGCCCTGCGCGCCTACACGCCCGAGGACGCCAAGGCACTCAAGGCGGCCGTGTCGACCTACCCGCACAGCGCCTACGACCTCGAGGAGCTGCTCACCTCGCTCGGCACTGGCGAGGCCGTCGTGACGGTGCTGTCGGAGCGGGGTGCCCCCACGCCGGTCGCGTGGACGCGCATGATCGCGCCGCAGTCGCTGATGGCGCCCTCGGACGACGCGACGGTCGACGCCCTCGTCGCCGCGTCGCCCCTCGCGGCCAAGTACGCCACGGCGGTCGACCGCGAGTCGGCGTACGAGAAGCTCCGCGCGCGGCTGGAGCAGGCGCCCGCCGCCCCCGCTGCTCCCGCGCCCCAGTCGGCGCCGGCGCCGGCGCCCGCGCCGCGCGCCCCGAAGCCGGCGAAGGAGGAGCCGGGGATGGTCGAGCAGGTGGTCAGGTCCCAGGCGTTCCGGTCGATGATGCGCTCGGCCGGCACGGTGATCGGCCGCGAGATCACCCGGTCCCTTTTCGGGACCGCACGCCGCTCGCGCTGAGGCGCACGCGCCCGAGCGCCGGGCGTCGAGGCGTCGGAACGCCCGCGGCACAGGGGTCGGTACCGCCGGCGGCTCAGGCGTCGGAACGCCGAGCGCCAGCCGTCGGAACGCCGGCGGGTCAGGCGTCGGAGCGGCGGGCGATCGTCGCCACGGCCCGGTGCACGGCCCCGGCGGGCGTCGCCGGCACGAGGTCCTCGAGGAACCCGAAACGCCGGCGGACCGAGAGGGCCTCGGCTGTCGTCCCGTGGTCGCGCACCCGGTGCCACCAGTCGGCGATGTCGCCCCAGCCCGGGGCCGCGAGCGACCCGCCGAACTCCTGCACCGCCAGGGCCGAGCAGAGGCTGGCGAAGTTGAGCCGCTGCCCGAGCGGCCAGCCGGCCAGGGTGCCCAGCGTGACGGCGGCGTCGAACACGTCGCCCGCACCCGTCGGGTCGATCGCGTTGACGCGAAGCCCCGGCACCGCGGCCTCCTCGCCGGTGAGCGCGTCGATGGCCAGGGCGCCGTCCTTGCCGTTGGTCACCACGGCCAGCGGCACCCGGTCGGCCAGGCAGTACAGGGCGTCCTGGGCCGTCTCGGTGCGCGTGTAGGCCATCGCCTCGACCGCGTTGGGCAGGAAGGCGTGGCAGCTCTGGAGCTGGTCGAGGACCGAGGGGTCCCAGCGTCCGGTGGAGTCCCACCCCACGTCGGCGAAGAGGAGTGCGCCGTCCGTGCGGGCCTTGTCGGCCCACTCCCGGTCGGGGTGGCCGGCGCCGAGCGGCTCGTCGGCGCGCAGGTCCAGCAGCACCGCACGCGACCGCGGCGGCTGACCCATCATGGCGGTGGCCGGCTCGGGTGCCTGGTGGCCGTGCGTGACCATCCGGCGCTCGCCGTGCACCGCGATGGACACGGTGACCGGGGAGTGCCAGCCCGCGTACCGGCGCGAGCGCGAGAGGTCGACGCCCTCCTGCTCCTCCAGCGTCCGCCAGCAGAACTCGCCGTAGTCGTCGTCGCCGAAGGCCGCGCCCAGCGCTGTCTGGAGGCCGAGGCGGGAGGCCGCGACGGCGAGGTTGGCGATGCCGCCGGGGGAGGAGCCCATGCCCTCGGCCCACACCTCGGTGCCGTTCTTGGGCATCGCGGACAACCCGGTGAAGATGATGTCGAGGAAGACCATCCCCTGGAGGAAGACGTCCACCTCCGGGTCCCCGTCGCCGCGCAAGTGTGCGAGCGGGTCGAAGACACGGTCCGCGGGCACGGTTGCTCCCTCCTCGGCCGCGACCCTGCCCGCCGTCCCGGGCTGGTGCCGTCGCGGTCGTCCCGCCATCGTGTCGCGGCGGCTGCGGGCCGTGCAACCGACATTCGGCCGAGCCCTGCTGGGTAGCCTGCTGCCGTGCGGCTCACCATCCTCGGCGGCGGCGGGTTCCGCGTGCCCCTGGTGCACGGCGCCCTGCTGGCCGACCCCGAGCACCGTGTGGACGAGCTGCGCCTGCACGACCCGGACGCCGGGCGCCTCGCCGCCGTCGTCGCGGTGCTGCAGCAGCAGGCGGCCGGTGCGACGCGGCCGCCGCGCCTGGTCGTCGCGCCGACGCTCGACGACGCCCTGGGTGGCACCGACGTCGTCTTCTCGGCGATGCGCGTCGGTGGCGTGCGCGGACGCACGGTGGACGAGCGGGCAGCCCTGGACCTCGGGCTGCTCGGCCAGGAGACGACGGGTGCCGGCGGCGTGGCATACGCCCTGCGCAGCGTCCCGGTGTCGCTGGAGGTGGCGCGCCGCGTGGCCGCGGTCGCCCCGCAGGCCTGGGTCATCAACTTCACCAACCCCGCCGGGGTGGTCACCGAGGCCATGCAGACCGTGCTGGGGGACCGGGTCGTCGGCATCTGCGACTCGCCGGTCGCGCTGGCGCGCAGGGCGATGCGCGTGCTGGGGCTCGAGCCCGCGGAGACGACCGTCCACTACGTCGGGCTCAACCACCTGGGCTGGCTGCGAGGGCTGCACTCGGGCGGCACCGACCACCTGCCACGGCTGCTCGCCGACGAGCGGCTCCTGGCCCGCACCGAGGAGGGGCGGCTGTTCGGGGCGCCGTGGCTGCAGGCCCTGGGTGCCATCCCGAACGAGTACCTCTTCTACTACTACTTCACCCGGGAGGCGACCGCGTCCGTCCGCGCGGCGGGGCGGACCCGGGGGGAGTTCCTGCGGGAGCAGCAGGAGGCGTTCTACGCCGAGGTGGCCCGCTCGCCCGACACCGCCCTGGAGACCTGGCGGCGCGTGCGTGCCGAGCGCGACGCGACCTACCTGCAGGAGGCGCGCGCCGAGGGCGAGGCGCGCGACGAGCTCGACCTCGACGGCGGCGGGTACGAAGGGGTCGCGCTGGCGCTCATGGGAGCCCTGGGTGGTGGCGCGCCGGCCGAGCTGGTCCTCGACGTGCGCTCGGCCGGTGCGGTGCCCGGTATGCCGCACGACGCCGTCGTCGAGGTGCCGTGCACCGTCGATGCCGGTGGCCCCCGTCCCCACCCGGTCGCCGAGCCGGAGGGGCACATGCTGGGGCTGATGCAGTCGGTGAAGGCGGTCGACCGCCTGGTTCTCGAGGCCGTCCTCGCGCGCTCGGAGGCGGCGGCGCTCAAGGCCTTCGCGCTGCACCCGCTGGTCGACTCGGTGACCTCGGCGCGGGCCCTGCTCGACGCGCACCTGGCGCAGGCGCCGGAGATCGCAGCCCTGTTCCGCCGCTGACGGGAGGTGTTCGGCCTAACCCAGCCAGGCGGCCACGAGCAGGATCACCGGCACCGCGCCCACCGTCGTGACGAGGATGGTGTCGCGCGCCAGCACGGTGGCCCGCTGGTACCGCGTGGCGTGGACGAAGATGTTCTGCGCCGTCGGCAGGGCGGAGGTGACGACGATCGCCAGCAGCGCGTGCCCCGACACCCCCAGCAGCACGTCGGCGACGAACCACGCGACGAGCGGCTGCACCAGCATCTTCAGCGTCGAGGTCGTCACCAGCTCGGCCACCGATCCCGTGCGACCCAGCCCCGGACCGAGCCGCAGGGCGATGCCGTACGCCACGAGCATGCTCGGCACCGCCATCGCCCCGAGCAGCGCGAGCGGGTCGGACACGGCGGCCGGCAGCGTCCACCCCGTGACCGACAGCAGCAGCCCGACCAGGGAGCCGACGGTGAGCGGGTTGCGCAGGGGCCGCAGGGCCAGCTGCCACCAGCGCAGCTCGCGGCCGCGGGCGTCGGCGTCGAGGAAGCCGAGCGCGAGCGGCTGCAGCACCAGCAGCTGCAGCAGCAGGGTGGGCGCCACGAACGCGGCGTCACCGAGGACGTAGCTCGCGACCGGGATGCCCAGGTTCCCGGCATTGACGTATGCCGAGGACAGCGCGCCGATCGTGGTGTCCCCCAACGGCCGCCGCCACACCAGCCGCGCCGGCACCACGTAGAGCGCCACGGCCACGGCGATGCCGGCGAGCGAGGCAAGCAGGTTCGCCGACAGCACCTGGTGCACGTCGGCCCGGCCGAGGGTGCCGACCATGAGGGCGGGGCTGGCGACGAAGAAGGCGAGGCGCGACAGCACCTGCTGGGCGCCGGCGTCGACGATGCGCAGGTGGGCGAGCAGGGCACCGACGGCGATGACGACGGCGATGGTCGCGAACCCGGTGAGTACCCCCTGCACGTCCGACAGGCTAGGGCGGCGGCGCGAGGACGGGTGCGAGGGTCTCGAGGACCGAGGCGTCCTCGATCGTCCCCGGCACCTTCGCCGGCAGCCCGTCGGCCATCTCGCGCATCGTCTTGCGCAGGATCTTGCCGGAGCGCGTCTTGGGCAGGGCCGCGACGACGTCGACACGTTGCAGGGACGCGATCGCGCCGACCTCGTCGCGGACCCGCTGCCGCAGCTCGGCCGCGACCGCGTCGGCCGAGCCCCGGTCGACACCCGCCTTGAGCACCACGAGCGCTCGCGGCACCTGCCCCTTGAGCTCGTCGTGCACGCCGATGACGGCGCACTCGGCGACGGCCGGGTGGCCGGCCAGGGCCGCCTCGATCGACCCGGTCGACAGCCGGTGGCCGGCGACGTTGAGCACGTCGTCGGTGCGGCCCATGACGAAGAGGTATCCGTCCTCGTCGAGGAAGCCGCCGTCACCGGTGAGGTAGTAGCCGTCGAACGCCGACAGGTAGCCGGCGACATAGCGGTCGTCGTCGCCCCACAGGGTGGGCAGCGTGCCCGGCGGCAGCGGCAGCCGGATGCAGATCGCGCCCTCCTCGCCCGCAGGCATGGGGCGACCCGCCTCGCCGAGGACCTCCACGGCATACCCCGGCACGGGCACGGTGGGGGAGCCGGGCTTGATCGGCATCGGTTCCAGGCCACGCAGGTTCGCCGCGATCGGCCAGCCGGTCTCGGTCTGCCACCAGTTGTCGACGACCGGAACACCGAGCCGCAGGGTCGCCCACTCCCACGTGTCGGGGTCGAGGCGCTCACCGGCGAGGAACACCGTCTCCAGCGTGGACAGGTCGTACCCGGCCATGAGCGCGCCCTCGGGGTCGTCCCGCTTGATGGCGCGGTAGGCGGTCGGCGCGGTGAACATGGCCTTGACGCCGTAGTCGGAGACGACCCGCCAGAACGCGCCCGCGTCGGGCGTGCCGACCGGCTTGCCCTCGTAGAGGACGGACGTCGCCCCGGTGAGCAGCGGCGCGTAGACGATGTAGGAGTGGCCGACGACCCACCCGACGTCGCTCGCGGTGAACCACGTGTCGCCCGGGTCGATGCCGAAGACGTTGGTCATCGACCACCGCAGCGCGACCGCGTGGCCGCCGTTGTCGCGCACGATGCCCTTGGGCCGGCCGGTGGTCCCCGACGTGTAGAGGATGTAGAGCGGGTCGGTGGCCTCGACGTCGACGCAGTCCGCCGGCTCGGCGTCGGAGACGAGCTCGGCCCAGTCCAGCTCCTCCCAGTCGGTGTCGCGCTCGCCGACGGCCGCCCGGGCCTGCTCGCGCTGGAGGACGACGACGGCCTGGGGCTTGTGGCTGCTGCGGTCGAGCGCGGCGTCGAGCAGCGGCTTGTACTCCACGACGCGGCTCGGCTCGATGCCGCAGCTGGCGGCGAGGACGACCACCGGCCGGGCGTCCTCGATCCGCGCGGCGAGCTCGGCCGGCGCGAACCCGCCGAACACCACCGAGTGCACCGCGCCGATGCGGGCGCACGCGAGCATGGCGACCACGGCCTCCGGCACCATCGGCATGTAGACGACGACCCGGTCGCCCTTCCCGACGCCGAGGCTCGCGAGCGCCCCGGCGAAGGTCGCCACCTCCTCGAGCAGGCCGGCATACGTGAGGGTGCGCCTCGTGCCGGTGACCGGGCTGTCGTAGTGGATCGCCGGCTGGTCGCCGCGCCCGTCGCGCACGTGCCGGTCGAGGGCGTTGAAGCAGGTGTTGAGCCGGCCACCGGCGAACCAGCGGTGGAACGGCGGACGGTCGGAGTCGAGCACCCGCGCCGGCGGCGTCGACCACTCGACCGCCCGAGCCGCCTCGCCCCAGAAGCCGTCGGGGTCCTGCAGGCTGCGCTGGTATGCCGCGGAGTAGGCGCCGGTGCTCATGGGCCCATGGTGGGTCGCGCGGCACGGCGGCGCCAGAGGTGGGCGGCTGCGGTCCGCCGAAGCACCGCCGGTCCGCGCCGAGCGGTCGGGTGGTGGGGTGGGCGGATCAGCCCACGGGCGGCGCCCAGCCGGGCCGCGGGACGAGGCAGAACGGGTGACCGGCCGGGTCGGCGTAGACGTGCTCGCCCCCGAGCGGGGTCGCGCCCAGCTCGACCGCCAGCCGCCCGGTCACGTCGGGGTCGTCGGCCATGACGTCGACGTGCAGCTGCTGCGGGCGGGCCGGGTCGCCCCACACGGGCGGCTGGTGGTCCGGCGCGAGCTGGAAGGCCATGCCGGAGTGCCGGTCGTCGACGGCCACCACGACCCAGTCGTCACTGGTGTAGGTGATCGGCAGGCCCAGCAGCCCGGACCAGAACCGCGCCAGGCCGTGCGGGTCCCGGCTGTCCAGGACCACGTGGTGCAGGCGACCGGCCATGGCGTCGGCGCTCAGCCCTGGGGGGTGGTCTGGTAGCGGATCCAGGCGGAGGAGTCGGGGTGCCACAGGCGCACCACCGCCCACACGCCGACGAGCAGCAGCACGACGGCGAGCACCTGGTGGAAGAGCCCGGCGGTGGGGAGCAGGCCTCCGAAGAAGATGCCCACGGCGAGGGCCAGCAGCACGCAGGCGCCGATGCGCCCCCACTTGGACCCGCGCGCGGTCACCCGGGACATCCAGAACCACAGCGCGGCGGCGAGCAGGCCGACCACGGTCGACACCGTGAGGGCCACGGTCACGAGCCGGTCGAGCTCCTCGGGCGTGGCACCCCTGCCCTGCGTCGAGGCGGCCTGCGCGAACGCGTCGTGCAGCGATCCCCGGGTGAGCCAGGCGCGGGCGACCTCCACGAGGCTCAGGACCGCTCCGACCTGCATCGCGCGGACGGCCTCCACGACCGAGGCCGGTGGGACGAGGGGCGTTCCCGGTCGCCAGACCGCCCGCTCCGGGCGCCCGGTGCCGGGCCGGTCGGGGCTGAGCACCCCACGCCACGAGATCTGTCGAGCCATTCGCTGCCGGTCCCTTCGCCGTACCTGACGGCATCCTCCCTGCCGTTCGCCGACCAGCCAAGCCCGACCCCTTGAACCGGAGGGCCTGTGTAGGTAAGTTCCGCAAACAGGACCAATCGCGTGAATCGTTCACATCCGCTCTGGAGGAGCCATGTCCACGTCCAGCGTCTCCCGTCGCACGGTGGTGGCCGCAGCCGCCGCAGCAGCAGTCCTGGCCGCGGGAACGGCCCCGGCGCTCGCGAGCGTGCGCTCGGGCCCACCGCCGACCAACCCCGATGCCCGTGAGGGCTGGGTCGCCTCGACGATCGCGCGGATGACCCTGCCCGAGAAGGTCGGCCAGCTGTTCATCCAGAACGTCTACGGCAAGGACGCGACGACCCCGGACTCGCGCAACATCCCGCTGTACGGCGTCGCGACTCCGGCCGAGGTCGTGCAGAAGTACCACCTCGGCGGTGTCATCTACTTCGCCTGGACCGACAGCGTGCAGAACCCGCCGCAGATCGCGGGCCTGTCCAACGGCCTGCAGAAGGCCGCCCTGTCGCAGCAGTCGAAGGTCGACGTCCCCCTGCAGATCGCGACCGACCAGGAGCAGGGTGTCGTCACCCGCATCGGGCCACCGGCGACGCAGTTCCCCGGCTCGATGGCGCTCGGCGCCGGGCGGTCCACCGCCGATGCCCGGACGGCTGCCGCCATCACCGGCGAGGAGCTGCGGGCAATGGGGGTCAACACCGACTTCGCGCCCGACGCGGACGTCAACGTCAACCCGCTCAACCCGGTCATCGGCACGCGCTCGTTCTCCTCGCGCCCCGACCTCGCCGCGCAGATGGTCGGCGCCCAGGTCGACGGCTACCAGAAGGACGGCAACGTCTCCGCGACGGCCAAGCACTTCCCCGGCCACGGTGACACCGCGACCGACAGCCACGTGGCGTTCCCGATCATCACCCACACCCGCGAGCAGTGGGAGCAGATCGACGCGCCGCCGTTCAAGGCGGCGATCGCCAGGGGCATCGACATGATCATGACCGCCCACCTCAACGTGCCGGCGCTCGACGACTCCGGCGACCCGGCGACGCTGAGCAAGCCGATCCTCACCGGGGTGCTCCGGAACGAGCTCGGCTTCAAGGGCGTCATCGTCACCGACTCGCTGGGCATGCAGGGCGTGCGGGACAAGTACGGCGACTCCGAGGTCGCGGTGCGGGCACTCTCGGCAGGTGTCGACCAGCTGCTCATGAGCCCGTCGATGGACGAGGCGTACGGCGCCGTCATCGGCGCGGTGGAGAGCGGCCGCATCCCCATGGCCGACCTCGACGCCAAGGTGCGCCGCGTGCTCGAGCTCAAGTGGGACCGTGGCATCGTGGCCAAGCCCTACGTGGACCCGGCCGCCCTCGACTCGGTGGTCGGCACACCGGAGCACCTGGCCACGGCTGACGCCATCACCGACCGCACCACCACCCTGGTGAAGAACGACGACAAGACCCTGCCCCTCGCGGTGAGCGGGAAGAAGGTCCTCGTCACCGGCTACGGCGTGACGACGACCCAGACGCTCGGTGACGCGCTCAAGGCCCAGGGTGCCGCGACCACGGTCAAGCAGACCGGCTCGTCCCCGACGGACGCCCAGGTGGCTGCAGCCGTCGCCGCCGCGCAGGGCCAGGACGCCATCGTGGTCACGACGATGAAGGCCTGGGACACCTCCGTCACCGACCCGCGGGGCGGGCAGCAGAAGCTGGTCCAGCAGCTGCAGGCGACGGGCAAGCCGGTCGTCGTGGTGGCGACGCGCGACCCGTACGACATCGCCTACCTCCCGGGCACGAGCACGTACCTCGCCACCTACTCCTACAGCCCGGTCGCGATCGAGTCCGTCGCCCGGGTCATCACCGGGGCGGTGAACCCGAGCGGCAAGCTGCCGGTCGACATCCCGGTGAAGGGCGACCCGGGGACGGTCCTGTACCCGTTCGGCCACGGCCTGTCCTACTGAGGTCGCCGGAGATGCGCTGGACCGGGCTCGTCGCGTCCACGCTGGTCGCCGCGGTGGCCGCGGGTGTCTCAGGGGCACCCACGGCCACCGCGGCGGCACCGCCGCCGGGGTCCGAACCCCCGCCGGTGGTGGCCCGGTTCGCCACGTACAACATCCACGCGGGCGCGGGGTCGGACAACGTCTACGACCTCGACCGCACGGCGGCCACCATCCGCGCGCTCGACGCCGACGTGGTCGGGATCGAGGAGGCCGACGTCCACTGGGGTGACCGCTCGCGCTTCGAGGACACCGTGGCCGAGCTCGGCGGCCGGCTCGGGATGCAGACCGGCTTCGCCCCGATCTACAGCCTCGACCCGCTCCACGCCGGGGACCCCCGCCGCGAGTACGGCGTCGCCGTCCTGTCGCGGTACCCGCTCGTCGCCCTGGAGAACCACGACATCACCCGGCTCTCGACCCAGGACCCGAACCCGGTCCCTGCTCCGGCGCCCGGCTTCCTCGAGGCCACCGTGCAGGTCAGGGGCGCCCGGACGCACGTCTACGTCACCCACCTCGACTACCGCGGCGACCCGTCCGTGCGGACCGCCCAGGTCGCCGACACGCGGCGGATCATGGCGCAGGACCCGCCCGGCGCGAACCAGGTGCTCCTCGGCGACTTCAACGCCGACGCCTCCGCGCCCGAGCTGGCACCCCTGTGGCAGGAGCTCGACGACGCCTGGGCGGTGGCGCGGACCCGCGTCGGCGAACCCGGCCTGACCTTCCCGGCCCTGCGCCCGGTGAAGCGGATCGACTTCGTCACCGTCCGGAAGGGCACGCCGGTGACCACGGCCGAGGTGCCCTCCGACCCCGCCCTGCTCGCCGCCAGCGACCACCGCCCGCTCGTCGCCACCATCGAGCTCCCCGTCCCCTGACGACCCGGCCCCCGCCGACCGCCCCTGACCGACCGCACCGCCCCGCTCTGCCCGACCGCCCCACCTCGACGCCGCACCCTCGACGAAAGGCCTTCCGATGACCCGCCTGAACCGCCGCCAGCTCCTCACCGCCGCGGGTGCGAGCGCCCTCGCCCTCCCCGTCGGCGCCTCGCTCGCCCAGGCAGCTCCGCCGCGCTCGAGCGCGCCGAACTACCCCGCCCGCCCGGTCACCCCCGGCGCGGACCGTGAGGCGGCGAACGGCTGGCGCACCCTCGCCGGCCAGAAGGTCGGGGTCATCACCAACCCGACGGGCATCCTCACCAACCTGCGGACCATCGTCGACGAGATGCACGAGGCTGGCACGGTCGACATCGTCGGCGTCTTCGGACCCGAGCACGGGTTCCGCGGCACGGCCCAGGCGGGCAGCTCGGAGGGCACCTCGACCGACCCGCGCACGGGCCTCACCGTCTACGACGCCTACGGCGCCAACGCCTCGAAGATGGAGCAGCTGTTCCGCACGGCCGGCGTCGAGACCGTCGTCTTCGACATCCAGGACGCCGGCGCGCGGTTCTACACCTACATCTGGACCATGTACACGGCCATGCGCGCCGCCGTCGCGACCGGATCCCGGTTCGTCGTCCTCGACCGGCCCAACCCCACGGGCGGCACCGCGCGCGGCCCGATGATGACGACGGCATACACCTCGGGCGTGGGGGCCAAGGAGATCGTCCAGGCGCACGGCATGACGGTGGGTGAGCTCGCGCGCTTCTTCGACGCGGAGTTCCTCCCCGCGGACGCCGGCGGCCGGCTCGCGCAGCTCGACGTGGTCGAGGTCAGCGGCTGGCGCCGCGACATGCCGTATGCCGCGACCGGCCTGCCGTGGGTGATGCCCAGCCCCAACATGCCGACGCCCGACACCGCGCTGGTCTACCCGGGCACGGGGATGTTCGAGGGCACCAACATGTCCGAGGGCCGTGGCACGACGCGGCCGTTCGAGCTCATCGGCGCCCCCTACGTCGACTACAGGTGGGCCGAGCGGCTGGAGGCACGCGGCATACCGGGCGTCGCGTTCCGCGAGGCGTACTTCACCCCCACCTTCAGCAAGAACGCGAACAAGGTCTGCGGCGGGGTCCAGGTGCACATCACCGACCCGTCGGCGATGGACCCCGTGCGGGTCGCGGTCGAGATGCTGGTGGCCGCCAAGGCCCTCTACGCCGACTTCGCCTGGCGCTACGACAGCTACGACCCGGCGCGCCCGTACTGGATCGACAAGCTGAGCGGGTCGACGCGCCTGCGCGACCAGGTGACCGCGGGGGCGTCCGCGGACGAGGTGGTCGGCGCCTGGAAGGCCGAGCTCGCCGAGTTCGACCGGCGCCGCCAGCAGTACCTCATCTACCGCGGCCCGAACGCCTGAGCCGGCCGGGGGACCAGGGATGCGCAACCGCCGACCCGTCCGCCGACAGGCGCTGGCGCTCGCCGCAGCCACCGCCGTGCTGGGAGGGCTGCTGACGACCACGCCTGCTGTTGCCGACGACTTCAGCAAGCCCTTTCGTGGGTACATGCCACCCAACACCGTGCTGAGCGACGCCTCGCCGCAGTCCGTGGGACTCGACCCGGCGCCGATCGCCACGGCGGTCCAGGAGATCCGCGGGCACGAGGAGGCGCCGCCCGGCGGCCACCCCATGTATGCCGGGGCCGTGGGCCTCATGGGCCACGACGGGAAGGTCGTCGAGCGCGACGCCAGCGGCTGGGCGCTGCGGTGGAAGACCGACACCGAGGAGCTCCCGCGCGACCAGTGGGTGCCCATGGGCGAGGACACCGTCTTCGACCTGGCATCGGTGTCCAAGCTCTTCACCTCGATCGCCGTCGTCCAGCTCATAGACGAGGGGAAGGTCGACCTCGAGGCGCCCGTCGCGACGTACCTGCCCGAGTTCGCGGCGAACGGCAAGGAGGCCGTGACCGTCAAGCAGCTGCTGACGCACACGTCCGGCTTCACGTCGTGGCTGCCGCTGTACAGCAGGTACCCGGACAAGGCGTCGCGGATCAGGGCGGTCATGGACCAGCCGCTGACCAACCCGCCGGGCAGCACGTACCTCTACAGCGACCTCAACATGATCACCCTCGGCGTCATGGTCGAGCGGCTGCGGGGCGAGTCGCTCGACAAGGTCGTCGCCGAGCGGATCACAGGTCCGCTGGGCATGGCGGACACGGGCTACAACCCGACCGACCGGACGCGCACCGCGGCGACGGAGTACCAGCGCGTCCCGGCCCGCGGCATGGTCTGGGGCGAGGTGCACGACGAGAACGCCTGGTCGCTGGGCGGCGTCGCCGGTCATGCCGGCGTGTTCTCGACGGTCGACGACTTGGCCGTGCTGTCCCAGGCGCTGCTCAACGGAGGCAGCTACCGCGGCCACCGCATCCTGACCCGCAAGGGCGTCGACGCCCTGACGACCAACGTGAACCAGGCCTTCCCGGGTGATGCGCACGGCCTCGGTTTCGAGCTGGACCAGCGCTGGTACATGGACTCGCTGTCCGGGCCGCGCACGGCCGGGCACACCGGGTACACCGGCACCTCGATCGTCATCGACTTCGCGTCGCACTCCTTCGCGATCCTGCTGACCAACCGCGTGCACCCGTCCCGCAGCTGGGGCAGCAACAACGTCGCCCGCCGCGAGTGGGCGGGCGGCCTCGGCCAGGCCATGGCCGTCCGGCCGAAGCACGGTGACACGGCGTGGTTCTCGGGGGCGAAGGACGCCACGACGACGACCCTCGCGACGCCCGCGCTCGACGTCCCCACGTCCGGTGCGCGGCTGTCGTTCGACCTTTTCCTCGACACCGAGGAGACCGACCGGCTGGTGCTGGAGAAGTCGGTCGACGGCGGGCAGACGTGGACGCGGCAGCCCTTCACCGTCCGCGACCGCGGCGACACGACGTCCAGCGACGGCACGGTGTCGGGAGCCGGGGAGCGCCACTGGGCGCAGGCCCGTGCGGACCTCGCGGCCGGGACGCAGGTGCTGCGGTGGCGGTACACGACCGACGGCTCGTACCTGGGCCGGGGCGCGTACGTCGACGACGTCCTCGTGCAGGCCGACGGCGGCGCGCTCCTCGACGGGGAGAAGACCCCGGGCGCCTTCGTCGCCGACGGGTGGACCCTGCAGTCACGGTGAGGCAGCCCGGCGCGCTCCGGGACGGACGTCCCGGTGGGCCGCGCCCGCACGTCGTAGCGTGGGGCCATGGCCGCGACCGAGACCTCCCGAGACCAGGCGGCCGGCGCGCCCGGTGCCTCCCTGCTGGTGCGGCTGCGCGGCATACGGCCCTCGCTGTCCCCGGCGGAGGACCGCGTCGCCGAGAAGGTGCTGGCCGACCCCAGGGCCGCGGCGGCGCTGACCATCAGCGAGCTGGCGTCCGCGGCGTCGACCTCCGAGACGACGGTGCTGCGGTTCTGCCGTCGGCTGGGCCTGCCCGGCTACCCCCAGCTGCGGCTGCGGCTGGCGGAGGAGAGTGCCCAGCCTCGGACCAGCACGACGCAGGACACCGACATCAGCGCCAAGGACACGATCGCCGACATCATCGCCAAGGTGGCGTTCGTCGACGCGAGCGCGGTCGAGGAGACCGCGCAGCAGCTCGACCACGAGAGCCTCGCCGAGACCGCCCGGGCCATCGCGGCCGCCAAGCGGGTCGACATCTACGGCGCCGGGGCCAGTGCGATCGTCGGGACCGACCTGCAGCAGAAGCTCCACCGCATCGGCGTCGTCGCCTTCGCCTGGAACGACCCCCACATCGCGCTCACGAGCGCGACGCTGCTGGACCGGGGTGACGTGGCCATCGCGATCTCGCACTCGGGCACCACGTCGGAGACGATCGAGGCGCTCGAGGCGGCCCGGTCACGCGGCGCGACGACCGTGGCGGTGACGAACTTCCCGCTCTCCCGTCTGGCCGAGCGCGCCGACCACGTCCTGACCACCGCGGCACGGGAGACGAGCCTGCGCTCCGGCGCGACGGCCAGCCGCATCGCCGCCCTCACGGTCGTCGACTGCCTCTACATCGCGGTGGCGCAGCGGCACCTGACGCGCGCACGCAAGGCCGTCAAGGAGACCCGCCAGGCCGTCGCCGGCCACCACGTCGGCTCCTGAACCGGCCGCGACCGGAGGCAACCGGACCCAAACGCTCGCGGTACTTTGTCACGTCGTTGAATCTCCGGTTGTGGAAAAGTAACCTGCGACGCATGCCCCGCGACGTGAGCCGAGTGACGGCGCCGACCGAGCAGCGCCACCCCGGCACCGTGGCCATCGACAGCGAGCCGACGCTGCAGGTCCTGCAGCGGATCAACGCGGACGACGCCCTGGTCGCCCCTGCCGTCGAGCGCACCCTGCCCGAGCTGGCGCGGCTCGTCGACCGGGCCGTCGACGCCATCCGGGGCGGCGGCACGGTCCACTACTTCGGGGCCGGCACCTCCGGGCGGCTCGCGGTGCTCGACGCCGCCGAGCTGCTGCCGACGTTCAACGTGCCGGAGGGGCTCGTGGTCGCCCACCACGCCGGCGGCCCCGCGGCCCTGCTGCGCGCGGTCGAGGACGTGGAGGACGACGCCGAGCAGGGCGCTGCGGACGCGCGGGAGGTCCGGGGCGGCGACGTCGTCATCGGCCTGGCGGCGTCGGGCCGCACGCCGTACGTCGCCGGGGCGCTGCGGCGCGCCCGCGAGGTCGGCGCGGTGACGGCGCTCGTGACGGCCAACCCCCGGGCCGAGCTGGCCCCGCTCGCCGACCACCTCATCGCCCCCGACACCGGTCCGGAGGTGCTCACCGGCTCGACCCGGCTCAAGGCCGGGACCGCCCAGAAGATGGTCCTCAACGCGTTCTCGACCGCGGTGATGATCCGGCTCGGGCGGACCTGGTCCAACCTCATGGTCGACCTCGTCGCGACCAACGCCAAGCTGCGCGGGCGCGTCCTGCGCATCCTGCAGGAGGCGACCGACGCCGACGAGGAGGCGGCGCAGGCTGCGCTCGAGGCTGCCGGCGGCGAGCTGAAGCCGGCGCTGCTGTCGATGCTCGCGGGCTGCCCCGCCGACGAGGCCCGCGCGGCCCTGGACGCCCACCAGGGGTCCGTCGCCGCGGCGCTCGCCGACCTGTCGGGCGGTGGCTCGTCCCCCACCGCGGCAACAGGCGGCCGGCCCTCCTGAGCCGGCCCGGGCCGTCTGGCCAGCCGGCCAGTCTCGCCCGAAGACCCGGTCTGATGTAGGCGCTCGAGTTCCCTGGAGGATGGGGGAACCGTCGCTCGCTCGTTCCTCGCGAGCTCCTCCCAAATCCGGTAGGCCTCAGATACACGACGAAGGACCCCGCGATAAAGCGCTGCGGGGTCCTTCGTCGTGTGGCGGAGGATGGGGGATTTGAACCCCCGAGGGTTTTATCCCAACACGATTTCCAATCGTGCGCACTAGGCCACTATGCGAATCCTCCGCGGAGGAGGCTACCCGAGGACCGGCCTCTGCCAGAAATCGCCCTCGAAGCCGCCTCGGCGACCCCGGTCCGGTGCCAGACTGCGTCCATGACCGAGGGGGAGGTCGCGGGGAGCCGGGTCGTCGAGCACGCGCCCGACGCGGTCCCGAGGGCACTGGGGGTGAGCCGTCCCAACGGCCTGCGCGTCCTGGGCCTGGCCGTCCTGGCCCTGTGGGCGACCTGGGCGGTCCTCACGTGGCTGTCGTCACCCCGGTTCGTCACCGACGAGCAGCTCCACGCCGACCTGCAGGCGGGCCGCATCCAGACCTGGCGGCTGGCGACCGACCTGCACCCGGAACGGGACTGGCCGCCGGCCGGCGCCGGATCCTGGAGCTTCGGGACCCTGGCGCAGCGCGAGACCGACGGCCTCCCCGCCGAGTGGGACCGCCGGACGGTCGACGCGGTCGTCTACTGGGTCGACGGCGACGTCGCCCCAGTGCGCTTCGCCGGTGCACTGCCGGGGGGCGATCCGCTCACCCTGATGTCCGAGCTCCGGCAGGCCGGTGCTCCCCAGTCGGCCCCGGCCACCTTCCGCCCACCGGACCAGGACCGCGGTGCCCCGTGGGGCCTGGCTGCCTTCGCCCTCGGCCTGCTCGTCGTCGTCGGCAACACCACCCCCACCCGCGGCACCCGCTGGTTCTGGTTTTGGCTCCAGTGGGCCCCGCTGGGCCTCGGCACGGTGGCGTATGCCGTGGTCGAGCTGGCGCTGCCGGGCCGCCCCTGGCGAGTCCTGGGTGTGACGGGCGACGTGCGGCAACGCCGCCTGCGCGGCTGGGAGGCCTTCCTCGTGCTGGCCCTCCTCACCGTCGTGGTGGTGCTCGCCACGTCCGGCCTCCGGCACGCCGCCGGGCCGCTGGTCGTGCCGGGTCGCTGAGAGGGGATTCGTCGTCGCGCTGGCCCGCCCTCTACACTGACGACCGGCACCCCGCGTGGTGGTACCTCCCCGAACTCCCCCAGGGCAGGAATGCAGCAAGGGTAGGAGAGCTCTTCCAGGTACGCGGGGTGTCCCTGTGTCCGCGTCCGGGTGGGCGCACCGTCCGGTGCTCCCCGGCACGCGCGTTGCGGAGCCCGCGGTCCCTCCCCCCCCGCCCGCACCTCCCGGCCCGCACGGCGCAGCTCGTCAGACGCGGTGGGCCTCGTCGAGCAGGCGGACGCGGCGACGGCCGAAGAGCACCGCGGCATACGCACCCAGGAAGAGCAGCGGCACGGCGTTGCCGGCGCCCGCCCGGGTGAGCACGGCGGTGGCTCCCACGCCCGTGACGAGGGCGAGCAGCAGCGGGCGCGAGTACCAGAAGGCCACGGCGAACACCGCGGACCCCGGCGAGAACAGGGTGACTGGCGGCAGCCCGCGGAACGCCGCCAGCAGCTGGCACCCGGCCAGCAGCGGCACCATCGCCAGCGGCCACCAGGCGGCCGTGGCACCCGCGTCGGAGGTGGCCGTGACGGCGCCGCCCGCGGCGAGGGCGACCACCGCGTACAGGGCCGACGGGGTGACGAGGTGCGCGAGCGCCTCGACCCGGGCCGGCAGTCCGAGCAGCGCGGGCGTGCCCGCGTTGTCGCCCTGGAGGCGCAGCCCCTCGCACCAGGCGCCGTACCCGAGGTAGCAGCCGAGCACCCCCGCGAAGGCGACGATGCTCGGCACCCCGGGAGCGGTCGCGTGCGCGAGGGCCCACGAGCCTGCCCCCGCGAGCACCAGCCCGGTCAACGCGACGCCGGGCGACCGGCGCAGGCCGAGCAGGTCGCGTGCGGCCATGACGGCCACGGGTCCACGCCCTTTCAGGCGGGTCCGGCGCAGGCGGGTGCCGGGTGCCGCGACGTCCAGTCGCGCGGCGCGCAGGTCGCCGGCCAGCACGGCGCCGCCCATCGTCACCGCCCGGGCGGACTGGGTCCGCAGCGCGACGTGGTGCAGGACTCGCAGCGACGTGCGCTCGCGCAGCACGGTCGACGGGCCGCGCGGTCCCGTCGGCCACGACCGCACCTGCCCCCACAGCCACGCCCCGGCCACGGCGAGCCCCACGAGGAGCCCGGCCACGCTGGTCGGGAGGAGGACCATCGGCGACGCGACCGCGGCCACGAGCATGCCCGTGCCCGTGACAGCCCCCGCGAGGAGCCCGCCGAAGAGACAACCGAGCAGGCTGAGCCGCCACCAGCGGCGCAGCACCAGCGCCCGGTCGAGCGGGCTGGTCGCGACGTGGTCGAGGTAGGGCAGGTCGGGCACCACCGGTCCGCGCAGCGAGCCGAGCCGGTGGGCCAGCAGCACGAGCGCCACCACGGCACCGCCGACGACCAGGACGCCCTGGACCCCGGTGAGGTGGCGCGACAGCCACGCAGGGTCGACGAAGAGGAAGAAGGCGCGCGCGGCCGGGACGCCGTAGGTGAGCGAGGCGATGACGGCGACGTACGCGGCATACACGACGTTGCCGCTGCCCTCGGCGGGGCGCTCGCCGCGGACCACGCCCCGCGCCTGCTCCAGCCGCTCGGCGTCGGTGCCCACGCGGTCCTCCGGCACGGCGCCGGTCACCGGCTCACCCACCGGAGACGTCGACGACACGGTCGGCGAGGGCCTCGGTCATGACGGGGTCGTGGCAGGCCACGACGAGGGCCGCGCCGGCGGCCTTGCGCTCGAGCAGGATCGTGGTGAGAAGCCCGCGCTTGTGGGTGTCGAGGCGCTGCTCGGGCTCGTCGAGCAGCAGCACGGACGCCGGCCGGAAGAGCACGAGCGCGAGGTGGAACAGCTGCTGCTGCCCCGACGACAGCTCGCGCGGGAACCGCTCGGACAGGTGGTCGATCTCCAGGGTGGTCAGCAGCTCGTCCGCGCGCTCGTCGGCGGTGTCGATCCGGCCGCCCCAGGTGGAGTCCACGAGGACGAGGTGGTCGACGACCGTGAGGTCGCGGTATGCCGTGGGGGAGCCGAGCAGCGCTCCCACCCGCGCACGGGTGCCCGGGTCGCGCTCGTCGACCGGGGCGCCGTCGAGCAGGGCCGCGCCGGTCGAGGGCTCCAGCGAACCGGCCAGCACCCGCAGCAGCGTCGTCTTGCCGCTGCCGTTGGCGCCGCGCAGCACGACGCACTCGCCCGAGCGCACCGAGAGGCTGGTGGGGGCCAGCAGCACCGCGCCGTCGATGTCCTTGCCGACCTCGGTGGCCTCGAGCTGGACCGGGCCGGCAGGGCTCGACGGTGCCTCGCTCGCCACCCGGCTGCGTCGTCCGAACATGGGCCTCCCTCGTCGCGGCACAGTGTGTCACCGGTGCCTGCGGCCGGGTGCCGTGGGCGCCTGCGTCGGGGGTCACCCGTGCCGGCGACCGGGTGCCCGTGGGCGGAGGAGAGCGCCTGTGCCGTGTCAGGTCGGCCGACTAGGGTTCCGGGGGTGAGCACCGCCCTGTACCGCCGCTACCGGCCCGAGACCTTCGCCGACGTCATCGGGCAGGAGCACGTCACCGAGCCGCTCATGCAGGCGCTGCGCACGGGCCGCGTCAACCATGCCTACCTGTTCTCCGGCCCCCGCGGCTGCGGCAAGACCACCAGTGCCCGCATCCTCGCCCGCTGCCTCAACTGCGAGCAGGGGCCGACCCCCACCCCGTGCGGCACCTGCGACTCGTGCGTGGCCCTCGCCCGCGGCGGCTCCGGCAGCGTCGACGTCATCGAGATCGACGCCGCCAGCCACGGTGGTGTCGACGACGCGCGTGACCTGCGCGAGCGGGCGTCGTACGGCCCGGCCCAGAGCCGGTTCAAGATCTACATCATCGACGAGGCGCACATGGTGACGCCGCAGGGCTTCAACGCCCTGCTCAAGATCGTCGAGGAGCCGCCGGAGCACGTGAAGTTCGTCTTCGCGACGACCGAGCCGGAGAAGGTCATCGGCACGATCCGCTCCCGCACCCACCACTACCCGTTCCGGCTCGTGCCGCCCGGCCAGCTCACCGACTACATGGCGCGGATGTGCGAGCAGGAGGGCGTCGCCGTCGCGCCCGGGGTGCTGTCGTTCGTCACCCGCGCGGGTGGCGGGTCGGTCCGTGACTCGCTGTCGGTGCTCGACCAGCTCATCGCCGGGTCGGGCGAGGAGGGGCTCACCTACGAGGGTGCCGCGTCGCTCCTCGGGTTCACCGACAACGAGCTGCTCGACGCGATCGTCGACGCCTTTGCCGCCGGTGACGCCGCGGGCGTGTTCCACCAGGTCGACCGGGTCATCGAGACCGGGCTCGACCCGCGCCGTTTCGTCGAGGACCTGCTCGAGCGGCTGCGCGACCTCATCGTCGTCGCCGCCGTGCCCGACGGTGCGTCGTCGGTGCTGCGCGGCCTGCCCGAGGACCAGCTCGAGCGGATGCGCCAGCAGGCGGCCGCCTTCGGCGGCGGTGCCCTGTCGCGCGCCGCCGACATCGTCAACGCCGGCCTCACCGAGATGACCGGCGCCACCGCGCCGCGCCTCCAGCTCGAGCTCATCTGCGCGCGCGTCCTCCTCCCCGCCGCCTCCGGCGAGAGCGGGTATGCCGCGCGCCTCGACCGGCTCGAGCGCCGCCTCGACGTCGAGGGCGTCCCCTCCGTCACGCGGTCGCCGGGCACGCCCATCGCCACCGTGCCGATGCCGGCGTCCGCCCCCGCGTCTCGTCCGGCCGCGCCGGAGTCTCCCTCGGCCGCGCCGGCGCCCGCCGCGTCTGCCGCCCCGGCGGCACCCGCGCCCGCGGCATCCGCGCCGGCAGCGGCTCCGTCGTCCCCGGCTGCTGCGGCGCCGGCATCGGACCCGGCCCAGGCAGCCCCGCCGGCGCCCTCACCTGCTGGCCACGCACCGGCGGCCGAGGCAGCTCCCACGCGGGCCCCGGGCGACGAACGCGGGCGGCCCGGCCCGGGCCAGGGCGGCCACGCGGCGACGGCCGAGCGCGCCGCCGGTGGCTCCGTGCCCGAGGCCCAGCGGTCCCAGCAGGCTCCTGCCGCGTCCCCGGGACGTTCCGCGTCGACGCCGCCTGCCGCCCCGGAGCCGGCTCCCGGTCCGTCCCCGGCACACGGTGGGATCGACACGGCCGCGATCCGGCGGGCCTGGCCCGACATCCTCGGGTGGATCTTCAAGCACAAGCGCACGACGTGGACCCTGCTGTCCGAGCACGCGACGGTCCACGACTACGACGGCTCCAAGGTGGTCCTCGCGATCTCCACCGTGGGCATCGCGCACACCTTCCGCAGCGGTCCGCACGCCGACCTCGTCCGGCAGGCGCTCATCGACGTCCTCGGCGTCGATGCCCGGGTCGAGGGCATCCCCGTGCCCGACGCGGCGGCGTCCGCCCCCAGTGGTGCCTCGCACCCGATCGTGACGCCGGGGCAGCCCGACGACGACGCAGACCCCGCCGGCGCCCCGGGCCCGACCCGGCAGCAGGGCACGGGCCAGTCGGCTGCTCCCGGGCCCGCCAGCCGTCCGTCCGGCGGCGACGCGGGCTCGGCATACGAGCGCTCCGCCGACATGGGCCTTCCCGCGGCCCCGCCCCCGGAGAGCGGTGGCGGTGGCTGGGCCAGCGCAGCCTCGGCGCCCGACAGCGGTCCGTCGTGGGCGGCGCCCGAGCCGGGCACCGGCCCGTCGAGCGCGAGCCAGGCGTCGAGCTCCGCCCAGGCGGCGGCTCCGGCGCCGTCGGGCGGCCAGGCCGGCCAGTCCCTCCTCGCCCGGGCCCAGGCGGCGGTTGCTGCCGAGCAGCCCGTCGACGCCCCACGGCGTGTGGCCGACGACAGCGTCGTCAGCGCCGACGACGAGGACATCGAGGAGCTCGGCGACGTGGGTCGCCCGGTGATCGAGCGCATCCTCGGCGGACGGGTCATCGACGAAGGTCGCTGATCCCATGGGCGCGCGGCTCGACGAGGCGCTCGTGCGGGCCAGCCCCAGCGAGCGCGCCGCGCCCCTGCCGGGCGACGAGCTCGTGCCCGATGCCGTGGTCGTGATGGACCGCGCGTTCACGCTGCCCGCTCCACCCGCGGACGTGTGGCCGTGGTTCGTGCAGCTCGGCCGGCGGCGCGGCGGCTGGTACCTGCCCGGCTGGCTCGAGCGTGTCGTGCCGCCGAGGGGCAGGGCCCTGCGTCACCTCGAGCCGGGACTGCTCGGGCTCGCGGTCGGCGACGTCATCCCCGACTGGGGCGGCCGCGACGCCACGTTCACCGTGGCGCAGCTCGAGCCCGGCAGCCACCTCGTGCACTCGTCGCGTCGCGGCGCCATCCGGCTGTCCTGGTGCATCGCGCTGCGACCGGCCGGTGGGGTGCCCGAGGGCGGGACGCGGGTCCACCTCAGGCTCCGGCTCGGCGGCGTCCGGCGGCCGTGGGTCGGCGAGGTGGGCGGTGGGGCCCTCGACCTGCTCACCGTGGCCGGCCTGGCGGCGGGCCTGCGGGAGCGGCTCGTGGGCGGCAGCCGTTCGCCAGTGACCGGAGGCGGTTCCCCAGTGACCGGCGGCGGTTCCGCAGGCACCGGAGGCGGGTCGACCGGGACGGGCGGCGGGTCGACCGGGGGCGACGTCGGCGGGAGGGCTTAGGCTCGACGTGTGTACGAAGGCGTGGTCCAGGACCTCATCGACGAGCTCGGGCGGCTGCCCGGCGTGGGGCCCAAGAGCGCCCAGCGGATCGCGTTCCACCTGCTGCAGGCCGACGCGGTCGACGTCAAGCGGCTGGTCGACGCCCTGACGGAGGTCAAGGAGAAGGTGCGCTTCTGCGCCACCTGCGGGAACGTCGCCGAGGGCGAGCAGTGCCGCATCTGCGCCGACTCCCGGCGTGACGGCACCTCGATCTGCGTCGTGGAGGAGCCCAAGGACGTGGTGGCGATCGAGCGCACCCGCGAGTTCCGCGGCCGCTACCACGTGCTCGGCGGGGCGATCAGCCCCATCGAGGGCGTCGGCCCCGACGACCTGCGCATCCGCGAGCTCATGACCCGCCTCGCCTCCGGCGAGGTCACCGAGATCATCATCGCGACCGACCCCAACCTCGAGGGCGAGGCCACCGCCAGCTACCTGGCGCGGCTGATGCGGCCCATGGGGCTCAAGGTCACCCGCCTCGCCTCGGGCCTGCCCGTGGGTGGCGACCTGGAGTATGCCGACGAGGTCACCCTCGGCCGGGCGTTCGAGGGCAGGAGGCTGCTCGATGTCTGACGACCTGCAGGTGCTCGCCGACGACTGCGCCGCCGAGGCCCGCACCTTCCTCACGACGATGACCGAGGTCGCCTCCGGCAGCGAGCCGGCCGCCGCCCTGCCCATGACCCTGCTCGCGGTGTCGCAGGTCCTGCTCATGGGCTCGCGGCTCGGCGCCGTGCAGGACGTCGTCCCGGTGGAGCGCTTCGAGTCCGACCCGGGCCCGGACGTCGACGTCGACCCCCTGCGGACGGCGCTGGGCAACCTGTTCGAGGGCATCGACGACTACGCCCACGTGGTCGACCCGCTGCTCGACGTCGACATAGCGCGCAGCTCGGTCTCCGACGACGTCGCCGAGATCGCCCTGGCCCTCTCCCACGGCCTGCGGCACTACGACGCGGGGCGACCGGTCGAGGCGCTGTGGTGGTGGCAGTTCAGCTACCTGTCGACCTGGGGTGACTCGGGTGCCCGCGCGCTGCGGGCGGTCCTGTGCCTGCTCGGGCACGTCCGGCTCGACGCCGACGACGACGCGGCCGCCGAGGCCGAGTTCGACGCGCTGCACCCCTGACCCGGCGGGCGGGTCGGCGCCTCGGGAGGTCAGGCGATCCGCGTCCCGTTGGGCAGCCGGCGCACCGGTGTGCGCAGACGGCGGGCGGCCACGGTCGTCGCCCCGGCCCCGAGCACGAGCAGGAAGCCCAGGCCGTACGGCCACACCGGCCCGGTCTCGAACGCCTTGTCGAACGGGTCCTGGTAGGCCTGAGCCGTCGCGTCCCCGGTCGCGAACCGGCACTCGTCGACCACGGCGTCGGGACCCTTGCGGGCCGTCCGCGCTCCGCCCGCGATCCAGCGCATGGGCGTGAACCCGCCGACGTACGCGTCGTCCGCACCGGCGTGGTTCGGCGCCCGGGACGGCGCCGCGTCCGCGACGACGACGAACGGGTTGAGCGGGAGCATCCACCAGATGCGCTCGGTGTGCGACACCGACTGGGTGCGGGTGTAGGTCACGCAGTCGGCGGCAGTGGGCTGGCCCGCCTGCTCGAGCTGCTTGAGCTGCTCGGGGGTCAGGTTGGGGTCCGACGGGTCGATCGCCGGGGGCTGGTGCGCCTCGTACCAGTTCGCGGGGATGCCGTGGACCCGCTGTGGCTCCTTGTCCGTCACCAGGAAGACCGACAGGCCGAAACCGATGGCCGTCCCGAAGACCAGTGCCCCCATGGCGAGGTACGTGAGGACCGCGGACGCGACCGGCCGCGCGGTCAACGTCGAGAACATGAGCCCCACGGCGCAGACCACCGCCAGGACGAGCACCAGGACCAGCAGCGAGAGGAGGATCCCGACGGCCGCCACCCCGCCGACGGCCCACGCCCACACGAGGAAGGGCAGCGACGCGGCGAGGAAGGCCATCGCCACGAGCCAGGCGGCGAGCAGCTTGCCCACCACGAGGTCCCAGTGGGTGAGTAGGGTGGTCTGCAGCGTGGCCAGCACCCCGTGCTCGCGGTCGCCGTTGACCGAGGTCGCGGTGAGCGAGGGGACGATCAGCATCGCCAGGCCCAGGACGAAGAACACGACGACGTCGTACATCGCCCGCCCCGACCGCAGGTCGGGGTCGCGCGTGGCGTAGTACGCCAGGAACGCCACGAGGGCGATGACGACGAACCAGATGCCGAGGACGACCGGCCACCGGGACGTCCGGGCGCGCTGGCGCAGCTCGAGGGCCGCGACCGTGCGGATGCCGTGCCAGCTCATCGTCGGTCCTCCGTCGCGGCGAGGTAGGCGGTCTCGAGCGCCCCCTGGCTGGGGGTGAACGCGGTGACCCGGACGCCGTCGCGCACGAGGTCGGCCAGCAGCCGGGCGGCGTTCTCCTCGCCCAGGACGTGCACCTCCGTGAGGCCGCCCCCGACCCGGGTGGCGGGCACGTGGTGGTCGGCGAGCCAGGCCCCGAGCCGCTCGGGGTCCAGCGAGGAGATGCGGTATGCCGCGGGCGTGGTCGCGGCGACGTGGCCGCCGACCTCCTGCGTCTCCAGGCTGCGGCCGCGGGCGACGATGACCGCCCGGTCCGCCACCTCCTGCAGCTCGGTGAGGATGTGGCTGGAGACGAGGACGGTGCGGCCCTGAGCCGCGAGCCCGCGCAGGACGTCGCGCAGCTCGATCCGGCTGCGGGGGTCCAGGCCGGACGCGGGCTCGTCGAGCAGCAGCACCGAGGGGTCGTTGACGAGCGCCCGGGCCAGGCCCAGCCGCTGCTTCTGCCCCCGGGACAGCACCCGCGCCCGCCGGTCCGCGAGGTCGGACAGGTGCACGGTGGCCAGCAGCTCCTCGGTGCGGGCGCGCGCCACGTCGGGCGCGATCCGGTAGGCCGCGGCCACGGTGTGCAGGACCTCGCGCACCGTGAGCGCGTCCCAGGTGCCGAAGCCGTCGGGCATCCATCCGATCCGCGCGCGCACCTGCGCCGGCTCGGTCACCGGGTCGAGCCCGTCGACCCGGATCGTCCCCCGGTCCGGCACGAGCAGCGTCGCCAGCATCAGCAGCAGCGTCGTCTTGCCCGAGCCGTTGGGCCCGATGAGTGCTGTGACCTCCCCCGGACGTGCGGTGAGGCTGATGCTGTCGACCGCGAGGACGTCGCCGAACGCGCGACGCACCCCCTCCACCTCGAGAGTCATGCGCGAAGGCTAGTGGCGGCGTGCGCTCCAGCCCTGCGCTTTCCTACTCATCCCCGGCTCCCGGCGGCCGGCCCACGCCGGCTCACACCGGCCGGGGCGCCGCTCCCGGCGACCCGCGCGGCGGCGCAGGCCGTCCGGCATACGGCACCCGCGTCTCGCCTGCCGAGCCACCGTTAGACTGTCCGCGCCGCAGCCACCGCACCACACTGGGGAGTCCCACCGTGCCCATCGTCGTCCAGAAGTACGGCGGCTCCTCGCTTGCCGACGCCGCGAGCATCAAGCGGGTCGCCCGCCGGATCGCCGAGGCGAAGAAGGCCGGCAACGACGTGTGCGTCGCCGTCTCGGCGATGGGTGACAGCACCGACGAGCTGCTCGACCTCGCCAACGAGGTCAGCCCGCAGCCGCCGCCCCGTGAGATGGACATGCTGCTCACCGCGGGCGAGCGGATCTCGATGGCGCTCGTGGCGATGGCGATCCACGACCTCGGCTACTCGGTGCGCTCGTTCACCGGCAGCCAGGCAGGCGTCATCACCGACTCCACCCACGGCAAGGCCCGCATCATCGACGTCACCCCGGGCCGCGTGACCGACGCGCTGGAGAAGGGCCACATCGTCATCGTCGCGGGGTTCCAGGGCGTCAGCCAGGACACCAAGGAGATCACCACGCTGGGTCGTGGCGGCACCGACACCACCGCGGTGGCGCTCGCCGCCGCGCTCGGCGCCGACGTCTGCGAGATCTACACCGACGTCGACGGCGTCTTCACCGCCGACCCTCGGATCGTGCCCAGCGCGCGCAAGATCGACACCATCTCCGCCGAGGAGATGCTCGAGCTCGCGGCCTCCGGCTCCAAGGTCCTGCACCTGCGCAGCGTGGAGTACGCCCGCCGCTTCGACATCCCGATCCACGTCCGCAGCTCCTTCTCAGCGAAGGAGGGCACCATCGTCACCGACCACCCAGCCCAAGGAGACACCGTGGAAGCCCCGATCATCGCCGGTGTCGCCCACGACCGCAGCGAGGCCAAGATCACCGTCGTCGGCGTCCCGGACCACCCGGGCAAGGCCGCCGAGATCTTCCAGACCTGCGCCGACGCCCAGATGAACATCGACATGATCGTGCAGAACGTCTCGGCCACCGACACCGGTCTCACGGACATCTCGTTCACCTGCCCCAAGACCGACGGCCGCACCGGCGTCGAGGCGCTCAAGCGCGTCCAGGAGTCGGTCGGGTTCGCCTCGATCCAGTACGACGACCAGATCGGCAAGCTCTCGCTCGTCGGGGCGGGCATGCGCTCGCACCCCGGCGTCTCGGCGACCTTCTTCAAGGCGCTCGCCGACACCGGCGTCAACATCGAGATGATCTCCACCTCCGAGATCCGCATCTCGGTCGTCACCCGCGCCGACGTGCTCGACGACGCCGTGCGCGCCGTGCACACCGCGTTCGGCCTGGACTCCAGCGAAGGCGAGGCAGTGGTCTACGGGGGCACCGGCCGGTGACCTCCCCCGCCTCCCGGTCCCCCCGGCCGACGCTCGCCCTCGTGGGCGCCACCGGTGCGGTCGGGCAGGTGACCCGGCAGGTGCTCGCCATGCGGGCCGACATCTGGGGCGAGCTGCGGGCCGCGGCGGCGGTCGAGGACGCCGGTGCCGTCATCGACGTCATCGGCCGCGACGTCGTCGTGCAGGAGCTGACGCCCGAGTTCTTCGACGGCGTCGACATCGCGCTGGTCGACCTGCCGGCACCCGTCGCGGCTCAGTGGGCACCGGTCGCGGCCGAGCGCGGCGCCGTGGTCATCGACAACAGCTCGGCCCTGCGCGGCGACCCCGACATCCCGCTCGTCGTGCCCGAGGTCAACCCGGCGCAGGTGCGCCACCGGCCCAAGGGCATCATCGCCAACCCCGGGGCGACCACCCTGACCATGGTCGGGGCGCTCAGCGCCCTGCACTCGGAGTGGGAGCTCACCGAGCTGGTCGTGGCCTCCTACCAGGCGGCGTCCGGCGCGGGCCGGGTCGGCATGGCCCGGCTCTACGACGAGCTCGAGGTCGTAGCCGGCCACCGCGAGCTGGGCCACCAGCCGGGTGACGTCCGCCGCCTCATCGAGCACGAGCTCGGGTCCGACTCGCCCTTCCCGGCGCCGCTGGCCCTCAACGTCGTCCCGTGGATCGGGCGCGCGGCTGAGGACGGCTGGACGACCGAGGAGCTCAAGATCCGCAACGAGACCCGCAAGGTCCTCGGGCTGCCCGACCTGCGGGTCGCCGCCACCTGCGTCCGGGTGCCGGTCGTCACGACGCACTCGGTGGCCGTGCACGCGACGTTCGCGCGCCGGGTCGACGTCGACCGGGCGCGTCAGGCGCTCGTCGAGGCGCCGGCGGTCGTGGTGCTCGACGACCCGGAGGCGATGGAGTTCCCCACCCCGTCCGACACCGTGGGGTCGGACCCGCGGTTCGCGGGTCGGCTGCGACAGGCACGGGACTTCCCGCACACCCTCGACTTCTTCATCTGCGGCGACAACCTGCGCAAGGGTGCCGCCCTCAACATGGTGCAGGTCGCCGAGCTGGTCGCGAAGGACCTGGCCCTGGTGGGCTGAGCCGTCAGCGGCGCACGGACGCCGTGACCCCGGCGTCGCCCGTGCCCACGGTGAGGGTGCCCTCGGCCGGGAGGTCGACGGCCGCGCAGCCGTCCAGCACGTCGACCTGGCCGGCCGAGTAGAGCAGGCACAGGACCCGGCGACCGGTGGTGCGCAGCGCAAACCGGCCCGTGTCGTCGACGGTGACCAGCGTCCCCCCGGCCTGGCTGACGGCCTCGTGCAGCACCCGCCCGGAGACGTAGCCCAGCTGGTCGTCCGGCGGGGTGTCCAGGCCCGACCGGGAGAGGTAGTCGCGCAGCTGGTCGTCGGTGAGGACCGCCACCCACCCGCCCGGGACGGCCGCACCGGTGCGGCCCTTCGCGACGCTGACGACCCGACCCTGCAGGCCGTCGGGACCACCGCAGGCGGCAACGGCCGCGGCAGCCGTGAACGCCAGGACGGCCGCGAGGCCGGCGCGGGCTGGGGTCACGGGTCGTGGACGGGACCGGGCGGGCATGGGCCGACAGCATGGCAGCCGTGGTGACCGGGTCGCGGAAGGCGGGCCCTTCGTCACGGGTCGGTGACGAAAAGAAGGCCTAGCGTGTCGCTTGACACGGTACTGATGTGACAGGTGTGACGATTGTGACTCGAGACGGAGAGACTGGCGGAAGCCCCGCCGCAGCAGAGCCAGGGGGAGACATGACGGACGAGGACCGCACCGCCTCAGACGACGACCGCACCGCGACGGAGGTCTGGCGCAAGCACCGGCTGCGCCAGATCCTGCTGTTCGTGACCGTGCCCGGCGTGCTCCTGGGCACCGCGAGCATCACCGCGGCATACTCCGCCGGCCTCATGACGCCCCCGAAGCCCAAGCCCGCCTGCACCCCCCAGGTCGTGCCGGCGCCCGCCCGCGGGTCGTTCACCGTCAACGTCATGAACGCGACCGGGCGCTCCGGCGTCGCCGCCGAGGTGGCAGCCGGCTACGGCAAGCGCCAGTTCAAGGTCGGCGGGATCAGCAACGCCCCCGACTCCTGGTACGTCACCCAGCCCGCCGTCGTGCACTACGGGCCGGCAGGCCTGGACCAGGCACTGCTCGCTGCCCAGCAGATCCCCGGCGCCAAGCTCTTCGAGGACGTCCGCGCCGGCACGTCGGTCGACGTCGTCGTCGGGCTCGGGTTCAAGGGCCTGGTCCCGCTGCCCCCGCGGCTCAAGCCGATCCCCTCCGAGGTCGCGGTCAACGTCTACAACACGACCTACAAGACCGGTCTGGCCAAGGTCGTCGCGACCGAGCTCAAGGGCCGCGGCTTCAAGGTCAAGGACGTCTCGAACGACCCGCTGCGCACGATGCAGCTCGGCACCGCCGTCATCCGCTACGGCGAGCTCGGCGACCTCAACGCGGCGCTGCTCGCCGAGCACGTGCCCGGCGCCGAGCTCGTCAAGGACACCCGGCCGGACGCGTCCGTCGACCTCGTCATCGGCAACAAGTACACCGCGCTCGTCCCGGCCGCCGAGGTCCCCCCGCTGCCGCCGCGACCCAGGACCGTGACCCCGACGGTGGCCCGCCCCTGCAGCGACGGCTGAGTCCGCCCCCGCCGGACCCGGCTTGGCCGGGCGGGGGTGCCCGGGGCACAGTGGTGTCCCGATGCAGTCCCGACGCCGGTATGCCGTAGCCCCCGCCTGCCTCGCCGTGGCCCTCGTGGCCGGGTGCGGCGGGTCTCCCGACCGCTCCGCCGCCGCTGCGACGCCGTCGGTGGCTGCCACGTCCTCGGCGGCGACGAGCACCTCCTCGACCACCCCGCCGAGGACGTCCACCACCCGGGCGGCCACCACGACGACGCGGACGTCGACCCCGCCACGCCCGTCCACGACCAGCCGGGCGCCGGCTGCCTCCGCGGGGGCCCTGCTGCCCGTGCCGCGGGCCGGCGCCGAGCCGTCCGTCCGGTTCCCGCGCAACGAGCCGGCGGTCGGCGCCGGCGCGAACGCGACCGTCGGCCCGGTCCCTGACTCCGTGTGGGCCCGGATGGTGGGGTACTCGTGGACGCCCGGGTGCCCCGTCGGGCGCTCGCAGCTGCGCTACGTGCGGGTCAACTTCTGGGGTTTCGACGGCAAGCGGTCACGTGGCGCCGTGGTCGTCAACGCGAGCATCGCGGACGCCGCGGCGGCCGGCTTCACCCGGCTCTACGACCTGCGGTTCCGGATCCGGCAGATGCGGCCCATGGACTCGAGCTGGGGCCGGAACCCCAAGGGGCCGGGGGCCGACGACTACGCGGCCATGCGGGCCGACAACACCTCCGCCTTCAACTGCCGCTACGTCGGCGGCGAGGAGGCGTCCAAGGTGTACAGCAAGCACGCCTACGGCACGGCGATCGACGTCAACGACTTCGAGAACCCCTATGTCGACAGCGACGGCACGGTCTACCCCGGGCCGTACTGGCTGCACCGCCGCGACCCCGCGCCGGGAGTCTTCTCCTCCAGTGGCAGCGCCGCCGTGCGCGCGTTCACGAGCCAGGGCCTGCGCTGGGGCGGCCTGTGGTCCCAGCCCGACTACCAGCACTTCGACCGGTGAGCCGCCGTCCCCGGCCGTCCCGGCCCGCCCAGTCCCGGTTCGCGCTCGTCGCCGTCGGCGCCGCCGCGGCCCTGGTGGTGCTCACCGGCTGCGGTGGCGGCGGCCCCTCGGTCTCTCCGACAGCGGCACCCAGCAGCGCCGCCTCGACGACGACACCCCCGACCACGACCTCCACCACGACGGCGCCGACGACGACCACCACCCGGCCACCGGCCCCGAAGCCGACCCGGAGCACCCCCATGAAGCGCCCGACGCCGACGGCCACCCCCTCGCGCAGGGCCTCCGCGACGACGTCGTCCCGCCCGCGCTGCAGCGTGCCCTCCGGCGTCACCGCCACCCAGGTCGTGCTGGTCAAGGGGTCCGGCTCGTCGGCGACCGTACGCGCCTGCCGCCGGGTCTCGGGCACCTACCGGCTCGAGCTGGGTCCGTACTACGGCCACGTGGGGCTGAACGGCGTCACCTGGTCGAAGCGGGAGGGAGACCTGCGGACGCCGGCCGGCACCTTCCCGCTGCGTGGCGGCTTCGGCGTCTACGGCAACCCGGGCCTCGCGCAGGGCTGGTTCCGCGTCGACGCGAACGACGTGTGGGTCGACGACCCGGCCTCGAGCCTCTACAACACCCACCAGCGCAAACCCGCGAACGGGCGCTGGTCCTCCGCCGAGCCGCTCCTGCAGGTGCCGGCGTACGACTACGCGCAGGTGGTGGGCTACAACGAGTCCCGCACCCCGGGCAGGGGGTCGGCGATCTTCTTCCACGTCGACAAGGGCCGCGGCACCGCCGGCTGCATCTCGCTGCCGACGGCGTCCCTGCTGGCGGTGTTCCGCTGGGAACGCCCCGGCGCCGTCATGTCGATCAGCTGACCGCCGCCGCCCCCGCCGGTCGCGACGCACCCCGGACGGTGGCGACGCGCGCCGGGCGGTCGCGACGCACCCCGGACGGCTCTGGTCGTCGGGACGGCGAGTTGGCAGAGTGAGGGCATGACCGACGTGCGCACTGTCGCCATGCTCACCGCGGGCGGCCTCGCCCCCTGCCTGTCGTCCGCCGTGGGCGGCCTCATCGAGCGCTACACCGAGGTGGCGCCGGACGTGCGGATCATCGCCTACCGCAACGGGTATGCCGGCCTGCTCACCGGCGACTCGGTCGAGGTCACCGACGAGGTGCGCAGGGCCGCCCACCGGCTGCACGCGTTCGGCGGCAGCCCGATCGGCAACAGCCGGGTCAAGCTCACCAACGTGCAGGACTGCGTCCGGCGCGGTCTCGTCCAGGAGGGGCAGGACCCGCTCCAGGTCGCGGCCGAGCAGCTCACGGCCGACGGCGTCGACGTCCTGCACACCATCGGCGGCGACGACACCAACGGCACCGCGGCCGACCTCGCGGCATACCTGCGCGAGCACGGGCACACCCTCACCGTGGTGGGCCTGCCGAAGACGATCGACAACGACGTCGTCCCGATCCGGCAGTCCCTCGGCGCGTGGACCGCAGCCGAGCAGGGCGCGCTCTTCGCGCGCAACATCGTCGCCGAGCACTCCTCGAGCCCCCGGATGCTCGTCGTGCACGAGGTCATGGGCCGCAACTGCGGCTGGCTCACCGCGGCCACCGCGCTGGAGCACCACCGCTGGGTGCAGGGCGCGGAGTTCGCCGGCTGGCTGGAGAACTCGCCCGAGCGCTGGGACGTCCACGGGGTCTACGTGCCGGAGCGGCCGTTCGACATCGCCGAGGAGGCCAGCCGGCTGCGCGGGCTCATGGACTCCGCCGACGGCGTCAACCTGTTCGTCTCCGAGGGCGCGGGTGTCGCCGAGATCGTCGCGTCGATGGAGCAGGCGGGGGAGGACGTCCCGCGGGACCCGTTCGGGCACGTGCGGCTCGACGACATCAACCCGGGGCAGTGGTTCGCCAAGCAGTTCGCCGAGCAGCTCGGCGCCGACAAGGTCCTCGTGCAGAAGAGCGGCTACTTCGCCCGCTCGGCCGCCCCCAACGCCGCCGACCTCGAGCTCATCCGCCGGTGCACGACGTATGCCGTGGACGCGGCCCTGCGGGGCGAGTCCGGCGTCGTGGGGCAGGACGAGGAGCGGGGCGACGAGTTGCGCGCGATCGAGTTCGAGCGGATCAAGGGCGGCAAGGCCTTCGACCCCTCGGTCGACTGGTTCGCCGGCCTGCTGCGGGACATCGGCCAGGCCTAGCCGCCGCGCCGCCGGCCCTCGGCACCGCTGGGGCGTCGGTGCGTTGGCGCGCCCGCGGGCCGGGCGCATTCCGGCGCTAGGCGCGGCCCGCCAGTGCCGCCAGGACCTCCGAGGTCGTGGTCGTCTCGCCGAGCCGGGGGAAGATCGAGGCGACGGAGTGGTCGTGCGACTCCTGGCTGCGGTCGGTCATCGCGTCGGTGACGAGCACGACGTTGAAGCCGAGCTCGTGGGCGAACCGTGCCGTCGACTCGACGCCGACGCTCGTGGAGATCCCGGTCAGCACGACCTGGGTGACGCCGCGCTCGCGCAGGTACTGCTCCAGCGAGGTCCCGGTGAAGGCGCCGAACGTCTGCTTGGTGACCAGGTGGTCCTCCGGCTGCACGCCCAGCTCGTCCACGAGCTCGGCCCAGTCCGCGGCCGGCTCGGGACGGGCGCCACCGGTCTGCTGCTGGTCCGTGCGCCCCGGGGCGCCGCCGGTGACGTTGACGAGGACCACCGGCTGCCCGGCGGCCCGGAACGCCTCCGCGAGGGCCGCGCTGCGCTGGACGACCGTGTCGGCGTCGTGGGCGGTGGGCAGCGAGACGATGCCCTTCTGCAGGTCGACGACGACCAGGGCGGTGTGCGGGTCGAGGGTCGTGAGCGGCATGGCCGGTGCTCCTTGTCGGTCGGTCGGAGTTCGGTGGGGGTGGTCAGGTCCCGGTCCGGGCGAGCGAGCGGTCCGCGAGGGTCACGACCAGCATGGCAACGGCCACGCCGGAGGCGAAGAGGGCGATGTCGTGCAGTCCGGCGGTGTCGGCGGAGGCGCCGAGGAACAGGCCGCTCGCGGACGAGGCCACGATGGCGCCGAAGTACATGAAGGTGCGCAGCAGCCCGGCGGACGAGGCGATCCGGTCGGCCTGGGCCTGGTGGTAGACCGCGTTCTGGTTCGCCAGGCTGAGCAGGCCCTGCGGGACGCCGAGCAGGAGCACGATCCCGACGAGGACCACGACGCTGCTGTGCGCACCCAGGCGCAGCATGAGGACCGTGGCGAGGACCTGCACCGCCCCGCCCGCGAGCAGCTTGCCGCGGATCTCGGGGTGCCGCCCGGTGGTGGTCGACACGACGATGGCGGTGGCGAACATGGGGAGCAGGACCAGGCCCGCGACGGAGGGCTGCAGTCCACGGCCGTCCTCGAGCCACTGGGTGAAGCCGTAGAGGACCACGTAGCTGACGGTCGCCGACAGCATCATCCGCACGTAGGTCAGTGCCAGGGGCAGGTTGCCGCGCAGGACCCGGAGGTCGACGAAGGGGGCGGCGCTGCGCAGCTCGACGACGACGAAGCCCGCGCCCAGCACTGCGGCCGCCGCGAGTAGCCACGGCGTCGCCGTCCGCAGCTGCATGAGCCACAGCAGCAGGGTGACGAGCGCCCCGGCGAACAGGGCGATCCCGGGCAGGTCGAGGGTGCCCGCGAGGGACCGGGACCGTGCCGAGGCCGGACTCGTGGTGCGCGGGAGGCGTAGCCAGCCCAGGACCAGGCAGGCCAGCGAGAGGGGGATGTTGACGGCGAACGTCGAGCGCCATCCCCACACCCCGATGAGGGCGCCGCCCAGGGGTGGCCCGATGACGGCGACGGTCTGGTTCGCCACGGCGAGGGTGGTGAGGATGCCGGCCGGTGACGACTGCCCGGTGCGGTCGGCCTCGCGGCGGATCAGGTCCATCGAGCTGGGGTACCCGGCGCAGGTGCCGAGGCCGAGCACGACGCGGGCGACCACGAGCCAGCCGAGGCTCGGCGCGAGGAGGCCGAGCACCCCGGCGAGGCCGACCAGTGCCGTGCCGGTGAGGTAGACGGCTCGCGGCCCGACGAGGTCGACGAGCCGTCCGACGACCGGCTGCCCCACGGCCGTGGCGAGGTACAGCGCCGAGATGAGCCAGACGGTCTGCGCCGGGGCCGCACCGAGGTCGCGGCCGATGGGCACGAGCGACACGGCGATGATCGAGCTGTTGACCGGGTTGAGCACCGACCCCAGGACCATCGGCGCGACGAGCCGCCGGTCGAAGCGGTCCGCAGCGGGCGCCGGGCGCGTCGCCGCGGTCGCAGGAGAGTCCTTAGGATTACTAAGCATTACGTTAGGTATATTAAGCGCTGTGGAGACCCGTGCCAAGTCCGGCGGCCGCAAGGGCGAGCGGCCCGCGCCCCCGGCCGCCCCGGGGCAGGACGAGGACGAGCTCGTCTTCGCCGTCAAGCACGCCGTGAGCCGGGTCTACAGCCGGTTCCGCTCCGAACGGGTCGAGGGCGACCTCGGCGAGGTGGCCCTGTCGGTGCTCGCCCGCATCGAGAAGTACGGCCCCCACACGCTCACCGCCCTGAGCCAGTACCACCGCGTGACCCCGCCCTCGATGAGCCAGGCGGTCAACCGGCTCACCGGGGCCGGGCTGGCGCAGCGGGTCCCCGACCCCGACGACGGCCGACGCGTCCTCATCGCGGCGACAGCCGAGGGTGCCCGGGTGTCCCGCGAGGCCCGCGCACGTCGCAACGCGTGGCTCCAGGCATGCCTCGACGACCTGCCCGAGTCGGACCGGAGGGTCCTGGCCCGGGCCGCCGAGCTGCTCACCCGCATGGCCGACTCCTAGGGCTGGACGTCCAGCACCCTCTCCTCGAGCACGGTCTCGACGTCCAGGGTGCGGTAGCCGGCCTGTTCGAAGAGCACGGTCACCCGGCCGCCCTCCTCGTGCATCACGGTCCCCGGACCGAACTCGTCGTGGACCACTCGTTGCGAGGGGTCGAACTCCCGGTTCGCGAGCTCGCCGCCGCTGGTGGACAGCCCCTCGTCGCAGGCGTCGCAGTTGCCGCACGGCCCGAGCCGGTCTTCTCCGAAGTAGCCGAGCAGGAACCGCCGGCGGCAGTCCCGCGCCTCGGCGTAGCCGCGCATCATCTCAAGCCGCGACCGCGCCATCGCCTGCCGCTCCTCGGCGACATCGCGGGCGGCGGCGACGACGTCCTGTTCGGAGCCGGGACGGCCTGTGGCCCGCACATTCCGGCCCTCGTCCACCATGAGGCCTCCGCAGTCCTCGAGCAGGCCCACCACAGCGGTGGCCCGCCGGCGGCTGAGACCCGTGGCCTCGGACAGGGCCTTGATCGTGCTCCCGTCCGGGGGCAGGGCGCCAAGCACGGCCCGCACGGCCTCCTCGTCGAACGGCACGCTGCCGAGGTAGCGGCGCAGCCCGAGGTCCTCCGTTCGGTAGAACAGCCGCACCCGGGCGGGGTCGCCTCCGCGGCCGGCACGCCCAATCTCCTGGTAGTACTCGTCGACCGACTCGGGCAGGTGGGCGTGCGCCACCGTCCTGACCTCGACGTTGTCGATGCCCATGCCGAACGCCGAGGTCGCGACGACCACGTCCAGCTCGCCCTCGCGGAACGCCTGGTGCACCTCTTCGCGGTCCGCGCGCCGGCGGCCCGCGTGGTAGGCGGCCGCGCGCAGGCCCCGCTCGGCCAGCTGCTCGGCATACCACTCGGTCTCGCTGCGGGTCCCGGTGTAGACGAGGGCAGCGCCGGGCTCGCCGGACACCCACTCCAGCACCGCGTCGCGTCGAGCCGCCTCCTCGAGGACGTGCTGGGCAGCCAGGTGCAGGTTGGGCCGGTCGAAGCCGGCCACCACCTCGTGGGGACTGCGCAGCCCCAGGCGCTCGCGGATCTCGGCCCGCACGGGTGGAGCGGCCGTCGCGGTGAGCGCGACGAGTACCGGCTCGCCGAGGCGGGCGCGGACGTCGGCGAGGCGCAGGTAGTCCGGACGGAAGTCGTGGCCCCACGAGGAGACGCAGTGCGCCTCGTCCACGGCGAGCAGTGCGGGGCGCAGCCGTGCCACGCGCTCGACGGTCGCGTCGTCGGCGAGCTGCTCGGGGGTGAGGAAGAGGAAGTGCGCGCGGCCCTCTCCGACCGCCCGCCAGGCGTCCTCCACCTGGCCACCGGTGCGCAGGGAGTTGACCGCCACTGCGGCCTCGTCCCCGAGCCGCTCCACCAGTCCCGCGACCTGGTCGTCCTGGAGGGCCACCAGGGGCGACACGACGAACGTCGGGCCTGTCAGCAGCAGGCCCGCGAGCTGGTAGACCGCCGACTTGCCCGCGCCGCTGGGGAGCACGGCCAGGGTGTCGTGGCCGCCCAGGACCGAGGTGACGGCCTCGAGCTGGCCGGGGCGCAGCCGGGGCCAGTCGAACCGTTCGCGGGCGAGGGTGACGACGGCGTCCCGCTGGTCGGGATGGCGGGTGGCGGGCTTCGGCGGCACGGCATCGGCATACCCAGCCCGCGCGATCCCACACACGTCGCGGCCGGATGGTTGCGCGACCCATCCTCGCGGGGGCAGGGTCGGGCCATGGCACCCTCGACCGCCACGGCGGCATACCGCGCAGCCCGCGACCAGCTCGTCTCCCTCTCCGGCCGGCACGACGACGCGATGCGCGAGTTCCGCTGGCCCGATGTGGGGGACCGGTTCAACTGGGCGGTCGACTGGTTCGACGCCATCGCCCGCGGCAACGGCGCCACCGCCCTGTGGATCGTCGAGGAGGACGGCAGCGAGCAGCGGCTCACCTTCGATGAGCTCGCCTCGCGGTCCGACCAGGTGGCCGTGTGGCTCGCAGATCTCGGTGTGGCACAAGGCGACCGGGTGCTGCTCATGCTCGGCAACCAGGTCGAGCTCTGGGAGACCATGCTGGCCGTCTTCAAGCTCGGGGCGGTCGTCATGCCGACCACGGCCGCCCTCGGCCCGAACGACCTGCGCGACCGCGTCGAGCGCGGCGGCGCGAAGGTGGTCGTCGCCAACGCCGCCGACGCGCCGAAGTTCGCCGAGGTGCCCGGGGACTACCTGCGCGTGGTCGTGGGCGAGGCGCAGGGGTGGCACTCCTACGCCGATGCGTATGCCGTGCAGGGCCACCCGTTCGAGACCACCACAGCCCCCTCGGACCCGCTGCTGCTCTACTTCACGTCGGGGACGACCAGCAAGCCCAAGCTGGTCGAGCACACCCAGGTGTCCTACCCCGTCGGGCACCTGTCGACGATGTACTGGATCGGCGTCCGGCCCGGCGACGTGCACCTGGCCATCAGCTCGCCCGGGTGGGCCAAGCACGCCTGGTCCTGCTTCTTCGCCCCGTGGATCGCCGAGGCCACGATCTTCGTCTTCAACTACGCCCGGTTCGACGCCGCGGCACTGCTCGGGCAGATCCGACGCGCGGGCGTGACGACGTTCTGCGCACCACCGACGGTGTGGCGCATGCTGATCCAGGCCGACCTCGGCGGCGCCGAGGGCAGGGGATCGCTGCGGGAGCTGCTGGCCGCCGGGGAGCCGCTCAACCCGGAGGTCATCACCCAGGTCGAGAAGGCGTGGGGGCTCACCATCCGTGACGGCTACGGCCAGACCGAGACCACGCTCCAGGTCGGCAACATCGCCGGCGACCGGGTCAAGCCGGGGTCGATGGGCCGCCCCATGCCCGGTGTCCCGGTGGAGCTCGTGGACCCCCTGACCGGTAAGCGATCGGACGAGGGCGAGATCGTCCTCGACCTGTCGCAGCACCCGGTCAACCTGATGACCGGCTACCTCGGCGACGAGGAGCGGCAGGCCGAGGCGATGGCGGGCGGTTTCTACCACACCGGCGACGTCGCCCAGCGCGACCAGGACGGCTACATCACCTACATCGGGCGCACCGACGACGTGTTCAAGGCGAGCGACTACAAGGTGTCGCCCTTCGAGCTGGAGTCGGTCCTCATCGAGCACCCGGCCGTGGCCGAGGCTGCCGTCGTCCCGGCGCCGGACCCCACCCGCCTGGCCGTGCCCAAGGCATACATCGCGCTCGCGGCGGGGCACGCACCCGACGCGGAGACCGCGAAGTCGATCCTGGCCCACGCCCGCGCCAACCTCGCGCCGTACCTGCGCGTGCGCCGGGTCGAGTTCTACGAGCTGCCCAAGACCATCTCGGGCAAGATCCGCCGGGTCGAGCTGCGCGACCGGGAGCAGCGGGCGTACGACGGCGGGACGTCACTGTCGGAGGAGTTCCGCGACGACCAGTTCCCCGAGCTGTTCCGCTGAGCCTGTGACTCGTGGGCGACGCAATCCGTTGCGGCGCAATGGTCTTGGGGGAAATGCGCAGATAGCGGGCAAAAAGGCCTGACGAGCGCGCGGTTGACCGGAGTCGGGCGTCGTTGACCCCTGTCGGGCCGGTTCGGTCGCGAGTAGCGTGAAGTGCGGTGGTTCCGCCAGGGCCGCCGACCGCACGACCGGGGCAAGCGGGCCGGGGGCACATGCGCACCTACCCATATGCGTTCCACGTCGCCCTCGACGGCAACGGGCTGAACGGGCTCGAGGGCCGAGCCGGCGTGTGCCTGTTCCACTACGACCCCGTGACCGGCGACCACGCGTACAAGGTCACCTACTTCGACGGCGCCTCCGGGGGCCACGCGCCGAGCGTCGACCCCAGCCGCCGGATCGGGTTCCTGGGCAACACCGGCCAGCACCTGCTCTTCTACGACCTCGCCACGCTCGAGGAGGCAGACCGGGTCTCCACCCTGCGGTTCGAGGTGCCGGACACGACGATCAAGGGCAGCACCCACCTCGTCTGGCTCGACGACACGCAGTTCGTCACCTCGATCGGCGAGCACCTGTGGACGTTCGACGTCAACCGGCTCACCAAGGCCGAGCAGGTCGCGCCACACCAGCTCAAGATCCCGCACGCCATGAAGCGCACGGCCTCCGGCCGCTACGTCGTCTACGGCGGGATGGACCACCCGACCCGCGGTGAGGCCAAGGAGGTCGGGATCCTGGACACCGTCACCGGCGAGGTCCGGCGCGTGCCGCTGCCGACCACCTGCTGGCACGTCATGTGCCACCCGGTGCTCGACGTCTTCTACGCGATCTCGTTCCGGGTGCACCCCGCCGACCGCAGCGACTACGAGCACTGGGGGATGGCGTGGCTGCGGCAGTACGCCTTCGAGATCGACGCCGAGGACGGCCGCGTCGTGCGACACTGGGCCGCCGACCGCGACCTGCCGGCCCACGTCAACTCCGACGTCACCATCTCCGACTCCGAGCTGATCTTCTGCACCGGCGGCAGCCACACCGTCGTCCTCGTCGACCTGCTCACGCTGAGCCACCACCGCCTCATCGACGAGCACCCGGGCGCGCTGGAGAGCCTGGCGCTGACGCGCCAGAGCGCGTCGACGGTCGCCGAGGCGTTCATGCGCGGCAACGTCTTCGGCAACAGCCACCTGTATGCCGAGTCGCTGCGGGTGAGCCGTGGCGCGTTCGTCGACGGCATCTACGCGTGCCAGCTGTCGGCCGACCAGACGCTGCTGTTCACCGCCAACCGCGGGCAGAACCACATCACCGTCTACGACTACCCCTCGCTGGAGCTGCGCGACCGCGTCGTCATGCCGGAGCTGCAGGACCTCGACCCGAGGGTGGGCGCGTTCGGCGACCCGCGCCTCGGGTTCCACCACTCCTACCTCGTCAGCCCACCCGCGCCCACCGCAGGAGAGCCCTGATGGCCAACTACAGCATCGACACCACCGTGTACGGGGGCAGCACCGTCAGCTCCGACGTGAACGCCGACGTGACCTCCACCCTCACCGGGCTCGACGACATGAAGCTCACCCTGGCCGGCGGGACGACCAACACCAACAACGGCACCAACACGGTGCACTCCGACGCGACGATCACCCTCGAGCCGGTGACGACCACCTCGACGGTGAACACCACCTCGAACCTCGAGAGCCGGTCGAGCGTGGACACGACGTCGTCGGTGGACCTCAAGCCGGTGGCCGTCGACACGTGCGTCCGCCTGGAGCTGGGGCCGCCGCCCGCCACCGAGGTGTGCACACCGTACGAGCAGACGTGGGGCTGGTCGGTCCTGGGCCTGGAGCTGTTCTCGCTGACCGTCCGGGGGCGTGCCACCGCGCACATCCGCCCCGAGCACCACGGCCCCGTCGTGATCGACCTGTGAGCGCGCGATGCCGACCAGCCGCCGCAAGCCCACCCCTCGCAAGGACGCCCCGCGCGCCGACCGCGCCAGGACGGCATCGGTCGCCGACGAGATCGTCCTCACCGGCCCACCCGGCCGGCTGCACGCCACGGTCTCGGTCGAGAACGCCGTCTCCGAGCGGGTGTCGGTGCGCGGAGCAGTCCTCCACCGGTCCGGGCAGGAGCCGGTGCCCGGCCTGGCGACGGCCCTGATCTCGCCGGGGACGACCGCCTCGGTGCCCGTGTCGGTCAGCCTCTCCCGGACGACGCCGCCCGGTGAGCTCGAGGCCGAGCTGGAGGTCGGCGGAACCCGCCGGCCGGTGCGCGTCCTGGTCGAGCCGGAGCTGGACCTCCACCTGAGCCCCTCCCGCGTGCTGGCCGTCCCGGGACGCCAGCGCGTCCCCCTCACCCTCGTCAACCACGGCAACGTCGACATCCCCCTGGCCGCCCTGACCCGGGCGCGGACCGACGACGGCGGCCCCGACCCGGGACCCGACGTCTCGCTCACGGTGCTCGACCCGACCACCGTCGAGCCCGGCGCCATCGTGAGCGTCGCGGCGGAGCTCACCGTGCCCGACGAGCTCGACCCCACCCGGCGACACGTCGCCCGCATCCCCGTCGGGACCGCCGACCTCGAGGTCGTCGTCCTGCCCCGCACCACATCGGAGGAGCTGACATGAGCACCACGGCACCGGAGTACCTCACGACGCTGCGCACCGGCCTCGCCGAGGCCGTGCAGCAGTGGGCGGACCAGTCGACCACCGCCTGGGAGCAGTGGGCGCGGGCGTGGCAGCCGGTCGCGGACGCGGGCGCCGACGCCCTCGGTATGCCGCGGGTGCAGCCCGGCTCGCCGCCCCGCGTCGTGGGACGGGGGGACACCGCGGGGCGCGATTACCGGCCCGGCAGCCACCCTGGCCACGAGCCCCACCACCACGGCTGGGAGGAGCGCGCCGGGCACCACCACGAGGGCTGCGCGTGCGGGGAGTGCCGCGGCCACGAGCACGCACGCCACCACGAGGGCTGCGGGTGCGGCGACGGCCGCGGCCACGAGCACCACGGCCACGAGCACCACGGGCACGAGCGCCCGGACGACCATCAGCTCGGCTGCGGGTGCGGGGACCACGGCCATGGCCACGGGTGCGCCTGCGGGGGACGCGAGCACGTCCACGGCTGCTGTGCCGGGCCCTGCGACTGCTGCGTCCCGGAGGCGGACGTGGTCGTGCGGGCGCGCGCGGGCGAGGTCCGCGTCGTGCCGTTCCGCCTGCACAACCCGTGGCGCCGGGAGCGCGAGGTCACCCTCGAGGTCGGGCCGTGGCACGCCTGCGGAGGCGACCAGCTCGAGGTCCGTGCGCGCCTCGAGGACACGAGCCTCACGCTCGCCCCGTGCGAGGACCGCGTCGTGCGGCTGCTCGTCACCGCGACGGGTTCGAAGCAGGCCGGCGACACCGCGACCGAGCAAGCGGGGAAGCCGGGACAGGCTGCTCCAGCCGAGGACGAGCGGGCGCGCACCACCGCCGACGTGGCGGAGGAGGCGGTGCGGCAGGTGTCCGTCCTGCGGGGCGTGGACGTGGACTCGTGCTCCACGGCGTACGCCGACGTGCGGTTCGAGGGCTGCGGCCGTCCCCAGCGGGTGGCGCTCGTGGTGCTGCCGGCCGGGTGCGACCCGGTCGACGTGGGGTGCGGCTGCGGGTGCTGCGACGGGGGGCACCGGTGAGCGAGCGCACGACCGGCACCGACGAGACGCTCTCGCGGATCACTGAGCTCGCCAGGCAGGCGCTGCAGGCGCAGGCGACGCTGGCGAAGCAGTCGCTGGAGCTCGGCCGGGCCACCCTGAGCGGCGACGTCGACCGGTCGAGCGCGGGCCGCGCGTACCTGGACGCCGTCAGCCGCGAGGGTGCGCGCTACTGGCGCGAGGTCGGGGCGCTCGGGCTCGACTACGCCAGCGAGCTGCTCGCCCTCGGCACGCGCAGCGCGGCGCGCGTGGTGAGCGAGGCCTCGGCAGCCGGCTCGCGAGGCAGGGACCACAGGGCGACCAGGGGATCGTCCGCGGGCGGTCCGCCTCCGGCCGAGGGTGCGCCTGACGGCACCCGCCGCTCGGCGGTGGTCCTGCGCGGAGTGCTCGGCCAGACCGCACAGGCCACCGTGACCGTCGTCAACCGGCACACCCGCGCCCGCCGGGTGGAGCTCACCCCGAGCGACCTGCGTGACACCGGGGGCGCCCTCGTGGCAGCCCGGCTCCGGGTCGACCCCGAGCACGTCACGGTGCCCCCCGGTGGGGACCACCCGGTGCGACTCGAGGTCGACCTCGATGCGGCCGACGCGGCGGTCGGCGACCGCTACGAGGGGACGGTCGAGGTCAGCGGGGGCGACGAGGCCACGCTGGAGGTGACCGTCGAGGTCGTGGCCTGACCGAACCGGCGGCACCCGGTGCCGGACCCCTCGCGGCCGACCCGGCGGCGCCGGGCTCCGGGGCGTCCGCCCCCTCCGGGGCGTCGCCGAGGGGCGCGGGCACCAGCGCCCGGGCGGACCGCACGTCCGGGTGCAGCCGCAGTCCCTCGCGCGCCCAGCGCGGCAGGTCGCGGCTCACGGCCAGCCAGGCCAGCGAGGCGGCGACGGCCTCGCGCGCCGGCCGCGCGGCATACCCGAGCTCGTGCGCCTTGGCGCTGGAGTACCAGTAGTGGCGCCCCACGGTGCTCGCCTCGTCGCGGGTCGACAGCGGCTGCTGCTCGGTGAGGCTGGCCCACCACTCGGTGACGGCGGCGATGCCCCACGCGCTCGCGGCGGGGAGCTCGGCGAAGGGCCCGGGCAGCCCGGCCAGCTCGGAGACGAGGGTGTGCAGCGTCCGCCAGGTGACGTCCTCACCGCCGAGCAGGTAGCGCTCGCCGGGCTCGCCCCGCTCGAGCAGGACGACGTGGCCGGCGCCCACGTCGCGGGCGTCGACGACGTTGCAGCCGCCGGGGAAGGTGCTGCGGGTCGGGTCGAGCAGGTAGCGCAGGACGATGGCGTTGCTGGGGGCCAGGCGGGTGAACGGGCCGCCGAGGACGACGGTGGGCAGGGCGAGGACGACCGGTATGCCGTGCACCCGTCCGGCCGCGAGGGCCGCCTCCTCCTGCGCCACCTTGCTCGCGTAGTAGGCGGGAGCCGGCTCGTCCCCGAGCCGGTCGTCCTCGGTGCGGGCGACGGGGAGCAGGCTCGAGCCGCGCGTCACGCTCGAGCTCGTCACCACCACCCGGTCCAGCCCCGCGTCTGCAGCGGCGTGCACCACGGAGGTGGTGCCCTCGACGTTGACCCGTCCCACCTCCTGCGCCCGCGCTGCCCCGAACGCGTAGACGGCGGCGCAGTGCACCACGGCGTCACAGCCGGCGAACGCCCGGCGCAGGGCGTCGGGATCCGTGAGCGGGGCGACGCGTCGCGCGACCGTGGCACCGCCGGTCACGGGCACCGGGGGTCCCGGGTCGCGTGTCACGGCCACGACCTCGTGCCCGTGCGCGATCGCTGCCGCCGCCATCTGCGTGCCGACCATCCCGGTGGCCCCGGTGACCGCCACCCTCATCGCGGTCCCCGGACGTGGGTGAAGCCGTGGTCGTCGACGACCGGCCCCTGTGCCGGGTCGCCGGCGGTCGGCTCGCGGGAGCCGGTGCGGTCGGCGACCCACTCCCGCGCGGCGGAGAGGAGCAGCTCCACCGACCGGGTGAGCAGGGGCTCGCCCGGGTCGGGTGGCGGTCGGCCGATGCGGAACTCCCGCCCCTCGAAGCAGGCCTCGAGGTTGTCGAAGGTCGTGGTGAAGAACCGGCGGTAGGCCTCCTCCAGCAGGGGGGTGCGCACCTCGGGCCACAGGTCGAGGTCCACCCCGGCCCACGCCGGTGGCAGGGAGAAGAGCTGGCGACCGCGGACGGTGACCCGGGTCCCGCGGCCGCTGCGCCGGAAGCTGAGCAGCCCGTCGTCGTAGGTGGCAGACCCGTTGGGGCTCAACACGGTCCGCCAGGTCAGGCGGTGCTCGTCCGCGCGCCGCTCCACGAGCTCGATCTTGCCGACGTCGATCGCGCGGCCGCCCCAGGCCGCCACCCAGTTCGGCTGGGGGAGGTAGAGGTTGCGCTCGGCCTGCCGCGTCGCGCCGGGGTCGGGGCTGCCCGGCACGGCGACCCGTCGTCCGCCCAGGTAGTCGGCCATCAGGCTGATCCCGGCCGCCACGTCGACCCGCGCGACCCACGCGTCGAAGTCCGCCGGCACCTCGCGGGACACCTCGAAGACCGTCGCGCCGTCGACGAGCCGCCACCGCATCCCGTCGGCGTTGGGCCCGGTGCCGTCGAGCAGCGCCTCGAACGGTGCGAGGAACGCCGGCAACCCGTCGTACGCCTCGCCCGGCCAGTCCGCGGGGTCGAACCCGAGCGGGACCTCGCGCCGGTCGACCGCCTCCTTGTCCGCGGAGACCGCCCAGGCCCGGGCCGAGCCCGCGACGCCGTGGGCGAGGGTGAGGAGCGACTCCAGGGCCAGCTGCCCGGCGGGGTCGTCCGCCGCCTCGACCAGTGGGGTGACCAGGCTGCGCAGGGCCGACAGCACCGGGTCGGCCGGCTCGCCGCCCTCGTCGTGGCCGCCGACGGCCGCCCTGAGCACCCGCTCGAGCCTCGGTTCGGCGGCGAGCGCCGCAGCGGCCGCCCGCAGGCGCGGGTGCGGACCCAGGGGCCGCGACGGGGCGGGCACCCGGCCCTCCAGCCGACCGGGTGAGGCCCCGAGCCGCTCCACGGCGCGGCCCACGAGGCGCGAGGCGCCGCGGTCCTGACCGAGGAGCGCGGCGACGCAGGTGTCCGCCAGGACCGCGTCCGTGGCGACCACGAGGACGCCGCCGGCGGCCCCGGAGTCCGCGGGTGCAGGCAACCGGGCCCCGTCGACGCCGCCCGCCGGCGCCAGCGCGTCGACGACCACCAGCGTGGGCGGCAGGCGGGCCAGAAGGTCGACGGCGACGTCCGCCGGCTCGGCCCCGGCCACCTCGGGGGCCGCTCCCAGCAGGGTCTCCAGCGACCCGGCGAACCCGTCGACGAGGTCGGTGACGGCACGGCCGACCACCACCCGCGTGCGGGCTGCTGCCCACACGGCGCTGCACAGCTGCCCGGAGAGCACGGCCGTGTCGGGCACCGGCGCCGTCACGAGGTCGTCGGCCAGGTCGACGACGGCATACGACCGTCCCTCGTCGGTGCGCCCGGTGAGGCCGGCGTCCACCGCGAGCAGGGTGGCGGAGCGGTGTCCCCGGTCGTGGTCGCCGACGGTGAGCCGTACACCGACGGACACGTCGTCGCAACCGCGCTGGTGGAGCAGGTCGACGACGGTGTGGACGACCGCGGCGCTCGCGGGGGTGGGCGGGCTGACACGGGTGAGGACGACGGCGGGGCCGGCGGGCTCGACCCCGAGGCGGTCGCACGCGGCGGCCAGGCCCGCGACGCCTCCACCGCTGACCACGGTGCAGGCAGGCGGTTCCCGGCTCACGACACCGTCCGGTGCCACGCGTCCATGAAAGCAGCGCATCCCTCGCCCGCGGAAGGCCTCGGTGCCATAGTGGGCGCGTGGCCGAGGACATCGACATCCAGCAGCGCATCAAGGGACTCATCGACGAGGAGCACTCGCTGCGGGCGCAGCTCGGCGACGGCGACATCACCGTCGAGGAGGAGAACTCGCGGCTGCGGGCCCTCGAGGTCGAGCTCGACCAGTGCTGGGACCTGCTGCGCCAGCGCCGCGCCCGCCGGGAGTTCGGCGAGGACCCGGGTGGTGCGCAGGTGCGTGACGCGGCGACGGTGGAGAACTACCGGGGCTGAGCGCCGACTGCGGCGGGCCCCGCCACGGCGTGGCGGCTCGTGACCTTCGACCGTCCCGTCCTACCGTCGAACTGGCTACCGTCGAAGGTGGCCGGTACCCGACACGAGGGGGTGCGGAATGCGCACAGCACTCGACCACCTGCACCTGCCACACCACCAGCCCCGGTGGTGGGTGGGACACACCATGGCCGCCGTGGCCGGCGTCGTCGCGGTCCTGTATGCCGCGGCCGTGCTGCTGACGGTGCTGCTCCGCGCGGGCATCTGAGCGCGAGCGGCCGCACGCCCTTCCGCCGCACGGCGCGGGGGAGGACCATGGCGCCGTGAGCGAACAGACCACGCCCTCGACGCAGGGCGTCACCGTCGAGCTCCTGGCCGCCGTGGACCTCGGCCCGGAGATCGAGGGCATGCAGGGCCGCCAGCTGCGGATGCGCCTGGTGACCATGGCGCCGGGCGCCACCTTCGGCCCCGAGCACGACCACAAGGGCAGGCCCGGCACGGTCTACGTGCTGCAGGGCACCATCACCGACCACCGCGACGGGGTGGCGACGGAGTACGGCCCGGGCCTGGGGTGGCCGGAGGACCGGAACACGCTGCACTGGCTCGAGAACCGCGGCACCGAGACGGCCGTCGAGGTGTCGGTCGACATCGTGTCGGCTCCGACCTGACGAGACGACTCAGTCGCGGATCGTCGCGCCGTTGAGCTTGAGGGAGTCCCACGAGCGAGCGTTGAAGACGAACCGGGGCAGGCCGTCCATGGTCACCGTGAGCGCCCCGCTGGCGTCGATGGAGTACCCCACCGTGCGCTCCTCCTCCGGCAACGTGCAGAAGAACTCCACCGTGCCCTGCGCGCCGACGGTCGTGAGGATGACCTCGAGGTAGGTCCGCAGCCCGAGCTCGGGCACCCGGGTCGAGGCCGACGCGTCCCTGGCCGCCCGGAGCGTCCCCTGCCACACCTCGCTCTCGAGCGTGCCGTCGTGGTCGAGGTAGTTCCACCGGACCAGCACGGTCGGCTCCTGCGCCTCGATCTCCCACAGCTCCTGCGCCATCCAGCACGTCCTCTCCCGGGTCCGCCCACCGACCGGCAGGCGCGCATGGCCGAGGGCACCGCCCTCGGCGCCTGCTCCTACCCACCCGGGCGGCCGTCTACACCGGATCCGGGCCGAGGTGGCGCGCGATGGCGGCGCGGAGGTCGTCGTGCCGAGGCCCGAGCGCCGTCGCCGGGTCGGACCAGTGGCTGGGCGGGTAGAGCCAGACGGGCTTGCGCACGAGCTCCGGCGGTTCCCAGCCGTAGCGGGGCCACACGTGGGCGTGCAGGTACGGGTCGGTGTTCCCCAGGATCTCCAGGTTGACCCGGCGGAACTCGGGGTCGCGCTCGGCGCAGGCGCGCTCGACTGCCTCGCCGAGGCGGGCCATCGAGTCGAGGAACTGCATCCGCCGGTCGGTCGGCAGGTCGGACAGCCTCTGGACCTGCGGGTCGTCGGTCAGCAGGACGCAGTACCCGGGGAGCCACTGGACGTCGCCCACGACGGCGAAGCCGCCCGGCACACGTCGCAGCACGGTCGGGTTCTCTCCCCGGAGGGCCGCTCCGATGCGGTCCGCGCGCCAGTCGTCCATGCGGCGCACGCTCTCACATCTGCGGCCGGCGGTGGCGCGTGACCCCGCCGGTGCGGCGCACCCGAGAATGGGCCATGGCCACCAGCCCGATCCCACCTCGCCGCCTCGAGCGGTTGCGGTCCGCACCCCTGACGTATGCCGCCGTGGGCGCCAGCGGGACGGCGTCGGCCCCGGCGGGCTACCGGACCGTGCACGAGGAACGAGTGCTGCAGCGCCTGGACCTCGACGGGGCGGCCGAGGACCTGCTCACCTGGCGGGTGCACCAGAGGGCGGGGCTGCGGGTCGCCGCGTCGACGCCGCGGGCGGCCCCGGGTGCGGTCGTCGACATGCGCCTGGGGCCCGGGCCGCTGTCGGTCCGGATCCCCTGCCGTGTCGTCTGCGTCGTCGAGGAAGCGGACCGTCGCGGGTTCGCATACGGGACACTGCCCGGGCACCCCGAGTCGGGCGAGGAGCTGTTCCTGCTGCGCCGCGGTGCCGACGGGCGGATCACCTTCACCATCACCGCCTTCTCGCGACCGGCGACCGCGCTCGCGCGCGTCGGTGGCCCGGTCGGCACCGTCGTGCAGGACGCGATGACGCGTCGCTACCTCGCCGCCCTCGACCGCTTGGTGGGCCGACCGCCCTCGTGAGCCGACCGCCCTCGTGGGCCGACCGCCCTCGTGGGCCGACCGTCCTGGTGGGCCGCCGTTCTCGTGGGGTGACCGATGACTTCTGGCGGGTCGACCGGTCAGAATGACCACCGCGTGGCCCGACCGCAGGGGCGGCGCACCGTCGAGCTGGAGGGGAGTCGTCGTGAAGCTGCTGCTGACGTCCGGGGGTGTCACCAACCCGAGCATCCGGGAGCGGTTGGTCAGCCTCCTCGGGAAGCCCGTCGAGGAGTCCGCCGCGCTCTGCATCCCGAGCGCCGAGTGGGGCCACCCGTGGTGCACGCCGCAGTCGGCCTGGCGCTTCGTGTCGGGGCTGGCCCCGGGCGGCGAGCCGTCGTCCCCCATGGTGGACCTGGGCTGGAAGTCGGTGGGGCTGCTCGAGCTCACCGCGCTTCCGAGCATCGGCCGGGAGCGCTGGGAACCCTGGGTGCGGGCTGCGGACGTGCTGCTCGTCGACGGTGGCGACGCGACGTACCTGTGCCACTGGCTGCGCGAGTCCGGGCTCGCCGAGCTGCTCCCCTCGCTGGACGACACGGTCTGGGTCGGCGTGAGTGCCGGCAGCATGGTCATGACGCCACGGATCGGCGAGGACTTCGTCTCCTGGAGCGGGACGACGGACGGCGACCGGACCCTCGGGGTCGTCGACTTCTCGATCTTCCCGCACCTGAACCACCCCGACATGGCCTGGAACGTCATGGCGAATGCCGAGAAGTGGGCCGCCGAGGTGGGCGGCCCGGCATACGCCATCGACGAGCAGACGGCGATCGCGGTCGTCGACGGGACCGCCGAGGTGGTCTCCGAGGGCACGTGGAAGGCGTTCTCCTGACCCGTGGGACCGTGCTGTCAGGGCACGACCAGCAGGGCGGGAGAGGATGAGCCGTGCCGAAGGACCTTGCTGACGTCGCGTGGCCCGTGACGACCGACCGCCTCTCGCTGCGACAGGCCCGTGCGGAGGACGCCGACGCCGTGCTGTCCTACCGACGGCAGCCCGAGGTCGCTGCCTGGATCGGCGTGCCTCCGGAGGACTTCGCCGAGCGGTTCGCCGCACCCGAGCGGCTCGACCTCCTGCTCCTCGTCGAGCGCGACGGTGAGGTGGTCGGTGACCTCATGGTCAAGGTGGAGGACGCGTGGGCTCCGGCGCGGCTGGCCGACAAGGCCCGCGGGGTGCAGGCGGAGCTCGGCTGGTCGCTGAGGCGGGAGGTGACCGGGCGCGGCTACGCGACGGAAGCCGTCGAGGCCGTGCTCCGCATCTGCTTCGAGGACCTGGAGCTGCGCCGGGTGACCGCGGGCTGCTTCGCCGGCAACGTCCGGTCCTGGCGTCTCATGGAACGCGTTGGCATGCGCCGCGAGGCCACCAGGGTCGCGGACGCGCTGCACCCCTCGGGTGAGTGGCAGGACGGCTACACCTACGCCCTGCTCGCCGAGGAGTGGCGCGGCCGACACCGCTGACCGCTCAGGACGTCGGCTCGGCGTCCTGGACGAGTTGGACGAGGTGGCCGTCCGGGTCCGCGACCCAGGCGATGAGCAGGCGCCCCAGCCAGGGCGCCGGCGCCTTGACCGGGGTCGCGCCGAGCTCCTGCAGGTGCGTGTATGCCGCGGGGGTGTCGTCCGTCCACAGGATCACGGCGGCGCGCTGTCCCTCGACGACGGGGTCCAGGCCGTGGTCGTCCCTCGTGGAGGCCTCGCTCGCCAGGCCGATGCGGTAGCCGTCGAGGACCAGGTCCACGTGGATCGGGTCCCCCTCACGAGGCGTCCTGAAGATCTCCTCGAAGCCCAGCCGCGTGTAGAACTCGACCGCGCGGGGGAGGTCTGCGCTGAACAGGACGATCTGGGGGCTGGTGAAGGTCGGCACGCGCGCCAGCGTGCCAGACGAGCGCACGCCACCACGGGAACCGGGACGGCCGAGCGGTCAGCCTCCGCGGCGTTCAGTCGGCGCGGCGCGCCACGAGGTACAGCGGGAGGAAGAGAACCACCACCAGCAGGCACAGGGCCGCCCACACCTCGGGTCGGTCGACCGTCAGGCCACCGAACGTGGCGACGACCGGCCGCCCGAGCCTGGCGCGTGACCGGGCGTCCTGCAGCACCCAGAGGCTGGCGGTGGCGACGACCACCGCCGCGAGAAGGCCACCCAGCACGGCAGCACCCATGTCCCCAGTATCCGCGCCGGTCGCCGGTGCGCGTCCATGACGAAGGCCCTCCCCGCCTGGTGCGGTGGAGGGCCTGTGACCTGCTGAAACGTGTGGTCGGGGTGACAGGATTTGAACCTGCGACCTCTTCGTCCCGAACGAAGCGCGCTACCAAGCTGCGCCACACCCCGTGGCAATCGCCACCCCGAACCGCGGTCCGGAAGCAGCGACAGTGAAGGATAGCCCACCACCCGTTCCGGCTCCCAATCGGTATGCCGTCGTGCCGGCGCGAGCCGAGTTGCCGGGACGACAAGCCCCCGGGTGCATCGTCCGGTGGGGGCCATTCGTGCCCGATCCGGCACGAATCGCCCCGGCGGACGGCGAGCGAGGGCGATTCGTGGCCACAGTGGCGCGAATGGCCCTGGCGCGAAGGTGCGAAGGTGCCAAGGGGCGGGGTGCGGAGACGCGGAGGTGTGGACGCGGTGCGGAGTCCGGCCGCCGGCTCGCGTCAGGTCGAGGCCGTCTGCGGCACGAGGGTGAGCAGCGTGGCCTCCGGGCGGCAGGCGAACCGCACGGGCGCGTAGGGCGAGGTGCCCAGCCCGGCCGACACGTGCAGCCACGCCGCGTCCTCCGGCGCCGCCCACTGGGCTGGATCGCCGCCACGCAGGTGGACCTCGCCCCACCGGTCGAGCTTCTGGTGCCACTGGGCCCCTCCGGCATACGGCGCGCCTGCACCGGGCCACCAGCGCGACAGGCCCTTCGCCCGGTCGGTGGGCAGGTCGCAGTTCGTGACCAGGGCGCCGTACCCGGGGACGGCCAGCTGGCCGCCGTGGGTGTGGCCGGCGAGGACCAGCCGGGCACCGTCGGCGACCATCGGGTCGAGCACGCGCTGGTACGGCGCGTGGGTCACGCCGACCGTCAGGTCGGCCGACGGCGACGCGGGCCCAGCCACGGCGGCATACCGGTCGGCCCGGATGTGGGCGTCCCCCGTGCCCACGAGCTCGAGCTCCCGCCCGGCCACGGAGACCGTCGTCCGCGCGTTGTCGAGGTCGAGCCAGCCCCCCGCGACCATGCCCTCGCGCAGGTCCTCGGTGGGCAGCCGCAGGCGGCCCGGGGGAGCCTCCGCGTGCCGGCGGGTGAGATAGCGCGCCGGGTTCTTGGGCACCGGCGCGAAGTAGTCGTTCGAGCCCATCACGAACGCTCCGGGGAACCGGAACAGCGGCTCCAGGGCCTCGAGCACGCTGGGCACGGCGTCGAGCGCCGCCAGGTTGTCCCCGGTGTTCACGACCAGGTCAGGGGCGAGCGTCGCCAGCCCGCGCACCCACTCGACCCGTGCCCGCTGCCGCGGCACGAGGTGCAGGTCCGAGACCTGCAGCACCCGGATCGGCGCGGAGCCCGCGGGCAGCACGGGCACGGTGAAGCGCCGCAGCGCGAACCAGTTGCGCTCGACCAGCGCCGCGTACGCCACCGCACCCGCTCCGAGTGCGACCGCGCCGCCGACCGTCGTGCCCACCGTTCGCATCATCGCCAGCCATCCTCGCAAATGTCCCCGCAGGCCGCGCGGATACCCGGTTGCCGCGGCCTGAGAGACTGGCCCTCATGAGCGACAAGAGCCTCAAGGCCACCGTGCAGGACGACCTCACCAGCGCCATCCGCGGCCGCGACCAGGTCCGCGCCGGCACGCTGCGCCTGGCCCTGACCGCGATCACCAACGAGGAGGTCTCCGGCACCTCCGCCCGCGAGCTCACCGACGACGAGGTGCTCAAGGTGCTGGCCAAGGAGGCCAAGAAGCGCAAGGAGGCCGCGGCCGCGTACACCGACGCGAACCGGCCCGAGCTCGCGGCGAAGGAGGAGGCGGAGTACGCCGTCCTCGAGACCTACCTGCCCGCCCAGCTGTCCGACGCCGAGCTCGAGCAGATCGCCGCCGCCGCGGTGGAGGAGACGGGCGCGACCGGTATGCCGCAGATGGGGCAGGTCATGAAGGCGGCCCAGGCGCGGGTCGCCGGCCGGGCCGACGGCGGCCGGGTGGCCGCCGTCGTCAAGGCCGCTCTCTCCGGTCGCTGAGGCGCCCGCGAGAGCGCGACTCCGGGGCCGCCCGGCCCCTCAGGATGTGAGAGGGGCTCCCCACCGGTGGTAGGGAGCCCCTCTCGTGCCGGCGGGCCGGTCAGCCCTTCTTGCCGGGTTTGGTCTTGGTGGGCTTGGGCGTCGGCGTGCTCTTGGTGGTCGGCGGGGGCTGCTGCTGCGCCTGGCCGCTCGACAGGTAGAGCCCGATCGTCGTGCCCTTGGTCGCCGTCCCGCTGGGGTTGGTGTAGACCACGAGCCCGGGCGAGAGGCCGCTGCTCGTGCTGCCCGCGACCTGGGCGCTGAACCCGGCGGCCTGCAGCACCGAGGTGGCCTGGGCGACGGACATCCCGCTGACATAGGGGATGGCGACCTTGTCACCGTTGAGGATCTTGTTGCTCGTCTCGCCGAAGTCGCGGTCGGGCAGGTCGGTCGAGGCGGCCTGGAGGATGCCCTTCCAGATCGGCGCGGCGATGTCGCCACCGAAGACGCCCTTGTACCACTGTCCGGCAAGAGTGATGCCGTTCATGCCTCTCTGGGACCACGGCGTGCCCACCCAGACAGCGGCGGCGCGCTGCGCGGTGTAGCCCACGAACCAGGACTCGATGTGGTTGTCGGTTGTGCCGGTCTTGCCCGCTGCCGGCCGAGAGCCGAGGGAGGCCTTCGTCCCGGTGCCGCTCTTGATGACGCCCTTGAGGAGCTCGGTTGCACCCTTGGCGACGTCCGGGTCGATGACCTGCTGGCACGGCGTGGTGCCGATCTTGACCGGCTTCTTGTCGGGGGTGGTGATCGACAGGATCGGGTTCGGTGGGCAGTACTTGCCCTCGTTGGCGAGGATCGCGTAGGAGCTGGCCAAGGTCATCGGGGTGACGTCACCCGTGCCCAGGACCGACGAGGGATTGCACCCGATCTTGCTGCCGTCACCCTGCAGGAGGTGCATCTTCGTCATCGTGTCGCGCACCTTGGGCGTGCCCAGCTTCAGCATCAGCGACGCGAACGCGGTGTTGATCGAGTCCGCGGTTGCCTTGCGGAACGGGATCGGCTTGCCGCCGACGGCGTAGTCGTTGCGGACGTTCCAATCCACGAGGGAGCCGCAAGCACCCTGCTCCTTGGGGGAGTAGGACGCCGCTTGGTGCGGGGTGGCGAACTTTGAGGGGATGGTGCCGTTGACCGAGATGCCCGTCTGGAGTGCCCGCACGATGGCGTACATCTTGGCCGTGGACCCGAATTGGAAGCCGCTCGTGCCCCCGTACTTGGTGTCGACGTTCCAGTTGACCTGCGTGTAGCCGTAGGCGGTCTGCTGCTTGGACGTGGTCGGGTAGCTCGAGTTCTGCACCATGGCGATGATGCGCCCGGTGCTGGGCTCGAGCAGTGTCGCCGCTGCCCCGACCATGCGAGAGATGCCGGCCTTCGTCTTGTCGTACTGCTTGTCCTTCGGCATCGCCTTGTTGCCCTTGGGCACCCGGGCCGTCAGGTCGGCCAGGGCGGCCTTCTGGACGGTCGGGTCGAGGGTGGTCTGGATCGTCAGACCACCCTGGGTGATGTTCTTGACCCGCTCCGGGACGGTCTTGCCGAGGGCATCGAGGTTGTGGTTGCTCGTGTCCTTGAGGTACGCCATGACGTAGTTGCAGAAGTACGGTTCGCTCGACGCCGCGCAGTTGCTGAGCGGGTCCTTCTTCTTGAGCATCTTCGCCAGCGGGATGGCCTTGGCGGCCTTCCAGTCCTTGTCGTTGATGATGCCGAGCTCGTGCATGCGGTCGAGGACGACGTTGCGGCGGGCCTGGGCACGCTCGGGACCGTTGTTGAACGGGTCGGTGCGGCTCGGGTTCTGCACCAGGCCGGCCAGGGTGGCGGCCTGCGGCAGGTTGAGCTTGCTCGCGGGGACCGAGAAGTAGTGCTCGGCCGCCGCCTGGATGCCATACGCGAGGTCTCCGTAGTAGGCGAGGTTGAGGTAGCCCGCGAGGATCTGGTCCTTGGTCATCTCCTTCTCGAGGGTGACCGCGTACTTGATCTCCTGGATCTTGCGGGCCGCGCTGACCCGGACCGCGGCGTCGGCCGCCTCCTTGTCGTTGTTCCGCAGGGCGTTCTCCTGCAGCGTCAGCTTCACGTACTGCTGCGTCAGCGTGGACGCACCCTGGACGTCGTGGCCCTGGAAGTTCGACACGGCGGCGCGGGTGATGCCCCGCGGATCGACGCCGCCGTGCTCGTAGAACCGGCTGTCCTCGATCGCGACCTGGGCCTTCCGCATGATCGGCGCGACCTGGTCGAGGCGGACGATGACCCGGTTCTCCTCCTGCGGCGTCGCCAGCACCCGGCCGCGGGCGTCGACGATGCGTGACTGCTGCGACAGCGGTGACGTGCTGAACTCGCTCGGCAGGTCGTCGAAGGCCTTCACGCCCGCGGTGGCGACACTGCCGGTCGCGCCGACGGCGGGGATGAGCAGTCCGGCCGCCAGCAGGCCCATGACCAGCGCCGTGGCGACGAAGGCTCCGAGCAGGCTGACGACGTTCCCGAGGTTGGCGGCGCGTCCAGGCATGTGCCAAGGGTAACTGCCGATTCGTCCCGGTCCCGGGTGGCGGGACGCCGGGGTCCCGGGCAGGGCGGCGGCGGGGTTCGCGCAACGTGCCACGACAGGGCTGGTCAGGACCACGAAACGGTGTGGTTCGCAATGACTAGTCCCTTCGGTCATCGCAGAACTACACGAATGGACCATGTCCCGGAACCGCCCGAATTCCTATCGTTTTCGAACGTCGACAACGACGTCAGACGCACGGAAACGCGTCTGGAGCACAGCTGGAGGGGCACCAGGATGACGATCGCACCGGAGCAGGACATGCGGCAGCGTCCCCACGGGTCCGCGTGGGTCGACGACTGGGCGCCGCTGGGTGCGTGCTCCACGTCGGACCCGGACGCACTCTTCGTCCAGGGCGCGGCCCAGCAGACCGCCAAGGTCGTCTGCCAGCGCTGCCCGGTGATCGCCGAGTGCCTGGCCGACGCGCTGGACAACCGCACCGAGTTCGGCGTCTGGGGTGGCATGACCGAGCGCGAGCGCCGGGCCCTGCTCAAGCGCCGGCCCAACATCACCTCGTGGGCGGCCCTGTTCGCCCAGCACCGCTCGGCCCAGATCGAGACCGCCTGACCCTCGCGCCACCCGGCGCCGGCGCCGCCGGAGCTCGCCAGCGCTGACCGCGCGACCGCTCCGGCGTCGCGACCGCTCCGGTCGGCCCGGTGCGCTCAGCGTGCGGTGAGGGCCGAGCCCATCGTCCGCAGGCCGTCCAGGTCGTGGATGTCGCCACCGCTGGCCGGCACCTCGACCACCGGTATGCCGGGGTGCCCCGCGGTGAAGCGCCGCACCAGCCGCTCCTGCCGCTCGGCCGTCTCGGCCAGGTCCGCGTGCAGCCGCAGCAGGTCCTGCGTCACCTCCGCGCTCGCCGACCGGGGCTCCAGCGTGGTGAGCTGGTCGAGGGCGGCCCGCGCCTGCGGCGCGGAGATGGCCGCCGCCACGCGCTGGATCCGGTTCACGACGAGGCCGGCGAGCGGCATACCCTCCTCGTCCAGCCGGCCGGCGAAGAACGAGGCCTCGCGCAGCGCGTCCCGCTCGGGCGCCGCCACCACGAGGAACGCGGTCTCGGGCCGCTTGAGCAGCGCGTAGGTCTGGTCGGCCCGCTCGCGGAAGCCGCCGAACATGGTGTCCAGCGCGGCCACGAACGTCTGCACGTCCTGCAGGAGCTGGCCGCCGAGCAGCTTCGACATCGTGCTCGTGACCATGCCGACGCCCATGCTGAACACCTTGAGCCCGGCGCGCCCGCTGGCCTTGGCCGGCGTCGAGATGAGCCGGATGAAGCGGCCGTCGAGGAACGAGCCGAGCCGCTTGGGCGCGTCGAGGAAGTCCAGCGCCGAGCGGGACGGCGGGGTGTCGACGATGACGAGGTCCCAGCGGCCGTCGCGGTCGGCCTGCGCCCGCAGCTGGCCCAGCTTCTCCATGGCCATGTACTCCTGCGTTCCGGCGAAGGAGCTGGAGACGGCCTGGTAGAAGGGGTTGGCGAGGATCTGCGCGGCCTTCTCGGGGGTGGCGTGCTGCTCGACCACCTCGTCGAAGGTGCGCTTCATGTCGAGCATCATCGCGTCGAGTGACCCGCCCATCGAGGTGTCGACGCCGGACACCGGTCGGGGCGTGTTGTCGAGCTCGGTGAGCCCGAGCGACTGGGCGAGCCGGCGGGCCGGGTCGATCGTGAGGACGACGACCTTGCGCCCCTGCTCGGCCGCCCACAGGCCGAGCGCCGCCGCGGTGGTGGTCTTGCCGACGCCGCCGGCGCCGCAGCAGACCACGATCCGGGTCGCGGGGTCGCGCACGAGGGAGGCGACGTCGAAGCCGTTCGCGGCGCCGCGGGCGCCCGTGCCGGCCACGTCAGACCAGCCCCTGCTCGGCGGCGGCGCCGGCCAGCAGCGCGATGCCACCGGACTCGACGCCCTCGGGCAAGTACGGCAGGCGGGCCACGAGACGGCCCTGCTCCCGGACGACCTCGGCCAGCCGCTCCTCGAGGTCGAGCCGGTCGCGGTACTCGCGCGCCTCGGTGACCAGCGCTGCAGCCATCCCGTTGGTGACGGCCACCCCTGCGGCCTTGAGGTCGGACGCCACGCCGGTCGTGGGGCGCGAGCGCCCGATGGCGCGCAGGGTGGGCTCGGACAGCAGCGGCTCGCGGACCTGGTTGACGACGATCGCCCCCAGGGGCAGCTGGGCCGACCGCAGCTCGGCGAGGGCGTCGACGGTCTCCTGCACCGGCATCTCCTCGAGCAGGGTGACGACGTGCACGGCCGTGGTGTGGCTGCGCACCATGCGGGTGATCGAGTCGGCCTGGCTGCGGATCGGGCCGACCCGGGCCACGTCGGCCACCTCGGCGTTGACGTTGAGGAAGCGCACGACCCGGCCCGTGGGCGGGGCGTCCAGCACGACGGCGTCGTAGGCGAGCTCGCCGTGCGGCCGGCCCGAGCGCGTGTCGCGGCCGCCCGCCCGACGGCCCGCCGCCTCGTAGACCTTGCCGATGAGCAGCACGTCGCGGACGCCGGGAGCGATGGTCGTGGCGAAGTCGATGGCGCCGAACTTCTCCAGCACCGACCCGGCGCGGCCCGCCTTGTAGAACTTCTGGAGGTACTCCAGCAGCGACTCCTTCGGGTCCACCGACAGGCCCCACACCTCACCGCCGCTGCGGTCGTGCAGGATCCGGGTCTCGGTGTGCCCGAGCGGCGGCACGTCGAACGTCTGCGAGATCCCCTGCCGTCCCTCGACCTCGGCGATGAGGACCCGGCGTCCCTGACGGGCCAGCGCGACGGCGACGGCCGACGCGACGGTGGTCTTGCCGGTGCCGCCCTTGCCCGTGACGACGTGCAGCCGCACGTGGGACAGGTCGGGGTGGGCCATGCGGCAAGCCTAGGAGGCGAGCAGGTCGACCGCTGCGAGCACCTGCCCGAAGGCGGGGTGCTCGGGGTCGATGAGCCCGTAGTGACCCCCGTCCGCCACCGGGCGCAGGCGCACCGAAGGCCCGTGGTGCGCCGCGGCATACCGCTCGCTGAGCTCGAACGGCACGACGTCGTCGTCGCGGGCGTGGACGACGAGGGCGGGCACGTTCGGGCCGAGCCGCACGGGGTCGGCCGCGGCGTAGGCCTCGGGGACCTGCTCCGGGGTGCCGCCGAGGAAGGCCTGGATGGCGTCCCCGCCGACGTCGGTGGCCTGACCGTGCGCCAGGTCGAGGACGCCGGCGAGGCTGACCACGCCGCGCAGCCCGTGCGCCCACGGCTGGGCCGCCGCCCAGGCGACGAGCTGGCCGCCTGCCGAGTGCCCGACCATCACGATCGGGGAGCGGCCCACCTGCGGGTCGCTGCGGATCGCGGCCAGGGCGTCGCGGACGTCCTCGGCGGTGCCCGGCCAGCCCCCGCCGGGGACGCCCGGGCGGCGGTACTCGACGACCGCGACGGGGTAGCCCGCGTCGGCGAAGGCCTGCGCCTGCCGGCTCGCGTGCGCCCGGTCGTACTCCGCGCGCCAGAAGCCGCCGTGCACGACGACGACCGTGAGGCCGCGGGTCGCGTGGGCCGGCAGCCGCACGTCGTACACCTGGTCGGGGTGCTCGCCGTATGCCGTGGTGCGGGCCGGCGGCGCGGCCCGTTCGTCGAGCACCTCGATGGGGTCACGGGCCATGGCGACCATCCTCTCAGCGGTGGCTAGGCTGCGACACATGAAGAAGTTCGAGTACGCCACGGTGCCGCTCATCGTGCACGCGACCAAGCAGATCCTCGACCAGTGGGGCGAGGACGGCTGGGAGCTCGTGCAGGTCCTGTCCGGCGACGGTGGCAACCTCGTCGCCTACCTGAAGCGGGAGAAGGCCTGACATGAGTGCTGTCGAAGACCGCCTGGCCGAGCTCGGCCTGTCCGTCCCCGAGGTCGTGCCGCCGGTCGCGGCGTACGTCCCCGCGGTGCAGGACGGCCGGCGCATCTACACCTCGGGCCAGCTCCCGATGCAGTCCGGCGCCCTCGTCCAGACCGGCAAGGTCGGCGACGGCCACGGGCTCGTCCCGGCCGAGGACGCGAAGAAGCTCGCCGAGCTGTGCGCCCTCAACGCGATCGCCGCCGTCAAGGCGGTCGTGGGTGACCTCGACAAGGTCGCCCAGGTGGTCAAGGTCGTCGGCTTCGTGGCCTCCGACCCGTCGTTCACCGGCCAGCCCGGCGTCATCAACGGCGCCAGCGAGCTGCTCGGGAAGGCGTTCGGGGACAAGGGCGTCCACGCCCGGTCGGCCGTCGGCGTGGCCGTGCTGCCGCTCGACGCCCCGGTCGAGGTCGAGATCGTCGTCGCGCTCGAGGACGACTGACCTGTCCGACATGGTGACCCGGGAGTTCCCGGTCGCCGAGTCGCCGACGCTGCGCGAGCGCGCGGAACGGTGGCTGGCGGCCGGGGACCCGGTGACGCCCGTCGAGCCCCGCAGCGCCGCGACCGTCATGGTCGTGCGGGACGGGTCGACCTCCGTCGAGGTCTTCATGCTGCGCCGGGTCGCGACGATGGCGTTCGCGCCGCGGATGATGGTCTTCCCCGGCGGCGGAGTCGACCCCCGTGATGCCGCCCCCGACCTGCCGTGGGCCGGCCCGTCGCCCGCGGAATGGGCGGCGCTGATGCAGGTCGAGGAGGGCACCGCCCGCGAGCTGGTCGCGGCGGCGGTGCGCGAGGTCTTCGAGGAGTGCGGCGTCCTGCTGGCCGGCCCGTCGCCCGAGGTCGTCATCGACGACGTGAGTGGCGAGCACTGGCACGCCCAGCGCCAGCGGCTGCTGTCCCGGGAGGCCTCGCTGTCGGAGGTCCTGCGCGAGCACGACCTCGTGCTGCGCTCGGACCTGCTGGGCTACCGCGCCCACTGGGTGACCCCCGAGTTCGAGGCGCGGCGCTACGACACCCGGTTCTTCTCCGCCCTCCTGCCGCAGGGGCAGCGGGCCGACGACCTCACCTCCGAGGCCGACGTCGCCGACTGGGTGCAGCCGGGCGAGCTGGTCGCCGCCTGGCGCGACGGCGCCGCGCTCATGCTGCCGCCCACCGTGGTCGCGGTCGAGGAGGTCGCCGCCGCCGGGTCGGCCGCGGCGTTCGTCGCCGAGCGGCCGCGCATCGCGCGCGTCCAGCCCGAGCTGGTCGACACCGGCGACGGCCTGGTCCTGCGCGCGGAGCTGCCGCGGTGAGCCCGACCCCGCCACCGGCCCCGTCGGCCGCCGTGGGGGACTGGCACGGCGGACGGGTCACCGAGCGGGCGCTCTGCGTGCTCGCGCCCAACCCCAGCCCGATGACCCTCGACGGCACGAACACGTGGGTCCTGCTCGAGCCGGGCGCGACCGAGGCGGTCGTCATCGACCCCGGGCCGCTGCACGAGGAGCACCTGCGCCGAGTCGTCGCCGAGGTCGAGGCGCTCGGCGCCCGGGTGGGCGCGACGATACTGACGCACGGGCACGCCGACCACGCCGAGGGGGCGGAGCGGTTCGCGGAGCTGACGGGGGCGCCCACGCGGGCCGTCGGGCGCGGCCACGACGACCTCGCCGACGGCGACGCGGTCCGGGTCGGTGGCCTCGAGCTGCGGGTGGTGGCCACCCCGGGCCACACGTCCGACTCCCTGTCCTTCGCCCTGCCCGCCGACTCCGCCCTGCTCACCGGCGACACGGTCCTCGGGCGCGGCACCACGGTGGTGGCGCACCCGGACGGCGAGCTCGCGGCATACCTCGACTCGCTCGAGCGCATCGCCGCGCTCACCGGCGGCGGCGCGGTGACCTCGATCCTGCCCGGGCACGGCCCGGTCGTGCCGGACGCGTCGGCGATGGTCGCGTTCTACCGCGTCCACCGGGCCGAGCGGCTCGAGCAGGTGCGCCAGGCGCTCGCCGACGGCGCGGCGCAGGCGCCGGACGTCGTGCAGGCGGTCGTGGAGCGCGTGTATGCCGACGTGCCCCGCGAGGTCTGGCCGGCGGCCGCGCAGAGCGTGGCGGCCCAGCTGGAGTACCTGCGCGCCCGGGCCTGAGCCCGGCGTCGGGTCAGCGGGCGCGGCGCCTGAGCCGCTCGACGTCCATGAGGAGGACGGCGCGGGCCTCGAGCCGCAGCCAGCCGCGGGTGGCGAAGTCGGCCAGCGCCTTGTTGACCGTCTCGCGGGAGGCGCCGACGAGCTGGGCCAGCTCCTCCTGGGTGAGGTCGTGCGCCACGAGGACGCCCTCCTCGACCGGCCGGCCGAAGCGGGCGGACAGGTCGAGCAGCGCCTTGGCGACGCGACCCGGAACGTCGGTGAAGACGAGGTCGGCGAGGTTCTCGTTGGTGCGCCGCAGCCGCTGGGCCAGCGCGGCCAGCAGGACCTTGGCCACGCCGGGGCGACCCTCGAGCAGGCCGTTGAGGTCCTCGTTGCCGAGACCGAGCAGCTGCGTCTCAGCCACCGCCGTGGCGGTCATGGTGCGCGGGCCCGGGTCGAAGAGCGAGAGCTCGCCGAACATCTCGCCGGGGCCCAGGATCGCGACGAGGTTCTCGCGGCCGTCGGCCGAGCGGCGGCCGAGCTTGATCTTTCCCTCGCGGATCACGTAGAGCCGGTCGCCCTGGTCGCCCTCGTGGAACAGCACGTCGCCGCGCTCGAGCCGCGTCTGCGACATCGACCGCATCAGGGTCGACGAGGCCTCGTCGTCGAGGGCTGCGAACAGCGGGGCCTTCTTCACCACGTCGTGATCCACGGGCGACAGTGTGCCACGAGAGGGACTGCGCGCCACGAGAAGCGCGCTGTGGTGGGAACGTTCGCGTCCTCGGGCGTGGCGAGCCGGCCGCTGGACGCGCGCGGTGGGCGTCGTCAGGTGCCTGTCAGGCTTCGCCCGTAGGCTGTCCCGGTGCCAGGACCCCGTGCCCGCGACGTCGCGCAGGAGACCCCGCTCGCCCGGACCCGCCGCGCCCGGCGGATGTACAAGCTGCTCCACGAGCGGTACCCGTACGCCCACTGCGAGCTCGACTTCGAGAACCCGCTCCAGCTCCTCGTCGCCACCGTGCTCTCGGCGCAGACGACCGACGTCATGGTCAACAAGGTGACGCCGACCCTCTTCGCCCGCTACCCCGACGCGGCCGCGCTCGCCGCTGCCGACCGCGAGGAGCTCGAGACGCTGCTCAAGCCGACCGGCTTCTTCCGGGCCAAGACGAACTCCGTGATGCGGCTCGCCGCCGACCTCGTCGAGCGCTTCGACGGCGAGGTCCCGCCGCGGATGAAGGACCTCGTCACCCTCCCCGGCGTCGGGCGCAAGACCGCGAACGTCGTGCTGGGCAACGCGTTCGGCATCCCGGGCATCACCGTCGACACCCACTTCGGCCGGCTCGTCCGCCGCTTCGGCTGGACCGCCGAGGAGGACCCGGTCAAGGTCGAGCAGGTCGTCGGCGAGCTCATCCCCCGCAAGGAGTGGACGATGCTCAGCCACGTCCTGATCTTCCACGGCCGCCGCACCTGCCACGCCAAGAAGCCCGCCTGCGGCGCGTGTCCCATCGCCTCCCTCTGCCCGTCGTACGGCATCGGAGAGGTCGACCCGGTCAAGGCGGAGAAGCTGCTCAAGTTCGAGCTCGCGCCGGGGGCCGCCAACCCGTATGCCGCCGACCTGCCGGGGGTGCCGTCACCCGACGCCCCTGTGGGTGCCGCGGCGGGCGGCGCCGTCGACGGCATACCGGGCGTCGTCCCGGACGTTGTGCAGGCATGACCCGACCCGCCTGGATCGACCGCGCGCGTGACGCCATCGCCACGGCGGACTCCGGCTACTTCGAACGCTTCTCGCCACCCGAGGAGGGCGGCCGGCAGTCGAGCGTGCTCATCCTCTTCGGCCCGCACGACGGCGGCGGCGAGGACGTCGTCCTCACCCAGCGCGCCCACACGCTGCGCAGCCAGCCGGGCGACGTCTCCTTCCCCGGCGGCAAGCGCGAGCCCTCCGACGCGACTCCGGCGGATGCCGCCCTGCGCGAGACGCACGAGGAGGTCGGCATCGACCCGGGCACGGTCGACGTGGTGGCCGAGCTGCCCGACATCTACCTGTCGCCGCGGCAGTTCGTCGTGACCCCGGTGCTCGGCTGGTGGCGCGAACCAGGACCGGTCGACGCCGTCGACCCCCGCGAGGTGCACCGGGCCGTGCGGGCGCCGTTGGCGCACCTGCTCGACCCGGCCGCCCGGTTCACGGTGACGCACCCCAGCGGCTACCGGGGCCCGGGGTTCGAGTTCGACGGCCTGTTCATCTGGGGGTTCACGGCCGGGTTGCTCTCCGCCGTGCTCGATTTCGGTGGGCTGACCGTTCCGTGGGACCGTGACGTTGAGCGACCGCTGCCTGACAGCTACCGTCCGGGGGGTCGACGAGACGCCCTGACCCAGACTGCGACGGAAGGCCGGAGCTAGATGTTCCTCGGACTGACCGTCCTGGACTACGTCCTGATCCTGCTGTTCGCCAGCTACGCCGTCACCGGGTACCGCCAGGGCCTCGTCGTCAGCGTGCTGTCCCTGGCGGGGTTCCTCGCCGGGGGTGCGCTGGCCATGTGGCTGCTGCCGCTCGCGGTCAACCAGTGGGCGGCGCTCGATGCCTCGCCCCTGCTGCGGTCGGTCGTGCTCATCGCCGGGGTGTTCATCCTCGCGTCCGTGGGCCAGGCCGCCTTCGTGGCGGTCGGCGGCCGGCTGCGCCGCGCAGTGCGCATCCGCCCCGCGCGCGCGGTCGACTCCGGCTTGGGCGCCGTCGTGGTCGTGCTCTCCGCCGCGGTGCTGGTGTGGTTCATCGCGGGCGCGCTGCGCGGGGGTGCCCCGGCGCCGATCGCCAAGGCCATCGGTGAGTCCCGGGTGCTGGCCACGATCGACCGCGTCGTGCCACCGCAGACCTCACGGCTGTTCGCCGGGTTCCGCGAGGTGCTCGACCGCGAGGGCTTCCCGCGGGTGTTCGACGGGCTGCAGAGCGAGCGGATCACGCCCGTGGCGCCGCCCGACCCGTCGGTCGCGCAGACCGCCGGGGTGCGCGAGGCCTCGGCTTCGATCATCAAGATCACCGGCGTCGCCGAGTCGTGCAACCGCGGCCAGGAGGGCAGCGGCTGGGTCGTCGCGCCGGAGCGTGTGGTCACCAACGCCCACGTGGTGGCCGGCATGACCCGGGCGACGCTGCGCATCCACGGCACCGGGCGGTCCTACACCGGCCGAGTCGTGCTCTTCGACGCCCGCCGCGACCTCGCGGTCCTCGCCGTCCCCGGCCTGCCGGCCCAGCCGCTGCGCCAGGGCCCGGACCTGCGCCGGGGGCAGGGCGGCGTGGTCGCCGGGTTCCCGCTCGACGGCCCGTACCGCCTCGACGCCGCGCGCGTGCGCGAGGTCGTCCAGGCGCGCGGCTCGGACATCTACGGCCGCCCCGGCACCAACCGCGAGGTCTACTCGCTCTACGCGCAGGTGCGCCCCGGCAACTCCGGCGGCCCGCTGCTGAGCGCCGACGGCCGCGTCGTCGGTGTCGTCTTCGCCAAGTCGCTCGACGACGCCAGCACCGGCTACGCGCTCACCATGGACGAGGCCCGGCCCGTCCTCGACGCGGCCGCGTCGGCGAGCACCCCGGTCGGCACCGGCCCCTGCGTCGCCGGCTGACCGGCCGCTTGCTCGGAGGTGCACGTGGCCGCGGGTCCGGCGCAATACGGCAGTTGCTGACGTGGAACGGCAGTTCTGAAGCCCCGTTTCGTGCCAGCAACTGCCGTTTTGCCGAGGCGGGGCCGGCGGGCTGCAACCTGCCGAGGGCCCAGGCCCCTGCCTCAGCCGAGGTCGCCGAGCCAGCGGACCAGGTGGCGGTTGACCCGTTCGGGCGCCTCCTCGGGCAGGAAGTGCCCGACCCCGGGCAGCAGGTGCCGCTCGAACCGGCCCTCGCAGTACGCCTCGGACCCACCGGCCGACGACGGCAGCACCGCCCGGTCGTGCTCGCCGTGCAGCTGCAGCACGGGCACCCGGATCGGCGTGCGCATGCGGGCGGCGAACCGCCAGCCGTCGGGCCGCAGCTGGCTGCGAACCACCCAGCGGTAGTACTCCGCCGCGGAGTGCGCCACGAACGGCAGCGCCATCGCGTCGGAGTACAGCTTCGCCTCCTCGGGTGAGGGCCAGATGCCCTCGGGGCTGGCCCACTCCCGCAGCAGCCGCTGGACGTAGCCGCCGTGCACCGTCATCTGCCGCTCCGGCACGAACGGCCGCTGCAGCCCGCCGAGGTAGGCGTTGGCGCGCAGCTGACCGGCGTGGCTGAACGAGGCCTTGCGGAAGACCAGCGGGTGCGGCATCGACAGCGACGCCACGGCCCGGGTCACGGTCGGCTGCAGCGTCGGCATGCTCCACGCGATCCAGCCGCCCCAGCCGTGGCCGACGACCGCGGCGGAGGAGGCGCCGAGCGAGCGCAGCACGCTCGCCACGTCGGTGGCCGAGGTGTAGGTGTCGTACCCGCGGGGCGGCTTGTCGGAGGCGCCGTAGCCGCGCAGGTCCAGGGCGCAGGCGCGGTAGCCGGCCTCGGCCAGCGCGACCATCTGGTGCCGCCAGGCCCACCAGAACTGCGGGAACCCGTGCAGCAGCAGCACCGTCGGGCCCTCACCCAGCTCGGCGACGTGGAAGCGCGCACCGTTGGCCGCGACGAAGCGGTGCTCCCACGGGCCCTCGACCAGGGCCAGGGACGCGTCGAGGCTCATCGCGTGCGGGTCGGGTCCGGTGCGGTGGGGCTCAGGACGCGCCCTTGATCGCGTCGATGGTCTGCTCGGCGTTCTTGATGGTCCGCTCCGGCTTGCCCTTCATCCGCTTGAGCTGCGAGCGCCCCACCATGGCGAGGATCCCCGCGATGGCGAAGAGCAGCGCGGTGGTGATGAGGTAGGCGGCCCACTCGGGAAGCCAGATGTCGAGGACCGCGACGACCGTGTGGAAGAGGAAGATCAGCCCGAGCAGCCCGACGAAGGCGGCCCCGGCGAACATCCCGGCCCCGGTCCCGGCCTTCTTCACGTCGGCGGTGATCTCGGCCTTCGCCAGCGCGATCTCGCTGCGGACGATGGTCGAGACGTCGTGGGTGGCGTCGGCGACGAGCTGTCCGATGGTGCGTTCGGGCGTGTCCTGCGGGGAGGTCATGCGCCTTCACCTGCGCTTTCGTCCGGTCGGGTGGGCCACGACCACCCTAGCCGCGTGAGGTCGGCTCCACATCCGGCGCGGCCTGGTAGCAGTCCGGTATGCCGTCGCCGTCCTCGTCGCGCGTCTCCAGCTCGGCGAGCCTGCGGTACACCCGGTTGCGCGCCCGCAGGACGACCGTCGCGAGGCACGCGGAGACGAGCGACCCGGTGAGGACGGCGAGCTTGACGTGCTCGTCACGCGGGCTGCCGGCCCCGAACGCGAGCTCGCCCACGAGCAGCGAGACGGTGAAACCGATCCCGGCGAGCAGCGACAGGCCGACGACGTCCCACCAGGCGAGGTCCTCGTCGAGCTCGGCCCGCGTGAACCGGGCGAAGGCCCAAGTGCCGCCGAGCACCCCGACCAGCTTGCCGACGACGAGGCCGAGCACCACGCCGATCGCCGCGGCGTCGGTCACCGTCGCGCCGGCGCCGCCACCCACGACGCGCACCCCGGCGGCGAAGAAGGCGAAGACCGGCACCGCCACCCCCGCGGACAGCGGCCGCAGCCGGTGCTCGAACCGCTCGGCCACGTCGAGGTCGCGGGGCAGCGTGCTCAGCCGCTCGGGCACGCGCGCCCGGGGCCGCACCGGCACGACCAGCCCGAGGAGCACGCCCGCCACGGTGGCGTGGATCCCGGAGGCGTGGACCAGCGCCCACGTCGCCACCGCCAGCGGCACGAGCAGCCACCACCGGGCGACCCGCCGCTGCACCAGCCAGGCGAAGGCGGCCAGCGGGACGAGCGCCAGGCCGAGGGCGGGCAGGTCGAGGGAGTCGGTGTAGAAGACGGCGATGATCGTGATGGCCACGAGGTCGTCGACCACGGCCAGGGTGAGCAGGAACGAGCGCAGCGCCGAGGGCAGGTGGGTGCCGATCACCGCGAGCACCGCGAGGGCGAAGGCGATGTCGGTCGCGGTCGGCACGGCCCACCCGCGCAGGGCGTCGCCCCCGGCACCCACGACGGTGACGCTCCCGGCATACACGAGGGCGGGCACGGCCACCCCGCACAGGGCGGCGGCGACGGGGAGGGCGGCGCGCGCGGGGTCGCGCAGCTCGCCCACGAGGAACTCGCGCTTGAGCTCGAGCCCGGCCACGAAGAAGAAGAGCGCGAGCAGCCCGTCGGCTGCCCACTGCCCGACCGTGAGGTCGAGGTGCAGCGCGTGCGGCCCGAACGTGGTGTCCCGCAGCCCCGCGTATGCCGTGTGCCACGGCGAGTTGGCCCAGACCAGTGCCGCGACGGCCGCGACGAGCAGGAGGGCGCCACCGACGGTCTCGGTGCGCAGGGCCTCCGCGACGCGTTGGGCCTCGGCCCAGCTGGACCGGGCGAACAGGCGGGGCTTGGTGGTCAGGCTCACGAGGGGCCTTTCAGGGGAGGCAGCACGAAGGACGTGTCGACCAGACTTCCCGACGCACCGTGGTCCAGCCTACCGGTCGAGGGGAGCCCGGGCCGCAGCCAGCAGCCCGTCGAACATCGTTGCCAGCGCGGCCTCCTCCTCGGGCCCGGCGCCGACGACACCGTCGAGCGTGAGGGTGTCGTCGAAGGACAGGCCGGGCCCGTCGACGACGACCATCTTGACGCGCTCGAGGGTCTGCCGCAGCGCCGACTTCGCGTACGACGCGCCGTGCCAGCCGTAGCCGACGCACGCCACGGGCAGGCCCTCCCACTCGGCGTAGAGGTAGTCGACCGCGTTCTTCAGGGCCGCGTTGTAGCCGCGGTTGTACTCGGGCATGACGAGGACGAGCGCGTCGGTCGCGAGCATGGCCGCCGACCAGCGACGGGTGTGCTCGTGGGCGTAGTTGCCGTCGGCCGGCTGCCCCGGCTCGTCGAGGAACGGCAGGTCGAGCTCGCGTAGGTCGTGGACGGTGACGTCGAGGTCGTCGGGCACCCGGGCGAGGACCCAGTCGGCGACGTGGTGGCCGATGCGGGTCGGCCGGGTGCTGGCGATGACGACGGACAGGCGGGGACGACCCATGCCGGCAGCCTAGGTGGAGGCCTCAGCCGGAGGTGAGCCGCTCCACCCACTCGGGCGGCCACGGCGCGCTCTGCGGACGGCCGGGGCCGCTGCGGTCGAGGTGCACCGTGACGTACCGGCCCCTGGCGGCCCGCACCCGCGGCGTCCCCTCGAACTCCTCGCCCCAGACCTCGAAGGAGAACATCATCGACGACGTGCCCAGCTCGGTCACGGTGACGGTGGTGGTCACCTCCTGGCCGAAGAACAGCGGCGCCTCGAAGTCCGCCTCGAACCGGACCCGCGGCGCGACGGGGAAGTACCCGTCGAGGCCGCGCTCGCGGGCCAGCGACGCCTCTGCCGACTCGACCAGCCGGGTGACGGTGCTGTTGTGGTAGATCCCGGCGGCGTCGGTGTCGATCCACTCGATCCGGGAGCGCAGCGTCGCGCTGGCGTTCGGCGTCCTCACACCGACACGGTCTCAGGCGCCGGCGCGGTGGGCGTCCCCGCCCCTGCCGCCTCGGGGGCTCCTGTCGCCTTGGCACCGGGGCGCCAGCGCAGGTGGACCTGGCCCTGCTCGCCCTCGCGCAGCAGCGCGAGCCGCGGCGGCACCCGGTCGGTGCGCGAGGTCGGCGGACGGCGACGCCCCGCCTTCCAGGGGTCGGGCCACTCGGCGGCCGGCCCGGCATACCCCTGCTCGGCGGCGGCGTGGAGGGTCCACTGCGGGTCGTAGAGGTGGGTGCGCCCGAGGGCGCACAGGTCGGCGCGACCGGCGAGCAGGATCGAGTTGACGTCGTCGTACGAGGAGATGGCGCCGACCGCGATGACGGCGACACCAGCGGGCCGCGCGACCTCGTGGCGGATGCGGTCGGCGAACGGTGTCTGGTACGACCGGCCGAACGCCGGCTTCTCGTCCTGGGTGACCTGGCCGGACGAGACGTCGATGGCCGCGGCGCCGTGCTCGATGAAGGCGCGCGCGATCTCGACGGCGTCGTGCTCGGTGTTGCCGTCGGGGACCCAGTCGGTCGCCGAGATCCGCACGGTGACCGGCACCGGCTCGGGCACGACCTCGCGCACCGCGTCGAAGACCTCGAGCGGGAAGCGCAGCCTGTTCTCCAGCGACCCGCCGTACTCGTCGGTGCGCACGTTCGAGATCGGCGACAGGAAGGACGACAGCAGGTAGCCGTGGGCCGCGTGCACCTCGACGAGGTCGAAGCCGGCCTCGACGCCACGTCGGGCGGCGTCCCGGAAGTCGGCGACGACCTTGTCCATGTCGGCCCGGGTCATCTCGCGCGGCACGTGGGTGGCCTCGCCGTAGGGCAGCGCCGACGGGCCGACGACCTCCCAGTTGCCGTCGGGCAGCGGCTCGTCCATGCCCTCCCACATGAGCTTCGTCGAGCCCTTGCGGCCGGAGTGGCCCAGCTGGAGCCCGATCTTGGCGGTGCTGCGCTCGTGCACGAACCGGGTGATCCGCGCCCACGCGTCGCGCTGCTCGTCGTCCCACAGGCCGGGGCAGCCGAGGGTGATGCGGCCCTCGGGAGAGACGCAGGTCATCTCCGACATGACCAGGCCGGCGCCGCCGAGGGCCTTGGAGCCCAGGTGCACGAGGTGGAACTCGCCCGGCACGCCGTCGACCGCGACGTACATGTCCATGGGGGAGAGCACGACGCGGTTCTTCAGCTCCAGCGCGCCGATCCGCACCGGCTGGAACATCGCCGGCGCCTCCTCGTCCGGTGACGACGGGGCGGCGCTGCCGGCAGCCGCCGGCGCCGCGGCGAGGTCACCGGCGACCTGCCGTGCGTAGGCCGCCCGGATGCGGGCGGCGAACTCCGCGTCGCGCTCCTCGAGGTTGGCGTAGGTGATCCGGCGCGAGCGGGTGAGCAGGTTGAAGACGAACGAGTCGTGGTCCTGGTCGGCGGCGTACATCCCGATGTTCTCGAACCACTCCAGGCTGGCCTGGGCCGCGCGCTGGGTCGACTCCACGACCGGCTTGCGCTCCTCCTGGTATGCCGTGAGCGCCGCCTCGACGGTCGGGTGCTCGTGCAGGCAGGCGGCCAGGGCGAGGGCGTCCTCCATGGCCAGCTTGGTGCCGGAGCCGATGGAGAAGTGGGCGGTGTGGGCGGCGTCGCCGAGCAGCACGACGTTGCCGTGGTGCCAGGACTCGTTGCGGACCGTGGTGAAGCTGATCCACTTCGAGTTGTTCGTCAGGATGCGGTGGCCGTGCAGGTCGTCGGCGAAGATCTCGGCGACCCGCTGCACGGCGTACTCGTCGGAGACCCCGGGCGGGAAGACCTCGTGCTCGGTGCGGTCGAAACCCGCTGCGCGCCAGACGTCCTCGTGCATCTCGACGATGAAGGTCGAGCCCTGGTCGGAGTACGGGTACCCGTGGATCTGCATGGTCCCGAACTCGGTGTTGCGGACGATGAACTGGAACGCCTCGAAGACGAGGTCGGTGCCGAACCAGATGTACTTGTTGTGCCGGCGGTCGAGGCTGGGGCCGAAGGCGTCGGCATACCTCGTGCGCACCTGCGAGTTGAGGCCGTCGGCGGCCACGACGAGGTCGTGCGTCGCGCGCAGCTCCTCGGTGTCGGGCGCCTCGGTGCGGTAGTGGACGACCACGCCGAGCTCGGCGGCGCGGGCCTGGAGCAGCCGCAGCAGCTCCTTGCGGCTCATCGCCGCGAAGCCCTGGCCGCCGATCGTCGAGGACCGCCCGTCGACGCTGACGTCGATGTCGGTCCAGCGCGCGAACTGCCGCTCCATCGCGGCGTGGATCGTGGTGTCGGCGTTCTCGATCCCGCCGAGCGTCTCGTCGGAGAAGACGACGCCGAAGCCGAAGGTGTCGTCGGGGGCGTTGCGCTCCCAGACGGTGACCTCGTGGGCCGGGTCGAGCTGCTTCATCAGGGCGGCGAGGTAGAGCCCACCGGGCCCCCCGCCGACGACTGCGATCCTCATGACGTCTCCTTGCCGGCCGTGCCGGCGGTGTCGGACAGGCCGGCCGCGCCGGCGGTGTCGGCTGGGTCGGCCTGGGCGTGCTGCGCCTGCTCGCGCAGCTTGAAGTGCTGGAGCTTGCCGCTGGTGTTCCGGGGCAGCCGGTCGACGAAGCGGACCCGCCGCGGGTACTTGTACGGGGCGAGGGTGGCCTTGACGTGGTCCTGGATCTCGCGGACCTTGGCGTCGTCGCCGACGACGCCCTCGCGCAGGACGACGAAGGCGCTGACGATCGAGCCGCGCTCGGCGTCGGGCTCGCCGACCACCCCGACCTCGACGACGTCGGGGTGGGCGTCGATCGCCGCCTCGACCTCGGGAGCGCCGATGTTGTAGCCGGAGGAGACGATCATGCTGTCGGTGCGGGCGCGGTAGAAGAAGTAGCCGTCCTCGTCCTGCACGAAGGTGTCACCGGTGACGTTCCACCCGTCGACGACGTAGCCGAGCTGGCGCTCGTCGTCGAGGTAGCGGCAGCCCACCGGGCCGATCACCGCGAGGCGCCCCTCGGTGCCGGGCGGGACGGGACGGTCGTCGGGGCCGAGGATCGTGGCGCGGTACCCGGGGACCGGCCTGCCGGTGCTGCCCGCGCGGATGTCGTCGCCGGCCGCGGAGATGAAGATGTGCAGCATCTCGGTGGCGCCGATGCCGTCGATCACCTTGAGCCCCAGCTCGTGGTGGATCGTCTCCCACACGTCCTGGGCGATGTGCTCGCCGGCGCTGACGGCCTTGCGCAGGCCGCGCAGGCGCCCGAGGTTGCCGCTCTTGATGACCTGCTTGTATGCCGTGGGCGCGGTCGCGAGGACGGTCACCCCGTGCTCCTCGACGATCTCGGCGAGCTGGACCGGCGTGGCGGCCTCGGTGAGCAGGGCGCAGGCGCCGGCCCGCAGCGGGAAGACGACGAGCATGCCCAGCCCGAACGTGAAGGCGAACGGCGCGGTGCAGGCGACCACGTCGTCGGCCTCGAGGCGCAGGACGTGCCGGCCGAAGGTGTTGTCGATCGACAGGATGTCGCGCTGGAAGTGCGTGGTGATCTTGGGGACGCCGGTGCTGCCCGACGTCGGGCCGAAGAGGGCGACGTCGTCGGCTGCGGTGTCCACGGCCTCGAACTCGCCGGACTTCGTGGCAGCGCGGCGGGTGAGGTCGTCGGCGGAGTCGCCGGCGTAGGGGACGACGACCAGGTCGGGCGCGACGGTGTCACGCACGGCGTGGACGTCCTCGACGAAGCGGTGGTCGACGAGGGCGACCGACGGCTGTGTCTTCTCCACGATCGGCCCCAGCTCGCGGGCGCGCAGGGCGGCCATGGTCGTGACGACCACCCCGCCGGCCTTGAGCGTGCCGAGCCAGGCGGCGACGGTCCACGGCGTGTTGGGGGCGCGCAGCAGCACGCGGTTGCCCGGGACGAGCCCGAGGTCCTCGGTGAGGACGGCAGCGACCTGGTTGGTGCGGGTGAGCAGCTCGCCGTAGGTCCACACCGTGCCGTCGGGCGTGCGGAGCGCGGGGCGGTCAGGGCCGTGGGTGCGGATGGTCTCGTCGAGCAGCTCGACGGCGGCGTTGAGCCGCTCGGGGTACTGCAGGTCCGGGGTCGTGAACTCGAGCACCGGCCACTGCTCGGCCGGCGGCAGGTGGTCGCGGGCGAACGTGTCGACGTGGCCGCTCGGCGACAGGCCGGGCCGGGGACGGGTGGGGGTGGACGACATCACGAGCCTCCGGAGCTGGTGCGGATCATGCCTTCCTGCACGACGGTCGCCAGGTGCTCGCCGTCGGGGGTGAAGAAGCGGCCGAGGCCCACACCACGGCCGGTGTCGGCGGCGACGGCCTCCTGCGCGTAGAGCAGCCAGCCGTCGAGGACGCCCGGACCGGGCGCGCGGTGGAACCACATGGCGTGGTCGAGGCTGGCCGTGACCAGGCCGGGCTGCGCCCACGGCACCCCGAGCACCCGCAGCACCGGCTCGAGGATCGTGTAGTCGCAGACATAGGCGAGCGCCGCGAGGTCGCGCTGCGCGTCGGTGAGCCCGTCGACCGGCCGCAGGGCGTCGAACGGCTTGACCCACACGGCCTGCTGGGGCGCGCGGCCGCCGTCGACCTCGACGTAGACCGGGCCCGGGACGTGCCGCATGTCGAAGCTGCGCCCGCCCGCCCAGTACCCCTTGGACTCCGCGGTCATCGTCGTGCCGTCGCCCGGCACCACGTCCGCGAGGTATGCCGCGGAGCTGGGCAGCGACTCCGGTGCCGGTACGCCGGTGGGCGCGGCCGCGGCATACCGGCCTCCCTCCTCGCCGGCGGCGAAGCTGGCGAGGCAGGCGTAGGCGGGCTTGCCGTTCTGGAACGCGCGGACCTGCCTGGTCGCGTAGCCGCGTCCGTCGCGCAGTACCTCGACCTCGTAGGTGACCGGCGCCCCGATGTCGACCGGGCGCATGAAGTAGCTGTGCATCGAGTGCATGGCCTTGCCGTCGGTGACCGTGAGCATGGCCGCCGCGGCGGCCTGCGCCACCATGTCGCCGCCGTAGGCCTTCGGCCACGGGCACGGCTGGGTCGTGGCGGTGAAGGCCACGTCGAAGTGGTGCGGCTCGGTGGGGGTGAGGACCAGCGCAGCGGCGAGGACCTCGGACGTGGGTCCGCTCACGGGCGGTCCACCCAGTTGCGCAGGGCGGCGTCGTCGACCTGCGGGAGGTTGACGACGATGTTCTCGGGGGTGCGCGTGGTCATCCAGGTGAGGGGGTTGTTGCGGTCGAGGTTGCACTCGACGTGGGGCATGAAGGGCGGCACGAAGACCCAGTCGCCCTCCTCCATGTCGAGGTAGTCCTCGAACCGCTCCCCGAAGTAGATGCGGGCCCGGCCGGAGAGGACGTAGCCGCCGGTCTCGGCCTCGCCGTGGTGGTGGGGGACCGAGCGGTAGCCGGCCTCGTTGCTGACCTTGCCGAACCAGAGCCGCTTCGCCGGCGTGTGCTGGATGCTGACGCCCGAGACGCGCGTGGCGCCGCCCGACTGGCCCGTGTCGCCGAGCTCTGAGCCGGCCCGGGTCACGACCGGGACGACGAGGCCGTTCTCGCTCGCCCAGGGGGTGGGGTCGCCCTCGAGCTGGTACTTGCTGAAGTCGGGTTCCACGGGAGCTCCTTGGTCGTCAGGTGGGGCTGGGTCGTCAGGTGAGGCGGATCGTGTTGCGCAGCAGGCCGATGCCCTCGATCTCGGTCTCGAGGACCTGCCCGTCGGCGAGGAAGCGCTGCGGGTCACGGGCGGTGCCGACCCCGCCCGGCGTGCCGGTGAGCACGAGGTCGCCGGGACACAGGACCGTGAAGGTCGAGATGTAGGCGAGCAGGTCGGCGGCGTCGAAGACCAGGGTCCCGGTGCTGTCGCGCTGCACCTCCTCGCCGTCGACGCGGCAGGTGATGGTCAGGCCGGCTGCCGGGTCGACCTCGTCGGGCGTGACGACGACCGGCCCGGTCGGGGTCGAGCGGTCCCACGCCTTGCCCTGGAACCACTGCAGCGTGCGGTATTGCCAGTCCCGCACCGAGACGTCGTTGGCGACCGTGTACCCGGCGATCGCGGCCGAGGCCGTCGCGCGGTCGGCCCGCCGGATCGTGCTGCCGACGACGACCGCCAGCTCCGCCTCCCAGTCGACGTCCACGTCGGCCGGCAGGTCGATGTCGTCCTTCGGGCCGACGAGGCTGTCGGCGTACTTGGCGAAGAGCGTCGGGTGCGTCGGTAGGTCGCGGCCAGTCTCGCGGATGTGCTCGCCGTAGTTGAGGCCGCAGCAGACGACCTTGCCGGGGCGGGGGAGCGGGGCGAGCACCTCGACGTCGTCGAGCAGGTCGCCGAGCGGGGCGCTGGCGTCGAGCCGGCCGCCGCCGGCGAGGTGCGCGGAGAGGTCGGGCGCCGCGAGCGCGCGCCAGCCGTCCGGGGTCCGCGCCGCGGCCGTGTTGGTGCCGCGCGTGGCGACGGTGCCGAACTGCATATAGCGAGATTTTCACGATCGTCGTCAAACGTCAATAGGTCCGCTAGGCTCTCCGTCGTGCCACGGCGCCCGGCGCCGACCACCCGGGCGTTCCGTGGACCCCGACGCGCACGCGAGTGCCCCGAGGGCGCCGACCGAGGACCTGTCCGACCGCTGGAGGACCCATGACCGCCAACCCACTCACCCCCGTCGCCGTCAACCCGGCGTCGCTGCCGGCGCCGAGCGGCTACTCGCACGGGACGCTGTCCGGCAACACCCTCTACCTGGGCGGCCAGACCGCCCTGGACGCCGACATGCGGATCGTCCCGGGCGGGATCGTCGAGCAGTTCCGCCAGGCGTTCTCCAACGTCCTGGCGACCCTGGCCGAGGCCGGCGGCGTGCCGGAGGACCTCGTGAGCATCACGATCTACCTCACCGACATCCCGGACTACCAGGCGCACGGCCGCGAGATCGGGCAGGTGTGGCGCGAGCTGGCCGGGCCGGTCTACCCCGCGATGGCGGGCATCGGCACGACGGCGCTGTGGCAGCCCGAGGCCATGATCGAGATCCTCGGCGTCGCCGTCATCCCGGACGAGCGGCTGAAGCCTGCGCGGTGACGAAGTCGTGCGCCGGCCCGGCCAGGGCGCGGTGCAGCGCGAAGAACGTCTCCGCCGCACGGGTCCCGGACCAGTCCTCCGGGAGCAGGTCGGTCGGCAGGCCGGGGTCGAGGTAGGGTAGGCGGCGCCACGCGGTCAGCGCCCGCAGGTGGTCGGCGAACGCCTCCCCGTCGCCCGGCCGGGCGACGGGCTTCCCGGCGGCTGCCGCCTCCCACCTGCGCAGGGCGGGCTCGTGCGCCTCGAGGAAGTCGTCGTAGAGCTGCTCGAGCGCGTCGAGGTCCCACCAGTGCGCGACCTTCGTCGCCGGGTCGCCGAAGGCGAGGTACTCCGCACGGAAGAGGTCGACGTACGGCTCCAGGCCGTCCGCCAACAGCGCTTCGCGGGTGTCCTGCGCGAGGTGCCCCGGCGCGATCCACACGCCCGACGACACGGTCCCGAACCCCAGCCACGACAGCCGCGCGCGCAGGGTGTGCCGCTTCTGCCGCTCGCTCTCGGGCACCGAGAACACGGCCAGCACCCAGTCCCGCTCGGAGGCGGGCCGGGTGGCGAAGATCCGGCGGTCGCCGAGCTCGAGGACGCGGCCGGCATACCCCGACAGCGCGTAGCCCGCCACGCCGTCGCGGCGCTCGGACTCGACGATGCCGCGCCGCTTGAGGCGGGTCAGTGCCGAGCGGACGGCCTGGTCGTCGACGCCGGCTGCGGCCATGAGCCGGATCAGCGCGCTGACGCTGATCCAGCCGCCGAGGTCGCGGACGTACAGCCCGAGCAGGGTGACGATGAGGGCCCGGGGTGGCTGGGGGCCGCGGTCGGCGCCGCCGTCGAGGTCCGTCGTCGTCACGGGGGCACAGTAGCCCGTGGGCGAACCGGTGGACGGGGGTTGTCCGGCGAGGACGCCTGCCCGTAGTCTTCCGTCAGACAGAACCGTGAATCCGTATCGTGGAAGAACGAGGCCGACCGATGCCTGCTCCGAGTCCCGGGTACTCCATCACCGTGCGCGCCGAGGCGCCCGCCGCGATCGACACGACGGGGGTGGTGGCCGCGGCGGTCGCGGAGGCCGGCGGCGCCCTCACCGCGCTCGACGTCGTGGAGTCGCGCGGGCAGAGCCTGGTCGTCGACGTCACGTGCAACGCCTCGGACGCCGACCACGCCGACCGCATCACCGCGCAGATCGCCGCCGTGCCCGGCGTCAAGGTGCGCAAGGTCAGTGACCGCACGTTCCTCCTGCACCTCGGCGGCAAGCTCGAGGTGGTGCCCAAGGTGCCGCTCAAGCACCGCGACGACCTGTCCCGCGCCTACACGCCCGGCGTCGCGCGCGTCTGCCTGGCCATCGCCGAGAACCCCGACGACGCAAGGCGCCTCACCATCAAGCGCAACACCGTCGCCGTCGTCACCGACGGGTCGGCGGTCCTGGGGCTGGGCAACATCGGCCCGGCGGCCGCGCTGCCGGTCATGGAGGGCAAGGCCGCGCTCTTCAAGCAGTTCGCGGGGGTGGACGCCTGGCCCGTCTGCCTCGACACCCAGGACACCGAGGAGATCATCCGGACGGTCAAGGCGCTCGCCCCCGTCTACGGCGGCGTCAACCTCGAGGACATCTCCGCGCCGCGCTGCTTCGAGATCGAGCAGCGGCTGCGTGACGAGCTGGACATCCCGGTCTTCCACGACGACCAGCACGGCACGGCCATCGTGGTGCTCGCCGCCCTCACCAACGCGCTGCGGGTCGTGGGCAAGAAGGTCGAGGACGTCCGGATCGTCGTCTCCGGGGTGGGCGCCGCGGGCCACGCGATCGTGCGCCTCCTCGACGCCCAGGGCGCGCGCGACATCGTGGGCTGCGACCGGCACGGCGCCCTCGACCCCGACGCGCAGCACAGCGACGAGTTCCGCGGCTGGATCGCCAGGAACACCAACCCCCGCAAGGTCCGCGGCACGCTGAAGGAGGTGCTCGCGGGCGCCGACATCTTCATCGGCGTCTCGGCCCCGAACCTCCTGGACGAGGACGACATCGCCGGCATGGCGCACGACGCGATCGTCTTCGCCCTGGCCAACCCCGATCCCGAGGTCGACCCCGTCGCTGCGAGCCGGCACGCCGCTGTGGTCGCGACCGGGCGGTCCGACTACGCCAACCAGATCAACAACGTGCTGGCCTTCCCCGGGTTCTTCCGCGGGCTGCTCGACGCCGGGGTCAGCGACATCACCGACGAGATGATGATCGCCGCGGCCACCGCCATCGCCGACTGCGTCCACCCGGATGAGCTCAACGCGAGCTTCATCGTGCCAAGCGTGTTCGACCCCGAGGTGGCGCCCGCGGTGGCGTCGGCCGTGCGGCACGCCGCCGGTGCAGAAGGGAAGGCCTGACCGATGACGTTCGACGCCACCGACCTCACCCGCGAGCTCGACGAGCGCCTTGTCGGCGCGGATTCCGCTCTGGCACAGGGTTTCCCGGGCGAGCGCCCCGACCGCCAGCCGGTCCACACCGTCTACGCCCCGGCCAGCCGGTACGACGCCGGCCTCGTGCCCCGGTGGGGCGAGGAGGCCCTGGCCGTCCTCGACGAGCACGGCGGGGACGCGCAGGCGTATGCCGCGCTGCTCGGCATCGCGCCCGACCTCGCCGAGGACGTGGTGGGCCGGGTGCGGGCCAAGCTCGCGGCCGAACCGGTCGAGGACCTGCGGATCGACTTCGAGGACGGCTACGGCTCGCCCGCGGACGACGTCGAGGACGCAGCGGTCGACGCGAGTGCCGCGGCCCTGCTGGAGTCGGTGCGTGGCGGGACGGCGGCGCCGTTCCACGGGATCCGGTTCAAGAGCTTCGAGGCGCCGACACGGGCGCGGGGCGTGCGGACGCTGGCGCGGTTCGTCGAGGCGGTCGCCGAGGACGGTGCGCTGCCGGACGGCTTCGTGGTCACGCTGCCCAAGGTGACGTCGGTCGAGCAGGTCGAGGCGATGGTCGTGGCCTGCGACCGGATCGAGTCGGGGCTCGGACTGCGTTCGAGGACAATAAGATTCGAGATCCAGGTCGAGACGCCGCAGGCGATCCTGGGGCCCGACGGCACCGCTCTCGTGGCGCGCATGGTCCACGCCGCGGCCGGCCGCTGCACCGGGCTGCACTACGGCACGTACGACTACTCCGCCTCTCTGGGCGTCGCGGCGGCATACCAGTCGATGGAGCACCCGGCCGCCGACCACGCCAAGGCGGTCATGCAGGTGGCGGCCGCCGGCACCGGGGTTCGGCTCTCGGACGGCTCCACCAACATCCTGCCCATCGGCAGCCGCGAGGCCGTGCACGCGGGCTGGGCGCTGCACGCGCGGCTCGTCCGGCGCTCGCTCGAGCGTGGGTACTACCAGGGGTGGGACCTCCACCCCGCCCAGCTGCCGAGCCGGTATGCCGCGACGTACGCCTTCTACCGCCAGGGCCTGCCGGCCGCTGCCGAGCGGCTGCGCAACTACGTCGGGCAGGTCGACTCCGGGGTGATGGACGAGCCCGCGACGGCCCGGGCACTCGCCGACTTCGTGGTGCGGGGTCTGGACTGTGGCGCCACGGACGACCCGGAGGTCAAGGAGCTGACGGGCATCGACCGGCACCGGCTGGACGTCCTGGCCAAGCGCGTCGGGGGGTAGCTCGCCGCGGGGTGATCGGACGACGGTGGTCCGGGTCTCGATCTTGTTGGGCTGCACCGCGATTCGGTGCGGACAATCCTGTTGAAGGCGTTCGAACAGGTGTACGATTGGGGAATGTCGACCACCCCACTCGCACAGGCCCGGGAGTCCCGGCAGCGTGCGCTGTGGGCCCGCACGGCGCAGGTCGCCGGGCGGCTGAACCGGGCCCAGGCGGAGCTCGTGGACGTCGCTGCCGAGCTGGTCGACGACGGCCTCTGGGGGGACGGCGGTTTCTCCTCGCCAGAGCACTACCTCGTCGTTCGGGCCGGCCTGTCACCGTCGCATGCGCGGGACGTGGTGGCGATCGCCAAGCGGCGCACCGAGCTGACTGCTGCGGCCGAGGCGCTCGACGCCGGTGAGCTGTCGCTCGACCAGGTGGCGGTGCTGGCCCACGGCGTGCCGGCGACGCACCAGGCGTCTGCGACGGCGCTGGCCCGCGAGGCCACCGTGCCCCAGCTGCGCCGGGCCGTGGCGCGGCACGCCTTTCCCGCTGCGACTGCCGGCGATGGAGCCGACCCTGCAGATGCGGTCGCCGGGCCCGGGGCGGAGGATCCGGTGTCGGTGGTGCGCGAGGTGGACCCGATGTCGCCTGCGGAGAAGCGGGCGTGTGCGAGGCCGCAGCTGTCAATGTCCTACGACGCCGACGGGCGCTTCCAGCTGCGGTACTCGGCGCCCGCGACCGTCGGCGCGCTCGTCGAGCAGGCGGTTCGCGAGGCCAAGGACGCCCTGTTCCTGCGACGCGGGGACACCAAGGGCGACGCCATTGGCGTGGAACGCCCACACGACCCCGGCGCGGGCCTGCCCACGTACGCGGATGCGTTGGAGGAGGTGGCAGTGCGCTCGCTGGCGAGCGTGGAGTCGACGTCGCGGGCAGCGCACTACCGGGTGTACCTGCACCTCGACACGGACGGCGCCTGGGTGTCCGGCGGGCACGCGATCCCGTTGCGGCTGCTGGGCCGTCTCGTCTCCGACGGCGTGGTCCAGCCCGTCTGGGAGACCGAGGGCAAGCCGGTCTCGGTCGGTCGGGCCATGCGGATCCTGCCCGAGCGCAGCCGCCGCCTGGTCGTCGACCGCGACCGTGGGTGCCGGTTCCCCGGCTGCACCAGCACCCGGTTCGTCGAGGTTCACCACCTCGATGCCTGGGCCGACGGCGGGCGCACCGATCTGGACAACCAGGTCAGCCTCTGCACGGTGCACCACGACGGCATCGACCGCGGCGACCACGTCATCAGCGGCGATCCCTCCCGGCCGGACGGCCTCGTGGTCACCAACCGGTACGGCCTGCCCGTTCGGCCACCGCGACCCGCCGAGACCGCGCCACCACCGGGCGGCGACCCGCCGGGACCCGAGGACTGCTTCCGACCGCCCAGCGGAGGGCCGGTGCGCTGGAGCGACCTCGAGATCACGCCGGACGCGCAACGACCTGGTGAGCAACGCCCGTCGCCGCGGTGCGTGATCTCACCGGCGCAGGACCTCGCGTCGCCGGAGGAGCTCACGGCCCGCCTGCTGCAGGAATGGCAGGACGAGGTGGCCGCGAGCCGCGACTCGCTCGTCCGCGACAGCTTCCGTCGTCACTGACCGTGGTCGACGCGGTCGGGCCACGTCTCGTGCGGCGGACCCGGGGGAAGTACCGTGACCGACATGCGGGTGCGAGCGGAGTTCACCACCGAGCCGTTCCACGGGGAGGACGAGCACGTCCCCGCGCACGTGACCGCCGCGGCTGCCGCCCTGGTGGACGCCGGCCTCGAGCCCGACCTCGGCCCCCTGGGCACCGCGGTCGACGGTGAGGCGGACGCGGTCGTGACCGCGGTTGCCGACGCGGTGCGGGCGGCCCTCGCCCAGGGCGCCACCCGGGTGACCCTCACGGTCAGCGACCTCGCTGCACCGCTCGGCGAGACGCGGGCGCCCCAGCTGGCCGCGGCCCGCCGCCGGGGCACCTCTCGCCGCGCCGCAGCACCCCCGGCCACCGACCTGTCGGACGGGCTGGCCCGGCTCATCGCGGCGGTCGAGGAGGAGCTCGGCAGTCCGCTTGCCGACCTGCCCCGGGCGGGCAAGCAGCAGGCCGTGCGGCTGCTCGAGGAGCGGGGCGCGTTCGAGATGCGCCGCAGCGCCGAGACCGTCGCGGAGGCCATGGGCCTCACCCGGTTCACCGTCTACAACTACCTCAACCGGGTCCGCGAGCCCGTGGAGCCCCCGGCCAGCTGAGCCGCTTGCCGGCTGGGCCCGGTCGCGGGTGCCGGTGATGTCTGAATTGGGTGCCCGTACCCCCTTCCCGAGACCCCGGTCGTCCGCCACACTCCTTTTCAACAAACTGTTGACGCGGCTCCGCCGTCCACCTATCGTTCCATCATTCGTAAATTGGTTTCCGCATCACGGAATCAGGAACCGACCGGCGCACTCATCCCAGCGCCACGCGGCATACCGGCCCACAGGCCTCGTGTCGCGGCACACGGCCCCGCATCGAGCGGGCGCCCGGACCCGAACCCATCCGCCCCGGCACCTGCCGCGTGGCCCGACGGAGCACCCGCGAGGAGCACCTGTCATGACCTACGTCCTCGGACCCAACCAGTACGGCAAGGCGGAGAACCGCGTCGTGCGGATCTACCGCGACACGGCCCGTCACGAGATCCGCGACCTCAACGTCTCCAGCGCCCTGCGCGGCGACTTCACCGACGCGCACGTCACCGGCGACCAGGCCAACGTCCTGCCGACCGACACCCAGAAGAACACGGCGTTCGCCTTCGCCAAGCAGCACGGCATCACCTCCCCGGAGGACTACGCCCTCGCCCTCGGCTCCCGCTTCCTCGACGTCACGCCGGCCGCCACGGCCAGCCGCGTCGAGGTCGAGGAGTACGCCTGGGACCGCATCGACGTGGGCGGCCAGGGCCACGACCACGCCTTCGCCCGCCGCGGCGGCGAGGTGCGCACCACCGTGGTGACCCAGGACCGCAGCGGCGACACCCCGCGCCAGTGGGTGGTGTCCGGCCTCAAGGACCTCGTCGTCCTGAAGTCGACCGGCTCGGAGTTCAAGGGCTTCCTCCAGGACGAGTACACGACCCTGCAGGAGACCGACGACCGCATCCTCGCCACCTCGCTCGTCGCCCGCTGGCGCTACGAGACCACCGAGGGCGTCGACTGGAACAAGTCCTTCGACGACATCCGCACGGTGCTGCTCGAGACCTTCGCGACGACCTACAGCCACGCGCTGCAGCAGTCGCTCTACGCCATGGGCTCCGCGGTCCTCGAGGCCCACCCCGAGGTCGCCGAGATCAAGTTCTCCGCGCCCAACAAGCACCACTTCCTCGTCGACCTCAGCCCGTTCGGGGTCGAGAACGACGGCGAGGTGTTCATCGCCGCCGACCGGCCGTACGGCCTCATCGAGGCCACGGTGCAGCGCGAGGGCGGGTCGGACGCCGGCGACGCCTGGCTCACCGTCCCGGGCTTCTGCTGAGGCCGGCATGCGACTGAGCAAGCGGACAACGACGTCCGCGCCCCGCACCGGCCGCCAGCACACCGGCCGCCCCGAGGACCAGAAGTACGGTCCCGGACCCCTGCTCGCCTACGGCACCCAGCACATCCTGACCATGTACGGCGGGGTCATCGCGCCCCCGCTCATCGTCGGCGGTGCCGCCGGCCTCAAGCCCACCGACATGGCCCTGCTCGTCACGGCCGGCCTGTTCGTCAGCGGTCTCGCGACCCTGCTGCAGACCCTCGGCCTCGGCCCGTTCGGCAGCCGCCTGCCGATCGTCCAGGGCATCTCCTTCGCCAGCGTCTCGACCATGGTGGCGATCGCGAGCGAGGGCGGCCTGCGCCCGGTCTTCGGCTCGATCATCGTCGCGGGGCTCATCGGACTGGTGGCGTCGTCGTTCTTCGCCCAGCTCGTCCGGCTCTTCCCGGCCGTCGTCACCGGCACCATCATCACGGTCATCGGGCTGTCCCTCCTGCCCGTCGCGTTCCGGTGGGCGATGGGCAACAACGACAAGGCCCCCGACTTCGGGTCGGTCGGCAACATCGGCTTCGCCGGGCTGACGCTCCTCGTCATCCTCGTGATCAGCCGGGTCTTCCAGGGGGCGGTCTCACGCCTGTCGATCCTCATCGGCCTCGTCGTGGGCACCGTCATCGCGGCCCTCACCGGACGCGCCGACTTCTCCAACGTCGGCGACGCCAAGATCGTCGCGCTGCCGCAGCTGTTCCACTTCGGCTCGCCGACGTTCCAGGCCGGCGCGATCGTGTCGATGACGATCGTCGTCTTCGTCATCATGACCGAGACCACGGCCGACATCCTCGCCATCGGCGAGATCGTCGGCACCCCGGTCGACGCCCGCCGCGTCGCCGACGGGCTGCGCGCCGACATGGCTGCCACGACCGTCGCCCCGGTGTTCGGCACCTTCCCCGCCAGCGCCTTCGCGCAGAACGTCGGCCTGGTCGCGCTCACCGGCATCAAGAGCCGGTATGCCGTGGCGGCCGGGGGCGGGGTCCTCCTCCTGCTCGGGCTGCTCCCCGTGGTGGGAGCGGTCGTCGCGGCGATTCCCTACCCGGTGCTCGGCGGTGCCGGCATCGTGCTGTTCGGCTCGGTGGCCGCCAGCGGGATCCGCACGCTGTCCCGGGTGAAGTACCACGACAACCTCAACATGGTCATCGTCTCGGTGGCCGTCGCCGTCGGCATCATCCCGATCGCGGCGCCGACCTTCTGGGACCGCTTCCCGGACTGGTTCGCGACGATCATGCACTCGGGCATCAGCGCGACCGCGGTCGTCGCCGTCCTGCTCAACGTGCTCTTCAACGAGGTCAGGGCCGGCAACCGGCCCGGCGCCTCGGTGTTCGCCGCCGCCGAGAGCGAGAAGGACGAGCTCGGCGACACCCTCGACGACGAGCTCCGCGGGGAGAAGCGCCCCGTGCCCGGCTCGCGTCGCTGAGACCCCGGCGGGCGGCGCAGCCCCCGGGGCGCGCCGGCCGCCGGCAGCACCACCCCCGCACCACAGATCGAGAACAGCCCCACCCCATCCCGACCCTTCTGCCGGAAGGAAGGTGCCTGTCATGAGCGCAGCCACCGACACACCCCGCACCACCTCACGCCCGTCCCGCCACCCCGTCGACGAGGTCCTGCCCGTCCCACGGCTCGCCGTCTACGGCTTCCAGCACGTCCTGGCGTTCTACGCCGGCGCGGTCATCGTGCCGATCCTGCTCGCCAGCGCCATCGGGCTGTCGACCCAGCAGCTGATCCACCTCATCAACGCCGACCTCTTCACGTGCGGCATCGCCTCGATCATCCAGTCCGTCGGGTTCTGGAAGGTGGGCGTCAAGCTGCCCCTCCTGCAGGGCGTGACCTTCACCGCGGTGTCGCCGATGATCGCGATCGGCCTCGCGGCCGGTGGCGGCACCGACGGCCTGCTCGTCATCTACGGCGCGGTCATCGTCGCCGGGCTCTTCACCTTCCTCATCGCCCCGTACTTCAGCCGGCTCATCCGGTTCTTCCCACCGGTCGTCACCGGGTCGGTCATCACGATCATCGGCCTGGCCCTGCTGCCCGTGGCCGCGGCGGACGCGGCCGGCGGAGCCGGCCCGACGCTGCACCCCGAGAGCGGCGCCAACCTGGCATACGCCATCGGCACCCTCGCCCTGATCGTCGCGATCCAGCGCATCTTCAAGGGGTTCATGGCCACCGTCGCGGTCCTGGTGGGCCTCGTCGTCGGCACTCTCGTCGCCTGGGCCCTGGGCGACGCCAACTTCGACGCGGTGTCGGGCTCCGGCTGGGTGGGCGTCACGACGCCGTTCCACTTCGGCTGGCCCAAGTTCTCGATCGCCGCGATCATCTCGATGATCGTCGTCATGCTCATCACCGCCGTCGAGACGACGGGTGATGTCTTCGCCACCGGCGAGATCGTCGAGAAGCGGGTCGGCCGCGAGGACATCGCGCGGGCGCTGCGGGCCGACGGCCTGTCCACCACCATCGGTGGCGTCTTCAACTCCTTCCCCTACACCTGCTTCGCCGAGAACGTCGGCCTCGTCCGGCTGACCCGGGTCAAGAGCCGCTACGTGGTCGCGTCGGCCGGCGCGATCATGATCCTCATCGGGCTCATCCCGAAGGCGGGCGCCATCGTCGCGGGCATCCCGCACCCGGTGCTCGGCGGCGCGGCCCTGGCGATGTTCGCGACCGTCGCGGTCGTCGGCTTCCAGACGCTGTCGAAGGTCGACTTCCACGACCACCGCAACGTCGTCATCGTCGCCACGAGCGTCGGCCTGGCGATGTACGTCACCGCCCAGCCGGACGTCTCCAAGGCCGTCCCGCAGTGGGCGCAGATCATCCTCGGCTCGGGCATCACCCTGGGCTCGATCACCGCGATCGTCCTGAACCTGCTGTTCCACCACATCGGCAAGAGCCGCGGCCCGGCCGTTGCCGGCGCTCCGGGCAGCGGGCTCGTCCGGCTGGCCGAGGTGAACGCGATGTCGCGCGAGCAGTTCGTCGACACCTTCGGCGGCCTCTTCCAGGGGCCGCGGTGGGCAGCCGAGCGCGCCTACGACAGCCGGCCGTTCAGTGACACGACCGACCTGCGCCGCTCGTTCCAGGAGGCGCTGTTCTCGGCGACCACGGAGGAGCAGCGGCAGCTCATCGACTCCTACCCCGACCTCGGCGCCGAGAGCGTGGCGGAGGGCATGGAGGGCCACGGCTCGCTCGTCGACCAGGCCTCGCTCGGCCTGACCCGCCTCGACGAGAAGGCGCAGGGCGAGCTGGCCGACCTCACCAGCCGGTACCGCGACCGGTTCGGCTTCCCCCTGGTGACCTGCGTGCGCGACCGCGACTCCTTCGAGCAGATCGTGCGGGCAGGATGGGACCGGCTCGAGAACTCCGAGTCGCAGGAGCACGCCGCTGCGCTCGTGGAGATCGCCAAGATCGCCGGGTACCGGTTCGACGACCTCGTCGCCGACGCCAACCCGATCCACGCCGCTCGTGCCCGCTTCGCCCACGACTGAGGAGGACGGCGTGACCCTGACGGAGTTCAACACGCTGCCGCCGCAGGACGCGGACGCGGTGCTCACCCGGTGCCTCCCGGTGCCGCGGTGGGTGGCCGCCGTCCGTGACGGCCGCCCGTATGCCGAGTGGCCCGAGCTCGAGGCCCAGGCGGCCGAGGCCGCTGGTCACCTCGACGACGGCGAGCTCGACGACGCGCTGGCCGGGCACCCGCGGATCGGGGAGCGGGCGTCCTCGCCCGCCCACCACGCGGAGGCCAGCGCGCGCGAGCAGTCCGGGGTCGACGGGTCCGACGCCGAGGTGGCGCGGGCGCTCGCCGAGGGCAACGCGGCATACGAACGGCGCTTCGGGCGGGTGTTCATCATCCGTGCCGCGGGCCGGTCGGCCCCCGAGGTGCTGGCCGAGCTCGACCGCCGGCTCGGCAACGACGACGACACCGAGCGCGACGAGACCGTCCGACAGCTGCGCGAGATCGCGCTGCTCCGACTCCGGGAGGTGGCCTCCTGATGGGGACCCTCAGCACGCACGTCCTCGACACCAGCCTGGGCCGGCCCGCCCGGGGGGTGGCCATCCGGCTCGAGACGGCGGCCGGTGAGCCCCTCGGCGACGGCGTGACCGACGCCGACGGACGGGTCGGCACGATCGGTCCGGAGCGGATGGAGGCCGGCGACTACCGGCTGCGTTTCGCCTCCGGCGACTACTTCGCCGCGCAGGGGACCGCCGGGTTCTACCCCGAGGTCGTCGTGGTGTTCACGATCGGCGACGCCGACCAGCACTACCACGTGCCGGTGCTGCTCAACCCCTACGGCTACAGCACCTACCGGGGCAGCTGACCCTGCCCGGCGCGACCCACGGGTCGCGCCGGGCGCGGCCCTCGTGGGCCGCGGCGCCGCCGGCGGCCGGATATATCCGGGCCGCAGCGTGAGACGCCCCCCGGCGACGGTTGACGCCGCCGGAGGACGACTCCTACCCTCTCACTAGTTGGAAAACAGATTCCGCATTGCGGAAACAGTGATCGAAGCACGGAACGGACGGGGACGATGACCACGAGCGACCACGGACTGCGCTACGAGGCGAACTGCTCGCTGCTCTTCACGGAGGTGCCGCTGCTCGAGCGGCCGGCCGCGGCGAAGGCGGAGGGGTTCGACGCCATCGAGTTCTGGTGGCCCTGGCCGGACCAGCCGGTCCCGTCCGACGCCGAGGTCGACGCCTTCGTGGCCGCGGTCCGCGACGCCGGGGTCCAGCTGGTCGGGCTCAACTTCTTCGCCGGCGACCTGGCCGGCCCGGACTGCGGTGTGCTGTCCGTCCCGGACCGCGTGCAGCAGTTCCGCGACAACGTCGACGTGACCGTCGGCATCGGCGAGCAGCTCGGCGTGCAGGCGTTCAACGCGCTCTTCGGCAACCGGGTCGACGGCGCGAGCCCCGAGCAGCAGGACGAGCTCGGCCGGGAGTCGATCGCGTTCGCCGCCAAGGCCGCCGACCGGGTCGGCGCCTCGGTCCTCGTCGAGGCCGTCAGCGGCCCCAAGCCGTACCCGCTGCGCACCGCCGCGGACGCGGTCGCCGTCGTCGACGACGTGCGGGCGACCGGCGCCGCGAACGTCGGCTTCCTGCTCGACCTGTTCCACCTCGCCGCCAACGGCGACGACGTCGACGCCGCGATCGCCACCTACGCCGACCGCACCCTGCACGTCCAGGTCGCCGACTTCCCCGGCCGCGGGGAGCCCGGCACCGGCGAGCTCGACCTCCAGCGCCACCTGGGCGACCTCGCGCAGCGCGGGTATGCCGGGTGGGTGGGCCTGGAGTACAAGCCCACCACCGCGACCACCCCCGAGAGCCTCGCCTGGCTCCCGCGCGAGCGCCGCGCCGCGCGCTGACCCACCCACGACCGGGATCGGGGGTGCAGGAGTGACGCATCCGTCACGGCCGCACCCCCGAACCCTCACAGCAAGGAGCACGACATGAGCACCATCGCCTTCATCGGACTCGGCATCATGGGCAGCCCCATGGCGGTCCACCTGCAGAACGCCGGGCACGACGTCGTCGGCTACAACCCCAGCCCCGAGAAGACCAAGCCCCTCGTCGAGGCCGGGGGACGCGCCGCGGAGTCCGTGGCCGACGCCGTCCGTGACGCCGAGGTCGTCGCGGTCATGGTCCCCGACAGCCCCGACGTGCAGGACGTGCTCCTCGGCGAGGAGGGCGTGTTCGCCTCCGCCAAGGAGGGGACCCTCGTCATCGACTTCTCCAGCATCCGGCCCGACGTCACGGTCGAGCTCGCCAAGGCCGCCCGGGACAAGGGGTTCCGGCTCCTCGACGCGCCGGTCTCCGGTGGTGAGGCGGGCGCGAAGAACGCCGCGCTGTCGATCATGGTCGGCGGGTCCGCCGAGGACTTCGCCGCGGCCAAGCCGGTCTTCGACGCCGTCGGCAAGACCGTCGTCCACGTCGGCAGCAACGGTGCCGGCCAGACGGTCAAGGCGGCCAACCAGCTCATCGTCGCCGCGAACATCCAGGCGCTCGCCGAGGCGGTCGTCTTCCTCCAGGCCTACGACGTGGACCTGCAGGCCGCGCTCGACGTCCTCGGCGGCGGCCTCGCCGGCTCGAAGGTCCTGGACCAGAAGCGCGACAACATGGCCAGGGGCAGCTTCGAGCCCGGGTTCCGGATCGACCTGCACCACAAGGACCTCGGCATCGTGACCTCGGCGGCCCGCGAGGCCGGCGTGGTCGTACCCGTCGGCGCGCTCGTCGCGCAGCTCATGGCCTCCGCCCGCGCCAACGGCGACGGCGGCCTGGACCACTCCGGCCTGCTGCGCGGCGTGCAGCGGCTCTCCGGCCGGCTCGACTCCTGAGCCGACCCCCCTCTCGCCACCCGGCACACCCAGACCTCGCACCAGGAGAACTCCCATGGCACGCATGACCGCGGCCCAGGCAGCCGTCGAGATCCTCAAGAAGGAGGGGGTGACGAACGTCTTCGGCCTGCCGGGGGCGGCGATCAACCCCTTCTACAAGGCGATGAAGACCAACGGCGGCCTGCACCACACGCTCGCCCGCCACGTCGAGGGCGCCTCGCACATGGCGGAGGGCTACACCCGCGCCAAGCCGGGCAACATCGGCGTCTGCGTCGGAACCTCGGGGCCAGCCGGCACCGACATGATCACCGGGCTCTACTCGGCGAGCGCCGACTCGATCCCGATCCTGTGCATCACCGGGCAGGCCCCTGTGGCCAAGCTGCACAAGGAGGACTTCCAGGCGGTCGACATCGCCTCGATCGCCAAGCCGCTCACCAAGATGGCGGTCACGGTTCTCGAGCCGGCCCAGGTGCCGGGGACGTTCCAGCAGGCGTTCCACCTCATGCGGTCGGGTCGCCCCGGCCCGGTCCTCATCGACCTGCCGATCGACGTGCAGATGGCCGAGATCGAGTTCGACGTCGAGACCTACGAGCCGCTGCCGGTCTACAAGCCGGCCGCGACCCGGGCCCAGGTGGAGAAGGCGCTCGACCTGCTCGAGGCGGGCGACAAGCCGCTGATCGTCGCCGGCGGCGGCGTCATCAACGCCGACGCGGCCGACCTCCTGCTCGAGCTGGCGGAGCTGACCGGCGTCCCCGTCGTCCCCACCCTCATGGGCTGGGGCACCGTCCCGGACGACCACCCGCTCAACGCCGGCATGGTCGGGCTGCAGACGAGCCACCGCTACGGCAACGCCACGATGCTCGAGTCCGACGTCGTCCTGGGCATCGGCAACCGCTGGGCGAACCGCCACACCGGCGACCTCGAGACCTACACGCAGGGCCGCACCTTCGTGCACGTCGACATCGAGCCGACCCAGATCGGCCGGGTCTTCGCCCCCGACTACGGCATCGTCTCCGACGCGAAGGCCGCGCTCGAGCTGTTCGTCGCCGCCGCCCGCGAGCGCAAGGAGGCCGGGCGCCTCAAGGACCGCTCGCAGTGGGCCCAGGCCTGCCAGGACCGCAAGCGGACCCTGCTGCGCCGCACCAACTTCGACGTGACCCCGATCAAGCCGCAGCGGGTCTACCAGGAGATGAACCGCGCCTTCGGCCGCGACGTCCGCTACGTCTCGACCATCGGCCTGTCCCAGATCCAGGCGGCCCAGCTGCTGCACGTCTACAAGGACCGGCGCTGGATCAACGCCGGCCAGGCCGGGCCGCTCGGCTGGACCGTCCCGGCCGCGATCGGCGTCGCCACCGCGTGCCCGGACGAGACCGTCGTCGCGCTCTCGGGTGACTACGACTTCCAGTTCATGATCGAGGAGCTGGCGGTCGGCGCGCAGTTCAACGTCCCCTACGTCCACGTCCTGGTGAACAACGCGTACCTCGGCCTCATCCGGCAGAGCCAGCGCGGGTTCGACATGGACTACTGCGTCCAGCTGTCCTTCGACAACCTCAACAGCCCCGAGGTCGGCGGCTACGGCGTCGACCACGTCAAGGTCGTCGAAGGCCTGGGCTGCAAGGCGATCCGCGTCACCGACCCCGACGAGATCCTGCCCGCGCTCGAGAAGGCCCAAGGCATGGCGCAGGAGTACCGCGTGCCCGTCGTCGTCGAGGTCATCCTCGAGCGCGTCACCAACGTCTCGATGGGCACCTCGATCGCGAACGTCACCGAGTTCGAGGACCTCGCCGAGCACGGCGAGCACGCCCCGACCTCGGTCTTCGCCAACCTGGACTGAGGTCGTCGTGCCCCGCGTCCTGCTCGCCCCCGACAAGTTCAAGGGCACCCTCACCGCGGCCGAGGTGGCGGCCCACCTCGAGGCCGGCCTCCGCTCGGTGGTGCCGGACCTCGAGGTGGCCGTCGTCCCCGTCGCCGACGGGGGCGACGGCACCCTGGCCGCGGCCGAGGCAGCCGGGTTCGAGCGCGTGCAGGTGCGGGCCACCGGCCCGACGGGTATGCCGTGCTGGGCCGCCTACGGGCGGCGCGGCGACGAGGCCGTCGTCGAGCTCGCCGAGGTCTCCGGCCTCGCCCGGCTGGGGGAGGGCGAGCTCGCACCGCTCACCGCCACCAGCCGCGGCACGGGCGACCTCGTGGCCGCCGCCCTCGACGCCGGCTGTCGCCGGGTCGTCGTCGGCATCGGCGGCAGCGCGAGCACCGACGGCGGCGCCGGCCTCCTCCAAGGGCTCGGGGCGCGGATCAGCGGCCGGCGAGGCCGGGCGCTGCACGCCGGGGGCGGGCCGCTGGTCGACGTCGTGTCGCTCGACCTCACGGAGCTGCACCCGGGCCTGGCCTCCGCGGAGCTCGTCGTCGCGTGCGACGTCGACAACCCCCTCACCGGACCCAGCGGTGCGGCGGCGGTCTACGGGCCGCAGAAGGGCGCCACCCCCGACGACGTGCAGGCGCTCGACGTCGCCCTGTCGGCGTGGGCCGACGTCGTCGCCCGGGCCACCGGGCGGGACCTCCGCAACCTCCCGGGCGCGGGCGCGGCCGGCGGTGTCGGGTTCGCGCTCCTCGCCGTCCTCGGCGCCCGCGCACAGCCCGGCGCCGAGCTCGTCGCCCAGCTGACCGGCCTCGCCGACGCCGTCTGCTCCGCCGACCTGGTCGTGACCGGTGAGGGCTCGCTCGACGAGCAGACCCTGCACGGCAAGGCCCCGGCGGCCGTGGCGGCGCTGGCGCGGGACAAGGGCGTGCCCGTGGTCGCCGTGGCCGGTCGGGTCGCCCTCGACCAGCCGGCGCTGCGCGCAGCCGGCGTCGGCACGGCATACGCGCTGCTGGCGGCGGCCGCCGACGAGCGGGAGGCGTTCGAACGTCCCGGGCCGCTCCTCGAGCGGATCGGTGCCCGCATCGCCCGCGAGCACCTGGTGGGTGCGTCGTGAGGGTGGCGCGGGTGGGTCCGGCCGGTGCCGAGCGACCGGTCGTCGTCGCCGCCGACGGCACCCTGCTCGACCTCGGTGGCGTGACCTCCGACGTCGACGCCGCGTTCCTCGGCTCGCTGGCCGGCGTCGACCCCTCCTCGCTGCCGGTCCTCGCCGCCCCGGGCGACCAGGACGGGCCACGCTTCGGTGCGCCGGTCACCCGCCCGGGCAAGGTCGTCGGGATCGGCCTCAACTACCGCGACCACGCCGCCGAGGCCGGGATGCCGCTGCCGACCGAGCCGGTGGTCTTCCTCAAGGCGCCCACCTCGGTGAGCGGCGCGACCGACGACGTCGTCATGGTCCCCGGCTCGACCACCACCGACTACGAGGTCGAGCTCGGCGTCGTCATGGGGCGCGAGCTTCGGGGCGAGACCGACCCGGCGCGCGCGCTCGCCGCGGTGGCCGGCTACGTCCTCGCCCAGGACGTGTCCGACCGGGCGCTCCAGCTCGAGCGCGGCGGCACGTGGACCAAGGGCAAGTCGGCGGACACCTTCTGTCCGCTCGGCCCCTGGCTGGTGACGCCCGACGAGCTCGGCCCGGGCGGGCCCGCCGCGGTGCGGCTGCGGCTCACGGTCGACGGGGAGCAGCGCCAGGACGGCTGCACCTCCGACATGGTCTTCGGCGTCGGCGAGCTCCTCTGCTACACCAGCGGCGTCATGACCCTCGAGCCTGGCGACGTCGTGCTCACCGGCACGCCGGCCGGGGTCGCGATGGGCCGCCCCGAACCTCGCCCGTACCTGCGCCACGGCCAGGTCGTCGAGGCCGACGGCGGCGTGCTCGGCCGGCAGCGGACCCGCGTGGTCGACCCCGCCCGCGCCCGGCCCGCGGAACCCCGTGGCGCCGCACCCATGGTCCTCGACGAGGAGGCAGCGGCAGGATGACCGGTACTGGTTACATGGCATTCAACCGCGCACCCGGCACCCCGGCACCGCGGTCGAGCGAGAGGAGTCCCGTGACCGAGCAGGTGGCGTTCCGCGCCCGACGGGCCGTCGTCGGCGACCGCGAGGTGGCGGCGACGGTGGTCGTGGCAGACGGCCGGGTCGTCGCGGTGGAGCCGTACGACGCCGAGGTCGCCGACGGCACGACCGTCGTCGAGCTGGCCCCGGACGAGGTCCTGCTCCCCGGGCTGGTCGACACGCACGTGCACGTCAACGAGCCCGGTCGCACCGACTGGGAGGGCTTCGCCAGCGCCACCCGGGCCGCCGCGGCCGGGGGCGTGACGACGATCATCGACATGCCGCTCAACAGCATCCCCCCGACCACCACGGTCGAGGCGCTGCGCACCAAGCAGGACGTGGCGCGCGACCAGGCGTACGTCGACGTGGGTTTCTGGGGCGGAGCCATCCCGGGGAACGTCCCGGACCTGCGCCCGCTGCACGACGCCGGCGTCTTCGGGTTCAAGTGCTTCCTGCTCCACTCCGGGGTCGACGAGTTCCCCCATCTCACGACGCCGCAGATGCGCGAGGCGCTCGCCGAGATCGCGTCGTTCGACGGGCTGCTCATCGTCCACGCCGAGGACGCCGAGGTGATCGACGCGTCGGTGTCCCCAGGTGGCAGGGCGTATGCCGACTTCCTCGGCTCCCGGCCCCGCGAGGCCGAGGAGCGCGCCATCCGCACCGTCGTCGACGCCGTGCGCGACACCGGCGGCCGGGCGCACATCCTGCACCTGTCCGACGCGGACGCGATCCCGATGCTGGCCGACGCCCGCGCCGAGGGGCTCGCCCTGTCGGTCGAGACGTGCCCGCACTACCTGACCCTCGAGGCCGAGGGCATCCCCGACGGCGCCACACAGTTCAAGTGCTGCCCGCCGATCCGCGAGCACGAGAACCGCGACCGCCTCTGGCAGGGCCTGGCCGACGGCACGATCGCGACGATCGTGTCCGACCACTCGCCGAGCACGGCCGACCTCAAGCTGCTCGACGTCGGCGACTTCGGGCAGGCGTGGGGCGGCATCGCCGGGCTCCAGCTGGGCCTGCCGGCCATCTGGTCCGAGGCGCGCGAGCGGGGCCACGACCTCGTCGACGTCGTGCGCTGGATGGGCCGCAACACCGCCGACCAGGTCGGCCTGCACGACCGCGGCCGGATCGAGGTGGGCGCGACCGCGGACCTCGTGGTCTTCGCGCCGGACGAGCGGTTCACCGTGGACGTCGCCGCCCTGCACCACAAGAACCCCGTGTCGGCGTATGCCGGTCGCGAGCTCACCGGGGTCGTGCGCCAGACCTGGCTGCACGGCATCCCCGTCGACACCGATGACGCCCCCCGCGGGCAGCTCCTGAGGAGAGGACAGCCATGACCGCCGCCACGCCGCCCCGGTACCACGTGCCCACGGGGGGCCTGCCGCCCCAGACGCAGCTGACGACCGACCGCGCGGTCTTCACCGAGGCCTACGCCGTCCTGCCACGCGGCACGATGACGGACATCGTGACCAGCCAGCTGCCGTTCTGGGAGCAGACGCGGCTGTGGGTGATCGCGCGCCCGCTGTCCGGGTTCGCCGAGACGTTCTCGCAGTACATCGTCGAGGTGCAGCCCGGCGGCGGCTCGGACCGCCCCGAGGGCGACCCGGGCGCCGAGGGCGTGCTCTTCGTCGTGGGCGGCACCCTGACGCTCACCCTCGACGACACCGCGCACGAGCTCGCGCCCGGTGGCTACGCGTTCATCCCGCCGGGCCAGCGCTGGACGCTGCACAACACCGGCGACGAGGCCGCGACCTTCCACTGGGTCCGCAAGGCCTACCAGCGGGTCGAGGGCATCGACGTGCCCGAGGCGTTCGTGACCAACGAGGCCGACGTCGAGGGTGGCGAGATGCCCGACACCGACGGCGCCTGGACCACCCAGCGCTTCGTCGACCCGATGGACGTGCGCCACGACATGCACGTCAACATCGTCAACTTCGAGCCCGGTGGGGCCATCCCCTTCCCCGAGACCCACGTCATGGAGCACGGCCTCTACGTCCTCGAGGGCAAGGCCGTCTACCTGCTCAACAACGACTGGGTCGAGGTGCAGGAGGGCGACTTCATGTGGTTGCGCGCGTTCTGCCCCCAGGCCTGCTATGCAGGAGGCCCTGGACGGTTCCGCTACCTGCTGTACAAGGACGTCAACCGGCACGCGGTGCTGAGCCGGCAGCTGCTCTGACCCGTCAGCTGCTCTGACCCCACGGGAAGGGGAAGGCCCATGACCCAGCCGCGGCGACGGTCGGGGATCGTCGGCCTGCTCGTGCGCCCCGAGGGGTACGTCTCGGGGCCGCAGGTCCTCTCCGAGCTGCGGCGGGTCATCGCCTCCGGTGAGGTGCCCCCGGGCAGCCCCATCCCGCTGGACGACGTCGCGGCGTTCTTCGGCGTCAGCCTCATCCCGGTGCGCGAGGCGCTCAAGACCCTCCTCGGGGAGGGCCTGCTCGAGCACCAGCCGCGACTCGGGTACACCGTCACCCAGCTCAGCCCCGCCGAGATCGACGAGCTCTACGTCGTCCGCGGTGCGCTCGAGGCCGCGGCGCTCGACGCGGCCGTCCACAACGCCGGCGCCGCCGACCACGAGCGCGCGGCCCGGGCGCACGCCCGCATGGGTGAGGCGGTCGAGGCCGCGGACGCCGAGGGCTTCCAGCGCGCGAGCCGCGAGTTCCACATGGCCCTGCTGGAGCCGTGCCGTATGCCGCGCCTGCTCCACATGCTCGACATCGCCTGGAACGTCACCGAGCCGGTCCAGACGATGATGCGGGTCACTGACGCGGAACGTGCCCACATGCGGGCGGACCACGAGGAGATGCTCGCGGCGTTCGTCGCCCGCGACGCTGACCGCCTGCGCGAGACGGCGCAGGCGCACCACGAGCGCCTGTGCGCCGCCGTGACGCGCGGTGGCACGGGCGCTCCGCACCAGCCCCCGGGCTGACCCCACGCTGTCGGTGCCACGGCCGGGCGGGTCGACAGGGGCGTCCGCGCGGGGCCGGCAGATATACGCAGATATACGGTTCACGGCATTCCCCGGAATCCGTTGTCTCCCTAGTGTTTGAGCAATTCTCAGACCGGGAGGTCAGCATGACCCAGATCCAGCAGCCACTGAGCGAGTCCGCCGCCGACGCCGCCGGCTTCGCGACCCACCACGGCCCCCACGACCACGGGGCGGGCACGGGGCTGATCAAGCCCTCGTACGACCCCCGCCTGGCCAACGAGGACCTCGCACCCCTCAAGGACCAGAACTGGTCCTGGTACAACATCTTCGCGTTCTGGATGTCCGACGTGCACAGCGTCGGCGGCTACGTCACCGCCGGCAGCCTGTTCGCCCTCGGCCTCACGAGCTGGCAGGTCTTCATCTGCCTCATCGTCGGCATCACCATCGTGCTCGGCTTCTGCAACCTGGTCGCCAAGCCCAGCCAGCGCACCGGTGTCCCGTACCCGGTCATCTGCCGTGCAGTGTTCGGCGTCCTCGGCGCCAACATCCCCGCCATCATCCGCGGCCTCATCGCGGTCGCCTGGTACGGCATCCAGACCTACCTCGCGTCCGCCTCGCTCGACATCCTGCTCGTGCGGATCTGGCCCAACCTCGAGCCGTACTCCAACGTCGCGCAGCACGGTTTCCTCGGCCTCTCGGCCCTCGGTTACGTCACGTTCGCGATCCTGTGGGTCGCGCAGGCCGCGGTCTTCTGGACCGGCATGGACACCATCCGCCGGTTCATCGACTTCGCCGGACCGGCCGTCTACGTCGTGATGATCGCGCTGTGCGTCTACCTGCTGTCCAAGGCGGGCTGGAGCGTCGACCTCAACCTGTCGAACCACACGCTCTCCGGCACCTCGGTGTTCACGACGATGCTCGCCGCGACGGCGCTGGTCGTCTCCTACTTCTCCGGGCCGATGCTCAACTTCGGTGACTTCTCCCGCTACGGCAAGACCTTCAAGGCGGTCAAGCAGGGCAACTTCTGGGGCCTGCCGGTCAACTTCGTCTTCTTCTCGCTGCTGACCGTCCTCACCGCGGCGGCGACCCTGCCGGTCTACGGCAAGCTCATCACCGACCCGGTCGAGACCGTCGGCCACATCGACAACACCTACGCCCTCGTGCTCGCGGCACTGACCTTCGCGACCGCGACCATCGGCATCAACATCGTCGCCAACTTCGTCAGCCCCGCGTTCGACTTCTCCAACGTGGCGCCGCAGAAGATCAGCTGGCGGATGGGCGGCATGATCGCCGCCGTCGGGTCGGTGCTGCTCACCCCGTGGAACCTCTACAACAACCCCGAGACGATCCACTACACGCTGGACACCCTCGGCGCCTTCATCGGCCCGCTGTTCGGGGTGCTCATCGCGCACTACTACGCCGTGCACAAGCAGCGGGTCTGCATCGACGACCTCTTCACGCTCGACCCCTCCGGTGCCTACCACTACAAGCGCGGCTACAACCCGCCCGCCATCATCGCCACGGCCCTCGCGGCCCTGTGCGCCCTGGCCGTCGTCTTCGTCCCCGGCGCCAAGGTGCTCGACGACTACAGCTGGTTCATCGGGTGTGGTGTCGGCTTCGTGGCCTACGCCCTGATCGCCCCGCGGATGGGTGTCTCGGACCGCGTCCTCGACTCGAAGAAGTGCGTCAAGTGACCATCCGGATCAGCGTGGTCAACCCCAACACCACGCAGTCGATGACCGCCCTGATCGAGGCGGAGGCCCGCAGGGTCGCCGCCCCCGACACGGTGGTGACGGGCCGGACGCCGGCGATGGGGCCGGCGTCGATCGAGAGCCACTACGACGAGGCGCTCGCAGTGCCCGGCCTGCTCCAGGTCGTCCGCGAGGACACCGAGGCCGACGCGTTTGTCCTGGCCTGCTTCGGGGACCCGGGTCTGGACGCCGCCCGCGAGGCGGCGTCCCGGCCGGTCATCGGGATCGCGGAGGCGGCGATGAAGACCGCATCGCTGCTCGGGCGCTCGTTCAGCGTCGTGACGACGCTGAGCCGGACCGTCGGCCGGGCGTGGGACCTCACCCGGGTCTACGGGCTGGAGCGGCAGTGCGCCGGCGTCCACGCCTGCGACATCCCCGTCCTCGAGCTCGACGAGGACCGCGACCGGACGTATGCCGTGATCCTCTCGTTCGCCAAGACGGCGATGGCCCAGGACGGCAGCGACGCGGTGGTGCTCGGCTGCGCGGGGATGGCCGGCCTGCCCGAGCTGCTCACCGCCGAGCTCGGTGTGCCGGTCGTCGACGGGGTGGCCGCCGCCACGGTGATGGCCGAGGGGCTGGTGCGGCTCGGCCTCCAGCCGTCGACGCACGGGGAGCTCGCGCCCCCGCCGCCCAAGGCGTACACCGGCATCCTCGCCGGCTTCGGCCGCGGCTGAGGTCCGGGCGCCGAGGCCCCCAGGCCCCCTACGTCCCCGGATCGCCCTGCCGGCAGCACGGGCGATCCGGGGTCACACCGCGGACGCGGTGTCGGGAGCGGGATTCCACCTGGTGAAATCCCGCTCCCGAAACCCTTGATTCAACAGTTTGTTGAGAGCTACCGTCGTCGGAACCTCGGCGGCCGTTGTTCTGCATGGATAACCGACGGCCCGCTTCACGCACCGAACCATGCACCGGCCCGGACGGGCTGGTGGATGATGGACCCCGAGGACGGGGCGACGGGAGCGCGCGATGGCTGCGAACGACGGACACGGCGGCGGACACCAGGTCACGGTCAACGGGGGGATCTGCTCGCTGCAGGGCACCGACCCGGCGACCAACGCCCTGGACTGGCTGCGCGGCCAGGGGCTCACCGGAGCCAAGGAGGGCTGCGCCGAGGGCGAGTGCGGCGCCTGCTCGGTGATGGTGGCCCGCCCCGACGGGGATGGCGGCACCCGCTGGACCGCTGTCAACGCCTGCCTCGTCCCGGCCGCCGCCCTCGACGGCCAGGAGGTCGTCACCTCCGAGGGCCTGGGCACTCCTGAGGAGCTCCACCCCGTGCAGCGGGAGATGGCGGTGCGCGGTGGCTCGCAGTGCGGCTACTGCACCCCCGGATTCGTCTGCAGCATGGCCGCCGAGTTCTACCGGCCCGACCGGACGCCCACGGCGGCGGCGGAGGGCGACGGCCAGCGTGCGCACGACGCGGGTGGCGACCACGAGTGCGGGCCGAACGGGTTCGACCTGCACGCCCTGTCCGGCAACCTGTGCCGCTGCACCGGGTACCGGCCGATCCGCGACGCGGCCTATGCCCTCGGCACCCCGGAGGCGGGCGACCCCTTCGCCGCCCGGGTCCGCGAGCCCGCTCCCGCCGCGGCCTCCACCCGGCTGACCGGTGCCAGCGGCACCTACGCCCGCCCGGCCGACCTCGCCGAGGCGCTGGGACTGCTCGCCGAGCGCCCGGACGCCGTCCTGGTCGCCGGCTCGACCGACTGGGGCGTGGAGACGAACATCCGCGGCTCACGGGCTGCCTTCGCCATCGGGATCGACCGGCTGCCCGAGCTGCGCACCCTCGACGTCGGCGACGACGTCATCGAGGTCGGCGCGGCCCTGAGCCTGTCCGAGGTCGAGCGCGGGCTCGCCCGACGGATCCCGTTGCTGGACCAGCTCTTCCCGCAGTTCGCCTCGCGGCTCATCCGCAACGGCGCCACCATCGGCGGCAACCTCGGCACCGGCTCGCCGATCGGCGACACCCCACCGGCCCTGCTGGCCCTCGAGGCCGAGCTCGTGCTCGCCTCCGCCGGTGGGGAGCGGGTCGTCGCCCTCGCCGACTACTTCACCGGCTACCGCCAGACCGTCCGCGAGCCCGGCGAGCTGATCCGAGCGGTGCGGATCCCGTTGCCGCTCAGCGGGGTCACCGCCTTCCACAAGGTCGCCAAGCGTCGGTTCGACGACATCTCCAGCGTCGCCGTCGGGTTCGCCCTCGACGTCGTCGACGGGGTGGTGGCCAAGGCCCGCATCGGCCTGGGCGGGGTCGCCGCGACGCCCATCCGCGCCCTGGCCACCGAGGCCGCCCTCGAGGGCCGGCCCTGGACCCGTGAGACGGCGCGCGCCGCCGCGGCGGTGATGCGCACCGAGGGGACACCGATGGACGACCACCGCGCCAGCGCGGCATACCGGGCGGCGACCCTCGGCACCGCCCTGCTCAAGCTCCATGCCGACACCGCGACCCCGCAGGAGGTGGGGGCATGACCACCCACACCACGAGCACCGACACGACGAGCACCGACACGACGGCCACCGCGGGCAGCCCGCTGTCCCGCCGCCCGGCCAACCCCATCGTGGGGGAGTCGATCCCGCACGAGGCGGCGGCCCTGCACGTCACGGGTCAGGCGCTCTACACCGACGACCTCGTCGGCCGCATGCCCGGAGCGCTCCACGCCCACCCCGTCCAGGCGCCGCACGCCCACGCGCGGGTCACCCGGCTCGACGTGGCGCCCGCGCTCGCGGTCCCGGGGGTCGTGCGCGTGCTCACCGCCGACGACGTGCCGGGCGTCAACGACGCCGGGGTCAAGCACGACGAGCCGCTGTTCCCGTCCGAGGTCATGTTCTTCGGGCACTCGGTCTGCTGGGTCCTCGGCGAGACGCTGGAGGCCGCGCGGCTGGGGTCGCTCGCGGTCGAGGTCGAGTACGAGCCGCTCCCGTCGCTCGTCACCGTGACGGAAGCCATTGCGGCAGAGAGCTTCCAGGGCGGGCAGCCGACGATGGAGCGCGGCGAGGTCGATGCCGCGTTCGAGAGCGCCCCGCACGTCTTCAGCGGCGAGTTCGAGTTCGCCGGCCAGGAGCACTTCTACCTCGAGACGCACTGCTCGCTGGCGCAGGTCGACGAGAACGGCCAGGTCTTCGTCCAGTGCAGCACCCAGCACCCCACCGAGACCCAGGACATCGTCGCGCACGTCCTCGGGCTGCCGAGCCACGCCGTGACGGTGCAGTGCCTGCGCATGGGCGGCGGCTTCGGGGGCAAGGAGATGCAGCCGCACGGGTATGCCGCGATCGCGGCCCTGGGCGCGACCCTCACCGGCCGCCCGGTGCGGCTGCGGCTGTCGCGGGCGCAGGACATGACGATGTCGGGCAAGCGCCACGGCTTCCACGCCCAGTGGCGCGTCGCGTTCGACGACGACGGCATGCTGCAGGCTCTCGACGCGACCCTGACGAGCGACGGCGGGTGGAGCCTCGACCTGTCCGAGCCGGTGCTGGCCCGCGCGCTGTGCCACATCGACAACGCCTACTGGATCCCCAACGTCCGCGTGAACGGCCGGATCGCCAAGACGCACAAGACGTCCCAGACGGCGTTCCGCGGGTTCGGCGGACCGCAGGGCATGCTCGTGACCGAGGACATCCTCGGTCGCTGCGCACCCCTGCTCGGCATCGACGCGGCCGACCTGCGCCGGCGCAACTTCTACCGCGACGGCCAGAGCACCCCCTACGGCCAGCCGGTCCGGCACCCCGAGCGGGCGGGCTGGTGCTGGGACCAGGTCGTCGAGTCCGGTGACCTCGCCGCCCGCTGGCGAGAGGTGGCGGCATGGAACGAGGCGCACGAGCACACCAAGCGCGGGCTGGCCATCACGCCGGTGAAGTTCGGGATCTCCTTCAACTTCACCGCCTTCAACCAGGCCGGCGCCCTCGTCCACGTCTACAAGGACGGCTCGGTGCTCATCAACCACGGTGGCACCGAGATGGGCCAGGGCCTGCACACCAAGATGCTCCAGGTCGCGGCCACGGCCCTCGGCGTCCCGCTGTCGATGGTGCGGCTCGCGCCGACCCGCACCGACAAGGTGCCGAACACCTCGGCCACGGCGGCGAGCTCCGGCGCCGACCTCAACGGCGGTGCGGTCAAGGACGCCTGCGAGCAGATCCTCGAGCGGCTGCGGCCGCTGCGCGAGGACCCGGCCAACGCCGGGCTCTCGTGGCCCGAGCTGGTGAGCAAGGCGTACTTCCAGCGGGTCCAGCTCTGGGCGGCGGGGTTCTACCGCACCGAGGGCCTGCACTGGGATTCCTCGGTCATGCACGGGTCGCCGTTCAAGTACTTCGCCTACGGGGCGGCCGCGGCCGAGGTCGAGGTCGACGGGTTCACCGGCGCCTACCGGCTGCGGCGGGTCGACATCGTCCACGACGTCGGCGACAGCCTCTCGCCGCTGGTCGACATCGGCCAGGTCGAGGGCGGGTTCGTCCAGGGCACCGGCTGGCTGACCCTGGAGGACCTGCGCTGGGACGAGTCCGACCGCCCGACGCGGGGCCGGCTGGCGACGCAGGCGGCGAGCACCTACAAGCTGCCGAGCCTGTCGGAGATGCCCGAGGTGTTCAACGTCGCGCTGCTCGAGCGGGCCCACGAGGACGGCGCCGTCTACGGTTCCAAGGCCGTCGGCGAGCCCCCGCTCATGCTGGCCTTCTCGGTGCGCGAGGCGCTGCGCCAGGCGGCGGCCGCGTTCGGGCCGGCCGGCACCAGCGTCGACCTCGCCTCGCCCGCCACGCCGGAGGCCGTCTTCTGGGCGGTCGAGGAGGCGCGCGGCGGTGCCGAGCCGCCGCACATGACCCCCATGCGCGAGGGTGCGCCCGGCGACGTGCCGGACCAGCCCGGCGACGGGGCCCCGCGGCTGCGGCCGCACTCCGAGCGGGTCGCCGAGCCCGCCGGCCAGACGGGAGCCTGAGGTGTCGTGGGTCCGGGCCGTCGAGCGGCTGCGGCGCGAGCGACGGGCGGGGGTCCTGGTGACACTCGTGTCCGTGCGCGGGCACTCGCCCCGCGAGGCCGGCGCCAAGATGGTGGTCGCCGCCGATGCGACCTGGGCCAGCATCGGGGGCGGCAACCTGGAGGCCACCGCGGTCACGCGCGCCCGCGCCATGCTCGCCGATGGCGCCCGCGTCCCGGAGCAGCTCGAGCTGGCGCTCAACGAGCGGGCCCCCGTCGAGCACGGCCAGCAGTGCTGCGGCGGCGAGGTGGTCGTCCTGCTGGAGCCGCTGGCCGTCGTCCCGGCCGTGGCGGTCTTCGGGATGGGGCACGTCGGGCTCGAGCTGGCCCGCGTGCTCGCCCGGCACGACCTCGAGCTGCACCTGGTCGACTCGCGCGCCGACCAGCTCGAGCCGGCCCGGCTCCGCGCGCTCGACGACGCCGTGGCCCGGGTGCACGTCCACCACGCCCCCGTGCCCGAGCTGGTCCTCGGCCAGGTCCCGCCCGGCACGCACGTGCTCGTCATGACCCACGACCACGCCGAGGACGCCGCCCTGTGCGATGCCGCGCTGCGCTGCGGGCACCTGGGCTCGGTCGGGCTGATCGGCTCGTCGGCGAAGTGGCGCCGGTTCGCCAAGCGCCTTGCCGCAGAGGGTCATTCGCCCCAGGACCTCGAGCGCATCCACACGCCGATCGGCATACCCTCGCTCGCCGGCAAGGAGCCCGCCGTCATCGCCGTCGCCGTCGCGGCCGAGCTGCTCGAGTCGTTCGCGGCGGAGCGTGCGGAGGTGTCCCGGTGATCATCCGCGCGACCGTCCTCGACACCCCGACGGACCCGTTCGCCGGTGGGGAGCTGCGCTCGGAGGAGGACTGCGGCCTGCTCGTCGAGCACGGCGTCATCACGGCCCGCGGGCCGTTCGCCGAGGTCCGCGCCGCCCACCGCGAGGAGGAGGTGCTCGACCTGCGCGAGGGCATGGTCCTGCCCGGGCTCGTGGACACCCACGTCCACTTCCCGCAGGTGCGCGTCATCGGCGGTCTCGGCATGCCGCTGCTCGACTGGCTCGACCAGTGCGCCCTGCCGGAGGAGATCCGGATGCGCGAGGTCGACTACGCCCGCGGCGTGGCCCGCGACTTCGTCACCGGCCTGGTCGACGCCGGCACCACCACGGCCCTCGTCTTCGGCTCGCACTTCGCGTCGGCCGTCGACGTCATGTTCGAGGCCGCGGACCTCTGGGGGCTGCGCGTCGCGACGGGCCTGGTCACCTCCGACCGCATCCTGCCCGAGCCGCTGCTCACCACGCCCGAGCGGGCGCACGAGGAGGCGCGCGGCCTCGCCGCCCGCTGGCACGGCAAGGGCCGCCTGCGGTATGCCGTGACGCCGCGGTTCTCGCTGTCGGCGAGCGACGCCCTGCTCGAGTCGTGCGCCGCGACGATGTCCGAGCTCGAGGGTGCGCTGTTCACCTCCCACGTCAACGAGAACCTCCGCGAGATCGAGGAGGTCGGTGCGCTGTTCGACGGGGCGTCCTACGTCGACACCTACGACCGCCACGGCCTCGTGGGGCGCCGCTCCGTCCTGGCGCACAACGTGCACCCGACCGACGCCGAGCTCGCCACGCTGGCGGCCAGAGACGCGTCCGTGGCCCACTGCCCGACGAGCAACGCAGCCCTGGGCTCGGGGCTGTTCCCGCTCCGGCGGCACGTCGAGGCGGGTGTGCGGGTCGGGATGGGCTCGGACGTCGGCGCCGGCACCGGGTTCTCGATGCTCAAGGAGGGGCTACAGGCGTACTTCATGCAGCGGCTGCTGGCCGACGAGGGCCTGCCGCTCACGTCCGCGCACCTGCTGTGGCTGTGCACCGCGGCGGGGGCGCAGGCGCTCGGTCTGGACGACGAGGTCGGCGACCTGTCGGTGGGCAAGCAGTTCGACGCGGTCTGGCTGCTGCCGGAGGCGGGTGACCCGCTCGCCGTCGGCCTCGGCAACGCCAAGTCGCCGCTCGACGCCCTGTCCAAGGTGTTCGCGCTCGGGACGACCTCGGACGTCGCGGGGGTGTGGGTCGGCGGCGACCAGATCGCCGCGAGCCGCTGGCGGATGCCGCCCCGCCGCTGAGCCCAGTCCCCGAGCCCCCGTCCCAGCCGGCCGGCATACGCAATCTTGGGCCAACATTCGCGCAGCGGGTGAAGGTTCACCCGCCCACGGAATGTTGGCCCAAGATTCGCGGACGGTGGACGCGGTCAGGCGCGCTCGGCGCGCAGCACCTCGTCGTAGGCCGGCAGGGTCAGGAAGTCCGGGAAGTCGGGGTCGATCGCGCACTCCACGAACAGCTTGCGGGCCGTCTCGAGTGAGCCACGCACGGCCTCGTCGTCGCCCGCGGACTCGAGCAGGCCGGCATACTCCTCCTCCACCACGCGGTCGACGAGGTCACGGGTGACCTTCTCGCCGGACTCGAGCTCGGCCTCGCTGTTGAGCCACTGCCAGATCTGCGAGCGCGAGATCTCGGCGGTGGCGGCGTCCTCCATGAGGTTGTTGATGCCGACGGCGCCGTTGCCGCGCAGCCAGGCCTGGAGGTACTGGATGCCGACGGTGACGTTGCCGCGCAGGCCGTCGAGGGTGCGCTCGCCCGGCGTCTTCGAGGCGGCGAGCAGGTCGTCGGCGGCGACCGAGACGTCGTCGCGCTGCTTGGCGAGCTGGTTGGGGGAGTCGCCGAGGGTCTCGGTGAAGACCTCCTTGCACAGCTGCACCATGCCGGGGTGGGCGACCCACGAGCCGTCGAAGCCGGCGGAGGCCTCGCGCTCCTTGTCGGCGCGGACCTTGGCGAAGGCCTGCTCGTTGACCTCGGGATCCTTGCTCGGGATGAAGGCGGCCATGCCACCGATCGCGAAGGCGCCGCGCTTGTGGCAGGTCTGCACGAGCAGGTCGCTGTACGCCTTCATCATCGGCGCGTTCATGGTGACGGCGTTGCGGTCCGGGAGGGTGAACTCGGGCCCGGAGTCGCGGAAGTACTTGATGATGGAGAACAGGTAGTCCCAGCGGCCGGCGTTGAGCCCGGCGGCGTGGTCGCGCAGCTCGTAGAGGATCTCGTCCATCTCGAACGCGGCCGGGATGGTCTCGATGAGCACGGTCGCGCGGACGGTGCCCTGCGGGACGCCGAGGCGGTCCTGGGCGAACGTGAACACGTCGTTCCACAGCCGGGCCTCGAGGTGGGACTCCATCTTCGGCAGGTAGAAGTACGGGCCGCTGTGCCGGGCGAGCAGCTCGGTCGCGTTGTGGAAGAAGTAGAGGCCGAAGTCGACGAGCGCGCCGACGAGCGGCTTGCCGTCGATCGTGAGGTGCTTCTCGTCGAGGTGCCAGCCGCGCGGGCGGGGGACGATGACCGGGACGGAGTCCGGCTCCTTGAGCGCGTAGTGCTTGCCCTCGGGGGTGGTCAGCTCGATGGTGCGGCGGACGGCGTCCTTGAGGTTGACCTGGCCGCCGACGACGTTCTGCCAGTGCGGGGTGTTGGCGTCCTCGAGGTCGGCGAGCCAGACCTTCGCGCCCGAGTTGAGGGCGTTGATCGCCATCTTGCGCTCGGTCGGCCCGGTGATCTCGACCCGCCGGTCGCGGAAGTCCTCGGGCGCCTCGGCGACCCGCCAGTCGCCCTCGCGGACGTCCTTGGTCTCCTCGAGGAAGTCGAGGCGGCCGGTCCGCGAGACCTGGGCCCGCCGTTCCTTGCGCGCGGCGAGCAGCTCGTCGCGCCGGGGCCCGAACCGGGTCTGCAGCTCGGCGAGGAACGCGAGCGCCTCGGGGGTGAGGATCTCCTCGCTGCGCTCGACGGTGCTGGGGGCGTCCACGGTCACGGTGCTGTCCGACATGCCTGTCCTCGGGTCTCGATGGGGAGGGTGCCACCGTCGAGCACGGCGGCGGGCTACGATTGTTCCATGATACGGAATCTTCCTTTCACTGGCATCCGCCGCGGGGCAGATATATGAGCGCCGCGACGTCCGGAGCCGGGGCCGCGGCTGCCGGTCCCGGGGCCGCGGCTGCCGGTCCCGGCAGCGCCGGTGCGAAGGGGACCGGTGGCGTCCAGTCGCTCGAGCGCGCCTTCGCGATCCTCGAGACGATGGCCGACGCCGGCGGTGTCATCAGCCTGTCGCAGCTCGCGAACGACGCCCAGCTCCCGCTGCCGACCATCCACCGACTCGTGCGCACGCTGGTCGACCTCGGCTACGTCCGGCAGGAGGCGTCGCGCCAGTACTCGCTCGGCCCGCGCCTGATCCGCCTCGGCGACACGACCTCGCGCATGCTCGGGCGCTGGGCCCGGCCGCACATGGAGCGCCTGGCCCACGAGCTCGGCGAGTCGGTCAACCTCGCCATGCTCGACGGCGACCAGATCGTCTACGTCGGCCAGGTCATGGCGTCGCGGAACTCGATGCGCATGTTCACCGAGGTCGGCCGCCGGGTGCTGCCCCACTCCACCGGTGTCGGCAAGGCGATCATGGCCTCGATGGACCGCGACGAGGTGCTCGCGCTGCTCGACCGCACCGGCATGCCGGCGATGACCAGCCACACGATCACGACGCCCGAGGCGTTCGTCGCCGAGCTGGACCGCACGCTCGAGCGTGGGTACGCCCTGGACGAGGGGGAGCAGGAGGTCGGCGTCCGGTGCGTGGCCGTGGCCGTGCCCGGTGCGCCGCAGCCGCTCGCCCTGTCGGTCTCCGGCCCGCTGCCGCGGATGACCGACGACTTCGTCGCCGAGGCCGTCGCCCCGCTGCACCAGGCGGCCGAGGCCGTCGCCGCGCAGATGAGGGGAGCCACCGGCTGAGCCGCGCCGTGCCGGTCCGCTGACGGAGGAGCCAACAGTCGCCGTCGGCGGCGTGAACTCTGTGCAGGACAGGGGCTCTCGCGCCCTCCTCCGGCTCGGCGGGAGGCACGCTGGGCCCCATGGCATACGGCGGAGGGTCCCTGCCGCTCGCGGTCGCGCACCGTGGCGGCGCCGGCCTCGCCCCGGAGAACACCCTGGCGGCGTTCGAGCGGGCCGCGGCGCTGGGCTTCCGCTACCTCGAGACCGACGTCCGGCTCACCGCCGACGGGCAGCTGCTCTGCTTCCACGACGCGACGCTGGACCGCGTGACCGGCCTGCGCGGCCCGGTCCGGCGGCACACCCTGGCGCAGGTGCGGGCCACCCGGGTCGACGGTCACGAGCCGGTGGTGACCCTGCGCGAGGCGCTCGCCGCGCTGCCCGGGGCGGCGTTCACCGTCGACCTCAAGGAGCGCGCAGCCATCGCGCCGCTGGCGGACCTGCTGCAGGACAGGGACGTCCGCGACCGCGTCTGTGTCGCCGGCGCGTGGGACGACTGGCTGGACGAGCTGCGTGCGCGGGTACCGGGGGTGCGCACGGCGCTCGGGTGGCGGTCACTCACCGCGCTGGTGACCTCGGCCCACGCGCGGATGCCGTGTGCCCGGCGGTTCGCGACGGCGGAGTTCGCGCACGTGCCGCTGCGGGTGGGGCGGGTGCCGGTGTTCGCGGAGCGGCTCGTCGTGGGCGCCCACCGGATCGGGGTGCGGGTCGTCGTGTGGACGGTCGACGACCCGGCCGTCATGACGCGCCTGCTGGACGCCGGCGTCGACGGCGTGATCACCGACCGGCCGGACGTCCTGCGCGAGGTGCTGGTGGCGCGGGGGCAGTGGGCGCCCATGACCATCGCGCCGAGCGACCCGCCCCGACCGGCCACGAACGGCGCAGCGCCCGGCCCGCTCGGGTGCGGGTCGGGCGCCGGTGGTGCGGTGCCGGTCAGGACAGGTTCTGCAGCGCCTTGACCTCGTCGCGCGCCGCCACGACGGCGGTGTGCTGCTGCTGGACGAGCGAACGGAACCCGTCGCTGAGGTCGTCCTCCTCCAGCGCCTTCTCGTACTCGGACACGGCGTGGTCCTCACCCGTGACCGCGGCGCCGATCACGCCGGAGGCGTCGTCGCCGGTGAGGGCGTCCTTGAGCGAGAGCCAGCCACGGTGCAGCGCGGCCGTCGCGGTGCCGCCCTTGTCCACGTCGTCGCCGTACTCGTGACCCATGGCCACGATGTCGCGGGCGAAGCCGGCCCGCTGCTCCGACAGGCGCTGGAACGTCGCGGCGGCCTCCGGGTGGTCGCTGTCGCGCAGCTTGTCCGCGGCCGAGGCGAAGCCCTTCTCGCCGTCCTTGAGGGTCTCGACGAGCTCCTTGGCGACCTTTGCGTCAGCTGACATGCGGTACTCCTTCGGTGTCGGTCGGCCCTGCGTGTCGGGCCGACCTCGCGTCTGTGTGGTCCTTCGACCCTGACACAGGACCCACGTTCTCGCAGGTCACGCGGGTGTGGCGTCCTGCAGCCCGGTTGTACCCGTTTCCCGTCCGGCGCAACCGTGGGGGTCGTATCGTCGGCCGGGGCGCTGCTCCTCGACCCGGGAGCGCGAGTGGTGGGGGTGGACGTGGACGGCCCGAGGACGATCAGCACGCGCGAGGAGCTCGACGCGGCCCTCGGGGTCCTGCGGGAACGCGGCGGCGACCCCGAGGCCTTCGAGCGCGACCTCCTGGCCCTGGCCCCATCCGTGGTGCGACCGGTCGGGGCCACCGCCCTGCTCCGGATGGCACGGCTTGGGTGGGAGGCGTATGCAGCGCCGGCGCCGGTGCCGTCGGCGGAACCGCTGCGGTTCCTCGGCCGGCCGCAGCAGCCCTCCGCGCCCCGGGAGCCGGGGACTGGGGGACCGCGCACCGCACCAGACCCGGGAGAGACGCAGTGGCGGTACCTGCGCTACCTGGCCGACGACGTGCGGGCGTTCGCGGCACGGTGTGGCGAGCCCCTGTCGGGGGTGGTGGCCGAGAGCGTCGGGGTCTACGTCGCCCTGCTGGGGCGGGACGACTTCCGCGAGGTCCTCGGCTGGAGCCGGTCCCAGGACGCGCACGCCCTGGCTGCCCTCGTCCACGACCGCACGGCCCGCGTCTTCGGGGTGGGCGCCCTGGAGCCCGCGGTCGAGCAGCTGCTCTTCCGTTGGCTGCACCTCGCGACGTACGCGGAGGTGACGCCGGACGACCTGGCGGAGCAGGCCGCGCGAAGGGAGCTGCGGACGGCGCACGAGGCGCTGCCGGCCCACGAGGTGGCCGTGATGACCTGCGAGGTACCGATCGCAGGCCTGCCGATCGACGAGCTCTGCGACCGCGTGCTCCAGGCCGGGCTGCCCGTCCAGGCCCTGACGGGCGACGCCGACGCCGGGGACGCCGGGGATGCCGGGGACGCCGAGCGGCTGGACCTCACCGCCCTCGTGGAAGACGCACCCGGTGCAGACCTCGCGACCCTCGACAAGCGCCTCTGGCACCACCTGCTGCGCTGGCTTTCCGACCGGGACGTCGTCGTCACCGCGGTACGGTTCGCGATCGCCCGGGACTACGTCCACGAGGTGGTCCGTGACCTCGGTCGCCGCCACACGGACCTCTCGATGCACCCGGTCCTGCACGCCCACTTCGTCGCGATGCTGATGCTCCGCCGCGAGCTGCCCGTCGGGCTGCCGGACGAGCTGGCCCTGCTCGCCTGGGCCTGCGACCAGGTGCCCCTCGGCCTGGCGCTCCACCCGTTCCTGGGGGCGAGGGCCGCCATGCTGGCCTGACCGGGCGCGCCCGGGAGCCGGCGGCCCACGACCGGTCCACGGACGGCTCGAGGCGGCCAGGCCCTTCGGTCTCAGGGAAGGCTGCGGCCGAGGAAGAGGGCGCCCGGGAAGGTGTCGTCCAGGACCTCGAACCCGAGCCGGCCGTAGAACCGCACCGCGCGTTCGTTGGCCGTCCCGACGCCGAGGTGCAGCCCGGGTGACCCGGCGGCCGCGAGCTGGGCGAAGAGCCGTTCGAGCAGCACGCGACCCCAGCCGCCGCCCTGCCAGCGCGGCAGCAGGTCGACGTGCAGGTGCGACGGGTGCTGCGCGACCACGTGGGCCGGCGCGATGGGTGGCTCGTGCAGCAGGTGCACGAGCCGGGCGTCCGCGGTCCCCTCGGGCGCCGAGCCCTCAGGGTGGGCCGACCGAAGGGTCGGCCACCACTCGCGCTCGCAGCGTGCCTCGAACGCCCGGGTGTCGAGGGTCCCCACGACGTAGCCCTCCGCCCCCGCGCCGTCGTCGAGCACGGACGCGAGCTCGGGCTCGAGCTCGAGGTAGGCACCCAGGTAGACCTCGGGCAGGAGCTGCGGCACGGCATACAGGTCGCTGGCGTCCTCGCCGTTGGCCCCGGTGCGCACGCACACGTCGTAGAGCGCGGCCCGGTCGCGCGGCGTGTACCCGCGAACCGGGCCGGCCCCGAACCCGCCCGGTGGCCCCGTGTCGGGGCCACCGGGCAGCTGGTCGCGCGGCGGCTCCCCGGCGGGGCCGCCCGTGGGGGCGATGGCTCAGTCCTCGGAGGAGGCGCCCGAGCTCATGCCCTCCTTGATGAGGCTCATGACCGAGGAGTCGGCCAGCGTCGTGACGTCGCCGACCTCGCGGTTCTCGGCGACGTCGCGCAGCAGCCGGCGCATGATCTTGCCGGAGCGGGTCTTGGGCAGCTCGGGCACGACCATGATCTGCCGCGGCTTGGCGATCGGGCCGATCTCCTTGGCCACGTGGTTGCGCAGCTCCTGCACCGTCTCGTCGCCGTGGTCCTCGGCACCCCCGCGCAGGATGACGAACGCGCACACGGCCTGTCCGGTCGTCTCGTCGGTCGCGCCGACGACCGCGGCCTCGGCCACAGACGGGTGCGACACCAGGGCGGACTCGATCTCGGCGGTCGACAGGCGGTGGCCCGAGACGTTCATGACGTCGTCGACGCGGCCGAGCAGCCAGATGTTGCCCTTCTCGTCGTACTTGGCACCGTCGCCGGCGAAGTAGTACTTCTCGCCGAACCGGCTCCAGTAGGTCTCCTTGTAGCGCTCCGGGTCGCCCCAGATGCCGCGCAGCATCGACGGCCACGGCTTCGTCAGCACGAGGTAGCCGACCTTCTCCGGCTCGGTGAACGGGTTGCCGTCGTCGTCGAGGATCTCCGCGCTGATGCCGGGGATCGGCTTCTGCGCCGAGCCGGGCTCGAGGTCGGTGACGCCCGGCAGCGGGCTGATCATGATCGCGCCGGTCTCGGTCTGCCACCAGGTGTCGACGATGGGGCAGCGGTCGGACCCGATGTGCTTGCGGTACCAGAGCCACGCCTCGGGGTTGATCGGCTCGCCGACGGAGCCCAGGACGCGCAGCGACGACAGGTCGTACTTCGCCGGGATGTCGTCGCCCCACTTCATGAACGTCCGGATCGCGGTGGGGGCGGTGTACAGGATCGTCACCTTGTACTTCTCGACGACCTCCCACCACCGGCCCTGGTGCGGGGTGTCGGGCGTGCCCTCGTAGATGACCTGGGTCGCGCCGTTGGCCAGCGGCCCGTAGACGATGTAGGAGTGGCCGGTCACCCAGCCCACGTCGGCCGTGCACCAGTAGACGTCGCTCTCCGGGTGGACGTCGTGGACGACCGAGTTCGTGTATGCCGCCTGCGTCAGGTACCCGCCCGTGGTGTGGAAGATGCCCTTGGGCTTCCCGGTGGTGCCGCTCGTGTAGAGGATGAACAGCGGGTGCTCGCTGTCGTGCGGCTGCGCCTCGTGCTGGTCGCTCGCCGACTCGACCACGTCGTGCCACCAGACGTCCCGGGAGTCGTCCCACTCGACGTCCTGCTCGGTGCGCCGGACCACGAGCACCTTCTCGACCGGGGAGCCGTCGGCCCTGACCGCCTCGTCGACGGCGGCCTTGAGGGGTGCGGGCTTGCCGCGGCGGAACTGCCCGTCGCTGGTGACGACGACCTTGGCCTCGGCGTCGGCGATGCGGGTGCGCAGCGCGTCGGCGGAGAAGCCACCGAAGACCACCGAGTGCGGGGCGCCGATCCGCACGCACGCCAGCATCGTCACGACGGTCTCCGGGATCATCGGCATGTAGATCGCGACCCGGTCGCCCTTGCGAACCCCCAACGACTCCAACGCGTTCGACGCCTTCGCCACGTCACGCTGCAGGTCGGCATACGTGATGGTGCGGGTGTCCCCGCCCTCGCCCTCGAAGTGGATGGCGACGCGGTCGCCGTTGCCGGCCTCGACGTGCCGGTCGACGCAGTTGTATGCCGCGTTGAGCTCGCCGCCGACGTACCACTTGGCGAACGGCGCACCGCTCCAGTCGAGGGTCTGCCCGAAGTCCGTGGACCAGCTGATCCGCTCGCGGGCCTGCGTCGCCCAGAAGCCCTCGAAGTCGGCGGCCGCCTCGTCGTACATCCCCGCCTGCCCGTTGGCCTGCTCGGCGAACTCGGCGCTCGGCTCGAATGACGTGGACTGGGACACGGTGGACCTCCTGGCATCAACGGCAGGCGGCTCGGCGGGCGAGCACGCGGGTACCCGCCCAGCCAACCCGCATCCGCCGCGTGGGACAAGGGGAGGGGGAGCTCGGCTCGACCGACGGACGGTTGTGGCGCCGGGCGGCTACCCTCGCGTCGTGACCGAGAAGACGGCACCGCTCGCCGCGACCACGCAGGACCGGCCGGGCCGCGCCTCCGGCGCTGCCGTCGGGTGGCGGCGCACGTCGCGCAGGGTGTGGCCGTGGGTGGCCGTCGTGGTCGGCGCGGTGCTGTGGTGGCCGGCCGGCTTCTGGGGCCTGGAGGTCTGGCCGCGGCTGCCGCTGCGTCCGCTCGACGGCGACCTGCTGCTCCTGGGGGCGACGGCTGCGGCGGCCTCGGTGTCGCTGGTGGTGCGCTCGCCCTGGCCCCGGTTCTTCATCGTCATCGGCTGGAGCGCACTGGGCTGGCTGGTCAGTGCTCCCTCGCACGACACCTACCCCGACGAGCGACAGTCGCTGGCACTGATCCTGGCCGGCAGCGCGTTCGTCGGGATCGTCCTCGGTGCCCGCGGGCACAAGGGACCGCTCGGCGCGGCCGGTGCCCTGGCGTTCGTGGCGGGGTTCTCGCCCGCGACCTGGCCGCACGGGGCGCCGCTGGCCGTGGCCCTCGCGCTGCCGTTCGCGGTGGCGACCTGGCACCGCGTCGCGCCGACGGTGCTGAGCGTGCTCAAGGTGCTGGTCACCTGGCTGGTGGCGGCCCTGCTCGCGGCCGCCTGCCGGTACGGCTGGGACGTGCTGCACCCGCGGATGGACATCGGGTCGCGTCGCGGCGAGGCCCGGGTCGTGGCGAACGCCTGCTGGGACTTCGTGCGGACCCAGTGGTGGACCTCGAGCGAGGCGATGCTGCGCGCGCAGGCCGGCTGGTTCTGGGTGGCCCTGGTGCTGGCCGTGGCGATCGCGGCGACGCGCGCGGTCACGGGACGGGTGCGGGGCCGGACCGCAGCGGGGCAGAAGCGGTCCTGACAGCCAGGCGGTCCTGGCACGTGGGCGGACCTGACAGCCAGGCGGACCTGACACAGAAGCGGACCTGACAGCGAAGCGGTCCTGACGGCACGGTGCCGTGCCCCCTGCTGCGGGGACACGGCACCGTGGTCGGGGAAGCCTTGCGGCTAGTGGCTGGTCGCCTTCTCGGCACCGTGGCCGGTCAGCGAGCGGACCTCCATCTCGGCGAACTTCGCCTCGTTGTGCTCGCTGCTCGTGACCGTCCCGATCCAGCCGAGCAGGAACCCGACCGGGATCGAGACGATGCCGGGGTTGTCGAGCGCGAACCAGTGGAAGTCGGTGCCCTGCAGCATCGACAGCGACTTGCCGGTCACCGGGTCGACCGGCTTGCCCGACACCACCGGGCTGAAGACGATCAGCGTCAGCGCGGTGATGAGCCCGCCGTAGATGGACCACAGCGCTCCGCGGGTGTTGAACCGGCGCCAGAACAGCGAGTACAGGATCGTCGGCAGGTTCGCGCTCGCGGCGATGGCGAAGGCGAGGGCGACGAGGAACGCGACGTTCTGGCCGTTGGCGAGGATGCCGCCGAGGATCGCGAGGATGCCGATGACGACCGCGGTGATGCGGGCGACCCGGACCTCGTCGGCCTGGGTGGCGGTGCCCTCCTTGATGACCGAGTTGTAGATGTCGTGGCTGAGGCTGGCGCTGGCCGTTATGGTCAGACCCGCCACGACCGCGAGGATCGTCGCGAAGGCGACCGCCGAGATGATGCCCAGCAGCAGCTCGCCGCCGAGCTCGTAGGCCAGCAGCGGTGCGGCGGAGTTCGCCTTGCCCGGCGCGGCCGCGATCTCCTTGGGCCCGACGAGGGCGGCCGCGCCGTAGCCCAGCACCAGGGTGAACAGGTAGAAGATGCCGATCAGCCAGATCGCCCACACGACCGAGCGGCGCGCCTCCTTCGACGACGGCACGGTGTAGAAGCGCATCAGCACGTGGGGCAGGCCCGCGGTGCCGAGGACGAGGGCGAGCGACAGGCTGATGAAGTCGATCTTCGTCGTGCCGGTCTTGCCGTACTGCAGCCCCGGGTCGAGCACCTTCTTGCCGCCGGACGCCTCCACCGCGTCACCGAACAGCGAGCTGAGGTTGACCCCGAACTTGCCCAGCACCCACAGGAACATCACGCCGGCGCCGATGATGAGCAGCACCGCCTTGATGATCTGCACCCACGTCGTGCCCTTCATGCCGCCGATGAGAACGTAGGCGATCATCAGGATGCCGACGACCGCGATGACCAGGGACTGGCCGGCCTTGTCCTCGATGCCCAGCAGCAGCGCGACGAGGCCGCCGGCGCCGGACATCTGCGCGAGCAGGTAGAAGAAGCAGACGGCGAGGGTCGAGATGGCCGCCGCCATCCGGACCGGGCGCTGCCGCAGCCGGAACGACAGCACGTCGGCCATCGTGTACTTGCCCGCGTTGCGCAGCAGCTCGGCGACGAGCAGCAGGGCCACGAGCCAGGCCACGAGGAACCCGATCGAGTACAGGAAGCCGTCGTAGCCGTTGAGCGCGATCGCACCGGCGATGCCGAGGAAGCTGGCCGCCGACAGGTAGTCGCCGGCGATGGCGATCCCGTTCTGCTGCCCGGTGAACGCCCGCCCGCCGGCGTAGAAGTCCGCGGCGGACCGGTTGTTCCGCGAAGCCCGGATGACGATGCCCAGCGTGATGACGACGAAGATGCCGAAGATCGTGATGTTGAGGGTGGGGCTGCCGACGTCGGTTGCGGCGACGAGCGCGGGCGCGGTCCCCTGGACGAGCGCGGTCACAGGTCCACCCCCTGCTCCTCGAGGCGCTCGTGCAGCTCGGCGGCCCGCGGGTCTAACTCGCGGTCGGCCCAGCGGGCGTAGAGCATCGTGATGACGAACGTCGAGACGAACTGGCCGAGCCCGAAGATGAGGCCCACGTTGATGTTGCCGAACACCTTCGTGGACATGAAGTCGTGCGCGTACGTCGACAGCAGGACGTACAGGAAGTACCACGCCAGGAACAGCGCGGTCATGGGGAAGACGAATCTGCGGAACCGGGTCCGCAGCTCAGCGAACTCCTCGGACCGTTGCAGGTCGAGGTAGCGGTCGCTGTCCGTGCGAGCGTCGTTGCTCACGGCAGGCACCTCCAGTGGTCGCGCGGGCCACTCCCGCGTTGCGCGCCACTGTGGCGCCGGTCACCCCGCCGGGGGAGGGATGCCGGGCCGCCTCTCGGCGTACGGGGGACGCGGTCGCCAGGTGGTGCGCGGGCGTGCGCCGAGCGGTCGTCCCCGCGCGACGAACGGGCGCCCCAGGGGCCGGCGGTGGCTGGTCCGCCTGAGTCGAGGACGGGTCAGCCCCACCGAGGACGGGTCAGCCCCGGTCGAGGGCCAGGTCCTCGGGGGTGTGCAGCCGCACCATGGTCCGCGCCGTGTGGCGCGGGATGCGGCCCGGGGTCGCGAGGGAGACGAGGACGCTCGTCGCGAAGGCCAGCGGGATCGTCCAGGCCGCCGGCTGCCCGAGCAGCGCCCCCGGCCAGCCGTCGATCGGCCCGGCCAGCACCGTGATCCCGACCGCGGCGGCCGCCAGCACGCCGCCGACGACCAGCCCCGCTGCCGCTCCCACCGTCGACAGGCCGCGCCACCAGGAGCCGAGGACCAGCAGCGGGCAGAAGGTCGACGCCGCGACGGCGAACGCCAGGCTCACCATCGTCGCCAGGCCCACGGGCTCGACGACGCGCGATGCGGCATACGGCACCACCACGGCCAGCACCGCCGCGAGCCGGAAGCCCTGCACCGTCGTGGCGTCGTGCGACGTCACGCGCGCGAGCCGCGCCCGCAGGACGTCCTGGTCGAGCACGCCGGCGACGGAGATGGTCAGGCCGCTGGCGGTCGAGAGGAACGCGGCGAACGCCCCGCCCGCCAGCACCGCCGACAGGACCTCGCCGCCAGCCCCCTCCAGCACCCGCCCCGGCAGGCTGAGCATGACGGTGTCGGGGGCGGTGCCCGCGGGCAGGCGGGGCAGGTAGACGCGGCCGAAGAGGCCGTAGAGCGGCGGGAAGAGGTAGAAGACGCCGAGCAGGGCGACGACGGTCAGCGTGGTCCGGCGGGCGGCCCGGCCGTCGGGGTTGGTGTAGAAGCGGACCAGAACGTGCGGCAGCCCCATGGTGCCGAGGGCCAGCGCCAGCAGCAGGCTGTAGGTCGCGTACACGGGGTGGCCCTGGCCGGCGAGCCCGTGCAGTGGCTGGGCCCACCCCGGGTCGGAGCGCAGGACGTCCGGGGCGGGCGTGCCGTCGCCGACCCAGACGGCCAGCAGCACGAACGCCGGGACAGCGATGGCGGTGAGCTTGATCCAGTACTGCACCGCCTGGACGAGCGTGATCGAGCGCATGCCGCCGGCGGCGACGTTGGCGACCACGACGACCGCGACGACGAGCCCGCCGAGCCAGGACGGCGCGCCCGTCACCGCCCGCAGCGCGAGCCCCGCGCCCTGGAGCTGCGGCAGCAGGTAGAGCCAGCCGATGCCCACGACGAGCAGCGAGCACAGGCGCCGGATCGCGGTGGACTCCAGCCGTGCCTCGGCGAAGTCGGCGAGGGTGTACGCCCCGGAGCGCCGCAGCGGGGCAGCGACCAGGACCAGCAGCACGACGTAGCCGACGGTGTACCCGACCGGGAACCACAGCATGTCGAGCCCGCCGGTGTAGACGAGCCCCGCGATGCCGAGAAAGCTTGCGGCAGAGAGGTACTCGCCGCCGATGGCGCTGGCGTTGCGATAGGGCGTGACGGTGCGGCCGGCGACGTAGAAGTCGCTCGTGGTGCGCGACAGGCGCAGCCCGAAGGCGCCCACCGCGAGCGTCACCGTGCAGACCAGGACGATGGCGACGACGCCGTATGCCGTGTTCACGCCTCGTCCCTGCCGCCGCCCCGCGCCGGGTGCCCCGCAGCGCCGGGAGCCGTGGTCGCGCGCGTCACCGTCGCCCCACCTCGCGGCTGAACTGTGCCTCCACCCGCTCCGAGGCGCGCACGTAGTACCGGGCGACGACGAGCGCGACCGGGTAGACCACGAGGGCCAGCACCAGCCACGCCAACGGCACCCCGCCCAGGGACAGCGCCCGGGTCGCAGGCACCAGGAGGAACAGCAGGGGCAGCCCGCCGAGGCCGACCGCGCCGAACGCCAGCACCTGCAGGGCGAGCCGCAGCTGTGCGGCCATGAGTCCCGACATGTAGACCTCGCCGAGGGTGCTCTGTTCGTCGAGGTCCCGGGTCAGCGGCCGCGGGGTGCTGCGGGTGGGGGCGTCGCGCCGGCTCGAGGTGACGCGCACCCGCTGCGGCGGCTCCTCGCGCTCGCTCACGGCCCCGTTCCCGGCGTCGGCCTCGGGGCGCGCAGCAGCCGGTCGCGCAGCTCGCGCGTGTGCCGGCGGCTCACCTGCAGCTCGACGTCCTCGAGGACCACGCTGCAGCGCCCGTGCTCCATGCGGACCTCGCGCACGTGGGGCAGCGACACCAGCGTGCTGCGGTGGATGCGCACGAAACCCGCTGCAGCCCAACGCTCCTCGAGCGTTGACAGCGGGATGCGGACGAGGTGCGAGCCGGTGTCGGTGTGCAGCCGGGCGTAGTCGCCCTGGGCCTGCGCGTAGCGGATCCGGCTGCGGGCCACGAACCGCGTCACCCCGGCCAGCTCGACGGGGATCGTCTCGTCGTCGGGCTCGGTGCGCGGCGCGGGGGGACCGGGCTCGCGCGCGGCGACCACGCGGCGTACGGCCTCCGCGAGGCGGTCCGCCCGCACAGGCTTCATCACGTAGTCGGTGGCCTCGACCGCGAAGGCGTCGACCGCGTGCTTGTCGTGCGCCGTGACGAAGACGACCTGCGGACGCTGGCTGAAGCGAGCGATGACCCGCGCGAGCTCCATGCCGTCGAGCCCGGGCATCGAGATGTCGGAGAAGACGACGTCGACGTCGCCGGCGTCCAGGGCCCGCAGGGCGTCCGCCCCGCTGGAGGCGGTGCGCACCTCGCGGACCCGGGTGTCCTGCCGCAGCAGCCAGCTGAGCTCCTCGAGGGCGGGCGCCTCGTCGTCGACGACGAGGGCGCGCAGGGCCGGACCCGCGGCGCCGCCGTCGGCGTCCTGCGGGCGGACGGGCTCCGGGTCTGCGGAGGGGGCGCCGGCCACGGGCGAAGCCTACGTGGTGGCGTGGACGCCGGGCGCGTACTTGGGCACCCGGAAGGTGACCTTGGTGCCCGCGCCCGGGGCGGTCTCGACGACGAGGCCGAAGTCGTCGCCGTAGACCTGGCGCAGCCGGGCGTCGACGTTGCCGAGCCCGATGCTGTCGGCGTCGGCGTGGCCGTCGAGCGCAGCCCGGACGACGACCGGGTCGGAGCCGACGCCGTCGTCCTCGACCGTGATGGTCGCCGCGGCTCCGTCGTCCGTGGCGACGATCCGCACCTGGCCGCCGCCCTCCTTGCCGGCGAGGCCGTGGCGCACGGCGTTCTCGACCAGTGGCTGGATCGCGAGGTAGGGCACGGTGACCGGCAGCACCTCGGGGGCCACCAGCAGCGAGATCCGCAGCCGGTCGCCGAACCGCGCCTGCTCGAGGGTGAGGTACCGCTCGACGTTCCGCAGCTCCTCGGCGAGGGTGGTGAACGCGCCGCCGCGCCGCAGCGCGTACCGGGTGAAGTCCGCGAACTCCAGCAGCAGCTCGCGCGCCCGGGCCGGGTCGGTCCGGACGAACGTCGCGATCGCCGCGAGGGCGTTGTAGATGAAGTGCGGGCTGATCTGGGCGCGCAGGGCGCGCAGCTCGGCCTCCATGGCCCGGCTGCGCTGGTGGCCGAGCTCGGCGAGCTCGGCCTGGGTCGCCATCCAGCCCGCCACCTCCTCGGTCGCCCGGGCGAGCCCCGCCGACGCCTGCGGCCCGTATGCCGTGATGGCCGCCACCACGCGGTCGCCGGTGACGACTGGGGCCACGACAGCGGTGCGCACCGGGCAGTCGGGGTCCGGGCACTGCACCCGGTCCGGGCCCAGGACGATGGTGCGGCCCGAGCGCAGGACCTCGGCCGCGTGCTGCGGGGCCGCGGCGGTGTGCTGGTCGGGGAGTCCGTCGGCCGCCACGAGCCCCGTGCCGTCGCACACGGCGACCGCCGGTGCGCCGAGCAGGCTGCGAAGGTGGCGGGCCGCCTTGGCGGTGCCCTCGGGAGTGAGCCCGTCCTGCAGGTGCCGGGCGGCGAGGGAGGCGGTGTGCAGCGTGCGGTAGGTGGCCTGGTCCACGTCGGAGACGAACCCGCGGCGGGCGCTGCGGCCCTGGTGGACCAGCCGCACCAGCGCGTAGAGGAGCGCCATCGCGCCCGCGACGACGATGGCGGTGGGGACGGAGAAGCTGCCCGACACAGGGGAACTGTAGGGCGCAGGGCATCCCGGTGGGTGTCGTCCGGTGGCGCACAGGGGTGGTCGCCGGTGAACGGCCGCCGTCACGCGCGCGTGGGCGCCGCTGTCCGCGGGGTGGCTGCCTGCGCTCGGTGGCAGCCGCCTCTCTAGGCTGCTGGACGTGGTCGACGTCGCCTCCTCCCTCACCGCCCTGGGCGAGCTGCCCGGCATACCCGAGAAGGTCGCGGCCGCGCGGCAGGCGTGCGAGCAGCTGCGTTGGCACGAGGCGCTGCGCCGACGGATCCCTGAAGCGGCGGCGGAGTCGCGGGTGCGCGGTGCCCAGGCGAGCGCCGCCCTCGAGGGGGCGACCGTGCCGCTCGACCTGGTCCGCGACGTGGTGCGCGGAGCGGCGCAGTGGCCCCTCGAGCCGGACCCCGTCGAGCAGGTGGCCCGGAGCGCGGTCCAGGCGACCGCCGAGAGCGAGCACGTGCGGGCGCTCGTCTCGTCGGCGCCCCTGCAGGCCCTGGCGCGGCTGCACGTCGCCGCGGCCGCCGGCCTCGTGGCCGCCGACCAGCTCGGTCGCCCGCGCACGGGGGACGAGGTCAGCGCGGAGTTCACCGACCTCGGGCCCGCCCCGGACGCCGCGTCGCTGGCGGCGCGGCTCGAGTCCCTGACCGCGGTCCTCACCGTCGACGCGGCCGTGCCCGCCCTCGTCGTCGCGGCCGTCGCCCACGCGGAGGTGGTCACGGCGCGGCCGTTCGTGCGTGGTAACGGCGTGGTCGCCCGGGCGCTGGCCCGCGCGGTCGTCCAGGCCCGTGGGCTCGACCCCACGGGAGTCGCGGTCGTGGAGGCGGGCCACGCCGCCCAGGGCGGGCCGGCGTACCTCGGTGCGCTCGCGGCATACGCCACCGGCTCCGGCGCAGGAGTGGGGCTGTGGATCGAGCACAGCGCCGACGCGCTCGTCGCGGCGGCCGGTGCCGGGGTCGAGGTCTGCGACGCCGTCCGCGCCGGCCGGCTGACCTGAGACCGGTTCCCTCCGGGCGGGCTCCCGCGCAGGCGCGCGCCCATGCCCACCCGGTCACGGATTGCTGAGCGGCCGCGGACGGCTGACCTGCGGCGACGCGCTCGGCGCGCACCCGGGACCAAAGTCAAGGCTTACGTTGCCCCGCCGACAGGGGTAGACATGAGGTAAGTCGACGTACGCGAGTCCGACGACCACCGCGATCCTCCTCGGGCACCCACGCGCGGGCAGTCCACTGGTGGACCGATCGTGGGCGGGCTTGTCCCGCTGCGACAACTGAGTGCACGCCTGGTAACCCGAGCCGGGTCGCGGTCGATGGCACCTCGCACGAGCGGGGTGCCATCCCGCGTCCGGGCTCGGCCGGCCGCCCCCGCGGCTCGGCCCGTGCCCGTCCGGGGCTTGCGCCGTGCCGACCGCCGCGGATCGCGGGTGGCTGGGTTCGGGTGGCTGGGGTCGTGGCCCCCGGTGCTGACGCCGGGCGGCTGGGGCCCGTCGGGCCCCACCCGCCTCTCCCGTCCGCGGGCTCGCCACGCCGGGCGCGTGGCGAGTTGCGGTTGAAGGCTAAATGGTCCACGATTGGTCCGTTCGCTCCCCCTCGGGGTCGAGCGGACCGGCGCACCTGCTCCTCCCCCCCGGAGCATGGCGCGTCGACGGCCCCGGTTGTCCCCCCGACCGGGGCCGTCCCCTTTTCCGGCACAGGTCCGACTCGGCGTCGCCCGCCCTCGTCCACAGGGTGCGGACGTGTCCTGGTTCGTCCACAGCCCCGGGGCCTCGTCCTGTCAGCGCCCGCCGTCCCGCACGACGCTGGCGGCATGGACCACCACGTGATCGGTGTCGTGGGCGCCTCCGGAGGCCTGGGGGCGTCGACGCTGGCCGTCGCCCTCGCCGTCCGCGCTGGCCCCCTCGTCGGCGTCAGCGCCTGTGTCGACGGGCGACCCCGCGCCGGTGGTGTCGACGTCACCGCCTGCGTGGAGCACCTGCCCGGGCTGCGTTGGGGCGACCTCGCCGACCTGCGCGGCCGGGTCGACGGTGCCGCACTGCTGCGGGCCCTGCCCGGCGAGGGGTCCCTGCGCGTGCTGGCCGCGCGGGGCGACCCGCCGGGCTCCGTCACCGTGCGTGCAGCGGTCGAGGGGCTGGCGACGGTGGCCGGCCTCGTGGTCCTCGACACCGGCGCCGATCCGGAGCTGCTGGACCTGTGCACCGCGGTGGTGGTGCTCGCGGGCGTGAGTGCCCGGCGGCTGGCGGACGCGGGCGCGCTGGTCCAGCGGGGTGTGCTGCCGGGTGACGCGCTGCTCGTCCTGCGCGGCGCCCGCCGGGAGCCGGTCGCCCCTGAGGACGTGGCCGTGCACCTGGACCTGCCGCTCGCCGGGGTCCTGCGGGACGACCCGCGGGTTCGTGCCGACGAGGACCGGGCCCGGCTGCCGGGCTCCCGGGCGCGCGGTGCCGTCGAGTCGGTGGCCGACCGGTTGCTGGCGCTCGCGGGGGTGGCGAGGGCGCAGCGGGCGGCCGTCGCGACCACGACCACCGTCGCGACCACCGTCGGGCCCGGTGGCCCGCTGACGTCGCCGTCCACGCCGTCCACGCCGTCCTCGGCCTCCTCGGCGTCCTCGGGACCGGGCGCCGAGCCGGCTGCCGTGAGCCGCGGGGGTGGGCTGTGACCCGGTCTCCCGCCGAGCGCGGCGGGCTCGGGTCGGCCGCACCCGGGCAGCGCCGGGCGATCGCCGACCAGATCCGACAGGGCCTCGCCCCGGACGAGCACCTCGTGGGGGCGGTGGCCGCCGTGGACACCGCGACACTCGGGGCCGCCGGCGTCCGAGCCGCCCGCGAACGGCTGGCGGCGGAGGTGCTGGGGGCAGGCCCGCTCGAGCCGATGCTGGTCGACCCCGACGTCACCGACGTGCTCGTCAACGGTGACGGCTCGGTCTGGGTCGACCGCGGGGACGGTCTCGCGCGGGCCGACGTGCGCCTCGAGGACCCCGGTGCGGCCCGCCGCCTGGCCGTCCGGCTCGCCGGGCTGGCCGGACGGCGGCTCGACGAGAGCCAGCCCTGGGTGGACGGGCTGCTGCCCGGCAGCGTCCGCCTCCACGCGATCCTCCCGCCGCTCGTCGAGGGTGGCGCCCACGTGAGCCTGCGGGTTCCGCGGGCCCGCGCCGACGGGCTCCGCGCCCTGCGTGCCTCGGGCATGTTCGGGTCCGAGACGGAGGAGCTGCTGCGGCGCCTGGTGCTCGCCCGGTGCTCGTTCGTCGTGACGGGTGGGACGGGGTGCGGCAAGACGACCCTGCTCGCCGCCCTGCTGGCGGAGGTCCCCCACGCGGAGCGGCTCGTCCTCGTCGAGGACGTGCGCGAGCTCCAGGTGGGCCACCCCCACGTCGTGCGGCTGCAGGGCCGTGGCGCCAACGTCGAGGGCCGCGGGGCCGTCGGGCTCGTCGACCTGGTGCGACAGGCGCTGCGCATGCGGCCCGACCGGCTCGTGGTGGGGGAGGTGCGTGGCGCGGAGGTCCGCGAGATGCTCGCCGCGCTCAACACCGGGCACGAGGGCGGCTGTCAGAAACGGCCCAACATGACACTTCACGGGTGATCATGACACTCGGCTGGCACTGATTCTGGCTCATCATGACACTTGAAGTGCCTGCAAATCGGCACAAGATGGGCACAGTGATGAGCCGAACTTGAACATCCGCTCATGCCGCGAGCCGCGTGCTCATCCGCAGTGTGGTTAGCCGACGGGCGTCTCAGGGAGGGGTACCAGGTATCGATCCCAGATGACGGCTTTGCGGTAGGGGCCGAGACCGTCGGCGGCGAACTGCGGTGATCGAACTCGACGGAGTACTCCACCTCATCAGGTCGAGGATGTGCGTTGCGTGGCGCAGCCGGGGTGAACGTCGCGTCGATCGTGCCTTCGAATTCTTCGCGCCATGGACCGTCCCACGTCTCGGCCCTTATGACCAGCACCCGGGTGCTGACAGGTAAAGCATCCTCTGGCCAAGGCCCATCCAGGCGATGGCCCACGATCGTCAAGGGCTTCGCGGTCACGCGTGGACTGACCCCGTACCTCATCGCTAGTCATGGCCGCCAGGCATCGGCGCGGGGATCGATCGGGTCCCACCTAAGGCTCTCGGCCCAACGGCCTGCCGGTTTGCCGTCATGATGTCGGCACGCTTCTCGCCTGGGGACGTCGCTCTATCGAACTCGTGCCGTTGGGTTATCAGTTCCCAGATCACCCTGGAGGGGGAGGCGAGTGGAACTGGGACGCAAACTGGCTCGTGATCCGCGGGAACGTCTGCGATGAGGATCTCTTCTGGAGCTTCGAAGACCCCAGTCTGACCACGCGAGATGCTTACGAACTGCTGACGTGGCTTCGGGCAGTTGCCGACGGACGCCCAGCCAGTCGATACGTGGACTTCACTGAGCCGAACGTGCACCTCGAGCTGGTGTCACGGACTGATCGAGAGATCGCTCTACTCGTCTTCTTCTCGCAGGAGTCCTCGCCGCCCGGCTCCGTTGGCGAGATCCGATTCGGCGAAGGTCACCAAGTTCCGGTGTGGCTCGACCCGGCATCGCTCCACCGTGCTGCCGAGAGTGGGAAAGCGAACTCGCCGCCTTTCCGCAGCGGTAAGACTGCGGCAGTCCCGCCCGCGGTGAAGCCCCGCTCCCTGCCGCCACCCGCGCGCGTTGGCAACGACGGTGTCCCATACCCTCTCATCGCCTCCCGACCTGACGGGTAATGAGGCGGACACGCGGCCCGCCTGCCCGAGGCTGTCGGTTGCGCAGCGGACACTGGCACCGGCATGACCGCACAGAGGGGGTCGCAGACGATGACCGATGCCAAGAAGATGGCGCTGGAGTGGGCGCACCTCACCCAGCCCGAGTTCGACCGGCTCGCCGAGCAGCTCATCCACCGCAAGTTCCGGAACGCCCGGGTGGAACCGGTCGACGGCCGTGGCGGCGACGCGGGCATCGACGTCCTCAAGGTGGACTCCGACGGCCACACGACGATCTTCCAACTGAAGTTCTTCCTCGACGGGTTCTCAGGCAGAAACCGGGCCCGGCAGCGCCAGATCCGCGACTCCCTGACCTCCGCGCTCGCGCACCAGCCAGATCAGTGGGTCCTCGTGCTGCCCTCAAAGCTGACTCGGCCGGACTGGGCGTTCATCTCCAAGCTACGCCTTGAGACGGACACGACCATCACGGTGTGGCACCAGACCGTTCTGGACGACCTGCTCATCGAGCATCCGGACGTACTCAACGTGATGCGTCGCGACCACGCGACCATCGAGCTGCTGAAGCAGCTCGGCCTTGAGAAGGCTGCACTGACCGAGCCGGAGCATCTGGCCGAGCGAGTGGCCGGACTAGGCGACGTGGTCGACTCGGTCGACCCGCACTGGACGTTCGACTTCTCCCGCGAGGGCAACACCGTGGTACAGACCCTGCGCGCCAAGCACGCCGACGCCGCCACCTTCAGCCCGGTGACGCTGAAGTTCGACACGGTCTTGGGACCAGCCCACACCCGCCTGCACCACGACATGACCCGCACCCTCGGATACGGCCTGGCCGGGTCGGTCACGCTACCCGCCGGGACGGTCAAGAACTTCCGCATCGACGGGCCACCGCTGGTCCGTCGAGGTGCCACGGATGACGTGCAGGTGTCGTGGACGATCCCGCTGAACAGCAACGTTGCGGGGACCCCCGTCGTCGTCACCCTCACCGACCCCGCGGGGAACCGGGTCGGCACTCACCGCGGCAAGGCCGTCGACGGGTCTCTAGGTGTCATGGGGAACTCTCTTCAAGCCCTGTTTCACGACACCCTCACCCTGACCTACCTGGTCCCGCACGAGGCGGCAGGCACCTGCCGGTTGGACCTGTCCTGGGACGTCGGCGGCGCAGCCGGCTCCCCCGCTGTCCTGCGCCGCGCCACCCAGATGGTGTTCGACCTCGCCACCGCCTCCGACATGCGCGTCACCATCGACGGCGCGCAACTGCTGCACGCGTGGACCACCACGAGTTTCGCCATGCCCAACGGTGAGGACTGGCTCGCCGAGCTCCGTGAGCTGAACGAGCTCGCTGACGACCTCGACGTCATCAACCGTGCCACCGGCGATGACATCCCCATCCCGGCCTCCATGACCACCCAGGAGCGCATCTACCTGCGCTGCGCACGTCTCATGCTCGAGGGTCAGTGCGTCATGACCCCCGACGTGCGGTCGTTCACATTCACCCTCAAGGCAGGGCTGGACGTCACCGAACCTGGCCTGAGTCAGTTGCTGAACGATGCTGAAGGGCAGATCCGCATCACCCACGAGCCGTGGACGCCGACGATCGCCGGTCACACGCTGCAGCTGCCTGACACGCTCCTGTGGCACCCCAACATGCGCTTGCGGAACCGTGCGAAGGTGCGATCGCAGGTCATTGCCGGCATGGAGACGGCGGCCAACATCGAACCGGCCGACGGGACCACCTTCCGGATGTTCATGCCGAGCCGCGTGGCCGACCCGGACCGACCACTCTCACCGGTGCCCTGGAACCTCACCGGCATCGACGAGGAAGTGCCTAGGCCCGGCGCAGCCGGCTAACTTCCGGCCGGTCCGCCGTGCTCGCGGTATCGGCCGGCCGCGCTACCTGCGTCGCGTCGCAAGGAACCGCGCGTCGGGGAGCGAACACCCCTTCGTTCCCGGACGCGGCCGAACCGTTGGCCCTCAGATTGCCGGGGCCACCGCGGCGCTGGCAGGGGTCGGTCAGTCGTCAATCCAGTCGTCGTGGTTGGTCCTCCAGCGCGCCAGCCGCCACCGCAGTGGGCCACCCGGCACCACCGCCGTGACAAGTTCCATGCTCCAGTGACCGCGCACGTCGACCGGCTGGTGTGGTGCCCCGGCGTACACGGTGTACGGAATGTCGACGTAAACCAGGACTTGCATCCCAGGGTGCTCGCCCGGGTACCTCCACGAGCCGAGCACCTTCATCGTGTAGTTCCGCAGCGGCTCAGCGCGGATGAACCGTTTCTGGTCATCCCGCCAGGAGAATCCCCACGTCGCCTTGTTCGCCTTCACCTGGGCCGCGAACGCCTGGTGCACCGCCGGAGTCATCTCCGACGCCCAGTCCGCGGGGTCCCTGGTCACCGGCAGCATTTTCATGTCGTAGGTCGACCTGCGCATGAAGTCGTTTAGCCACTCCAAGGCGTCGCGCTGCTCAGCCCGGGAGAATCCGGACAGGTTGTCGTCCAGCGCCAGCTTCGGCTCAGCCGTGTCGAGGCTCGGGTCGCTCCCGGCCCGAGGGTCACGACCGCCCTTGCGCTTGGCGATTGCCGCCGCTTCGACGTCCATGGTGGCTAGCTCGGCCTTGGACGGCTCGGTCGGCTCAGCAGCGGCTGAAGGCGCCCCGGACTTGGTCGCGGTAGAAGCTGCGGTGCTGGCGTGGGTGAGAGTCGGTGTGGCCGCCGAACCGCCACCGCCGCACGCGCTCAAGCACGCAGCGGCAACCATCACCCCCGCGAGCGTCCGTCCCCAGAACGCGTCCATGCGCACGCACGCACGATATCCGTCGACGAGCGCCACTGTTCTGCAAACGCCGCTTACCCCCAGGCGCGGGCCGCGGTCGAGGCGTACTCGGGCGAGACCTGGCAGTGGCGATTCGAGCGGCGGCGAGCGAGGGCGACGCCAGCGCGTCAGGTGCCCGGCGCGTCTTGCGGCGCCGCAGAGGCATCCCAAGGGAGTGCGACGTTGTCGTGGTCGTGGCGAAGGCGCGCTCGGATCGCGTCAGCGAAGCCGGGGCTTTCAAGAACGACGCCGAGGACGCGTCGTCCCACTCGAGGCGAATCAGCTTCACCGTCGAACCCGGGTGACCCTCGTGATGTGCAGGCCGGGTTGCCGTCGGTTAGCCACCGCTCGTGGGTGTTGTTGAAGTCGAGCCCTCGGGACGCGAGGGTGTGTTGTGCGCCCTCGCCGAGGGTCGCCTTGTCCAGGGCGGGCCTTGGAGCTCGGGCCGTCACGAACACGGGGCGGTCCGCTCGTGCACTGACTGGTTGCCGAGAAGTTGCGATGTCAGCACCTGCTGCCAGCCTGAGCTCATGGTGGTCAACCTCCTTCCGGGCACCGACGCCCCAACTGCCCTGAACGCTCTCTCCTGGGTGAAGAACGAACTGAGCTCTGTCGGGTCGGGGGACGTTGCGACGGTTCATAACGCCTACCTTCGATGGGCGAACGACGCTGCCGACCACTTGGGTCGGAGCTTTGACCCGGCTGAGGTTGATCGGCTTGTGCTGACGCCGCGCCACTGGGCGCTCCAGGCCATGGTCCCGGGACCGTACTCAGCCCTGATGTCGCTGGTTCAGCTTGAAGTTCGAGAGGCGACACATCGCCTCGAGGGCGCCTTGACGGCGCTGTCCGAAAGGTTCGAGCAGTGGCGTCGGACCCCTGGCGTGCTGGTAGTGCCGGACACGAACGTCTACCTGCACCACCGCATGGAGTTCGACGATGTGGACTGGGCCGGCGTGGCGCAGGCGCAAAACCACGTTCAGGTGAACGTGGTTCTTCCGATGCTTGTCATTGACGAGCTGGACCGACACAAGCGAACCAACCAGCGCACCCGCGCACGCAGCGCCCTTCGGCGCATCAACGCGCTGGTTCCTGACTCAGGTATCTCGGCCACCCTGGCGCCAGGGCATGGGAGCGCAGGTCCAACCGTGATTCACCTCCTCCTTGACGACCCGCGTCACGTTCGGCTGCCGCACCCGGACAGTGAGCTCGTCGACCGCGCTCAGGCGCTTGCGGGACTTACCGGCAGACCGGTCACGCTGATCACATTCGACACGGCCATGGCGGTGCGTGCCCGCGCCGCGAAGCTCCAGGTGTGCCACCTCGACCTCGCTGACGAGAAGGCTCCCTGAGGCAGCGCGGACCGCGCCGGCCGCTGCGGGCGTCGTCCCGGCGACAGGTGGCCCCCGCCTGCGCGGGGACGGCGCCGAGGCTCACCGCGATGGGTGCCGCTTCATGAGTCGCATGGCTCCGGTGATGACCAGGCGCCAGCGGGCCATCGGCTCGCTGCAGCCGAAGTGGTCGGCGACGGCAGCGACGTCCATGCCGGACGGCTGGGGCCAAGCACCGGCATGCCTCGGCGTATCCGGGGGCGAGTGCCGCGACGGCGGCTCGGGCACCATGAAGCCATGCGCGGTGGTGAGTTTCTCCCCTTCCATGGCCACGTCGTGTGGCTGACGAAGGAACAGGGCGGCCGCGACTCGGGGCCGCCCGCGACTCCGGAGGACCAGGACTACGTGGCGACCGGATTCGTCCCGCCAGCGCCGCTCGAGTCCGGTCTGGCTTCGGTGGTGCTGCGAGTGAGGGACCGAACAGCGTTTCGGTCGCCCGCGGACGCGTGCTGGCTGGTGGTCGACAACGTCCCGCCGCACCAGGTAGGGCCCGGTGACATCATCGTGGTCACTGAGGGACAGCGGACGGTCGCATACTTCCACGTCAGTGACGTTGACTCGGACGTGCCTGGACCCGAGCGCTGAACCCCCAGCGAGCGCGGCTGTTTCCACGTGGGCCCTCGGTTCCACCGCCGTCGGCCCGGGGCCCCGGACGAACTCCCATCAGTGCCAGCTGCCGCGAGCGGCGCCGTTACGGCCGGTTGTGCGCTCGCAGGTGTGACCGCAGACGAAGGACCTTCGCCGGGCAGCGCGGGCACTGCACCAGGGGCCGGGCGCTCTCCCACTCCTCGACGGTTGCTGGCCACCACCAGCGCAACTGCCCAGCGACTCCGTACCGGCCGTCCTCGGTGGGGAATGTGCCTCGGGCAAGTTTCTGGAAGATGTTCGCCGCCGACCACCCGAACCGGTCGCTGACGTCACCGGTCGTCAGCCGGGGTGGCAGGCCCTCCAACGCGCGAGCCAGCTGCGTGGGTCCGAGCCCGGTGCTCGCGGCGATCTGCTCCGGGGGTTCGCCTGCAAGCCACGCCTGCTCCACGCTTCGGCGGACCAGGTCAGGCACGCCGACCTTGTCGGGCAGACCATGAAGGACCAGGCGGTGCCCGGCTCGACGTGGCCGCATGGGTGCGACGTCGTGGGAGTACCGCAACGCGACCGACAACGCTGTCCGTGGGAGCTGGTCACCCTCGAGGTTCGCGTGGGCGCGCGCCTTGATGACCGCCGGGGGGAACCCTGCCAGGCGCATCGCGACCATGCGGTAGTCGCGGGCGGTGAGGAAGTCGCTGCGCGCAAGGGTCAACCGCACCCACCCGGCCGCCGCGTCCGCGTGCCATTGCCGTCCGTCGCGCGGCACGCCGGCGGTGCGCAGCTCGCGCTCAAGGGTGGCGGCCCAGGCCGGGGCCAGCCGCCATTCCTGCAAAAGCTGGCGCGTTGTCGGCATCGCGTCCCCCTCCTTCGCGCCGGCGTGCACTGGCACCGTACTGCTCTCGAGGCGCCCCGACGGCTCACGCACTGCGGGCGCAAGCCCGACTCGTCCCCCGTACACGGTCGGCACGGTGCCCACATGGCATGGCCCGGGGGGCGAGTCCCGTCACGCGGGTTGTTACGCGCTCTGTTACCGGGGTTCCGCGACTCCGCCGGACCGGGCAGAGCGGGCCCGCTGCGCGGCGGTACGACGCCTACGCACCCGGTACACCAGGGACGGCGCGTACTCCAACGCCGCTTGCCTCTGCAGCAGCGCGTTGAGCCGCTGGTAGTACCCGTTAGCGCTCCACCCGAACACCACCCGGATGGCCTGTTCCTTGGCGCCAGCACCGGGGAAGGCCGCGGCTTCGAAGTCCAGCAGTTCGCGCTCGAGCGCGGTCAGCTCGTCCTTGGCCGGATCTGCCATGTCGTGAGTGTATGGCTCTACACGTAGCTCGCGCAGGCCGTCGCGGCGGACGGCTTGTGCGTGGTCAGTTGGGCGCTGCGGCGACCTGGTGCTGGCGCCCTTGAGCGTCGGTCCAGCTCACTGCGGCTGGGGCGTGGGGTTTGGAGGTGCCGGTGCGGTACTCGCCTACGACGGCGCGCCACTGGTTGGTGGCGGCGCTGAGCTGGGTGATGGTGACGGCTTGCGCGCCGACCGGGAAGTGGAAGTCGACGTTGGTGGCGCCGGGTGGGATGGCGGCGATGATGCGAGCTCCGGACGGGGTTGCCGGGTCGTCGCCGGGGAGTTGGATCCGGTCGAGGAATGCGGCGGCGCTGGTGCCGAGCGGGTGGGAGCTCCAGGTCATGCCGTCGTTCGTTTCGGCGTAGCCGAAGAAGCCGGCGCGCTGGTCGATCCACGTCATCCCTTGTTGACCGGTCAGGTTTGAGCGGTACGGCCGTGAAGGGAGGTTCCCGGCAGGACCTGCCAGGGTGCCGGTGGGTGTGGCGAACACCATGCCGTGGAATCCGGCTGCGTCGTTGGGGTTGTCGAACTGGCGGATGAACGGCACTCGCCCTCCGGGCAGCGGTTGCCCCTGGGTTCCTGTCATGCCTTGGGTCAGGGCGGGGTTGAGCAGGTCGTGCGGGTGGCCGGTCAGGGTGCGGGTCACGCCGACGATGACTCCGGCACGGCGGTTCGCGGCGGGGGCCCATGTCTCCATGCCGTCACCGAGGCGCAGGACGGCGTAGCGTTCGTATGTTTTGGCGCCGAGCTGTTTGCCGCTGACTTCGACTTCGCCGTCGGGTTGGGTTCGGAAGCGGAACGCGAACCCTTCGAATGCGATGTTGACGGTGCCGTTGGTGGTGCTGGCGCCGGCGGGGACCGCGGTCTGGTCGCCTGAGGAGTCGGCCAGGCCCCACGCGGTGCCGGTGGCGACGACCGCGACGAGGGCGGCGGCCGCTGCGACCCGGCGCGTCCGCTGCCGTCGGCGTACCCGGGTGATGGTGGTGCCGGGGTCGACGTGCATGGGTGGCAGGGCGACGGTTTCGAGGTAGTCGGTCAGGTCAGTGGACATGTTCGCTGTCCTCCCGGTGGATGAATGCACGGAGCTTGGCTGCGCCTTTGGACGCGCTGGACTTCACGGCGCCGACGCTGATGCCGAGGTGGGCGGCGACGTCCGCTTCGGACATGCCGACGTAGTACCGCAGGGTCACCACCTGCCGTTCGCGCGGCGGCAGCTGTGCCAGGAGCCGAGCCAGGTAGGTGTGGTCTTGGGCGTTGTGGTCGCGCCATCCGGGGTCGGGAACGTCGGCGACGACGGTTTCACGTCTGTGTTCGCGGGTCTGGTCGCGGTGCAGGTTCAGCATGACGGTGCGCGTGTAGGCGAGGGGGTCGCCGTCGCGGACCCGCCGCCATCGAGGCAGGACCTTCTCCAACGCGCCCTGTACGAGGTCTTGGGCGGCGTGGGCCTCACCGCACAGGAACCACGCGGCCCGAAGCAGCCGTGGGGATGCCTGCTGAACGAACGCTGCGAACTCTGCCTCCACCTGGTCCTGGCCCATCACACCCCCCTCTCACGCATCGCCATTGAGCACCCTGTCGCCTCTACAACTGCGTGCGGGCCAATCAGGTTGCCTGCCAGCGCACCGAGGATGACTCAAGGCGCCTGAAAGTATGCCCGGGGTACGAGCAGGTCCGGCGGGTGTCAGTGCGCCGGCAGGACGCGGTAGCGCCACGCGCCTGGCCGGTCAGGCTCGGGTTCCACCCAGGTGATGCGGGCGGGCATCTCGGTGCCGGGTGGGTCCCCGGCGTCCCGTTCGGCGACGAGGTCCCCCGCTGCGAGCGGGTGTGGCAGGGCTTCGTTGTCTTCGTCGGTGGACCAGGCCGGCACGCCGCGAGGGTCGGGCAGCAGTGACTCGTCAACGACCAGGACCGGTAGGGCTCGCAGCTGAACGACTTCGTCCGCGCCCTGACCGGTCCGGTCCACGACCTGCACCCACACCCGTTCACGTGGACTGGCCCCACCCAGCAGCAGCGCCCCTGGCTTTGCCGCCTGCGGGTGCGTCAGCTCGTCGACGAGCACCCGCATCCGACCCGAGGAGTCCGTCCACGAGAAGCTCAGCTCCACGTCGACGTCTGTTCCGGTCAACGCCTTTGCCACGACGAACCCGCCGGCGTCCTTGACGACGCCTGCGACGGCCCGGGCCCCGCCGGGCCCGGACAGCCACACCCGGTCCCCGACGTCGAAGGCTGCCACGGCGCCCTCTGCGCGGTCGGGTCGGAACGCGGTCACCGTCTCACCCGGGGCCACCACTGGTCGCAGCACCCGCAACGTCCGGTGCGCCCATGGGTTGTGCAGCTCGGGGTCGCGGGTGAGCCAGGTGGGAGCGTCCTCCCAGGTCCGTCCGAGGCGTGCTGCCGGGTCGTGGAACAGTGCGCGCGCCCACGCCCGGGCGGAGGTCACCTGACCGTCCAGCTCGGCCAGGGCGGCTCGACCGTGCTCGAGCGTCTGCTGCCGCTGCCGACCCTGGAGCTCCGTGCCGGCCAGTGCGGTCAGGGCGTCGAACAGGCACTGGCTCGGATGGGTGCGCGGGTCGTGGTCGAACACGGGAGGCAGGACGGCGTGGTCGTACAAGAACTCGGGTGCGAGGTCGGCACCGTTCGGCCACACGATGGTGCCGGCTTCCTCGTCGACGCGCACCGCGGCGAACAGCGCCGGGTCGGTGCGGAGGCGGTTGAAGGCTGGCCCCCACAAGAACGGGCCGACGTCGAAGCTGCCGCCGGAGCCGTCATCGAACGTCAGCTCAAGGATGTGTCCGGGCCCTGTGCGCACGCTGCTCACATGCCTGAAGTCGCCGTCACCGCTCACGCCGCGTCCCCCGTTCGTTGCCGATGCGCGTGAGTGTAGAGCTCTGCACAGACAGTGCGCCGCCTGCAGTCTGTGTTGCGGCGGCGCGGGCGTTCGATGTGGCTATGGCCGCGGCGGCCGCGGGTGCCCCACGCGGCCCAGACGCCGCCCGGTGGGGTCAGCGAAGTCTTCGGCGGTGACTTCGGGTCCGCGGTCGGCGCCCTTGAGCAGGTCCGCCATGGTGGCAGCCTGTGTGGCGGTCAGGTGGTTGGCGTGTACGCGTGAGTGCAGCAGCCCATGGATGGACGTCGCACTCATCTGTGGCACCAGGGACGCCACTCGTCGGGCGTCGTAGTCCTCCGAAAGGAGCATCTTCACCGACGTTGACGTCGTCTGGGCTGCGCTGCGGCCCATTGCGATGATCGTCGACTCTGCCCAGTGCTGCATGTCGTCGTTGAGGGGTCGACCGTCGGCGACGTCTGCCTGGGCGTCCTGCACTTGTCCCAGGTCGACGTAACGGCCTGTGTCCACGCGGATCCAGTTCGTTGGGACGGTGTCGAGCGCGGACTGCGCCAGGTGCGCTGTCTGGGGTTGGGTGGCGCGGTACTCGAGCTCGTCCACGACGACGTCGACGAGCATGACGGGGTTGTTTCCGAGTTCCGCCAGCACGGCCGCGGTGATGGTTGGGTCCACTGCCATGGACAGCAGTGAGGCCGTGTCCGGAAACCAGATGTGCCGGGGTGTCGGCCTGCTCACGTGCACGCCGCGGCGGGCTGGTCGAACATCACCTCGTCGAAGAGGCGCTCGTCGTCTTCGCGGCCCAACACGGCAGCGACGGTGTTCATGCCGACTGTGCCGCGGCGTGCCGCCTCGAGGGCTGCCGTGGCCAGCCGGGCCGGGGGTCGCTGCTCGCGCAGCGTCTGTTCGGGGCCTGGCCTGCCTGGAATGAGCCGTTGCGCAGCGCGAACGAGGCTGCCTGGGTGCAACGCGTCGGCCAGCTCGGCGCGCCTGGTGACCTTGAGGAATCCTGCGTCGACGAGCTGCCCGAGCGCACACGGCAGCGAGACGCCGTAGCGAACCATCAGGTACCCCACGGCCAGGCGTCCGCGTTCTGTGGCGCCGGCAACGTCATCGGCGGTCACGCCAAGCCATGCCATCGTGGTGGACACGGCGGCGATGGGCAGAAGGAAGTGCGCTGCGAAGCTGTTGACGCGACGTTCGACGAACGTGCCGTCGAGCATCTGGCTCTGACTTTCTTCGATGACGTCGCGAGCATCGCGCAGCAGGTGGTGACCGAGCTCGTGCGCCAGCGTGAACCGTGCACGCCCCCACGGGAAGTCTGTGTTCACGACCAGCAGTGCCGCGTCACCGTCATGGGCGCACAAGCCGTCCGAGCCCGGTCCCAACGGGCTGAGGGCGACATCAGCCGCGAAGTGCATCTCGATCAAGGCGGGCAGGTCTCCCACCTCGGCAACACCGAGCTCGAGCCGACGGCGCACATCTTCGGCCAGCGACCGCCCCTGGCGCCCAGCTTCTGCTCTGGTGCGAGGCGTCCGCTGGTACTCCTGCGCGACCAGTTGGCTGATGGCGGCACCCGCGGGAGACAGGTACCTGCCTGGCAGGTCGGTGTTCCGTGAGAGCCGGTCCTCAGCTTCGAGGATTGCGACCGCCCGGGTGCGAGCTGCGGACGTGGCGCGCTCGCCTTCGCCGGCGGCAACTCGGTGCGCCAGCGCCAACGCTGAGCGGGACGCGTCGGCGGTCCCCAGCAGCCAAGGCATCGACACGCCGAGGGCGCGAGCCAGCGCGGGAAGCTCCCGTGGCGACACGCGACGCTTGCCCGACTCGATCTTGGACAGCTTGTCCGGTGTCAGACCGGCCAACGGTGCGGCCTGGCGCCCATCCAGTCCGGCGCGACGACGAGCCAGGCGTACACGTCGACCGACCTGGGAGTCTCGCTCGGGCACCTGCTGGGGCACGTCCGCGGCAAGGTCGGTCCGCGGAGTGAGCCCCAGCAGGGTCTCCACCTGGTCCACCGAGTCGTTGCTCGTCATTGCCTCAAACCTCTTCCTCAGATGCCAACGGCTGCTGCTGGGCCGCGACGGTGTCAACCGTAACAGCAATCGCAACTATTCCAACACTCGATTGCGACACCGGTGCGTGACCTGCTCCGGTGGCGCCGCAGAGGCGTCCACCGGAGCATGGCCAATGCTCGCGGCACCCAGGGCGCGTCGTCCTCGACCGAGACCACGAAGAGCGAGGCCCCGGCGACGGGCAGTGGCTTGAAAGGTGGGCGCCGCCCACGGCTCAGCGAGGAGCCCGGGTCCTCGTGGCAGTCGACCGTCGCGTCCCGCCGCGTTCTCCCCGGCCGGTCAGACTCGCCGGTGGCGCAGTGCTGGCCGTGACGCCCCTCGGCGTCCAGACGTGTTCGGCTTTTAGGGTGGGTTCACGGTTCGTGAATGGCGCATCGAAGCGCGTCCTCGGTTCATCGAAACCGGGGGCGCGCTTCTTCGTGCGCGCCGCCTGCGGACACGCCAAGCCTGCCCTGCGGCGGGGCATCTGGTGTGGAGCTGGACGGGCGCGGCGTGTCGGGTGGCTCCCGTGGAGCGCATCGTGTCGTCAGGTGCCGAGGGTGAGCTGCTTGCGGTGGTGTGCGTAGTGCAGCGCCGGGTATGCGTACACGGAGGCCAGGGTCATGTGCGGTTCGAAGTAGGGGTCCCAGCTGGTCGGGAACGGCATCCAGCGACCCAGCCTGTCCTCGGGTTCCTGCTCGAGGCTGGTGACCAGGTGGTCGATGGTGTGGTCGCATAGCCGGCCCATACGGGCCTGGTTGAACACCAGCGCACCGCCGCACGACCCGGCGTAGTTCACCCAGTGCAAGGGGACCCGTCCCGCGTCGAGCAGCCAGGCGAAGCTTCGGCCGACCCAGCGCGGCAGCCTGGACATGACCCGCACGAGCGGGAGCAGCCGGCGCACGATGAGGAACCCGAACACCATGTGGAAGAGCAGCTGCTCGTTCGTCCACTTGGTGCCGTTGCTGTGTCCGCGCAGCTGAGCCGGCGTCGCGGCAGCCATCAGGGTGTGCAGGTCGTCGCGGCAGCCGTTGAGGCCGGCGGCGATGCCAGCGCGGTCTACTGGGTGGGCGTGCTGGCCTCGCGGACTCACCCCCCGGTCTGGCATCAGGGCAGGTGTCGGTTCAGGCGGCGCAGCACAGGGCCGAGCACCGGCCAGTGCTGCACTCCGGCCCGCATGACCCGCCCCCGCGCGGCCAACGTCGCCCGGCGAAACACAGCGCCCGGGGTACGTGCGCCCCCGTCAGCTGCGGCGCGGGCACGCCGAGCCAGCCAGACAGCGCATCCGCCGCACACCCCGACCTCGGGGTGGGACCCGAGCCTCGACAGGTCCCGCTCCTCGAACGAGTTCCCGCAGCACCAGCAGGTGGGACGCTCCTCCTGCGCGTGCTCAACTGCCGCAGCCGCCGCCATGCGCCCATCGTCACCCAGGACCCGGCTGCTGACCAGAGGCCGGACGTGCCGATTCAGGCGGTGCGCCGGGTGAGGGCGTCGGCGAGCTGCTCGACGGTGGGCGAACCGGCCAAGCCGTCCGGGGTGGTGTACACCCGGCAGGACAGGGCCGAGATCTCCCCGGGCTGGGGGAACGGGTCGGTTCCGTCGAGCAGGATGGTCGGCGACCCGGTGAACCCGAGCCGGTCCGCGTCCTCGGTGGACTCGACCGCCTGCGTGCTCACCTGGACTGTCACGCCGGTCCGGTCCGCGGCGGCGTGCACATGCTCGATGGCGGTCTGCCAGCCGGGCAGCCGCCGAAGTACAGAACCGTGACGTGCACGCTCATGACTCCATCGTCGTCCCCGTCACCACGGCGGGAGTCACCGCACTAGTTAGGGGTTGTGGTTGACCCGACCTCCGGGGCGGCCCAGCCGCGGGTGGGTGCATTGACAGGCCCCGCCCACGCGTGAGCCTCCATGCCGCTCGGGCGCTACCCGCTCAGCCCGACACCGGCGCCTGACGCCCCGGGTTCACGGGGCAGGCGGCGCCTGGTTCCCCGCCTTGGCGGCCCGGTAGCCGCGGTACATCCAGCGCCACTGCCGCACTAGCAGCACACCCATCCACACCATGATGGCCACCAGCCCGACCAACACCGCGACCGCGTACCCGCGCTGCGCGGTTCCGGTCAGGTGCCGGCCGAACAGCAGCAACGTCGCAGCCACCACGACGACGTACACGCCGCCGACGACCCGGACGCGCTTGTTGTAGCGCCGAGCCGCCTCCTTCACTTGCTGGCTGTACAGGATTTCGGCTTGGGTGTGCGGCCCGAGCGGCGCCCGGCGCTGACGCGGCCGGTCGGCGCGTTCGCGCTTTGCGGCGGACAGCTCGGCCGCGACCTGATCGCTTCCCCACGCCGGCTGGGGCTCGCTGGCTTCGATGTACGTGATGTTCGAGGGGAGGTCCTCCAGGTTGATGTATCGGCTGGGGTTCACCCCGTGTTCCACCATGCGGCGCAGCAGGTGCCCGGTCGCGGCCCGCGCCCGGTCGCCCGGCGCGTACGTGATGCCGGACGCGTGCTCGGTCGGGTCAACGTCCTCACCCGCGGCGCGCCGGACCTCGATGCCGGCACGGACGTCCTCGATGGCGGCCAGGTACTCGGCCTCGGTGTCGAACGCGTCGACGACGACGTGCCGGCGCTCGTGACGGTCGGAGTCGTACCGGTAGTGGCGCACGACGAACCGTTGGATGGTGTCGTCGTCAGCGTCCACGCGGGCCACCCGTGCAGGCTACGGCCCGCGGACCGGCCGCGAGGCGTTGTCGGTGCCAACTGGCAAGGTCACGTCATGGCGACAGAAGCAGCGCACGAGAACGACCACGTGCAGAGCCCTACATGCGACAGCGTGAACGAGCTGGGGCCCGGGATGGGTGGAGTGTGGTTGGTGTCGTCGCTGAAGGCCACGACGACGCATGTGTGGGACCTGGACGCGATGACGTACCGGCGTCAGCCGGGGCCGGAGAGCTCCTCGATGGAGTACGACGACGTGACGGTGCGCATCACCAAGGTGGGGGCGTGGCCGGAGGTCGGTAGGCGCAGCTTGGTGTTCTTCGACGACCCGGAGGACGAGCTGTGGGAGCAGTGGCGGATCTGTTCGACCATCGGCAGCATCACGCGCATGGAGCCGCAGGAGGGTGGTGGCGCGTCGTGAGCGGTGGTGACGAGGTGGAGACGGTGCAGCTGCCGATGGTGTGCACGTGCTCACCGGAGGGGGCGCAGGCGGCGGCCGAGCTGCGGGCTCGAGTGACCGAGCGGTTGTCTGAGGGGTCGAGGGTTCTGCGGGCGCGGCCGGTGACTGATGCCGGGTTTCTCTCTGCGGTGTGCTTGTCGTTGAACGCTGACTTCCAGGCGCACGTGGCGGGCATCTTCATGGACCAGTGGTTCCTGGTCGTGGTGGAGCAGCTGCTGCCCTCGAATGAGGAGCGTCGGGTTGTTGTTCAGGCTGACGCGGCGGAGGACGGCTTGGCTGCGGTGTGGGAGTGGTTGTCGCAGGCGTGACGGCAAGGGTTGCAGTTCCAAGTGTCCGGCGGCCTGGGTTGTTCGTGGGGCCAGATAGCAGCCCGTGCCGTTTTGATGGCGCCCCCTGACCCGGGCGCGGTGCCGACCCTGCCCTCGCACTGTTCTGAGCGCCTACGTGCCTGGCGGTGCCGGCTCCTCAATGTGTCCGTCGTTCCAGTGCATCATCACGACCGCTGGCGGGTTGTGGTCGGCGAGGTCTTGGAGGTGCCGTACCGCGTCGTCCAGCGATGCGTGCCGGTCGAGGACGGTCAACCCGCGGCGGCACGCCCAGGTGCCGTCGCCGTCCTGCACACCGCGAAAGAACCACGCCATTCCGGCACGCTAAACGCACCCGTGTAGGGCCGCGACGGGCCATTGGTCCCGACTGTCTGCGGTCAGCCGCGCCAAGCGTGCCGCGTTGCCCGTCGGGACCTTGGTCCCTGTACCAACGACAGAGCCCCCCGTCATGGTGGGAGCGCGGGTTCTCCTAGTCATACCCGCCGCGCCCCCGTCCACCCCCTGGCGGGGGCGCCCACTGCCCCGGCGAAGGCAGGGCCGCATCGCGCGTCGCGGGACCTTGGTCCCTAGCACGTGGGCCAGCTCGAGGATTGTGTTGGCCTACGCGCCGAACAGCAGGGCCCTGACTGTCGTGCGTGTAGGACGCCCGCACCCAACCGTGCGGGCGTCCGCCCCTGTCCGGCGTGCGGATGCGGGACAATCCGGGGGCATGACGCCGTCTGAGTACGAGAGCCCGAAGGGGAAGCCGTCCGCGCAGGACCAAGGCACCGCCGTCGACACCGACGCCCTGGCCCAGCAGCTCGCGGACATCGCCCGGTCCCTGGAGGCGGAGCCCGAACCCGGTGCGATGTTGGAGCAGCTCGTTCGGGCCGCCGTCGCCCTCATCCCGGGCACCGATGAGGGGTCGCTGAGCGTGGTGCAGGGACGGGCTGAGGTGTCGTCCCGGCACGCGACCGGTGACCTGCCACGCCAGGTGGACGACCTGCAGACGTCGACCGGGCAGGGGCCGTGCCTGGACGCTGCGTTCGAGGAGCAGACAGTCCGCGTGCCGGACATGGCCAACGAGGGCCGGTGGCCTGACTTCGCACCCAAGGCGGCACAGTTGGGGGCCGCGAGCATGCTGTCGTTCCAGTTGTACGTCGAGGGTGACAACCTCGGGGCGCTGAACCTGTACAGCCGAAGCGTGGACGCGTTCACCGACGAGTCCGAGCACGTCGGGTTGCTGTTCGCCAGCCATGCCGCCATCGCGTTCGCGGACGCGCAGAAGGTGCAGAACCTCAAGGTCGCCCTGGCGTCCCGGGACGTCATCGGTCAGGCCAAGGGCATCCTGATGGAGCGGTTCAAAGTCACCGGGGACCAGGCGTTCATGATGCTGGTCACGGCCAGCCATAACAGCAACCGCAAGGTTCACGACATCGCTGAGGAGCTGGCCATGACCGGCCACATCGGCCGCCCACGCTGACGCCCCGTCCGCGCCGCGGCCGAACAGTCGCAGCCCAGTCGGTCTGCGGCCTGGCCGCCGAGACGGGGCCGCACGCGATGTTTCACGGGCTTCCCGACTCACTGCGCGTGCATCGCGGCCGAGTCGGGGCCACCATCGAAGGGTGACCGGTGCCGCGAAGGTGACGTGCCCGCAGTGGGCGAGCGAAAAGGTGACGGCCGTCGTCGTTCCCCGTCCGCACGCGGGGCAGGAGCCCGGCAAGCCGCCAACGCGCCGGGCGTGGCGTTGCCTGCAGTGCGACGCCCAGTGGGTCTGACCCGGCAACGGAACAGTTCGCGTACTGCTGTGACTGGTCCGTCTGCTTGACTGGTCCGGTCACGTAGCGCTGTCCAACCCACTGCAGCCGTCTGCGGGCACCACAGAAGGTGGCGTCATGAATGCCAGATGCATCCTGCTGCGTCACATCCTGGGCCGCATCTGGCAGTCCGGCCCGCGGCCGTTGAACCAGCCCCAGTCGTGCGAGACGATGCCGGCATGAGCGGCTCGGTCGGGGAGTCGCCAGCGGACTTCGCGCAGGCAGCGCGGGAGCTGGCACAAGCACGCGGCGTCGTTCCCACCTTGCGCGCCGTCGTCGACAACGCCGTGTCCATGCTGAACTGCGACTGGGCGGCCGTGGCAGCGACCGAGCACCTGGGCACCCACCCGGCGAAGTTCTCCGCCACGAACAACGACACCATCGCCGAGGTCGTCGCAGCCGTGGCCGCCGACGCTCGTGACAGTCCCGGCATCAGCGCGTACCGGACCGGCCGCGTCGTCGTCTGCAACGACCTCACCACCGACGCCCGGTTCGGGCAGTACGCGGCCGAACTGACCGCCCGGACCCCGATTCGCTCCGTCCTGTCCGTCCCCCTGCGCATGAACGACACCTCCCTGGGCGTGTTGTCCTGCTACGCCCGGCGTCCGGGCGCGTTCAACGACACTGCCGTCGCCGATGCGGGCGTGCTGGCGGTCCATGCCGTGGTCGCTGTCGCAGCCGCTCAGGACGAGCTGCGAGCCGACAACCTCGAAATCGGGTTGCTGAGCGCACGGACCACCGGAACCGCCGTGGGCATCTTGATGGAGCGGTACAAGCTGACCTCTCAGGACGCGTTCACCCTGCTCAGCAAGTCAAGCCAGAACCTGAACCGGCCGCTGGCCATGCTTGCCGCGGAACTGGTGGAGACCGGCACCTTCGTCGGCTTAGGCGGTCTCACTCCGTAACTGCCGATCCTTTGTCCGTATGCTCGCGGGCCATTTTTCCGGCTCGGCGACGGGTGTCCCGGAGGCCCTGACGACCTCGTGGCCGTCCGCCGCGACCGACCCGTCAGCAGGCGCCGCCTCCTCCAAGGGGTCGGAGTGGGCGGTCAGGTCGAGAACGGCAGCCACGTCTGGCTGCTCGTCGCTGTCAGGGCGCTCGGCCTTCGTGTGGAGGGCGTTGGCCTGGTCGACGAAGTGCCTAGCTACCTCCCGCAGGTCGACGCTGCTCTTCTGCGCCAGGGTGGTCAGGTAGGCGAAGGCGGCGTGGTCGTCGAGGCCGAAGCGCTCCATCGCCAGTCCCACGGCCTTGCCGACCACCCGGTTGGTCTCGAGGGCGACCGTGAGCTGGTGCTCACGCTGCGCCTGGGCGAGGGCCAGGGCCGCCTGGCCGGCGAGCAGCTTGGCCTGGGCCAGCCGAACCATGTCGACGGGCAGGTATGCCGCGGAGTACAGGTTCAGGGCGCCGAAGGTCTTGTTTCCCAGGACGAGGGGCACACTGAGGATGGAGCGCACACCGGCCTCGACCGCCCGCGACGTGAACGGCGCCCAGCGGTGCTCGCTCTCGGTGTCGTCGGTCACGACCGTGTGGTCCTCGCGCAGGGCCGTGAGCCCTGGCCCCTCGTCGAGGTCGTTCTGGAGGGAGTCAAGGTCCCAGACGAGCTGGTGGTTGGCGACCAAGGTGGTGTACGTGCCCGAGCGGTTGGCGCCGCTGATCCCGACGAAGGTGCCGGGTGCCCACAGCTCCGCCATGTCGAGCAACGACTCGAGGGCGGGGAGCACGGCGCCGCCGCACCACGCGGAAGCCTGCCCGTCGAGTGCGACGAGGTTGGGTGAGGACGAATACGTCACGACGACTCCAGTCCGACTGCGGTGAGGATCACCAAGCGGTCGCGTTGCTGGGACGAGTCGCCTGAGGGTCACTGGTGGTGCCCATCAAGGTCCGGATGTGGACCTTGCGGTCAGCGTACGCCACATTCCCGTCGCATCGGCCCTGACCTGCGCATTTCTTCGGTTTGGCCGGCATGAAAGAGGAGCGCGCAGCCGCTCCGGCAGCCGGCCAGGTCGACAACGGGCACGACAGCGGTCAACTGCAAGTGCATGCCAGTGTGACCTGTGCTGGGGTCTGCACCTACTCGCACCGGCCCTCGGTGCACCGCGGCGCCCAAGTCGGATGGGTTGATTGACTTGTGCAGCACTCACAGTCGGTCGGGGGTGATCCGGTTGATCTTGACGAGGAACCCGTCAGGGGTACGCAGTTGCAGCTGTCGTCCGAAGCCTGTGTCGGTCGTCGGGGAGTTGATGGTGATGCCGGCCTCGCGCGCTGCCGACTCGATGTCTTCCAGCGGAGTCCGGGCTTCGAAGTTCAGCACGACGTCGCCTTCGCCTTGGTCCGGGTTGGGCGGGTGGGCGAGCACGCCCAGCTCAGCACCGCCGATGGCGACTTGGACCCAGTCACCGTCCTGGCTTCCCTGTGCGACGGTCCCTCCCAGCACTCGAAGGGACGCGACGGTGGCAGCCAGGTCTCGCACGTGAACCATCGGCTGGAGCACGACCTCAACCGTGGGGAGGTCGCCTTGCCCCGTCGTGCCTTCACTCGTCATGCCACGAAGCCCAAGCCGCGGCCAGGCGAACCTCGCGGGCAACGCCTCGACCCGGATGACCTCGAGTGGGTTCGCAACTTCCTGAGCCTGTCGGCCAAGCAGGTATGGGTCGACCATGGCCTGCGCCCCCGCGACGCGGCCTTGGCCAAGGAGTGCGCTGGCCGCGGACTCGCACCACACCAACTCGGCGCCCTCGTTGGAGCGAAACCGCTGTGGTGGTGGATCACCGAGGGCGGGCAGTCTGTCGACTGGGTACTCCAGCAACAACGTCTACGCGGCGAACGCGGCCAGAACCAAACCGGCTGAACCCGGTCAGCTCAGCGCAGAACCGGCGCCGCGTTAGCCGAGGTAACCAGTGGTAGCTGCGCCTTGGCGACTACAGCCGTCGCCGGGTCATGCACCTACTTGACGGCCGTGTAAGTGCGCCGACCATGGTGTGTAAGTGAGGAGCTGCCGCCGCCCAAGATCGCAAGGTCAGAGCATCGGTTAGCACCCCTGCGCCGCAGCGGCGGCAGGCAGGCGCCGAGCGGAAGGAACGCGACGACGTTGCCGAGGACCTCGCCGACCGAGAAGCGGCGCACCGCGTCCGAGTTGCTGAACAGGTAGTCCGCGATGGTCCTGAACGGGATCAGGTTCAAGGAGCGGACCGACCCCGGCGTCCGCGACAACAGCAGCAGCTTCGCCAGGAACACCAGGTAGTGCACGAACACGACGCACACCACAACCACGGCCAGCTTCGTACCGACGCCCAGCGAGGGCCACACCGCGGGGCCGTCGCTGGCTGGGTGGGACCGAGACTGCGCCTGCACGGCGTCAGTGTACGAATCGGCGCTGCGCGATTCGTGGAGGTGCCTGAGCCGGTGCAAACGCAGACGTCGCCGCGACCGTTAGCCCATGTCCCCAGAAGATGAAGGCGTCTGCGAAAGACCTCGCGACGGGGACCGCACCGTCCGGGTCTCGTACGCGTTGGCCAGCGGGGCGCCAGGGGCGGACGGCACTGTAGGGACTTTCGTCCTTGACCCGTGAGTGGGCGCCCCGGCAAGGTGGGGCGCACGCGCTTCGGGGGATTCCCGTCCCATCCACGTCAGCGCGTAGGACGCCCACACCCACTCACCCCGTGTGGGCGTCCGCTTGCCCCAAGCGTGGCAGGGGAACGCGACGGCTCGTGCCGCAGGCTGAGCCCGAGTCGCCAAGTTCGCGGATCTGGGCACGGCGGTCGTCCGAGCGGCGTACGGTGCTCACGCAGGCGGTGCCGGGGCGGGTGAGGTGTCAGCGTGGATGAATCGGGGCGCCTCGCCGTGGGCTGGGGTGGGACGCGAGGGTCAGCGGTGTTGACGACTGCTGTGTTGCTGCGGCAGCTGGGCTTGGGGCCTGCGTGGGCTGAGCGGCTGGAGGCGGAGCTGGTTCACGACGGTGTCGCACGCGTTGACCGGGCTTGGGACGTCGAGGCGACCCAAGGGTGGGTTCATCGCGTCGAGGCTGCTGGTGATCTGCTGACGGTTCGGGACCTGCGGATCGTGGTGATGTGGTCGGAGGGCTTTCCCCCGACGATCATCAAGGACCGTGCCAACACCAAGCTGCGACCGGAGCGTGTGCGCCGGACGGCGCTGACCGTGGCTCTGCGGTACAGGCAGCAAGCCGTACTGCTGCGTGGCGGCGCCGCGCACCGTCTGGTGCTCGGCGGCTTCCCACCGGCCGGGGCGGTCCCGAATGTTGTGCTGCGGGTGGTGGAGCGCCTGTGGTTGGGCGGCGCCCCTCGCGCTGACATTGCACGTGCTACCGGGCTGGGGCGGATGCAGCTGGCGCGCGCGGTGGCTGAGTTGCCGCCGCGGCTGTCAGTAGGAGAGGTCACCGCTCGATTCGGCTGGTCCCCAGCCAACGTGAACCAGAAGTTGGCGCACGGGTCCTTCCCACCTGAGGACGGGCGTGACGGTCCCACCCAGCACAAGCGGTGGTGGTGGCCCACCACGATCGAGGCGTGGGAGCAGTCCCGCACGCTGACCCAGTGCCCGCACTGCCCGGCGCGTGTTGAACGTCTGGTCCCGCACCTGGTCACACACCAGCAGTAAAACCAGCCGGTGAGGTACGACCCTGTCGCGACCAGGCCGCCACGGTCCGGTCAGGCAGGTTCGTCGACGCGGGGCCGGTCGACGCCCGTGCGCTGGAGCCAGGCGACCAATGCTCCGAAGAGGAGGAGGGCGACGAGGGAGACGGTGCCGTCGCCGAAGCCCAGGCCGCCGGCCTTGGTGTGGGGTTTGCCGAGCCAGTCGGCGATGGAGGCACCCAGTGGACGGGTCAGGACGTATGCCGTCCAGAAGCAGGTGACCGGGCCGAGGACCTGCAGCCGCCAGAGCGCGAGCGGCACGAGGATGAGGGCGCCGAAAACGAGGACGGAGGCGAGGTAGCCCAGCCGCAGTGTGAACGCGGTGAGGTCGCCGGCGGCGGTCCCCAGCGCGAAGGTGGCCACGACGGTGGCCCAGTAGAAGAGCTCGCGGCGGCGGGTGGTGATGCTGTGGATCGAGACGCTGCCCTCGACCTTCTGCCAGGCCGCCAGGCAGACGAGCACCGCGAGAAGGTAGCCCACGGTCGTCACGGCATACGGCACGCCCAGGACGACGTGCACCGCGTCGGCGACCATGGTCCCGAAGACGGCCACCATGGCCACGGCGGTCCAGTAGCGCACCGGGCTGTACGAGGCCGCCCCGAGCTGGATGCCAACGGCGACCACGAACGCGACGAATCCCACGCCCACGGCCACGACCGGGCTGCGCCCCGCGAGGAAGTCCGAGATAGCCTCGCCCATTCCCGTCGTCAGCAGCTTCACGACCCAGAAGGCGAGTGCGACGTGCGGGACGGTGGGGGCCACCCGCGCAGAGGTGGGCCGGGACAGGAGGGAGGGAGGCGACACGGCCCACACCGCACCACGTGGTCCTGCACGTTCCCTGACCAGACCCTGTGCGTCGGCTCAGGGCCTCGCCGAACCCGCTGTCCTTGCTCCGGACGTCGTCGAGAGCCGGGTCGCTGGAACCTTGCTCTGCTTCCCCCGGCAGGCCGGTCAGACCTGCGGTGCCGCGTTCCTTTGATGAAGCCGCCACAACGAGCGGCTGGCGTCAGGCGCGTCGGGCACACTGCGTTCATGGAGGGTGACGACGCGGCTGTCGACCGCGCTTCGCCCGGGCGGGCTCGGGGTGCATGGCCGACGGCTGGGGGGGTCGGCGGACTGTTCCTGGTGTGGTGCGTCTTGTGTGACTTCGGCGGCCTGTGGGGATGGCAGCTTGGGGTGGACAACGGGCCGGTGCCGGGCGGATGCGCCTGTTTCAACCCACTGGCTTTCCCTGTGGTGGTCGGGTGGGGGGTGCTCGGGGCCGGGCTGGCCGTTCTCGCGGTTTCGTTCGTGCTCGCCGCCGCTGGGCTCGGCCTTTACGTTCGGACCCGCAGGGCCGGACCCCGTGGACATGAAGCGGGTTGAAACGCTCCGGAACGGGCCTTGTCCCGGCATGCGGTGAACGGCTGTCATGTGCCCGCCTGACCCGCCGCCCGGGTGCGTGCTTCAGCTGCTGTCCGCCATGGTCGCGGACCGGCCGGCGTCCGCGCGAACGCCGGCTGGTAACTGGATCCGAACAGCAATGGCCAAGGAGGCCGGGTCATCTCGAGCGGGCACCCGCGGTCGAGGGCTTAGAGCCGTCGCCGCGCAGACGGGTGCGCAACGACATGGATCGGCGACTGACGTGGCTGCGCCTGTCTCGGCGGCGCGTGCAAGTCCGAAAGCGAGGAGTCGAGCGGACTCCTCAGGCCCCGAGGCCGCCGGAGTTGCCGCCCCCTCCACCGGGGAGTCGGGACTCCTCCGGGGCTCGCCCCGCATGGGTGTCCACACCCAGGCCGCCGCTACCACGGCGGCGCAGTACCAGACCGAGAAGCGCCACGGCAGCAACGACGAGCACTGCCCCTACGACGAAGGTCATGCCCCCTCCAACCTCCGGCCCGCCCTGGCCCGGTCTGAGCAGCGTACCGGGCACGCCGCCAAGGGCGCCGCATCTTCGTATGTCGGGGCCGAGCAGTTGGTGTGACCGCGTTCCTGCTGCCCGGCACGGCCCCGTCGCCGCACCGGTGGCCACCCTCGGTCCGCCGGTGCGACGACCACTCCCGCTGACCCCTGGGCGAGAGCTGTCCCCACCGTGGATGGTGCTCCCGTCCGCGGCAGGTGCGCCCCATGCCTTTGGGTGATGTGCGCGTAGTGCGTGGACACCACCCGCGACGGCATCGCTGGCCCGTACGCTGGCGCCCGCAGCGACCCACGTCATCGCCCCTCACCTTGACCGGTCGCGGCCGCGCCCCCACCGTAAACCCCTGCACGGTGGGGGCGCCCTCATGCACCTGGACCGGCTGTCGCCCCGGCCGGTTACCGTCGATGGACATGAGCGACCGGCAGACCGAACCCACTTACCGCCTGGTCGACCTGCACCCCGACGTCGACGTGGATGCAGCCGTAAGCGCCTACGCCCGCGAAGGGTGGACGTTCATGGGGCGCGGCGCCATCTGCCGCGTCGACGGTGTCGCCTACCGGCGTGTCAGCGTGCGCCGTATCGGTCGACCCGCCCCATCACCAGCCAGGCGGCGAGACCCGCGGCAGCCGTACGACGTGCCTCCCGGCTGGGTCGGGCCCCTCGAACCGGGCACAGCTGCAGCGCCCGCGCGGTGACGCTGAGCGCCTCGTGAGCGTGCTGGCTCAGCACCTACTGACGGAACTACTTCCCACGGGGCCTCCCGGTAACGCTCGTGAAGACTCCTCCACCCGCATCAACCGACACGTTGCGACCGGGCAGCGTCACGCAACCGCGGCGGCTGACGCTTCAGAGCCGCCGCGCTCTGGCTTCCCTTGCCAGCTGCGCCACCCGACCCTTCGACAACTGTGTCGCCGCAGCAATCCGGTCATAGCTCCACCCTTGCCGGCGCAGCTCAGCAACGGCCCGCAACCGCGGCAGCGCCACCTCAGCCAGAGCATCGTCCAACGACGCAAACACGTCCCCAACCGCAGCGATGACTTCCAACGGCTCTTCGAGCTCACCCACCCGTTGAGCTTCTTGGGCGATGGCTTCGCGCAGTTCGGGTGACAGGTGTCCAGGGCGGTAACCAAGGCGTCGACGTCGAGCGGGAGGCACCGACCAACCCGACCGCGTGCATAGCCCTACACGCCATTCGGCTCGCCGGACCGGTACCGCGGCATATAGCCCGTATAGCCCGAAACGTTGTTTCGAGCAGCGTCAAGCAAGTGCGGGCCACGGTCGGTCGGGGCAGAGCACTGGCGCCTCGTGGGCGCTCCCCCTGCTACAGGCTGGTAAGGGCACTATGGGACTCAGTCTGGCAACACGGTGATGCGCACAGGTCTGTCACAGGTACGCGAGGGCACTGCCTCGAGTGGGCTGCCGCTCGAGGGGCGGACGAGTACTCCTTGTTCGATGGGCGTGAGTTCGCGCCGTGGGACGCCTGCCGGGCGTGAGTAGTGTGTAGGTCGGGGGAGGAAGGGGGCCGTGGATGGGGCGTATCCGAGGCAAGGCGTTGCCAGCGGCGCTGGCGGTCGTTGTGCTCGCGGCCGTGGCGCTCGTCATGGGTGTCGGCCGGGACGCACCCACATCGTCAGACCAGTGTGCGCTGCCGCTTTCGCAGCGCACCGGCGGTCGGGTATGCCCGCAGCCGCCGACACCCTGATCGCGCCGGGCGTGGGCGGCGTGTGCCCATCGCCTGAACGCCACCGGTTTCAGCCAAGCGGTGGTGCGAGCCGCCGGTAGGGCCGCAGCCGTGACCGCCGAGGCGCCTTTGGGACCGGTCGGGCGTTTGGGCGTCAGGCTGGGCAGCTGCGGCTGAGCAGGGACGACAGTTCTGCCCGGGCAATGGTGAGCGGTATCCGCTCCTGCTCGATGCGGCGGTGACGCGTCCACTCGCTGGAGGTCCAACGGGCCGCTGACGGACCGGTCCGGCAGTGGCATCCAACCGGATCAGTTGCTGGGGCGAGGCCCGGTGCCCGCCCCGTGCATCGTGGCTCGGACCGCCAGACTCATCAGGCCCACCCACGTCTCCGAACCGAACTCAACGCCGGAGGAGTACTCCGCCAGATCGCGCATCGAGGCGAGCAGCAGAAGGCCGCTGTCATGGTGAACACGTGTCGCCCACGCGCCGTGCTCGTCCGGAAAGTCGTACCTGACCATGGGCGTTGGGTACGGGCCCTTGGGCCCGTCGAACAGCGCGACCGATTTGTCGAAGTGCATGTCCGCCACCAGGCGTATCGAGGGGACCTCGACGCGCCCAGACAGCAGCGAATCCCACGCGGCCATTCCCAGGGGGGCTGGACCGCCAACTGAGGCCAGGTCAGATGAGGGAACGGCCAAGGCCGCCATGGGGATCGGCAATTCGGGGCTGGGAAGGAGGCGATAGTGGTTCATGGTGCGACGCACCGTAGAACCTCTTGATCGCTCCGGGAGCGCCAAACACGGCTTTGCTCGGTGATTGGCACTTTTGTCCCATGGCTGGACTGAAGCGTGTCGGCGTCATAGGGACAGCGTCGGACCGGCCTCCCCGACCTGGACCAGGCACCGACCAAACCCCGCGGGACTGGTGCGGGGTGACCCACGGGTTGCACGAGACCTGACCGTCCGGCCCCATGAGCTGTGCGCCGATTCGCGCCCCTTTGTCCGAACGCTCCGGTAGCGTGCCGAGGCAGTCAGGCGGAAGGGGCCTGACGCTGCAGGGATGGGGAGCTTCACGGTGGGACTGCTGGACTGGTTGTTGGGCCCAAACCGCAAGACCAAGGCTGCCAGCCCACCCCAGCCCGGGGCGCCTGCGCCGCCACCGGCCGCACCCACACAACCGGCACTCCCCAGGCCATCCGAACCCCAGACGGCTGCCCCGGCACAGCAGCCTGCGCCGGCACCCCAAGCTGTTGCGAGCCCGCCTGCGACCCCGGCTGGGGTGTTCACGAGCCCGCACTCGGTATCGCGGCATGCGTCCTGGTACCCGGACAACGTCATGGTCACCGTGGCCGGGTACAACCTGCCCGGGATGGTGTACGTCGGACGCGGCCTGGCGTCGCCGAAGGCGAACCCGGACCCGTCCCTCATCGACCCGAACCTGCGCGTTGACACCCGCCGGCCCGACCGCGACGGCAAGTCACTGGGGTACTGGCCCTCGTACTCCAACCTCACACCCGGCGCCCGCGCCGCCTACCTCCACTGGCTCTCCACCGGCGCCAGCAACCCCACGGCCCCCATCGGGTACGTCTTCCTGTACTTCTACGGGCTGGAGCGGCGCGCCCTGATCGACATCGCCGCGAACAAGTCACTCGCGCCCGAGGTGGTGAGCATCCGCGCTGAGGTCACCCGGCTGCTCAACATGTACGGCAACAACGGCTCCTTCAGCTCGTACGCGTCCCAGTTCCTGCCCGTCCTGGACCTGCTGGAGGCAACGGCAGGCGACCCGGTCAACGCGCCGGTTCCGCCGCTGGTTCGCCAGACGTGGCCCATCCCCATGACCTTGCGCGTCGCCCTGGGCGACCTGGTGGCTGACGGCCTACCCATCCCGGCACGCTGGGCCCTGGCGTGGGCGTGGTACCACCCCGAGATCTACCCGCGCACGGCGGCCTACCGGTGTCCTGAGGAGTTCGCAGCCCTGTTCACGCTGCGGTACGAGCAGAAGCACAAGGCGGGCATCAAGGTCCGTTCCACGTCCCGGCCGGTGAAGGTGAGCTACTACACCGCCAGTGCAGGAATCGGCGCCGCTGAGCTGGAGATGACCGCCATTCCCGACGTGTTCGAAAGCGCCGGACCAGGTCGGCAGCTGCGGGACCTGTTCGAGGCGGTCACCGACGAACTCGACCCATACAGCCGATGGGTGGGCCGCAACCCCAACCCGACCCCCAAGCAGAGCTTGGCCGGTGCAGCGCTGCTGCCGGCTGGCCTGGTCGCGTCCGACAGCGCCGTGAGCGACTTCCGCGGCTTCGTCGAGAGCTCCTTGGACGGCAAGGAACAGACCGTCATCGACGGCACCGAACTCCTTCGCCGGTGGCCGGTCGCGAACCCGGACAAGTTCGCGAAGGCGGAGACGACCGCTCTGGCGGCCATGCTCGGCCAGTTCGGTGTCGGTGTCGAACCCGACGTCCGGCTCGGCGGACCACCCATCACTGCCGGCCCCGTCGTGCTGTTCCGCACCGGCCCAGCGACGCCGGCCGCTGCCACCCCGATGTACGCAGCCGCCACCACCCTGCTGCACCTGGCCGCCGTCGTGTCCGCCGCAGACGGCACCGTCAGCCCCGAAGAGCAGAACCACCTTGTCGAGCACCTGAACGCAGCCCTGCACCTGACCGACGGGGAACGCACTCGCCTGCGGGCGCACCTGACGTGGCTGCTGAACAGCGACCTGAAGACGACGGGGCTGAAGAAGCGGCTGGACGCCCTGAGTGTGGCTCAGCGTGAAGGCATCGGGCAGCTGCTGGTCACCGTCGCCGCCGCAGACGGAGTCATCTCCCCAGCCGAGGTCACGTCCCTGACCAAGATCTACACCCTGCTCGGCCTCGACCCCGCGTCGGTCACCAGCCGACTGCACATCTCCATGACCGAACCCTCCCGCCCAGCCACAGGCCCGGTGCGGGTGCGCGAAGCCGGACCCGACGATGCCGGGTTCGCCGTCCCCGCCCGTGGCCGGCACCGGGCACCGGAACCAGCAGCATCCGGTGTGGTGCTCGACGAGGACGTCCTGGCCGCCAAACTCGAGCAGACCGCGGAAGTGTCCGCGCTGCTGCGCACCCTGTTCACCGAAGACGACGACACGACCCCGCACACCACGCCGGCCCCGGCGCCTCAGGAAGACGCTCAAGCAGCCACGGCGACCAGCGCTGAACCGGCAGCACCCGCCGGTGAGGTCATTGCCGGCCTGGACGCGCCTACATCAGCCCTGCTGCGTGAGCTCAGCGGACGCAGCACGTGGACCCGGGCAGAGTTCGACGACCTTGCCGCCAAGCACTCCGTGATGCCCGACGGCGCCATCGACATGCTCAACGAAGCCGCCATCGACGCATGCGGTGAACCCGTCCTCGAAGGTGACGACGACCTCGACATCAACTCCGAAGGTCTGGAAGGACTGCTCGCATCATGACCACCCCCGCCACCGGCGTCGACACCGACCGCATCCGCCCCCGCGAACGCGACGCCGTCCTTCAGTCGTTGCGTGCTGGCGTCGTGCCGCGCACCGGTCAGCACCACATCCAGGTCGGCCGCGCCCCCGAAGTGACCGCGCTCCTGGCCGACATAGACCGCATCGTCGACGGCGGCTCCGGCAGCCGGTTCGTCATCGGCGAGTACGGGTCCGGCAAGACGTTCTTCCTGCACCTGGTCCGCTCCATCGCATTGCAGCGCAAGCTCGTCACCGTCCACGCGGACCTGTCCCCAGACCGGCGCCTGCACGCCACCGGCGGACAGGCCCGCAGCCTGTACGCCGAGCTCATGCGGAACATGGCCACCCGAGCCAAGCCCGACGGCGGCGCCATGGCCGGAGTCGTCGAACGGTTCGTCACCCAAGCCCTCGCGGAAGCCAAGTCCACCGGGCAAACCCCCGAGGTCGTCATCGCCACCCGTCTGGCGTCGCTGACCGAGCTCACCCGCGGGTACGACTTCGCCGAGGTCGTCGGGAAGTACTGGCAGGGGCACGACACCGGCGACGAAACGCTCAAGCTGGACGCGGTCCGGTGGCTGCGCGGCGAGTTCGCGACCCGCACCGACGCCCGCGCAGCGCTCGGGGTGCGCACCATCATCGACGACGCGAACTTCTACGACCAGCTCAAGCTACTGGCACGGTTCGTCCGCCTCGCCGGCTTCGACGGGCTCCTCGTGTGCCTCGACGAGATGGTCAACCTGTACAAGCTCGCCAACACCCAGGCACGCAACGCGAACTACGAACAGATTCTGCGCATCCTCAACGACAGCCTCCAAGGGACCGCGCAAGGTCTCGGGTTCGTCTTCGGCGGCACCCCTGACTTCCTCATGGACACCCGCCGCGGCCTGTACTCCTACGCCGCCCTGCAGTCCCGGCTGGCGGAGAACACGTTCGCCCGCGACGGCGCCGTCGACTACTCCGGCCCCGTCCTGCGGTTGGCCAACCTGAGCCCGGAGGACTTCTACCTGCTCCTGGCCAAGCTGCGGCACGTCCAGGCCAGCGGCGACCAGGCCCAGTACCTCATCCCGGACGCCGGGCTGCGGTCCTACATGGAGCACTGCGCCTCCCGCATCGGCGACGCGTACTTCCGCACGCCCCGCAACACCATCAAGGGGTTCCTGGACCTGCTCGCCATCCTCGAGCAGAACCCGCACCTGTCCTGGGACGACCTGGTCGCCACCAGCACCATCACCGCCGACAGCGACCCGGACCTCGAACCGCTCGAGGACGACACCGACACCCCCGCGGCCGCACCGGCCGCAACGGCCGGAGCCGAGGATGGCGCGACGGTCACCATCAACACTGGCGTCCCCACCGCAGGTGCCGGGTCGAACACGACGGACAGCGACAGTGGTGACGAGCTCTCCAGCTTCCGCCTCTGAGCCGGCCAGCGAACGACCCGCGGTAGGAGCTGGCACGCCAGTCCCGGCGCCACCCTCGAGCGCGTTCGGGCGGTTCCACCCGGCGGTGCAACGATGGGTGTGGGACCAAGGCTGGCCGGCGCTACGGCCCATCCAGGAGCACGCCGCCACCGCCATCGCCCCCGGCGACCGGGACGTCATCGTCGCCGCCGCGACGGCCAGCGGGAAGACCGAAGCGGCATGGCTGCCCATCATCTCCACCCTCGCTGGCGCCCCCGACAGCGTCGTCTGCGCGGACGCCGCGGGCGGTGGCGTGCAGGCGTTGTACGTGTCGCCGCTGAAAGCTCTCATCAACGACCAGGCCGACCGCCTGGAATCCCTGTGCGACGGCGCTGACATCCCCGTGCACCGCTGGCACGGAGACGTTGCCGCCTCCCACAAGCAGCGGCTGCGCAAGACTCCGTCCGGGGTGCTGCTCATCACGCCCGAATCGCTCGAGTCGCTGTTCGTCAACCATGGCAGCGACGCGGCCCGCATCCTCGCCGGCCTGCGTTACGTCGTCATCGACGAGTTGCACGCGTTCATCGGCACCGAGAGAGGCGCCCAGCTGCAGTCGCTGCTGCACCGCACCGAGCTCGTCATCCGCCGCCGCGTCCCGCGCATCGCCCTGTCCGCCACCCTCGGCGACCTGCGCACCGCCGGGCACTTCCTGCGACCAGGCGGCGGCGACCACGTCACCCTCGTGACCGATGACGGAGCCGAGCGCGGCGAGCTGCTCCTTCAGCTGCGCGGGTACGTCGACACCGACCCCCGCACCAACCCGGACACCACGCCCACGTGCGAGCGCGACATCGCCGACCACCTGTTCAGGGTGCTGCGCGGCCGCGACAACCTGGTCTTTGCGAACTCCCGCGCAAACGTCGAGACGTACACCGACCTACTCAGCCGGGCCAGCGAAGCCCTGCGCGTTCCGAACGAGTTCCATGCCCACCACGGCAACCTGTCCAAGGACCTGCGCGAACACGTTGAAGCGCGCCTGAAAGACCCAGCCACCCCGACGACCGCGGTATGCACCTCCACCCTCGAAATGGGCATAGACATCGGCTCGGCCGACTCCATCGCCCAAATCGGGGCGCCGTTCAGCGTGTCCGCGCTGCGCCAACGCATCGGACGTGCCGGCCGCCGCGGCAAGCCCGGCGTCCTACGCATGTACATCACCGAGCCGGAAGTGACGCCCACCACGAGCGCACCGGACCGCATCCGTGCCCAGCTCGTCCAGTCCATCGCCATGGTCGACCTGCTCCTGGACCGCTGGTACGAACCACCCTCGACGGGCGCCCTGCACCTGTCGACCCTGACCCAGCAGGTTCTGTCCGTCATCGCCCAGCGCGGCGGCGCGCACGCCGGCCAGCTGTTCGACGCCCTGTGCAGAACCGGGCCATTCCACCGGGTCGACCAAGCAACGTTCATCGCCCTGCTGCGCGACCTCGGCGCGGCCGAGCTCATCGAACAGGACGCCTCCGGCCTGCTGCTGCACGGCCGCATCGGCGAACGCCTCGCCAACCACTACTCGTTCTACAGCGCGTTCACCACCAGCGAGGAGTACCGCCTCGTCGCCGACGGCCGCACCCTCGGCTCCCTGCCCATCGAGCACCCACTCATGCCGGGCACGTACATCCTGTTCGGCGGACGACGCTGGCAGGTCGTGTCCGTCGACACCCGCGGCCACGTCATCCAGCTCACCGCCGCCGCTGGCGGACGCCCGCCCGCGTTCAGTGGCGGCAGCGGCCACATCGACGACACCGTCCGCCGCCGCATGCGCGACGTGTACCGCAGCCCCGACGTCCCGGCATACCTCGACGCGACCGCCACCGACCTGCTCGACGAGGGCCGGCGCGCGTTCCACCAACTGCGCCTGCACCTGCACTCGGTCCTGCCCGACGGGAACAGCGCCCAACTGTTCCCCTGGCGTGGCGACAAGGTCATGAACACCCTCGCCGTCGTCCTCGCCGCGCAAGGTCACCGCGTCGGGCAGGAAGGGGTGTCCCTGTCCGTCGCCGGCATTACCGCCCGTGATCTGCACCAGCTGATCCGTGACCTCGCCGGTACCGACCCGCCGGACGCCGAGGCGCTCGCCGCCACCGTGAGCAACACCGCCGTGGAGAAGTACGACGAGTTCCTCAGCCCGACCCTGGCGGCCCGCGCGTACGCGGCCAGCCAGCTCGACGTGGCCGGGGCATGGCAGGCCCTGGGCGACATCGCCGCCGAACCCACACCGGACTCGGCGTGGGTCGTGATCGAGCGCCGCGACACCGTGGACACGCCCGACCGGCCTGTCTTGGGCCTCACCCCGTTCAGCGTTATCGACGTCGAAACGACCGGGTTCGCCGCGCACCGGCGCGACCGCGTCATCGAGCTCGCCATCGTTCACACCGACCACACCGGGAACGTCACCGACACCTGGCACACGCTCATCAACCCCGACCGCGACCCCGGCCCCACCCACCTGCACGGCATCACGCCCGAGCTTCTCGCCGGCGCCCCCCGCTTCCCCGACGTTCTGCCGTACATCGCCGCACAACTGGCCGGCACCATCGTCGTCGCGCACAACGCCCTGTTCGACCTCGGGTTCCTGTCCGCAGAGTTCCTCCGCACCGGCCACCAACCTCCCGCATGGCCGGCGCTGTGCACCATGGACCTCGCCGGGCACTTCACCGACGCGCGTCGCCTTCACGACTGCTGCCACGCCGCCGGCATCACCCTCACCGGGGCGCACACCGCCCTCGGTGACGCCACCGCCACCGCAGCCCTGCTCGAGCATTACCTGCGCACCGCACCGGCCCTCGGCGTCGACCCGTTCGAATCACTGGCAGGCGACGACCTGCCCCTGACCGCAGCCGCCCCGTGCTCTGCGCCGACCGTCAAAGCCCGCACCGCACCGGCACCCCTGCCGGCGCGCCAGGGCCTGTCACTGCTTCGCGCACGAGCCGCACTCGCCGGTCCGGCCGACCCGGCAGCCAGTGCCTACCTGGACGTGCTCGCCCGCGCGCTGGACGACCTGCACCTCAGCCAGGAGGAGCGCCACGACCTCAAGCACACCGCGCACACGTGGGGCCTGGACGACGAGCACGCCCGTTCCCTCAACAGGCTCCTGCTGGCCCAGCTCAACCCGCACCTCAGCGAGGCCGAACGGGCGCGTGTCAGTGAAGCGCTCGACAGCGACTGACCGACGAGAGTCGAACACATCGCCGCACCCGCATCAGCCTGAAGGCCGGTGGTGCACCACCCGTCACAGGCGGCTGAGCCGTCACAGCCCGGGCTGCCCGGGCCGAGCTCACGGCCGAAACGGTATGCGCCCGTCGTGCACCAGGCGCCGCTGCGCGGCGTCCCACAGCCACCTCATCGGCGGGAATGACGTCGACGTCCACGGCAGCGCAGGCGCCCACCCCGTCTGCCCAACGATGACCGCAGCAATGACGTCTGTTCCACGCAAATCCAACGCCAACGGCGGCGCCCCCGGCGGGAAGAACTTGCGCCACTCACGTTCAGCCGTCCAGTCGTCCCGCCCCAGCTCGGTCCGCACCGCCAGGGCACTGCCGCCGGGGCCGTGAATGGCGTTGAGCGCGACCTTGTGAGCGTCGAACACCGCGGCGTCCGCGTACACGACAGGGCGAAACCCGTACGTCCACGCGGTAGGTCGGTCCAGCACGAGCGCCCACGGCTCCAAGGGCCCGCGACTGTTCAAGCCTTTCGCGAACGCGGTCTCCAGTTCCGCCGAGCACAGGTCAGACGCACACGTGACCGCAACGTCATCCGACCGGTACACCGGGTACCCGTGCAACCCCCCGGTTGTGAGGATGTTCGTCAGCCGCTCCTGCGCACTCAGATGGCGAACGTTCGCCGGCAACAACGTGTTGCCGCGGCGCCGGCCCACGAAGTGCACCACTCGGTCGGCCATAGCCGGATCCGTGTACTCGTTGAACACCGGGCTGCCGATATCAGGGTCAAAGGGGTACATCTTCACGGCGGTCACACACGTCATGGTGGCGCACCGCCACGACGTGGCACTGGCCAAATCGCGCCACGTCGCGCAGCAGCGTCACAACACCGGCCACCACGAGCCCCCAGTCACACCTCAGCCCGTCCGTCACACACCAGCCAACAGGCGCGCCGCAACCGAACCACCGCACCCCAGCTCACGACGTACCCGGTGCGCCGACGCCCCCTGCGCACGCATCGCATCCAAGTACCCCCCGAGCGAATCGAACCCCAGCTCCCGTACGCGCGCCTCCCACCGAACCCGAGCCGCAGCCGACCGCCGCGCCCGGTCCGCAGCCAACGCCACCGACGCACCCTGCCGCGAAGCAGCAACCCGCCCCTGCGCCCGCCTGGCACCCCTCGGCTGAGCAGCCGCCAATCTGGGTCGACGCGTTTGGGCTGAACTCGAAAAGCGGTGAGCACTGGAAACCAACCCACAAGGCTCACTCGTGCGAACCCGACACGTGGTTGCGTATCCGGCCCGCCAAGGACTTCGACCGCGAGGACGTCGGCGAGCTGACGGTCCCCGCTCCCGACCTGGACGACCTCGCGGCCGACCTCGCCGCAGGATTCGCCTTCCTAGGCGACCTCGACCCGCACGAGCGAAAGGCCGCAGCGATCGACGGTGCGGACCGTGCCCTCGTTCTGCGCATGCTGGCTGAGCTACCAGGAGAGCGACTGCCCTTCGGCAGCTGCTGGTAGCCGCACCGCCACACGCGGAGCGAACTTCCTTGACGTCAAGAGAAGCGCGGGACGGGAAGCCGGCCCGCACCGGGAACGCGCAGGCCGAACCCTCGTCTCGGAATCCAGCACCGCCCGCCACCGTCGGTTCGCCGGTGCGGCGATCGCTCCCGCTGACCCCTGGACCATCCGGGAGCTGTCCCCACCGCCCTGATGGTTCTCGGCGCGTACCGGGCTCGCCTCATCCTTTGGGGTGAAGGGCTCGTAGTGCACAGCCGCCACCCATGGCCCGGGAGAGCGTGCATACTCTGGGCGCCACCGCAAACGTGTCATGCCCCTCACTGGCACGGTTGCGGCTCCTGCGCCCCCACCGTGAACCCCTGCACGGTGGGGGCGCTCTGTCTGCTCCGGGCCGAACGTCGGGCCTGCAGGTTGCTGTCGTCTGGGCATGAGCAACCGGGAGGGCGAACGCACGTACCGGCCGGTTGACCAAGGCCGCGATGTGGACGTGTAGCACGAGCGACCGGCGGCGCCATCGTCCTGGTACCTGGGTGACGTGGACTTCGTACTGCTGCTTACATGGCCGGGCGAGCGTGGTCGGGTCGAGCAGCGAAAGCGAGTGCAGGACCCGCCAGGTGCTGTCGTGACGGCCCAGCATGGCGGAAGGAATCAACCACGAAGTCCCTCCGAGAAGGGTTCCGTCTGGTCTGAGTGTGCCCGGGGAGCGGCCTGCAGGGTGTCAGGGGGAGCGGGCATGCTACGCGCATGCAGGATTCCGTAGCCCGGGGCATCGCAGCCGCGTCAGCCGTCATCGCGATGACGACGCTTGCTTGGTCTGTGCTGTCGTGGCGACTTGCCGGTCCGACGTTGCGCATCCATTGCCTGGCCTACCGGGAAGAGCTGACGATCCGCGTCTTCAATGCAGGCCGGACAGCGGAGTCCCTCGAGCACATCGTGCTCGGCGGCCGCAAGGGCGGTGCGCGTGGCCTCGACCTCACTGCCCACCTTGGGCTGCCCATGCGGTTGGAACCCGGCCAGACCGGTCGCTGGCGGTTGAACCCCAGTGTGGAGCCGCTCGCCGGCCGGTGGCGCCAGGTGACTGCTGGGTGGTGCTCTCTGTGGGTGCTCACGGGTTCGATGCGCCAACCTCGGGTGGAGGTCATCCCCCTGCCGCAGAGCAGGCCGCCGGTGGTGGGGTGGCGTCTGGTGCCGAGGCGATCGAAGTTGGCGCGTTACGCGACGCTGCTTCTGGGGGTTCCGGTGGCGTTCGTTGCGGCCGTTGACCTTCGGCCTGTTGCTACGTACGCGGTCGTGTGGCTCGCCATCGGGGTCGTTGTGCGTGCCATCGTCGCTGCCGCCAGTGGCCCCGTGTTCGTTCGACGACGGGTCGAGCGGTGGGCGCTGGGCGCCGCATCGGCTTTGTCGGTGATCGAGTCCTTCAGGGCTACGGGTCGACCGACCGGGACGGACATGCCCACAGTCGACTACGTCAGCCTCATGGTGCTTGCCGTGGTCGGTATGACGTTGGCCACTCCGGGGCTTGCCGCGGACGTGGCCGCCGGGGCGCAGCTGCTCACCGAGCGGCTCCAGGGTCTGCTCACCGGCCGCCGTCGCCGCAACCCATCGAACGGGCTCGACGTGTAGTTGGCCCCCCATGGGCCACGCCCGGCGAGGTGATGCCCGCGGCGGAGCGGGGGGGATGACGTCGTCGTCGGACATGGCGCGATTCCGGTCGTCGCGGTATGACGCGGGTTTCGCGTCGCGACCAGGCATGACATCCGTCATGGCTTGCCTGTGACATACGGCCGGAGTTCGTTCAAGAGTTGGTCAAGCCGCCTCTTGTTCTGCCGGGCTCCCGACACAGTTCGAGCGCGGCCGTAATCGGGGTCGGGGGTTTTGCTTGGCAGGAGGGGTTGCTGTGATTCGTCGTGCGCGCTCGAGGGTGTCGACGCTCTGTGTGGTGGTCGCGCTGGCGTCCGCCGTGTCCGTGCAGGGGTTGCCAGTAGCGGCCGCTGCACCTGGCAGTACGACGAGCTCGGGTCCGACCCTGGTGGACAGCCTGACCACGCCGGTGCAACAAGTGTGGGAGAACCCGGACGGCACCCGGACCGCGGAGATCTCAGCCTCCCCGGTGCGGGTCAACAAGGCTGGGAAGTGGCTACCGATCGACACGACCCTGGTGACGGGTCCGGACGGGCTTCTGCGCCCCGCCGCGACCCTCGAGGACGTGGCGATCTCAGGAGGTGGAGCGACGCCATTGGTGACGCTGCGTTCTCATTCCACCACCATGGCGTTGTCTTGGCCCGCCTCGCTGCCCACGCCGTCTGTGGACGGCAACGTCGCCACCTATGCAGACGTTGCGCCCGGGGTCGACCTGCGTGTCACGGCGACGGCGGACGGCGTGTCCGAGGTCCTGGTCGTCAAGACTGCGGCCGCGTCCCACTCTGCGGTGGTGCGTTCGCTGACTCTGGGCACATCGGTCGCCGGGGGAGCGTTGACTTCGAACGGTGTCGGTGGGTTCGACCTGCGTGATGCTGCCGGCGCGCTGGTGTTCCGCAACGGCAGCGCGACGATGTGGGACACCGCCGCGCTCAACGCGTCGGAGAAGTCCCAGCTCGCCGCAGAGCAGCCCATCACCGGCACGTTGGCCGAAGGTGCGGCGGCGGCGGATGCGGTGCGCGCCCACCCGCAGCAGTCGCACCGCGGCACCGTCGGGGTTCAGCTGACCACCACGTCTGTGACCTTGACACCGGATACCTCCCTGCTCGACGACAGCACGACCCAGTACCCGGTGGTGATCGACCCGAGCCTGTCGCCGTCCACCGCTTCCTCATGGGGGATGGTGAACTCCGCGTATCCCACCACCACGTACTACAAGTGGTCCACGACCGATGAGGGTGTGGGTTACTCGGACTTCCAGTCGCCTGTGATGACGAAGAGGTTGTACTACGCCTTCGCCACCTCGGCGCTGGCGGGCACGCACATCATCAGCGCTCAGTTCTCTGCCACCGAGACCTGGTCGTCGGGGTGCGTGGCCCGTGAGATCGACCTGTGGCGAACCGGGAACCTGGCTTCGACCACGTCGTGGAACACGATGCCTGGGTGGACCACAAAGGTGACTTCGGCGACGGTGGCGCACGGAAACCCCTCATGCGCCACCAGCGGCACGACCATCACCCCCACGGACTATGCGGTGGAGTTCAACGCGCTGTCGGCCGTCTCCACGATCGCCTCGTCCAAACTGTCCAGCGCCACTTTCGGTCTCCGTGCCGCCAGTGAGACCGACGACTTGGCCTGGAAGCGGTTCAAGGCCGACGGCAAGCTCACCGTCACCTACGACCACTTCCCGAATACCCCCACGTCGTTGAACCTCGTCACCACCGCCGGTGCCGCAGTCGGATGCGGTACGTCGACGACGCCGGTGCCCATCAACTCGAGTTCGTTCTACGCGCGCGGCAACTTCACCGACCCCGACACCGGCGACCAGCTCACGGCCACGTTCAAGTACTGGTCAGTGGCGACGGGGACATTGATCTCGACACGCAACATCGGTCCCCAGGCGCAAGGGACGATCCAAACCGCCATCTGGGGCGGGATGAACACGGCTACCTACGGGCTGGTGTACCGGTGGCAGGCGTACTCCACCGACCCCTCAGGGCAGACATCGCCCATCGCGCCGAGCGCGTCCACATACTGCTATCTGAAGATCGACACGAGTGCCCCGAACCCGCCGAATGTCACAGCCAACATCAACGGCGTTGACACGGCCCCATCCTCGACAGGGCCCGTCAGCAACATCGCCGCCGGTACCGCCTTGACGTTCACCTTTAAGCCCGGCGGTTCGGTCACGACCGACACCTTCCGTTACCGCTGGTCGGTCAACTCCGACGCTCCCGGACCGGAGTACCTCCCGGCGACAGCCACTGCCGGCGCCGTGGTCACGAAGTCCATCACGCTGAAGTCGGCCGGTCCCACCACCGTGCGGGTGTGGGCGTACGACCAAGCGGGTAACCAGTCGGCACCGCTCGACTTCGACTTCGTCACCACAGGGTCGACACCGGCACGCTGGGCCCTCGACGAGACCACGTCGCCTTCGTCCTACGACACCAGCTGCAAGCCCACCGGGTTTGGTCCAATCGCCTCGGCCATGTCTTGGGGTGCGGGCGTCGTGTCGGCGGCAAGCCGATACGGCAACGGCCTGAGCCTGACCTCAGGCAGCGCCGCCACTGCTACCGCATCGCCGTTGTCCGCCCAGGACGCGCAGCAGAACCCGGCGGCCACGGCTACCGCGTGGGTCCACATCGACCCTGCGGCGTTGAGTGCGTCCTCGTTCGTGAACCGGACCTTCTTCAGCGTCGACGGACCCTCCGGCTCGGCTCTGACCGTGGGTATCGGGCTCGACAGCACCCAGACTCCGCGGTTGATGGCGCAGCTGAGCAACACCGGCAGCACGGCCCCCACACAGGTGTTCGACACCAACGAACTCAGCACCGATTACTGGTACGAGGTGGCGGCGAGCGTCGACTACGAGACCGGGCTCATTCAACTGTTCGTGTACGTCGCGGACGACTTCGGCGTGAACAGCCCCACGGGCGGGATCTCCACCTCGTGGGACCCCTCCAAGGTCACCCCGGTCCAGCTCACCGGGGTTCAGCGTGTTGGCGCTGCCAAGACCTCTGCCGGAGCCCTGACCGGGCAGTGGTTGGGGCAGGTGGACGAGGTGCGCACCTTCCGGGCCGCGTTCACGGCCGACAACGGGCTCGCTGCAAACACCCTGGACCAGTGGATGACTGACTACCCCACCCAAGGAGCACCGCTGTGCTGAAGCGATTCCCTCGTGCAGGCGCACTGGTGACCTTGGCCAGCGCCGCTCTGGTGGCAACCACTGCGTTGGCCGTCTCCCCAGGGGCGGCAAACGCGGCCACAACCCCCGTGCACGCCCCAGCGGTGACCAAGGACCGTGCCGGCAAAGTCACCCCCGTCACGGCCCGTCCAGCGCGCAAGCCGGTGTGGCCGACCGGCACCACAGTGGCCAAGGCGTGGCCGAGTCCGGGCCAAGCGACGCTCACGGTCGACACGACCCGCCGGCGCGCAGGCCAGCTCCCGCTGACGCTACGCGCTGCGAACGCGACCACCAGCTCGACGGCGACCACCGTCCGCCTGTGGCCCCGCCCCGCGGGGAACGCCCTGGGTCGCGGCGCCGACAGCATCGTCGTGTCGCTCTCCGGTGCTCTGCAGACGCCCATCCAACTGGACCTTGACGCCGCCGCGGCTGCCTCGAACACCGGCGGCGACTGGCTCACCAGAACCAGCCTCGTCCAGCTCACCGGATGCCGCGTCACCTCCACCAGCATCACCGGCTGCACCGGCACCAAGCACCTGGCCACGAAGAACGACGGACACGGTCACCTCACGACCACGCTGCCGGCCACCCCCAGCACCACCACCACGCAGACGATGCAGCCCATGGTGGTCGCCACTGCCACAAGCAGCTCCGGTCCTGCCGGAAGCTACGCTGCTACGCCCTTGGCCGCCGCGTCCTCCTGGAGCGGTGGTGGACAGTCGGGTTCCTTCTCCTGGAACCAGCAGCTGGCGTTGCCTCCGGTCCCCGGCGACCTGGCACCGCCGGTCACGGTCGGCTATGACTCCGGCTCGGTCGATGGACGCGTGTCGGCCAGCAACAACCAGCCGTCCTGGCTTGGCGACGGGTTCGACCTGGACCCCTCCGGGTACATCGAGCGACGGTACGTGCCGTGCTCGCAGGACATGACCGGCGGCAACAACACGGTGTCCACCAGCGACAACTGCTGGAAGTCCGACAACGCCACCATCTCCATCGCCGGGCACTCCGGGCCCTTGGTCAAGGACAAGACGTCCGCCACGTGGAAGCTCTACGAGGACGACGGGACCAGGTTCGCCCACTACGGCACCCTGGGCGCCGCGGGTGAGTACTGGACGATGACCACCCAGGACGGGACCGTCTACACGTTCGGCAAGGGCACCCCCGCCGTGGGAACCGGTGCCACCAACAGCGCCTGGGCCGCGCCGGTGTTCGGCAACCAGTCCGGGGAGCCGTGCTACGTCGCGGGCAACTACGCCGGTTCTGTGTGCCCGAACGCTGTCTGGCGGTGGAACCTGGACTCCATCGTCGACATCCACGGCAACGCGGTCTCGTTCAAGTACGCCACGGAGACCAACAACTACGGCGAGAACAACAACCACACCGTTGTCACGTACACCCGCGGCGGCTACCTGACCGAGATGGACTACGGGCAGCGCACCGACGCCCCCACAGCCCTCCCGGTCGGGAAGGTCCTGTTCAGCACGGCCGAACGGTGCATCACCGACTCCACGTTCACCAACTGCGCCGCGTCCAACCTGACCGCGAGCACGGCCTCGCATTGGCCGGACGTGCCGTTCGACCAGATCTGCACGGCCGCGACGGGCACCGTCACCGCACCGACCACCGGCGGGTGCGTCAACGTGCAGGCACCCGCGTTCTTCACCCGCATCCGCCTGACCGGGGTCACCACCCAGATCGTGTCCGGAACCACATACACCGACGTGGACTCGTGGGCGTTCACGCAGAAGTTCCTCGACCCCGGCGACGGCACCAGCAAGCTGCTGTGGACGTCCACCATGGCCCGCACGGGCAAGGTCGGGGCGACCCTGGCGACGCCGACCGTCACGTTCGTCCCGAGCAGCACTCCGACCCCGAACCGGGTCGACGCGGTCGGCGACGGTGCCCCAGCCATCTACCGGTACCGAATCTCCTGGATCGACAACGGACAGGGCGGCACCACCACGGTCGGGTTCACCGGCCAGGACTGCACCGCGACCGACAAGCCGACGGACCCTGCCAACAACACCCGGCGCTGCTTCCCGGCGCAGTACCTGGTTCCGAACCAGGTCACGCCGACGTTGAACTGGTTCAACAAGTACCTGGTCAGCCGGGTCGTCACCACCGACGCCGTGGCCAGCCAGCCGAGTGTGACCACGTCGTACCAGTACGTCGGTGCGCCGGCGTGGCACTTCGACCGCGACGACCTCACCCCTCAGAAGCTGCGCACCTGGGGGCAGTGGCGCGGATACGGCTCCGTACGGACCTTCGTTGGGGCCAGCCCCGGCCCGTGGTCGGCGTCGGAGGACACGTTCATGCGCGGCATGGACCACGACTGCCTCACCACGGCGTGCACCACGTTCAAGTCAGTCAGCGTCACCGACTCCCGCGGCGGCACCATCAGCGACGCCGACCAGGACAACGGGTTCACCCGCGAGAGCCGCCAGTACGCGTCCGGCACCCCCACGCTCGACTCCAGCGGCAACGTCACCTCCTCCACCGTGGGTGCCACCCTGAGCGAGACCCTGAACACGCCGCTGCTCGGTGCCGTCACCGCGGACGACGGCACCCGGCAGGCGCGGCTGCGCGTGCTGTCCGCGGCGTCCACCCGCAGCTACCGCGCCGACGCCACGTACCTGGAGACGAACGACTCCACCACGTACGACGCGTACGGGCAGCCCACCCAGGAAGAATCAGCCACCGCTGAGGCCGGCACCACGTGCACGCGCACCACCTACGCCAACGACACCGCCCACTGGATCCACGTCGCGGAAACGTCCCGCGAGACCGTGTCCGTCCCGTGCGCCACCACCCCGAACCGGGCCACCGACATCGTGTCCGCCGACCGGACCCTCTACGACGGCGCCACCACGTGGTCGGCGACACCGACCCTGACCAAGGGCGACGCCACCACGCACCAGGCTATGACGCGGTGGGACACCACGACCAACACCGGCGTGTACCAGACCACGTCGACCGTCACCTACGACGCCCTCGGGCGTACCACCAGCACGGCTGACGGGCTCGGGAACAAGTCCACGACCGCGTTCACCCCCGCCACGGGTGGACCGGTCACAGGGCAGACCGTGACGGATGCCGCCACCCACACAGTCAAGACGACGCTGCAACCTGCCCGCGGCCTGGTTCTGACCAGCACGGACAACAACGGCAACGTGACCACGAACGCGTACGACGCGCTCGGTGAGCTCACCGGAATCTGGCTGCCCGGCCGCGCCACGACGTCCACCGCCAGCCGCACCTTCACGTACACGTTCGGCACGCCGACGACACCGTCGGTGGTCAAGGCATCCGTGCTGCAGAACAGCGGCAGCTACACCACCTCCGCCACTTACTACGACGGGCAGCTGCGCCCGGTCGAGGTGCAGACCCCCTCCGCGGACACCCTTACCGGTGCCCGCCTGGTCACCCAGACCATCTACAACGAACGCGGCCTGAAGTCGATCGACTACGGCCCGGTTAAGGACACCACCGGCACCCCCGGCACCGGCCTCGTCGCCGTCAACGACGGCAGCGTGCCCTCACGCACTGACTACACCTACGACGCCGCCGGCCGGCTTACCAAGACCGCCGTCCGCTCCGGCGCGGGCAGCACCCTGTGGCACACGGTCACGACCACCACCGCGTACAACGGCGACGCCACGACCACCACACCACCGGCCGGCGGGACACCGACGACCACGTTCGTCGACTCCCGTGGCAACACGGTCAAGCTGCGGCAGTACACCACCTCGTCCGGCACCGCCGGCGCCTACCAGGACACCACGTACACGCACCGCGCGGACGGGCTCCTGTCCTCGATGAAGGACCCGGCCGGGAACACCTGGTCGCGCTCCTACGACCTGTTCGGCCGCGTGACCAGCGCCACCGACCCCGACAGCGGCACCACGACCACCACCTATGACGCGGCAGGGCACGTGCAGACCGTGCAGGACGCTCGCGGCAGCATCCTGTGGTTCGGCTACGACGCCCTGGGCCGCAAGACCGCCGAACGCAAGACGAGCTCCACGGGCACCCAGCTCGCCGGGTGGACGTACGACACCGCCACCGCCGGCGTGGGCAAGCCCGCGTCCTCGACCCGGTACGACGCCAGCGGCAATGCGTACACGCGGTCCGTGACCGGGTACAACAACTGGGGCCAGCCGACCGGGACCAGCCTGAGCATCCCCACCTCCGAGACCGGGCTCGCTGGCACGTACACGACGACCATCCGGTACAACCTCGACGGCCAAATCAAGAACTATCTGCAGCCGACCATCCCTGGAGTTGCGGCTGTCAGCCAGAACCCCGGCTACGACGGCCTCGGTGCCCCGGGCTCCCTCATCGCCCAGACCGCAACTGTCGTCGCCGGAACGACCCGCTCCGCGTACGGGCAAGCACTGCAGGTCACCCTCGGCCCACTGAACAACAGCGTGTACAGCAACTACACGTACGCCGACGGCACGCGCCGCCTCACGAATGTGAAGGTCACCCGGGACAAGGGAACCGGGTACCTGGCGAACACGAGCTACACCCAGGACGACTTCGGCAACCTGACCAAGGTCACCGACGCACCCACCGACCCTGGTGCACCGAGCACCAGCGTTGACACGCAGTGTTTCAACTACGACCCGCTGCAGCACCTGACCCGGGCGTGGACGCCCGCTTCCGCGGACTGCGCCGCGGCACCGACCGTGGCCGGGCTCGGTGGGCCTGCGCCGTACTGGACCGACTGGACCTACAACAACGCCACCGCAGTCCGGACCGGGCAGACGGTCCACGCCTCCACCGGCGACACCACCACCACGTACGCGTCCCCGGCCGCGGGTGCGGTCCGCCCGCACTCGCTGACCAGCCGCACCACCGGCACCGCCACCACCTCCTACGGATACGACGCGTCCGGGGACCTGACGTCACAGTCCGGGGCAGCAGGTGCGGCCACGTACACGTGGGATGACGAGCTGCGCCTGGCCTCCAGCACGGGTGCGGCAGGCGCGACGTCACGGGTGTACGACGCCGACGGGAACCTGCTGGTCTCGCGGGATCCGGCCGGCAAGACGCTGTTCGCGGACGACACCACGGAGGTGCGGTACACCACCAGTGGTGGGACGTTGCACGTGACGCATCACTACACGTTCGAGGGTCGCCCGGTCGCGACGCAGACCGACGCGGGTGCGTTGACGTTCCTGGTGACGGACCCGCACTCGACGGCGACGATGTCGCTGTCGGACACGACGAACACGGTCACGGCCTCGCGCCGGTTCGACCCGTTCGGCAACGCGCGCGGGACTGCGGCCGGGACGTGGCCGGACACTCGCGGGTTCCTTAATGCGCCCAAGGACGCCACCACGGGGTTGACGCATCTGGGGGCGCGGGACTACGACCCGGTGCTGGGCCGGTTCATCTCGGTCGACCCGGAGCTGGATTTGTCGGACCCGACGCAGTGGAACGCGTACGGGTACGCGAACAGCAACCCGGTCACGTTGTCGGACCCGTCGGGTCGACGCCCGGAGGGCTCGGGGGACTACGGGTGCTCGAACTGCGCGATGGTGGGCGGGTCGTGGCACTTCGGGAACGAGACCGCCGGCTCGACGTCGGTGCGCGGTGGGACGTACCACCAGTCGTACGCGGCCGCGCAGACGGAACAGACATACAAGGTTCACAAGAAGGAGGAGCAGCATCGCGCCGAGGCGGGGGATAACGTGTTGGCTCGCGAAGAGCAAGCAAGGCAAGTAGCTGCGGCGAAACGGGCCCAGCTCGTTCGGAGCAGGGCCGCCCAGGCTGAGGCCGAGGCTAGGTCCGGTTCCACGAAGCACGCATCGCTCTTGTCCGTCCGCACAGTTGGCCTTTGCGGGAACCTCAACTTCGTCGGGGGTGTTGGCCCTGGGGGAACTCTCTGCGGCGGCTGGTCGGGCTGGACGCCGTTCGTGGCTGTGACCGCAGCCGGCGAGATGGGCGTGCCCTCCGCCAGTGGCACGGTGGGGTTGATGGTGAGCAACGCCCGGCGGCCATCGGACCTCAGTGGTTGGGGTGGAAACATGGGGTTCAGCGTCGGCGAGTTCGCGGTAGGCGGAGGGGATGTGGGCATCACGAAGGCGTCGGACGGTAGTGTGATTTGGACCGCGCAGGGTAACGCTGGGGTAGGTCTGCTCCCCCCTGATGGGCTGCCCCCGTGGGAGATTCACGGAGGTGGTGGCTACACGTGGACAACACCAGACCGGTGATTGGCGCGCAGCAGGGAAGCCCGGGACGGGGGCCCGTCCTTGTACGCGGGGCGGTCATGATGAAGTTCCGCTCGGGAGCGGGGGTGTACGCGTCGTGGCCGTTCGGTCGCGCCGAGGTGCACGCAGCTGACGGCGTGACGTTCAGTCTGTCCCCTCCTTGGATTGCCCGAATGGCCCGCCTCCTGTTTGGTGGTGAGGTCGCCGAGTTTCGTCGCACTGTGCGGCCCCAGAGTACGAACGAAGTGCTGCGGTATCGCCGAATGTTTCTTTTCAGGTCCGATGCGGCGGGAGATGTCGCGTTCTGGGTGGGAACAAAGTCGACCGCCTCAGCTTGGGCGGAGCTGTTGGCGGAAGCGGGTTTCTCTATTCGGCTCAGCGCAACACGACCCGGAAGTCCACGATCGCCCGGCGTACCGACCTCTTAGCTGGGTGCGCGGATGGCGCCGTGCGACGTTGACCGATGCGGCGGAGTCGTGCGCCAACATCTTCACCGCCGACACGCGGTCCCGAGGGGTCGGTCGCCAAGACCTTGTCGCCGACGGCAACCGCGACGATCTGTTCAGGGTCCCGTCGGCCCCCAAACCGGGATGACCAGGCCGCAGCCGCGTGGTTGCGCTGATCCGGCCCGCCGGGGCGCACCGAATGGTCGACGTCACGCTCAGTGACGGGTCGGTGCTGCACTCCACCGACGGGCACCCCATCTGGGACGCCACCACCAAGAAGTTCACCACCGCCGCGGACCTGCACGTCGGCGATGACGTGCTCGGAGCCGGCGGAAGCCGAGCGACCATCGTGCGGCTCACCGTCCACCGTCAGAACCTCACTGCGTACAACCTGCAGATCGACACCATCCACACGTACTACGCCGGCACTTCGCCTATCTTGGTCCACGACAGCTGCGGAGACATGATGTCCCGTCCGCAGCAGATTGCGGACAGGTTCAATGCCACGACTCGTCAGGTCAAGGACGCCATCCATGCTGCAAAGAGGCAAGGTCTCCCGCGGAACGGTCCTGTGCGCAACCCGGACCTGAGCGTGGATACGAACACTGGCGAGATCTACCCGCAACTTCCAGATGGTGGCTACGGCGACTCGATCGGCAATCTCTGGGATTACCTCGAGGGAGGTGGCTGACGAGTGCTGAGGTCTGTTGCGCTTCGCATCCGATCGGGGACCCTCTCCTGTTCCGAACTGAGCGCCCTCGCTGCAGGTGTCGCCACCCATTGCACGGATCGAGGTGCTCCCGTCAGCTCCAGACGGCCAGCGGGACCTGCGCACTCCGTGACCTCCTGGATTCTGCAATCTTCCGGTCCTGGTGAATCGCTGGCTGACCACGTGGCTGGCCTCCAGGCGGCGCTTGCAAGTCTTGACGACGTTCGCGCAGCCGACCCCACAGTCAGCGTCGATCTTGTGATTGCAGTTGAAGGCGCGCCGCTGGGCAACCTCTACGAGCTTCCCGCAGCTGTCTTATCCCGATTGGCCGCTGTCAGTTGTGGATTGACAGTCGACGTGTACGACAGCGACCTTGCCACCCAAGGGGGTACCTAGACCTGCTACCCCTTGACAGCCGGTGGTCGCGCTGATCCGACATGCTGGGGCGCACCGGATGGTCGACGTCGTGCTCAGTGACGGGTGGGTGCTGCACTCCACCTTCGACCAGTGGCTCTTCGGGAGCGAGCGCCGCTCGACGTCGGTGCGCGATGGTGGGCTCAGTCGTACGGCCGCGCCCAGGAGCAGACCACCCAGACCCACCGGCGGGAGAAGGTTCACCCGGTCGACAGCGGTGACGACGCCCTGACCTCGGTTGGGTACCCAGGCGCCGGTGCCAACCCACGGCCACGATCTCATGCTGGCGGGGCAGCCACTTGCCTTCCAGTCCCCGCTGCGTGTAGACCTCTTTACCCAATGGTGGAAAGGTCGCCGGCGAGTCGCCGTTGAGATGGGGGGCGGTGTGGGGTGGTGGACAAGACCAGGTTGACGCTGGTGGTGGAGCCACGACCGGGTGAGGCGCTGTGGTCGTGGTTGATACGCACTAGTTCGCATGCCCTGTGTCCGCCGGGCCTGGTTGCCCGGCGCTTGGGATTGCCGGTGCGACCCCAATGGCGTGCCGGCGGCGCGCGGGTCGCCTGTTTCGGAGTGTTGCTGCCTCACAGCTCGGCGGAGGTCGCTGCCGCGGTCGCCGGTCTGTCACCGGCGGAGATCCAGCAGATGCATTTGAGCGCCTACGACGGCGCAGCGTTGGATCTGTCCGGCCTGGACGTGACCGACGAACGCACCCTGGGCGTTGTCGCCCGGCGTGAGTGGATGCTCCCATTCTCGACGCGGGCGTGCCCGGCGTGCCTTTCGACGGCGCCGGTGTGGCCGTTGTGGTGGCGCCTGCAACACGCCGGCTGCTGCCCGATTCATCGCCTGAGACTTGTGGACCAATGCCCCGCGTGTGGCATTCCGTTCACCCGCGGGTACCCGCTGCGTGCCCGCGCAAGGGCGCTGTCGGATGCGCGCATCCACGACCCGTACCGTTGCGGGAACCACACGCCGGACGGTCCGTGCGCCCAGGTCCTCGCGGACGTGCCCGCGGAACCGGTGACGCACGGCCAGACGGTGTTCCAGGAACTGGTCCTCAGCCTTGCCGAACCAGCGACACGAGGCGCCGCCTCGGGAGCGCGGATTCGGGCATGCGATGAGGAGGGCGAAGCGGTGCTGCTGGGCGGTGCAGCCCTGACCCGCGCGCAATGGTTCGACACACTGCGGGACCTGTCCGCTGTCGCACTGTGCTTGGCCGGAACCGACCCCCGTGCCCGTCCCCGCGCAGACCCCTCGAGTGGACCGTTGGCACAGTTCGTGGAGCAGTGGTCCGGTGAGCCCGGCCTCAGTCTCCCGACCGGGTACCGCAGCGGGCCACCGACCGCGCGAGCGTGCCTGGCTTTGTTCGACCTGGTGTCCGCTGCGATGACTGCCTCGACACGGGACTCGTTCGCGCAGGCGGCAGGCCCGTTGGTGCGCGCGTTCGTCGACGAGAGCGTGCGTCGAAGGCACGACCCGCTGAGAGCTCTGCCGGTGCGCGGACTGGTCGCTCGCCTGACCTTGGACCTGCGCAGGCCAAACTTCGGCCGAGTAGTGGCCCCGGTGGTAGCGACCCGCCACGTCGATTTCTCGGGGTCCGGGAGGTCCTCCGCCGTCGCAGTCGCTGCCCGCTTCCCGACGGGCGCGCCCGTGCCCGCACACGCCGAGGACGGGCGCGTAACACGCTGGTCCGTGCCTGCGGCGTGGATCCCCACATTGGTGCCCAATCAGCAGTACAACGAGTACATCGTGGAGCACCTGCCTGGCACGGCGACCACGACAGGGCGCCGGTTCGCCGCTCTGTCGGTAGCCCGCCTCGCCGGTGCGAGCACGTGGGCGGACGCCGGGCGCGCCCTGGACCTGGACCGTGCGGCCAGCGCACATGTTGCCGACGTCGTCGTCCGCCGCGTCGTGGCCCCGGACCGGTACTGGCGGGCAGTGGCCGCCGTCCTGGCAGAGCTCGGACACCAGGGTGTCGATTACCGGGCCAGGGCCCGCGACTTGGCCCATCTGCACAGCATCGACCCGTCCACCTGTGAACAGCTGACGCCGTCACGGCCCACATTCGACTTCACACCCGCCCGTCGTCGCCACGCGGCAGCTTGGGTATGGGCCGAGCACACAGGCGGACCGTGGACCGAGTCGCCGGCCGCGCTCGCCCCATGGCCGGTCAGCATCGACCGAGCCTCCCGCGTGGAGGGCTACCGGCGCTTCGTCGACAAGGCGCCCAGAGACCTGCTGGGCGCCCTGATCGCATGGGCGGCGTCAGCGAAGGGACCAGTCGGGCCCTGCGCGAATGCGCGGAGGTTGACGTGCCGCCCGTAGTCGGAGCCGCACCGGCCCGGTGGGGCGTCGTCCGGGCCACCGCGGTCACGTGGGCCGACCATACCGGCGCCGAGCACACGGGCCCTCCCGGCAGTGACCTTCGTGAGTTGTTGCCCGGGCGGGCGATCCGCAGCATCTCCCAGCATCGAGGGGTCACCCACACCACGAGCAACTACTGTTCGTCCACCGACCGCGCGAGCCTGGCTTGCGAGTCATGGCTTGAGGCACGCTGGTTGCGGCTACTGGACCATGACCCCGACGTCGTCGCCATCCGCACGCAACCACTGATCTTGACCGGGACTGACGTGGACGGGCAGTTCAGCCACACCCCCGATGTCCTGGCGCGTGTTCGCGGTGGAAGCGCCCGACTGATCGACGTGAAGAACCCGACCGTGGTCCGTCACCCTGATGTGCTCCGCCGCGCTCGGCTGGCATCGGCGGCGGCCGAGCGTCTGGGCTGGACGTACTACCTGCTGGCCGAACCACCCTCCACCAGGATGCGAACCGTCGGATGGCTGTCCGGGTTCAGGCGATGGCTGACCGGGCAGGATCTGTTCCCCGAGCTCCTGGCCGCAGCGGCCAAACCGGTCCGGTTGCGGGATCTGTGGGCGCCATTCGGTGAGGACGTGCAAGTCCGCCCCGCCACATACCACCTGCTCTGGTGGCACCGGCTGCTCATGGACTTCGACTCACCGCTGAGCGAGCGCACCCGGGTGTGGGCCTCACCGCTGCCGTATCGCCCGCCCCACGCCGACACAGACCCCGCCTTCGCCCGCACCATGATGGGCGTCTGATGAGCACAGCCGCAGACGCGAAACTGCCCAGCATCGGTGTCGGCGACACCATCACCTACGACGGTGAGGCGCACCAAGTCGTGGGCATCGAAGAACTGGTCACTGAGCAGTCGTCCATCGCGTTCCGGCTACGTGACACCTGCGGCGCCTACAAGCTCGTCCTGGCCGCTGCCCTCTATGCCGACCTGGCTGCTGCTGCGTGCGGGGGCTCGGCTCCTGCCGACACGAGGCGACTGGACCAAGCCCGCAAGCGTCTGAAGAAGAAGACCCGAGGAAGGAATACCGGCCCAGGGTCAGAGGGCAGGTCCGGCAGCTACCTCGGGTTGCCTTTCGACCCGACCACCGAGCCCGAACCCCTGCACTTGGTGGCAGTTGTCGACCCCGCCGATGTGACCGCTTCGCAGGACGTGGCCCCGGCCGACACCCGTAGGCGCATCGACTACTCGGCCGCCCTCCAAGGTCTGACTCAGCAGGCGCTCGAACGCGCTCAGACCCTCGAACGACACGTGCGTGAGGTGGCGACCGGCTTCCCGACCGGGGTCGTGGGGTCAGAACCCCGGCCCGAGTACGACCCGGCCGTCACCGACTTGGAAGGTCGCGTTCAGGCGAAGATGGGTGAGCTCGGGACTTCCCGCAGGACATTGTTCCGGCACTTGGCCGCTTGGCGCGCAGACGGGCTCTGGGGACTGGTCGACGACCGTTCGAAGCGGGTCGCGGACCCACTGGCCGGTTTGGACCACCGCATCGTCGACGCGATCCTCGACCAAGCCGATGCAGAACGGCACCAGTCGACCGGCACCTACTCCCGGTTCCGACGCCGCTTGGCGGCGCGCTTGGCAATCTCCGCGCCGGATCTGACGCTGCCGCCCGACTCGACCCTGCGACCCAAAGTCACGTTCTTGGTCGCTGGCAGGTACACCTTCGACAACGCCACAACCAGGCGCACTCATGACCGCAAGCCGTCCAAGACGTACATGCACGCCCGGGCAGACCGACCCGGGCAAGCGGTGCTCATGGACTCCACCAAGCTCGACATCACCGCCTACGACCCTGTGAACGACGTCGACGTCAAGGTTCAGATGACTTGGGCGGTCGACCTGAACACGCGAACCATCGGGGCGGCGCGACTGAGCCCGCAGGCAGTCAAGAACGTCGACGCTGCGCTGCTGCTCGCCGACATGCTGCGTCCCGAACCGATGCGTCCCCACTGGCAGGAGGAACTGTCAGTCCGGCTGCTCGGGTTGCCTGTCGGCACACTCATCGACCACGACGAACGATTCCGAGGGGCGGCAGCCAAACCCGTCATCTACCCCGAGACCGTTCTCGTCGACAACGACCGCGTCTTCGTGTCAGACGCATTCGAACGCGGCTGCGAGCTGTTCGGCATCAACGATCAGAGTGCCCGAGTCATGACCCCGACGGACAAGGCTGCCGTCGAAGCGTCCTTCCGCAGCCTCGGCGCCAAGTTCAGCCAGCACGTCGCCGGATACACCGGCCCGAACCCGGTCCGGCGCGGTGACCTGACCGAGGAACAGGCCAGGTGGACCGTGGCCGAACTCGAGGAGTTCCTCACCTACTACATCGTGGCCATCTACCAACGCACCCCGCACAGTGCCCTGGTCGCACCGGCGCAACCCTCGCGCCGCCTGTCCCCGAACCAGGCGTACGCCGCCTCCGTCACCAGATGTGGCTGGGTCGCTGCGCCCATAGCCGACGACATGTACTTCCAGCTCCTGCCCGTGCGTTGGGTCAAGATCCACCCCTACGGGGTGAACCTGAACTACCGCGTCCACGACGACGACATCCTGCGCTACTACGCGCGCAAGCCGAGCCCGTATGCCCGCCCACTGACGGCCAAGGGCCGTCGCGGAGGCTCCCAGCACGGCGAGAGGCGTGGCCGAGGAAAGACCCTGCCTGTGCGCTACGACCCCCGCGATCTCACGTACGCCTACTTCTACGCATGGGACCATCACGCTTGGTACGGCCTGAAGTGGATCGACGCCCCCGATGACCTCCAACCCTTCAGCGACACCTACTACCGCACCCTGCGCAAGTACATGCGCGACCACGGCCTGAACCACAAGTCCGGACCGGCCATCGCCCAAGCGCTGTCCGAACTGCAGCACGCAATGGACGCGGAAGAGAACTGGACGGCGACCACCCGCCGGGAACTGTCCATTCTGGCCGAACGGGCCCGTGCCGCTGCCCGCGACCGAGCGGCCAGTGTCCGCCTGGCCAACCAGGAGGAGCTGGACGGCGCTACGCCCGGGCGACGAAGGACGAAACGACCCCAACCGTCGGCACCGGAGCCCCACGACAGCGCCGGGGCCGGATCGTTCGACATCGACATCGCCGCCGCGCGCAGTCTGCGCGTCGTACGGAACGACTGACCCGAAGGGCGGCTCCACGATGGCGGCGCGCGACTCGTTGGTGACTCACTGGCCCGACCCCCTTGCCGGCGGGGCCGACCCGTTGGCAGAGCCGCCGCTGGCGGAGCCGTGGACGAAGACGGCGTGGCGCCGCTACCTGGACCGGACCGAACCTGCCCACCCACCCAAGGTGACCCGTCAGGCGTACGACCGGATGTCGCTGGACCGGGCAGCTGCCTACGACCGTGCCCGGGACCGGTACCACTCCTCCCTTGCGGTGTTCAACACGCCACTGATCGACGCGCTGTCAGCCAAACTCGGATCACTCCTGGCCATCAACCAGCACGCCCAGCCCGGGGCGAGAACCGGACTCGTGGTGTCCGGCCCCACCCGCATAGGCAAATCCACAGCGGTCAAGGCTCTCCTGGCCGACTACGAACGCAGCCTGCGCACACGTCACCCCGACTACTTCGTCAGGCGCGGGGACGAGTACGTCCCCGTCGGCTACCTGCAGATGCCCGAGAAGGCGTCGGTCAAAGCGCTGCTGCAGACGCTCGCCGTGTACTACGAGCTGGACCAACCGGACAAAGCCACCACAACCCTGCTGCAACATGTCGTTACCAAGGCCATGTCCTTGTCGGGGACCAGCATTCTCGTCATCGACGACCTTCACTTCCTCGACGTCGGAAAGGAGGCCGGTCAGGAGGCGAACAACATGCTCAAGGCGTTGGCGAACACCACCGGCGCCACGTTCGTAGCCATCGGTGTCGACTTGGAAGCGGGACAACTGTTCACCGAAGGTCCCGGCAACAGCCGCAAGACGCAGACGAGTGGCAGGTACAGCCTCCTCAGCCCCCAGCGTTACCAGGTGAACACGAAGGCAGCCGCGACCTCTTGGGTGAACTTGGTGAAGACGTTCGAAGACCATCTGGTCTTGCTCGATCAGCCGGTGAACAGCATCACCGAGCACTGGCAGTACCTGCACCGTCGCACCGGGGGTTCCATCTGCTCCCTGTCACAGCTGATGCGTGAAGCCGCGTTCCGCGTCCAAGGGACCGGCTTCGAGCGCATCACCGTCGAGACCCTGGACGAGATCACCATCGACTACGCCAGCGAGTACGAGTTCCGAAAGCACCTCGAAGAGCTGCGCGACCGCGCCGTGAGCACGACGCGGCGCGCCAGCGGCGCCGGCGCCAGCCGTCAACGCACCGCTTGACCCGTCGGGCGGACGCGTCCTAACTGCCGCGCTCCACGGGCGGCGTGTCGGCCCCGACCGGTCAGCCACCAGGTGAACGATGAGCAGCGAGGAACGACGCCACGCGTGCCCCGACCCGCAGATGGAAGCCCGTGTGGCCCGCCCTGTCGGGAGGGGTCTGATGGGCAGACCATTGAGTGCCACCAAATTCCAGAGCATCGCCGGACGTCGGTCACGGATGACGCTCGTGGTGCCGATCGAGCCCGGGGAAAGCCTGTGCTCGTGGCTGGACCGGATGGCCGATCACAACTGCGTCGGCCGGGCGACGATGTGGCACACCCTCGGCCTGACCTCACCCGCACGTCAGGCGCCGCAAGCGTTCGGCGTGGTTCTCCCGCCCGAGCAGGTCACGCACATGGCGGGGCGGACCGGCGAACCAGAAGGCGCCATCGAGGCTGCCCTGCTCAGTCACTTCCGCGACCGTGTGCTGACCGTCGAGGACCTGCACCCCGATGTGCCGGCACTGGTCAGCACCTGGGGCCGCGTCCACTGGGTCTACACGCGTTCGTCCATGGCATGCCCCACATGCCTTGCTGAGTCCGGCGGTGTCTGGCAGCTGACGTGGAAGCTGCCCTGGTTGTTCATGTGTGAACGTCACCAGTGCTACCTCGTGAGCACGTGTCCTTGCTGTGGGCACGCGTTGCAGAGCAACAAGGAGGACAAGCGTCAACGCACCATGTGCACCGCACCCGTCCTGAGCAGGGACGCCGGTGACACACCTTCCGCCGGCCGAACGCGAATGGCGGCTTGCTCTACGGAGCTGACTACCGTGGGCGCGGCTGCCGTGAACGACGACACGGCGCGTGAGCGCATGGCGTGGGCGCGTCGTCTCGTCGAGGGAGGATTCCTCGACGAGCCTGGGCCCGGCGGGCCGGTCGAACCGCTCGTCATGACCGCGAATCTGCGCGCGGCCACCCGACTCGTCCTGCACCAGGGCTGCCCCGAGCTCCTGGCCGGGGCGGACGACGCGATCGTTGGGGCGTTCCAACGGCATGTGGCGGACCGCGAGCAGCGCTTGGCGCAGAAGGCGCGGGAGCCTGGTCGGATCGTGGCCTACCGTGACGCCCCACGGAGCTCCCTCCTGATGGCAGCGGCGCTACGCATCGCCGTCCCGATGCTCGTGGGGACGTCCGAGTCCGTCCACGGACACGTCCGCCAGTTCATCGAGTCGAGCTATGCCCTGCCTGGCGGTCGCGCACGCTGGGACCGCGTTTTGCGGACGTGGACACCGCCCTCACCGATGAGCGGTGCCGTTGTGGCGGCGCGTGAAAGCCGCCACCGTGGACTCGCGCCCGTCACCAGTCTCGCGCGCGTGCACCGGTCCAAGCAGGCGATCGCACCCGGGCATGTCGCCTCGGCGGTCCCCGCCCTTATGTGGCCCACGGTATACGCCGGGCTTCTCCCTCACCTTCCCACGGCCGCTCGCCACGACAACGCCCGACGTCTCATGTCCATGTTGTTGGTGCGTTTGCTGGGGCCGGGATTGATGAGCGCCCCTGACGCAGCTGCCCTCCTCGGCCTCGGGCCCCTGGTCGGCAAGCAGTACTTCCACCACGCCCTGCACGAACTGCGCGTTCGCGGAAACGGAACCGAAGTCGTGAACACGTTGACACGGCTCGCCGGGCAACTCGCGACGACACCACCGCCGGTGGACTACAGCACACGCCGAACGACCTTGGCCGCCCTGACCACAATCACGGACTCCGAATGGTTCGACGTGTGGGCCCCCCACACGCAACGTCTGCCCGTCGGGCCGGACATCAGCCGGCGCCTCATCGCCGCACGTGCGTGGGTCACACTCACCGGCGGCGACCTTCGAGTTGCCCCACCCTTGACCGTAGGGGGGCACATTCTCGCCCCATCCCACCGCCGCGACCAGTACAGGCGCCTCGGTCGCATGGAAGGGGTGAACGAGCTCACCAGCCAAACCGTGACGTCCGTGGCAGAACGGTTCGGTGTCCACGGCCCCCACACGTGGGAACCTGTGCTCCCCGGCTGATGTGAACGCGTTCGCAAGCACACTGTGACCCGGCTCATACGATGGCGGCAGCCGGACGGCACGCACACGCACCTCGTTCGGATGCGATCGGGACGTCGGCGTGGGACTTGCGGTTCGAATGCGGTATTCGAGCCGACTACTCAGTACAGCGCGACGGCATCGACGAGTACAGCGGGCCCCTTGATGTAGGCATGCACGTCGTCTGCGGGTATGTCGAGTTCCAGTTGGCTGACCAGGTCCTTGAGCACGTCGTCGATCTGCGTCATGAGCTTTCGTCGCATGAGGTACTCCCACCCGTCCAGCAGCCATTCCTCAGCCCCGAGGTAACCCTCCTTGCCGCCGTCGACGAGCCTGACCACCGAACCCAGGACGCGCATTTCTCCTTCGAGCCGGTTCGACGACGCTGCGTCGACAAAGTTGTCCGGCCGGAGGTTGACGTAGACCTTCTGCGGCAGACGAGACCCGGTCATTTCGAGCAGCACCGGAATCGGCAGCAGCTCGTTGCGCAAGTAGACGGCCTTGAGCTGTTCGGCCACCTCGAAACTGTCGACGTCGAAGTCGAAGATGGTCTCGAGACCACCGGCGGAGGATTCCATCAGCCGGTGGAAAATGTGGAACATCTTGCCGGCCAGACTGGCTGCGGTGATCCGCGCAGTGCCTTCGACTTCCACCAGGTCGTCTTTGCTCAGCGGCGTCTGACCGTCAGGGTCGGTCTTGACGGCGTCCGCTGCGATGAGCCCGTCGATGACCCTGCTGACGGTCGCCTTCGAGCTGGGCGTCAACGTGTACGAGCGCTGGAACTCCACGTCGCTCCCGATGCTTGCCGTGGCACCGAAGCCGGTCAGTCCTGCTGTGCCTCCGGCCGACCGCTTTCGCCCTCGCCTTTCGACGACCTCCTCCTTCCTGGGCACGTCGATGTCGTGGTAGTCGGCCTGTGCCAGGAGCGTTTCGAGGTCCAGATAGGAGGGGTTTCGCAGCGGCACGCACCGATTGTGTCATCGCGCAGGGCCGCGCCCCCGAATTAGAGACCGTGTCCGGTTCGCGTTTGAGGGTCGGGCTGGTCAAGTGTCATGTTGAGCCGCGAGTGCGGCTTTGCCGCCCGTTCTGTACTTGACACTTACAGCACGAAAGTTCGGCACCCAAGTGTCACGTTGGGCCGATTCGGACAGCGGCTGTGGCACCGTGCACGCGAACGCCCCGGCTGACGTGCCGGCTCGCTTCGAGGCGCTGGGCGCGCTGGCCGGTATGCCGCCCGACGCCGTCCACGCCCAGCTCGCCTCCGCCGTCCGTGTGGTCGTGCACGTGCACCGACGAGTGGAGGGGCGCCGCGTGGCCTCGCTGTCCGTGCTGAAGCGGTCCCCCGACACCGGCCAGGTCCGGTGTGACCTCGCCCTCGACTCCCTGACGGGAGCCAGGGGTCCGGCCTGGTTTGCGCTGTCCGAGGCGATCGGCGCCGCCATCCAGGGTGACGCTCACGGCCATGGCGCCCCACGCAGCGAACACGACGATGGCGGCCAACGCAGCGAGCGCTCGGGTGGCGTGCGACGCAGCGAAGGCGGCGGGAAGGCCGGAGACGGTGACGACCGGGGCGCACGGCGCGGTGCGCTGTCTGTCGCGCCCACGCGGACGGCGGGGAGCGCGTGACCGGTGTCGCCCTGTGCTCCCTGCTCGGCGTGGTGGCCGTCCTGTCCTGGCCCCGCGCGGGGACACCGTTGCCTGTGTGGTCCCCGAACGGCGGCGAGGTCGGCGGGGATGCGTCCGGGCCTGGACGGCTCCCGTGGGCCACGTCGCGCAGGGCCCGCCGCAGCCGGGACGACGCCCTCGGGGAGCTGCTCGCGCTGGTGGCGGGCCCGCTGCGCACCGGCGCGCCTGCCGTCGTCGCCCTCGCCACGGCCCGGTCAGCTCTGGGACCCGGACCCCTGGACGGCCTCGTCGCCGACCTGGTCTCGACCGGCGACCGGGCCGAGCCGCTCGCGCCCGTCTGGTCGCAGTGGGCCGAGCGCCTCGCCAGCGACGAGCTGCGGTTCGTCGCGCGGGCGTGGGCGCTCACCGAGGACACCGGGGCTCCCCTCGCGGACGCCCTGGAGACCTCGCTCGACGTCGTCCGGGCTCGACGTCGTGCGGCGGACCGGGTCGCGTCCGCAACCGCGGGCCCTCGGGCCTCGATGTTCGTGCTGATGCTCCTGCCCCTGTCCGGGCCGCTCGTGGGTCTGGCGTGCGGGATCGACCCCCGGAGCCTCTACCTCTCGAGCCCGGCAGCCGCCGGGAGCCTGCTCGTCGGCCTGGTGCTCGCGGTGCTGGCGCGGTGGTGGAGCGCCCGGATCCTGGCCCGGGCCGCATGACCGGGCTGGTCGTGCTGCTGGCTGTCGCGGCGGTCCTGCTCTGGCCGCCGGGAGGCCGGGCCGGCCGGGCCGGCCGGGCCGGCCAACCGAAGGCTGTGACGACCGGGCGTCCGCGGGGACGGGCGAGTGCCCCCGCGGGTGACCCGCGGCCCGAGGACGTCGCCGATGCGCTGGTGCTGGTCGTGCTGGCCCTCCGGTCCGGCTCGGACCTGGCAGGTGCCGTGGCCGGTGTCGCGGTCGTCTCCCGGGGTGCGGTGCGCCGTGACCTCGACGCGGTCGTGGCTGCGCTGCGCTGGGGCGTGCCGGTCGCGGAGGCCTGGGGATACGCCGGGCCCGTCTGGCGCCCGGCGGCCCTGGCTTTCCAGATGGCCGCGGGCACGGGTGCGTCCCCGACGGGACTGCTGGTCGAGGCGGGTGCGCGGATCCGGGACGAGCAGGAGCAGGACCAGGCGCGGCGGGCGGCGAGGGCCGGCGTGCTGCTGGTGCTGCCGCTCGGCCTCGGCTTCCTGCCTGCTTTCGCGTGCACCGCCGTGATCCCCGTCGTCCTGGCGCTGGCCGCGAGCGTGCTGGCTCCCTGAGCGCTGTGGTGGCGGTCGTCCACAGGCCGTCCCCTCCCGCCACGTTGTCCACCGGCGACGAGAGCGTGCCTGTCCGAGCGCCCGGATCCTCGCTTCGCTGCGTGCAGAGAAGGCGAGACCGCCTTCACCACACGGGAGGAGTTCGCATGAAGAGGTCATTGGCCCACAGGTTCGCGGGGCTGCGTCGGCGGGCCGAGGCAGGGATGACGACGGCCGAGTACGCGGTGGGCACGTTGGCCGCGTGCGCGTTCGCGGCGGTGCTGCTCGCGGTCGTGCGCTCCGGCGGGGTGAAGTCCGCGCTCGCCGGGATCATCACGACCGCCCTCCGGACGGCCGGGTGAGCCGGCGGCGCGAGGGCGGGATGGCGACCGTCGAGCTGGCGGTCGCCATCCCCGCCGTCGTACTGTGCCTGCTCCTCGGCCTGGGTGCGGTGCGGGCCGTCACGGACCAGGTCCGGTGCACCGACGCCGCGCGGGCTGCGGCACGGGCGGCCGCCCGGGGTGACGCCCCCGGCGACGCGGTCGCCCTGGGGCGCAGGTTGGCGCCGCCCGGCGCCACGGTCACCGTCGAGCTGACGGGGGCGACCGTCGAGTCCGCCGTACGTGGCCGGGCGCCGCGCGCGCTGCGCTGGCTGGGCCGGGTGGGTGCGCCGTCGGCCCGGGCCGTGGCCGCGCGCGAGGACGCGGGGTGATGGCGGTCGTGGGCCGCCGCGTGGCCCGCCGCCACCCGCTCGGGCGTCGCCTCCTCGGCTGGCTCGCCCGTGCCCGCAGCGGCGGGTCCTGTCGCGACCGGGGGAGCGGGACCGTCCTCATGGTGGCTGTCGTCGCGCTGGTGTTCCTGCTCACCGTCGCCGGGGTCGCCGTCGCGAGCGCTGTGCTGGCCGTGCACCGCGCCCGGGCGGCCGCGGACCTGGGTGCGCTCGCGGGAGCGGTCGTGCTGGCGCAGGGGGAGTCGTCATCGTCCGCCTGCGGGGCCGCTCGTGCCGTGGCTGCACGCAACGGCGCCGTGCTCCTCGACTGCGGGGCCGGGGCCGACGGCTCGGTCGTCGTGCGGGCAGCCACCCGCGTGACCCTGGGGCTGCCGGGACAGCCCCGTGCGGCATCCGCCTCGGCACGGGCCGGCTCGACACAGTGAGGCCGCCGCCCGGACGTGTCCGGACGGCGGCCTCGGCTGCGCACAGCGGCGGGAGGGTCAGCTGCTGCTGTCGTCCCGTCCGGTCCGGCCCATGATCTTGTCGGCCACGGTGCGGTGGCGGTGGCGCCCCGGCTCGCCGTCTGCGGCCGTGGTGTCCTCGGCCGGCCCGTCCGCGTCGCGCTCCGGTGAGGCGTTCCCGTCGACGCCGTTGCGGGAGGTCCCGGCGCCGTCGTCCCAGGTCGGCGGCAGGTCGCGCGCCTCGGCACGCCGTTCGTTGGCGCTGTCGTCCAGGGCCCTGTCCCGGACCGGCGCCGACGCAGCGGGCCGATCGGCGTCCCCGGCGACGACGTCGCGCTCCGGGGTGTCCGCGCCGCTGCGGTCCCCGAGACGCGCGTTGCCGTTGCCGTTGCCGTTGTCGTCGCGGTGGGCGGCCTCTCCGGCAGCGGCTCCGGCGGCGGCCCCACCGAGGGCTCCGCCCCCAGCCGCGGCAGCGGCACCGTGGCGGTCGGCCAGCTCGCGCTCGACCCGCGCGCGCTCGTCGGCGCGGATGCGGGACTCCTCCTCGGAGCGGCGGCTCGCGTACTCCTCCTCGCGCGCCCGGTCGCGCTCGGCCAGCCGGGACTCGAACTCCTGCTCGCGCACCCGGTCGCGCTCGGCAATCGCCTGCTGGTGGGTCTCCTCGGCGCGGTTGCGCTCGTCGGCGCGGATGTTCTCCTCGAACTCGGCCTGTCGCTGCGCCTCCTTCGCCTCCCGGCGGGGGCGGGCGCGACGGCGTGCGCTGCCGCGCAGCAGCGCGAGGCCGAGCCACAGCAGGAGCAGCACGACGGCGCCGGCGATGATCAACGCGAGCGGCGTCATGCCGACGCTGATGCCGGCCGCGTCGAGGTTGACGGGGGTGGTCAGTGACTGGGTGGCGAGGAAGAGCAGCACACCGGCTGCGATCGCCACGATGACGACGAGAAGTCCGAGGACCAGCACGAGGCCTACCTCCAGAGGTCAAGGGCGCGTGGTGCGCCGTCCGCCTCGACCATAGTGGCTGGGTGGGCGGAGCGCTGGTCGAGCCGCGTCCGGTTTGTCCTGCACGGGGGCGCGCAAAACCGCAGGTCAGAGCTCTGCGGACGGAAACCGACCGAGCTCGGCCAGAGTGGCCTGCAACAGGCGCGCGGCGCCTGCCTTGTCCAGCGGCTCGTTGCCGTTGCCGCACTTCGGCGACTGGACGCACGCCGGGCACCCGGCCTCGCACCCGCACCCGTTGATCGTCTCGAGCGTGGCCCCGAGCCAGGCCTCGACCGCCTGGTGCGCCCGCTCGGCGAAGCCCGCCCCGCCGGGGTAGCCGTCGTAGACCATGATCGTCGGCAGGCCCGTGTCGGGGTGCTCGGCCGTCGACACGCCGCCGATGTCCCACCGGTCGGAGGTCGCCACGAGCGGGAGCATGCCGATCGCCGCGTGCTCGGCCGCGTGGGCGGCGCCGGGGATGTCGACCTCGGCCACCCCGGCAGCGGCGAGCCACGACACCGGCATCGTCCACCAGACCGCCTTGGTCCGCAGCGTCCGCGGCGGGAGGTCCAGGGGGTGCGTGCCGAGGACCTCCCCGCTCGGCAGCCGCCGCAGGAAGGACGTCACCTGCGTGTGGACCCGGACCGAGCCGAAGCAGACCTCGAGGGGCCCGACCCGTCGCGAGCGCTCGGCCGCGACGATGTCGAACGCGCTCACCGACTGCGCGAACGTGCTCCACCCCGGGTCGCCGCGCACCACGGTCGCGGTGCCGCCCTCGAGGTCGAGCTCGGTGACGACGTAGCTCTGGCCCTGGTGGACGTGCACCGCCCCGGCGTGGACCTGCGTGTGGGCGCTCGCGCCGTCGATGGTCCCGAGCACCCGACCCGTCCGGCTCTCGACGATGCCGACCACCTCGCCGGCACCGCGCAGCGACAGGTGGTCGCCGGGCCGGTCCGAGCGCGCCCAGTACCACCCGCCGTTGGGCCGTCGCCGCAGGATGCCCCGCGCGACCAGCGCGTCCAGCAGTGGCCGGGCGACCGCCTCGCCGCCGAAGAGGTCGAGGTCGACCTCGCGCAGCGGCAGCTCCGCCGCGGCGGCCGCGAGGTGCGGGCCGAGGACGTAGGGGTTGCCGGGGTCGAGCACCGCAGCCTCCACCGGCTGGCCGAAGACGACGTCCGGGTGGCCGACGACGTAGGTGTCGAGCGGGTCGTCGGCCGCCACGTAGACGGCCAGCGAGCGGGTGCCGGCCCGTCCGGCGCGCCCCGCCTGCTGCCACAGCGAGGCGCGGGTGCCGGGCCAGCCGGCCATGAGCACGGCGTCCAGCCCGGACACGTCGACGCCGAGCTCGAGCGCGTTGGTGGCAGCCAGCCCGACGAGCGTCCCGTCGCGGAGGGAGCGTTCGAGCTCGCGTCGTTCCTCGGGGAGGTAACCGCCCCGGTATGCCGCGACGCCCGTCGCTGCGCGCACGTGCCCGGTGTCGTCGAGCGTGCGCCGGGCGCTCGACGCGAGCGCCTCGACGCCGGCCCGGGACCGAGCGAACGCCACGGTCTGCACGCCGTCGGCGACGAGCGAGGCCAGCAGGTCCGCGGCCTCGGAGGTGGCGCTGCGACGACCCGACCCGTCGGGGAGCTCGCCCGGCTCCCACAGGGCGAACGTCATCGCCTCCCGCGGGGAGCCGTCCCGCGTGACCTCCTCGAACGGCAGACCCGTCAGTCGCTGCGCGTGCAGCCCGGGGTCGCGCACCGTCGCGGACGCCAGCACGAACGTCGGGTGCGACCCGTACCGCGCACAGACTCTCCGGAGCCGGCGGAGCAGCGCGGCGAGGTGCGAGCCGAACACCCCCCGGTAGACGTGGCACTCGTCCACGACGACGTACCGCAGGGCCCGCAGGAACGGGGCCCACCGCTCGTGGCCCGGCAGCAGCGAGTGGTGCACGAGGTCGGGGTTGCTCAGCACGAGCTGGGCGTGGTCGCGGATCCAGCGCCGCTCCTCGGTGGGGGTGTCGCCGTCGTAGGTGGCGGCCCGGACGCCCGGCACGGCCCACGCCTGGATCCGGGCGAGCTGGTCCGCGGCCAGCGCCTTGGTCGGCGAGAGGTAGAGCGCCGTGGCGCCCCGGCCCGACGGGGCGGTAGCGCCCTCGACGACGGCCGACAGGACGGGGAGCAGGTACCCCAGGCTCTTGCCCGACGCCGTCCCGGTCGACAGCACGACGTGCCGGCCGGCGTGGGCGTGGTCGGCGGCCTCGCGCTGGTGCGACCACAGGGAGGTGATCCCGGATCCGGCGCACGCGGCATACACGGTCGGGTCCACCCAGGTGGGCCACGGCTCGGGACGCGCGCTGCGCGCCGGGACCTCGTGGACGTGGCGCAGCCGCTCCGGCGCACCGGACGCGAGCGCGGACAGTGCGGCCGGCGGGTCGAACCCGGGGGGTGAGCCGGGCGCCCCGGCCGCCCCGCGGCTCGCCGCTGGGGATCCGGTGGCGCTGGGGATGGACATTGCCGCTACGGTAATCCCGTGGGCTGACGGTCTCCGTCGCGCCCGGTGAGCGCACGGAAAGGCGAGACGCGTGGATCTGTCGGTCTCCAGCACGGAGCAGGGAGCCGTGACCGTCGTGCACGTGGCCGGGGAGATCGACGTCTACACGGCGCCGTTGCTGCGCGAGGTGCTCGACAAGCAGGTCGCCGCCGGTCGCACCGAGCTCGTGGTCGACCTGGAGAAGGTCACCTTCATGGACAGCACCGGCCTCGGCGTCCTCGTCGGCCGGCTCAAGCTCGTCCGCGGGCAGAACGGCACGCTGCGCATCGTCAGCGCCCAGGACCGCATTCTCAAGGTCTTCAAGATCACGGGCCTGGACAAGGTGTTCCACATCTACTCCACGGTCGAGGAGGCCACCGCCGCCTCGGCGGTCTGAGCCCGCCGGCCCGGTCATCCGGGCTCCCGCCCCGGCAGGCCGGTGCCGCTGGGCCGCCGCACCACGGCGCCCGCGCCCCGCGTGCCGAGCAGGTCCCCTGTCCTGCGGAAACACCGCAGGAAATCTGCGTGTGACCCTGCTCACCCGCTGACATTTACGGTGTGACGTGCATTACCCTCGCCACCATCGTCCCCTCGTGCGGCGCGCTGGCCAGCGTGCCCGTGGGCGGTTTGGAGAGTTTCCCCATCGAGGAGGATGGAATGTTGCGCGTCGCGCCAGCCGCCAGTGCCCTCACACTGGACGGCTCCAATCTCACCCTGGTGATCGTGGTGGCCGTGGTTGCCGTCATCGCGCTCGGCATGGGTGTGTTCTTCCGCCAGCAGGTCCTGTCGCACGACGCCGGCACCGAGAAGATGCAGGAGATCGGCGCCGCCGTGGAGGAGGGCGCCCAGGCGTACCTCGCCCGGCAGTTCAAGACCCTCGGCATCTTCGTCGTGCTGGTCTTCGGCCTCCTGCTCCTGCTGCCCGCCGACACCGCCAGCATCCGCTGGGGTCGCTCGGCCTTCTTCGTGGTGGGCGCGCTCTTCTCCGCCTCGATCGGCTACCTGGGCATGAGCCTGGCCGTGAAGGCCAACGTCCGCGTCGCCTCGGCCGCGCGCGAGGGCGACCGCGACAGCGGTATGCGGATCGCCTTCCGCACCGGCGGCACCGTCGGCATGGCGACGGTGGGCCTGGGCCTGCTCGGCGCCTCGGTCGTCGTGCTCCTCTACAAGGGCGACGCCCCCAAGGTGCTCGAGGGCTTCGGCTTCGGCGCCGCCCTGCTCGCGATGTTCATGCGAGTCGGCGGCGGCATCTTCACCAAGGCCGCGGACGTGGGCGCCGACCTCGTCGGCAAGGTCGAGGCGGGCATCCCCGAGGACGACCCGCGCAACGCGGCGACGATCGCCGACAACGTGGGCGACAACGTGGGTGACTGCGCCGGCATGGCCGCCGACCTCTTCGAGTCGTATGCCGTGATGCTCGTGGCCGCGCTGATCCTCGGCTCGGTCGCGTTCGGCACCTACGGCCTGGTCTTCCCGCTGCTCGTCCCCGCCATCGGCGCGGTCACCGCCCTCATCGGCGTCTTCATCACCCGCGTCAGGCCCGGCGAGAACGCCCTCTCGGCCATCAACCGTGGCTTCTACATCTCCGCCGCGATCGCCGCCGTCCTGTCGGCCGTCGCCGCCTTCGTCTACCTGCCCGACACGTTCAAGGGCCTGGAGTCGACGGACCAGTCCGTCACCCAGCTGACCGGCAACCCGCGGGTCACCGCGATCCTGGCCGTGGTCATCGGCATCGTGCTCGCCGCGATCATCCTGTGGCTCACGGGCTACTTCACCGGCACCGACAAGCGCCCGACCCGGGACGTCGCCCGCACCTCGCTCACCGGCGCGGCCACGGTCGTCCTCTCCGGCATCGGCGTGGGCCTCGAGTCGGCCGTCTACACCGCGGTCATCATCGGCGGCGCCGTCTACCTCGCCTTCCTGCTCGGCGGCGGTTCAGTCGTGCTGTCGCTGTTCCTCATCGCGCTCGCGGGCTGCGGCCTGCTGACCACGGTCGGCGTCATCGTCGCCATGGACACCTTCGGCCCGGTGTCGGACAACGCGCAGGGCATCGCCGAGATGTCCGGGGACGTCGACGGCGAGGGCGCGCAGATCCTCACCGACCTCGACGCGGTCGGCAACACCACCAAGGCCATCACCAAGGGCATCGCGATCGCGACGGCCGTCCTCGCGGCCACGGCCCTGTTCGGCTCGTACTCCGACGCCTGGCGGGGCACGTTCGACCCGATCCTGGCCAAGCTCGAGCAGCAGGCGCAGACGGGCGTCATCGGCCAGAGCGAGGTGCAGGCGATCCAGAAGCAGCTGACCACCTCCTTCGGCCTGGAGATCGTCTCGCCGAACGTCCTGGTGGGTCTGCTCATCGGCGCCGCGGTCGTGTTCCTCTTCTCCGGCCTGGCGATCAACGCCGTCACCCGCGCCGCGGGCGCGATCGTCTTCGAGGTCCGTCGCCAGTTCCGCGACATCCCCGGGATCATGGAGGGCACCGCCCGTCCGGAGTACGGCAAGGTCGTCGACATCTGCACCAAGGACTCGCTGCGCGAGCTGGCCACCCCCGGTCTCCTCGCGGCCATGACGCCGGTCGCGGTCGGTTTCGGCCTCGGCATCGGCGCCCTCGCCGGCTTCCTCGCCGGCGCGATCGGCACCGGCGCGCTGATGGCCGTCTTCCTCGCCAACTCCGGTGGCGCCTGGGACAACGCCAAGAAGATCGTCGAGGACGGCACCCACGGCGGCAAGGGCACCGAGGCCCACGCGGCCACCGTCATCGGCGACACCGTCGGCGACCCGTTCAAGGACACCGCCGGCCCGGCGATCAACCCGCTCATCAAGGTCATGAACCTCGTGTCGGTGCTGATCGCGCCGGCCATCGTGACCCTGTCTATCGGCGACGGCAAGAACAGCCCCGTCCGGTACGGCATCGCCATCGCGGCGCTGGTCATCGTCATCGGTGCGGTCGCGGTCTCCAAGTCGCGCGACCTCGCCATCGGTGGCGACGACGACACCGCCACGCCGGCCGACGCGGCGGCGCCCGACGGGAGCGCCGCGACGGTCCCGGCCGCGCCGACGGCCACCGGTGCGACCACCGTCCCGGGCGCGACCGCCGACGGGTCGGGCGCAGCGCCCGGCGCCTCGGCGGGTGCGACCGGGACGAGCGAGTCGCTGGAGGAGCCCGCGAACCGCTGACCCTCCTCGGGAACCGACGCGGCCGGTGCCACCACGGGTGGTGCCGGCCGCGTCGTCGTGTCGAGGCCCTCGCCGAACCGGTGTCGGGGCGCAGGCCCGCGCCCCTAGGCTGGACGCGTGCACAGCCCCCTCTTCGACCAGGCCAACCTCGAGGTCCAGGCGCAGCAGCGCTTCGCCCTGCAGAACCCGCAGATGCTGCGCGTCCACCTCGGTGGCGACGTCCTCGCCGTCAAGGGGGCGATGGTCGCCTACCAGGGCGCCATCCGCTTCGACCACGAGAAGGCCGGCAGCGTCGGCCGGATGTTCAAGAAGGCCGTGACGGGCGAGGACGTCTCGCTCATGCGGGTCTCCGGTGAGGGTGACGTCTTCTTCGCCTCCGAGGCCGGCTACGTCTTCCTCGTCGACCTGGCCGGCGACGGCCTGTCGGTGAACTCGCGCAACCTCCTCGCCTTCGACTCGGGCATCGACTGGGACATCAAGCGGGTCCAGGGCGCCGGCATGCTCAGCGGCGGCCTGTTCAACACCACCCTGCAGGGCACCGGCACCGTCGCCATCCACACGGTCGGCCAGCCGGTCGTCCTCGACTGCGCCGCGCAGCCCACCTACGTCGACGTGCAGGCCTGCGTCGGCTGGTCGGCCAACCTCGTGCCGCAGGTCGTGTCGAGCATGAACGTGCGCTCGATGCTCCGCGGCGGCTCGGGCGAGGCGTTCCAGTACGCGTTCTCCGGTCCCGGCTTCGTCATCGTGCAGCCCAGCGAGTGGACCCCACCGCCCGCGCAGGGCGGCGGCGGCGGTGGCTTCAACCTGGGCGGGCTGCTCGACTGATGAGCGCACCGCCGCCGGTCGTCGACACCGACCTCGTCGCGCGCCTGCGCGCCGACCTCGAGCACGCGGCATACACCGTCGAGGCGGTGGGGGAGCTGCTCGGGCCGCTCGCGTCGGCGGCCCTGGGCCGCGAGCAGGTGCTGCCCGCGCAGCGGGTCACAGCCACGGCCGGCACCCCGCTGGCCACCCTGGTGCGGCTGTTCACCCTCGGTGACGCGGTCGACGCCGACGACGCGGCCCGCGCGCTGCCGACGCTCGGCGTCGAGGGTGCGGAGCGGCTGCGCCTGGTGACCCAGCAGGGGCCCGGCGTCGTGGCCACGTGCGACCTGCGCCCGTACGCCGACGAGGACCACTCCTGGTGGGTCGCCTCCGACCTGTCGGAGCTGGCCACCCGGGCGCCGCTGTCGGAGGACCACGTGCTCGGCATCGGTGGCGCCTCGACGACGCTCGCCTCTTGGACGCCCCGGCCGCGGGTCGGGCGCGCCCTCGACCTCGGCACCGGCTGCGGTGTGCAGGCGCTGCACCTGGGCGCCCACGCCGCCTCCGTGACGGTCACCGACATCTCGGCGAGGGCGCTGGCGTATGCCGCGTTCAACGCCGAGCTCAACGGCTGCGACTGGGCGTTCGTCGAGGGCTCGATGCTCGATCCCGTTGCGGGACAACGGTTCGACCTCATCGTGAGCAACCCGCCCTTCGTCATCACCCCGCGCACCCCCGACGTCCCCCTGTTCGAGTACCGCGACGGGGGCCAGGCGGGCGACTCGCTCGTCGCCGACCTCGTGCGCTCGATCGGCGACCACCTGGCGCCCGGCGGCATCGCCCAGTTCCTCGGCAACTGGGAGGTCGTCGGCGACGCCGACTGGCGCGACCGCGTCCGCGGGTGGGTCGCCGGGTCCGGCCTGGACGCGTGGGTGGTGCAGCGCGAGGTGCAGGACCCCGCGCAGTACGCCGAGACGTGGGCCCGCGACGGCGGCCACCACAGCGCCACGAGCGAGTTCGCGACGATGTATGCCGCGTGGCTGGACGACTTCGCCTCGCGCGGCGTGAGCGCCATCGGGTTCGGCGTGATCACGCTCCAGCGGCCCACCGGTGACCGGGAACCGTTCCTCGACCTGACCGAGGCCACCGGCCCGGTCGCGAGCCCGATGGGCCCGGCGGTCCTCGCCGGCCTGGCCGCACGCACCTGGCTGGCCGAGCACTCCGACGAGGAGCTGCTCGAGGTGGCGTGGCGCTGCGCCGACGACGTCACCGAGGAGCGGCACGGCCGTCCCGGTGACACCGACCCGACGGTGATCCTGCTCCGGCAGGGTGGTGGCCTGGGGCGGGTCGTGCGCCTCGGTACGGCGGGCGCTGCGCTGGTCAGCGTGTGCGACGGGAGCCTCCCGGCCGGTGCGGCGGTCGTCGCGATCGCCTCGCTCCTCGGCGTCGACGAGGCGCAGGTGCGGGTCGAGGTGCTGCCGTTGCTCAGGGCCCTGGTGGCCGACGGGCTGCTCGTCTGAACGCCCCCGGCGGGTGAGCGGGCCCGGCCGCCGGCTCCTCGTCCGACGGTCCCGGGCGAGTGAGCGCAGGAGCGCCAACTGCCCCTTGCGGTGGTGTTCGTGCAGGTCAGGAAAAGGTGTTGTGAGTGAGTGCTCACTCACTTACTCTGATCGGGTGTCTCCCCGCGCACCTGCCATGGCCCCCGACGAGCGCCGCGCCGCGATCATCGCGACGACGGTGCCGCTGCTGCGCGAGCACGGGCCGGCGGTGAGCACCAAGCAGATCGCCCGCGCGGCCGGGGTCGCGGAGGGGACGATCTTCCGCGTCTTCGAGTCCAAGGAGGAGCTGGTCGACGCCTGCGTGCACGACGCGTTCCAGACCGAGAAGCTGGTCACCCGCGTGCTCGCCATCGACGACTCGCTGCCACTGCGGGAGCGCCTGGCCGAGGCCGTGTCGACGATGCAGGAGTACCTGCGCGGCATCTTCTCGCTGATGACCATGCTGCACTCGTCGGGGCAGCCGATGCGTCGACCGCACAAGGACCCCCGGCGCGAGCAGGCGAACGAGGCCCTCGATGCGGCCTTCGTCGCCCTCATCGGGGCCGACCGAGACCAGCTCCGGCTGCCGCCGCTCGAGGTCGTCAACTACCTGCGGATGATCACGCTGTCCAGCGTGCACCCGATGCTGCACCACCAGGGCTCATCGGCCCAGGAGATCGTCGACGTCATCCTCGAGGGCGCGCTCCGGCGGCCCGACACCACGGCGCAACGCTGCGCGTCCGCCACCGCCACGCGGCATACCGGCTCGTCGTCCGGTGCCACCGCCACACCGTCCACCAGGGGGAAGAAGTAGTGCTCGTCAGGATTATCCGGACCTATCTCGGGCCGTACCGCGCCCTCGTGGTGGCCCTCGTCGCACTCCAGCTCGTCGGCACCATCGCCTCGCTCTACCTGCCCAGCCTCAACGGCCGCATCATCGACGAGGGGGTGGCGCGCGGTGACACGGGCTTCATCCTGCGCACCGGTGGCTGGATGCTGGCCGTCTCGCTGGCGCAGATGGCTGCCACGGTGGCGGCGACCTACCTCGGTGCCCGCTGCGCTGCCGGGCTCGGCCGCGACCTGCGCGCCGACGTCTTCGCGCGCGTCGGAGACTTCTCGGCGCAGGAGGTGTCGCGGTTCGGTGCGCCGACGCTGATCTCGCGCAACACCAACGACGCCACGCAGGTGCAGACGGTCGTCTTCATGGGTGCCGCGATGATGGTCTCCGCGCCGATCATGATGGTCGGCGGCATCATCATGGCGCTGCGCGAGGACGTCGGGCTCTCCTGGCTCGTGGCCGTCTCGGTGCCGCTGCTGGCGCTGTCGGTCTCGCTCGTGATCCGCAGGATGATCCCGCAGTTCCGGCTCATGCAGGAGTCGGTCGACTGGGTCAACCGCGTGCTGCGCGAGCAGATCACCGGCATCCGGGTCGTGCGCGCGTTCGTCCGGGAGGAGCACGAGGAGGCCCGGTTCGCCGAGGCCAACACCCAGTACACCGGGACGGCACTGGCCGTCGGCCGCCTCATGGCCATGGTCTTCCCGATCGTCATGCTGATCTTCAACGCCTCCACGGTGGCGGTCCTGTGGTTCGGCTCGCACCGGGTCGAGAGCGGGCAGATGCAGATCGGCGAGCTCACGGCGTTCATGAGCTACCTCATGCAGATCCTCATGTCGGTGATGATGGCGACCTTCATGTCGATGATGATCCCGCGGGCCACCGTGTCCGCGGGGCGCATCGGCGAGGTGCTCGACACCGCCTCGACGGTGGTCCAGCCGACCGCGCCCGTCGCCCTTCCCGCCGGCCGGGTCAGCCTGGAGCTGCGGGACGTCGAGTTCACCTACCCCGGTGCGGATGTCCCTGTCCTGCAGGGTGTCTCGCTGACGGCGGAGCCGGGGCACACCACTGCGATCATCGGCAGCACGGGCTCGGGCAAGTCCACCCTGGTCTCGCTCGTCCCGCGGCTCTACGACGTGACCGGCGGTGCCGTGCTCATCGGCGGCGTCGACATCCGGGAGGGGGCGCTCGAGGACGTCTGGTCGCGGATCGGCCTCGTCCCGCAGAAGCCGTACCTGTTCACCGGGACCATCGCGTCCAACCTGCGCTACGGCGACGCCGACGCGACCGACGACGACCTGTGGGAGGCCCTGCGGATCGCTCAGGCCGAGGACTTCGTGCGAGCGATGCCCGGCGGCCTGGACGCGACGATCGCCCAGGGCGGCACCAACGTCTCCGGCGGGCAGCGACAGCGCCTCGCCATCGCCCGGGCGCTGGTGGCCAAGCCGGACATCTACCTGTTCGACGACAGCTTCTCCGCGCTCGACCTGTCGACCGACGCGCGCCTGCGCTCGGCCCTGCGGCCGGTGACGCGTCATGCCGCGGTCGTCGTCGTCGCGCAGCGCGTGTCGACCATCGTCGACGCCGACCACATCGTCGTCCTCGACAACGGCAGCGTCGTCGGCACCGGGACGCACGAGCAGCTGCTGGCGACCTGCCCGACGTACGTCGAGATCGTCGAGTCCCAGCGCGCCGCGCAGGAGGCGGCATGACCAGCGGCGGCACGCGCGGTACGACGCCGCGCCGGCGCCACGAGCACACCACGAACGACCGGGGAACGGGGGCAGCCTGATGGCTGAGGGAGTCAAGACCGAGGAGGAGCGGGCCGCCGAGGCGCGCCGAGGGCCGGCGGCGCGCGCCGGGCAGCGGCACGGGCCCATGGCGGGTGTGGGCATGCCGGCGGAGAAGTCGCAGAACTTCGTCCCGTCCGCCAAGCGCCTGCTGTCCCTGCTGCGCCCCGAGCGCCACCGGCTGTATGCCGTGCTCGGGCTCGCGGTCGCGAGCGTCACGCTCAACGCCATCGGCCCCAAGATCCTGGGCCGCGCGACCGACCTGATCTTCGCCGGGGTCATCGGGCAGCGGCTGCCTGCCACGGCGACCCGCGCGCAGGTGATCGAGGCGCTGCGTGCGCAGGGCAAGGGCACCTTCGCCGACATGGTCGCGCGCATGGACCACCTCGTCCCGGGCCAGGGCATCGACTTCGGCGCTGTGGGCCGCGTGCTGCTGGCCGTCCTGGCGATCTACGCCGTCGCGAGCCTGCTGTCGTGGGCGATGGGCTGGATCCTCATCGGCGCCGTGAACCGGACGATCTTCACGCTGCGCCGCGACGTCGAGGACAAGCTCAACCGGCTGCCGCTGCCCTACTTCGACGCGCAGCCGCGTGGTGAGCTGCTCTCCCGCGTGACCAACGACATCGACAACGTCGCGCAGAGCATGCAGCAGACCCTGAGCCAGATGCTCACGTCGCTCCTGACGGTCGTCGCGATGATCGCGATGATGATCTACATCTCGCCGCTGCTGGCGGTGATCGCGCTCGTGACGATCCCCGTGACCATGGCCGTCACCGCTGCCATCGGCAAGCGCTCACAGAAGCACTTCGTCCAGCAGTGGAAGAGCACGGGCGAGCTCAACGGGATCGTCGAGGAGGCGTTCACCGGGCACCAGCTGGTCAAGGTCTTCGGCCGCCAGGACGAGGTGCGTGCGGCCTTCCGGGCCCGCAACGACGACCTCTTCGACGCCGGCTTCAGCGCCCAGTTCATCAGCGGCATCATCATGCCGACGATGATGTTCATCGGGAACCTCAACTACGTCGTCGTCGCGGTCGTCGGTGGCCTGCGGGTCGCGAGCGGGTCGATGAGCCTCGGTGACGTGCAGGCGTTCATCCAGTACTCGCGCCAGTTCACCCAGCCGCTGACGCAGGTCGCCTCCATGGCCAACCTGCTCCAGTCCGGTGTCGCGTCGGCCGAGCGGGTCTTCGAGGTGCTCGACGCCCCGGAGCAGCAGCCGGAGAGCGGGAGCCCGACCACGCTGGCGGCGGCGCACGGACGGGTGGCCTTCGAGGACGTCTCCTTCTCGTACTCCGAGGACGCGCCCCTCATCGAGCACCTGGACCTCGTCGTCGAGCCGGGGCAGACGGTGGCCATCGTCGGCCCGACCGGCGCCGGCAAGACCACCCTGGTCAACCTCATCATGCGGTTCTACGAGCTCGACGCCGGCCGCATCACCCTCGACGGCGTCGACATCACCGAGCTCACCCGGCGCGGGCTGCGCAGCCAGATCGGCATGGTGCTCCAGGACACCTGGCTGTTCGGCGGGACGATCCGCGAGAACATCGCGTACGGCAACCCCGGCGCGACCGACGAGCAGGTGGTCGCGGCTGCGCGGGCGACGTACGTCGACCGGTTCGTGCACACGCTGCCCGACGGGTACGACACGGTGCTCGACGCCGAGGGGGGCAACATCAGCGCCGGCGAGAAGCAGCTCGTCACCATCGCCCGGGCGTTCCTCTCCGACCCGGCGCTGCTCATCCTCGACGAGGCGACCTCGTCGGTCGACACGCGCACCGAGCTCCTGGTCCAGCAGGCGATGGCCGCGCTGCGCCACGACCGCACGAGCTTCGTGATCGCGCACCGGCTCTCCACGATCCGCGACGCCGACGTCATCCTCGTGATGCGTGACGGCAGCATCGTCGAGCAGGGTTCGCACGAGGAGCTCCTCGAGCGCGGGGGCGCCTACGCCGAGCTGTATGCCGCGCAGTTCAGCGGCGCGGCCGTGGACGTGGACACCGGCGAGGCCCCGGCCGCGGAGATGGCCACCGCCGGCAGCTGACCCACCCTGTGGTGTGGGTCGCGGAGCGTGTCCGCGGCCCACACCACCGGCGTGCCGGACGCCCTCTGGGGTCCGCGCTCGCGGTGGTCGCTCCCCGGGTGCCGAACCACGGCATACCGCCTAGTTTGGGGACGTCCGTCCGTGCGCGAGGAGCCGCCGATGTCATCCCTGGTCCACTTGGCCGCCCCGGCCGCCGACACCCTCATCAACGCGAACTGGCTCGACTACCTGCTGGTGGCGACCTACTTCGCGTTCGTGCTGGGCATCGGCGTCCTGGCCCGGCGGCAGGTGTCCGACTCCATCGACTTCTTCCTGTCGGGGCGGTCGCTGCCGGCGTGGGTGACGGGTCTGGCGTTCATCTCCGCCAACCTCGGCGCGGTCGAGATCATGGGGATGTCCGCCAACGGCGCGCAGATCGGGCTCCCGACCGTCCACTACTTCTGGGTGGGCGCGATCCCCGCGATGCTCTTCCTCGGCGTCGTGATGATGCCGTTCTACTACGGCTCCAAGGTGCGGTCGGTCCCCGAGTTCATGCTCCGTCGCTTCGGCACCGGCGCACACCTCGTCAACGCGATCAGCTTCGCCCTGGCCCAGCTGCTCATCGCGGGCGTCAACCTCTTCCTGCTCGGGTCGATCGTCCACGCGCTGCTCGGCTGGCCGCTGTGGGTGGCCCTCATCGTCGCCGCCGCGATCGTGCTGTCGTACATCACGCTCGGTGGGCTGTCGGCCGCGATCTACAACGAGGTGCTGCAGTTCTTCGTGATCGTCGCGTCGCTGCTGCCGCTGACGCTGATCGGCCTGCACCGGGTCGGCGGCTACGGCGGCCTCAAGGACAAGATCACGGCTGCTGCGAGTGCGGCACCCCCCTCGGCCAAGGTCGCCACCGCCCAGCAGCAGCTCGAGTCCTGGCCGGGCCAGGCCCTCTCGGGCTTCGACTCCGGGTTCTGGTCGGTGGTGGGCATCGTCTTCGGTCTCGGGTTCGTCCTGTCCTTCGGCTACTGGACGACGAACTTCGTCGAGGTCCAGCGGGCCATGGCCTCCAAGTCGATCTCCGCGGCGCGCAAGACGCCCATCATCGGCGCCTTCCCCAAGATGTTCGTGCCGTTCATCGTGATCCTGCCCGGCATGGTCTCCGCCGTGCTGGTCAAGGAGATGGTCGACCTCAAGAACGGCGGGTCGCCGCCCGGCGGGGCCTCCGGCGAGGGCGTCAAGTACAACGACGCGCTGCTGCTGCTCATGCGCGACGTGCTGCCGAACGGCCTGCTGGGGCTGGCGATCGCGGGCCTGCTCGCTGCGTTCATGGCCGGCATGGCGGCGAACATCTCTGCCTTCAACACCGTCTTCAGCTACGACCTGTGGCAGCGGTACATCCGCAAGGACCACAGCGACGACTACTACCTGCGCATCGGCCGGCTGGCCACCGTGGCCGCGACGATCATCGCGATCTTCACCGCCACGCTGGCGAGCAACTTCTCGAACATCATGGACTACCTGCAGACCCTCTTCGGGTTCTTCAACGCTCCACTGTTCGCGACGTTCATCCTCGGCATGTTCTGGAAGCGGATGACCGCGACGGCCGGCTGGGTCGGCCTCTCCGCAGGGACGTTGTCGGCGGTCGCCGTGGCCTTCCTGTCCGAGGACGCGTTCGGCTCGGCCAGCCTGGGCGTCATCCCGCTGTCCGGCCAGGGCGCCAGCTTCGTCGCGGCCTCGACGGCCTTCGTCGTCGACATCGTGCTGAGTGTCCTCGTGTCCATGGCGACCACGCCCAAGCGGGTCAGCGAGCTCAAGGGCCTGGTCTACTCCGAGACCCCGCGCGAGGACCTCGTCGACCCCGAGGAGGCGAGCCAGCCCTGGTTCCAGCGGACGCTGCCGCTGGCAGGGATCGCGCTCGTCCTCGTCATCATCCTCAACGTGAGCTTCTGAGAGGAGCACGGCCATGACCGACAACGACAGGCCCCGCCGCGGGGCGGCCGCGCCGCGCAAGACGGCCGGAGCCTTCGACATCCGCAACATCATCGGGCTGCTGCTCGGCATCTACGGTGTCCTGCTCCTGTTCGCCGGCTTCTTCCTGGACCGCGCGGAGGAGAAGACGGGTGGCGTCAACGCCAACCTGTGGACGGGCCTCGGCCTGGCCGTCGCGGCAGCAGTGTTCCTCGGGTGGGCCCGCCTGCGGCCGATCGTGGTGCCCGAGCACGTCGAGCCGGCGGAACCCGACCCGACCCGCCCCGGCCCCACCCGCAGGGGCCACTGACCCTCGGCTCGCCACTGACCCTAGAGTCACCACCGACCCTCGAGTCACCACCAACCCCGGTGCGTATGCCGCGTGGACGTCGTCCACGCGGCATACCTGTCTCAGGGGCGGTGCACGGACTCGGGCGTCCGGCGCAGTGCCCTGCGGCCGGTCAGGCTGAGGGCGGCGGCGGCCGCGAGGCCGAGGAGGCCACCGACCGCCCACATGAGCCGCGGGTCTACCTGGAACAGGGCGCCGGACAGCGGTGGGGCGATGACGGTGCCGCCGATGGACGCGGCACCGTAGAGGCTCTGGTAGCGGCCGTGCATGCCCTCGGGCGCGCGGTCGGCGGCGTGGGCCGTCGCGGTCGGCTTGTAGAGCATCTCCCCGGCGGTGACCACGGCGATGGCGACGAGGACGAGCACGAGGCCCGGGGCGGGCGCGACGAGCAGCCACCCCAGGCCCACGAGGAGGAAGCCGCCGGCGATCAGCCGCTCCGGCGGCCGCTCGCGCAGGCGGTGGGCCAGCCACGGCTCGAACAGGACGATGAGCGCGCAGTTGAGCGAGATCGTCGTCCCGTAGACCCACGGCGCGGCACCCAGCGACTCCAGCTGCCAGGGCACCGCCGAGTAGGCGAACCGGTAGGCCGTGTCGGCCGCGACCACGGTGAGCAGCAGCAGGACGAAGCGCGGGTCGGCCCGCAGCGCGGCGAGCAGCCGGGTCGGGGTCTCGGCCGAGAGCGTCGTGGGAGCGGCGGCCGGCACGACGAACAGCACGACGCCCAGCATGAGCAGGCTCGCCGCCGCGTCGATGACGAAGACGACGCCGAAGTGGTGGACGGCGAGCAGGCCGCCGAGCGGGGGCCCGAGCACCGTGCCGGCGTTGTTGACCGCCCGCATCCAGGCGGTGGCCTGGCGGCGGTGCTCGGTGGGCAGCGCGCTGGTGACGAGCGCGAACGACACCGGGCGGCCGACACCCCCGAGCGCCCCCATGAGGAACAGGACCACCGGCAGGCCGCCCGTCGGGGTGACCGGCACGAGCAGGCAGCCCGCCGCCGAGGCGAGCGAGGCGCCGGCGAGGGTGCGCCGCAGCCCGAAGCGGTCGCCGACCGTGCCCCCGACCAGGTTCCCGACGATCATGCCGGCGCCCCAGACCGCCGCGACGGAGCCGGCCCTGGCCTCGTCGAGGTGTCGGTCGGAGACGAGGTACAGCGGGACGAACACCCACGCCATCGAGCCCAAGGCGTTGACGAACCGTCCCGCCAGCAGCCAGCGGACCCAGCCAGGCAGCTCCCTCATGAGCGGGGGCGGGTCTGCGGGCGGCCGGGATTCACGCCCGCCACCCTAGAGCCGCCCCGCCCCCGCTCTCTTCCCCGTTTTTCCGCGTTTGGGGGTGTCAGCGTGATCCATACGTCACGCTGACACCCCCGATGCGGACGTCAGTCGGTGGTGGGCCAACACCACCTGGTCCATGAAGGCCACGGTCTGCAGCCGCAGCCCGACAAGGTCGATGGTCAGGACCGTCTCGCCGCCGATCGCCAAGGCGTTTCGGCGCAGGTTGTCCGAGCTGACGGCCAGACCGAGCCGGTGCTGGGCGCCATCGACCTCCACCACCAGGGGGCAGTCGCGCCACCTGACGTCGAGGTAGATCCGGCCCAAGGGTCCGTGGCGGACCACCTGGCGCTCGGGTTCGGGAAGTCCGCGCTCACGGCAGAACCCGGCGAAGTCGAGCTCGCCCAGCGACTGTGCGTCGTCACGGACGTCACAGACCAGCTGCCTGATGAAGGCGGTGCGGCCGTAGTGGGCTCCGGGCCAGCGAACCGGGCACAGGTCTTTGGCGCGGACGATCCGCTGTTGGACCGACATGCAGACGATGAGGGCCGCCTGTCGGTCCGACACGGCCCACTGTGCTGCCCGGACGGTGGCGACCTGCGGGCGAACGCGCGGAAGACCGGCCGCGATGGTGTCATCGTCACGCGTGTCCCGAACCCGGTGCACGCGCACGCCGGGCACCCGCACGGACTGTTCCTCGTGGTCGACGGACACGTGGACGCAGTCCGTGTCGAAGCCGGTGAGGCCCGCCGCGACCAGCGCCGAGACCCCGTCGACGCGCGCGCCGCGGCCCGTCTCCCAGACGGCGCGCCAGAGCTCGGCCGTGGGCGACAGTCAACCGGTGTGCACGGCAACGGTCTGCTTGCCGTGCAGGGCCCAGCGTCCTGCCTTGGCCTCACCGGCGACGGCCCACCGGTCGATGCCGGCTTCTCTGAGGGCGACTCGTGACACGACCCCGTCATGCGCAGCAGCCAGTTCCGCTGCTCGGCGTCGTCGCTCCCGTCCCTGCAGGGTCATCCTGCGATGGTGCTGTGAGCCGTCTCGACAGGGTGGTGCCGCCGAGGAAGGTTGTGGACGCTCGCCCGGGCGACGCGTGCCTGTGGAACGTCGCCGTCACCACTCGCTTTGGGGGTGCAGCCGTGACGAATGGCTCACCTCTGCACCCCCAAAGCTGGAAGAAGGTGGGGCGAGGGTCAGGCGAACTGCCAGGAGCGCTTGCTCAGGCCGAACCAGAAGCCGTCGATGACGCTCTCGTTCTCCAGCGAGCCCGACTCGTAGGCCGCCCCGAGGCTGACGTACAGCGGCGCCCAGTGCTCGGTCCGAGGGTGCGCCTCCCGGGCCGCAGGGGCCTTGTGCACGAAGTCGAGGATCGCGTCGACGTCCTGGCGCGCGAGCGCCTCGGCCGCCCAGTGGTCGAACTCGCTCGAGGCCGCCGGGGGCGTCCCGTCGGGGCCCCCGCCCGGGTTGAACCAGCGCAGGTTGTGGGTGGTGAATCCGGACCCGACGATGAGCGTGCCCTCGTCGCGGAGCGGGGCGAGCCGGCGCCCCAGGTCGAACAGGGTCCGCGGGTCGAGGGTCGGCATCGACATCTGCAGCACCGGCACGTCGGCCTCGGGGTACATCTCGACGAGGGGCACGTAGGCGCCGTGGTCCAGGCCGCGCGTCTCGTCCCGGTGCACGGGGTTCTCGGTCGTGTGGACCAGCCGCTCCACCGACGCCGCGAGCTCCGGCGCGCCCGGCGCGGCATACGTCACCTCGTAGTAGTGCCGCGGGAAGCCCCAGAAGTCGTAGACGAGCGGGACGTCGCCGGAGGTCGCGGACAGCGAGAGCGGCGCCTCCTCCCAGTGCGCCGACACCATGAGGATGTTGGCCGGCTTGCCGAACCGGCCCGACCAGTCGGCGAGCTGGCGGGTCCACACCGGGTCGTCCGCGAGCGGAGGGGCGCCGTGGCTGAGGTACAGGACCGGCTGGCGCTCCGGCGTCGACCCCGTCGAGGTGCTCATGCGTACAGCATACGCTCGAGACAATTTAACTTTCAACTACTGGTATGCCGATGCGGCGGCACAGCGCGGACGGCGAGACCGCCACCAGCCGACTTGACCGCCTCGGCTACCGTCTCTTGCGTTGCCATGTCCACGCAGCGACGAATCCGCTGCACATGGGAGCAGGACGGCAGGTTGGATCTGTGAGCACGGGGCGCAAGCTCGTCATCGTCGAGTCGCCGGCGAAGGCGAAGACCATCGGCGGCTACCTGGGCAAGGACTACGACGTCGAGGCGTCGGTCGGCCACATCCGCGACATCCCGACGCCGTCGGAGATGCCCGCCGAGATCAAGAAGGGCCCCTTCGGCCGGTTCGGCGTGGACGTCGACAGCGGCTTCGAGGCGTACTACGTCGTCGACAGCGACAAGAAGAAGAAGGTCGCCGAGCTCAAGCGCCTGCTCAAGGGCGCCGACGAGCTCTACCTGGCCACGGATGAGGACCGCGAGGGCGAGGCCATCGCGTGGCACCTGCTCGAGGTGCTCAAGCCCAAGGTCCCGGTCAAGCGCATGGTGTTCCACGAGATCACCAAGGAGGCGATCCAGCGCGCCGCCAGCGCCACCCGCGACCTGGACACCGCCCTCGTCGACGCCCAGGAGACCCGGCGCATCCTCGACCGGCTCTACGGCTACGAGGTCAGCCCGGTCCTGTGGCGCAAGGTCAAGGCCGGCCTGTCCGCCGGCCGCGTGCAGTCCGTCGCCACCCGCATCGTGGTCGAGCGCGAGCGCGAGCGGATGGCGTTCGTGCGCTCGTCCTACTGGGACGTCGAGGGCGACTTCACGCCCGACGGCGAGTCCAACCAGTTCGCCGCGCGGCTGACCGCCGTCGACGGGCGCCGCGTCGCCGTCGGACGCGACTTCGCCGACGACGGCACGCTCAAGTCGCGCGAGGTCGTCCACCTCGACCAAGAGCTGGCGACGTCCATCGCCGCCCAGGTCCTCGAGGCGCAGGTGAGCGTCACCGGGGTCCAGGAGAAGCCGTACACCCGCCGCCCGAGCGCGCCGTTCACGACGAGCACGCTGCAGCAGGAGGCCTCCCGCAAGCTGCGGCTCTCGTCCAAGAACGCGATGCGCGTGGCCCAGCGCCTGTACGAGAACGGCTACATCACCTACATGCGTACCGACAGCACGACGCTGTCGGAGGCCGCCCTGACCGCCGCCCGCCAGCAGGCGCGTGACCTGTACGGCGCGGAGTACGTCCCGCAGGCACCCCGCCTGTACGAGAAGAAGGTCAAGAACGCCCAGGAGGCGCACGAGGCCATCCGCCCTGCGGGTGACCGGTTCCGCACGCCGGCACAGGTCGCGGGCGAGCTGCGCGGTGACGAGTTCGCGCTCTACGAGCTGATCTGGAAGCGCACGGTCGCCTCGCAGATGGCCGACGCCCGTGGCTCGACCGCGACGGTCAAGCTCGGCGGCACGCTGGGCGACGGCCGGGTCGTCGAGTTCAGCGCGTCCGGCACCGTCATCACGTTCCGTGGCTTCCTCGCGGCATACGAGGAGGGGCGGGACGAGGACCGCAACCGCAACGCGGACGAGGACGAGCGCCGCCTGCCCAAGCTGAGCGAGGGCGTCGGCCTCACGGTCGTGCGCGCCGAGGCCGACGGCCACGAGACCACCCCACCGCCGCGCTACACGGAGGCGACCCTCGTTAAGGCCATGGAGGAGAAGGGGATCGGGCGCCCGTCGACCTATGCCAGCACGGTCGGCACGATCCAGGACCGCGGCTACGTCCACACCCGCGGCTCGGCCCTCGTGCCCACCTGGCTCGCCTTTGCCGTGACCCGGCTGCTCGAGGAGCACTTCACCGAGCTGGTCGACTACGACTTCACCGCCTCCATGGAGGAGGACCTCGACCGGATCGCCGGTGGCGACGAGCAGCGGGCCGAGTGGCTCAAGCGGTTCTACTTCGGGGAGGGCGACGGCGCCGTGGCCGGCGGCAAGCCCGGCCTGCCCGACGCCGGCTCCGCCCACCTCGGCCTGAAGCAGCTGGTCGACGACCTGGGCGACATCGACGCCCGGGAGATCTCGACCATCCCGATCGGCGACGGCATCGTCGTGCGCGTCGGCCGCTACGGCCCGTACGTCGAGGAGACCGTGCCCCAGGGCGTGGACGCCGCGACCGGTGAGATGACCGACGGTGCGGGTGACACCCCGCGGCGCGCGACGATCACCGACGACATCGCCCCGGACGAGATGACGCCGGAGAAGGCCCGCGAGCTGCTCGAGCTGTCTGCCGACGACGGCCGCGTCCTCGGCCAGGACCCGGAGACGGGCCGCGACATCGTGGCCAAGGCGGGCCGCTACGGCCCGTACGTGACCGAGGTGCTGCCCGAGGAGGAGACGGCGACCAAGGGCAAGGGCAAGGCGAAGGCCAAGCCCCGCACGGCCAGCCTCTTCAAGGACATGGACCTCGCGACCATCGACCTCGACGCCGCGCTCAAGCTGCTGAGCCTGCCCCGCGTCGTCGGCACCACGACCGAGGAGGACGGCACCGAGGTCGAGATCACCGCGCAGAACGGCCGTTACGGGCCCTACCTCAAGAAGGGGACCGACTCCCGCTCGCTCACGACCGAGCAGCAGCTCTTCGACATCACGCTCGAGGAGGCGCTGGCGATCTACGCCCAGCCCAAGCAGCGCGGGCGCGCCGCCGCAGCCCCGCTCAAGGAGCTCGGAGCGGACCCGGTGTCGGGCAAGCCGATGCTGGTCAAGGACGGCCGCTTCGGCCCGTACGTCACCGACGGCGAGACCAACGCGACCCTGCGCAAGGCCGACGACCCCGAGTCGATCACTGCCGAGCGCGGTGCCGAGCTGCTCGCCGAGAAGCGTGCGAAGGGCCCGACGACCCGCAAGCGGGCCGCGAAGAAGACGACGAAGAAGGCTGCGACGAAGAAGACCGCCACCAGGAAGTCGACCGCGAAGAAGACCGCGGCGAAGAAGTCCTGACCCGCGAAGTCCTGACCCGCGAAGTCCTGACCCGACCAGTCCTGAGACGAGCAGCCTCGCGATGACGCCTTCCCTCGACCCTTCCACCAGCCGGCAGCTGTCGCTGCGCCTCGCCAAAGAGCAGTCGCAGCAACGGCTTCCGTCGGTCGCCGCTGCGCTGGTGCGCGACGGTGAGGTCGTCTGGTCCGGTGCCGTGGGCACGCTCGACGGCCGCAGCGGTGGGGAGCCGGCCGGCACCGGCACGCAGTACCGCATCGGCTCGATCACCAAGACCTTCGTGGCGGTCGAGGTGATGCGGCTGCGCGACGAGGGCCGGCTCGACCTGTCCGACACGGTCGTCGCGCTGCTGCCCGAGGTGGAGGGGTCGGACTTCGCCGGCGTGACCGTCGCCCAGCTCCTGTCGCACAGCTCGGGCCTGCAGGCCGAGACCAGCGGGCCGTGGTGGGAGCGCACCGCGGGCGACGACTGGGCGGCGCTGCTCGCCAGCCGGCCGACGCTTCGGTTCCGCCCCGGTGCCCGCTTCCACTACTCCAACGTCGGGTATGCCGTCCTCGGCGAGGTCGCTGCGCGGCTGCGCGGGGTGCCGTGGCACGACGCCGTGCGCACCTCGCTGCTCGAGCCGCTCGGCATGACCCGGACGACCACGCGCCCGCAGGCACCCGCGGCCCCGGGCTGGGGCGTCCACCCGCTCGCGGACCTGCTCCACGTCGAGCCCGAGCACGACGCGGGAGCGATGGCCCCGGCCGGCCAGCTGTGGTCCACAGCGGAGGACCTCTCGCGCTGGGCCGCCTTCCTCGCCGGCCGCACCGAGGGGCTGCTCGACCCCGCGACCCTCGAGGAGATGTGCCTGCCGATCGTGGTCAACGACAGCCCCGGCCAGGCGTGGACCGCCGCGCACGGGCTCGGCTGGCAGGTGTGGAACCTCGAGGGCCGCCGGTATGCCGGCCACGGCGGCTCGATGCCCGGCTTCCTGGCGTCGCTGCGGGTCGACCGCGAGAGCGGCGACGGCTGCGTGCTGTTCGCCAACGCCACCTCCGGGATGTCGCCCGCGCTGTCGCAGGACCTGCTCACCCTGCTCTCCGAGCGGGAGCCGGTCGCGCCGACGCCGTGGTCGGCCGACGCCTCCCAGGTGGACGGCCTCGAGCTGGTGGGCGACTGGTACTGGGGCACGACGGCATACACGCTGCGGCTCGCGGACGACGGGCACCTGGTCCTCGGGGAGCCGGGGGTGCACCGCGGGTCGCGGTTCCGTCCCCTCGGGGCCGGCTGGGTCGGGCTCGACGGGTACCACGAGGGCGAGCCGCTGGTGGCGGTGCGGGACGCGCAGGGCCGGATCGGGCACCTCGACCTGGGCTCGTTCCGGTTCACCCGGACCCCGTACGACCCGGCCGCCGACGTGCCCGGTGACGTGCACCCCGACCGCTGGCACTGAGCTCCCGGTACGGGCGCCACGTGTGGCGCGGGTACATGTCCGGTCCGGTTTGTGTGGATGACCCGGCCATGTCCGACATGGTGGGGCGGCCCTAGGGTTTCGGGAACCGCGACGGGTACCCCCGCCCGTCGCCAGCCCGCACGAGGAGGTGCCGGTGCCGACCGAGGCCACCCATGGCTCCGCGCAGACGCTGCTGGAGACCCGCGGGCTCACCAAGGAGTTCCGCGGCTTCCGGGCTGTCTCCGACGTCAGTCTCGAGGTCGCCGAGGGCACCGTCCACGCGCTCGTCGGTCCCAACGGTGCCGGCAAGACCACCCTGTTCAACCTGCTGACCGGGTTCCTCTCGCCCACGTCGGGGACGATCTCCTTCGGGGGCCAGGACATCACCGGGCTGCAGCCCGAGCAGGTCGCTCACCGCGGCATCGCCCGGTCGTTCCAGATCACCAGCCTCTTCGACCAGATGAGCGCGGTCGACCACGTCGAGCTGGCGCTCGCCTCCCCGACGGGCCTCGGCTACCGGTTCTGGCGCTCCTCGCGGCAGATGCGACAGTTCCGAGACCGCGCGATGGAGCTGCTCGACGAGGTGGGCCTCGCCGACCGGTCGGGCGCAGCGGCCGGCTCACTGGCATACGGCCAGAAGCGTGCCCTCGAGCTCGCCCTGGCGCTCGCGCTGGACCCCAAGCTGCTGCTGCTCGACGAGCCGACGGCCGGGATGGGCCTGGAGGACGTCGACCGCACCATCGCGCTGGTCAAGAAGGTCTCGGCCGGCCGCACGGTCGTCTTCGTCGACCACAACATGCACGTCGTCGGCTCCCTCGCCGACACCGTCACCGTGCTCCAGTCGGGGCAGGTCCTCGCGCAGGGGACCTACGACGCGGTGCGCAACGACGAGCGCGTGATCACCGCCTACCTCGGACAGGCCGGGTGACCCCATGACCGACACCGCCACCCTCGAGCTGTCCGGCCTCTCGGCCTGGTACGGCGAGGCGCGCGTCCTCACCGACGTCGACCTGCAGGTCCGTCCCGGCGAGGTCGTCACGCTGGTGGGCCGCAACGGCGCGGGCAAGACCACGCTGCTGCGCTCGGTGATGGGCCTGCACCGCCAGGTCCAGGGGACCGTCTCGTGGGACGGCAAGGACCTCGGCCGCACGAGCCCCGACCGCCGCGCCAAGGCCGGGATCGGCTGGGTCCCCGACGACCGCGGCATCTACTCGACCCTGTCGGTGGCGGAGAACCTGCGGCTCCCGCCGGTCACCTCCGACGCGGCGTGGAGCCTGGAGCAGGTCTACGAGCAGTTCCCCGTCCTGCACGAGCGGCGCGACTTCCCGGGCACCAAGCTCTCCGGCGGCGAGCAGCAGATGCTGGCCATCGCCCGGGTCCTTCGGATGGGCTCGCGCCTGCTGCTGCTCGACGAGCCCAGCGAGGGCCTCGCGCCGGTCATCGTCCAGCGGATCGGCGAGATCATCCGCCAGATCAAGGAGCAGGGCGTCTCGGTCCTGCTCGTCGAGCAGAACGTGAAGTTCGCGTCCACCGTCGCCGACCGGCACTACCTGCTCGCGCAGGGCCGCGTCGTGGAGTCGCTCGACAACGAGTCCTTCCAGACCCGCACCACCGAGCTGCTCGAGTACCTCGGCATGTAGCACCCGCCACCCGGCATCCCAACGCACCACCTCGAACCCCCGGAGGGGAACATGAAGCGCACCCAGACCCTGGCCGTCGTGGCCACCGCCGTCACCGGCAGCCTCGTGCTCGCCGCCTGCGGCGGAGGAGGCCCGGCCTCGGCCGGCGGCAAGATCAGCGACGGCAAGGTCGTCATCGGCCTGCTCAACGACCAGTCCGGCGTCTACAAGGACCTGTCCGGCCCGAACTCCAAGGTCGCGATCCAGATGGCGATCGACGACTACAAGGCCAAGTACGGCAGCAAGGCCGTCGCCAAGGACATCGAGATCGTCTCGGCCGACCACCAGAACAAGCCCGACATCGCCAACACCAAGGCGCAGGAGATGTACGACCGCGACAAGGCCGACATCATCCTCGACGTGCCCACGTCGTCGGCCGCGCTCGCGGTCGCCACGCAGGCCAAGGCGAAGAAGAAGCTGTTCATCGACATCGGCGCCGGCACCACCGCCCTCACCGGCAAGTCGTGCAACAAGTACACGTTCCACTGGGCGTACGACACCTACATGCTGGCCTCCGGCAACGGTGCCGCCACCGTCCAGTCCGGCGGCAAGAAGTGGTCGATCGTCTACCCCGACTACGCCTTCGGCCAGGACATGACCAAGTCCTACAGTGCGGCCGTCGAGCGCGCCGGCGGCACGGTGCAGCAGAAGATCGCCACGCCGTTCCCCAACGACAACTACGCCACCTTCATCACCAAGGCCGCCGCGTCCAAGCCGGACGTCATCGGCATCATGGCCGCCGGTGGCGACCTGGTGAACTTCATCAAGCAGTTCAACCAGTCCGGCATCGCCAGCACCACCAAGCTGGCCGTCGGCCTCATGTTCATCACCGACATCCACAACCTCGGCGTCGACCAGTTCAACGGCACCACCTTCACCGACGCCTGGTACTGGAACTTCGACCAGCAGAACCGCGCCTGGGCCGACAAGTTCATGGCCAAGACCAAGGTCCGCCCGTCGTTCGCCCACGCCGGCAACTACTCCGCGGCGCTGAACTACCTCGAGGCCGTCCAGGCCGCCGGCACCGACAACAGCGACGCCGTGGTCAAGCAGCTCGAGGGCAAGAAGATCAACGACATGTTCCTGCGCAACGGCGAGGTCCGGGCGGCCGACCACAACGTCGTCCACGACGTCTACCAGGTCAAGGTCAAGAGCAAGGACCAGGTCAAGGAGGAGTGGGACCTCGAGCAGGTCATCAAGACCATCCCCGCCTCCGAGGCCTACGCGCCGCCGTCGCCCGACTGCACGATGTGACAGCTCCCCTCGTCAAGACCGCGCAAGGGCAACGCCTTTCGAGATCCTGAGGTATGCCGCCCGCCCACCCGGGCGGGCGGCACGCCGCCGGCGTCCGACCACCGCCACCGACCTGCACGAGAGGACCTCCCGGTGAGCCAGTTCCTGCAGTACACCCTCCAAGGCCTCGCGGCCGGCGGGTTCTACGCGCTCGCCGCGCTGGGGCTGGCCGTCATCTTCGGCGTGCTCGGCGTCGTCAACTTCAGCCACGGCGCCTGCTACATGCTCGGCGCCATGGCCTCGGCCCTGCTGCTGAAGAACCTGCACCTCGGCTTCTGGCCGGCGCTGGTCATCGTCCCGGTGCTCATGTTCGTCTTCGGCGTCGTCATCGAGCGGCTGTTCGTGCAGTGGCTGCTCAAGCTGGACCCGCTCTACAACTTCCTGCTGACCTTCGGGCTGACGCTGTTCACCGTCGACCTGATGAAGCGGCTCTACGGCGTCTCGTCCCAGCCGTACGAGGTGCCTGCCGGGCTGCGCGGACGGCTCAGCCTGGGCAGCGTCGACCTGTCGACCTACCAGCTGTTCGCCGCCGGGTTCTCCCTGCTCGTCTGCGCCGCCGTCTGGCTGGTGCTCACCAAGACCCGCGTCGGCATGATCGTCCGCGCCTCGACCGAGGACGCCGAGCGGTCGCGGGCCCTCGGCATCAACGTCGCGAGGTGGGTGACCCCGGTGTTCGGCTTCGGCATCGCCCTGGCCGGCCTGTCGGGCGTGCTCGCCGCTCCCTACCGCGCGATCGACGCGGACATGGGGTCGAACTTCGTCATCATCCTGTTCGCGATCGTCGTCATCGGCGGCCTCGGCTCGATCCTCGGCGCGGTCGTCGCCGGCTTCCTCGTGGGCCTGGTCGAGGCGTACGGGCAGGGGTACTACGGCCAGATCTCCCAGGTCCTGATCTTCGTGCTCATGGCCCTGGTCGTCCTGGTCCGGCCCAGCGGCCTGTTCGGCCGGGAGGAGTCAGCATGAGCTCGCAGCTGGAGCAGCGCGTCGACGTCGAGCTGCCCACCGGCCCGGTGGTCGGGGAGCGCAGGGCGGTCGTCCGGTGGGTCGTGCTCGCCCTCGGGCTCGTGGTCACCCTGGCCCTGCCGTGGTTCATCTACCCGCCGGTCGCCATGGACATCGCGGCCTGGGCGCTGTTCGCGATCTCGGTCGACCTGCTGCTCGGCTACACGGGGCTGCTGTCGTTCGGTCACGCGGCCTTCTGGGGCACGTCGGCATACACGACCGGGCTCATCGCCACGAACCTCGGCCTGCCCTTCCCGGTCGCCGTCCTCGGCGGCGCCGTCGTCGCGATGGTGCTCGCGGTGCCGATCGGCTACCTCTCCGTGCGGCGTACGGGCATCTACTTCGCCATGGTGACGCTGGCGTTCGCGCAGATGATCTACTTCATCGCCAACCAGTGGCGTGACGTCACCGGCGGGGAGAACGGCCTGCAGGGGATCCCGAAGAACCTCGGTGGCCTCACCGACCTCATCAACTCCGACGCGTTCTACTTCTACTACGCCGCCCTCCCGCTGATCCTGCTCGGCGTGTTCATCGCCTGGCGCGCGGTCAACAGCCCGTTCGGGCGGGTGCTCGTCGCCATCCGCGACAACCCGGCGCGAGCGCGGGCGCTCGGCTTCGACGTCGAGCGGTACAAGATCATGGCGTTCGTGCTGTCGGCCGGCCTCGCGGGTCTGGCCGGCGGCGTCTTCTCCATCAGCCACGGTTTCGCGTCGTTGCAGGAGCTGGTCTGGACGACGTCGGGCAAGGTCGTGCTCATCACCGTCCTGGGCGGCATCGGCACCCTGTGGGGCCCGGCCGTCGGCGCAGCGCTCGTCGTCATCCTCGAGGACCAGCTCGCGTCGTCCGGGTTCGAGGGCACGGGCATCATCACCGGCGCGATCTTCGTCGTGATCGTCCTCGCCTTCCGCCACGGCATCTGGGGAACCGCCCGCAACGGTCTGGTCGCCCTGATGCGCAAGCGGCGCCACGCCCGCGACGTCTGAAGCCCCGAAGGCTCGGGGAGGCGCGCCTCAGCCGACCTGCGCGGCGATGCCGTCCAGGATCGTCCGCAGCCCGAAGTCGAGCTCGCTGGCGAAGAAGTCCTCCGGCTCGCTGGGGTCCATCGCCTCGGCGGCGCCGGAGAGCAGGTGCGGGAACCGGGCCGGGTCGGCGAGGGCCTGCAGGTTCTGCGGGTAGGAGTCGCCGCCGGTCCGCGCCTCTCCTCCTGCGCTGAGGAAGCCGAGCTGCAGCGACTGGCGGATGTGCTGCTGGACGAATCCGTCGAGCAGCAGCAGTGACGAGAACCGTTGCTGCGACGACAGCGTCGTCGGCGTGAAGGCCTGCAGCCCGCACTCGGTCCACAGCGCCGTGTTGGGGGTCGCCGGGGGTTCGGCGAGCGGCACCAGGACGCTCCACGGGTGCTCGAGCCGGCGGGCCGCGATGGCCCGGGCCCAGCGCTCGAGCCGGCCGCGCCAGCCACCCCTGGCCGTGGTCGCCATGTCGGGCTTCCCGTATGCCGTGTCGAGCATGACCGCGAACAGCTCGTCCTTGGAGTCGACGTACCGGTACAGCGACATGGTGGTCAGGCCGAGCGATTCCGCCACGGCCTTCATCGAGACCCCGGCCAGCCCGTCACGGTCGGCGATGGCGACGGCCGCCCGGCCGATCTCCTCGATGCTGCGCCCCGGCTTAGGGCCGCGACGGCCGCCCTCCTCCACGCCCCACATCAGGCGCAGGTAGCGGGGCGCGGTGGCCGGCGTCGACGTCATGCGGGGAGTCTAGGGCAGAACTGCTTGCACCATACACATTTGAGGTCTACCTTTCCGTGTACAACATCAACAGTATGCGATGTACACAGACAGGAGTGCCCATGTCCAGCTCGCCCACGCTCCCCGAGGAGCAGCACACGCCGGCAGCAGCCCCCACCAGCCCGCCGGGCCACGGAGAGGTCGCGGGTCGCAGGGAGTGGGTCGCGCTCGCGGTGCTCTGCCTTCCTCTGCTCGTCGCGTCGATGGACGTGTCGGTCCTGTTCTTCGCGGTCCCCTCGATCGCCCGGGAGCTGCACCCGAGCGCCACGCAGATGCTCTGGGTCTTCGACGTCTACGGCTTCGTCCTGGCGGGGCTGCTCCTCACGATGGGGGCCGTCGGCGACCGCATCGGGCGGCGGCGGTTGCTGCTCCTCGGTGCGGCGACCTTCTCTGCGGCGTCCCTCGTCGCGGCACACGCCTCGTCGGCTGCGACTCTCATCGGGGCCCGCGCGCTGCTCGGGGTCGGGGGTGCGACCCTCATGCCGTCGACCCTCGCGCTGGTCCGCAACCTCTTCACCCGTGAGTCCGACCGCGCCAAGGCCGTGGCGGTCTGGAGTGCGGTGCTGTCGAGCGGTGTCGGCCTGGGTCCCGTCGTGGGGGGTCTGCTGCTCGAGCACTTCTGGTGGGGATCGGTCTTCCTCGTCAACGTCCCCGTCATGGCCCTCCTGCTGGTCCTCGGACCCCTCCTGCTGCCGGAGTCCCGAGTGACCGTCCGGCGGCCGCTCGACCTGCCCAGCGTCGCGATGTCGCTCCTGGCAGTGCTCTCCGTCGTCTACGCGGTGAAGTCCACCGCGGCCGAGGGCTGGTCGGTGCGCGCGACCGGCCTCGGGCTCCTGGGGCTGGGGGTCGGCGCGCTGTTCGTGCTGCGTCAACGCCGGATCGCCCACCCGCTGGTGGACCCGGCGCTCTTCCGCGACCGGCGCGTCGGGGGAGCGGTGGCGGTCAACGTCGCCGGCACCTTCGGCGTCATGGGCAACGCCATCGTCCTGACGCAGTACCTCCAGAGCGTCCTCGGCATGAGCCCGCTGCGGGCGGCGCTCTGGGGCCTCGTGCCGTCCGTGGCCGTCGCGGCGGCAGCACCGACGGCCGCGACCGTGGCCGGCCGCGTGGGGCGTGCCCGCGTCATGGCGCTCGGGTTCGCCGTTGCCGCAGCCGGGTTCGCGATCCTCACAACGGTCGGGTCGGGCAGTCCCCTGGCGGTGGTGCTCGTGGGAGCCGGCGTCGTGGCGATCGGGACGGTGGCCGTCCTCACGCTCGTCACGGACTACGTGCTCGGCGTCGCACCCGCCGAGCGGGCCGGTGCCGTGTCGGGCCTGTTCGAGACCACGAGCGAGCTCGGCGGGGCGCTCGGGATCGCCCTCCTCGGGAGCATCCTCGCCGCCGGGTACCGGGCCCACATCGACGAGCTGCTCCCCGCAGGGCTGGCGCCCGGTGCCCGCATCGCCGCCCACGACGGGCTCGCCGGCGCACTGGCGACGGCGGGACAGCTGCCCCGTTGGGCGGCGCGCGCGGTCGCCGAGGCCGGCCGCACGGCATACCTCTCGGGGATGCGGACCACGGAGGTCGTCGCAGCGGTGGCCATGCTCGCCATGGCGCTGCTCACCCGCCACCTCCTGCGCGGCGACGAGGGGACCGGGAGCCGCAGCGCGGACGCGGTGGACGACGAGCGCGCGGCGTCGCTTGACCCTCACGCGGCGTGAGGCGCCACAGTGGTGCCATGACCACGAGGACGGGGCAGGAGCTGCTGACGGTGGGCCAGGTGGCCGACGAGCTCGGCGTCACGGTGCGCACGCTGCACCACTACGACGAGATCGGGCTGGTCGAGCCGAGCGAGCGGTCGCGGGCCGGGTACCGGCTCTACACCGCGGACGACCTGACCCGGCTGCAGCACGTCGTGGTCTACCGGCGGCTGGGGTTCGGGCTCGAGGAGGTCCGGCTGCTGCTGGACCACCCAGAGGGCGTGGAGAAGCACCTGCGCCGCCAGCGGGCAGCGGTCGCCGAGCGGCTCGAGGAGATGCGCGAGCTCGTGGCGGCCATCGACAAGGCACTGGAGAGAGAGGGGTCAGGCATGAGGCTGACGAAGGAGGAGCAGAGGGAGCTGTTCGGCGAGGGGTACTCCGACGAGTACGCCGCCGAGGCCGAGGAGCGGTGGGGCGACACCGACGCGTGGAGGCAGTCGCAGGACCGCACGGGCCGGTACTCCAAGGAGGACTGGGTCCAGGTCAAGGCCGAGGCGGACGCGCTCAACGAGGCGTTCGTGGCGGCCAAGCGCGCCGGCCTGGCGCCGGACAGCACCGAGGCGATGGACGCGGCCGAGGCGCACCGGCGCCACATCCACGACCGGTTCTACGACCTGTCGCACGAGTTCCACCGCGGGCTCGGCGACATGTACGTGGCGGACCCGCGGTTCACCAGGACCTACGAGGACCTGGAGCCGGGGCTGGCGCAGTACGTCCGCGACGCCATCCACGCGAACGCCGACCGGCACGCCGGGTGACCCGACCCCGACGCGCCTAGGCTCGGTCCGGTGAGCACCACCGGACCGAGCCTCGCGTCGTTGACGTGGCCCCTGCGGACCGAGCGGATGTCGTTGCGGCCCATCACCCACGACGACGTCGACGCCGTGCTCGAGTACCGCTCGCGCGAGGACGTCGCGCGGTACCTCACCCGCGCGGCCCTGGGGCGCGAGGACGTGCGCGACCGCGTCACCCGGTTCGCCGAGCGTGGCCGCCCCGGACACCCGGAGCCGGGGCTGGGACTGGTCGCCGAGCTCGAGGGCCGCGTCGTGGCGGATCTGTCGCTGCGGCTCGAACCCGATGACAACGGGATGTGGCTGGCCGTGCTCGGCTACGCCGTGCACCCGGACGTCGCCGGCCGAGGGGTGGCGACAGAGCTGGTCCGCGCGCTGGTGCGGCTGAGCTTCGCCGACCTGCACCTCGCGATGGTCACCGCCGACGTGTTCGCCCCCCACCGTGCCTCGCAGCGGGTGCTGGAGAAGGCCGGCTTCCGCGTCGTGGCTCGGGTGCCGGCGGGCAGCAAGGGCGACGGCGAGCCGCGGCTGGACGACCTCGTGTATGCCGTGACCGCCGCCGAGTGGGCCGCCCACGCAGGCGCCGCCAAGGGCTGATGCCGCGCGACCCGCTGACCCACCGGGCGGTGTGCCGCGTGGCCGAGCCGGCCACGCGGCATACCGCTGTCCGGGGGTTGTCCGCCGCCTGGCCTAGGCTCGGGACGTGACCGACGGACTCTTCATCGCCTTCGAGGGGGGAGACGGGGCGGGGAAGTCCACCCAGGTGGCCCTGCTCCGTGACGCGTTCGAGGCTGCCGGCCGCACCGTGCTCGTCACGCGCCAGCCCGGGGGCACGCCGCTGGGGCGCGAGATCCGCGACCTCGTCCTGCACGGCGACCACGTCTCGCCGCGTGCCGAGGCGCTGCTGTTCGCCGCCGACAAGGCGCACCACGTCGAGCAGGTCATCACGCCGGCACTTGCCGCGGGCGACGTGGTCCTCACCGACCGCTACACCGACTCCTCCGTGGCCTACCAGGGGGCCGGCCGCGAGCTCGGCGCCCAGGAGATCCACGACCTCAACATGTGGGCGGTCGACGACCTCGTCCCCGACCTCACCGTCGTCGTCGACGTCTCCGCGCAGGAGGGCCGCCGCCGCCGCGGTGAGGTGCACGACCGGCTCGAGTCCGAGCAGGACGACTTCCACGAGGCGATCCGGGCCCACTACCTCGCCATGGCGCAGGGCAACCCGCAGCGCTACCTCGTCGTCGACGGCACGCTGCCGCCCGAGGACGTCCACGCGGCTGTCGTGCAGCGGCTGCGGTCGATGGGGGCCCTGCCGTGACGGTCTGGCGCGACGTCATCGGCCAGGAGTCCGCGATCGAGACGCTGCAGCGCGCGGTGGACTCGCCGGCGGCGATGACGCACGCCTGGCTCTTCACCGGGCCGCCGGGGTCGGGTCGGTCCAACGCGGCGCGCGCGTTCGCGGCTGCGCTGCAGTGCCGCCAAGGCGGCTGCGGGGAGTGCCGCGAGTGCCGCACCGCCCTCGACGGCACCCACGCCGACGTCGACGTCGTGGCGACCGAGGGCCTGTCGATCAAGGTCTCCCACGTCCGAGAGCTCGTCCAGCTGGCCCAGCTGCGGCCGTCGGTCGGTGCGTGGCGGATCATCATCATCGAGGACGCCGACCGGCTCACCGCGTTCACCGACGCGCCGGCCAACGCGCTGCTCAAGGCGCTCGAGGAGCCCACGCCACGCACCGTGTGGCTGCTGTGCGCGCCGTCGGTCGAGGACGTCATCATCACCATCCGCTCGCGCTCGCGGCACGTGCGGCTGCGCACGCCCCCGGTCGAGGCGGTTGCCGAGCTGCTCCACCGTCGCGACGGCGTCGAGATGCCCATGGCCCTGTATGCCGCGCGTGCGGCACAGTGCCACGTCGGCCTCGCCCGGCGGCTGGCGCGCGACGAGGGGGCGCGGATCCGCCGACGGGACGTCGTCTCGCTCGCGGGCAGGATCCACGGGGTGGGCGACGCCGTCGGCGCGGCCGAGGACCTCAAGTCGATCGCCGACGAGGAGACGGCCGCGGCGACCACGGAGCGCGACGCCGCGGAGCGCCAGCGGCTGATGGAGGTGCTGGGCGCCGACCCGACGGCGCGCACCCAGCCGCCCCACATCCGCAGCCAGCTCGCCGGCCTCGAGCGCGAGCAGAAGGCCCGCGCCACCCGGCACTCGCGTGACGTCCTCGACCGCTCGCTGGTCGACCTGCTGTCGGTCTACCGCGACGCCATGGTGCTGCACTCCGGTGCGAGCATCGGCCTGGTCAACCAGGACAACCTGCCTGCGGTGCAGGCACTCGCCCGGTCGATGTCGTCCGAGCAGCTGCTCCAGGCCATGGACGCGATCGGCACCGCCCGCGAGCGGATCGGGCTCAACGTCGCGCCCCTGCTCGCGCTCGAGGCGATGGCCATCTCGCTGCGCGTTCCGCGCTGACGCCGGGGCCTGTGTAGCGTCACCACCATGACGGTGCGGCGACTCCCGCTCGTCGCCGGCGTCCTGGCGCTGGCGACCGGCCTCTCAGGATGCTCACTGCTCGAGGGGGACCCCAACTCCGCCCCCGAGCCGAGCGTCACCATCTCGCGCACCCCGCCGCAGGGGTCCGAGGCGTTGGCGAAGTTCTACGCGCAGCCGCTCTCGTGGCAGGGCTGCGGCACCGGCCAGTGCGCGGAGCTCACCGTGCCCCTCGACTACGCCAAGCCCGACGGCGAGACGATCAAGCTCAGCGTGCTGCGGATGCGCGCCACGAGGCCGAAGGAGCGGCTCGGGTCGCTCGTGGTGAACCCCGGCGGCCCCGGCGGCTCCGGCGTGGACTACGCCCGGGCGGCGGACTTCATCGTGGGCAAGCCGGTGCGCCAGCGGTTCGACGTCGTGGGCTTCGACCCCCGCGGCGTGCAGCGGTCCAACCCGGTCCAGTGCCTGCCGGACCCCCAGATGGACACCTTCCTCGGCCAGGACCCCACGCCCGACAACGCCGGCGAGGAGAAGGCGTTCATGGCCTCCGGCGCCGAGTTCGGCAAGGCCTGCGTCGCCAACACCGGCCCGCTCGCCGCGCACGTCTCGACCGTCGACGCCGCCAAGGACATGGACATCCTGCGGTCGGCCCTCGGCGACGCCAAGCTCAACTACCTCGGCAAGTCCTACGGCACCTTCCTCGGTGCCACGTATGCCGGCCTGTTCCCGAAGCTGGTCGGCCGCTTCGTCCTCGACGGCGTCGTGCCGCCGGACGCGACCCCCGAGGAGCTCGCGCTCGGCCAGGCCGAGGGCTTCGAGCGGGCGACCCGTGCCTGGGCCGGCTCGTGCGTCGAGGAGGGCGGCTGCCCGCTCGGCTCGTCGGTCGATGCCGTCATGGCGTCGCTGCGTGCGCTGCTCAAGCAGCTCGACTCCCAGCCGATCCCGGTGCGCGGCGACGTCAGGGTCACCCAGCTCACCGAGGGCTGGGCGGCCACCGGTGTGGCCCAGGCGATGTACGACCAGGGCCAGTGGTCGACGCTGACCGACGCGCTCGGCAAGGCCCAGGCGGGCGACGGCACCGCATTGATGGACCTCGCCGACGCGTACGCGACCCGCGACAAGTCGGGGCGGTACACCTCGAACCTGCTCGAGGCGTACTACGCAGTCACCTGCCTCGACGACCCGGACTCGCCCGACCCGGCGACGTACGAGGCGCGGGCGAAGTCGTTCACCGCGAAGGCGCCGACCTGGGGGCCGTTCATGGCCTGGGGGAGCGCGCCGTGCGGCGAGTGGCCGGTGAAGTCCGACGCCAAGCCGCACAAGATCAGCGCCGAGGGCAGCGGGCCCATCGTGGTCATCGGCACGACCCGTGACCCGGCGACGCCGTACGAGGGCTCGGTGCGCCTGCGCGACCAGCTCGCCAACGGGCGGCTCATCACCTTCGACGGCGACGGGCACACGGCATACGGGCGCTCGAACAGTTGCGTGGACAACGCCGTCAACGACTACTACACGCAGGGGAAGGCGCCGGCCGACAACACGAAGTGCTGAGCCCTCGGGCCGCCGCCGTGGGCCGCCGCCCCGGTCGCGCGAGGGCGCCGACAGGTGCTCGGGGAGGCGATCCGGAGCCGGTTCGGAAAATGCCCGGCGCATCCGTATACTCGACCTCCGTGCCCGATGGGCACCTGCCGCCTTAGCTCAGTCGGCCAGAGCGATTCACTCGTAATGAATAGGTCAAGGGTTCGATTCCCTTAGGCGGCTCCACCAGACGCCCCCCGGCTCGCCGGGGGGCGTTTCTGCTGTGTTGGCACCAGGCGACGTGGTGTCGCTGGCACCCGCGCCGTGCGGGCGGCGGGGCGTCATCCGACGCGGATGATGGCGGCCGGCCCGGTCGCTGCGAGTGTTGGTGGCGGTCCAGCGCGGGCTCCGACCGCGCTGGACCGCCACCAGGCTGGCAGGAGAGATGCCATGAGCGTCAGGCAAGAGACCCGTCCCACGTCCACGACGTTCGACGATGCGGGCGCCATCGCCGTGGAGGCCTACGTCTACCTGTTCCCGCTGGTCCTGATGGAGGTCACCCGGCGCCAGATGACCTCGGGCCCGGTCGGGGCGAAGGTGGGCTTCGCGCCGATGGGCACCTTCTCGCACGCCCGTGAGTTCCCGCCGGGGGACTTCAGGGGAGTCGTCCGCCCGAACTTCGACACGCTGTACTCCAGCGCGTGGCTGGACGTGAGCACCGAGCCGTCGATCGTCTCCGTGCCCGACACACAGGGCCGCTACTACCTGCTGCCGATGTACGACATGTGGACCGAGGCCTTCGCCGTGCCGGGCACGCGCACGACGGGCACCGCAGCGGCGTCGTATGCCGTGGTGCCGCCGGGTTGGCGCGGAGAGCTCCCTGCCGGCGTCACGGCCGTGCAGGCCCCGACGCCGCACATCTGGGTCATCGGGCGCATCCAGACGAACGGCCCGGCGGACTACGAGAACGTCCGCACCATCCAGGGTGGCTTCACCATCACCCCGCTGTCCGGGTGGGACGGTGCAGGAGGGTCGCCAGCACCCGTGCAGTCCGGCCCCGCGACCGCGCCGTCCGACCCGGACGTCGACACCGAGACCCCGCCGCTGGACCAGGTGCTGGCCATGCCGTCACGGCAGTTCTTCACCCTGGCCGAGGAGCTCCGGGCCCGGCACGGGTCGCACCTGACCGACTGGTCGATCCTGGCGCGCATGCGTCGCCTCGGGCTGGCGGCCCGTGACCTCGACTTCGACGCGCTCGAACCGGAGGCCAGGGAAGCGCTCGACCGGGCCCCGGCCGCCGCTCTGGCGCTGATGCACGCGAGCGTGCCCCGGATGGCGCGGGTGCTCAACGGCTGGCAGCTGAGCACCGACACGATGGGCGTCTACGGCAACTCCTACCTGAAGCGGGCGATCGTCGCCCTGACGGGTCTGGGCGCGAACCAGGTGGAGGACGCGATCTACCCGTTGAACATGACCGACGCCCGGGGCGAGCAGCTCGACGGTGACCGGAACTACGTCCTGCACTTCGAGGCGGGGGAGCTGCCTCCGGTTGCGGCCTTCTGGTCGGTCACGATGTACGACACCGAGGGCTTCCAGGTGCCGAACGCCCTCAACCGGTTCGCGATCGGCGACAGGGACCCGCTGGTGTACAACCCCGACGGCTCGCTCGACCTCTACCTCCAGCACTCGAGTCCCGGCCCCGAGCGGGAGGCCAACTGGCTGCCGGCCCCACGAGGACCGCTGGGCGTGACGATGCGCCTCTACGCCCCCGCCCCCGAGGCGCTGGACGGACGCTGGACGCCGCCGCCGATCCGTCGGGCCACCTGATCCGGGTCCGGACGGCACCCGTACGTGGAAGGGACGTGCTGGGACTGAAAGGGACGTGCTGGGACCCCGCACGTGGAAGGGACGTGCTGCGGACCGAAAGGGACGTGCCGGGACCCCGCACGTGGAAGGGACGTGCGGGGTCGGGTGGAAGGGACGTGCGGGGTCGGGTACTCGGCGGTGCGACGCCGGCTCAGCGGTCCGACGGGAACTCAGCCGTGCAGAGCGCCCAGATCACGAAGACGTTGATGGCAAGGAGCACCGTCGACCACAACGGGTACCACGGCATCGACACGAAGTTGAGGATCACCGCGATGGAGGCGGGGACCAGGGCGAGGATCCGTCCGAGCGTTCGTCCGGCGACGATGAGTCCACCGGCCGCGACCAGGACGAGGCCCCAGATGAGGTGCACCCAGCCCCACGAGGTGACGTTGAACTCGAGGATGTACTTCGGTGTGCTGACGTAGAGCGTGTTGGTGAACAACGCGGTCAGCCCGCGGAAGAACTCCAGGATCCCTCCGATGAGCATGACGATGCCAGCAGCGAGGACCGTGCCGTACGCCAGGCCGCTGGGCTGTCCCGGTGTGGCGAGGGAAGACCTGGAAGTGGACGTGGAAGTGGACATTCTCGCTGCTCCTCTCCTTGGGGCGATGCCTCCATGCTCGGTCGCGGCGCGACCACGAGACCTCACCCCGGGCAGATGAGATGGGGGGATCCCACGCGCCGGATGTCGACGATGACCAGTCCGCGTGCCTCGAGCTCCCGGGCGATCGCCCCGATGCCGGGGTCGGGGACAGGGCGAAGGAGGAACACGGTGGTGAGCTCGACACCGAGTGTCGCGTCGGACACCAGGGCTGCACGGTGCGACGGCCTCAGGCTGCCGGGAACCGCCACCTCGTAGCCCGATCCGGTCCCGCGGGTCGTGCTCGGCATCCGCCGGCCCTCACCGCGTGGCGCGTCCCGAGCCACGGTCGTCGGCCACCCAGGTCGTCGGGATCCGTCGCACCTCCACGACCTCGATCCCCAGGGCCATGAAGCGGTCGAGCAGCCCGTGCAGGGCCGACTGGTCGGGAACCCCGCACAGGACGGTGCTGGTGGACCCCTCGGCGAGCCTGACGGCAGCCATGTCGTCCAGGTCCTCCTGCGAGACGACACCTGCGACACGAACCTCGTACGTCACCCGCTCCATGCCTGGTCCCTTCCGAAGAAGTGGCACCGACCCTCGCAGAGAGGTCGTCCCGCGAGCGTCATCCGTCCGGGATGAGATGCGCTGTGCGGCGCCGTCCCCGGCCGCGGTGTCCGGGCTGTCCCCTTCACTCCCGTTCGTGCGGGGACGGGGCGGTGCCCTTCCCCGACTAGGGGGTCGATCAGGACCTTCGCCCCCTCTCGGAGCCGACTCCCGCATGCTGCCGTGGACCTGGAGGAAGGCCGCAGGGTGGCCGTGCACCTACCTACAGATGGGTGATGGGTATGCCGCGCACGCTGCGGACGCAGACTGGTCCCGAGGGCAGGACCCCCCTGCGGCGCGTGGTACGGCAGCCCGCCGTGCTCGACCCGCTCGACTCGCTCGGCACGGCAGGCACCCACGAGTCACCTCGCCCGTCAGCGATCGTGCAGCGCCGCAGCGTGCTGTCCCTGATGGACGCGGGCGCGCAGCGGTCGGTGACGTTGCTGAGCGCGCCGGCCGGCTACGGCAAGACCGTCGTCGCCGGCGACTGGGCGTCCCGCGTCCACGCCTGGGCAGCCGTCGCGCACACCAGCATCAGCGAGGAGGGCGGGGCCCTCGACGACTTCTGGACCGTCGCCCTGAGAGCGCTCGACGCCGGCGGCGTCGACGTCTCGGGCCTCACCGCCGGGCCGTCCCCGAACGACGCCGGTCCGGCACTGGTGCGGGAGATCGGGCAGAGGATCCAGCGCCACGGCCAACCCGTCGTGTGGGTCCTCGACTGCGACGAGTTCGCGCTGGGCCGGGCGGAGGGGCAGCAGCTGCACCGACTGCTCAGCGCCAGCGGTGGGGCGCTCCGCCTGGTCCTCCTCACGCGGAGCGACCCTCCGCTGCCCCTGCACCGGTACCGGCTCGCCGGCCAGCTCACCGAGGTGCGCGCCTCCGAGCTCGCGTTCACGGTCTCCGAGGTCGCGGCGGTCCTCCGGCACGCGGGTGTGGACCTGCGACCCACGGAGGTGTCCGAGCTGCATGCGCGCACCGCGGGGTGGCCGGCCGGCCTGGCCTTCGCGGCGATGTGGCTCGCGGGCCGACGCGACACCAGGCAGGCGATCCGCGACTTCCGGGGTGACACGGCGAACGTCGGGGCCTACCTCATGTCCGAGGTGCTGGCCACGCAGCCGCCCGAGCTGCAGGAGTTCCTGCTGCGCACGTGCCTCGCCGACACCCTGTACCCGGAGCTCGCCGGCGTCCTGACCGGACGTCACTGCGACGACCGGGTGCTGCAGTTCCTGGCCCACGGGAACACGTTCATCGTCCCGGTCGGCGACGGGAGCGGGGCGTACCGCTACCAGCCGTTGTTCAGGGAGTTCCTGCGCAGTGAGCTCGCATACCGCCGTCCGGACCTCGTGCCGGGACTCCACCGGTGGGCAGCGGGATGGCTGGCGGCGAACGGCCGGTACAGGACCGCGATGCGGCACGCGGTGGCGGCCCGGGCCTGGGACGACGCCGCGCGGTACCTCCTCGACGGCCCGGGCGTCGCCGCGCTGCTCGTCGGTCCGGACCGGGTGGGCCTGCGCACCCTGGTGGCGGCGGTCCCCGCGGACGCGCCCGGGTCCGCGACCGCCCTGACCCGAGCTGCGCTGGCCCTCGGCGCGGCCGACGCCGAGACCTGCGTGGCCGAGCTGGCGGCAGCCCGTCGGTGGATCGGGGTGGAGGGGACGTCCTCGCCCACCTCCGACGCCGCGCTCCTCACGCTCTCGGCGGTGGCAACCAGCTTGGGGACCGACCTGGACGCCGCCGTCGAGGCCACCCTGGCGGCCGAGAGCACGGTGCTCACGACCACGACGGGCGCAGCCCCCGACACCCCGACCGTGACGCTCCTCGCGGCAGTGAAGGGCAGGGTCCTCTTCGAACGCGGCGACCTCGCAGCCGCGAGCGAGGCGTTCCGCGCGGCGGCTGCGGCGGCGACCACCGCCCACTTCGACGGGGACGCGGTCGAGCTCCGCGGCATGGCAGCCCTCGCGGAGGCCGCGGCCGGCAACCTGCGCCGCGCGCGTGAGCTCGCCGGGTGCGTGGCACCGCAGGGCTCCGGTACCGGTGGGCAGCCCAGCGTCGCGGCGTCCTCCCAGGCAGGGGCGCTCGCCATGGCGTGGGTGTGGATGGAGGAGTACGACCTCGCCGCCGCCGCCGAGGCGCTGGACGACGTGCACCGGCTGCCGTCGTCCTTCCCGGGGCGAACGCTCTGTGCGGTCCACGCACTCGTGAGGTCGCGCCTCCTGCGCGCGCAGGGCTCCACCGAGCTGGCCATCGCCAGCGTCCAGTCACTGCGTCGCGACGGCCCCACGGCGGACGTGGGTGCAGGCTGGCTCGCCCACGCCCTGGCTGCGGCCGAGGCCGACCACCTCGTGGCCGCCGGGCGGCGCGAGGAGGCGCTCGGGGTGCTGGCCGAGCTCGAGGCCTGCGAGCACGCGTCCTGTGCGCTCGCGGTCCGGCGCACTGCGCCCGCACGAGCTCCGGCGACCGGCGACCCGGGTGCGGACGACCCCGGTCCCTGGGCCCGAACCACGTCCACCGTGCAGACGCAGGTGGCGTACCAGGTGGAGTGCGCGCAGGAACACCTCGATGCCGGCGACCGCGAGGCGGCCGAGCGGTCGATCGAGTCCGCACTGGCCCTGGCGCTGCCGGAGCAGCTGCGCCGCCCCTTCCTCGAGAGCCCGGCCGAGGTCCGCGCGCTGCTCAGGGACACCGGCCGGATGGGACGGCTGCGCCAGCAGACCAGGACGGGGCCGCACCGGAGCCCCGACATCGCGCTGACCGCCCGGGAGCAGGAGGTCCTGGGCCACCTCGCCGAGCTGCTGACGACCGAGGAGATCGCGCAGGCGATGTTCGTGTCCGTCAACACGGTCCGCACCCATGTGCGCAGTGTGCTGCGCAAGCTCGACGTGACCCGGCGCAACGAAGCCGTGCGCCGGGCCTGGGAGCACGACCTGCTGCCCGGCCGACCCGGCCGCGGAGCGACTCCCGCGCCAGCGCTCGCGCAGCCCACCGGCATACCCCCCGAGCTCGTCCCGAGCCGCGCGCGTGGTGCGCGGACCGGGTGACACCGACCACCGAAGGACTCCCGAGCCATGTCGAGCGCACCCGCGACAGCCGCCACGACCGCCACCGCCGCAGCGTCCGGCGCCGTGCTGGTCACCCTCGCGTGCGGCCAGTTCCTCATGGCCCTCGACAGCTCGGTGATGAACGTGTCGATCGCGACGGTGGCGACGGACGTGGGCACCACGGTGACCGGGATCCAGACGGCGATCACGCTCTACACGCTGGTCATGGCGTCGCTGATGATCACCGGCGGCAAGCTGGGCCAGATCTGGGGGCGCAAGCGGGCGTTCGCCCTGGGGTGCACCGTGTACGGCTGCGGCTCGCTGACGACCGCCCTGGCGCCGAACCTCGCTGTGCTGCTGGTGGGGTGGTCCCTGCTGGAGGGCATCGGCGCGGCGCTCATCATGCCCGCCATCGTGGCTCTCGTGGCGTCGAACTTTGGTCGCGCCGAGCGGCCCCGGGCCTACGGCATGGTCGCCGCCGCCGGTGCCGTCGCCGTGGCAGCCGGCCCCCTCATCGGTGGCCTCTTCACCACGTACGCGTCCTGGCGCTGGGTGTTCGCCGGGGAGGTCCTGGTCGTCGTGGGGATCCTCGCCCTGGCGCGCCGCGTGACGGACAACCCCGCGGAGGGTGGGGTGCGCCTTGACCTGGTCGGGACGGCGCTGTCGGCCCTGGGACTCGGCCTGGTGGTCTACGCGGTCCTGCGAGCGGGGTCGTGGGGCCTGGTCAACCCCAAGCCCCAGGCCCCGAGCTGGCTCGGCGTGTCGGCGGTGAGCTGGCTGGCCCTGGCCGGGGGGCTTGTCCTGCTGCTGTTCCTGTCGTGGGAGCGGCGCCGGGAGGGCCGAGGTGAGGCCGCGCTCATCGACACCTCGATGCTGGGGAACCGCCTGCTGCGGGCGGGGCTGACCTCCTTCTTCCTGCAGTACATGCTCCTGGCCGGGCTCTTCTTCGCCGTCCCGCTGTTCCTGTCCGTCTCGCTGGGCCTGTCGGCCATCTCGACCGGCGTCCGGATCCTGCCGTTGTCCGTGACGCTCCTGCTGGCCGCGGTGGGGGTACCCAAGCTCTTCCCGCAGGCCTCGCCACGACGTGTGGTCCGCCTGGGGTTCCTCTCCCTCCTGCTCGGCCTGGTGAGCCTCACCGCAGCGCTCGAGGTGGGGGTCGGGGCCGAGGTGGTCACGGTGCCGATGTTGTTGGCGGGGCTGGGGATCGGCGCCCTCGCCTCGCAGCTGGGCAGTGTCACCGTCTCCGCCGTCCCGGACGAGCAGAGCAACGAGGTGGGCGGGCTGCAGAACACCGTGTCCTTCCTGGGGTCCTCGGTTGGCACGGCCCTGAGCGGCGCGATCCTCGTCTCGGCGCTCACCACCTCGTTCTTCACCGGCATCCAGGGCAACCCCTCGATCCCGGCGTCGTTGTCCGCCCAGGCACAGGTCGAGCTGGCCTCCGGGGTGCCGTTCATCCCGGACGACCAGCTGAACGAGGCGCTGAGCAGCGTGGGCGTCACCGGCGCCACGGCCGCTGCCGTGGTGAAGGAGAACGAGGCGGCGCGCATCGACGGCCTGAGGGCGTCACTGGCGTTCCTCGTGGTCCTCGGGCTCGTCGCCCTGTTCGCCACCGGCGGCCTCCCGCAACGCCAGCCGGGTTCGAGCGAGCCGCCCACCGGTGCCGACGTGCCGGCGCCACCGCACCCAGAGGAAGGACACTCACCATGAGCGCACCGGGGGCCCTGCCCACGACCGCCCAGGACGGCGACCTGCTCCACCGACTCGCGACGTACCGGCGGACCCGCGAGGAGGTGGAACGCCGCGTCCTCCCCCTCGCGACCTCGGTGGACGGCGTGACGTTCGAGTTCCAGTGCTCGCTGCACGACCTCCAGCTGCGCCGCGGCGGGTACGTCGTGCTGCAGTCGGACGGCGTCGACCGGCTGGGGCAGGTCACGGACCTCGACGCCGTGGTCGTGAGCTCGAGCGCCCAGCTCGGCGACGTCGTCTCCGACATCGCCCTCCGCCTGGCCAGGGGGTCCGGGGCCCTGCTGGCCACCGACGGCCGCCCCTTCCACGACGCAGTGGTGCGGCCGGCCGACCCGGCCGAGGTCGCCGACTGGTGCGCCACGAGCCGACCCGCCCGCGCCGGCCTCACCGTGGGCGAGCTGCTCCTCGCCCCCGGCGTCCCGGCCACGCTCGACAGCGGCGGACTGACCCGGCACACCTTCCTGTGCGGGCAGTCGGGGTCGGGCAAGACCTACGCGCTCGGTCTGCTCCTGGAGCGGGTCCTGGCCGAGACCACCCTGCGGGTGGTCGTCCTCGACCCGAACTCCGACCACGTGGGCCTGGGGCGCGTCCGTCCGGGTGCCGACCCCGCCCTCGCCGAGCGGTATGCCGGTGTGCCCGCCGAGGTCGCGGTGTGGCGCAACGACCTAGGGGCCCAGCACCAGCTCCGCCTCCGCTTCCCCGACCTCGACCCGGCCGCCCAGGCGGCCGTCCTCGGGCTGGACCCGGTCGGTGACAGGGACGAGTACTCCGCGCTGCTGGAGCTGTTGAGGCGGCGGCGCGAGGGCGAGCCGCTGGTCACCGGAGTCGAGGACCTGCGCTCCTCCGACAACGAGGGTGCGCGCCGGCTCGGGGTGCGGGCGGAGAACCTCGGGGTCCTCGGCTGGTCCCTCTGGGGTCCCGGGCTCCCCTCGATCGTCGACGAGATCCGGCACCCCACGAGCCGCTGCACGGTGGTCGACCTCGGCTCGCTCGACAGCGCGCAGGAGCAGCGCGTGGTCAGCCAGGCCGTGCTGACGGCCCTCTGGGAGGAACGGCGGTCGAAGGTGCCGTGCCTCGTCGTCATCGACGAGGCGCACAACGTGTGCCCGGCCGAGCCCCGTGACGAGCTGAGCCGGCGGGCCACCGAGCGGTCCGTGCAGATCGCGGCCGAGGGGCGCAAGTACGGCCTGTACCTCCTGACCTCGACGCAGCAGCCGCACAAGGTGCACGAGAACGTCGTGTCCCAGTGCGACAACGTCCTGCTCATGCGGATCAACTCGCGAGCCGACCTCGCCGACCTCACACGGCTCTTCTCCTTCGTGCCCGAGGGGCTCATCGCAGGCTGCCCCTCGTTCGGTCTCGGGCAGGTGCTGGTCGGCGGGAGGCTCCTGCCCCAGGCGGCATACGTCCGGATGGGGCACCGTGTCTCGATGGAGGGCGGCGCGGACATCCCGCCCACGTGGGCGGCCCCGCGACCCGACGACCGATCCGGCGTCGCCACGCGGTGACGCACAGCCGAGGAAGGTGAGCGTGCCATGGACGAGACCACGGAGCTCGAGAGGCTGCGGGCGCGGGTGGCGCAGCTCGAGGCCGAGCTGTCGACGGCGGGACCCGCCGGCGCGCCGAGCGCGCCACGTCACGGCCCGAGGTCCCGCTGGTGGTCGGTGCTGTCCGCGGTCCTCGTCGTGCTGGGCACGGTCCTGGCGCCGGTGTCCGTGGCCTCCACGTGGGCCGGCCGGACGCTGTCGGACACCAGCCGGTACGTGGAGACGGTGGCCCCCGTCGCGCACGATCCCGGCGTCCAGGACGCCATCGCCGACAGGGTCACGCAGGTGGTCTTCGAGCACCTCGACGTCGGTGCCATCACGTCCCAGGCGCTGACGGCGCTGGCACAACGAGGGGACCTGCCACCCCGGGTGGCGAGCGTCCTGCCGAACCTGTCGGTGCCGATCGAGAAGGGCGTGCAGAACTTCACCCGAGACCAGGTGCAGACCCTGGTGCGGAGCCCCCAGTTCGCGCAGCTGTGGGACCAGGTGAACCGGGTGGCGCACCAGCAGGTCGTCGGCCTGCTCGAGGGGCGCAGCACGGGCGCGGTGACCACGCGCGGCGACGCGATCGTCCTCAACCTCGCGCCGGTCATCGCGGCGGTCAGGGACCGGCTGGTCGCCCAGGGCTTCGGCCTGGCCTCGAGCATCCCCACGGTCGACACCTCGTTCGTCCTGGTGCAGACGCAGGGCCTCACGAAGGCCCAGACGATGTTCGCCCTCCTCAACACCCTCGGTACGTGGTTGCCCTTCGTCGCGCTCGGACTGCTGGTCGCCGGGGTGCTCGTGGCGCGTGACCGTCGCCGGGTCCTCGTCAGGACGGGCCTGGCCCTCGCGGTCGCCATGATCGCGCTCGGCATCGGCCTGGCCCTCACGCGCCTGTGGTACCTCGACACCCGGCCGGGCACGCTGTTGCCGGACGAGAGTGCCGCGTACGTCTTCGACACCCTGGTGCGCTTCCTGCGCACCAGCCTGCGCACGGTGGCGGTGGTGGGCCTCGTGGTCGCCGGGGCGGCCCTCCTCGCGGGTCCCTCGCGGCCGGCGGTCAGGACCCGCGCGGTCGTGGCCGCCGGGATCGGTTCGGCCCGTCGGGACAGCGAGGCCGCGGGCCTGGACCTCGGGCGCTTCGGGGCGTGGGTGGCCACGTACCGGCGCCCCCTGCGCCTCACCGTGGCGCTGGGGTGGGGCCTGGTCCTCGTGCTGTGGGACCGGCCGACCGGGTGGGTGGTGGCGTGGACCGCGGTCGCCGCAGGACTGCTCCTCCTCGTCGTGGAGTTCCTGGCGCATCCGGTCGGCGAGGCCTCCGGACCGACCCCGGCCGGGGCGCCCGGTTCGACGTCGGCCTCGACGTCGGCTTCGGCGCCGGCCTCGACATCGGCTACGACGTCAGCCGCGCGTGCGCCGGAGCCGCTGGTCATCTCGGGACTGCCAGTCGTAGATGACGGAGGTGCGCAGCACGAGGTCCTGCGCCGACCGGTTCTCCCGGCTCAGCGCGACCCAGAAGAGTCCGATGGGAAAGCAGGTGCACAGCAGCGCCCGGACGAGTGACCCCGCCAGGTGCATCCTCTGGCCGTGCAGGTTCACCACCCGCAGGCCCATCAGCAGGTCCCCGTAGGTGCGCCCGCTGGACCACCAGCACACGGTGAGGTATGCCACGCACACCCCGAAGCCCGCGGCCATGCTCAGGAGCAGGCTGGTGTCGGGGAAGGTGAAGCCTCGCGGCGAGAGGATGAACCTGATGGCGGTGACTCCGGCATACCCGGCCCCCACCAGGAGCCCCACGACCGCGGCGTCGACGGCGGACGCGACGAGACGACTCACGAGGCCGGCGCGCCGGCCCTGGTACGGGCGCGCGACCCGCGGCAGTGGGGAGACGCCTCGGCCGGCCATGCCGATGTCACGGCACCCGATCGCGCGTCGGGGCCGGGTGTCCGTCGGGGGACGGGTTCTCGTCCGCGACCTGCCGGCCTGGCCACTGGTCGCCGGGGAGCTGCAGCTCGGGCGGCGGTACCTCGGACGGCTGCTTCCCGGCGGGGACACCCGTGGAGCGGCGGCCGTGGCGCAGCAGGAAGCGGTCCACCACGTGGCTGACGGCCTCGTCGGCGGTGATGCCCTGCATCCGTGCCTCCTGCACCGTGTCCGAGGCCATGCTCCCGGTGGACTCCCGGATGATCTCCGCCAGGTTGACCCCGTCGATGACCTGGTCCGCGAGGCCGATCAGGTCGAGGCGCGCCAGCACTGCCTGCACGACGGCGTCCAGGTCGACACGCTGGAGCACCACCGAGGTGAGGTCCAGGCGGTCGAGCACGGCGTCCATGTCGATGCGCTCGATGACGCGGTCGAGGTCGGCGCGTGCCACGACGGCGTCCACGTCGATGCGCTCGATGACGCGGTCGAGGTCGGCGCGTGCCACGACGGCGTCCACGTCGACGCGCTCGATGACGCGGTCGAGGTCGGCCCGTGCCACGACGGCATCGACGTCGACGCGCTCGAGAACCGCGTCGAGGTCGGCCCGTGCCACCACGGCGTCCACGTCCACCCCACGGACGACGGCCTCGATGTCCACCCTCCTGACGGCCCGGTCGAGGTCGACGCCGGCGACCACCTCGTCGAGGTCGACGTACTCCGTCACGAGGCCGGTGACGTCGACGCGGCCCAGGACCTCGGCCGCCACCCTCGGGACCAGCACGTCGACCAGCGCCACGAGCTCCTGGCGCAGCCGCCGCCGCCGACTCGAGCCCTCGTGGCCGAGCACGCCGAGCCAGTGGGCCGGGCGGAGGCCCGAGGGCACCGGTGCGAGCCGGGACAGCCTCGTGAGCGGGTCGACCAGGGGTCGGGTCCTGCGGCCGGCCTCCTGCACGCCGCGCGCCCCGAGCCGCACCAGCGCGATGGCTCGTCCGGTGGCTCCCAGCCCGACGTCGAGCAGCACCATCGAGTTGGTCATCGGAAGTACCCTCCTGTCGCACGATGCGGCAGAGGCGCCGTCGCGGTGCGGAACCCGTGCCGGATGCAGCCCACAGGTCCTGACCGACCCTTGTCGCGCCTCTACCGCTGAGGTCCATGGGACCGCACCTCGGCGCCGGGCGGATCATCCCCCTGGGGTGAGGCAGCCGACGGCGGCCCGGGGGAGATTGGACGGCAGGAGAACCGCGCAGCACCGGATGCCGAGGAGAAGACGTGAGCACCGTCAGCACCATGGACGTCGTCGGACCCATCGACTTCGTCCTCCTGGAGTTCCCGCAGGACCGGCTCACGGGCGAGGTGAGCACAGCCCTCGCCGACCTGGTCGAGAGCGGGACGATCCGCCTGTACGACCTGGTCGTCCTCAGCAAGGACCTCGAGGGGTCCGTGCACGTGGTGGAGCTGGCCGGTGCGCAGGGGTCGGAGGGCCACTTCTCCTCGTTCGCGGGAGCAGCCTCGGGCCTCATCGGGGACGACGACGTCACGCAGGCAGCAGCCGCGATCGAGCCGGGCACGGTGGCCGCACTCATCGTGTACGAGAACCGTTGGGCCGAGCCGTTCGTCGCGGCGGTGGTGGACAGCGGGGGAGACCTGGTGGCCAGCCAGCGGATCTCTGCGGCTGACCTCATGGACGCCCTCGAGGCGCTCGAGACATCGGACGACGTCGAGACCACCGAGGGGTGAGGACGATGCCTGGACTGTTGCGTGGGGTGGCCCGGACGGCGGTCATCGCGGGGACAGCCACGGCGGTGAGTGGGCGCGTCCAGCGCCGGCAGGCGGAGCGGTTCGCCCAGCGCGATGCCGCGATCTACGCGCAACGCGAGCAGGCGTACCAGGAGCAGACGGCTCCCGCCGCCCCCGCGCCCGCCGCCCCTGCCCCCGCGCCCGTCGCCCCTGCACCCGCCGGATCCGCGGCCCAGGTCGCGGGGTCGGTCGACACCACGGGCGACACGATCCAGCACCTCAAGGACCTCGCGGAGCTGAGGAGCCAGGGGATCCTGACGGACGAGGAGTTCGCGGCGCAGAAGGCGAAGATCCTCGGCGGCAGCTGACCCCTGCGGCGAGCCGACGCCGGACGGCTCACCGCGACCGGGACGTCACGACCAGCCGGGAGGTGGCATGGGCGAGCTCAGGCAGCAGCAGGCTCCCGTGCCCCCGCTGGAGGAACGGCACCCCGCTCCCACCCGTGAGCGCCTCGCGCTGCGCTCGGTCGCACGGTCGCTGGCCGTCTCGACCGCCATCACGGTGCTCTACTTCGTCCTTCCGCTGCGACCGCGCGCCTGGGGTGCCGTGCTGACGTTGGCGATCGGCCTGCTCGTCGTCGCCGCGGTGGTGGTGTGGCAGGTGGTCCTGATCGTCCGCTCGCCGTACCCGGGGCTCCAGGCGCTCACCACCCTCGCCCTGGTCATACCCCTCTTCCTGGTGGGCTTCGCGGCCACGTACTTCATCCTGTCCTCGACGGACCAGGCCGCCTTCTCGGCGTCCCTGACCCGGCTGGACGCCGCCTACTTCGCCGTGACGACCTTCGCGACGGTCGGGTTCGGCGACATCGTCGCGCGGTCGGAGGTGGCGCGGGCGGTGGTCACCGTGCAGATGCTGGCCGGCCTGGTCCTCGTCGGGATCGTCGCCCGGGTGGTCGTCGGAGCGGTCCAGGAGGGCCGCAGTCGTCGGCGCACCTCCTCGGACTGACGGCTCGTCCGCCTCATCGGACTGACGGCTCGTCCGCCTCCTCGGTCTGCACCGACGGTCCTCGGTCTGCCCCGACGGCCGTGCGTACCCGCCGTGCCCACCGCTCGGGCGAGCGGTCCAGCTCACCGGCCACGATGGCTGCCACCACGATGATCATGGAGATGCACAGGAGCCAGCCCACCAGGGCGAGCGTGACGCCGAAGAGCCCGTAGCGACGGTTGTAGCTCTCGAGCAGGCCCGGCATGTACACGGTGGTGGCAGCACCGTACGCGTTCGCGCAGAACGCAGCCATGAGGCCGCCGACGAGCAGCCGGCGCCAGTGCACCCGGCGGTCCAGCAGCAGCCACGGGATGGAGGTCCACAGCACCAGGCTGGCCAGGAGCGACAGGGGCGCGCCCAGGAGCCAGTCACCCGGCAGGTGCCGCACGACGGCCCGCGCCAGGCCCAGGAGGACGATCTCCACCAGCATTGCGCTGAGGCCCAACGTGGCGTTCAGCGACCCCCGCAGGCCGACGACGCCCGGGTCGCCCTCGCGGTGCCACGCCTGCCGGTACATGCGCTGGATCCTGCGGGTGAGGGAGACGCCCGAGACCACCATCAGGACCACGCTCAACAGCTCGGTGCTGGGGTTGGTGGAGCCGCCGAACATCTGCTGCACTGCAGCGGCGCTCTCCCCGGACAGGTTGAACCGGCCCACGATGGCGTCGGCGACCAGCCCACGGCGCGACGCCGGCGCCAGCGCCGCCACCAGGATGAGCAGCGGGATCAGGGCGGTGAACGCCTGCGACGCGATCACCATGGCCCGGTCGACGGCCTGCTGGGCCACGAGCTGTTGCACGCAACGGCCCGCGAACGACTCCCCGAGCCGGCGCCTCAGCACCTCGGCATCGGGGAGTCGTCGCCGTACGTCCGTTCGTCGCCGCACGGTCGTCCGGGCGGGCGTCGGCCTCAGGTCAGGGCCTTGGCCTTGTTGGTGTTGAACTCGGCGTCGCTGATCACGCCGTTGTCCAGCATGGTCTTGGCCTGGGCGATCTGGTCCGTGGGGCAGGGGGTGGACGGCCCGGCGAGGCTGCGGATGTAGTCCTCCTGCTGCTGGCGCACCTGGACCGCGTCCTTCGCCGCGCGGTCGGACATGCCCCACCCACGGGCGATGAGGTACACGACGGGCGCGAGGAACGGCATGAAGATCAGGAAGACCACCCACAGCGCCTTGGCGACGCCGGAGGTCCCCTTGTCCCGGACGAGGTCGACGACGATCGAGAACATCACCATGAGGTACGCCACCAGGGCGTAGGTGATGAAGATGAACCACACGATGTCCCAGAACGACATCTCTGCCACCCCTTCCAAGGGATCGGCGAACCTGTTCCGCCATCCCAAGCCTCTCGGCAGGGAGGGGGCTTCCGCTTCGTCTGCCGGGGATGATCTGCCCGCGCTCGGTGCGCCCCGGGGGTGGGCCCGGACGCTCAGGCTGTATGCCGGGTGCTCGCCCTGGCGAGCAGCGACCGCACGCGCGGGGTGTCCAGGACGAGGGCGAGCCCGGTGACCGTGCCGATCCCGACGGCCGCTCCGGCCACCGTGTCGGTGAAGTAGTGCCACCGCAGGGCGATGACGGCGCACGCGACGACGCAGGCCAGCCCGACAGACGCGGCGATCGCGGCAAGGGCCCACCGTGCGCGGACCCTCTGTGAGGCGTGCATCCGCGAGGGGTTCGTCCGCGAGGGGTTCACCAGAACGGTCACGGTGCCGGCCAGCGCGAACGCAGCGGTGGCGTGGCCGCTCGGAAAGCAGAGGAACCCGTCGTAGGTGCGGGCGACCAGCGGCTTGAGGACCAGCTCGACCACGCCGACCGAGAGGCAGACGGCCGCCACGGCGAGCAGGGCACCGTTGGCCCGCCCCGTCGCCAGGCACGCGAGTGCGATGACGGCCGTGCAGACCGCTGCAGGAAGCCCCGCACCGGGTGCAGCCAGCCACGCCGCCACGCCGAGGTGGCTGCCGTAGGCGGAGATGACCGCGCCGTCGACCGCCCGGTCCAGGCTCCCGGGCCTGCTCTGGTGGAAGGACAGGGCGCCGAGGACGACGACCACGGCGCCGAGGGACACGAGCAGGCCTGCTGCCCTGGTGCGCGCCGGCCCGGACAACAACGGCGGCCCCACGCGGCTGACCGTTCGCACGGCACGCCTCCCGCCCTTCCGACTGCTCCTCCGACGATCGTCGACGCACCCAGTTTCCTGCACGCCACCGGCGAGGGCGTCCTGGAGGGGCCGCCCGGGCGGCGAGGAGCCCACGACGCGGGCGGCGCGCAGCACCCTGCCGATGGGGATGATCGGCGCCACCGCCATCGACTTCCTCGGACCCGAGCGGGACGGCCGTCAGCGCAGGGCCGTTGGTCAGGAGACGACGGCGTCGACCGCCTTCTTCAGGGCGCTCGGCTGCGCGGGGGAGCGGGGCGCGCGCTCCTTGGCAGCCAGCAGCTGCTCGCCGAGCTCGCGGAGCTGGGTGCGGCCGAGCCCCTCACGGACCTTCGGGAACCAGTCGGACTCCTCCTCGTCCATGTGGTGCGTGACCGACTCGATGAGCACTGTGGTCTTGGCGTCGAACCGCTCGTCCGACGGCTTCATCGTGCTGAGCTCCATGACGAGCACGTCGGCGACGTGGTGCTCCTCGTACGACTCCAGCACGTCGTCCTCGAGGTCGGGCAGCAGCCGGCGCACCTCGGGGTACATGACCTCGTTCTCGATGTAGGTGTGCACCGTCAGCAGCTCGACGACCTTCTCCACGATCTGGCCCTTGCGGGCCGGTGTCACGTCCTTGCGCTGGAACTCGCGGAACAGGGCGCGGACCTCCTTGTGGTCCTCACGCAGGATGACGATGGCGTCGTTCGACACGGGGGCTCCTCCAGGGTGGGACGGCTGGTGGCTGGGTCTACCCCTTCCCGCCTCCTCCAAACCGGCCGGGCAGCGGCCGTCCGCGCGGTCTAGCGTGGCGGGGATGAGGACTCCCCGATGAGCGCCGGCACCCCCGACGGCCCAGCGCACAGGCCCCGCCCCGGCGACACCGTCATCTTCGACGTCGACGGCACGCTGGTGGACTCGACGTACCACCACGCGCTGGCGTGGCACCGGGCGTTCAAGGAGTGCTCGGTGGACGTCCCGCTGTGGCGCGTGCACCGGGCCGTCGGCATGGGCGGCGACCGTCTCGTGTCGGCCGTCGCGGGTGAGCAGGTGGAGCAGGAGCACGGGGACCGCCTGCGCGAGCTGTGGGAGGCCGGGTACGACGAGCTGCTCCCGGAGGTCGACCCGCTGCCCGGCGCCGCCGACCTCGTGCGCCGCCTGCACGAGCAGGGCTTCGTCCTGGCCGTGGGGTCCTCGGGCAAGCCGAAGTACACCGACGCGGCGCTGGACGCCGTCGGCGTGCGCGACCTCTTCGCCGCCGTCACGACGTCGGAGGACGCGCAGGAGTCCAAGCCCGCCGCCGACATCCTGCGTGCCGCCCTCGAGGCCGCCGGTGGCTCACGTGCCGTCGTGGTCGGGGACACCCCCTACGACGTCGAGGCCGCCTCGTCCCTCGGCGCGGCCTGCGTCACGGTGCGCACGGGTGGCTTCGGGGCCGAGGAGCTCGAGGCAGCCGGCGCGGCCCACGTGGCGGACGGGCTGGAGGACCTCCTGGACTCCGACTGGGCTGCCTTCGTCACGCGCGGACGCTGACCCTCCGACCACCGTCACCCCTGCCCGGTTTGCCGCCCAGCCGTTCGGGTAGGTGAAGGCGTCCGTGGCGCGCCCGCCACGGGCGCCACCCACGAAGGAGGCTGACCGATGACTGCATCGACCGGTGCGCACGACGAGAACGCCGACGGCCAGGACACGACCAGCGAGGCCGGCGCCCCCGCCCCCGAGTCGACCCAGCCCGACGGCGGCCCGGGCTCGCACAGCGAGGACGGCTCCGGCGGCGCCGAGAACGACACCGCCAGCGGCGGTGTCCCCGAGGAGGGCGAGGACAGCTGACGCTCCGGCGTGGCGTTGCCGTCCTGCGCGGTGGCCCGCGTGTCGCGAGCGGGCTTGCCCCGCAACGGCATACGTTCGGCGCCGTGCATCCCCTACGTATGCCGCGTGCGCGGCACGTCGCGCTCGTGGGCTCCGTCGTGGTGTCCCTCTCCGGCTGTGGCGCGGCATCGCTCGAGCCGACGGCGCGGGACGCGGCCGTGTCCTTCGTCCGCGAGGCGTCGAGCGACCCGGGCCGTGCCTGCGGGCAGCTGGTGGACCCGACGCGCAAGGCCGTCGAGCAGACGGACCCTTCGGGCGACTGCGCCACCGCGCTCCGCAAGACGAAGCTGGCACAGGGGGCCGACGTGGTGCGGACCACCGTCCAGGGCCACAGCGCAGAGGTGGTCCTGCGCGACGACATCGTCTTCCTGTCGCTCTTCCGCGACGGGTGGCGCGTGATGGCTGCGGGGTGCCGGCGGACGTCGCAGGACCTCGCGCAGCCCGCCGACTGCGAGATCTCGGGAGGCTGACGTGCGCGGAGCGTTCTGGGCGTATGCCGTGTTCATCGCGGCCGGTCTGGCCTTCTTCTTCGTGATCGGGGGGCTGGGCCGGTGACGACGGGGTCCGACCCGCAGGGCGCGCCGCGCCGTCCGCTGCGCGACAACAGCCTGTCGATCGTCTTCGGCGTGCTCCTGCTGCTGACGCTGCTCGGGCAGTCGATCTGGGGCCTGGTCGGGTACAACGCGGAGGCGCGGACCGCCGGCCTGCAGCAGCTGTCGTACTGGCGGTACGTGACGTCCTCGTCCTTCGCGGTCGACGTGGCAGAGAACTGGCAGTCCGAGTACCTGCAGTTCACCCTGTACATCCTGCTGACGGTCTGGCTCGTGCAGCGCGGCTCCTCGGAGACCAAGAAGCCGGGCGAGAGCGGCCGGGAGAGCGACAAGGAGCAGCAGGTCGGTCGGTGGGCCACCGCCAAGTCGCCCGCCTGGGCGCGCGTGGGCGGCTGGCGCACGAGCCTGTACTCGCACTCCCTCACCCTCGTGATGGCGCTCGTCTTCCTGCTGTCGTGGTCGGCGCAGGCCGTGGCCGGGCGGGTCGCCGCCAACGAGCTGCGGCTTCGTGACCTGCTCGAGCCGCTGTCGATGGCGCAGTACCTCGCGTCCGCCGACTTCTGGGGCCGGACCCTGCAGAACTGGCAGTCCGAGCTCCTCGCCGTCGGCACCATGGCCGTCTTCGCGATCTACCTGCGCGAACGGGGTTCACCCGAGTCCAAGCCCGTGGGTGCGCCGCACGACCTGACGACGTCGGACGACTGAGCGCGCCCGTCGACCGGACCGCGTAGCCAGCCCGGGGCCCCGGGCTCGCGACCGGATGACCCTCAGGTCAGCCCGGGTGGGGGCCTCGGCCGCGTGAGGCGACGAGAAGGCCGTCGAGCTCGTCCTCGGCGAGGTCGAGCATGGCGGCGAACGGGGCGTCGCCGCCCGCTGCGGCGAGCGTCCCGGCCACCCTCTCGACCAGCAGCAGCACCTCGAGGAGCTCGGCTGCGTCGTCCTCGGTGATGCGGTGCAGGAAGCCGGCCAGCTCGTCGTGCTCCTCGCGGCGGGAGTGGGCGGTCACCAGCTCGCACAGCGCGAGCAGTGGCGCCCGGAACCAGCCGTCCGCCCGGGGCACGCCCTCGAGGGTGGTCATCGCCCGGGCGATGTCCTCCTCCTCTGCCACGCGGTCGATGACGGACAGGTCGTCGCGGTCGCGGGCCCGGAACATCGGGTGCATGACGAGCCGCTCCGCGGCCTCGTGGGCGGCGAGGTAGGCACGCAGCTGTTGCCAGGCGCCCTCCCATCGGTCGTCGCCGGCGGTGAGGACGTCCTGCATGAGCCGGCCGAGGCGCCGGTGCTGGCGGCCCACCTCCCTCGCGAAGGCGACCACCTCGGGGTCCACGTCGGCCTGCACGGCGAGCCGCTGCCTCGGAACCGTCGCCTCAGGCAACGGCGTCGGCCTGCACCATCGTCGCGCGCAGGTGCTCCAGCGTGGCCGACAGCAGCCGGGAGACCTGCATCTGGCTCACGCCGATCGCGGCGCCGATGTCGGACTGGGTCCGCTCCTCGACGTAGCGCATGCGGACGATCGCCAGCTGGCGCTCGTCGAGGGTGTCCAGGGCACGCCCGAGCGCGTCGCTGCGGTCGAGCGCCGCGTACGCGTCGGAGCCGTCGGGCACCTCGACGGTGTGCTCGCCCGCCGGGGCGTCGAGGGAGCTGGTGCTGAACCACGAGGCTGCCTCGGCGCTCTCCTCCAGGCCGGCGCGGTCGACACCGACGGCACTCGCGACCTCGTCGCGGGTCGGCTCGCGCTGCAGGTCCTGGCGCAGCTCCTCCTCCGAGCGCAGGACCCGGGCCCGAGTCTCCTGGAGTCGGCGCGGCGGCCGGACGGCCCACCCGGTGTCCCGGAAGAACCGCTTGAGCTCCCCCGAGATGGTCGGCACGGCATACGCCGCGAAGCCCGGCCCGCGGCCGGGACGGAAGCCGCGGACGGCCTTGAGCAGGGCGAGCGAGGCGACCTGGCGCAGGTCCTCGAACTCGAGCCCGCGACCGCGGTAGCGCCGGGCGGCACGGTCGGCGAGGTCGAGGGTGAGCACCACCACCTGGCGCTCGAGCTCGCGGCGGTCGTCGGGGGACAGGCGTCCCGCGAGGCAGAGGAGGAGCTCCTCGGCCTCGTCGTGCGCGGCACTGCCGTGCGGGTGGCGACCGTGGGGCGCCTCTCGGGGCGCGACCTCGGAGGGGTCGACCGGTCGCAGGGACGGGGTCTGCGGCTCGTGGCGGCATACGGGGACAGGGGCGGGGTCCATCAGGACGTCCTTCCGGCAGGGAAGGCTGGCGCCACTGTTGGACCACTCTGCCGCCTCCACTCAAACACCCCATTCGCCGCGAGGCAACCGCAAGCGCGGCATTTCGGGCGTCGTGCGCACGGATTAGGCTGGCCCCCGAGTTCGTACGCAGGTGGTGATCGGGGGGCGAGGACGGCGAGAGAGAGGTGACCGGTGGCCGATCAGACCGACGGTCCTCAGGGCTGGACCGCAGTGCTGGGCGAGGAGTTCGCCGAGCTGGCCACGGCGCTGGGCAACGGGACCGGGACCCCGCCCGACCCTGACCGCGTGGTGCGTTTCGTCGCCAAGGCCGTCCCCGACAGCGAGGCCTGCTCGGTGACCTTCCTGCGCCCTGGCCGGCGTCCCACCACGGTGGCCGCGTCGAGCGAGCTGCCCACCGAGGTGGACCGGATCCAGTACGGCACGGGTGAGGGGCCCTGCCTCGACGCCGCCACCGGCGACGCGGCGACGCTGGTGCAGGACCTCGGCACCGACGAGCGGTGGCCGGCCTTCGCCGCACGGTGCGTCGCGGACACCGGTGTGCGCAGCATCCTGGCGTTGCGCCTGCCGATCGGCGGCGACGACGAGGCGGCGCTCAACCTCTACTCCCGCCGGGCGGGCGCGTTCGCGGCTGCCGACCTCGCGACGGCCTCGGTCTTCGCGCCCTTCGCCGCCCTGGCCGTCCAGAGCGCGGTCCACCAACAGGACGTGAGCAACCTCGAGGCCGCGCTCACGAGCAGCCGTCAGGTGGGGACCGCGATCGGCATCCTCATGGCTCGTGACCTCGTGTCCTCCGACGAGGCCTTCGAGCGCCTGCGCCGCGCCAGCCAGGACCTCAACCGCAAGCTGCGCGACATCGCCGCCGACGTGGCGCTCACCGGCGACCTGCCGGGTCGGGGTGAGCAGGACGGGTCGGTGCAGGACGCGCGGGACGTCGCGCCCGGGCCACCGGGAGCCTGACGTCCCGGCGCACCCGCGGGGGAGTCACGAGTCCGCGGCGCGCCGATGACCTGCTGCGACGCCGTCGGCGCCGTTCAGTAGAGTCCTGCCCGCGGGAGCGCCAGCGGCCAAACCACGTGCCGGTCGGGCGAACCGTCGCTTCTTCGGAGAACGTTTTCGATGAGTCGATTCGTCCCGGCGCCAGAGCACGACCTGGCCCGGTACTTCGCAGAGCTCGTGCACGCCGTCCAGGCCGAGGGCGGCCGACTGGGCACCCTGCAGACGGTGTGCGAGCTGGCGGTCACGATCATCCGCGCCGACCACGCGTCCATCACGGTGCGCCGCGGCGACCTCTTCAGCACGCTCGCCACCACCGGTGAGCTGCCCGAGACCGTGGACCGCATCCAGGGGGAGACGGGTGAGGGCCCCTGCATCGACGGGCTGCTCGACCACGAGTCCTTCGCCACCGGTGACCTGGGGAGCGACGGCCGGTGGCCGCTGTTCGCGGGGCGCGTCGCCGCCGAGACGGGGGTTCGGAGCATGCTGTCGCACCGGCTGTTCGTGCGGGAGGGGAGCGTGGGGGCGCTCAACGTGTATGCCGCTCGCCCCGACGCCTTCACGCCCGGGGACGTGCTGGTGTCGGAGGTCTTCGCCGCGCACGCCGCGATCGCGGTCCAGGCGGCCGAGGACCAGCAGCGCGCGGACAACCTCGAGATCGCGCTGCGCAGCAGCCGCCGCATCGGCACGGCCATCGGCATCGTCATGGCCAGCCACCGCCTCGACGAGCAGTCCGCCTTCGAGCTGCTGCGCCGTCGCAGCCAGGACACCAACCGCAAGCTGGCCGACATCGCCGACGACGTCGTCTACACCGGACAGCTCTGAGGCGGTCCGAGCGGCACGCCGCCGGCGGGGAGGGCCGGGACAGCTGGTGGTTCAACCGCCCCGGCCCGTCGAGCGCGGCCGACGGTGCCCGTCGACTGCGGCCGACGACCGGCCCATACCCCCGTCCCCCCACGAGGTATGCACGCGGCGCGGCCCCACCTTCGGTGTCGTGGCGGTTTCGACCACGCACGGGCCGGGTAGTGGCCGGAAGGAGGACCTGTGCCACCGACCCGAAGGAGAGGTCATGCCCGCTCGCAAGGACCCCGGTCCCAGCGTCAAGGACAAGGACGTCTACGAGGGCGTCCGCAGGGACGGCGCCTCGAAGGAGAAGGCCGCGCGCATCGCCAACGCCGCGGCCGGCTCGTCCCGCAAGGTGGTCTCCCGCAAGGGCGGTGCGGGACAGGACTACGAGGACCGCACCGTCGCCGAGCTGCGCAAGCGGGCCGCGGAGGTCGGCATCGAGGGCCGCAGCCGGATGACGAAGTCGCAGCTGGTGTCGGCCCTGCGCAACCACTGACGCGCGCGGAGCGCTGGGGCGCCGCTAGCGTGGCCCCGGCGCCGGGCGCACCTCCGGGCTCGGCCGACGACGAAGGACGGTGCCCGTGAGCGCACGACTGGCCGTGGCCGGCGACCCCGTGGCGGACCCGGCGGCGGTGGTCACGGGCGACCGGTGGCGGGTGACCGTCCTGACACCCGGCCTGCTGCGGCTGGAGTGGTCGGAGTCCGGCCGGTTCGAGGACCGCGCCAGCGTGTTCGCCGTCAACCGGCGCCTGCCCGTGCCCGAGGTCGAGGTCCGGCGCCACGACGGCCGGCTCGAGCTCACCACCGAGTGCCTGCACCTCGACTACGACGGGCAGCCCTTCAGCCCGAGCGGGCTGCTCGTGACGGTCGTCGGCCCGGTCGACCACCCCCACACCCAGCAGTGGCGGTTCGGGGAGCCGGTCGACGACCTCGGCGGTACCGCGCGCACGCTCGACGACGTCGACGGTGCCGTGCCGCTCGGGCCCGGCGTGGTCTCCCGCACCGGCATCGCCGTGCTCGACGACTCGACGTCGTTCCTCCTCGAGGACGGTCGCGCGGTGCCGCGCCCGGAGGGCTCGCTCGACCTGTACGTCTTCGTCCGTGGCCACGACTACCGCGCCGCCGTGCGCGACCTGTACGCCGTGTCCGGCCCGATACCGATGCTGCCGCGGTGGGCGCTGGGCAACTGGTGGTCGCGCTACCACCCCTACTCGGCGCAGGAGTACCTCGACCTGCTCGACACCTTCGACACCGAGCAGGTGCCGCTCTCGGTGGCGGTCCTCGACATGGACTGGCACCTCGTCGACGTCGACCCGAGGTTCGGCACCGGCTGGACCGGCTACACCTGGAACCGCAAGCTCTTCCCGGACCCACCGGCATTCCTCGCCGAGCTCCACCGTCGCGGCCTGGCGGTGACCCTCAACGTGCACCCGGCCGACGGCGTGCGGGCCTTCGAGGACGCCTACCCGGACATGGCGCGGGCGATGGGGATCGACCCCGACACGGAGCAGACCGTCGCGTTCGACCCGACCGACCCCCGCTTCATGGACGCCTACTTCGAGGTGCTGCACCACCCGCTCGAGGACGAGGGCGTCGACTTCTGGTGGCTGGACTGGCAGCAGGGCTCGTTCAGCCGCACCGCCGGGGTTGACCCGCTGTGGGTGCTCAACCTCGAGCACTTCAACGACTCGGCCCGCCGCGGCCGGCTGCCGATCACGTTCTCCCGGTACGCCGGCCCCGGCAGCCACCGCTACCCGGTCGGCTTCTCCGGCGACACGCACATCACGTGGGACTCCCTCGCCTTCCAGCCGTACTTCACCAGCACCGCCTCGAACATCGGCTACGGCTGGTGGAGCCACGACATCGGCGGCCACTGGTACGGCAGCCGCGACGACGACCTCACCGTGCGGTGGGTGCAGCTCGGCGTCTTCTCCCCGGTCATGCGGCTGCACTCGACGCTGCACCCCTTCATCCGCAAGGAGCCCTGGACCTTCCCGGCGCAGGCGCGCGACACCATCGACGCGTTCCTGCGGTTGCGGCACCGGCTCGTGCCCTACCTGCACACCATGAACGCGCGGGCCGCCCGCGACGGCGCGCCGCTCGTCGAGCCGATGTACTGGGAGGACCCGCAGGCCCCCGAGGCGTATGCCGTGCCCACCCAGTTCCGCTTCGGCACCGAGCTCGTCGTGGCGCCGGTGACGGGCCCGCAGCAGGACGTCCTCGGGCTGGGTAGCACCCTCGCGTGGCTGCCCGAGGGGGAGTGGACCGACCTGTTCACGGGAGCCGCCTACCGCGGCGGACGCCAGGTCCGGCTGCACCGCCCGCTCGAGACCCTGCCGGTGCTGCTGCGCGCCGGTGGGCTGCTGCCCCTCGCCGGCACCGCCGACGCGGCGGTCGGCACGGGGCTGCCCGAGCACGTGGAGGTCGTCCTGGCCCCCGGCGCGGACGGTCGCTTCGACCTCGTGGAGGACGACGGCAGCACCGAGCCCCGGACCGCCGTCACGACGATCACCTGGGACGACGAGGGCGGCACCCTCGTCGTCGCGGGCCCGTCCGGCGACACCGACGTTCTGCCGGCCCGGCGCAGCTGGAGCCTGCTGGTCCTCGGGTGCGACGCCGGTGCGAGGCGCGACGGGGAGGCACTGCCGGCCGAGGCGACCGGGGCCGGCACGCGCATCGAGCTCGGCGTGACGACCGGTGACGGCCTCACGGTGCAGGTCGCGGACCTGCGGCAGTTCGGGTGGGACCGCACGGTGGAGCAGGTCCGCGCCGTCCTGGACCGCGCCCGGATCGAGTACAACACCAAGCGCGCGGCGTTCGAGCTCGTGCAGGCGGCCGAGGGAGCGGCGCAGGCGGCCGCCGGGCTGCGCGGCCTCGAGCTCGACCGCGAGGTCGAGGGCGCCGTGCTGGAGCTGCTGCTCGCCCGCTGGTGAGGGAGCCGCCGGTCGCGGGGCAGGGGTCAGCCGGCGACCACGGCCCGGGGTCCCATCACCACGACGGGGTGCAGGCCGGGGTCGAGACGGCGCAGGAGCAGCTGCAACCCCGCCTTCGGCACCGAGACGCAGCCGTGGGTCGGTCCGTTGTGGTCCAGGTGCAGCCAGATGCCGCCGCCGCGTCCCTCGCCGAGGGGGCGCTCGCGGTCCAGCGGTGAGCGCCCGGCCACCCGGTTGTAGTCGATCGCGATGACGTGGTCGAACGCGTCCGCGGCGGAGTCGCCGAAGCCCGGACCCGACTCGGGAGCGCGGAACAGGCTGGAGCGGTGATAGGGCAGCCTGGCGGACGGGGCGGCGAGGCGGCCCCCGGCGTCACTGAGGCGGTACACCCCGACGGGAGTACGCAGGTCGCCCTCGACGTGCCGCTCGGACCAGCCCGACCGGCCCACGTGCCCGGGCCAGGAGGCCACCCGCGTCCACCCGGTGCTGCCGGCCTCGTACAACGTCACCCGGGCCGTGCTGCTGTCGGCGCCGGCCCCGGCCACCAGGACGACCTGACGGGTGCCCGCCGGGACCTGTCGCGCCATCGCCGCCGAGAGCGGGAGTTCCGCGGCCGCGGCGGCCGGTGGCGTGACCGCCCCCGTCGACGGGGTGGGGGACGGTATGGCAGAGGCCGCCTCGGAGTCGCCCGCGCCGTCGTGGCCGGCTCGTGCGCCGCCGGCGGGGGAGGGGGAAGCCGGTCCGTGCCCCGGCGCGGACACCGCAGCCTCCCGGCCGCCGCCGTCGTGCCGGTCCGCCAGCACGGCACCCACCCCCACGAGGGTGGTGAGGGCGAGCGCGAGGTGCTGCTGGCGCCGTCGTCGCCGCAGGCGTCGCGTGAACCGCACGCTGCGGCTCTCGCCGCCGGACTCCGGACGGTCCGTGCGCGGCATACGCCCATCCTAGGGGCGCGTGGCGCGCCGACCGGACGGCGTCGAGCAGGACGCGGGCAGGCTCAGCCGCGCGGGTCGTGCACCGGGTGACCGCGTCGGAAACCCAGCGGCAGTGCCACCCAGTTGGTGAGGAAGAGGCCGAAGGCCACGACCGCCGCAGCCACCGCCGCGCCGGCGCTGACCACGACGTCGAAGATCAGGAACGTCACGCTGCTGACGCTCAGGGCCAGGCACCCCAGTCCCGCCCGGGCGCACCGGTCGCCGAACCGGACCAGCGACGCCTTGGCCCGGCGGCGGAACAGCAGCCGGTGGGCGCTGACCGGCGCCACGAGGAAGGCGGTCGCCGCGATGGCCAGCGAGAACGCCACGAGGTAGACCACGCGGTTGGACCGGTCGACCTCGGTGAACCTCTGCTGGAACGGCAGGGTCAGCAGGAAGCCGGCCAGGATCTGCACGCCGGTCTGTGCGACGCGCAGCTCCTGCAGCAGCTCGTCCCAGTTGCGGTCCAGCCGCTCGGTCGGCGTCTCGTGGCGTCCGTCGTCGGCGTCGGCGTCGTCCAGGTGGCCCATGCCGGGACGATACCCACCTCGCGCCCCGGACAACCGGCCCGGACGCGTGGCCCCTTCCCGCGCAGCAGGATTCGTCGCCCCCGAAAGCCCCCACGGAAGGCCCCGAACCTCCATACTCGGCGCTGCGTGGACGGCGCGAGCGGACGCACCGGGAGGTCCTAGTCCGTTTGGTCAGTTGTGCGGAGTCCGAAGGTGCCAAGTGCCTGTGCAGGCCTATCCCGGCCACCCGTGGACGGCCCTAGGTTGCACTGAGCCCGATATGTGTCGTGATGAGGAAGGTGAGTCTGTGTCCAGACTGAAGTCGGCGGCCGGCCGTGTCTCCCCCGGCTGGTCGTTCGGTCACTGGCCGCTGCGGCGCAAGCTCGCCGCTGCGCTGGCACTGCCCGTGATCCTCGCCTTCGTCTTCGGTGGCCTGCGGGTCAAGACCGACTTCGACGCCGCCCGCTCGCTCACCCGAGCCGCCGACACGGTCCTGGTCCTGCGACCCATCGTGGACTACAACCTCGCGGTCCAGCACCTCGCCGCCGCCGACGCGATCGGCGGTGGCGGTGAGATCGCCGCCATCACCAAGTACGAGTCGGCCGCGGCGAACCTGCGCATCGCCATCAAGTCGCCCAGCGTCCCCGAGGCCGTGAAGGAGCAGGCCGAGTCCGCCCTGGCCCTCGGTGCCTCCGTGCGGTCGGCCAAGACCCAGCAGAGCTTCTCGGGCGTCATCATCGACAAGTCGGGCAGCACCGCGACCCTGCTCTCCAGCGCCGTGAGCAACCTCGGGCTCGCCGACGACTCCGGCTCCGCCAAGATCGTCGCCAACCTGCAGGACGCGATCTCGGCCCAGCGCGCCATGACCGCCCAGCAGCTCAACCTGGCGAACTCCGACGACGCCAGCTCCAAGCTGCGCGCGCTCGGCTCGGTCGGCGCCGAGACCGCGGCCCTCACCCGGCTCGTCTCCAACGCGCCGGCGGACGAGGGCACGGCAGTCCGCCAGCTCCTCAACGAGAACGGCCGTCGCTACTACGCGCTGCAGCAGGACTCCCTCGACAAGGCCGCGGTCGCCCAGCTCGGTACCGTCATCGAGCGGAGCAACAGCGGGTACTCCGACCTCGCGGACGCCCAGCTCACCAACCTCGAGACCACGCTGCGTGACCGGGCTGCGAGCCACCAGCGGGACGCGCTCGTCAACGCCGGCCTCATCGGGATCGCCCTGCTGGCCGCCCTCGTCATCGTCATCGGCCTGCTCCGCTCGCTGCTGACGCCCATCCGCGCCGTCCGTTCGGGCGCCCTCGACATCGCCAACAAGCGCCTGCCCGCGGCGGTCGCCGCCATGCGCGACGGCGAGGAGCCCCCGGCATTCGAGCCGATCCCCGTCACCACCCGCGAGGAGATGGGCCAGCTGGCCCGCGCGGTCGACGACCTGCACAGCCAGGCCCTCGCGCTCGCCGGTGAGCAGGCCCGCCTGCGGGTGCAGGTCGGGCACATGTTCGAGACGCTCTCGCGCCGCAGCACCTCGCTCATCGACCAGCAGCTCACCCTCATCGAGCGCCTCGAGAGCGACGAGGAGGACCCCAAGCGCCTCCAGAGCCTGTTCCGCCTCGACCACCTCGCGGCCCGCATGCGCCGCAACTCCGACTCCCTGCTCGTGCTCGCAGGCACGTCGACCCGTCGTGGCGTCTCGGGTGCCATCGCGGTCTCCGACGCCGTCCGCGCGGCCGTGTCCGAGGTCGAGAACTACGAGCGCATCGACATCGGCGACACCTCCAACGACAAGGTCCTCGGCGCCGTCGGCTCCGACCTCATCCACCTCGTGGCCGAGGTCGTCGACAACGCCCTGGCCTACTCCCCGCCCACGACCCGTGTGGCGATCCGTGGTGCCCGCACGCCCGAGGGTGGCCTGCTCATCGAGGTGAGCGACCACGGCCTGGGTATGCCGCCCAAGGAGCTGGCGGCGCTCAACGACCGCCTCGCCAACGGTGGCGACATCACCGCCGACACCGCCCGCCGGATGGGCCTGTTCGTGGTCGGCAGCCTGGCCAAGCGCCACGGCATCGCCGTCCGCCTGCGCCGCAACGGCGAGGACAAGATGGGCATCACCGTCTCGGTCCACCTGCCCGCCGGACTGCTCGCGGACAGCTCGACCCTGGAGCGGCAGCCGCGTCCGGTCGCCAAGGCGGCGCCGAGCCCGGCGCCGGTCGAGGCCGCCCCGGCAGCCCCGGTCCAGCCCGCCGTCGGCGGCACCACCAAGTCCGGCCTGCCCACGCGGGTCCGCGGTGCGAGCGGTGCGCCGAGCCTCCCCGGCCCGAGCCCGGTGCCCGGCGCGGCGAAGAAGGTCCTGCCGACCCGCACCCCGGGTGCGCACGGGCCCAACGCGTCCACCGCCCTGCCCGCTCCGGTCAAGCCCGTCATCGAGGGTGCCGAGCCGCCGGCCGACAAGGCAGCGGCCAACGGCTCCGCCGCCAACGGTTCGGCCGCCAACGGTTCGGCGGCCCACGGTGCCGAGACCAACGGCGCGCAGCCGAACGGCTCCGCGGTCAACGGGCACGCCGCCGTCGACGGGTCGGGTGGCAACGGCGCCGACGCCAACGGCCGCGCCGCCGGCGACACCGCCGAGGGCGAGTCCACGCCGCAGGCCGCACCAGTCGACGGTGCCGAGGCCCAGCAGGCCCCGGCCGCCGACGCGACGCCCGAGCAGCCCGCCCAGGAGGCCCCCAAGCTCTCGCCGTCGGGCCTGCCGGTCCGTCGTTCGGGCGCCACCGGCATCACCGCCTTCCGCGAGTTCGAGGACGCGCCCTCCGTGGCGCCCGAGGGCGAGCAGGACTCCCCGGCCACGCCGTCGGCCGCCCCGAGCGCCGCCAAGGGCTCGCGCCTCATGAGCTGGCTCCCGGGCCGGGCGAAGGCCCAGGCCGAGGCCGCCCGGCTCGAGGCCGAGGCCAACGAGCCGCGCCAGATGCCGTCGAACCTGTCGGCCTGGCTCGACCACCGGGCCAAGCTCGTCGAGGCCGCGCAGGCCCGCGAGGCGGCCACCTCCGAGGACACCGTCGAGGACGGCGCCGACACCGGTGCAGCCACGGGCGGAGCCCCCGAGGCGGCGGCCATGCCCGAGGCGCCGGCTGCGGCCGTCGAGGGTCCGGAGACCACCGACATGACGGTGCCCGAGGAGTGGGTCGCCGAGGCCCTCGCCGACGAGCAGGTCGCCGAGCTCGTCACGCCCGAGGCCGTGGACCCGACCCCCGAGCCGCACGCCGGGGACCACGAGCCCGTCGCCCGCCAGGACGACACCGCGGTCAAGGAGGCCGAGGAGCCGGTGGCCGAGGCAGGCGTGGTCGAGGCCGCGCCGGAGGCACCGTCCACCGACACCACCGAGGCCCTGCCGACCCGCGTCCCCGGCGCGACCGGCTCGGCCGCCACCGACCAGGCGCAGCCGGAGTCGGACGAGTCCGCGGGCCCGCGGACCCGCCGCCCCGCGGTGCGGGCCCACTCCTCCTCGTTCTTCGGCGCCCGTCGCCGCGGTCCGGCGGAGGCTGCGGCCAAGGACGCTCCTGCCCCTGAGGCGACCCCGGTCGCGCAGGTGGAGCAGCCGCAGGCCGAGGTCGTCCAGCCCGAGCCGGAGCCCTCCGAGCCGGAGTTCGTCGAGCCGGTGGCCGAGGTGGCCCAGCCCGAGCCGGAGTTCGTCGAGCCGGTGGCCGAGGCCGTCGAGGCCGAGCCGGCGCCCGTCGAGGAGCAGCAGGCCCAGCCCGTGGCGCAGGACGCTTCCTCCGACGAGGAGCCTGCTGCCGCCGGGCCGCTCAACGACACCCCGATCTTCCGGGCGATGATGTCGAACTGGCTCACCGACGGCAGCGCCCAGCCCACCGCCGACAACTGGTCGCCGACCGAGGCCGACCAGGCCTGGTCCGCCGCCGCGCGCATCGAGGAGCAGCAGCCCGTGCAGGAGAGCTCGGCCGGCCTGCCCATGCGCAGGCCCGGCAGCAACCTCATCCCCGGTGCCATGGACGCCGCAGCGCCGGCGTCGGCGCCCGAGACGCCCACGGTCGCCCCGACCGGGTCACGCCGCGACCCGGAGACCATCCGCCGCAACCTGAACCGCCACAAGAACGGTGTGAGCGCCGCGCGCACCGAGGCACAAGACGGAACACACCGAGAGGAAGCCGATGTTCACCACTGACGCCATGGCCCAGCCCAAGGGCGAGTACGACTGGCTCGTGGCCAAGTTCGCGACCGAGACCCCTGGCGTGTCGCACGCCATCCTGGTCTCGGCCGACGGGCTGCCCATGGCCTCCAGTGAGCAGCTCCCGCCGGAGCGAGCCGAGCAGATGGCCGCAGTGGCCTCCGGCATGGCGAGCCTCGCCTCGGGTGCGGCACGTCTCTTCCAGGGCGGCACCGTGCTCCAGTCCGTCATCGAGATGGAGCTCGGCTACCTGCTGCTCATGAGCGTCGGCGACGGTTCCCACCTCGCTGCGCTGACCGGTACGGACTCCGACATCGGTCAGGTCGGCTACGAGATGGCGGTCCTCGTCGACCGCGTCGGACAGATGATCGACGCGGCTGCCCGGACCCCGATGTCGGGGTAGTGCGATGAGTGCCGAGGAGCGTGAGGAGAGCGCCGGACCCCGACTGGTCCGGCCCTACGCGCTGACGCACGGCCGCACCGAGGCCAAGGTCGACCTTCCGATCGAGGCGACCCTCGAGGTGCTGCCGTCCGCCAAGTCCGCGACCTGGCCGGAGGGTGACCTGTCCGGTCGCATCGTCGAGCTGTGCGCCACGAACCCGTCCGTGGCCGAGGTCTCGGCCAAGCTCCACATCCCGCTCGGCGTTGCGCGGGTCCTCCTGGGAGACCTGATCACCGCCGGCCACCTGAAGACCCGAGCCACCATCTCCGAGAACACGACGACGGACGAGCGCCGTGCCCTCATCGAAAGGACTCTCAGTGGACTACGCGCCCTCTAACCGCAACAGCGCCTCGACGAAGATCGTCGTGGCCGGCGGGTTCGGCGTCGGCAAGACGACCTTCGTGGGGGCCGTCTCCGAGATCGACCCGCTGCGCACCGAGGCCCTGGTCACCCAGGAGTCCGAGGGGCAGGACGACATCTCCAAGGTGCAGTCGAAGCACACCACCACCGTGGCGATGGACTTCGGCCGCATCACCCTCGCGGAGAACCTCGTCCTCTACCTGTTCGGCACTCCCGGCCAGCGCCGCTTCTGGTTCATGTGGGACGACCTGGTCAAGGGCGCGATCGGCGCCGTGGTCCTGGTCGACACCCGCCGGCTCGACGACAGCTTCGCCGCCGTCGACTACTTCGAGGCCAAGGGCCTGCCGTTCATCGTCGCGCTGAACCAGTTCGACGGTGCCGGCGAGTTCGGCCCGGACGAGATCCGCGAGGCCCTCGCGATCCCGTCGCACATCCCGGTCATCACGGTCGACGCCCGCGACCGCGAGTCCGCCAAGCAGGCCCTCGTGCGGATCACCGAGTTCGCGCTGACCCAGCTCACCGGGGTCGCGGCCACCGCCTGACCTCCAGCACGGCCGGCAGGGCCGGGACGCCTCGTGCGTCCCGGCCCTCCGTCGTCCCGCGCGGTCGTCGTGCCGGCCCTCCGTCGTCCTCGTGCGGGCGTCGTCAGGTGGGCCGCAGCACCGGCGCGAGCCGCCCGAGGTCGTCGGGCGTGGCGAGGTCGGGCAGTGCCACGAAGACGGTGTCCACGCCCTCCTCGGCCAGCTGCCGGTAGCGCTCGGCGTGGCTCGCGGGCTCCCCGGCGTGGTGCGTGCGGGCGTATGCCGCGGCGGCCGTCCGCCCGCGCAGCCGCTCCACCCTGCGCCAGGTGTCCTCGCGGTCCCGCCCGACGACGGGGACGTCCAGCACGGTGACGGCCACCTCGGCCGGGTCGCGGCCCACCTCCGCGCAGTGGCGGCGCAGGACCTCGACCTTGCGGCGCACGGTCGCCGGGTCGCTCGACACGTTGCACGCGTCCCCGATGCGGGCTGCCACCCGCAGGGTGCGCCGCTCGCCACCGCCACCCACGACGACCGGCAGCGGCCCGACCGGCCGGGGGTAGGCCGTGGTCTCCGGCAGCGAGACCCGGTGCCCGGCATACGCCCTCGTGCCGCTGGCCCACAGCGCCCGCATCGTCTCGATGCCGTCCTCGAGCAGGTCGAGGCGCGCGGGGGCGGGAGGGAAGGGGACGCCGAAGCCGAGGTGCTCGCGCTCCCACCACCCCGCGCCCACCCCGACGAACGCCCGGCCCCCGCTGAGCACGTCGAGGGTGGCCGCCGCCTTGGCGAGGACACCGGCGGGGCGGAAGGTCATGGGGGACACCAGGGTCCCGAGCCGCAGAGAGGTGTCCAGGCCGGCGAGCAACCCGAGCGTGACCCACGGCTCGGGGATCGGCTCCCAGGCCCGGTCGACCTGCGGGACCTGCACGAGGTGGTCCATGAGTGCCAGCCCCGCGAAGCCCGCCTCGTCGGCGGCCAGCGCCACCCCGCGCAACCACCCCACCGGGTCCTGTCCCCACGGGAAGCGTGAGACCTGCAGGACGAGCTCGGGCAGCCCCGCAGCCCCCGGGCGCCGGTCGTCCCTGGCGCCGCGGTGCCAGGCCGAGGCCGGTGCCGCGCCCACCACGGGGCGGGCGGTGCGTCCGCCGGCGGCCTCGCCGGCTACCTCGCCGGCGACCGCGGCCGCGGCACCCGACCCGGGCGCGGCACCGGTCGCGGTTGGGGCACCGGCCTCGGGCGTGGCACCGGCCCCGGGCGGGGCGCCGGGGGTGGAGCCGTCGACGTGGAGCACGACGTCCCAGCCCTCCCCGGCGACGTCCTGGACGACCCGCGGCATCCGGGCCAGCTGCTGGCCGAGGACGTTCGCCGGCACCGGGCGGTCGCGCCGGGCGTTGCGCTCCCGGCACAAGGCACCCGCGGTGTCGAGGACGACGGCGACGCAGGGCAGCCCGGCCGCGCGCCCCATCTCGCGGTACCGGTCGCGGGTGTCCGGGTCGAGCCCGAGGGTGTCGACGACGACCGTGAGCCCACGACGGCTGCGGGCCGCCACGACCTGGTGGAGCACGGCGAAGGCGTCCGCCGAGGCGTCGAGGTCGAACTCGCCGCTGCCGACCACGGCGCGCAGGGCGTCCGAGGACACCACCTCGGGGCGCCGGTAGTGCGCGGCCGCCCAGGTCGACTTGCCCGAGCCGGTCGGGCCGACGAGGACGACCAGGGCCGGGTCGGGGAGCCCCGCGGGCCCGGTCAGCCCTGCCCCTTCGGGCGGGTGCCGACGAGGCCGACCAGGTTGCCCTCGCTGTCCCGGACGAACGCCATCTCCTCGTCGGTGTCGGCCGGCCCGAGGGTGTCGTCGTCGTGGCTGAAGATGACGTGCGGCTCGCCCTCCACCGGCACGCCGTCGGCGCGCAGCCGCTCGACGGCCGACCGGACGTCCTCGACCCGCACGTAGATCAGCGCCGACGGGGCACCGGCCTCCAGCAGCAGCCGGGTGCCGTCGCCGAGGGAGAAGAACAGCAGCCCGGGCGGGTCGAAGCGGGCGAGGGGAGGGCTGCCGAGCAGGCGCTCGTAGAACGCGGCCGCGCGGTCGAGGTCCGTGGCGCGCTGGGCCACCTGCGCGAGCTTCGGGTCAGGCATCCTGCGGAGCACCTCCTGCTCGCGAGAGTACCGCCGCGGCGACCTCCTGCGCCCGGGTCTCGGGCAGCCAGTGGCCGGCGTCGAGCTCGACGAACCGGTAGTCCGACGCCACCCAGTCGCCACTGGCCTCAGCGGCTCGCCGGCCCAGCGCCGGGTCGTGCGAGCCCCACAGGTACGTCGTCGGCACGGTGATCCGGTGGCCGCCGAGGCCTGGGTCGGGCACTTCCGCCCGGTCGCGGGATGCCTTGCGGCGCAACGGGTTCGGCAGGCCGGACAGGGTCGAGGCCCCGAGCGGCAGGGCGCGGTACCAGGCCAGGCCCCCACCGGCGGCGCCCGGCTCGCGGAAGCGCGCGGCATACCTGCGCGCGTCCTCCGGCGGCAGGCCGCTGCGCCTCAGCACCCCCTCCAGCCGGCCGGCGAGCACCAGCTCGGGCAGCACCGGCAGCTGGAACGCGGCCATGTACCAGCTGTGCGAGGCCTGGTCGAGGTGGCGCAGCGCGGCGGCGAACGCCCGGTGGTGCGGCGTCGACAGGACGGTGAGCGACGCGAACCGCTCCGGGTGCCGCTCGGCCGCCGCCCACGCGACCGCACCGCCCCAGTCGTGCCCCACCAGGTGCACCCGCTGGACCCCGCACGCGTCGACCGCTGCGACGACGTCGGCCACGAGCTCGCCCATCCGGTATGCCGCACGGCCGCGCGGGCGGGCGCGCGGGGAGTACCCGCGCTGGTCGAACGCCACGACGCGCAGGCCGCCGGCCGTGAGCAGCGGGGTCACCCGCGACCAGGCGTGGCGGTCCTGCGGCCACCCGTGAAGCAGCAGCGCGACCGGTGGGTCGGCCGCCCCGTCGTCGGGGCCGTCGTCGCTGACGTCGAAGGTCAGCCCGTTCCTGCTGAGCTCGCGCATGCCGGCAACCTAGCCCGGCCCGCGAGCCGTCGCGCGGCTGCGGGACAATGGCGGCCGTGACCAGCCGCGACCACCAGTACCCCATGGGCGGTGGCCGGGCCTGGGTGGTCTACGGCAGCGCCGTCGCGCTCTACGTCCTCGCCGTCTTCAACCGCAGCTCGCTCGGCGTCGCCGGGCTGCTGGCGAGCGACCGCTTCCACATCGCCGCCACCCAGCTGTCGGTCTTCACGATGGTGCAGCTGTTCGTCTACGCCGCCATGCAGATCCCGGTGGGTGCCCTGCTCGACCGGTTCGGGCCCAAGCGGCTGCTGCTCACCGGCATGGGGCTGATGACGGTGGCGCAGCTGGCGTTCGCGTTCGCCGACTCCTTCGCCGCGGGCATCGGGGCGAGGGTGCTGCTCGGGATGGGCGACTCCATGGTGTTCGTCCCCCTCCTGCGCATCGTGGCCCTGTGGTTCCCCCCGATGCGGATCCCGATGGTCTCGCAGCTGACCGGCCTCCTGGGGCAGCTGGGCGCGCTCGTCGCCGCCTCACCTCTCGTCTACGCGCTGCACCAGTGGGGCTGGACCCCCTCGTACCTGACCGCGGCGGGCGCCGGGGTGCTGCTGGGGGTGGTGGCGCTGGTGCTCGTCCGCGACTCCCCGAACCCCGACCACGAGCTCGACCGCATCAAGGTGCGCGCGATCGCCCGCAGCCTCCGGGCGGCCTGGCGCGCCCCGGGCACCCGCCTCGGCCTGTGGTCGCACTTCTCCGCCCAGTTCGGGGCGACGGTGTTCGCGCTGCTGTGGGGCTACCCGTTCCTCGTTGCGGGACAAGGACTCTCGCCCGAGACGGCGGGCACGCTGCTCATGCTCATGACGGTCACCACGGTCGTCACCAGCCCGCTCATCGGGGGCTTCGTGACGCGGTACCCGTTCTCCCGCTCGACCCTGATCCTGGGCATCGTGCTGCTCATCATGACCGTGTGGGCGGTCGTGCTCCTGTGGCCGGGCCGGGCGCCACTGCCGCTGCTGGTCGTGCTCGTCGTCGTCACGGCCGTCGGTGGCCCCGGATCGCTGGTCGGCTTCGACCTCGCCCGCACCTTCAACCCGCCCACCCGGCTGGGCAGCGCCACCGGGATCGTCAACGTCGGCGGGTTCCTCGCGTCGCTGTCGACGGTGACCCTCATCGGCATCGTGCTCGACCGGGTCGCGCCCGGCGGCCCGGAGACGTACACCGTCGACACCTTCCGCGCGGCGATGGCCGTGCAGTACCTCGTGTGGGGCGTCGGCGTCGCCCAGATCCTGCGCTACCGGCGGCGTGCCCGGCGCCACCTGCGGGACAGCGACCCCCAGGCGTATGCCGCGCTGCGGGCCGGGAAGCCGGTCCAACCGGCCGATCCGGGCCTCCCACCTGCGTAAACGCCGATTTCGTGACCAATTCGTGACGGTTGTTGGACACGTGTCCGAACGACCCGGTCCACCTGCTGAAAAACATCCGTGTCATTCGCCGAGTCACACGGTTGTCATTTCGTCCGGGGGCCCGGGAGCAGTGGGATTCGTGTGACGAATGGGTTTCGAGTGAAAAGGCGGTCGTAGTCTCGTCCGGCTGACCCCAGTGAAGCACCGTGACGAGAGAGGCATCTCCGTGCCAGGCACCACCTCCCCCCGACGCGCACTGCGCGTGGGCGCCGCGATGTCCCTGGTCGGCGCCCTCGGCCTCGGCACCGCCTGGACGGCGAGTGCCGACCCCGGCCCCGTCTACCCCTCGAAGTCCCAGGTCGACAAGGCGAAGGCCAGGGTCTCGAGCACCGCCGGCGAGGTGTCCGCCCTCGACGCCAGGTACGCGGCCGCCAGCGCCCAGCTCAGCCAGGTCCAGGACGACGCGAGCGCCGCCGCCGAGGCGTACAACGGCGCCCGGCTTGCCCTCGACCAGGCGACGGCCGAGGCCAGCGCCGCCGCCAAGCGCGCCGCCGACGCCCAGTCCCAGGCCGACGCGGCGAGCCTGGAGGTCCGTCGCTACGCGTCCTCCGTGTACCAGTCGGGCGGCAGCCTCGGCGAGCTCGACGCATACCTCTCCAGCACCGGCCCCCAGGACCTGGTCGACCGCGCCACCGCCATCGAGGCGGTCAGCGACGCCCGCAGCCGGGCGCTGCAGAAGGCGGCCGCGACCTCGCTCGTCGCCCAGACCATGCGGGCCCAGGCCGCCACCGCACGCGACCAGCAGGCCCGGGCGGCGACCTCCGCGCAGCAGGCGCGGGACGCCGCGCAGGCCCGTGCCGACCAGGCGACCGCCGAGGCGAGCCGGATCCAGCACGAGCAGCAGGCCCTGACGGTCCAGCTCGCCACCCTGCGCAAGACGTCCGTCGCCCTGGAGAAGCAGCGCCAGGACGGCCTCGCCGCCGCGGCCGCAGCCCGGGCCGCAGCGGCGGCCGCCGCCGAGCAGGCCCGCCTGGCGGCCCAGCGCGCCCAGCAGGCCCGCGACGCCGCGGCCCGCCGGGCGGCGCAGGCCGCCGCCAAGGCAGCGGCCCAGGAGGCGGCCCGCCAGAAGGCTGCCGCCGAGGCGGCCCAGAAGGCCGCCGAGCAGCAGGCCTCCCAGCCGAGCCGGCCCAGTCGGCCCACGCCGCCTGCGCCGCAGCCGGCCGACCCCCCGCCGCCGCCCCCGAGCAGCGGCGGCGTCGGAGCGGTCATCGCCTACGCGCAGGCACAGCTGGGCAAGCCCTACGGGTGGGGTGCCGCGGGTCCGGACTCCTTCGACTGCTCCGGGCTGACGATGATGGCCTGGCGCCAGGCCGGGGTGTACCTGTCGCACTACACCGGCGCGCAGTGGGCCGAGACCAGCCGGGTCGCGATCAGCGACCTGCGCCCGGGCGACCTGGTCTTCTACGGCTCGGACGGCCCGAGCAGCCACCACATGGGCCTGTACGTCGGCAACGGCCAGATGATCGAGGCGCCGCACACCGGCGCGGTCGTCCGGTACGCCTCCATCTACCGCAGCGACCTGCTGCCCTACGGCGGCCGCCCCTGACGGGCCCCACCACGGCTCACGCAAAACGGCGGTTGCTTGACATCCCGCGGGTCACGATCCCGCGGGTCGTCGAGCAACCGCCGTTTTGCGGTGGCTGCGGACCGCTCAGTCCGTGACGGGACGGGCCTCGCTCTGGGCGGTGTGCCCGGGCAGCGTCCAGCGGGCGGTGGTGAAGCCGGCGTCGGTCGCGCGCTTCATCGCCTCGCGGACGCACTGCTCGGCCGCCTCGCGACCGGCCCAGTGCGCGCCCTCGACCGACTTGCCCGGCTCGAGGTCCTTGTAGGTCTCGAAGAAGTGCTGGATCTCCAGGCGGTCGAACTCGTTGATGTGCTCGAGCTCGGTGATGTGCGCCTGGCGCGGGTCACCGGCCGGGACGCACAGGATCTTGTCGTCGCCGCCGGCCTCGTCCCGCATGTGGAACATGCCGATCGGCCTGGCGCGCACGAGGCAGCCGGGCCACGTCGGCTCCTCGAGGAGCACCAGCGCGTCGAGCGGGTCGCTGTCCTCGCCGAGGGAGTCCTCGACGTAGCCGTAGTCGGCCGGGTAGCGGGTGGACGTGAACAGCAGCCGGTCCAGGCGGATGCGGCCCGTCGCGTGGTCGACCTCGTACTTGTTGCGAGCTCCCTGCGGGATCTCGATGGTGACGTCGAACTCCACGACGCTGGCCCCTTTCCTCTTTGCCACCAGGTGGATGACCTAGGCTCGCGCCCAAGTGTTCCGCATGGTGCAAGTCGAGAGCCAAGGGGGTCGAGTGCGGCGGGTCCTGGCAGCTCTCGCGGCTGTGCTCGTCCTGCTCGTGGGCTACGCGACGCTCGACGTGTTCGACGTCGTGCCCGGCGTCCTCACCCGGGACCGGCCCACACCCGTGCCGACGGCCACGACCCCGGCGCCGACCGGACCCGCGGTCACCGTCCCGACCGTCGACGCCGCGGCGCAGCCGCTCCCGCCGGCCTCGGCCGACGCCCCCATCCCGGCCGCGACCGGCGTCGCCCGCACCGTGGCCGCAGCCGTGGCCGACCCGGGGCTCGGCGGTCGACCCGGGGTCGTCGTCCGCGACGCCTTCACCGGGCAGACGCTGTACGCCAAGGACGCCGACCGGGCGCGGGTCCCCGCCTCGACGGCCAAGCTCCTCACCGCCCTGGCGGTCTCCACGACGCTGGACACCAGGGCGACGATGGCGACCCGGGTCGTGCAGGGGGCCACGCCGCAGGACCTCGTGCTCGTGGCCGGCGGCGACACCATGCTCGCGAGGGGCAAGGGAGATCCCGCCGCGGTGGAGGGCCGGGCCGGGCTGGCCGACCTCGCCGAGCAGGTGGCCGCGGCGCTGCAGCCCAGTGGCACCACCAGCGTCACGCTGCGCCTCGACACCTCCTACGCCCGAGGGGCCCGCTGGGCGCCGGGCTGGAGCCAGGCGGACGTCAGGGCCGGGTTCACCGGTGGGGTGAGCATGATCGGCCTGGCCGGCCAGCGGGCCGTCCCGTACAAGCCCGCGCCGCGGGACCCGGAGGCCGCGACCGCCGCGGCGTTCGTGGCCGCCCTCGCCAAGGTCGGCCTGACGGCGAAGCTCGCCCCCGAGTCGACGTGGGCGACGCCCGTGCCCGAGGGCGCCGGTGAGCTGGCCCTGGTCGAGTCGGCCCCCATCGGCGACGTCCTCGCGCTCGCCCTCGGCGACAGCGACAACGCGCTCACCGAGGGCCTCGCGCGGCAGGCCGCGGTCAAGGCCGGGAGCCCGGCGACCTTTGCCGCCGCCGTCGCGTTCGTCCGCAAGACCGTCACCGACCTCGGGGTCGACCTCAGCGGCGTGACGCTCAAGGACACCTGCGGCCTCACCTCGGGCCAGGCGATTCCTCCCCGGGTGATCTCCGACGTCCTGCAGCGCGGAGCCGACGGCTCGGTGCCGGGGATGCAGGACGTCGTGGCCCAGCTGCCGGTCGCCGGGCTCACCGGCACCCTGCACGACCGGTTCACGACGAGGACGACCCACGTGGTCGCCGGCCTGGCCCGGGCCAAGACCGGCACCCTCACCGGGGCGAGCGCGATCGCCGGCACCGTCATCGACGCCGACGGCCGCGTGCTGTCGTACGTCGTGCTCGCCGACGGGCTGCCCGGCGGCGTCGGAACGCTGGAGGCGCGAGCCGCGTTGGACCGCTTCGTGGCGCGGCTGGCCACCTGCGGCTGTCGCTGAGCAGACGCGCGGCCGCCGCGGAGCGCACCGGCCGGGTGGCGCACCCACGACTACGGTGAGGGGATGGACGTGCAGACACCGACGACGCGGTACGTCGACTGGGAGTTCGCCAAGGCGACCGGTCGGCGGCTCGTGGCCGCAGGCCCCCGGGTCACGCCCGGCGAGGCCGCGGACGTCGTCGCCTCCGTGCGCGCCAGCGCCGCCCGCGCGCAGGGCCCCGTGGCCGAGACCGCGCGGCTGCACGCCCCCGGTGACGCCCCGGCACCGGTCGTGGTCGACCGCTCGACGTGGATCAGCCTCAACGCCGACTCGATGGCCGCGCTCATGGACCCGGTGATGGTCAAGATCGCCGCCTCGCAGAAGCGCACGCCGGGGGAGACCGCCCGGGCCATCACCGGCAAGGTCAGCGGGGGCGAGGCAGGAGCGCTGCTCGCCTTCATGGCGGGCAAGGTGCTCGGCCAGTACGACCTCGCCCCCGACGGCACCCCCGCGCTCATGCTCGTCGCGCCCAACATCGTCCAGGTCGAGCGCGAGCTCGGCCTCGACCCGCACGACTTCCGGCTCTGGGTCTGCATGCACGAGGAGACCCACCGCGTGCAGTTCACCGCCGTGCCGTGGCTGCGCGACCACATGGTCGAGCGGGTGCGCTCGCTGGCCGTCGACCTCGTGCCCGACCCCGAGTCGCTGCAGGAGACCCTGTCGCGGCTGGCCTCCTCGCTGCCCGACGCCGTGCGGGCCGGCGGCACGGGCCTGGTCGACCTCGTCGCCACGCCGGAGCAGCGCCGCGCGCTGGCGGAGGTCACCGCGGTCATGTCGCTGCTCGAGGGGCACGCCGACGTCGTCATGGACGAGGTCGGCCCCCAGGTCATCCCGTCGGTCGCGCACATCCGCAGCCGCTTCGACGCCCGGCGCAAGGGCGCAGGCGCCGTCGACAAGCTCCTGCGCCGCCTGCTCGGACTCGAGGCGAAGATGCGCCAGTACCGCGACGGCGCGGCCTTCGTCCGTGGGGTCGTCGACTCGGTCGGGGTCGAGGGCTTCAACCGGATCTGGGAGTCCCCCGAGACGCTCCCGCGTCCGGAGGAGATCGACGAGCCGGCCGCATGGGTCGCCCGCGTCCACGCCTGACCGCGTCGTGAGCGGCCCGCACCCGGCCACCGCCGCGGTCCGCCTCGCCGTCCGGGGGGTGCTCGCCGAGTGCGACCCGGGCGACGTCGTCCTGGCAGCGGTGAGCGGCGGGGCGGACTCCCTCGCCCTCGCCGCGGCGCTCGCGTTCGAGGCGCCGAGGCTGGGCGTGCGCGGGGGAGCGGTCGTCGTCGACCACGCCCTGCAGCCGGGCTCCGCGGAGGTGGCGCGGCAGGCCGCGGCAGCCTGCGAGGCCCTCGGGCTGGCCCCGGTCTCGTGGGTGCGGGTGGAGGTCCCCCGCGGCCGCGAGGGCGTGGAGGCCGCCGCCCGCGCGGCCCGGTACGACGCCCTCGCCAAGGCCGCGGCGCGGGAGGGCGCGCGGCTGGTGCTGCTCGGCCACACCCTGGACGACCAGGCGGAGCAGGTGCTCCTCGGCCTCACCCGCGGTGCCGGCGCCCGTTCCCTCGCCGGTATGCCGCGTGCCCGCGGCCTCCTGCGACGTCCCCTCCTGGGCGTGACGCGGGAGCAGACCCGGGCGTCCTGCGGCGCCGAGGGGCTGCGGTGGTGGGAGGACCCGATGAACGCCGACCCGGCATACACCCGGGTGCGCGCGCGGCGCGCCCTCGTGGACCTCGAGCGGGACCTGGGACCGGGGGTGGCCGCCGCGCTGGCGCGGTCGGCCGACCAGCTGCGCGAGGACGCCGACCTGCTCGACGGCCTCGCCGACGAGGCCGTGGCGCGGTTGGGCCCCGGCCCGTGGGACGTCGCCGCGCTCGCCGCCCTCGCCCGGCCCGTGCGCACGCGCGTGTGGCGGCGCCTGCTCCTGGCCGCCGGTGCCCCGGCCGGCCAGCTCGGCAGCCGGCACACCGACGCGTGCGACGCGCTGGTCACCGACTGGCACGGGCAGGGCCCCCTGAGCGCGCCCGGACCGCTGCAGGTCACCCGATCCGGTGGTCGGGTATCCATCGCCGCGCCGGCTCCGGTTGAATAGGCCGGGCATCCCCGCACGACATCCCGCACGACACCCGCGTCGCTGACACCCCAGGAGAAGAGCCGTGGACGCTGCCCACATGGGAGCAGATCTGGAGAAGGTCCTCATCACCGAGGAGGAGATCCAGGCCCGGCTCGAGGAGCTGGCCGCGGAGATCTGGGCCGAGTACCAGGACAAGGACCTGCTCCTCGTGGGGGTGCTCAAGGGCGCCGTCATGGTGATGGCCGACCTGTCCCGCGCGCTGCCCGGGACCGCCCCCGTCGACTGGATGGCCGTCTCGTCCTACGGCTCGGGCACCAAGTCCTCCGGCGTCGTGCGGATCCTCAAGGACCTCGACACCGACATCTCGGGCAAGCACGTCCTCATCGTCGAGGACATCGTCGACTCCGGCCTGACCCTGTCGTGGATCCGCTCGAACCTCGAGTCCCGCTCGCCGGCCTCGGTGGAGATCTGCACCCTGCTGCGCAAGCCCGACGCGGCCAAGGTGGAGATCGACGTCAAGTGGGTGGGCTTCGACATCCCCAACGAGTTCGTCGTCGGCTACGGCCTCGACTACGCCGAGCAGTACCGCAACCTGCGGGTCGTGGGGACCCTCGCCCCGCACGTGTACGCCTGAGGCGAACGCACCGTGGACGCGTGCCGGACGTCGGAACACCGCCGCCATCCAGGTCGTTGACCAGCACGAACCACGGGGGTACCGCGTAGTACCGTCGTGGTGACGCCGCGCCCAGCAGGGTGACGGCACGAAGCGTGACCGAGCAGGAGGCACGGGGCCGCCGGCCCCGCTACACACATGGACTTCAAGCGCATCCTTCGAGCCCCGTTGTTCTGGGTCGTGGCCGTCGTCGCGATCACCCTGACGGTGTTCAGCTTCAGCGATGCGGGTGGCTACACCCGGATCGACACCTCGGCCGCGCAGCAGCTCATCTCCGACAAGAAGGTCGAGCGCGTCGTCGTCACCAACAACGAGGTCGTCGACATCGACCTCAAGAAGGGGCAGACCTACTCCGACGGCAAGAACGTCAAGGACGCGACCAAGGTCCGCACCCAGTACGTCGACGCCGCCGGCCCCGGCATCATCCAGCTGCTCAAGGACAACCCGCCGCCCGGCGGCGTCGACCAGCAGATCAAGGACACCAACCCGGTCCTGGCCCTGCTCGGGTCGCTGCTGCCGATCATCATCCTGCTGGCGATCTTCTGGTTCCTCATGAACCAGATGCAGGGCGGCGGCTCGCGCGTCATGCAGTTCGGCAAGTCCCGCGCCAAGCTCGCGACCAAGGACACGCCCAAGGTCACCTTCGCCGACGTCGCAGGCGTCGACGAGGCGGTCGAGGAGCTCCACGAGATCAAGGAGTTCCTGTCCGAGCCCGCCAAGTTCCTCGCGGTCGGCGCCAAGATCCCCAAGGGCGTCCTGCTCTACGGGCCGCCCGGCACCGGCAAGACCCTGCTCGCCCGCGCGGTCGCCGGTGAGGCCGGCGTCCCGTTCTACTCGATCTCAGGCTCGGACTTCGTCGAGATGTTCGTCGGTGTCGGCGCCTCCCGCGTCCGCGACCTGTTCGAGCAGGCCAAGGCCAACGCCCCTGCCATCGTCTTCGTCGACGAGATCGACGCCGTCGGCCGCCACCGCGGCGCCGGCCTCGGCGGTGGCCACGACGAGCGCGAGCAGACGCTCAACCAGCTGCTCGTCGAGATGGACGGCTTCGACGTCAAGACCAACGTCATCCTCATCGCGGCGACCAACCGCCCCGACATCCTCGACCCGGCGCTGCTGCGCCCGGGCCGGTTCGACCGCCAGATCGCGGTCGAGGCGCCCGACATGATCGGCCGCCACCGGATCCTCGAGGTGCACGCCCAGGGCAAGCCGATGGCCACCGGCGTCGACCTGCTCGCCGTCGCCCGTCGCACCCCCGGCTTCACCGGTGCCGACCTGGCCAACGTCCTCAACGAGGCCGCCCTGCTCACGGCGCGCAGCGACAAGAAGCTCATCGACGACCACGCCCTCGACGAGGCCATCGACCGCGTCATCGCCGGTCCGCAGAAGCGCACCCGGATCATGTCCGCCAAGGAGCGCAAGATCACGGCGTACCACGAGGGTGGACACGCCCTCGTCGCCGCGGCGATGAACCACCTCGACCCGGTCACCAAGGTGACGATCCTGCCGCGCGGCCGGGCCCTCGGGTACACGATGGTCATGCCGACCGACGACAAGTACTCCACCACCCGCAACGAGATCCTCGACCAGCTCGCGTACGCCCTCGGTGGCCGCGTCGCCGAGGAGGTCGTGTTCCACGACCCGACCACCGGTGCGGCCAACGACATCGAGAAGGCCACCGGCATGGCCCGCAAGATGGTCACCGAGTACGGCATGAGCGAGCGGATCGGCGCGATCAAGCTGGGCCAGAGCCAGGGCGAGGTCTTCCTCGGCCGCGACATGGGCCACGAGCGCGACTACTCCGAGGAGATCGCCAGCGTCGTCGACGAGGAGGTGCGCAAGCTCATCGAGAACGCGCACGACGAAGCGTGGCACGTCATCAACGACAACCGCGACATCCTCGACCACCTGGTGCTGGAGCTGCTCGAGCACGAGACGCTCAACGCCAAGGAGCTCGCCGAGCTGTTCCAGCCGGTGCGCAAGCGCCCGCTGCGCCCGACCTGGCTGTCCAGCGAGACCCGGTTCCTGTCGGACCAGCCGCCCGTGCTGACCCCGGCCGAGCGGGCCGCGCAGAACGGCAGCGGTGGCCTCGAGTCCGCCGGCAGCGACCGGCACACGGCCGCCGCGATCGACCGGGCCGCCGAGGCCGGGGCGGTCAAGTCGGCCGAGGAGCACCCGCCCACGCAGATCATCGAGACGCCCGGCAACGACCCGGTCGACCCGGGTCCCGGGCAGCACTGAGGCGCCGGTCCGATGTCCCCAGACACGCCACGGCACGTGGTCGACCAGGCCCGTGCCGAGGCCGCGGTCCGCGAGCTGCTCATCGCCATCGGTGAGGACCCGGACCGCGAGGGCCTCGTGGAGACCCCCGCTCGGGTCGCGCGCGCGTACGGCGAGTTCTTCGCCGGCCTCGCGCTCGACCCGGCGGCGGTCCTGAGCAAGACCTTCGAGATCGAGCACGAGGAGATGATCCTCGTGCGCGACATCGAGGTGTACTCCATGTGCGAGCACCACCTCGTGCCGTTCCACGGGGTCGCCCACGTCGGGTACATCCCGGCCAAGGACGGCCGCGTCACCGGCCTGTCCAAGCTGGCGCGCCTCGTGGAGATGTACGCCCGGCGTCCCCAGGTGCAGGAGCGGCTCACCACCCAGGTGGCCGACGCCCTCGTCACCTACCTCGGCGCCCAGGGCGTCATCGTCGTCGTCGAGTGCGAGCACCTGTGCATGTCGATGCGCGGCATCCGCAAGCCCGGCTCCCGCACCATCACGTCGGCCGTGCGTGGCCAGCTGCGCGACCCCGCCACGCGGGCAGAGGCGATGTCGCTCCTGCTCGGGGGCAAGCGGTGAGCGGTCGCGAGAGCACCCACACCACCACCCCCCGGCTCCCCGGCTTCCTCAGCGCCAGCAAGGCCCCGGCCCTCCTGGGCAACCTCACGTACCTCATCGGGCTGCTCGACCTGCTCACCGGGCTGCTGCACAGCTGGCGGCACCGGCTGCTCGAGCTGACCGAGGTGCTGCCCGGGGCCCTGTCCGACGCCGCCGCTGCCGCGACCGTCGTGTCGGGCGTCCTGCTGCTCGTCCTCGGGCACTCGCTCAAGCGGCGCAAGCGGCGGGCGTGGCGTGCCGCGGTCGCCCTCCTCGGGATCTCGGTCGTGCTGCACGCTGCCAAGGTCGAGCCGGTCTCCACCCTGGTCTCGCTGGGGGCGCTGGCGCTGCTCGTGCGCAACCGGCGCGAGTTCTTCGCCCTCGGTGACCCGAGCACCCGGTGGCGCGCGGTCCGCGCCTTCCTCGTCCTGGGGACCGTGTCGTTCCTGGCCGGGACCGTCGCGATCTGGATGAACCGCCGCCACATCGTGGGCGGCTTCCCGTCCTTCCCCGACCTCGTGCGCGAGCTGCTCTACGGAGCCGTCGGGGTCAGCGGGCCGCTGCAGTTCACCCACTCCCGCGCCGAGGACATCGTCGGGTCCCTGCTGCTCGCCCTCGGCCTCATGACCGCGTTCACGACGGTCTACCTCGCGCTGCGCCCGGCGGAGCCGCGCCCCGAGCTCACCGACGACGACGACGCCCGGCTGCGCCTGCTCATGCAGCGGCACGCCGACTCCCTCGCGTACTTCAACACCCGGCGCGACAAGTCCGTCGTCTGGTCGCCCACCGGCAAGGCCGGGGTCGCCTACCGCGTCGTCAGCGGCGTCATGCTCGCCAGCGGCGACCCGCTCGGCGACCCGGAGGCGTGGCCCGGCGCGATCGAGGCCTTCCTCGAGGAGGCGCGCAGCCACGCGTGGACCCCCGCGGTCCTCGGCTGCTCCGAGCAGGCCGGCACCGTGTGGGTCCGCGAGACCGGCTTCACGGCCCTCGAGCTCGGCGACGAGGCCGTCGTCGACACGACCACGTTCACCCTCCAGGGCCGGCCCATGCGCAACGTGCGCCAGATGGTGGGCCGGATCGAGCGCGCCGGGTATGCCGTGGACGTCACCCGGGTGCGCGACGTGGACCCGGCGGTGCGCGACGAGGCGATGAAGGACGCGTCGGCCTGGCGGTCCTCGGACACCGAGCGCGGCTTCTCGATGGCGCTCGGCCGGCTCGTCGACCCTGCCGCCGACCCGGAGTGCGTGTTCGTGACCGCCCGGCACGACGGGGTCGTGCGCGCGTTCCTGCAGTTCGTCCCGTGGGGCGACGACGGCATGTCCCTCGACGTCATGCGGCGCGACTCGACCGCCGAGGCCGGGGTCAACGAGCTCATGATCGCCACCGCCCTGCAGCGGGCGCCCGAGCTCGGCGTGCGCCGGGTGTCGCTCAACTTCGCCGCCTTCCGCTCGGCCCTCGAGCGGGGGGAGCGGCTCGGTGCCGGGCCGGTGCTGCGGCTGTGGCGGCGGGTGCTGCTCTTCGCCTCGCGCTGGCTGCAGATCGAGAGCCTGTACCGGTTCAACGCCAAGTTCCAGCCGCAGTGGCAGCCCCGGTTCCTCGTCTACCCGGCCGCGGGCGACCTGCCCCGGGTCGCGCTCGCCTCGCTCGAGGCCGAGGCGTTCCTCGTCTGGCCCAAGCTGGGGCGCCTCAACGGCGCCCGCGAGGCCGTGGGGGCCAGGTGAGCGCCACGGGCGGGAGCTGGCCGCTGCACCGCGCCGACGGCCTGCCGGTCGTCATGGGCGTGGTCAACGTGACGCCCGACTCCTTCAGCGACGGTGGCCAGTGGTTCGAGCCGGAGGCGGCAGTCGCCCACGGCCACGAGCTGCTCGCGCAGGGTGCCGACGTGCTCGACGTCGGTGGCGAGTCGACCCGGCCCGGCGCGCAGCGGCCCTCGGTCGAGGAGGAGCTGCGCCGGGTGCTGCCGGTCGTGCAGGCCCTCGCCCGGGACGGTGCGGTGGTCTCGGTCGACACCATGCGGGCGCAGGTCGCGGCCGCCGCGCTCGAGGCCGGTGCGGCCCTGGTCAACGACGTCAGCGGGGGGCTGGCCGACGACGGCATGGCCGCCGTCGTCGCGGACGCGGGTGCGCCGTTCGTCGTCATGCACTGGCGCGGCCACAGCGCGGGGATGCAGTCGCGCGCGGTCTACGGGGACGTGGTCGGCGAGGTCCGGGACGAGCTGCTCGCCCGGGTCGAGGCACTGACGGCGCGGGGCGTCAGGGACGACCGGCTCGTCCTCGACCCCGGCTTCGGCTTCGCCAAGCTGGCGTCGCACAACTGGACCCTGCTCGCGCGGCTCGATGAGCTCCTCGGGCTGGGCCATCCCGTGCTCGTCGGGACGTCGCGCAAGACGTTCCTGGGCCGGCTCGGCGTGCCCGAGGGCGACCCACCGCGCGAACCGCTGGACCGCGACGTGGCGACCGCCGCCACGTCCATGCACGCAGCCCGGCTGGGCGCGTGGGGGGTGCGCGTCCACCACGTGCCGTCCACCCTCGACGCGATGCGCATCGCCCGGGCCATCGAGGAGGCACGATGAGCACCACCCCACGACGTTCTCCGCTCCCTCGCCGCTCCGACACCTCGCGGGGACCCCGATGAGCGACCAGATCGTCCTCAAGGGGATCTCGGCGCGGGGGCACCACGGCGTGCTCGACTTCGAGAAGCGGGACGGGCAGGTCTTCGTCGTCGACGTGACGATGGACGTCGACCTCGCGCCCGCCGGGTCGAGCGACGACCTCGCCGACACCGTGAACTACGCCGAGGTCGCCGCCGACGTCGTGGCCCTCGTCGAGGGCGAGCCGCTGGACCTCATCGAGGCGCTCGCGGCCCGCATCGCCGACCGCGTCCTGGCCCGCCCGCTCGTCGAGGCGGTCGAGGTGACCGTGCACAAGCCCGAGGCCCCGGTGGGGGTGCCGTTCACCGACGTGCAGGTGGTGGTCAGCCGCGAGCGGTGCACCCCGGTCGTGGTCGCCCTCGGCTCCAACGTCGGCGACTCGGTCGAGACTCTGCAGGACGCCGCGGTCGCCCTGCACGGCCTGCTCGACGTGACGGCCGTGTCCCGCCTCGTCGAGACCGACCCGGTCGGCGGCCCCGAGCAGCCGGCATACCTCAACGCGGTCGTCACGGGCACCACGCACCTCGCCCCCTCCAGCCTGCTCGCCGGCCTGCACGACATCGAGCGCGAGCACGGGCGCACCCGCGAGGTGCGCTGGGGCCCACGGACGCTCGACCTCGACCTCGTGCAGTACGGCGACCCGGTGTTCGACACCGACGTCGTCATGGACACCGCCACCCTGACCCTCCCGCACCCCCGGGCGCACGAGCGGGCGTTCGTGCTCGTGCCGTGGCTGCAGGCCGACCCCGAGGCGGTCCTGCGGGTCGAGGGACAGGTGCGCCGCGTGGGCGACGTGGTGGCCGGTCTCGACACCTCGGGCGTGCGCCCCGGGCCGGACGTCGACCTCCTGGAGGGCCCGTGGTGAACTCGGGCACGGGGCTGCGCTGGTCGCAGCTCGTGGCGATCGCGCTCGTCGTCGGGCTCGTGTCGTTCGTCGGGTGGCGGGTCTACCTCGGGCGCGGGCACCTGCTCTCCGCCCCCTCGTGGGTGTCGGCGGTGCTGCTCGTCCTCATGGCGGTCCTCGTTCTGGCCGCCGGGCTCCCGGTGCGCAGGTTCCTGCGCGGCCGGGCGACCAAGCCGCTGAGCCCGATCCGTGCCGCGCGCACGCTGGTGCTGGCGCAGGCCGCGGGGCTCACCGGGTCGGCCGTCCTCGGCTGGTACGCGGGCCTGGTCCCGCACGCGATCGCCGACGTCGACCTGCCGGGCTACCGCGACGCGCTCTGGCGGCTGCTCACGGTCTGCGTGGCGGCCGCCCTGCTCGCGGTCGCGGGCATGCTGACGCAGCGCATGTGCCGCATCGACGACGGGGGCGAGGGCCCCCGCCGCGAGGGCCGCGACGACGCCTGACAGGCCCGGCGCCTCGCCCCACTCCGGGCCACCGGGCCGCGGTGCGGCGGGTGTGGTCCGGGGCTGTGTGGCCCGCAGTGCGGAAGCGAGGGGCCGCGGGCGCTACTTGTCGACGTCGCCGACGACGAAGAACATCGAGCCCAGGATGGCGACCATGTCCGAGACGAGGTTGCCGGGCAGCACCTCGCCGAGCACCGACACGTTGTTGAACGACGCCGAGCGCAGCTTGAGCCGCCAGGGCGTCTTCTCGCCGCGCGAGACCAGGTAGTAGCCGTTGAAGCCGAGCGGGTTCTCGGTGGCGGTGTAGAGGTCGCCCTCGGGGACCTTGAGCACCTTGGGCAGCCGGACGTTGACCGGGCCCCGGGGGAGCGACCGCAGCCGGTCGAGGCACGCCTCGGCCAGGTCGAGGCTGACGTGCACCTGCTCGAGCAGCACCTCCAGCCGCGCCAGGCAGTCGCCGTCGGTGCGGGTCACGACCCGGCCGGGCCCGCCCTCGGCGAACAGCTCGGCATACGCGAGGTAGGGCTCGTCGCGGCGCAGGTCCACGTCGACGCCGGACGCCCGCGCGATGGGCCCCGAGACGCCGTATGCCGCGATGGTCTCCGGGGCCAGGACGCCCACCCCGCGCGTGCGCGCTTCGAGGATCTCGTTGCCCACGAGCATCGACTCGAGGTCGGGCAGTCGGCGGCGGACCGCCGCCACGGCACGGTCGACCCGGTCGAGCCACCCAGCGGGCAGGTCCTCCTTGAGGCCGCCCACGCGGTTGAACATGTAGTGCATCCGGCCGCCGGACGCCTCCTCCATGACCGCCTGCAGCTCCTCGCGCTCGCGGAACGCGTAGAAGATCGGGGTGATCGCGCCGAGCTCGAGCGGGTAGGAGCCGAGGAACATCAGGTGGTTGAGCACCCGGTTGAGCTCGGCGAGCAGGGTGCGCGCCCAGACCGCGCGCTCGGGGACCTCCATGCCGAGCATCCGCTCGACGCCGAGGACCACGCCGAGCTCGTTGGCGAACGCCGAGAGCCAGTCGTGCCGGTTCGCGAGCACCACGATCTGCCGGTAGTCGCGCACCTCGAACAGCTTCTCGGCGCCGCGGTGCATGTACCCGACGATCGGGTCGGCACTGACGATGCGCTCGCCGTCGACGACGATCCGCAGCCGCAGCACCCCGTGGGTCGCCGGGTGCTGCGGGCCGATGTTGAGCACCATGTCGGCGGTGGCCAGGCCGCCCGCCCCCATGCCGACGGTGAGCTCGCGCTGGTCGCCGGTGGTGCTCATGCCTGCAGGCTAGCCGGGGCAGCCGGGGATGTTGTCGGCGGCGACCAGGCGGCCCTGGTCGTCGAGCTTGACCAGGACGGTGTTCTCCCGGTCGGGCAGGCTCGCCAGCGCGGCCGCGTCGGCGGACTTGGTCTGCAGCGGCTGGTCGGCGGCGATGCAGTGGTGGACCAGGATGCGCGCGCCGTCGACCACCGGGATCGAGTACGTGAGCTTGTCGTTCTGGTTCTCGTACGGGACCTTGCCGCGGAACGGCTTCGTCGGCACGCCCTGCTGCGCGAGCTTGGCGTCGTCGAGGCCCTTCCAGGTCCAGCGGTCGAGCTCGATGACCGTCGTGCCGGCCACCGTGCCCACCTTGGTGACGGTGCCGTAGTCGAACGCGCGGCCCTTGACGTCGCTGGTGGCCGTGGGTGCCGGGGTCTTCTTCGCCGGGGCCGCCTTGGCGGTGACGGTCGGGGTGACGGTCACGGTCACATCGGCGTTCTTCGGGGAGCCGCCGCAGCCGGCGAGGGCGAGCGCGGACACGGCGGCGAGGCCGGCGGCCACGCGGGCACGGTGCTGGAAGGTCATGGGGACTGGGGTCCTTTCGAGGTTCAGCAGCGGACCAGTCTGCCGTGGGGACCGGCATCGGCCCAAAACGTGCAGGTCGCGGACCCTGCCTGACACGGGCGCACCGGCTGGTGCAGGCTGCTCCCGTGCCCACGAAGTCCTCGCTCGACGCCGCCGACCTGCTCGACCTCGGCGACCCGGCGGTCGTCGCCGACCCGTACCCCGCGATGGCGGCCCTGCGCGAGCAGGCGCCGATCGCCTGGCACAGCCGGATGGGCACGTGGCTGGCGACGGGCCACGCCGAGGCCGGCGCCGTCCTGCGCGACCGGCGCCTGGGCCGCGTCTTCGGCCCGCGCACGCCCGAGGACGACTGGGACACCTTCAACTGGCTGCACGCCGACTCGATCCTCGACAGCGAGCCGCCGAAGCACACCCGGTTGCGCCGGCTCGTGGCCGGCGCCTTCGGCCGCGGCCACGTCCAGCGGCTCGCGCCGCGCATCGAGGAGCTGGCCTCAGGTCTGCTCGCGCAGCTCCCCGACAGCGGCCCGTTCGACGTGATCGAGGAGTATGCCGAGCCGTTGCCGGTGCTCGTGATCGCCGAGCTGCTCGGCGTGCCGGAGGCCGACCGGCACCACCTGCGGCCGTGGTCCCAGGCGATCGTGCGCATGTACGAGGTCGACCGCACGGCCGCCGAGGAGCAGGCGGCCCGCGACTCGGCGGCGGCCTTCGCGGCATACGTCGAGGAGCTGGCGGCCGACCGCGCCCAGGCGCCCGGCGAGGACCTGCTCACCGACCTCGTCCAGGCCCGCGACGGCTCGGACCGCCTCTCCGCCCACGAGCTGGTGGCGACCGCCGTCCTCCTCCTCAACGCGGGTCACGAGGCGAGCGTCAACGGCTTCGGCAACGGGCTGCACTCGTGGCTGACCGCGCCGGACCGCCCACACGTCGACGCACGCGACGACGCGGCGGTCGAGCGGCTCGTCGAGGAGTTCCTGCGGCACGACAGCCCGCTGCACCTGTTCGAGCGGACGGCCAAGGAGCCGGCGTCGGTCGCGGGCGTCGAGCTCGAGCCCGGGGACAAGGTCGCGGCGCTGCTCGGGGCCGCCAACCGCGACCCGAAGGTCTTCGCCGACCCGGACCGGTTCGACCCCACGCGCGACCCGAACCCGCACCTGGCGTTCGGCGCCGGCATCCACTTCTGCATCGGGGCGCCGCTGGCCCGGCTCGAGCTCGCCATCTCGCTGCGCACGCTGCTGGCCCGGCACCCGCGGCTCGAGCTCGTCGAGGCGGTCCAGCGGCCGACGTTCGTGCTGCGCGGGTTCGAGCGGCTGGTCGTCAGCCCCGCCGGCTGAACGCCCAGAGGAAGTCGCCGAAGCCGCCGCGGGCGGTGAGCTGGGCGGCGGCGCTCGACTCCTGCAGCGACTGCAGGTAGCCGGCCGGGTCGGTGCGGGCCAGCTCGACGGGCGGGGTCCGGCCGTCGACGCCGAGCCGGGCCAGTGCGGTGCGCTGGTCGACGAGCTCGTCGTGCACCAGCGAGTCCATGGCGACGTGCGCGGTGAGATCGCAGGTCCCGTCCGGCACGGGCTCGACCAGGTGCCCGCTCCGGTATGCCACGAGCGTGCCGTGCGCGGGTCGCGTGGCAGCCGTGTGGCCGTAGTCGACGGCCACCACCAGGCCGGTCGTGACCCGCCCGAGCAGCCCGGCCCAGGCGCGGTCGCGGGGCAGGCCCACCTCCACCCGGTCGCCGGTCGCGGTGGCCGGCCAGTGCTGCTGCGCCCAGGCCAGCTGCTCCCCGGACAGGGGCTCGCCCCACGACTCGACCCCCGTGACCGGGTCGACGAGCCGCTCGCGCAGGCATCCGCGGTCGTCGACCTCCGCGACGGTGCACGGGACGACGTCGAGCCACTCGTGCGCCACGACGAGGACGTCCCGCAGGTCGTCCAGCTCGTCGGGCAGTGCGGGGCCGCCGGGGGAGACGAGCCACTCCACCTCGTGCGGGAGCCGGTCCGGCCGGGGCCCCACGTCGACCCCGGTGAGCCGCAACGACGGTGCCGAGGGCTGCTCGCCGTGCCGCACGGCACACAGGTGCGTGAGCAGCTCACCGCCGCCACAGCCCACGTCGACGACACCGGTGAGCCCGTGCTCGTCGGCCAGCCGCAGCAGGGCCCGGGCCAGGACGCGGCCCGTGGGGCCGTGCGTCGCGGTCGTGAAGTGGGCGGCCGGGCCGCCGCGGGCACGGTAGAAACCGTCGGGTCCGTAGAGCGCGTCCTGCCACGCGAGGGACCAGGGCTTCGGCACGGCCCCAACCTACGGGCCGGCGCGCTGGCTGTGTCCCTCGCGGCTGACACTGTCCCGCGCCGCTGACCGGGCCCCTGCTCGCTGACCGGGCCCCGGCCCGCGGGCCCTGCCGGCGGGGATAGGTTGGGGCGCGTGACCAGCAGCGACGAGCGCCCGGCCCGCCTCACGGTCGGTGTCGTCGGCGCCGGCCGCGTCGGCTCGGTGCTCGGAGCCGCGCTCGCGCGCGCGGGTCACCACGTCGTGGCCGTGTCGGCGGTCAGCGAGGCGTCGCTCGCGCGGGCCGCCGAGCTGCTGCCCGGCGTCCCGGTCCTGCCCCCGGACGAGGTGGTGCGCAGGTCCGAGCTCGTCGTCCTCGCGGTCCCCGACGACGCGCTCGCCGACCTGGTCGCCGGCCTGGCCGCGACGGACGCCTGGCGGCCGGGCCAGCTCGTGGTGCACACCTCGGGGCGGCACGGCCTGGAGGTGTTCGGGCCGGCCGGGCAGGCGGTCCTCGGGATGGCGCTGCACCCGGCAATGACGTTCACCGGCACCGCGCTCGACCTCGACCGGCTCGTCGACTGCTGCTTCGGCATCACCGCCCCCGAGCCGCTGCGCGCGGTCGCGGAGGCGCTGGTGGTGGAGGTCGGGTCCGAGCCGGTGTGGATCGACGAGGCCGCCCGGCCGATGTACCACGCTGCCCTCGCCCACGGGGCCAACCACCTCGTCACCCTGGTCTCGCAGGCGCTGCAGGCACTGCGGGCGGCCGGCGTGGAGGCGCCCGACCGGATGCTCGGGCCGCTCGTGGAGGCGGCGCTGGACAACACGCTGCGCCGTGGTGACGCCGCTCTCACCGGGCCGGTGGCCCGCGGCGACGCCGGTACGGTGGCCGAGCACCTGAGACAGCTGCGAACCCTGACCCCCGACGTCCGTCCCACCTACGTCGCGCTCGCGCGGGCCACCGCCGAGCGCGCCCTGGCGTCCGGACGGCTACGACCCCACGCGGCGGAGCCCCTGCTGGAGATCCTCGCGCGCGACGAGGAGCGCCCATGAGCACGCACGACACCGTCCCTGCGGGCGCCGACACGGGGTTCACCTCCCCTGTCGGTGGTGCCGGCGAGACCCTCGCCTCCCCCGTCGTGGCGAGGACGCGGGACGAGCTGCGCGCCGCCCGGTCGGCGCTGGGCGACGGTGACGTCGCCGTGGTCATGACGATGGGCGCCCTGCACGACGGCCACGCCACCCTGATCCGCCTGGCCCGCCAGGAGGCGGCGCACGTCATCGTCACGATCTTCCTCAACCCGCTGCAGTTCGGGCCCAAGGAGGACCTCTCGCGCTACCCGCGGACCTTCGACGCCGACATGGAGATCTGCCGCAGCGCCGGGGTCGACCTGGTCTTCGCCCCCACGCCCGATGTCGTCTACCAGGACGGCGACCCGGGCGTGCGCATCTCGGCCGGCCCGCTCGGCACCGTCCTCGAGGGGCAGGCGCGGCCGGGCCACTTCGACGGGATGCTGACCGTCGTCGCCAAGCTGTTCCACCTCACCGCGGCGGACAGCGCGTACTTCGGGCAGAAGGACGCCCAGCAGCTGCTGCTGATCCGGCGGATGGTGCGTGACCTCGACTTCCCCGTGCGGGTCGTCTCGGTGCCGACGGTGCGCGAGCCCGACGGCCTGGCCATGAGCAGCCGCAACGCCTACCTCACCGAGACCGACCGCGAGGTCGCCCTCTGCCTGTCCAGGGCGCTGAAGGCCGGGGCCGCTGCTGCGCCGGAGGGCCCGTCTGCGGTGCGGCGCGCGGCCCGGGCGGTGCTCGTGCGCGAGCCGCTGGCCCTCATCGACTACCTCGTCCTGGTCCACCCGACGACACTGGAGGACGTCCCGGAGTGGTACCGCGGCGAGGCGCTCCTGGCGGTCGCCGGACGGGTCGGCACCACACGGCTCATCGACAACCTGCCCATCTCCGTCGGCCCGGGTGGGGGCGCGCTCGACGTCTTCTCCGACGTCGACTCGGCCACACCGGCCTGACGGCGGCAACGCCCGGCACCTCCCGAGGACCAGACATGCAGCGCTTCATGCTCTACGCCAAGATCCACCGCGCGACCGTCACGCAGGCCGACCTGCACTACGTCGGGTCGCTCACCATCGACCGCGACCTCATGGACGCGGCCGGGCTGCTCCCGGGGGAGCAGGTGGACGTGGTCGACGTCGACAACGGCAACCGGCTCACCACCTACGCGATCGAGGGGGAGCGGGGCTCGGGCATCGTGTGCATCAACGGCGCTGCTGCCCGGCTGATCTCGCCCGGGGACACCGTCATCATCATCGCGTATGCCGCGATGGACGACGCCGAGGCGCGGACCTTCGAGCCGCAGGTGGTCTTCGTGGACCGGCAGAACCGCATCGTCGAGGTCGGCCACGACGCCGGCGACGTGCCGGACGGGTTCGGGCTGCACACGTCGGCCGTCACGCACCGCGGCCATGACGCCTGAGGCGGGCGACGTGCCGGGCGAGGTCGTGGCAGGCGTGCCGGGCGACGTCAAGGCAGGCGTGCCGAGCGACCTGGCCGCGGACGTGCCGGGCCCCCCTGCCCCGGCCGGGCCGCACGGCATACTCACCGTCCCCGGCCGGCTGCGCGCCCCGCAGCCGGGCTGGACCGCCCAGGCCGACGTCATCGTCGTCGGCTCGGGCATCGCCGGGCTCACGGCCGCGCTGCGGCTGCGCCAGCGGGTCGACCACGTCCTGCTGGTCACCAAGACGGTGCTCTCGGAGGGCTCGACGCAGTGGGCGCAGGGCGGCATCGCGGCCGCCCTCGACCCGGCCGACTCCCCGGAGGAGCACCTGCACGACACCCTCGTCGCCGGGGTCGGGATCTGCGACGTGGAGGCCGTGCGCGCCCTCGTGACCGAGGGCCCGCAGCGGGTGCGCGAGCTCGTGGCGCTCGGCGCCGAGTTCGACCTCGACGAGGCGGGTGAGCTCAAGCTGACCCGCGAGGGCGGCCACCACCGCGACCGCATCGCCCACGCGGGCGGCGACGCCACCGGCAAGGAGATCTCGCGGGCGCTCATCGCCGCGCTGCACCAGGTCAAGGACGACCCGGGCATCGAGGTCATCGAGCACGCGCTCGTCCTCGACCTCCTGCTCGACGCGACCGGCCGCGCGTGCGGCGTCACCCTGCACGTCATCGGCGAGGGCCAGCGCGACGGCGTCGGAGCCGCCCGTGCGCGGGCCGTCGTCCTCGCCACCGGCGGCCTGGGCCAGGTGTATGCCGCGACGACGAACCCCTCGGTGGCCACCGGCGACGGCCTCGCCGCCGCCCTGCGGGCCGGTGCCGCCGTGGCCGACGTCGAGTTCGTGCAGTTCCACCCGACGGTGCTGTGGCTGGGGCCGGGTGCCAGCGGGCAGCAGCCGCTCATCTCCGAGGCCGTGCGCGGCGAGGGTGCCGTCCTCGTCGACCGCGCCGGCGTGCGCTTCATGCAGGGGCTGCACCCGCTGGCCGACCTGGCCCCGCGTGACGTGGTGGCCCGGGCCATCGTGCAGCGCATGCGCGAGACCGGCAGCGACCACGTCTACCTCGACGCCCGCCACCTCGGGCGCGAGTTCCTCGAGCGACGGTTCCCCTCGATCGTCGCCCGGTGCCGCGAGCTCGGCTTCGACCCGGCCACCGACCTGCTGCCCGTCGCACCCGCCCAGCACTACGCCTCGGGTGGCGTGCGCACGGACCTGCACGGCCGCACGTCGGTCGAGGGCCTGTACGCCTGCGGCGAGGTCTCCTGCACCGGTGTGCACGGTGCCAACCGTCTCGCGTCCAACTCCCTGCTCGAGGGGCTGGTCTTCGCCTCGCGCATCGCCGACGACCTCACCGCGCGGCTCGCGGCGGGCGAGCTGCCGCCGGTGCCTCCCGGGCAGGCCGGTCGGCCCCCCGGCGCCCCCGCCCTGCTCGACGAGACGGCTCGCGTCCGGCTGCAGACGGCCATGACGACGGGTGCCGGCGCCGTGCGGACCGCCGACTCGCTCGCCTCCACCACCGCGGACCTGGCCCGGCTGGCCGAGGAGTCCCTGCAGGACGGGCCCGCCGAGCCGGGGCCGCAGTCCTGGGAGACGACCAACCTGCTCCACGTCGGTCAGCTGCTCGCCACCGTCGCGGCCCTGCGCGAGGAGACCCGCGGCGGCCACGTGCGCGGCGACTTCCCCGACCTCGACGACGCCCGCTGGCGCGGCCACACCGTGGCCTCCCGCGGACGGGACGGCGTCGTGACCACCACCTACGAACCCGTCCAGACGGAGGCACCCGCGTGACCGACCTGCAGTTCCCCCGCGAGGCCGCGCTCGCGGTCGTCCGCACCGCGCTCGAGGAGGACCTCGGCCCGCAGGGCGTCGACGTCACGACCGACGCCACCATCCCCGCCGACCAGGTGAGCACCGCGCACCTCGTCGCCCGCGCCGACGGCGTCCTGGCCGGCACGCCGGTGGTCGCGCTCGTGTTCGAGGAGGTCGCCCGCCGCCTCGGCGCCGACCCGCTCGAGGTCGACTGCCCGCACGAGGACGGCGACCTCGTCGGCGCCGGCGACGTCGTCGCGGTGCTGCGCGGCTCGACCCGGGTCCTGCTCGTCGGCGAGCGGACCATGCTCAACATCGTGTGCCGGATGTCCGGTGTCGCCAGCCACACGTGGGACTGGGCCCAGCGGCTCGAGGGCACCGGCGCCACCGTCCTCGACACCCGCAAGACCACGCCCGGCCTGCGCGCGCTGGAGAAGTACTCCGTCCGCGCCGGTGGCGGCACGAACAAGCGGATGGGCCTGTTCGACGTGGCGATGATCAAGGACAACCACAAGCTCGCCGCGGGCTCGCTGTCCAAGGCGTATGCCGCGGTGCGCGCCACCCACCCGGACGTCCCGGTGCAGGTGGAGGTCACCACCGTGGCCGAGGCGGTCGAGGCCGTGACGGCGGGTGCGCGGTTCCTGCTGTGCGACAACATGACGCCCGCACTGCTGCGCGAGACGGTCGAGGCGGTCCGTGCCACGGGCGAGCAGGTCGAGCTCGAGGCCACCGGCGGACTGACGCTGGGGGAGGCGCGCGAGTACGCCGAGACCGGGGTCGACTACCTGTCGGTGGGCGGGCTCACGCACTCCAGCCCGATCCTCGACCTCGCCCTCGACCTCGTCGACGAGTCCCGGGACTGACCCCGACCCGCGGATGAGGGCGGCGCAGGAGCGCTGGGTACCCTTTGCGGGTGACCTCGACCCCCGGCCAGACGACCGTCGCCACCCCCGAGACCGACCTTCCCGAGCAGATGAAGGTCCGGCGGGACAAGCGCGACCGCCTGCTCGCCGAGGGCCGCGACGCCTACCCGGTGTGGGTCGACCGCACGCACACGCTCGGCGAGGTCCGCGAGCAGTGGGGCCACCTCGAGGCCGGCGAGGAGACCGACGACCTGGTCGGCGTCGCCGGTCGCGTCATCTTCATCCGCAACACCGGCAAGCTGGCGTTCGCGACGCTCCAGGAGGGCGTCGGGACGCGCCTGCAGGTGATGCTCAGCCTGGCCGAGGTCGGCGAGGAGTCGCTCGCCGCGTGGAAGGCCGACGTCGACCTCGGCGACCACGTCTTCGTCGAGGGCCGGGTCATCTCCTCCAAGCGCGGCGAGCTGTCGGTCATGGCGAAGACCTGGCAGATGGCCTCCAAGGCGCTGCGCCCGCTGCCGGTGCTGCACCACGACCTGTCCGAGGAGGCGCGGGTCCGCCAGCGGTACGCCGACCTCATCGTGCGCCAGGAGTCCCGCGACATGGTGCGAACCAAGGCCCGCGCGCTGTCGGCGATCCGCGGTGTCCTCGACGGGCAGGGCTACCTCGAGGTCGAGACGCCGATCATCCAGCTGGTCCACGGCGGCGCTGCGGCGCGGCCGTTCCGCACCCACATGAACGCCTTCGACCAGGACATGACGCTGCGCATCGCCCTGGAGCTCAACCTCAAGAAGGCCGTCGTCGGCGGCGTCGACCGCGTCTACGAGATGGGCCGCATCTTCCGCAACGAGGGCGTCGACGCGACCCACAGCCCCGAGTTCACGATGCTGGAGGCCTACCAGGCGTACGGCGACCAGACCACCATCGGCGCGCTCATGCGCGACCTCTACCTCGGCGTCGCCGACGCGCTCGGCTCGCGCACGGTCCAGACCGAGCGCGGCACGGTCGACCTCGACGCCGAGTGGCGCTGGCTGCCGGTCTATGACGCGGTCAGCGAGGTCCTCGGCGAGACCGTCACCCTCGAGACCGACCTGGAGACGCTGAGCGGGTATGCCGCGAAGCACGACGTCGCGATCGACCCGGCCTGGGACAAGGACAAGGTCTTCCTCGAGCTGCTCGGCGAGCTCGTCGAGCCGACGCTGCTGCAGCCGACCTTCCTCTGCGACTACCCGGCGGTGGCGCAGCCGCTCGCCCGTCCCCACCGGTCCAAGCCGGGCCTCATCGAGGCGTGGGACCTCATCATCGCGGGCGTCGAGCGGGGCACGGGCTTCTCCGAGCTCGTCGACCCCGTCGTGCAGCGCGAGGTCCTCACCGCCCAGTCGATCAAGGCAGCGGGCGGCGACCACGAGGCGATGCAGCTCGACGAGGACTTCCTGCGCGCGCTGGAGTACGGCGCGCCGCCGATGGGCGGCCTGGGCCTGGGCATCGACCGGATGATCATGCTGTTCACCGGCGCGAACATCCGCGAGACGATCCTGTTCCCGCACCTGAAGCCCGAGGTGTCGCGGTGAGCGGGGTCTGGCCCTACATCGCGGCGATCATCCCGTCGGCCGGTGTCGGATTCCTTTTCTGGGTCGTCGTCAAGAACATGATCGAGGGCGACCGCAAGGAACGCCTCGCGCATTCCCAGTGGGACCGCGAGCACGAAAAGGAACAATCTCGGGAAAAGGCGGCGGAGAATTCCCCGGCCCCGAAGGAAAATGACTGAGAAAGGCCCCGGAATTCGCCACCCCGCTTTTGCGGTGGTCCTTTTCCCGGCTATCTTCCTCTCGTAAGGATTTCCTTTTCCCCTGAGAGGAACCCAGATGGCCCAGCGTGTGAACATCGTCCTCGAGGACGACCTCGACGGCAGCGAGGCCGACGAGACGGTGTCGTTCGCCCTCGACGGCACGACCTACGAGATCGACCTCAGTGCCGCGAACGCGGCCAAGCTGCGCGACGCCCTCGCGCCCTACGTCGGTCACGCCCGCCGCGCGTCGGGCCGCCGGGCCCCCGCCCGCTCCACCTCGGGCCGGTCCGCAGGCGCCAAGCGCGACCTCGCCGACGTCCGCGAGTGGGCGCGCGCGAACGGCCACCAGGTGAGCGACCGCGGCCGCATCTCCGCCGAGATCCAGGCGGCCTACGACAAGGCGCACTGACCGCCATCTCCGCCCGTTCCCTCGTCGACCGGCTCCGGCCGGTCCTGACCTACCCCACCCTGCGCGCGGCAGGCCCGGACGACCCGGACCTGCCGTGGCGCTGGGCGGACGTCCTCGCCGGCCAACGGATCGGCGAGGACCCCACCGGGCCGTGGCGCTCGGCGCTGTCCGCGTCGACGGCCCGCCAGTACGCCGCTGCCACCCCGCCCGCGATGCCGGCGGCGTTCGTCCTGCAGTGGCTGCTCGAGGTCGCCGCGGTGCCCGCCGCCCACGCGGCCGTGCACACCGCCCACGTGCTCGACCCGCTGCGGGCCGGGCTCAGCTTCGCGCTCGAGCCGCGGCAGCTCTACCCCGTCGTGGTCCAGCTCCGGGAGGCCCCGGTGACGCCGATGCTGCTCGACGAGCGGCTCGAGGCGGCGCACGCGGCATACCTCTCGGCGGCGACCGAGCTCGCACTCACGTACCGGCCGGGCGTGCACCTCGGGACGCACCAGCGGCTGGAGATGGTGCGCGACGTCTGGGCGATGGCGGTGGCGCGGGCCTGCGGGCAGGCGCCGCCGCAGCGCGGGTCCTGCTGCTACCTCTACGTGCTGCCGGGGACGCACGAGTGCACCGGCTGTCCCCGGCTGCGCCGGCGGCCGCCGTCACCGCACCGGCGCTCGGGCGGCTAGGCCAGCAGGTCCTCGATCAGGTCGCCCTCGGAGTCCAGCCGCTCCAGGACCTCCTCGAGGTCGAGCTGCTCGAACCGGCCACCCTCGGCGCCCCGCTCGACCTCGTCCCAGGTGCGCGGCGCGGCCACCGTGGGGGCGTCCTTTCCCCGCAGCGAGTACGGGCAGATGGTCGTCTTGGCAGCGACGTTCTGGCTCCAGTCCAGGAAGACCTTGCCCGGCCGCAGCGACTTGGTCATCTTCCAGACGATGAGGTCGGGGTGCTTCTTCGTCAGCTCCTGCGCGAGCTGCTGGGCCAGGTCGCGCGTCTGGTCCGACGACAGGTCGCCGGGCATGGTCGCGTAGAGCTGCATCCCCTTGCTGCCGCTGGTCACCGGGTAGAGGTCGAGGCCGAGCTCACCCAGCCGGTCACGCACCAGGAGGGCGACCTGCGCGCACTCCTCCAGGCCGGCCGGGGCACCGGGGTCGAGGTCGACGACCAGCCGGTCCGGGTGCAGCCGCTTCCCGTCGGCGTCGACGCGCCATTGCGGCACGTGCAGCTCGATGGAGTTGAGGTTGACGAGGTAGGTCAGGTGCGACAGGTCCTGCACCATCGGGTACGTCACGTCGTCGACCTGCACGCGTGGCAGCCACGACGGCGCGCCCGAGGGCAGGTTCTTCTCGAAGAAGCTCTGGTCGGACGTCCCGTGGGGCCAGCGGACGCGCGTCACCGGGCGGCCGGCCAGGTGCGGCAGGATCACGTCGGCGACCTGGGCGTAGTAGTTGAGCACCTCGCCCTTGGTCGTCTCGGTGTGCGGGTAGAGCAGCTTGTCCAGGCTCGTGAGCTTCAGCCGCCTCCCCGCCACCTCGACGCGGGTCACCTCGCCCTCAGGCACCGTCCACCTCCTGCAGGTCCGCGGGCGTGAGGTCGGGGCGCACCCCGAGGTATGCCGGCTGGCGCAGCCGGCCGTCCCGCGTCACCTCGAGGGCGCGCACCTCCACGACGAGGCGCGGCTCGACCCACGTGGTGCCGACCGCGTCGACCCGGGGCACGGGCGTGGAGAACGGCGAGTGCGGGATCGTCCCGGTGCCGATCTCCTCGGCCAGGAGCGTGGCTGCGCGGCCGGCGATGCCGCTGCCGACACGGCCGAGGAAGGCCCAGCCGCCGGCGCCGTCGGGGGTGCCCACGAGGATCGCCCCGAGCCGGCCGGAGTCGTTGGTCTGCTCCGGTCGCCACCCGCCGACGACGACGGAGTGGGTGGCCCGGTGCGGCGACTTCAGCCAGTCCGCGGAGCGCCGCCCGGGCAGGTAGGGGGAGGAGCGGCGCTTGCTCACGACGCCCTCGAGCCCCTGCTCCAGCGTCGCGTCGAACAGCTCCTGCCCGTCGTCGTAGACCGGGGGCACCTGCCAGTGCCGGCCGTCGAGGTCGAGCCGCTCGAGCAGCTCGCGCCGGGCCGACAGGGGCTGGCCCGTGAGGTCGGAGCCGTAGAGCCGCAGCAGGTCGAACACCATGAAGGTGACCGGTCGCGTCGCTGCCAGCCGCTCCGCCTTGCGCCGGTCGCGCACGTGCATCCGCTCGGCGAGGGCGCCGAAGGACGGGCGGCCACCGTCGAGGGCGACGACCTCGCCGTCGAGCAGCATGTCGTCGTAGAGGTCGGCGAGCCCCGCGAGCTCGGGGAAGCTCGCCGTCGCGTCGTTCCCCGCCCGCGAGGTGAGCGTCAGCCGGCCGTCGCGGACGTCGGCGAGAACGCGCATGCCGTCCCACTTCACCTCGTGCAGCCAGTCCTCCCCCGTGGGGAGGGCCGTGGCCGGCGTGGCCAGCATGGGACGCATCCGGTCATTCTGTCAGCGCACTCCGCGCGGGACGTGGAAAAGGGACGTGGCGCCGCCACGCGGCATACGCGAAGATCGTCGGTATGCGAGCCATCTGGAAGGGCGCGGTGTCGTTCGGGCTGGTCAACGTGCCCATCCGGCTGTACTCCGCCACCGAGAACCACGACGTGCAGTTCCGCCAGGTGCACCGCGAGGACGGCGGGCGGATCAAGTACCAGCGGATCTGCTCGATCGACGGCGAGGTCGTGTCCTACGACGACATCGCCAAGGGGTACGAGACCGAGGACGGCGAGATGGTCGTCCTCACCGACGAGGACTTCAAGGACCTGCCGGCGACCAGCAGCAAGGAGATCTCGGTCGAGAAGTTCGTGCCGGCCGAGCAGATCGACCCGATGCTCTTCGACAAGTCGTACTACCTCGAGCCGGACAAGGCGGCGACCAAGCCCTACGTCCTGCTGCGCGACGCGCTCGAGCGCGAGAACCGCATGGCCGTGGTCACCGTCTCGATCCGCACCCGCATGACGATGGCGGTGCTGCGGGTGCACGAGGGCGTCATCGTCATGCAGACGATGTTGTGGCCGGACGAGATCCGCAAGCCCGACTTCGCCACCCTCGACGACGACCAGAAGGCCACCAAGCAGGAGCTCGCGATGGCGGACCTGCTCATCGAGCAGCTGGCCGGCGACTACGAGCCGGACGAGTACGAGGACGACTACGCGGCGGCGCTGCAGGCACTGGTCAAGGCCAAGGTCGAGGGCGGCGAGGTGCAGTTCACGCCGGAGTCCAAGGACGAGTCCGGCGAGGTGGTCGACCTGCTCGCCGCGCTCAAGCGGTCCGTCGACAAGGCCAAGGCGTCCCGCGGCGAGGCGCCCGCCCCGCAGAAGGCGGCCGCAAAGAAGACCGGCGCGTCGGGCGCGACTGCGAAGAAGGCGACCGCCACCAAGGCTGCCGCGAAGTCGACCGCGGCGAAGAAGACCGCGTCGAAGAGCGCGTCGAAGACGGCCGCCAAGAAGACCGCGAAGAAGGCCAGCTGAGTGAGTGCGATGCCCACCGACGACGACCTGTCCGTCGTCGAGGACTGCGAACGCGCCCTGCTCACCGGGTCGGTGCGCGGTGACCGGCTCAGCGCCGGGCTCCTGCTGCACCCGGAGTTCCGCGAGGTCGGGCAGTCGGGCACCGTCTGGGACCGCGACTCGATCCTCGACCTGATGGAGGCCGAGGCCCATGCGGGCCCGGTCGCCATCCGTGCCGAGGACCTCGTGCCGACGGCACTGGCGCCGGACGTGGTGCTGCTGACCTACGTCTCGGTCTCCGCGCACGGGCGCGCCCACCGGTCGTCGGTGTGGGTGCGCCGGGACGGCCGCTGGCAGCTGCTGCACCACCAGGGCACGCCCGTCCCGCCCTCGGCCGCACCTGCCCCGGGACCCGGCACGCGAGACGAGTGACGCGCACTGTGCGTTCCCCCGACCACCGGGGCAACGCACAGTGCGCAAGGCCGGTGGCCCAGCCCCGGCCCACCGCCGACCGGCCGGTGTGCCCGAGAATGGGACACATGCCCGAAGGCCACACGCTCCACGCCCTCGCGCGTGACCTCGACCGCGCCTTCGCCGGCACCCGCCCGGAGGCCACCAGCCCGCAGGGCCGGTTCGCCGCCGGTGCCGAGCTGCTGTCCGGACGCGAGCTCGTGCACGCCACCTCGTGGGGCAAGCACCTCTTCGTGGAGTTCGAGGGCGACGCCTGGCTGCACGTGCACCTCGGCCTGATCGGGAAGTTCTCCGTGGACGGCCACGAGTACGCCGGCGCCACGCCCGTCACCGGCCAGGTGCGGCTGCGGCTGCAGACCGACGAGCACGTCGCTGACCTGCGCGGCCCGAACCTCTGCGCCGTCATCACGCCCGAGCAGGTGGAGGCTGTCACCTCCCGGCTCGGCCCCGACCCCCTGCGGCCCGAGCCCGACCCGGACATCGCCTGGCGCCGGATCAGCCGCAGCGGCAAGTCGATCGCCGAGCTGCTCATGGACCAGTCGGTGCTCGCCGGGGTCGGCAACGTCTACCGTTGCGAGGTCCTGTTCCGCCAGCGGGTGGACCCCTTCCGGCCGGGCCGGGAGATCCGCCGCACCACCTGGGACGCCATCTGGCGCGACCTCGTCGACCTGCTCCCCATGGGCGTGGCGACCGGTCGCATCGTGACGGTCGAGAAGCAGGTCGAGCAGGTCAGGGCCGAGCTGGCGGGTGGGTCCGCGACGCCGCTCCTCGAGCGCACCTCCTACGTCTACCGCCGCCAGGGCGAGCCGTGCCGCGTCTGCGGCTCACGGGTCCGGACGCAGGTCGTGGCCGGCCGGAACCTCTTCTGGTGCGGCCGCTGCCAGCGTCGTCGCTGACCCCACCGCAGCTGCCACCTCACTGGGGGTGGGTGACCCACCTGCCCCCGAGGGCGAGGCCGAGCACCAGCACGAGGGCGGCGAGGGCCGCGAAGCCGACGCTGATGTCGACGGTGCGCTCCTGGCGGTCCACCTGCGCCGGCAGGTCCTTCAGGACGTCCTGCAGCTGGCCGGCGTCCTCCGCCTTGAAGTAGCGCCCACCGGTGGTGTCGGCGACGTTCTTGAGCGCGGCCTCGTCGACGACGAGGAAGTTGCGCCCGCCGGGACCGATCGCCCCGCCGAAGCCGCCCCCGAATCCCCCGGGCGGCCCGTCGAGCGCGCCCCCACCGAGCTGCTGGCGGGTGCAGACCATCTGGGTGGGCTGGGTCGTGCCGAAGCCGATGGGGAAGACCCGCACGCCCCGCTGGGCCGCCTGCTGGGCCGCGGCGGCAGGCGTGACGCCGCGGGTGTTCGCCCCGTCGGTGAGCAGCACGACGATCTCCGGCGCGGTGCGCACGCCGCTGGGCGGTCCCGGCGTCGGCGACCCGGGCGCCGGCTCGGTGGGCACCGGCTGGGCGGGATCGGTCTGCGGCATCGCGGCGGTCGGGTCGGACGGCGCGACCTCGGGGTTGATCTCGGAGATGGCGTCGATGGACTTGAGGATGGCCGAGCCGATGGCGGTGCCGCGCCCGGTGGTGAGCGCGTCGACCGCCTGGCGCAGCTGGTCGTGGTCGGTCGTGGGCGCGACCGCGAGCTCGGAGAACCCCGAGAAGACGACGAGCCCGATCCGCAGGTCGCCGTCCTGCCGGTCGATGAACTGGCGCACCGCCTGCTGGGCGGCCGTGAGCCGGTTGGGCTGCACGTCGGTGGAGCACATCGACCCCGAGACGTCGATGGCGAGGATGACCGCCGAGCTCGACACCGGCACCTGCGCCCTGACCTGGGGCCGCGCCCCGGCGACCGCCAGGAGGGTCAGCGCGGCCAGCACGAGGGCCACCGGCACGTGCCGACGCCACCGGCGCTGCCGCGGGAGCGCCGCGCGCAGGAGGGAGACGCTGGAGAACCGGATCGCCTGGCGCCGGCGTCGGCGCAGCTGCCACACGTATGCCGCGGCGAGCGCCGGCACCGCCAGGAGTGCCAGCAGTGCGTATGGGAGCCCGAAGCGCATGTCAGACCACCCGTCCCGACCGCAGGATCGACAGGGCGGCACCGGCGAGCAGCAGGACGGCAGCAGCAGCCGCGAACCACGAGGTGACCTCGCGCTTCTCGCTGCGCGCCGTCCAGGCGAGGTGGATCGAGTCGTAGACCTTGGCCAGCGCGGCGGCGTCCGTGGCCGACCGGTACTGCCCGTCGGTCCGCTGGGCGATCTGCTGCAGGGTGGCCTCGTCGAGGGCGGTCGAGATGGAGAAGCCGTCGACCTGCAGGACCGTTCCCTGGGGGCTGCCGAGCCCCACCGGGTAGACGCGCACCCCGGCTGCGGATGCGAGGTCGGCGGCCGCGAGCGGGTCCGGCGGGGTGGTGTTCTCGCCGTCCGACAGCAGCACCATGACCGCCGACCCGTAGTAGCCGACGTCGACACCGTCGAGCGAGCCGCTGTCGTCCTGCGGCACCGTGATCGGCTTGCCCGCGATGGCCCCGAGCGCGGCGACGATGCCCTGCCCCAGCGACGTCCCGCCCTGGGGGCTCAGCCGGTCGATCGCGGCCAGCACCATGGTCCGGTCGTCCGTGGGCTGCTGGGCCACGACCGCGCTGTCGCCGAACGCGACGACCCCCAGGCGGATGCCGGCGGGCTGGCGGCGCACGAACGAGGCCGCGGCGGCCTTGGCCGCCTCCAGGCGGGTGGGCGTGACGTCCTTGGCCCCCATGCTCGTCGAGACGTCGAAGGCCAGGACGACCGTGCCCTCCCGGTGCGGCTCGGTGATCGTCGCCTCCGGCCGGGCCAGCGACAGCAGCAGCAGCGTCAGCGCCGCGAGCATCAGGGCCGCCGGCACGTGCCGCCCGCGGCCCGGCTGCGAGGACTCCGGCACGACGAGTCCCTGGGCGGCCAGGCGCGCCCGGCCCGCGGCGCGACGACGCTCCTGGCCCCGGTACGCCACGACGAGGACGGGGACCACGAGGAGGGCCAGCAGGGCGAGCGGCCAGACGAACGTCATCCGCGCCTCCGGCGGCGCAGCTCGGAGATCCTGGCGAGGGAGCGCACGAGGTCGTCGTCGGTGGCCACCCGGTGCAGGTCGGTGCCCGCCCGGCGTGCCGTCGCGACCAGCTCCTCCTGGCGCTCCCCGGCCGCCGCGGCCAGGCGCTCGCGGAAGACGGGGTCGCTCGTGTCGACGAAGATCTGCTCCCCGGTCTCGGCGTCCTCGACATAGACCATGCCCACCGACGGCAGGTCGGTCTCGCGGGGGTCGGCCACCTGCAGGGCCACGACGTCGTGGCGGCGGGTGAGCAGCGACAGCGGCCGTTCCCACCCCGGCTGGCTGATGAAGTCGGAGACCACCACGACCAGCGAGCGCCGCCGGGCCACCCCGAGGCCGGCGTGGAGCAGCACTCCGAGGTCGGTGGTCGTGCGGTCGGCCGGCTCGCGCGGCGGCTCGAGCAGCGCCCGGGAGATGCGCAGCACCTGGTTGCGCCCCGAGCCCGGTGGGATGGTCCGGACTCCGTCGTCCAGCAGCAGCGCGCCGATCCGGTTGCCGCCGCGGGCCAGCAGGTAGGCGAGGGTGGTGGCGACCTCGGCGGTGACGAGCGACTTCTGCCGGTCCACGGGGCCGAACGACATCGAGGCGGACCGGTCGAGCAGCAGCCACGCAGTGACTTCACGGTCCTCGACGTACTCGCGGACGTACGGGGTGTCCATCCGCGCCGTGACGTTCCAGTCGATGTGCCGCAGGTCGTCCCCGGCCTCGTACTCGCGCAGGTCGGTGAAGTCCAGGCCGCTGCCCCGGAACAGCGTGCGGTAGTCGCCCTGCAGCCGCCCGTCGAGGCGGCGCACGACCCGCCACTGCAGCCGGCGCAGCAGGCTCTCCGGGGTCAGCGTGGCTGCGGCGTCCACGGTGCCTCGCTGGTGTGGTGGCGGCGGTCGCGCAGCGGCACGTCCGGCATACCGACCGCGTCGAGGACCGGCCCGAGCAGGTCGTCCGCGGAGATGCCCTCGGCGAGCGCCTCGTACGACAGGACCAGCCGGTGGCGCATCACGTCGCGGGCGAGGTCGCGCACGTCCTGCGGGCGGGCGAAGTCGCGCCCGCGCAGGAACGCCAGGGCCTTGCCGGCCAGCACCAGGTTGATCGACGCGCGCGGGCTCGCGCCGAAGGAGATGAACCGCGCCAGCTCGCCCAGGCCCACCTCGGCCGGTGCACGGGTCGCGCTCGCGAGCCGCACGGCGTACTCGATCACCGCGGGGTCGACGTAGACCCGGTCGGTGCGGCGCTGGTACTCGATGAGCTGCTCGGTCGTCAGCACCTGCTGGGCCTTCTCGAACGTCGTCGTCATCCGCTCGACGACGACGAACTCCTCTGCGGCAGTGGGGTACCCGATGAGGACCTTGAGCATGAACCGGTCGACCTGCGCCTCCGGCAGGGCGTACGTGCCCTCGGACTCGATCGGGTTCTGGGTCGCCATGACGAGGAACGGGTCGGGCGCCTGGTAGGTCTCGCGCCCGATGGTCACCTGGCGCTCCTGCATCACCTCGAGCAGCGCGCTCTGCACCTTCGCCGGCGCCCGGTTGATCTCGTCGGCGAGGACGAGGTTGGCGAACACCGGGCCGAGCGAGACCTGGAAGTCGCCCTCCTTCTGGTTCCAGATGCGCGTGCCGACGACGTCGGCGGGCACGAGGTCCGGCGTGAACTGGATCCGCTGGAACTGGCCGCCGACGGCCTGCGCGAGCGTCTTGACCGCCATCGTCTTGGCCAGGCCGGGCACGCCCTCGACGAGCAGGTGCCCCCGGGCGAGGAGCGCGACGAGCATCCGCTCGAGCAGCTGGTCCTGCCCGACGATCGTCTTCTTCACCTCGTAGAGCGCCTGCTCGAGCGGGTGCTGCCGGCCGGGCTCGGGTCGGTGCGGGTCCATGCGGTGCTCCTCCGGGTTTCCGACGGGGTCGTCGCGGTCGTGCGGACTGGGAAGTGTGGTCACTGCGGCGGGGCTCCGGCGGCGCCGCCGGCGGTGGCGATGGGCACCGCGAAGCCGATGCCGACGAAGAAGCTCTGGCGCGAGGGGTTGGCCAGGCCGGTGACGACACCGACGACCTGCCCGTCCCGGTCGAGCAGAGGGCCACCGGAGTTGCCGGGGTTGACGGCGGCGTCGAACTGGATGAGGTCCTTGAGGGTCCGGCCCTGCTCGACCTCGACGGTGCGACCCGTCGCCGAGACCACGCCCGCCGACAGGGAGTGGGTGAGCCCCAGCGGGTTCCCGAGGGCGAAGACCGGGTCGCCGACCTGCACCCCGCCGCCGAGGACCGCCGGGACGAGCACCTGCGGCAGCCGGCTCGGCAGGAGCACGGCGATGTCGGAGGCCGCGTCCTGCTTCTCGACCGTGGCCGGCGAGCGGGTGCCGTCGGCGAAGGTCACCTCGATGCTCGACGCCTTGGCGACCACGTGCAGAGCAGTGAGCACCGTGCCGTCCTGGGCGATGACGGTGCCCGCCCCGGTGGAGGTGCCGCCCGCGAGCCTCCCCTCGACCGTGACGAGGGACGGCCGGGCGGTGTCGTATGCCGTGGCCGCGTCGGGGGGTGCCTGCCGCGCCTTCTTCTCGGCGTCGGCGATGCCGTTGCGCACCGCCGCGTTGACGTCGGCCCTGGTCAGCGGCGGCGTGCCCGGACCGCGGGTGAGCGCCCACGTGCCGACGGCCAGGAGGGCGACGAGGAGCACGACGGTGGCCACGAGGGCGCGGCCGCGGAGGCGGGGCAGCCGGTCGCGCCAGGGGCGGCGTGCGGGGTCGTCGACCGTCTCCCCCCTGGGCTCCCGGTCGACCGCAGGGAGCCCCAGCCGGTCCACCCTTGCGAGCGTACGTCCGAACGTCCCGGCGCGACACGGGTGCAGCGGTTTCACCGGAAGTTCTCAGGGTTGGGGGGGGGGGCGGCCGGCCACGGGGCCACGGTCGCGGGCACGCGGCATACCGGCGGGGGAGGAGCCGGTGCGAGGATGCGGCCATGGACACCGTCGTCTCCACCGTCGAAGAGCTGCGCGCCCTCCAGCTGGACCGGCTGCGCTGGAGCCTTGCCCACGCGTACGAGAACGTCCCGCACTACCGCAAGGCCTTCGACGACGCCGGCGTGCACCCGGACGACCTGCGCGAGCTGTCGGACCTCGCCCGCTTCCCCTTCACCGCCAAGGCGGACCTGCGCGACAACTACCCGTTCGGCATGTTCGCGGTCCCACGGGAGCAGGTCGTGCGCGTCCACGCCTCCAGCGGCACCACGGGACGCCCCACGGTGGTCGGCTACACCAAGGACGACATCGACACCTGGGCGGACGTCATGGCCCGCTCGATCGAGTCGGCCGGGGGCCGGCCGGGTGACGTGCTGCACGTCGTCTACGGCTACGGGCTGTTCACCGGTGGGCTCGGCGCGCACTACGGTGCCGAGCGGCTCGGCTGCACGGTGGTGCCCATCAGCGGCGGCATGACCGAGCGGCAGGTCCAACTCATCGTCGACTTCCGGCCGCGCGTGATCATGGTGACCCCGTCGTACTTCCTCGCGATCCTCGACGAGATGGAGGCGCAGGGGATCGACCCCAAGGACACCTCGCTCGAGATCGGCATCTTCGGGGCCGAGCCGTGGACCGAGGCGATGCGCGAGGAGGTGCAGCGCCGCTCGAACATCCGGGCCGTCGACATCTACGGCCTGTCCGAGGTCATGGGCCCCGGCGTCTCGCAGGAGTCCGGCGAGACGCAGGACGGGCTGCACATCTGGGAGGACCACTTCTACCCGGAGGTGGTCGACCCGATCACCGGTGAGGTCCTGCCCGACGGCGAGGAGGGCGAGCTCGTCTTCACCTCGCTCACCAAGCAGGCGATGCCGGTCGTGCGCTACCGCACCCGCGACCTCACGACGCTGCTGCCCGGCACCGCGCACCCGCAGTTCCGCCGCATGGCCAAGATCACCGGCCGCACCGACGACATGATGATCGTGCGCGGGGTCAACGTGTTCCCGTCGCAGGTCGAGGAGCACCTGCTCACGATCGAGGGGCTGACGCCGCACTACCTGTGCGTCCTCACCCGCCCGGGCCGGATGGACGAGCTCACGGTCCAGGTCGAGGCCGCGTCCGCGTCGTCGACGCCGGAGCAGCGTGCCGGTATGGCGCGCGACCTCGCCGCCCGAATCAAGCACCGGATCGGGGTGACCGTGCGGGTCGAGGTGCTCGACCCGCACAGCCTCGAGCGGTCGCTCGGCAAGGCCAAGCGGATCAGCGACCAGCGCCACCTGCGCTGACTGACCGGCCCGCCCGGCCCGCCCGGCCCTGGTTCGGGGCCCGGCGGGCGGGCCGCTGTGACCGCTCGGTGCGGGCGTTCGCCGTGGGCGGACGCGCCAGCACTTCCGTATGCCGTGTCGATGAGTAATTCTTATTACATGACCACACGCACTACTGCCGAGGCGTGGCTGGCCGGCCGCCTCCCGCAGGACTGGTTCACCGGCCCCGTCGAGGTCAGCCGCGACCGCGACGAGCTCATCCTCTGGGGCGACCTCGCCGTCCCCGAGCTGCCCGACGACGCCGACGAGGCCGACCGCGAGGTTGCGGCCCGCGCCCGCGCCAAGACCTTCCGCGAGGAGACCCGCGAGCGCCGCGTCGAGATCGCCCGCGAGCTCGAGCACCTCTCCGGCCGCAAAGTCAGCTGGGGTGTCCGCGTCGGCGGCCACGACGTGCTGTTCACCCACCTCGCCGCGCCGGTGATGACCCGGCTGCGCCAGCCCGAGCGCAGGGTCCTCGACACCCTGGTCGACGCCGGGGTCGCACGCTCGCGGGCGGATGCGCTCGCCTGGTGCGTCAAGCTGGTCGGCGAGAAGTCGGACGCGTGGCTCGGAGAGCTGCGGGCGGCGATGGAGCACGTCGAGGAGGTCCGTCGCAAGGGCCCCGGCGACTGACGACGGCGCTCTCGTCCGCCCGGGGCGGCGTGGCCTCTTGTCCGCCCACGGCGACGGAGCCCTGTGTCCGCCCACGGCGACGGAGCCCTTTGTCCGCCCACGGCGGAATTGAGCCGACCCGACTCAGGGCCGGGAACAGGGTGGCGAACCGCCGCGTTGCGCACGGTGAGCCACCTGACCGGCCCGCAGGACGGACGTGGGAGGGGTGGCCCGTTCGTCCCGATCCCGTATCGGTCGCCGAATGGGACGCGCCACGGTCAGGCAGCACGGATAGCATCGAGATGATCTCGATAGGCAGGAGCAGAAGAGATGTTTGAACGGTTCACCGATCGGGCCCGGAGGGTGGTCGTGCTCGCGCAGGAAGAGGCGCGCATGCTCAACCACAACTACATCGGGACCGAGCACATCCTGCTCGGCCTCATCCACGAGGGTGAGGGTGTCGCCTCCAAGGCCCTTGAGAGCCTTGGCATCTCGCTGGAGTCGGTCCGCGAGCAGGTCCAGGAGATCATCGGCCAGGGGCAGCAGGCCCCGAGCGGCCACATCCCCTTCACGCCGCGTGCGAAGAAGGTCCTCGAGCTGAGCCTGCGCGAGGCGCTGCAGCTCGGCCACAACTACATCGGCACCGAGCACATCCTGCTCGGGCTCATCCGCGAGGGCGAGGGCGTCGCCGCCCAGGTCCTCGTCAAGCTGGGCGCGGACCTCAACCGCGTGCGCCAGCAGGTCATCCAGCTCATCTCCGGCTACCAGGGCAAGGAGGGTGGCGCGACCGCCGGCGTCGGCGCAGGCGTCCAGCAGGAGGGCACTCCCGCCGGTTCGCTGGTGCTCGACCAGTTCGGCCGCAACCTCACCATGGCCGCCCGCGAGGGCAAGCTCGACCCGGTCATCGGGCGCGAGAAGGAGATCGAGCGGGTCATGCAGGTGCTGTCCCGCCGCACCAAGAACAACCCCGTCCTCATCGGCGAGCCCGGTGTCGGCAAGACGGCGGTCGTCGAGGGCCTGGCCCAGGACATCGTCAAGGGCGAGGTGCCCGAGACCCTCAAGGACAAGCAGCTTTACACCCTCGACCTCGGCGCGCTCGTCGCCGGCAGCCGCTACCGCGGTGACTTCGAGGAGCGGCTGAAGAAGGTCCTCAAGGAGATCCGCACCCGTGGCGACATCATCCTGTTCATCGACGAGATCCACACCCTCGTGGGTGCGGGTGCCGCCGAGGGCGCGATCGACGCCGCCAGCATCCTCAAGCCGATGCTGGCCCGGGGTGAGCTCCAGACCATCGGTGCGACCACCCTCGACGAGTACCGCAAGCACATCGAGAAGGACTCGGCGCTCGAGCGCCGCTTCCAGCCGATCCAGGTTGCCGAGCCCACGCTGAGCCACGCGATCGAGATCCTCAAGGGCCTGCGCGACCGCTACGAGGCGCACCACCGCGTGTCCATCACGGACGCCGCGCTGGTCTCCGCGGCCAACCTCGCCGACCGGTACATCAACGACCGGTTCCTGCCGGACAAGGCCATCGACCTCATCGACGAGGCGGGCGCGCGACTGCGCATCCGCCGGATGACCGCACCGCCGGACCTGCGCGAGTTCGACGAGAAGATCGCCTCGGTGCGGCTCGAGAAGGAGTCGGCCATCGACGGGCAGGACTTCGAGAAGGCCGCGCGCCTGCGCGACGACGAGAAGAAGCTGCTCGCCCAGAAGGCCGAGCGTGAGTCGCAGTGGAAGTCCGGCGACATGGACGTCGTGGCCGAGGTCGACGAGGAGCTCATCGCCGAGGTCCTGGCTGCCAGCACCGGCATCCCGGTCTTCAAGCTCACCGAGGAGGAGTCCTCGCGGCTGCTCCACATGGAGGACGAGCTGCACAAGCGCATCGTCGGCATGGATGACGCCATCAAGGCGCTGTCCCAGGCGATCCGCCGCACCCGCGCCGGCCTGAAGGACCCGCGTCGTCCCGGTGGCTCGTTCATCTTCGCCGGCCCGACCGGTGTCGGTAAGACCGAGCTGGCCAAGACGCTCGCCGAGTTCCTCTTCGGCGACGAGGACAGCCTGATCCAGCTCGACATGAGCGAGTTCTCCGAGAAGCACACCGTCTCGCGGCTGTTCGGCTCGCCTCCCGGCTACGTCGGGTACGAGGAGGGCGGCCAGCTCACCGAGAAGGTGCGGCGCAAGCCGTTCTCGGTCGTGCTCTTCGACGAGGTCGAGAAGGCCCACCCGGACATCTTCAACAGCCTGCTGCAGGTGCTCGAGGACGGCCGCCTCACCGACTCCCAGGGTCGGATGGTCGACTTCAAGAACACCGTGATCATCATGACCACGAACCTCGGCACCCGTGACATCGCCAAGGGCGTCTCGCTCGGCTTCTCCGCCGGGCCGGACTCCCGCAGCGACTACGAGCGGATGAAGAACAAGGTGCAGGACGAGCTCAAGCAGCACTTCCGCCCCGAGTTCCTCAACCGGGTCGACGACACGATCGTCTTCCCGCAGCTCACGCAGGCCGAGATCGTCGCCATCGTGGACCTCGAGATCGCCAAGCTCGACAAGCGGCTCAAGGACAAGGACATGGGCATCGAGCTCACCATCGACGCCAAGAACCTCCTGGCGAAGAAGGGCTACGACCCGGTCCTCGGCGCCCGTCCGCTGCGTCGCACGATCCAGCGCGAGATCGAGGACGTGCTCTCCGAGAAGATCCTCTACGGCGAGCTCAAGGCCGGCGAGCTGGTCCTGGTCAAGACCGAGGGCGAGGGCAAGGCGGAGACGTTCACCTTCACCGGCACCCCGCACCCCGGCAGCCTCGACCTCCCGGTCGTGGAGACCGTGGGCGACGCCGCCGAGGGCTGAGCCGAGACCTCCCAGCCGGTATGCCGCGTGGGCGACCACGCGGCATACCGGAACCGCACGAAGGGGCGGCACCCCGAACGGGTGCCGCCCCTTTCGTCGTCGTGGCGGCGGTCAGGCCAGCCGCTGGTCGGGCGACACGGGCGGCGGTCCGGACCCTCGTGGTCCGGGCCGCCGTGGTGTCCCCCTACTCTGGTGACCGTGCGTTTCGAGAACCTTCCCCGTCGTTCCGTGGTCCTGGGCGGTGCCGCAGCCTCACTGGTGCTGGCCGCCTGCTCCAAGGCGAAGCCCAAGCCAGCCCCGTCGAGTACTTCCTCGACGACGACGACACCGACGACCCCCCTAGCCAAGCCCCGTGTGAGCGGTGCCGGCCTGCCGGCGGACCTGCTGACCGTGCTGACCTCCCTCTACCTCGGTGGCTCCGTACCCGCCTCGGGCGCCGTCGCCGCCGCATTGGGCAAGCGCAAGCCGGTCGCCCAGCCGCCGAAGGTCGTGGGCACGACGGGGGCGTGGAAGGGCACGCCCATCGCCACCGTCACCTCCGGCAAGGACGTCACCCTGCTGGTCAAGGGCGGCAAGGGCTGGACCGTCGCCGGCGGCTGGTGGCCGTCGCTGGCGGTGGTACGTCCCCCGATGAAGGTCATGAAGGTTCTCGCTATCGGGTCCGACGCGCGCAACCCGCAGCCGGTGACCAAGTGCCGCGGCGATGCGATCCACATCATCGGCGTTGACCCCGCCAGGGGAGTCGGGGGCATCGTGGGCATCCCGCGGGACTCGTGGGTCCCGCTGGCCGGCGGCGGCAGCGCAAAGATCAACGCCGCCCTCGTCTTCGGCGGCGTGTCCGGGATGGTGCACTCGGTAGAGCATGTGTCGGGAGTCGCGATCGACGGCTACGTCATCACCGGATTCAAGGGATTCCGCGGCATGGTCTCCAGTCTCGGCGGCATCGTGGTGAGCTATCCTCGAGCGCTCAGGAGCAACGACGGCTACCAGATTCTGAGGGCCGGGACAAACCGGCTCGACGCCAAGCACGCCCTGGGCTTCGCCCGCGAGCGAAAGCACCTGCCGAACGGTGACTTCGGCCGGTCGGCCAACCAGGGCCTGCTCATCAAAGCGGGGGTGGCGATGGCACAGCGGGCAGGCATCGCCGGCCTGGCCGGTCTCCTGTCGAAGATGGGCCCGTGGCTGCAGACGAATCTGTCGGTCGAAGAGGTCCTCAACCTGTCGGCGAGCCTGTACCTCTCGCCGGCAGCGAAGATCCCCAACAAGGTCGTCCCCGGTGACGTCGGCACCCGCGACGGCCAGTCGGTCGTCCTGCTGGGCGGCGGGGCCAGGTCGGTCTTCGCCGACATGCGGGACGGCCACCTCCGTGCCTGACGTCCTCGTCCGGCCGGCACGCGCGGCGGACATCCGGACGATCCGGGAGATCGTCCGGCCCCTTGCCGAGTCCCGGGTGCTCGTCTCCAAGGACGCGGTGACGTACTACGAGGCGCTGCAGGAGTTCCGCGTCGCCGAGCTCGACGGGATCGTCGTGGGCTGTGGTGCCCTGCACGTCATGTGGGAGGACCTCGCCGAGATCCGCACGCTGGCCGTCCGACCCGAGGCCAAGGGATCGGGGGTCGGTGGCCGGCTGCTCGACGCGCTGGTCGAGGACGCGAGGGCGCTGGGGCTGAGCCGGTTGTTCTGCCTCACCTTCGAGGTCGACTTCTTCGCCCGCCACGGGTTCGAGGTGATCGAGGGCCAGGCCGTGGACCCCGCGGTGTATGCCGAGCTCGTGCGCTCCTACGACGAGGGGGTGGCCGAGTTCCTCGACCTCGAGCGGGTCAAGCCCAACACCCTCGGCAACACCCGCATGCTGCGGACCCTCTGAACCGCGTCATCGGCCCCGCCCGACCTCCTCGGCGCCCTAGGGTGGCGGCGTGGCCGGGGGACGGCCGCAGTGACAGGAGGGGATCGGGATGTTCCGGAGCGCGGAGGAGAAAGAGTCGGAGCGCCAGGCCCGCGAGGCCGCACGAGCCCGCGAGGAGCAGGAGGCGCAGCAGCGGCGGCGGGCGGTCGAGGCTGAACGCCACCACGCGGCATTCCTCGCCTCGCCCCTAGGCCGCGCGACGGCTGCCCGGGACGCAGGTGACCGGTTCCTCGAGCTGCAGCTCGAGGTGGGCGCCCGCACGGGTGACGCGTCGTTCGGGCAGGTCACCACGACCGGCTCCGTGGGAAGCTCGGCGCAGGTGCTCGCCGAGGTCGAGGACGTGGGCTGGCGGCTCGAGCACGCGTCGTACTTCTTCGTCGTGACGAGCCAGACGAGCACGGACCGGGTGTTCCTGTCCGGGGAGAACACCGCCGTCCAGGGGGTGACGATGGGCGCCTACCTGTTCCGTCGCTCGCCCACGGCCGCCGGCGGCCCCACGGGGTGACGGCGCCCTGGCCCGGCCGCCCGGGACGCGGGAAGCGTGCTGCAGCCGGCAGGAACCCGCGAGCGGAGGGCGCCGCCTCAGTCGCTGTCGCGGTCCTCGTCGACGTACAGGCAGAAGGGGTGGCCGTCGGGGTCCAGCATCACCCGGACGTCGTCCTGCGGCTGGTACCCGGCGACGGTCGCCCCGGCGGCCTCGGCGTGCTCCACGGCCGGAGCCAGGTCGCGGACCCCGACATCGAGGTGCGACATCATCTGCTGCTCGCCGGGACGGCCCGGCCACGTCGGCCGCCGGTAGTCCTCCTCCCGCTGGAACGCGAGGTTGGCCCTGGCACCGGGGACGGGGATGGTGCACCACTGCGGGGTGTCGGTGTCGACCGGCCAGCCCAGCAGTTCCTCGTAGAACCGGGCCAGCGCCTGGGGGTCCGGGCTGTCGAGCACGGTGCCCAGCCGGCCCGTGAGGTGGGGGCGGGGTGCGGGGGTGTGGCGGTCGCTCACGGCATACCTCCTGGTGGGTGGGGTCCACCACCGTCCCAGGCGCCGCCGACACGGGCCCGTCGCGTTGAGAGGCGGATCCGCACGGTGGCCGCCAGGACCAGGACCAGCAGCCCGCTCACCACGCCGAAGCCGAGCTGCGGCACGAGCGGCAGCGCGATCCCGATGGCGCCACCGACGACCCAGGCGGTCTGCAGCACCGTCTCGGACCAGGCGAAGACCCGGGTGCGCACCGACTCCTCGATGTCGCGCTGCACGACCGCGTCGCTGCTGAGCTTGATGAGCTGCCCGGTCAGGCCCGCGCACAGGCCCAGTGCGAGCAGGGTGCCGAGCGAGTAGAAGACCGCGGCAGCCAGGGCGGCGAGGACCTCGGCGAGGAGGGCCACGGCCACGATGACGTCCGGCCGCCGCCTGCGCAGCGCGTTGCCGACGACGGTGCCCAGGGCGTTGCCGGCGCCCGCGGCGCCCACGACCAGACCGAGCACGAGGGTCCCGTTGTGGCCCGGGATCGGGTGCTCGCGCATGAGGAAGGCCATGAACAGGGTCAGGAACCCCGTGAGCAGCCGTGCGCCGATGGCGGCGCACAGGGCGGCCAGCACCGTCGGCGGGAGGGCGGAGACGCGGGCTCGGGCCCGGCGAAGGAAGCCGCCGCCGGGCTCGAGGTCCGCCGTGCGTGGCAGGTGCAGGGGCACCGTGTCGGCGATGTCGTGCTCCCCGGCGCTGGAGTCCACCCGGGCCGGCAGCCGGATCGCCATGACGGTCGCGACGACGTAGATGAGGAACGCCAGCCGCAGCGACCACTCCGGCCCGACCCGGGCGGCCGCACCGGCCAGCCCGCCGCCGATGGCCATCCCCGCCACACCGGCGAGGGCGCTGCGGGAGTTGGCGTTGACGAGGCTGAAACCCGCCGGCAGCAGGCGCGGGACGGCGGAGGACCGGGTGACGCCATAGGCCTTGGACGCCACGAGGCACCCCAGCGCCGCCGGGAAGAGCCAGGCCGAGTGCTCGGCGACGGCCCCGGCGAGCACCCAGCACAGGAACGCGCGCAGGGCCAGGGTGGTACCGATCGCCCAGCGGCGACCGTGCCGGAAGCGGTCGAGCAGCGGCCCGATGAACGGTGCCAGCAGGACGAACGGCGCCATGGTGAGCGCCAGGAACTGCGCCACCTGGCCGCGGGCCTCGTCGGTGGGGATCGCGAAGATGGTGCCGGCGAGGGAGACGGTGAGCGCGGCGTCGCCCATGAGGTTGACGAAGTGCAGCTCGATGAGACGGGCCAGCCCGGTCTCGCCCGCGCCGGCCGACGCGGTGTACGCCCGCGCCCGCTGGGCGCCTGCCCTGCCGCCCCGCCCGGCCAGGCGTACCCCGGCCACGGTGCCCCGCCCGATGGCGCGACCCGTCCGCGTCGCCCGGTCACGCAGCGATCCGGTCCCCTTCCGGTGGTCCGGCGAGCCGGGTGGCTGCCGACCCGTCGCGCCAGGCTTCTCGGTCATGTCGACGCGCTCCCCCCGGGCAGCGCGAAGAGGTCGTCGTCGAGCGGCTCGACCAGGCCGTCGGCCACGAGGGAGTCCAGGCAGCGCTCGCGCTGGACCACGTCGTCCGACAGCGCCTCGAGGGCGGACCGGTGGACGGGCTCGGTGCTGTGGCGCAGGGCGGCGAGCAACCTCCCGCGCAGCTGCCGGTCGGTGCCGTGCCAGGACTGCCCCCGCCGCGCGGGTCCCGCGTGCGGCGGGTGGCCGGCGAGCCGCCAGGCGCACACGTCCACGAGCGGGCACTGGTCGCACCGGGCCGTCCGCGCGGTGCAGACGAGGGCGCCGAGCTCCATGACGGCCACGCTCCACGTCCGCGCCTCCCCGGGAGCCACCGGCACGAGCGCCTCGGCGCGCGTGAGCTCGGCCCGGGTGGGCGACGCGGCGGGGTACTCGACGCCCTCCACGGCGCGCGCCAGCACCCGGCGGACGTTGGTGTCGACCACGGTGGTGCGTTCCCCGAAGGCGAAGGTCGCGACGGCAGCGGCGGTGTACGTGCCCACACCCGGCAGGGTCAGCAGCTCCGCCTCGGTGCCCGGCACGGCTCCGTCGAAGCGCGACATCATCGCCGCGGCCGCCGCGTGCAGGCGCAGCGCGCGACGGGGGTAGCCCAGCCGGCCCCACTCCCGCACCGCCTCGCCGGGCGCCACTGCCGCGAGGTCGGCCGGCGTGGGCCACCGCTGCAGCCACTGCTGCCACACGGGCAGGACCCGCACGACCGGGGTCTGCTGGAGCATGACCTCGGAGACGAAGATGCCCCACGGCGTGGCGTCGTCACGGCGCCAGGGCAGGTCGCGGGCGGCGGAGGCGTACCAGGGCAGGACCCGGGCGTGCAGCAGCTCTGGAGCGTGCAGCAGCTCGGCAGCCGACGGGCGGCTCACACGTAGCGTTCGAGGATGCTCGACTCGGCGAGGCGCGACAGGCCCTCGCGGACGGCGCGGGCGCGGCCCTCGCCGACGCCCTCGACGTCCATGAGCTCCTCGAGGTTGGCGGCGAGCAGCTTCTGCAGGCTCCCGAAGTGGTCGACGAGGCGGTCGACGATGGCGCCGGGGAGGCGCGGCACCTTGCTGAGCAACCGGTAGCCGCACGGGCTGACGGCCGAGTCGAGGGCGTCGCCGCCGATGGTGAACCCGACCGCCTTGGCGCCGGCGGACAGGTCGAGCAGCTCGGTGGAGGTCAGCGCCTCGAGGGCCTCCATCGCCTCCTCGAGGGTGAGCTCGGCGCGGGCCTCGGGCAGGTAGTCGCGGATCACGAGCTCGCGGTCGTTGCCGAGGCCACCGGTCAGCTCCTCGAGCTGCAGGGTGAGCAGGCGGCCGTCGACCCCGAGCTCGACGACGTAGCCGGAGATCTCGTCCTTGATGCGCCGCACCATCTCCAGGCGCTGAAGGACGCTGGCGACGTCGCGCACGGTGACGAGGTCCTCGATCTCGAGGGCCGACAGGGTGCCGGTGACCTCGTCGAGGCGGGCCTTGTACCGCTCGAGCGTCTGCAGGGCCTGGTTGGCGCGCGACAGGATCGCGCTGGAGTCCTCCAGGACGTGGCGGCGGCCGTCGACGTAGAGCGCGACGATCCGCATCGACTGGCTCACCGAGATGACGGGGTAGCCGGTCTGTTTGGCCACGCGCTCGGCGGTGCGGTGGCGGGTGCCGGACTCGCTCGTCTCGATCGAGGGGTCGGGGACGAGCTGGGTGGCGGCGCGCAGGATCCGCGACGCCTCGCGGTCCAGGACGATGCCGCCGTCCATCTTGGCCAGCTCGCGCAGGCGCGTCGCCGAGAACTCGACGTCGAGCGGGAAGCCGCCGGTCGACAGGCTCTCGACCATGCGGTCGTGGCCCAGCACGATCAGGGCGCCGGTGCGCCCGCGCAGGATCCGCTCGAGGCCGTCCCGCAGCTCGGTGCCGGGTGCCACGGCGGCGAGGGTGGCGCGCAGCGCATCGTCCTCGCGAAGTTCCACTCAGGGCCCCTTGTTTTCTGCCGGTCGGTCTGGCGGGAGTCTAACCGGGAGGGGACTGCAGTGCGGAGCGCACCGCGGAGCGGATGTCGGGGCACTCCACGACGGCCATCCCCTCCGGCGCCGGGCCGTTGCCCGCGGTGCCGGCAGGCACGTAGGCCGTGCGGAACCCCAGGCGTGCCGCCTCGGCCAGCCGGCGCGGTATGCCGGTGACCGGGCGCAGCTCGCCGGCGAGCCCGAGCTCGCCGAAGGCGACGGCGTCCGGCGGCAGCGGCTGGTCCTTCACCGCGCTCGCCATCGCGAGCGCGACGGCCAGGTCGGACGCGGGCTCGGTGAGCCGGACGCCCCCGACCGTGGACAGGTAGACGTCGCTGCCCCCGATCGGGGCGCCCGCGCGCTTGGCGATGACCGCCACGATCATCGCCACCCGGGCGGAGTCCAGGCCGCTGGTCGCCCGGCGGGGCGTGGGGATCTCGGACTTCGCCACGAGCGCCTGGACCTCGGTCATGAGCGGACGCCGTCCCTCGAGCGTGACGGTGACGCAGGTGCCCGGCACGGAGAGCGTGTTGCGCGACAGGAAGAGGCCGCTGGGGTCGGAGAGCCCGACGATGCCCACGTCGGAGAGGTCGAAGCAGCCGACCTCGTCGGTGGGGCCGTAGCGGTTCTTCACCGCACGCACCAAGCGCAGCCGGGAGTGCCGGTCGCCCTCGAACTGCACGACGACGTCGACGAGGTGCTCGAGCACCCGTGGGCCGGCGATCGACCCGTCCTTGGTGACGTGGCCGACGAGCAGGGTGGCGATGCCGCGCGCCTTGGCGACGGCGATGAGCGACGCCGTCACCTCACGCACCTGGGTGACGTTGCCCGCGGCGCCCTCGACCTCGCCGCTGGCGATGGTCTGGACCGAGTCGACGACGAGCAGGTCCGGCTGCACGGCCTCGACCTGCCCCAGCACGGTGGCCAGGTCGGTCTCGGAGGCCAGGAAGAGCGAGGAGGCCATCGCCTCGATCCGCTCGGCGCGCATGCGCACCTGCGCGGCCGACTCCTCGCCGGTGACGTAGAGGACGGTGCGCCCGGTCTCCTGCCGGGCGGCGCGGGCGGCGACGTCGAGCAGGAGGGTGGACTTGCCGATGCCGGGCTCCCCGGCCACGAGGACCACGGCGCCCGGGACGAGCCCGCCGCCGAGGACCCGGTCGAACTCGCCCACCCCCGTGGGACGCGCTTCCGCCCGGCGGACGTCGACCTGCCCGATCGGCAGCGCGGGACGGTCCACGCGGGCGGCCGGGGTCGTGCGGGCGCTGACCGCCCCCACCTCGCTCACGCTGCCCCACGCCTGGCACTCGCCGCAGCGGCCGACCCACTTGACCGTGCTCCAGCCGCACTCGGAGCAGCGGTAGCCGCTCGAGGTCCTCGTCTTCGCCGCCATGGCCCAGAACCTACGTGGCAGCGCCGACAGCGCTCCGCAGGCGCTCCCTCACGGGTCCGAGCGGGCCCGGGCGGGTCCGGGGTGCGGCCCCCGACGGCTGGGCCGTCCTGGCCCGTCCCCGGCTGCCTCAGTCGTCCTGGGGCACGACGGGCCAGCACACGACCGTGCGGGTCTGCTCGGGCGGCGTGCCCGGTGGGCTCCAGTACTCCTCCCACATGATCCCGTCCTCGACAAGCCGCCGGCCGTGCGCCAGCACTCCGGCGCGCAGGGCGTCGTACGCCTTGGCCAGCTCGTCGTAGGGCCCCGCGTGGGTGGTGGTCGCGATGTCGCAGCTGGGCAGCTGGCACTGCTCCACGCCGTCGCCGGGCTGGACCTCGCCCTCGACCACGAAGCCGGACGCGACGTCGAAGACCTCCGGTCCCGTGGTGTAGCAGGACACCGCGGGGCCGGTCACCGGCGTCCCTGTCCTGGCGAGGTGCTCGGCCACCCTCCCGAACGCCTCACCCGCCTTGGCGCCGATCTCCTCGGCCCGGGCCTGGTAGCAGACGACCGCGACGCGGCGACCGCTCTCGCGGGTGAACGTGACGTCGTACACGGCGACCTCCCTCCGTCCACCTCAACGCTAGGCACGCGTCGGGTGCGGGGGCAGGGACCATCGACCCGGCTCAGCCGGCCTCGACGACCCGTTTCATGCCGTCGAGCATGCCCTGCCAGCTCTGGGAGAACTGCTCGGCCTGCTCCTCGTCGGTGCACCCGTCCTGGGTGAGGGTGACGACCGTCCCGGTCTCGGACTGCGCCAGCTCGTAGCGGACCGTGTGGTAGTTCTCGGGCCGGTCCTCCTGCCCCATGAGCGGGCTGTAGTGCGTGACCTCGAGCAGCCAGCCCGGGTCGGCGCGGAGCACCTCGCCCTTGTCCTGGTAGGGCTTGCCGTCGAGCTCGCCCGACCACGTGATCGGGCTGCCGACCTGCCAGTCGGTCTCGACGCGGCTGCCCATCATGTACCGCGCGACCTGGTCGGGGTCGGTCAGCGCCTCCCACACCCGATGCGCGTCGGCGGCGACCTCGGTCTGCGCCCTGGCGATGGAACCGGTCATGGCGAACCTCCGTTCGTTGCGGTGCCCCACATCCTGCGCCGGTCTCAGAACCGGCGCCACCACAGGTTGACGGCGTAGTCGACGGACGTCCCCTCGTGCTCGGCGAGGATCCCCTCCGCGGCGGTCTCCGGGAACTCGATCCGCACCACGGCCTCGAAGTCCTCCCGGCTGTCGTGCTCCCACGTGATCGTGAGCGGGTGTCGCTGCCAGCCCTGGCGGGTCCAGAACCGCTGCACCGCGAGGGCGTCGTACCCCGGGTAGGCGCGGGCGAACCAGCGCCCGAACGTCGAGCGCGTGGCGTCGTTGTCGATGACGTATGCCGTGCCGCCCGGCCGCAGGACCCGCGCCACCTCGGCGAGGCCCGGCTCGCACCCGGCGCCGAAGAAGTACGCCCACCGCGCGTGGACGATGTCGACGGAGTCGTCGGGGAGGGGCAGGTCCTGGGCCACACCCTCCTCGACGCGGACACCCGGCATACCCGAGACCCGTTGGCGCGCAAGGGAGACGAGGGGAGGGTGGGGCTCCACGCCGACCACAGAGGCGCACCCGAGGGCGAGGAAGCGCGGCAGGTGGTAGCCGCTGCCGCAGCCGACGTCGAGCAGGTCGGCGCCCTCGAACCGGTGGTGCTCGGCCATCGCCGCCTCGACGAGGCCGGCCCGGTCGACGCCGCGGTTCTCCAGCTCGTAGACGTCCGGGCTGTCCCAGATGTTCGGGCTGCGGGTGGGCTCGTGCTGCTCGGTCACCGGCGGTTGCGGGCGGCTTCCTGGGCGGCGAGCGTCGCCGGGTGGACGAGGAGCGGCAACATCTTGCGGGAGTAGGCGTTCCGCGCCGCCTTCACGCTCGCGAGGTGTGCCTCGCAGCGGAGCTCCAGCTCGGCATACGCGGCCTCGCCCATGAGCTCCACCAGCTCGCCCTTGTTGCTGCGGAAGACCGGCTCGCGACCCACGTGGGCCTCGGGGTTGCCCGAGCAGTACCAGTCCAGGTCGTGGCCGCCGGGCCCCCAGCCGCGGCGGTCGTACTCGGTGATCGTGACCTCCTGCCACGACGAGCCGTCGGGCAGCTCGACCGTGCGGTAGGTGCGGCGGATCGGCAGCTGCCAGCAGACGTCGGGCTTGACGGTGTGCGGCTCCTTGCCGGTGAGGACGGCGTGCTGGTGCAGCGCGCACCCGGCACCGGCGGGGAACCCGGGCCGGTTGAGGAAGATGCAGGCGCCGTCGACGACCTTGGTCTTGAGCGCGCCGTCCTCGAGCTCGGTCCAGGCGCCCTGCTTGGTGGAGCCGGGGTGGTGCTGCCACTCGTCCTCGCCGAGCTCCCTGGCCACCTTCTTGACCCGCTTGACGTCGTCGTCGTCGGTGAAGTGCGCGCCGAGGGTGCAGCAGCCGTCGTCGGGCCGGTCGGCGTAGATGCCCTGGCACCCGCTGCCGAAGATGCAGGTCCAGCTCGAGGTGAGCCAGGTCAGGTCGCAGCGGAAGCGCTGGTTGCCGTCGGCGGGGTCGGGGAACTCCACCCAGATGCGGGCGGTGTCGAGGGGGGTCTCAGCCACCCGGCCACCCTACGTCCCGCCCTTGTCACGCCTGCGGATCCGGCCGGCTGCCGGACTGTCGCACCCGCCGGGCCACCACGGCTGCCAGCGCGAGGAGGAGGACCGCGGCCGCGAGCCAGTTGAGCCGCGTGAGGTCGGCGACGAGGTCCGTGGCGGCGAAGGGGCGCCGTGGGTCGGGGTCGGCGGGGTCGCCCGGGCTTCCCGCCATGTCGGCGCCGAGCACCGCGACCACCGCGGCGGGGACCGCGAGGAACAGCAGCCCGAGCCGGCAGCGCGACAGCAGGCCGATGGCGCAGAGCAGCAGCACCGGCACCATCGCGGTGAGCAGGACCGCCCCGGACTCGGCGTAGCGGTCACGCGACGGGATGTCGCCGAAGAAGGGCGCCGAGTTGATGCCCGCCGCGAAGACGTCCCAGGCGAGCAGCAACCAGCCGAGGAGCACCAGCGCGGCGGTCCGGGGCCAGGTCCGGGCGGGCGCGTCCGCCGGCCGGGCGGGGTCGTGGGTCGTGGTGCCTGCTGCGGAGGGCATCCCCCATGATGACCACCGTCCGGCCGTTCCCGCCTGAGCACGGCTACCCGGGACTACGGTCGGTCCATGCGCCTCGGAGTGGTCGACGTCGGGTCCAACACCGTGCACCTGCTCGTCGTCGACGCCCACCGCGGCGCGCAGCCGCTGCCGGCGACGTCGCACAAGATCGAGCTGCGGCTCTCCGAGCACGTCACCGACGACGGCCACATCGCCGACTCGGGCGAGGAGGCGCTCGCGCGCTTCGTCCGCGACTGCCTCGGCGTGGCGGAGGACCAGGGCGTGGAAGAGGTGATGGCCTTCGCCACCAGCGCGATCCGCGAGGCACCGAACGGCGAGCAGGTGCTCGAGCGCGTGCGCGCCGACACGGGGATCGACCTGCAGGTTCTGTCCGGCGAGGACGAGGCGCGGCTGACCTTCCTGGCGGCACGCCGCTGGTTCGGCTGGTCGAGCGGCACCCTCGCGGTCGTCGACATCGGCGGCGGCTCGCTCGAGCTCGCCGCCGGCATGGACGAGGACCCGGACGCCGCGGTGAGCCTGCCGCTGGGGGCCGGCCGCCTCACGCGGGACCTCCTTCGCGGCGACCCGCCCACGCCCGACACGGTCCGCGAGGCGCGCCGCTGGATCCGCCAGCGGCTCGCCGCGTCGGTGCGGCCGATCAGCAAGGTCGGGCCGGTCGACCGCGCCGTCGGCACCTCCAAGACGATGCGCTCGCTGGCGCGGATCGCGGGTGCGGCCCCCAGCAGCGAGGGCCCGTACGTGCCGCGCTCGCTCGCGCGCGACGACGTCACCGAGATCGTCGGCCGGGTCGCGACGATGACGGCGGCACAGCGGGCGCAGCTGCCCGGGGTGTCGCGGGAGCGCTCGCGCCAGCTGCTGGCCGGCGCGCTCGTGGCCGAGGCGGCCATGGACCTGCTCGACCTCGAGCGGCTCGACATCTGCCCGTGGGCGCTGCGCGAGGGGGTCCTGCTCGACCGCCTCGACGCCATGCGCTGACGCGGCTCCGGCGGCCCCCGGGCCGGTGCGGGAGGCCCTCGGTACGCTCGTGGCCATGGCCGGAGCGGTGTCGATCCCAGGTGCCACGGTGGCCCTGTCGACCGCGTCGGTCTACCCCGAGTCCTGCGCGTCGGCGTTCGCCACCGCGGCCCGTCTCGGCTACGACGGCGTCGAGGTCATGGTCTGGACCGACCCGGTCTCGCAGGAGGCCGGCGCCCTCGCGGCGCTCTCCGAGCTGCACGGCATACCGGTCGTGTCGGTGCACGCGCCCACGCTGCTGCTCACCCAGCGGGTGTGGAGCACCGACCCCTGGACCAAGGTGGACCGGTCGATCGAGCTGGCCCAGGACCTCGGGGCGTCGACCGTCGTGCTGCACCCGCCGTTCCGCTGGCAGAAGGAGTACGCCCGCGACTTCGTGGAGGGGATCGCGCTGCGCGAGCGCGAGAGCGGGGTCGCGCTCGCCGTCGAGAACATGTTCCCGTGGCGCGCCCGCCAGCGGGAGTTCGAGGCGTACCTGCCGCACTGGGACCCGGTCCTGCAGGCGTACGACAACGTCACCCTCGACCTCTCGCACACGGCGACCGCGGGCTCGGACGCGATGGCGATGGCCGCCGCCCTGGGGGCCCGGCTGCGGCACGTGCACCTGGCCGACGGGCTCGGCTCCCTCAAGGACGAGCACCTGGTCCCCGGCCGTGGCGGGCAGCCGTGTGCCGAGTTCCTCGAGCTGCTGGCGACCCGCGGGTTCGCCGGGTCGGTCGTCGTCGAGGTCGGCACCCGGCGCGTGACGCCCGAGCAGCGCGACGTCGACCTCGCCGAGGCGCTGGCCTTCGCCCGGCTGCACCTGGCGACCGCCAGCCCGGCGCAGGCCCCCGCGAGCCCCCGATGAGCCCCCGATGAGCCCCCGATGAGCCCGAGGTGATCCCGCGATGAGCCCCCGTGGCCGGCGCCCCGGCGGGGCGGACACCCGGGCGGGCATCGTCGCCGCGGCCCGGGCGGAGTTCGCCGAGAACGGGTACGACGCCACCTCGCTGCGTGCCGTCGCCCGGCGCGCCGAGGTGGACCCCGCCCTCGTCCACCACTACTTCGGCGGCAAGCCGCAGCTGTTCGCGGCCGTCATGGACGTCCCGGCCGACCCCGCGGCCCTCGTCGACCGCGTGGTCGCCGGGCCCCGCGAGCAGGTCGGCGAGTCCCTGGTGCGGACCTTCCTGGCCCTGTGGGACTCCCCGGAGGGCCGACCGCGCTTCCAGGCGCTGATCCGGGCGGCGGTGAGCCACGACGAGGCGACCCGGATGCTGCGCGAGTTCCTCACCCGGGAGATCTTCGGCCGGGTCACGAACGCCCTGGCCGCCGACGGTGAGCCGGCGGCCGACCTGGAGCTGCGGGCCGGCCTCGCCGCCTCCCAGATGATCGGCGTCGCGATGATGCGCTACGTCGTGGAGTTCCCCGCCGTGGTGGCCGCGAGCCACGAGGAGCTGGTGGCCCAGGTGGGCCCGACCCTCCAGCGGTACCTCGCCCCCTGACCGCCCGAAAGACCCTTGTGCGGGCCCCGCCGTCGGCGTACATTTCAACACATGATGAAAAACGTCATCGAGATCGACCACCTCCGGGTGGTGCGAGGGGGTCGCACGGTCCTGCCCGACCTGTCGGCGCGCATCCCCGCCGGGCAGGTCATCGGGCTGCTCGGCCCCAGCGGCAGCGGGAAGTCCACGCTCATCCGGGCGATCGTGGGGGTGCAGGTCGTCGAGGCGGGGGACGTGCGCGTCCTCGGCGAGGTGGCCGGGTCCCCGTCGCTGCGCCGCCGCGTCGCCTACGTGACCCAGTCGCCGAGCGTGTACGACGACCTCACCGTGCGGGCCAACGTCCGCTACTTCGCCGACGTGCTCGGCGCGGACCGCTCCACCGTCGAGTCCGCCATCGAGTCGGTCGACCTCATGAGCCACGCCGACGTGCTCGTGGGCCGGCTGAGCGGCGGCCAGCGCTCGCGGGTCTCGCTCGCGGCGGCCCTGGTCGACGACCCCGAGCTACTGGTCCTCGACGAGCCGACCGTGGGCCTCGACCCGGTGCTCCGACGCGACCTGTGGAACCTCTTCAAACGCCTTGCGGCGCAAGGCCGCTCGCTCCTCGTCTCCAGCCACGTGATGGACGAGGCCTCCCGCTGCGACCGGCTGCTGCTGCTGCGCGAGGGCGAGGTGCTCGCCGACGCGACCCTCGAGGAGCTGCTCCACCGCACCGGCGCCGACGACGCCGAGGGCGCGTTCCTCGCCCTCATCGACCGAGCCGAGGAGAACGCCCGATGAACCCCCGCCGCACCGCCGTCACCGCCGGCCGCGTCCTGGCCCAGCTGAGGGCCGACCACCGCACGATCGCGCTGATGCTGGTCGTGCCGCTCGTCCTCATGGGCCTGCTGGCCTGGGTCTTCAGCGGCACCCCGGTCTTCGACGCGATCGGGGCCGCCCTGCTCGGCGTGTTCCCGTTCATCGTCATGTTCGTCGTGACGAGCGTGGCCACCCTGCGCGAGCGCACCTCCGGCACGCTCGAGCGGCTGCTCACGACGCCGATGGGCAAGGGCGACTTCATGCTCGGCTACGCGATCGCGTTCGGCCTGATGGCCGTCGTCCAGGCGCTCGTCACGACCGCGTTCGCCGTCTGGGTCTGCGGCCTCGACGTGGCCGGCTCGTTGTGGCTGCTGGTCGTCGTGGCGGTGCTCGACGCCGCGCTCGGGACCGCGCTCGGCCTGCTGGCCAGCGGGTTCGCGCGCACCGAGTTCCAGGCGGTGCAGTTCATGCCGGCGTTCGTGCTGCCGCAGTTCCTGCTGTGCGGCCTGCTCGTGGCGCGCGACCAGCTCCCGGACTTCCTGCGCTGGGTCTCGGACGTGCTGCCGCTGTCGTATGCCGTGGACGCGATGAAGTCGGTGACGACCAGCTCCGCGGCAGGCGGCGACGTGGCCTCCGACGCCGGGATCATCGTGCTCTGGGTCGTGGTCGCCCTCGTCCTCGGCAGCCTCACCCTGCGCCGGCGCACGGCCTGACGCCCGCGGTCGTGGCGGGGGCCGCCCACCGTTAGCCTTGTCCGCGGCCCCCGCCGCGAAAGGAACCCCGTGGACGCCAGTGACCTGCTGCGCAACAGCCTGCTCCAGCTCTCCAAGAGCGACGCCGTGCGCCGCACCATCGAGAAGGCGCCGGTCAGCCGCCAGGTCGTGCACCGGTTCATCCCCGGCGACAGCACCGCCGACGTCGTGCGGGCGACCGCCGAGCTGCGGACGACCAACCGGCTGGCCACGATCGACTACCTGGGCGAGGACACCACCGACCTCACCCAGGCCATCCGCACGCGCGACGCCTACCTCGAGCTGCTGCGGGCCCTCGCCGACGCCGACCTGTCGCAGCACGGCATGGGCGAGGTCAGCCTGAAGCTGTCGGCCCTCGGCCAGTACCTGCCCGGCGACGGCCACAAGATCGCCCTCGAGCACGCCCGCGAGATCTGCGAGGCGGCCTCCGCCGCCGGCACCACGGTGACCCTCGACATGGAGGACCACACCACCACCGACGCGACCCTGGAGACGCTGCGCGAGCTGCGCAGGGACTTCCCGTGGGTGGGCGCGGTGATCCAGTCCTACCTGCGCCGCAGCGAGGGCGACTGCCGCGACCTGGCCCACGAGGGCAGCCGGGTCCGCCTGTGCAAGGGCGCCTACAAGGAGCCGGAGTCCGTGGCGTACCAGTCGGGCGCCGAGGTGGACCAGAGCTACGTGCGCTGCCTCAAGGTGCTCATGGCCGGCGACGGCTACCCCATGGTGGCCAGCCACGACCCGCGGCTCATCGAGATCGCCGGGGCCCTCGCGGCCCACCACGAGCGGGACGCCACGAGCTTCGAGTACCAGATGCTCTACGGCATCCGGCCCGAGGAGCAGAAGCGGATCGCCGACCGGGGCGACCAGATGCGCGTCTACCTGCCCTACGGCGAGGAGTGGTACGGCTACCTCATGCGTCGTATGGCCGAGCGCCCCGCCAACACGGCGTTCTTCCTGCGCGGTCTCGTCACCAGGAACTGAGGGGCGCCGCCGGGCCACCGGCTGGAAGACTGCCCCCATGTCCACAGTCGCGATCCTCGGCGCCGGCGTGATGGGGGAGACCCTGCTGTCCGGCCTTGTCCGCTCCGGCCGCAGCGCCGCCGACCTCGTGGTGACGACCCGTCGCCCGGAGCGCGCCGAGGAGCTCGTCGAGCGCTACGGCGTGCGGGCGATGTCCAACACCGAGGCCGCGGAGGCCGCCGACACCCTCGTCCTCGTCGTCAAGCCCCAGGACATGGCCGGTCTCGTCGAGGAGATCCGCGACCACGTCCAGCCGGGCAACCTCGTCGTCAGCCTCGCCGCCGGCATACCGACCTCGTTCCTCGAGAGCCGCCTCCCGGAGGGCGTCGCGGTGGTGCGCGTCATGCCCAACACGCCCGCGCTCGTCGACCAGGGGATGGCCGCGATCAGCGGTGGCCGCAGCGCCGACGCCCCGCACCTGGCCGAGGCGGCGGAGCTGTTGCGCTCGTGCGGCCGGGTGGTGGAGGTCGCCGAGAAGCACCAGGACGCCGTCACGGCCATCAGCGGGTCGGGACCGGCCTACATCTTCTACGTCGTCGAGGCGATGATCGAGGCCGGCGTCGTGCTGGGCCTGCCGCGGCCCACCGCCACCGAGCTGGTCGTCCAGACGCTCTTCGGCGCCGCGACGATGATCCGCGAGACCGGCCAGCACCCCACCGTGCTGCGCGAGCAGGTCACGTCGCCGGGCGGCACGACCGCGGCGGCGCTGCGCACCCTCGACGACCACAAGGTCAGGGCCGCGTTCATCTCCGCCATGGAGGCCGCGGCCCGCCGCTCCCACGAGCTCGCGAGCGGCCATGACTGAGCCTGCCCGGGACGACCTGCGAGTCGTCCGCGTGGACGACTCGAACTGGCGGACCTACCGGGACGTCCGGCTCGCCATGCTCCAGGATGCGCCCCGGGCCTTCTGGACGACGTATGCGCAGGCCGCCGCCCGCAGCGACGAGGAGTGGCGCCGCATGGTCGGGCAGTCCCACACCTGGCTCGCCCTCGGTGGCGCCGAGCCGCTCGGCTCGGTCGCGTGCGTGCGCCTGCCCGAGCAGCCCGAGGACGAGTGCGTGCTCGTCGGCATGTGGGTCGCACCGTCCGCCCGGGGGCGTGGCGTGGGGGAGCGCCTCGTCCGCACGGTCCTGGAGTCGGCCGCGCAGCGGGGGCTGTCGCGGGTGCTCCTGGAGGTGGCGCACGAGAACGCCCCGGCCCGGGCCCTCTACGAGCGGATGGGTTTCACGCCGACCGGCCGCACCGGGGAGATGCCGCACGACCCCTCGATCACCGAGCTGGAGATGGAGCTCGTCCTCAGCGACGACACGGTGCGCTCTTGGCAAACTCTGGGCAAACCCATCTGACTTCCCGACCCTCGCGCATGCGAGAGTGGGGCGCATGAGCGAGATCACCGTGCGCGGGCTGACCGAGGACGAGTGGGAGACCTACCGCTCCGTGCGCCTGGCTGCGTTGGAGGAGTCGCCCGAGGCGTTCGCGGCGACCCTGGCCGAGGAGCAGGGCTACGACGAGGACCTCTGGCGCCTGCGGATGCGGCGCTCGCAGCGGCTCCTCGCCGAGGACGCCGACGGCAACGCGGTGGGCGTGGCGAGCGTGGGCCATGCCGAGGACGCGCCCGAGCGGGTGGCCGAGCTGTTCGGGCTGTGGGTGCGCCCGCAGGCCCGGGGGACCGGGGTCGCGACGCAGCTCGTGCAGGCGGGCGCCGACACGGCGCGGGCCCAGGGCCGCAGCCACCTCGCCTACTGGGTGGGCACGGACAACGGTGCCGCGGTGGCCTTCGCGAGCGGGTTCGGGTTCCGCCCCACGGACAGCCGCCGCCCGATGCGGGTCAGCAACGGCGCCGACGAGGACGAGATCGCCATGGTGCTCCCGCTGGGGGACGACCGCGGTGTGCCGACGCTGGCCTGACGCCCCGGTCCTGCCGTCAGGGACGGGACGCGAGCCGCTCGATGAGGGACGTCGGACCGCTCACGATGAGGGTGTCGTGCCCGCTCACCTTGGTCTCCGGCACGGCATACGTGAAGTCCTGGCCGGGGGACTTGACCCCGACCACGGTCACGCCGTACTTCGAGCGGATCGCGCTCTGCGCCAACGTGAAACCGATCGCCTCCTGCGGCGGTCGCATCTTCACGATCGCGAACCCGTCGTCGAACTCGATGTAGTCCATGAGCTTGCCGTTGAGCAGGTGTGCGACCCGGCGGCCGCTATCGGCCTCGGGCGCGATCACGTGCTGCACGCCGATCCGCTCGAGGATCCGCTGGTGCTCCGGCGTCAGGGCCTTGGCCCAGATGGTGGGGATGCCGGCGTCGACGAGGTTCATGGCGCACAGGACGCTCGCCTCGACCGAGGAGCCGATGCCCACCACGGCCAGCTTGAAGTTGCGGGCCTTGAGGTTGCCCATCGCAGCCGGCTGGCTGGCGTCGACCTGGACGATCTTGGCGACCTTCCCGAGGAAGGTCTCGGCGCGGGCGGCGTCGAGCTCGACGGCGACCACCGTGTGCCCGAGCCGCTGCAGCTCGACCGCCACGGCGCCGCCGAAGCGGCCGAGGCCGATGACCAGGACGTCGTCCTCGTAGAGCTTCTTCGCCACGGGGGAACGCTACCGCGTGTTCGCGGCCCGTATGCCGGGCCGTCCGGCCGCGGTGGCCCGGTGGATGCCTGGCCCTGCTGCGGCGGGTAGCGTGCGGGCCATGCCCTCACAGGTGCGGGTGGTCTGGGACCCCGGGTTCACCGCGTACGACTTCGGTCCGGGGCACCCCATGAACCCCGCGCGCCTCGACCTGACCGCGCGGCTCTGCGACGCCCTCGGGGTGTTCGACGCCGAGGGCGTCGAGGTCTTCTCGCCGGGGGCGCCCGAGGACGAGCTCCTCCTGACGGTCCACGAGCCCGCCTACGTCGAGGCGGTCCGCGCCGCGTCCGAGGACCCCCGGGCGGCCGACACCTCGCGCGGCCTGGGGACCGACGACGACCCGGCGTTCCGCGGGATGCACGAGGCGAGCGCGCGGGTGGTCGAGGGGACGCGCCAGGTGTGCGCCGACGTGTGGGAGGGCAGGGCCGCGCACGGCGTGAACTTCTGCGGCGGGCTGCACCACGCCATGGCAGGGAACGCCTCGGGGTTCTGCATCTACAACGACATCGCGGTCGGCATCCGCTGGCTGCTCGACCACGGGGCGCAGCGGGTGGCGTACGTCGACGTGGACGTCCACCACGGCGACGGGGTCCAGAGCGTCTTCTGGGACGACCCGCGCGTGCTGACGATCTCGGTGCACGAGTCCGGCCGGGCGCTGTTTCCCGGCACCGGCTGGCCGTTCGAGACCGGGGGCGAGGGCGCGGAGGGCTCGGCCGTCAACGTCGCCCTGCCGCCGGGCACCGGTGACTCGGCCTGGTTGCGGGCGCTGCACTCCACCGCCCTGCCCCTCGTGCGGGCCTTCCGTCCCGACGTGCTCGTCACCCAGCACGGCTGCGACACGCACGTGCAGGACCCGCTCGCCCACATGGCGTTGTCGGTCGACGCCCAGCGCGGCGCGGCCGACGCCCTGCACCGCCTCGCGCACGAGGTGTGCGGTGGGCGCTGGGTGGCCCTCGGCGGGGGAGGCTACGAGCTCGTGCACGTGGTGCCGCGCACGTGGACGCACCTCACCGCGATCGCCGCGCACGCGCCCGTGCCGCTCACCGCACCCGTCCCGGAGGACTGGCTGGAGCACGTGCGCACGGCATACGGCCGCGAGGGGCCGCGCCGGATGGGTGACCTCGACCCCGCCGAGGGCCCGATCTGGCACCAGCCGTGGGACATGGGCTACAACCCGCACAGCGAGGTCGACCGCGCCATCATGGCGACCCGCGAGGCGGTCTTCCCGCTGCACGGCCTCGACCCCTGGTTCGACTGACGACGACAGTCCGAGGATCGCAGCGAGCGCCAGCGAGCGAGGACCGGAGGACGGAGGAGTCGGTCGCATTGGTTCGACTGACGACGACAGTCCGAGGATCGCAGCGAGCGCCAGCGAGCGAGGACCGGAGGACGGAGGAGTCGGTCGCATTGGTTCGACTGACGACGACAGTCCGAGGATCGCAGCGAGCGCCAGCGAGCGAGGACCGGAGGACGGAGGAGTCGGTCGCATTGGTTCGACTAGGCACGGCGTCTGCTGCAGGGGTGGCCGGGGGCGCCGTGGTGTGCGAGTCTCGAAGGAAATCCCGGTCGGGGTGCGGCGTGTCGGCTGGACTTCGGCAGGGAGTTTCCTGAATGACTTCCCCACTGGTCACATCTGCCCCTACAGTTCACTCTGCACGAGCGTAGAGGTCCGCCGGAGGGGAAGCCGGCGATGCGAACGTGTGAGAGATCGAGGTGACACATGTCCAACGAGCGACAGCTCGCCGAGGTGCGGTTCCTGACCGTGGCCGAGGTGGCCTCGATCATGCGCGTGTCGAAGATGACGGTGTACCGCATGGTGCATGCCGGGGAGCTTCCCGCCATCCGCGTGGGCCGGTCCTTCCGGGTTCCGGAGGACGCCGTGCACAAGTACCTCCGGACGTCGTACGTCGACACCGCGTGACGATGTGCTGACCGCACGAGACGGGGGCGGGTCGGGCCGGTCGGCCGGGCCCGCCCCCGTTCGTGTGCCGGGCCCCGGGTTTGGGCTCCCCGGCCATCGCCGCTAGAGTGTCGACCACTGTTCGGCGTGGTGCGTTGTTGCCCCGTCCGGCAACACGACCACGACCAAGAGGACACCATGGGCTCTGTCATCAAGAAGCGCCGCAAGCGCATGGCGAAGAAGAAGCACCGCAAGCTCCTTCGCAAGACGCGTCACCAGCGTCGCAACAAGAAGTGAGAAACGGCCCCCGCCACGGCGGGGGCCTTCTCGTTCCCCGGGCTGCGACGGACGTCACCCGGCCGTGTGCCGCCGGTCTCGGTAGGGTTTCGTCCGTGGCTGACGTCGTCCTGGTGACCGGGGTCTCCCGCTACCTCGGCGGGCGGTTCGCGCGTGCCCTGACGCAGGACCCGGCCGTGTCCCGGGTGATCGGCGTGGACGTCATCCCGCCCCCGCACGACATCGGGCGGGCGGAGTTCGTCCGGGCCGACATCCGCAACCCGATGATCGGCAAGATCATCGCCCAGGCCGAGGTCGACACGGTCGTGCACATGAACGTCATCGCGACCCCGGTGCACGCCGGTGGGCGGGTCTCCCAGAAGGAGATCAACGTCATCGGCACGATGCAGCTGCTGGCCGCCTGCCAGAAGGCGCCGAGCATCAGGCGCCTGGTCGTCAAGTCCTCGGCCGCGGTCTACGGCTCCAGCCCGCGCGACCCCGCCATGTTCACCGAGGACATGGGGCCCAAGTCCCTGCCGCGAGCCGGCTTCGGCAAGGACTCCGTCGAGGTCGAGGGGTACGTCCGCGGGTTCTCCCGCCGCCGGCCCGACGTCGAGATCTCCATGCTGCGGTTCGCCAACATCATCGGGCCGGTGATCCGCACCGCCCTCACCGACTACTTCTCGCTGCCGGTCGTGCCCGTGCCGTTCGGGTACGACGCGCGGCTGCAGTTCGTGCACGAGAGCGACGCCGTGGGTGCCCTGCTGCGCGCGACGACCGGTCCGGCCACCGGCATCACCAACATCGCCGGCGACGGCGTCATCACCGTCACCCAGGCGGCCAGCATGGCCGGGCGGCCCGTCCTGCCCGTCCCGATCCAGGCCGCCGGCCTGCTCGGCGGGCTCGTCAAGCGCTCGGGCCTGGCCGACTTCAGCAGCGACCAGGTCCAGTTCCTCGCCTTCGGGCGTGGGCTCGACACCCGCCGGATGCGCGAGGAGATGGGCTTCGTGCCGGCATACACGACCCGGGAGGCCTTCGCGGACTTCGCGAGCGGCCTCGGTCCGGTGGTGCCGGGCAGCGCCGCCGTCGGCTCGGCCGTCTCCGGTGTCGCCGGCACGGCCGCACACGCGATCGGCTCCGTCTGGGCCGCGGGGAGGAACGACTGATGCCCGGCTCCACCCGGAAGTCCGCCGCGAAGAAGGCGACCACCACGACGAGGACGGCCGCCACCAGGAAGTCGGCGGGGACCAAGGCCGCCGCCCCGAGGAAGTCGGCGACGGCGAAGACCGCCGGCACGCAGAAGGGCGCCGCGGCGAAGAAGTCCGCGACTGCCGCGGCTGCCGGCCGTGGGTCGCGCGGGGCAGCACGCCCGGGAGCCCTGGCCGCCGGCGCCGCCCGCGCGTCCGGGGAGCGCGCGAAGCGCAGGAGCACGCCGCTGCTGGGCGCTGCCCCCGCGGCCGGGACCGGGACCACCGCCGCCGGGCAGGGTCGCACCGCGACGACGGACGCGAGGACCACGAGCCCGACGACCGCAACCACCTCGAGCGCACCGACGTCGAGCGCAAAGACCGCGACCGCAGAGACCTCGACGTCGGCGACCTCGACGGCCAAGCACCGTCCGCGGCCGGTGGCCAAGGCCGTGCCGTCCAGCAAGGCGGTGGCACGGTCCGGTGTCCGGGCCCCGCGGACCGCGACCTCGCGGCGGCGCACCCGGGGCGGCGGCGGCTCGGCCGCGCGCGCCCAGGACGCGCCGGTCCGCGTGCTCGCGGCGGTCCGCGACGAGCCGGACGAGGCCGCGTTCCGCACCGGCCCGCCGCCGGTGGGCGCCCCCGCCGGCGCGACTGAGACCGGCCCCGGCGTCGAGGAGCTGCTCACCGCCGGCATCAGTGCCATCCGTGTCGCGGCCGAGGCGGCCGGGCTGTCACCCGACGACGTCGAGCGTCACCTCGCGGCCATGCTGGCGTTCGTGCGGCGTCGGCTCACCGGTGACTACACCGTCGACGACTTCGGCTTCGACCGCGACTTCACCGAGCACTTCTACCTGCCGGTGCTGCGCCCGCTGTACCGCCGCTGGTTCCGGGTCGAGGTGCGCGGCGTCGAGAACATTCCCGCCGAGGGCGGCGGCCTCGTCGTGGCCAACCACTCCGGCACCATCGCCATGGACTCCCTCATGACGCAGGTCGCCGTCCACGACGAGCACCCCGCCCACCGCCACCTGCGCATGCTGGGCGCCGACCTCGTGTTCCAGACCCCGGTGATCGGGAACGTCGCCCGCAAGTCGGGGTCCACCCTCGCGGCGAACCCCGACGCCGAGCGGCTGCTGGCGTCCGGCGAGCTGTGCGGCGTCTGGCCGGAGGGCTTCAAGGGGGTCGGCAAGCCGTTCAGCGAGCGGTACAAGCTGCAGCGGTTCGGGCGGGGCGGCTTCGTCTCCGCCGCCCTGCGCACCGGGGTGCCGATCATCCCGTGCTCGATCGTCGGCGCCGAGGAGATCTACCCGATCCTGGGCAACGTCAAGACGGTCGCCCGGCTCCTCGGCGCACCGTACGCCCCCATCACCCCGACCTGGCCGCTGCTCGGCCCGCTGGGCCTGGTCCCGCTGCCGAGCAAGTGGATCATCGAGTTCGGGGCGCCGGTGTCGACGGCGGACCTCGGGCCGAGCGCCGCCGACGACCCGATGCTCGTCTTCGACCTCACCGACCAGGTCCGCGAGACGATCCAGCAGACGCTGTACTCGCTGCTGATGCAGCGCCGCTCCGTCTTCTTCTGACGAGCCGGCGCCGTGGCGTCCGGCGCGGCAAGCGCTCCGGGGCGTCGGGCGAGGCGGGCTTCGTCAGGGGAGCGTGAGGGTGACGCCCGGGAGCGTGACCGGCCCGAGGGTCGAGTTCGGCACCGTGGCGCTGACCCCGCCGGTCCCCAGCGTCGCCGAGGGGAGGGGAACCGTGGCCGAGGCCGACGGCAGGGGCACGGTGGCGCTGACGGTGGGCAGCCCGACGCCGACGCCACCCGTGCCGGCGGTGACGCCACCGCCACCGGCACCTGCGGTGACCCCGCCGACGCCCACGCTGGCCGAGGGGCCGGTCAGGGACCCACCCGCGCCGGAGCCGGACTGGGTGGCGCTCGCCCGGGGGACCGTGGCCACCACGGTGGGAGCACCCGAGGGCCGGGTCGACGACGACGTCCCGCTCGGGGCGGCGCTCGTGGTCAGCGACGGCAGCGTGGCCGGGCCGATGGTGGACGCGAGCTCGGAGCAGGGCGAGCCACAGGCCGCGATCCGCCGGGCTGTCTGCTGCTGCGACTGCAGGAGGAGCGACTCGAGCTCGGCCACGAGCGGGATCGACTGCTGCGGCACCTCGCGGCGCAGCACGTCGACCTGCGGCAGCGCCCGCGCCGTGAAGTCGCGCATCGAGAGCAGTGCCTGCGGGTTGCCCGTGGTGGCGTATGCCGTGTCGAGCGACTGCTGCCCGCGCCGGACGGAGGTGATGGCGGCCCGCAGGGCGACGTCGACGTTGTCGTGCGGGGACTGGTGCTCGGCGAGGTCGCGGGCGTCGGAGATGTGCTCCTGCGCCTGGTCGAGGTAGGTCCGGCCACGGTCGAGGTCGTTGTCGGCGAGGCGCACCTGGACGCCGTCGAGCCAGCTCTTGACCGGGTAGAGGGCCTGCCCCGGCACGGCGCTGCGGGAGGCGGCGCCCACGATGCCGCCGACGAGCACCGCGGAGGCCGCCACCCCGGCGACGAGCCTCGGGGTGCCGCGGCCGAGCACCACGACCACGGGGGTGGTGCGAGCGGCGGCGCGACGGGCAGCAGCGGCCTTCGCGGCGGTGGGCGAGGGTGCCGGCATACGCTCCGCCTCGGCCATCAGCCGCGTGCGCAGCGCCGCGACGAAGTCCGGGTCGGGCCCGGCGACGTGCGTGCCGGCGCCGGCGAGCCGGTGGCTGGTGCGGACCAGCTGCTCGAGCTGGGGGTCGGCGACGCGCTCGCCCTCCAGCGCTCGCTGGAAGCGGTCCGCCGAGCGGTTCAGCAGTGGCATGCCGGCACCTCCCTCCCCAGCTCGGTCACGGTTGTCCGCGCTGAGAACGAGCGGGTGGCGCGGAAGTTACGCGCCGAGTCGTAGCGATATCCGTCGGCTGCGTGCGACGGCCTACAGCTCCACATCGGCCAGCTCCCGGTGCAGCGCCCGGACGGCCCGCAGCTGCAGCTGCTTGACCGCCCCCTCGGACTTGCCGAGGACCTTTGCCGTCTCGGCCAGGGACAGGCCCTGGAGGAACCGCAGGACCACGCACTCCGCCTGCTCGGGCTTGAGGGTCTTGACCGCCTGCAGGAGGCGCTCGTCGCGCAGCCGCTCGAGCACCTCGCCCTCCGGGGCGGCCTCCACCCGCGGGTCGGCGTCCAGCATGTCGGCCGTGCTGACCTCCATGCGGAACCGCGCCGACTTCGCGTTGTCGGTGATGAGGTTGCGCGCGATGGTGATGAACCACGCGGCGATGTCACGACCCTGCCAGGAGAAGGAGTCCATCCGGCGCAGGGCCCGCAGGAACGTCTCGGAGGTGAGGTCCTCCGCGAGCTGGCTGGTCCCGACCCGCACGTAGACGTAGCGGTACACGGTGTCGACGTACCGCTCGTAGAGCATGCCGAAGGCCTCGGCGTCCCCGCGCTGGGCGAGCTCGACGAGGGCCGCGACACGCTCGAAGTCCTGCGGGGCCTCGCCCGGACCGAAGCCTGCGCGGGCGGCGCCCCCTCCGGTCCCGCGCCCGTCGCCCGACAGGGTGCCTGCGTCGCCGGCGACACTGAGCAGGACGCGCAGGGTGGAGAGGAAGTCGGCAGTGGCCGGACCCATCCCGTGCCCGGCGTAACCCACGGCGGGGACGGTCGTTGTCAGGGTGGGGACAGCCCGACCCGGCACCGCGAAGGGTGCTGCGGGCGCGTTCCGGCGTGGGCGAGATCGGATAGGGGACACCTCCTGACCGAGGGACAGTTTCCCCGATTGCGGAGCATTTGTCAGGAGACCCCGGTCACATCGCCCTGCTCGCGCGGATCCGTTCAGCGCCGCCGTCGACGGGCGGCTGCCGCGAGGACCCCGGCGAGCGCGGTGGCGCCGACGGCCTGGGCGCCGACCTTCGCCGCGCGCCGGCCGGTGCGGTAGTCGTGGATGGTCCAGCCGTGCGCCCGGGCGTGGTCGCGCAGCGCGCCGTCGGGGTTGATGGCCACCGGGTGCCCCACGAGGGAGAGCATCGGGATGTCGTTCGCAGAGTCCGAGTAGGCGGCGCACCGGGACAGGTCGAACCCGCGCTCGGCCGCCAGCGCCTCGACGGCGCGCGCCTTGGCGGCACCGTGCAGGAAGTCGCCGACCATGCGCCCGGTGTAGATGCCGTCCACCGACTCGGCCACCGAGCCGAGGGCGCCGGTGAGGCCGAGCCGGTCGGCGATGACCGTGGCCACCTCGACCGGGGTGGCGGTGACGAGCCAGACCTCCTGCCCGGCCTCGAGGTGCGTGCGGGTGAGGGCCTGGGTGCCCGGCCAGATGCGGTCGTGCATGGCCTCGTCGAAGACCTCCTCGCCGATGGCGTGGATCTCTGCGACCGAGTGCCCGGCGATGAACCCCAGCGCCTGCTGCCGGATCTGCTCGACGTGGGCGAGGTTCTCCCCGAGGAGGGCGAAGCGGACCTGCTTCCAGGCCATCGCGCTGACGTCGCGCAGCGTGAAGAAGTCGCGCCGCCACAGGCCGAGGGCGAGCTGCCAGATGCTCGCGCCGCGGATGACCGTGTTGTCCACGTCGAAGAACGCGGCCGCCCCGGGGTCGCGGGGCGTCGCCGGCTCGGTGTCCAGCTCGGTGGCGGCGGCCTCGGTCATGGCCCCGAGCCTAGGGCTCGCCCAGGTGCGCCGCGGCATACGCTGGAGCGGTGTCCGCCACACCCGCACCGCAGCCCCGCATCACCCTCATCGGCAAGCTCGGGTGCCACCTGTGCGACGACGCCCGCGTCGTCATCGAGCGCGTGGCCGGCGACCTCGGGGTGGGCTGGCACGAGGTGTCGATCCTGGAGGACAAGGACCTGTTCGAGCGGTACGCGGAGCAGATCCCGGTGACCCTCGTCGACGGCCGGCAGCACGACTACTGGCGGGTCGACGAGGCCCGTCTGAGGGCCGCGCTGGGGGCCTGACGGCGGCGCGGCCGCAGCAGGTCGACGGCCTCCGCGGCCCTGCCGGGGTGACCTGTCTCACGCACGGGACGGGGGCCTGCTTGTGACTTTGTGCATCCGTTCACAAAAGCGTAACCTGCAATGGCTCCCGTCCGCTCCAGCCAGGTGCGGGCTGCCTGTGTCGAGAAGGAGCCCGAGAGAACGTGTCAGCCGAACCGAGCGCCCGTCGGGGCATCCCCGACGCCACGGTTGCCCGGCTACCCGAGTACCTCCGAGCCCTGACCGGGTTCGCCGAGCGGGGCATCACCTCCGTCTCCTCCGAGGAGCTCGCGGCAGCTGCGGGCGTGCGCAGCGCCAAGCTCCGCAAGGACCTGTCCCACCTGGGGTCCTACGGCGTGCGTGGCGTGGGCTACGAGGTCGACCACCTCGCCTACCAGATCTCGCGCGAGCTGGGGCTGACCCAGGACTGGCCGGTCGCCATCGTCGGGATGGGCAACCTCGGGCACGCGCTCGCCGCCTACAGCGGCTTCGCCACCCGCGGCTTCCGTGTCGTCGCCCTGCTCGACCAGGACGAGAAGCTCCACGGCCAGGAGATCGCGGGCATCGCGGTGCAGTCCATGGACGCCCTGCCCAGCCTCGTGCAGGAGCAGGGTCTCGCGATCGGCGTCATCGCCACGCCCGCCGCCTCCGCCCAGGACGTCTGCAACCAGCTCGTCGCCGCCGGCGTCTCCTCCATCCTGAACTTCGCGCCGAGCGTTCTCGTCGTGCCCGAGGGCGTCGACGTGCGCAAGGTGGACCTGTCCACCGAGCTGCAGATCCTCGCCTTCCACGAGCAGCGCAAGGCGCTCGCGGGTGAGGGCCTGCGACCGCTGGCCAAGGCGGTGGTCCGGTGAGCCTCGTGATCCTGGGCCTGTCCCACCACACCGCCCCGCTGCCGCTGCTCGAGGCGATGTCGCTGGACCCGTCGCGCCGCGCCGACCTCGAGAACCGGCTCACCGCGCGCGAGAACGTCTCCGAGGCCATCGTCGTCTCCACCTGCAACCGCACCGAGGTGTATGCCGAGTCGCTCACCTTCCACGGTGCCGTCAGCGACATCACCGAGGCGCTCACCGAGGCCACCGGCGTCGACAACGTCCAGCTGCGCGAGCACCTCTACGTGCACTACGAGGACCGCGCCATCGCGCACGCGTTCACCGTCGCCTGCGGCCTGGACTCGATGGCCGTCGGCGAGGCCCAGATCCTCGGGCAGATGCGCACGGCGCTGCGCGACGCCCAGCGCACCGGGCACGCGGGCCCGGCCCTCAACGCCCTCTTCCAGCAGGCCCTGCGGGTGGGCAAGCGTGCCCACACCGAGACCGGGATCGACGCCGTCAGCGTCTCGCTCGTCGAGGCCGGGATCGCCCGCGCCGAGTCCCACCTCGGGCCCCTGCAGGACCTGTCGGTCCTCGTCGTGGGCGCGGGCGGTATGTCCTCGCTGGCCGCCACCACGATGACCCGCCGCGGCGTCGGGTCGCTCACCGTCGTCAACCGGACGCTGTCCAAGGCGCAGCGCCTGGCCGAGCGCACCGGTGGCACCGCCCGCCCGCTCGCCGAGCTGGCCGACGCCCTCGCGACCGCCGACCTCGTCGTGTCGTGCACCGGCTCGACCGGTGTCGTCGTCGACCTCGCCACGGCCGCCGACGCCCAGGTCGCCCGCGCCGGGCGCCCGCAGGCGTACGTCGACCTCGCCCTGCCGCACGACGTCGCACCCGAGGTCGCCTCGCTGCGCGGTGTCGTCGTCGCCGGCCTCTCCGCTCTCGGCGACGACCTGTCCGCAGGCCAGGCCTCCGCCCAGGTGCAGGAGGTCGCGGACCTCGTCATCGGCGAGGTCGCGGCATACCTCACCTCGCGCGCCGCCGAGTCGGTGGCGCCGACGGTCGCCGCGCTGCGCCGGCACGCCGCCGACGTCGTGGCCGGCGAGCTCGGCCGGCTCGAGCAGCGCCTCCCCGGCCTCGACGAGGCCACCCGCGCCGAGGTGCAGCTCGCGGTTCACCGGATCGTCGAGAAGCTGCTCCACACCCCGACCGTCCGCGTCAAGGAGCTGGCCGTGGGCGGACAGGGCGACGACTACGCCCAGGCGCTGCGCGAGCTCTTCGACCTGCGTCCGGGACAGACCGCCACCGCGTCCGTGCCGCCCTCCCAGGGAGGTATGCCGTGAGCAGCCGGCGCACCCTGCGCCTCGGCACGCGCCGCAGCGCCCTCGCCACCACGCAGTCCGGCTGGGTGGCCGACCGCCTGCGCGCGCTCGGCCACACCGTCGAGCTCGTCGAGGTCGTGACCGAGGGCGACACCTCGACCGCCTCGTTGTCCTCCCTCGGCGGCACCGGCGTTTTCGCGGCGGCCCTGCGCCGCGCCCTGCTCGCCGGTGAGGTCGACCTCGCCGTCCACTCGCTCAAGGACCTGCCCACCGCACCGGAGCCCGGCCTGGTCGTGGCCGCGGTGCCGACGCGCGAGGACCCGCGCGACGTGCTCGTGTCCGCCGACGGGCGCACGCTCGGCGAGCTCGGCGACGGCGCCGTCGTCGGCACCGGGTCGCCGCGCCGGGTCGCCCAGCTGGCAGCCCTGGGAATGGGCCTGTCGTTCAAGGACATCCGCGGCAACGTCGACACCCGCGTGGCGATGGTCCGCGACGGCGCGCTCGACGCGGTCGTCCTGGCCCGGGCCGGCCTGGCCCGCCTCGGCCGGCTCGACGAGGTCGCCGAGGCGATCGACCCGCTGCAGGTGCTCCCGGCCCCCGGGCAGGGTGCCCTGGCGGTGGAGTGCCGCGCCGACGACACCGACACGCTCGCCGTCCTCGCCGCCCTCGAGGACGCTGACACCCGCGCCTGCGTCACCGCCGAGCGGGCCCTGCTCGCGGCGCTCGAGGCCGGCTGCTCCGCCCCGGTGGGCGCGCTCGCCGAGGTCGTCGAGGGCGAGGACGGCCTCGAGCTGTCCCTGCGCGGGTTCGTCGGCTCGGTCGACGGCTCGTTCGACCTGCGCCGCTCCCTCGTGGGCCCGGTCGGCGAGGCCGAGTCGCTCGGCCGTCGCCTGGCTGCGGTCCTGCTCGAGGACGGTGCCGCCGAGATCGTCGGCCCCGAGCCACGACCACCGGCCGGTGGTGACCCCGGACCGCGCACCGACCCCCGCCCGCCCGACCCAGCCGGGGCGACCGGACCGCATTCGGTCGCCGCCGTCGACAGCAGCAACCCCCGCAGCCCAGAACGAGACAGCACGGAGCGTGCACTGTGAGCCCCACGCGCTCGACCCAGCCCACCCAGACCCGCCCCACCCGCGCCGCCAAGGCGCCCGGTCGCGTCGCCTTCGTCGGCGCCGGCCCGGGTGACTCCGGCCTCATGACCGTCCGCTCGGTCGACCTGCTGGCCGCGGCCGACGTGGTCGTCATCGACCAGGTCGCCCGCGAGTCGGTCGTCGCCCGCTACTGCGGCCCGGACGTCGAGGTCGTCGACGCGGGCCACGGCGACCACGGCCAGCCGCTGACCCACGCCATGCGCGCCAAGCTCGTCGTCAAGGCCGCCAAGTCCGCTGCCGGCGGCCTCGTGGTGCGGCTCATGGACGGCGACCCGGCCCTGTTCAACGGCCTGGCCGAGGAGGCCCTGGCCTGCCACAAGGCAGGCATCGGGTTCGACATCGTCCCCGGCGTGAGCGCGGTCTCGGCCGTCCCGGCATACGCGGGCATCCCGCTGACCTCGAGCAGCTCGCCCGCGGTCCACGTGATCTCCGCCAACGACCGCAACGTCGACTGGGCGGCCTCCGCCGCCGACTCGGTGACGGTCGTCCTGCTCGGCCCGCCCGAGGACCTCGGCGCCGCCCTGGCGAAGCTGCTCGACGCGGGCCGTCCCGCCGACAGCCCGGTCGCGCTGACCGAGCGCGGCACCACCATCCGGCAGTCGACCCGCGTCACCACCCTCGGCGAGGTCGCCAAGGTGATGAAGTCGGTCGAGTTCCCGGCCCTCGCCGTGGTCGGCTCGACCGTGGCCATGCGCTCGGAGCTCTCCTGGTTCGAGACCAAGCCGCTGTTCGGCTGGAACGTCCTCGTGCCGCGCACGAAGGAGCAGTCCGGCCGCACCATCGCCCGGCTCGAGTCGTACGGCGCGACCGCCGAGGTCGTCCCGACCATCTCGGTCGAGCCGCCGCGGACGCCGCAGCAGATGGAGCGCGCGGTCAAGGGCCTGGTCACCGGCCGCTACGAGTGGATCGGCTTCACCTCCGTCAACGCGGTCAAGGCCGTCCGTGAGCGGTTCGAGGAGTTCGGTCTCGACGCCCGCGCCTTCGCCGGTCTCAAGATCGCGGCCGTCGGCGGCGTGACCGCCGAGGCGCTGCGCGAGTGGGGCATCGTGCCCGACCTCGTGCCGTCCGGTGAGAACTCGGCCCAGGGCCTGCTGGCCGACTGGCCGCCGTTCGACGAGGTGCTCGACCCGATCAACCGGGTCTTCCTGCCCCGCGCGGACATCGCCACCGACACGCTCGTGGCCGGCCTGCAGGAGATGGGCTGGGAGGTCGACGACGTCACGGCCTACCGCACCGTGCGCGCCGCCCCGCCGCCCGCGCCCGTCCGTGAGGCGATCAAGGGCGGCCAGTTCGACGCGGCCGTCTTCACCTCGTCCTCGACGGTGCGCAACCTCGTCGGCATCGCCGGCAAGCCGCACCCGTCGACGGTGATCGCCTGCATCGGCCCGGCCACCGCCAAGACCGCCGAGGAGCACGGCCTGCGGGTCGACGTCCTCGCGCCCGAGGCGTCCTCCGACGCCCTGGTCGACGCCCTGGCCGACTACGGACTGGGCCTGGCGGCTGCGGCGCTCGAGGCCGGCGAGGAGGTCGTGCGCCCCTCGCGCAAGAAGGCCTCGGCGCGCCGGCGGGCCCGCTGACGTGGAGCACCTGAGCAGCACGCCGCGGCCGGAGCCGGCCGGTCCGGTCCTCCGTCCGCGGCGGCTGCGCCAGTTCCCGGCCCTGCGCCGGCTCGTCGCCGAGACGCGCCTGCACCCGGCCGAGCTGGTGCTGCCGGTGTTCGTCCGTGAGGGCATCACCGAGCCGCAGCCGATCTCGGCCATGCCCGGGGTCGTGCAGCACACGCTGGACTCGCTCGTCGAGGTCGCGCAGGAGGCGGTCGAGGCCGGCATCGGCGGCCTCATGCTCTTCGGCGTGCCCGAGCACAAGGACGCCGTCGGCTCGGGCGCCGACGACCCGGACGGCATCCTCAACGTCGCCCTGCGGCGCGTGGTCGAGGCCGTCGGCGACCGCACCGTCGTCATGGCCGACCTGTGCCTCGACGAGTTCACCGACCACGGCCACTGCGGGGTGCTCACCGAGCGCCGCCCCGGTCACCTCGTGGTCGACAACGACGCCACGCTCGAGCGGTATGCCGCGATGGGCCTGGCGCAGGCGCGTGCCGGTGCCCACGTGCTGGGTCTCTCCGGGATGATGGACGGCCAGGTCGCGCACGTCCGGGCAGCGCTGGACGCCGAGGGCTTCACCGACACGGTGATCCTCGCGTACGCCGCGAAGTACACCTCGGGGCTCTACGGCCCGTTCCGCGAGGCGGTGCAGTCCTCGCTGCAGGGTGACCGCGCGGCCTACCAGCAGGACCCGGCCAACGCGACGGAGTCGCTGCGCGAGCTGGAGCTGGACATCGCCGAGGGTGCCGACATGGTCATGGTGAAGCCGGCCATGCCGCACCTCGACATCGTGGCCGCCGCGGCGGCGATGTCGCCGGTTCCCGTTGCGGCGTACCAGATCTCGGGGGAGTACTCGATGATCGAGGCGGCTGCGGCGAACGGGTGGATCGAGCGCGAGCGGGCCGTCATGGAGTCGCTGCTCAACATCCGTCGTGCCGGCGCGCAGGTCATCCTGACCTACTACGCGCTGGAGGCGGCCGCGGTCCTGCGCCGGTCCGTCACGGGCTGACGCCTCCGCCCGGAGCGGGGTCGAGCGGGCTCCCCAGCACCCACGGCCCGATCTCGCGGACGATGTGCCGCGCCTCGACGTGCATGGCCTGCACCACCTCGGGCGGTTGCGGCCGGGACAGCAGCCGCACCCCGGCCGCGGGGTGCTCGGCCAGCCGCGCCGTGCCGTACTCGGGGGAGCCGAGCACCCGGGCCACCCAGCCCGGTCCGAACGCCCCGACGGTGCCGGAGAGGATCGCGTCGCGGGTCTGCTCGATCCCGCCGACCGGCGGACCGGCTCGCCGGTAGTCCGCAGCCCCGTTGGTGAGCCAGGCGAGGGTCCAGAAGCGTGTGACCGCCTGCCCGGTCTCGGCTGCGAGGTCGGCCAGGGGCAGCCGCAGCGCGTCCTCCAGCCTGATCACGCCGGGCCGGTCGGGGAGCAGGTTCCACGGGTAGGCCAGGACGACCTCGTCGTCGAGCAGCTCGGTCACGAGCAGCTCGCGGTCAGGCCACGGCGGGCTGGCGACGAGCAGGTCGAGCTCGTCGCAGAGGTCGTCGTGCCAGGCGCGCAGCTCGACGTCCCGGACGACGACGTGCACCCCGGGGAAGCGGCTGGCCAGGCCGGTAAGCAGCGGCGTGGTCAGCTCGGCTGCCCCGCCGGGCATGAGTCCCACGGTGACCGTGCCGGTGTGGCGCAGGTTGGCGGCGGTCCTGCGGGCGCTCTCGACCGCGTCGACGAGGTGCTGCGCGGGACCGAGGAGGGCCGCGCCGGCGGCCGTGAGCTCGACGCCGTCCGTGCGGCGGACCAGCAGGGTCACGCCGAGGCCGCGCTCGAGGTCGCGCACCTGGGCCGACAGGGCGGGCTGGCTGACGTACGTGCGCGCCGCCGCGCGGCGGAAGCCCCCGTGCTCGGCCACGGCGAGGAACGCCTGCACCTGCCGCAGCTCCACGCGACCACCCCTCCCTGCGCGTCCTGGGGTGCAGCCCATGGTGCGCTCGTGCGGGGGCGCCCGCAAGCAGATTCGCCGAGGTCAGGGGCCCGGCTCCCGATCGTCACGCGTGGTGGGGGAGCGTCCCCGGGCGGGCCGTTTCCCCCGTGCCCCTGTCGGCCCGCCCGGGGGGTCTAGGGCACCAGGGTGTACGTCCCCGTCCACGAACCCCTGGTGAAGGACGCCGAGGGCCGGGTGAGGACCACCGGCTGGGCGAGGTGCGCGAAGTACGGCGCGAGGCCGCTGTCCGGCGGCACGGTGACCACCGAGCTGGCGGTGGAGGTCGGTCGGAGGCTGTTGTCGAACGCGACCTGCACGAGCCCCTTGTCGCCCGCCACGGCATACCGGAAGCTGCCGGCCGGGGACGTCGTCACGGGCTCGGTCGCCGGCTCGACGGCCGTCGCCTCGCGGCTGTGGGCCACGGCGCTGTCCCCGACCCGGTAGGTGACCCGGCTCCGGCCGCCGCCGAGGTCCGTGACCGTCGCGTCCGCGTCCTGCAGCACCGTGGTCGGCGCCCCCAGCCGGGTGAGCACGGACGCGAGCTGGGGGTTGGTCGTGCCGTGCCAGAGCATGTACGCGCCGCGGGTGCCGGTCGCCCTGTCGAGGACCTGGACGATGCCGATCGTGGTGAGGCTGGCGCGGGGCCAGGTCGCCGACCCGGGGCCTACCGACGTCTCGTCGCAGACGTAGTCCACGAGGTAGAGGAGCGTGCGCGTCGGGTTGGTGGGGACCAGCACGGGCGTGAACCGCTCGAAGAGGGCGGCCGGGAGGGTGCTCGTCGGGACGCCCTGGCTCTCGCCGAACTCGAAGCAGTCCTGCTCGCTCGTCACGACGCTGCGCGCCGCGCCGCCGTACGCCTCGGCGGTCGCGGCCGGCGCCGTGAGCAGGGCCGCAGCGCACGCGCCCACGAGGGCCGTCGCGGCGGCGAGGACCGGCCGGGCGACGCGTCGGGAGCTGTTCACGCGGACAGGCTCGCAGCGACCGGCCCGGGGCGGCAGGGGGTCGGGCCAGGTTCGTGATCGCGATTCCTGATCGGTTCGCTGTCACCCGGACGGGGGCGGTCGCCCGGCACACAAAACGGCGGTTGCTCGGCAACACTCGGGAAAGGATCCCGCGGTATGCCGGGCAACCGCCGTTTCGCGGTGGGGCGCAGTCCTGGCTCAGGCGGCCTTGAGGAGCTGCACGTCCAGGGTGATCTTGATCTTCTCGGAGACGAGCACGCCGCCACCCTCGAGGGCGACGTTCCACTCCAGGCCCCAGTCCTTGCGGTTGATCTCCGCGGTGGCCTCGAAGCCGGCCTTCTGGTTGCCCCACGGGTCGGTGGCCAGGCCGTTGAAGTCGAGGTCGAAGACGACCGGCTTGGTGACGCCCTTGATGGTCAGGTCGCCCTTGAGGGAGTCCTCGGTGACCTCGGTGGAGGTGAAGCTCATGGTGGGGTTGTTCTCGACGTCGAAGAAGTCGGCGGACTTCAGGTGGGCGTCGCGGTCGGCCGACCCGGTGTCGACCGAGGCGAGCTGGGCGACGGCGGTGACCTGCGAGTCGCTGATGACGTCGCCGACCTTGACGCTGCCCTCGAACTCCTTGAACTGTCCGCGGACCTTGCTGACCATGAGGTGGCGGGCGGTGAAGCCGAGCTCGCTGTGCGAGGCGTCGACGGTCCAGGTGCCGGCGGGGAGGTCGTGGATGCTGGCCATGGTGGTGGTCTCCTGTGGTTCGTGTTCTGCCGGGGAGGTCCCGGCTGGTTCGTCCTCTTCAACCTAGCAGACGTCGTTTATATTTCAACTACAGCGAAGTGACGTGGGTCACACCTCTGCCCGGTGCCATACTTCGGGGCCATGAGCACCCAGGGGGAACCGCGCTGGCTCAGCGCCGAGCAGCAACGGGCGTGGCGCGCCTACCTGCGCGGCAGCCGGCTCATCGAGGAGGCCCTCGACCGGGACCTGCAGTCGCACGGCGTCCAGCTCACCGAGTACGAGATCATCTCGATGATCTCCGAGGCGCCCGGCCGAAGGCTGCGGATGTCCACCCTGGCCGACCTCGTCGTGCAGTCCCGGAGCCGCCTCACCCACACCGCGTCCCGGCTGGAGAAGCGCGGCTGGGTCCGCCGCGAGTCGTGCCTGGAGGACAAGCGCGGCGTCGAGCTCGTCCTGACGCCGGCCGGCTGGGACGCCGTGCGCGAGATGGCCGTCGTCCACGTCGACAGCGTCCGCAAGAACGTCATCGACCCCGTGCCACCGGAGCTGTTCCTCGCCCTCGGCCAGGCCATGGACCACATCCGGGCCGTGCTCGCTCCCGACAACGACGGGCCGCACCCCGCGGTGACCGCCGAGGCCCGCGACCACGGGCCGTTCCCCGCCGACAGCTGACCCCGCCGAGGGCTGGCCCCGGCCGCGCCCTCCCACCCATCGGGCACTCAGGGACGGCTGGGACAATGGCCGGCATGACGGCATACCCCCTCGACGCCCCCGTCTCGCAGGCGCTGCTGGACCGCGCGACCTCGGTGACCCCGGGAGGCGTGAACTCGCCGGTGCGCGCCTTCCGCGCCGTCGGCGGCACGCCGCGGTTCATGGAGTCGGGCAGCGGCCCGTACCTGTGCGACGTCGACGGCCGCGAGTACGTCGACCTCGTCTGCTCCTGGGGCCCGATGATCCTGGGCCACGCCCACCCGGCCGTGCTCGACGCCGTCCGCGGCACGATCGAGAAGGGGTTCTCCTTCGGGACGCCGAGCGAGAACGAGGTCGCCCTCGCCGAGGAGATCGTCCGCCGGGTCGAGCCGGTCGAGCAGGTGCGCCTGGTCTCCAGCGGCACCGAGGCGACGATGAGCGCCATCCGCCTGGCCCGCGGGTACACCGGCCGCTCGCTCGTCGTGAAGTTCGCCGGCTGCTACCACGGCCACGTCGACTCCCTCCTCGCCCAGGCCGGCTCCGGGGTCGCGACCTTCGCGCTGCCCGACTCCGCCGGCGTGCCCAAGGAGATGGCCGCCGAGACGATCGTGCTGCCCTACAACGACCTGGCCGCCTTCGAGGAGGCGTTCGCCGAGCGCGGCGCCGACATCGCGGCCGTCATCACCGAGGCCAGCCCCGGCAACATGGGCGTGGTCCCGCCCGCCCCGGGCTTCACCGAAGGCCTGCGCCGGGTCACCGCGCAGCACGGTGCCCTGCTCATCTCCGACGAGGTGATGACGGGCTTCCGCTGCTCGGCGAGCGGGTGGTACGGCCTGGAGGGCCCGTATGCCGCGGGCGCGCCCGACCTGTTCACGTTCGGCAAGGTCATGGGTGGCGGCTTCCCGGCGGCCGCGTTCGGCGGCCGGGCCGACGTCATGGCGCTGCTCGCTCCGCTCGGCCCGGTCTACCAGGCCGGCACCCTCAGCGGGAACCCCGTCGCGACGGCCGCCGGCCTGGCCACGCTTCAGCAGTGCACCCCGGACGTCTACGACCGCCTCAGCGCCGTCGCCGATACGCTCACCGCTGCCGTCGGCGAGGAGCTGTCGAAGGCCGGTGTGCCGCACGTCGTGCAGCGCGCGGGCAGCATGTTCAGCGTCTTCTTCCGCAACGGCGCCGTCACCGACTACGACGAGGCCCGGGCCCAGCACGTGCCGGCGTTCGCCGCGTTCTTCCACTCGATGCTGTCGCAGGGCGTCTACCTGCCGCCGAGTGCGTTCGAGTCCTGGTTCGTGAGCGCGTCGCACGACGACGCCGCGGTCGAGCGCGTCGTGGCGGCCCTGCCGGCGGCGGCGTCGGCGGCCGCAGAGGCGTTTGCGACAATCGAGTCGTGAGCTCCGCCCCCCACGACCGCACCGTCGTGCACCTGATGCGCCACGGTGAGGTGCACAACCCCGAGGGCGTCCTCTACGGCCGGCTCGACGGCTACCACCTGTCCGACCTCGGCCGCCAGATGGCGCAGGCGGTCGCCGACCACCTGGCCGACCACGACGTCACCCACGTCGTCGCCTCGTCCCTGCTGCGCGCCCAGGAGACCGCCGCGCCGGTGGCCGCCGCCCACGGCGTCGCCGTGACGACCGACGACCGCGTCATCGAGTCGACGAACGTCTTCGAGGGCCACCGGGTCGGCGCGATGCGCCCCGTCGACTTCCTCCACCCGCGGCACTGGAAGCTGGTCACCAACCCGTTCAAGCCGTCCTGGGGTGAGCCGTACGCCGACGTCGCCGGCCGCATGCTCGCCGCCATCGCCGACGCCCGGGACGCCGCCCGCGGCCACGAGGCGGTCGTGGTCTCCCACCAGCTGCCGATCTGGACGGCCCGCAACGAGCTGCTCGGCAACCGGCTCTGGCACGACCCGCGCAAGCGGGAGTGCCGCCTCGCGTCCCTGACCACGCTCACCTGGGTCGGCGACGAGCTCGAGTCCATCACCTACTCCGAGCCGGCCGGCGCGCTGCTCGCCCACTCCCAGGGAGGGGCGGGATGAGCCGCCTTCGTATGCCGCATGTGCGGGGTGTGGCACGCAGGTCGCGCGTGCTCGCGCTGCTCGCCGTGACCGTCCTCGCCGCGGGCCTCGCCGCCTGCGGCAGCGACCCGAACTCCATCGCCGCCCAGGCCAAGGACGGCAGCCGCAAGGGTTACATCTCGCAGGACGGTGCGGTCGAGGTCATCGCCCCCGCCGACCGTGGCAAACCGGTCGGGCTGTCGGGCACGATGCTCGACGGCAAGCCCTGGGCGCTGCCGGACGCCGGTGGCGACGTCGTCGTGCTCAACGTCTGGGCCTCCTGGTGCGGCCCGTGCCGCACGGAGGCCCCCGAGCTGGAGAAGTCGTTCCAGGCCGCCCAGAAGGCTGGCAAGCCGGTGACCTTCATGGGGATCAACACCCGCGACAACACCTCCTCGGCGATCACGTCGTCGAAGCAGTGGGGGATCACCTTCCCCTCCCTCGCGGACCCGTCCGGCGTGCTCATCCTCAACCTGCAGGGCAAGGTCAGCGCGCCGCCCACGACCCTGGTGCTGGACAAGACCGGGCGGATCGCCGCCCGGGTCAACGGCGAGGTCAAGGCCTCGACCCTGACCGGGCTCGTCGACGACGTGCTGGCGAAGGGCTGAGGCAGCTCGACGATGACCAGCTCGATCCCCGTCGTCGCGGCGACCGCTGCCGGCGTGCAGGACACGGTGACCTCCGGTGCGCTCCCGGTGGCCCTCGCCGTCGCCATGGTCGCGGGCTTCGTGTCCTTCGCCTCGCCGTGCGTGCTCCCGCTCGTGCCGGGCTTCCTCGGGTACGTCACGGGCCTGTCGGACGAGACGCTCGAGCAGCGCCGCCGGCACCGCCTGGTCCTGGGCGCGCTGCTCTTCGTCCTGGGGTTCACGGTCGTCTTCATCCTCGTCACGGCCTTCCTCGCCGGGGTCGGGGCAGCCCTGGTCGAGCACCGTGGCCTGCTGATGCGGGCCGGCGGGGTGCTCGTCCTGCTCATGGCCGTGGTGTTCCTCGGTGCGGGCACCCAGCGCGAGCTCAAGCTGCACTGGCGCCCCGCGTCGGGCCTCGCCGGTGCCCCGCTGCTGGGCGCCGTGTTCGGGCTCGGCTGGGCGCCGTGCACCGGGCCGACCCTCGGCGCCGTGACCATCCTGGCGACGACGACGGGGAACTCCTCGGCCGTCACGCGCGGCATCGTCCTCGCGGTGGCGTACTCACTGGGCCTCGGCGTGCCCTTCCTGCTCATCGCGGCCGGGTTCGAGCGCTTCGGCGCGGTGTCGGCGTTCCTGCGGCGGCGCCAGCGCGCCATCCAGCTCTTCGGTGGCGCGCTGCTGCTCGTCATCGGCCTCATGCTCGTGACCGGGGTCTGGGAGAGCTGGACCCGCTACCTCCAGACCGCCCTCGTCGGCGGCTTCCAGACGGTGATCTGACATGGCCGACTCCACGACGATCACCCAACCGCGCCTCGGCGCCATGGGCTGGGCCCGCTGGACCTGGCGCAACCTCACGAGCATGCGCACCGCGCTGTTCCTGCTGCTGCTGCTGGCGATCGGCGCGCTGCCCGGCTCGATCTGGCCACAGCGCAGCATCGACCCGGCGCGCACGTCGGACTGGATCGCCCAGCACCCCAAGGCCGGCCCGGTCCTGGACCGGCTCGGCTTCTTCGAGGTCTACGCCTCGCCGTGGTTCGCCGCCATCTACCTGCTGCTGTTCATCTCGCTCGTGGGCTGCGTGCTGCCGCGCAGCCGGGTGCACTGGCGCGCGATGCGCTCGACCCCGCCGCGCACGCCGTCGCGCCTGGAGCGGCTGGACGACTCGGCCCGCGCCGAGGTCGGCGCGACGCCCGAGCAGGTGGTCTCGGCCGCCCGCGAGGTCCTGCGCGGCCGGCGGTTCCGCGTCCACAGCCACGACGCCGCCACCGTCAGTGCGGAGAACGGCTACCTCAAGGAGACCGGCAACCTCGTCTTCCACCTGGCCCTCATCGGCGTCATCGTCGGGGTCGCCATCGGGCACCTGCTGGGCTGGAAGGGCGACGTCATCGTCCCGGTCGGCAAGTCGTTCTCGAACACGCTGTCCCAGTACGACACCTTCGCCCCGGGCCCGTGGGTGAACCCCGACACGCTCCAGCCGTTCACCATCACCGTGGACAAGCTCGACGCCAAGTTCGAGGAGAACGTCACCGGCCGGGGCCAGTTCGGCCAGCCGCGCGACTTCACCGCCCACCTCACGACCACGACCAGCCCCGGTGCGAAGCCCACGACGGAGACGGTCAAGGTCAACCACCCGCTGGAGATCGGCGGTGCGGGGGTGTTCCTGCTCGGCAACGGGTATGCCCCGGTCGTCACCGTCAAGGACGCGAAGGGTCAGGAGACCTACAGCGGCCCCGTGCCCTTCCTCGCCCAGGACAACAACTACCGGTCCGTCGGCGCCATCAAGGTCACCGGCGCCGACCCCAAGCCGCTCGGCTTCTCCGGCCTGTTCCTGCCGACCGCGGTCATCGACAAGGAGCAGGGCCCGATCTCGATCTTCCCCGACGCCAAGCGCCCGGCGCTGGCGCTGACGGTCTACGAGGGCGAGCTGCTGCCCGGCGGCCGCCCCCAGTCGGTCTACGTCCTGGACACCTCGGAGATGACCCAGCTCAAGGACGCCAAGGGCTCGCCGCTGCGGATCTGGCTCGAGCCCGGCCAGACCTACCAGCTGCCCGGCGGCCGCGGGTCGATCACCTTCGACTCGGTCGACCGGTTCGCCGGCCTGTCGATCCGGCACGACCCGGGCAAGGGCATCACCCTCGTCGCGGCGCTGCTGGCCCTCGCCGGGCTCATCGCCTCGCTCGTGGTGCGCCGCCGCCGGGTGTTCGTCCGGGTTTCCCCCGCCGAGGGTGGGGGACGTACCGTGGTGACCGTCGCCGGCCTCGCGAAGGGTGACGACGACGGCCTGCGCAAGGTCGTCGAGCAGGTGCTCGGCGAGGTCACGACACGAGCCACCGCGGCAGCCGGCACCACGGCCGACAGCCGGCCTCGAGCCACCGCCCCCACCGGCACGGAGATGGACCCACGCTCATGACGAACGAGACCCTCGCGGGCTACGCCAACCTCAGCCTCTACTCGGCCATGGCGGTCTTCACCATCGCCATGGTGTGCCACGCGATCTACCTCGCCGGCCTGCTGCCGGCCCGTGACCGCGCGGTCGCCAAGGACGCGACCTCGGCGCGGGAGCGCGAGCTGGTCGGCGCGGGTGCGCCAGCCGAGACGGTCTCCGCACCCGCCGTGGCCGCGGCGGCAGGCAGCCCCACCGACGGCCCCGAGCTGTCGAAGCGGGCCCGCTCCGCGGCCGGCATCGCCTCGACCACGACCTGGCTCGGCGGCCTGCTGCTGCTGGCGTCGGTCGTCCTGCGCGGCCTGTCGGTCGACCGCTGGCCGCTGGGCAACATGTTCGAGTTCGCGGTCATGGGCTCGATGTTCACCTCGCTCGCGTACTCGATCTGGTCCACCCGCCGCGACCTGCGCTGGCTCGGCCTGTTCATCACCGGCCCGGTGCTGCTCGTCCTCGGCATGGCCGTCGCCGTCTGGTACACCGAGGCGGCCGAGCTGCTGCCGTCGCTGAAGTCCTACTGGCTCGTGATCCACGTGACCGTCGCCGTGATCTCCACCGCGCTGTTCACCCTCGCCGCCGCCGCGACCGGCATCTACCTGCTCAAGGACGCGTTCCAGCGTTCCGGCCGGGCCTCGGTGCTCGACCGCTTCCCGGACGCCCCCTCGATCGAGCGCACGGCATACGGGCTGCACATCGTGGCCTTCCCGCTGTGGACGTTCACCCTCATCGCCGGCGCCATCTGGGCCCGGCAGGCCTGGGCGTCCTACTGGAACTGGGACCCCAAGGAGGTGTGGACGTTCGTGATCTGGGTCGTCTACGCCGCCTACCTGCACTCGCGCGCGACGAGCGGCATCAGCCGGCAGACCGCCGCCTGGATCTCGCTGGCGGGCTACGCCTGCGTCATCGTCAACTTCGCCGTGGTCAACGTGTTCTTCGTCGGCCAGCACTCCTACTCGGGGCTCTGACATGCTGCGCTACTCGGTCCTGCGGCTGCTGATCTTCTTCGGCGTCGTCTGTGCGCTCTGGCTGCTCGGCCTGCGTGACCGCGGCCAGGAGTGGATGCTCCTCGTGCTGTCGGCGCTGATCTCGATGGTGATCTCGTACTTCGTGCTGGCGCGCTTCCGCGAGGAGTCGACCCAGCGTCTGCAGGAGCGGATCGAGCGCCGCACCCAGGCCCGTCAGGCCGCGGCCGCCCACGGCGACGAGGCGGCCGAGGACGCCGAGGACGAGCGCTCCGAGTACCGCTGACGCGGTCCCGGCGTCAGCCGGTGACCGCGCGGCCGACGACGAGGCCGACCGCGAGCAGCACGGCATACGCGACCTCGAACAGTCCGGTGGCGGCGAGCACCGGGACGAGGTCGCGGCCGGTCGCGCCGCTGCGCAGCACCTGCACGGGCTTCCACGCCAGGCCGAAGGCCGGGAGCCCCAGCAGGGCCCACGGCTGGTCCAGGGCCGCCACGACGACCATCGCGAGGGCGACGGCGAGCAGTCCCACGTAGAGCACCCGGGTGCCGCGGTCGCCCAGGCGCACGGCGAGGGTGAGCTTGCCGTTCTCGCGGTCGGTGGGGATGTCGCGCAGGTTGTTCGCGACCAGGATCGCCGAGGCGATGGCGCCGACGCCGACGGCCAGCGCCAGGCCGGTCCAGGAGAGCTGCCCGGCCTGCGTGTAGAGGGTGCCGAGGGTGGCCATGAGGCCGAAGAAGACGAAGACGTAGAGCTCGCCCAGCCCGCGGTAGCCGTAGGGGTTGTCGCCGCCGGTGTACCGCCACGCCGCGAGCACGGCCAGCGCCCCCAGCGGGATCATCACCCACGCCTGGCTGAGGGCCACGAGAGCGAGCCCGACCAGCGCCGCGAACCCGAAGAACGCGAACGCCATGAGCTTGACGTTCTCGGGGGCTGCCTTGTGCTGGCCGACGAGCCGCACCGGGCCGACCCGGTCGGCGTCGGTGCCGCGGATGCCGTCGGAGTAGTCGTTCGCGTAGTTGACGCCGACCTGCAGCGACACCGAGACGAGCAGGGCGAGCAGGGCCAGGCCGAGGTTGGCCTTCTCGAGCAGGTATGCCGCGGCGGTGCCGACGACGACGGGGGCGATGGCGGCGGGCAGGGTGCGCGGGCGGGCGCCGGCGACCCACTGGGCGGGAGTGGCCATTCGGTGTGCGATCTCGCTTCGGGTGGTGCGGGCGGGGCTGTCGGTCAGAGCCTACGGAGGAAGTCCGGGTCGTCGTCGGGGCCACGCGGGGCCTGCGGACGCTGTCTGCCGCCCGGGCCTGCCGGACCGGTGGCACCCCGCTGGGGGCGCCCGGCGATGAACCAGACGATCGGCCCGACGATGGGGAAGACGAGGACGACCAGCAGCCACATCAGCTTGGGCAGGTTCCGGACCCGGCGCTCGTCGGTCTGCACGCAGTCGACGGCGGCGTAGATCGTCAGCGCGATCGTCAGCAGCCAGGGCAGGACCCGGATCATGCCTCCATGGTCGCACGCGCGGCCCGGTCCGCCTCGAGCAGGTTGGTGACCGCGAGGCGGTCCGGCTTGCCCGGTCCGCGCAGCGGGAGGGCGCCGAGGACGAGCAGGTGGCGGGGGAGGGCGTGGGCGGGCAGGGTGCCGCGCAGGGCATCGCGGGCGCCGGTCAGCGTGGGCGGGTCGGCCCCGGGCGAGAGGACGAGGGCGGCGGCGACGACCTGGCCCCACTCGGCGTCGGGCAGCCCCACGACGACCGCCTCCGCGACCCCCGGGACCACCTCGGTGAGGGCGTCCTCGACCACACGGGGGGCGACCTTGAGGCCGCCGGTGTTGACCAGGTCGTCCAGACGGCCGTCGACGTGCCAGCGCCCGACGCCGTCGCGGTGGCCCACGTCGTCGGTGCGGAACCAGCGGGTGCCGTCGGCGTCCGTGGAGAAGGCCGCCGCCGTGAGGTCGGGGCGGCCGAGGTAGCCGGTCGCCAGGGTCGCCCCGCCGAGGCTGAGCCGTCCCTCGGCATCGGTGCGGACCAGCGCGCCGCGCAGGGGCTCGCCGTCGTAGACGCAGCCGCCGCAGGTCTCGCTCATCCCGTAGGTCGTGACGACACGGATCCCCTCGGCCCGGGCGGCGGACAGCACCGACGGCGGGGTCCCGGCGCCGCCGACGAGGACGGCGTCGAGGTCGGCCAGGGCCGCGGTGGCCCCCGGGTCGGCCAGCACCCGGACCAGCTGGGTGGGCACGAGGGCGGTGTAACGGCGGGCGGTCGCAGGGCCCATCGATGGCCCCCCGGGCGTCGGGTCCGCTGCCGGCGTCATCCGCGCCACGGCTCGGGCCAGGGCGTCCGGGGTGAAGCCGCCCGACAGGTCGACGAAGTGCGGCTCGGTGCCGGCGGCCACGCAGCGGAGCATCACCTGCACCCCGGCGATGTGGTGCGGCGGCATGGCCAGCAGCCAGGTGCCCGGCCCCCCGAGCCGGTCGTGCGTCGCGTCGGCGGAGGCGCCCAGGGCCGTGGCGGGGAGCATCGCCAGCTTGGGCGTCCCGGTCGAGCCGGACGTCCCGACGACGAGAGCGGTGCCGTCGTCGGGAACGGCGCCGTCGGGCAGCTCCGGCAGTGGCCCGTCCGCGGCGCACGGCAGGACGGCGGGCCCGCTGCCGTCGAGCGCCGCCCGCAGCGCCGGAAGCGCCTCGCGCGCCCGCTCCCCGGCAGGGATCGGCAGCGGTCGGACGGCGGTCACGGGTCGACGCTACTGGTCGCCGCAGCGATGGACGCCCCGAGGGTTCGGCGGGACCATGGGTCCGGGACCACGCGCGGGAGGTCGGGGATGGACGATCAGCTCACGGCATACCTCGACCGCGTGCGCACGCACCGTGCGGAGCTGCGCGAGTCCGTCGCGGCCGTCGACGAGGCGCTCGCCTCGCCGATCGCCCGCGGCGGGGCGTGGCGCGAGCGGGTGCGGGCCGCGCTGGCCGAGCTGGCGCACGACTTCCGCGACCACGTCGAGCTGACGGAGGGCCCGGGCGGGCTGTACGAGTCGGTGAGCCGGGACAGCCCGCGGCTCGCCGGGCAGGTGCGGCGGCTGCGCCGCGAGCACGACCGCTTCCGCGAGGACATCGACGCCTACCTCGCCGTGCTCGAGCACGGCGGCACCATGGCGGACCTGCCGGTCTTCCGCGAGGAGGTGACCACCCTCATGGGGCAGCTGGTGCGGCACCGGCAGAAGGGCGCCGACCTGGTCTACGAGGCCTTCGAGGTGGACCTGGGCGGCTCGGGGTAGCGGCCTTCCCGCAGGGACCGGCTCAGAAGTACCAGGGGAAGGGGGACCAGTCGGGGTCGCGCTTCTCGAGGAACTGGTCGCGACCCTCGACGGCCTCGTCGGTCATGTACGCCAGCCGGGTGGCCTCGCCGGCGAACACCTGTTGCCCCATGAGCCCGTCGTCGACGAGGTTGAACGCGAACTTGAGCATGCGCTGGGCCTGCGGGCTCTTGCCGAGGATCTCGCGGGCGACCTCGAGCGCGGTGGCCTCGAGCTCGGCGTGGTCGGCGACGAGGTTGACCGCGCCCATCCGGTGCATGTCCTCGGCCGAGTAGGTGCGGCCGAGGAAGAAGATCTCGCGGGCGAACTTCTGCCCGACCATGCGCGCGAGGTAGGCCGAGCCGTAACCGCCGTCGAAGCTGCCCACGTCGGCGTCGGTCTGCTTGAACCGGGCGTGCTCGCGGCTGGCGATCGTCAGGTCGCACACGACGTGCAGGCTGTGACCGCCGCCGGCCGCCCAGCCGTTGACGACGGCGACGACGACCTTGGGCATGGTGCGGATGAGGCGCTGCACCTCGAGGATGTGCAGCCGCCCGCCCGCGGCCTTGACCCGCGCCTGGTCGACGGTGTCGGCGGTCTCGCCCGCGGCGTACTGGTAGCCCGAGCGGCCCCGGATGCGCTGGTCGCCGCCGGAGCAGAAGGCCCACTTGCCCTCGCTGCCGGTGCCGGCCGGGCCGGGGCCGTTGCCGGTGATGACCACGCAGCCCACGTCGGGCGTCATGCGGGCGTGGTCGAGCGCGCGGTAGAGCTCGTCGACGGTGTGCGGGCGGAACGCGTTGAGCACCTCGGGCCGGTCGAAGGCGATCCGGACGGCACCGACGTCCTTGGCCCGGTGGTAGGTGATGTCGGTGAAGTCGAACCCCTCGACCTCGTCCCACGCCGCCGGGTCGAAGGTGTCGCTCACGCTCGTCTGCTCGCTCACCCGGGCGAGCCTAACGGCGGGGTGCAGGCGGTATGCCGCGTGGTCGCGCAGGCGGGAGGTCGGGCGCGGCGCGTGGCCGGGAGGGGGTGACGAGTCGTGGCTCGCGTACTGGGTCACTGATGCGCCTGACGCATCAGTGACCCAGCCCTGTTCGCCCCTGGTACTGGACTGATGGCCGGTTGTGGGTACCCATCTCGAAGGCCGCGCGGTGCCGGCTCGGCCACCCCGGACCTGCTCGAGCTGGCCAGTGCCGACCTCCTGGTCGCGCGCCTGCGCCGGTTCCTGGCCGTCCTGCGCGACATCGCCCTGACGGAGCAGAAACGCCTGGCCGCTGTCGGTGGGACGCCCTAGCGTCCCGGTATGGCTCTGCGCTGGTACTCCGTCGTCGTCGACTCCCACGACATCGCCGCCCAAGCGCGGTGGTGGGCACAGACCCTCGACTACGTGATCGTCTTCGAGAACGACGAGGAGGTCGCCGTGATCCCGAGGCACATGTCGCAAGACCCCATCACGGACTCGGCCGAGTGGATGCGGCAGGCGCAGGGCCTGGTGTTCGTCCGGGTGCCCGAGGAGAAGACGGTGAAGAACCGGCTGCACATCGACCTGGCGCCGCACAGCAGCCAGGACCGCGACGCCGAGATCCGGGCACTGCTCGACCGCGGCGCCACCCTGGCAGACGTGGGGCAGGGCGACGCCCCCTGGACGGTGCTGCGCGACCCCGAGGGCAACGAGTTCTGCGTGCTGTCCAGCCGCGAGCGCTGACGTCGCTGGCGGTTCGGCTCCGCGGGCGGACCAGGTACCTCTGCGGGGCGCGCAGGGGTCAGGCGGCGAGCGCCTTCTCGATGTCCTTGGCGATGTCCGCGGGCTTGGTCGTGGAGCCGTAGCGCTTGACGACCTGGCCGTCGCGGCCGACGAGGAACTTGGTGAAGTTCCACTTGATCGCGCTGCCCAGCAGGCCGCCCTTCTCCGAGCGGAGCCACTTCCACACGGGGTGGGCGCCGTCGCCGTTGACCTCGACCTTGTCGAACATCGGGAAGCTCACGCCGTAGTTGCGCTGGCAGAACTGCCCGATCTGCTCGGCGTCGCCGGGCTCCTGGCCGCCGAACTGGTTGCAGGGGAAGCCCAGCACGACCAGCCCCTGCTCGCCGTACTCGCGGTAGAGCTGCTCGAGCCCCTCGAGCTGGGGCGTGAAGCCGCACTCGCTGGCCGTGTTCACGACCAGGGCGACCTTCCCGGCATACGTGGAGAGGTCCTGCTCGGCACCCTCGAGGGTGGTGGCGGAGAAGTCGGACAGCGTGGGCATGGGGCTCCTGACGTCGGGGGGACTCGTCCGAACGCTATTCGGCGTGCGGGTGCGCCCGGATTGCCGGGTGTGCCCCGACGCGGGCGGCCCGCACCGCAGTGCCGGATGTGCCCCGACGCGGGCCGACCGCGCGGGACCGGCCTCCCGGTCGTCTGGTGGAATGACGCCATGACCGACCTCCCGCCGCTCGAGGAGCTGCTCGAGGGGATGCGGGTGGTGTCGATCCCGATGCGGACCCGGTTCCGCGGGGTCACGGTGCGCGAGGCGGTCCTGCTGCAGGGACCCGTCGGGTGGGGCGAGTTCTCGCCGTTCCTCGAGTACGCCGCGCCGGAGGCTGCGCGCTGGCTCGCCGCGGGGGTCGAGGCCGCCTGGCGCGGGTGGCCCGCGCCCGTGAGGGCCGAGGTGCCCGTGAACGCGACCGTGCCCGCGGTGCCGGCCGCAAGGGTCCCGGAGGTGTTGGCGCGGTACGACGGGACCACCACCGCCAAGGTGAAGGTCGCCGAGCCCGGCCAGTCGCTGGCCGACGACCTCGACCGGGTCGCGGCCGTGCGCGACGTGCTGGGTCCGCGCGGTCGCATCCGGGTCGACGCCAACGGCGCCTGGTCGCTCGACGACGCCGTCCGTGCCCTGACCGCCCTCGCAGCGCACGACCTGGAGTACGCCGAGCAGCCGTGCGCCACCGTGCCCGAGCTGCGCGACCTGCGCCTCGCGCTCGCCCGCGGCGGCGTCGACGTCCCGGTCGCGGCGGACGAGTCGATCCGCAAGGCGGACGACCCGATCCGGGTGGCGCGCGAGGGCGCCGCCGACGTCGTGGTGGTCAAGGTCGCCCCGCTGGCGGGGGTGCGCCGGGCGCTCGAGGTCGTGGCCGAGTGCGGCCTGCCGGCGGTCGTCTCCTCCGCCCTCGACACCAGCATCGGCATGCGTGCAGGCGTGGCCCTGGCCGCGGCACTGCCGGACCTGGACCACGCGTGCGGCCTCGGGACGGTGGCGCTGCTCGAGGGCGACGTCACGACCGACCCCCTGGTCCCCGTCCGTGGTGTCCTCGCGGGGCGCGACGTCGTGGGCGACGAGGCGCTGCTGGACCGCTGGGCGGCCGCCGACGACCGGGTCGCGTGGTGGCGCGAGCGGGTGGCCGCGGCGCACGCCGTGCTCGCCGGCTGAACCGGACCCTGAAGCGGCCCCAGCGACCACGTCCGGCGCGACGCGACGGGGGACCGGATCGCCGCTACGGTCGGACGGGTGAACATCGTCTTCGTCGAGCCGGGCTTCCCGGCCAACCAGCGCCGGTTCGCACTCGCCCTCGCCTCGGTGGGGGCGAACGTCTTCGGGATCGGCGAGTCCGACGAGTGGGCGCTCGACGACGAGCTGCGCGGCGCCCTGTCCGGCTACTACAAGGTCGGCTCGGTGACGAACCTGCGCGAGATGACAGAGGCCACGAGGTTCATCCAGTCCAAGGTCTGGGTCGACCGGCTCGAGGCCACGGTGGAGGCGCACACGATGGTCGCCGCTCAGGTGCGCGAGGCGACCGGCATACCGGGCACCTCGGTGCACACGACGTGGCTGTGCCGCGACAAGCCTTCGATGAAGGAGGCGCTGCGCCAGGCGGGCGTCCCGACGGCGGCGTCGGCCGCGGTCGACCACGCCCACGAGGCCTGGGAGTTCGCCGAGCGCGTCGGCTACCCGCTCGTGCTGAAGCCGCGCGACGGCGCCGGAGCCAAGGACACGGTGCGTGTCGACGACGACACGGAGCTGGGGCACGCCCTCACCGACTTCGGGTCGCACGGCGCGACCTCGATCGCGATCGAGGAGTTCGTCGAGGGGCACGAGGGCTTCTACGACACCATCGCCCACGACGGGCAGGTGGTCCACGACTGGACGACGCACTACTTCCCGAACGTCCTCGAGGCGATGCGCACCCGGTGGATCTCGCCGCAGTTCGTCACGACGAACCGGATGGCGGACTCGCCGTTCTACGACGAGGTGCGCGAGCTGGGGCAGCGGGTCATCGAGGCGCTCGGCATCGGCACCAGCGCCACCCACATGGAGTGGTTCCACGGGCCCAAGGGACTGAAGTTCTCCGAGATCGGCGCCCGGCCTCCCGGCGTGGGCTGCTGGGACCTGTACTCGGCGAGCAACGACGTCGACGTCTACCGCGAGTGGGCCCACGTCATCGTCCACGGGACGCCGGAGCGCCGGATGCACCGCCCCTACTCAGCGGGCATCATCGCGCTGCGCCCCGACCGCGACGGGCGCATCGTCGGCCACAGCGGGCTGCACGAGATCCGCGACCGCTACAACGAGTGGGTCATCGACGCGTACTTCCCGCCCGAGGGCCACCTGACCCAACCGGTGGAGGCCGGCTACATGGCGAACGCCTACGTCCGGATGCGCCACCCCGACTACGACGTGCTCCGCGGGATGCTCGACGACGTGGGCCGCACGGTCCAGGTCCACGCGGTGCCCTGCTGAGGCGCCCGCTGCACCATGCGAACCGTCCTGCTGGGTCCCCAGCGCTTCATGACGACTGCGGGCACCGCCCTGCGCTCCCTCGGCGTCGACGGCCCGGTCGCGACGATCAACGCCGGCTGGGAGGAGCGCGAGGACGACGTCGCCGAGCTCGACGGCGTCCTCGGTGGCGACACCCGGCACCTGCGCCTGCACCACCGGATGTTCGACGTCCTCGAGAAGGACCCCGCCTTCGCCGCGGCCGGGCTCGCCTTCCGGGACCGGCACGACGCACTGCTGTCGGTCTACCGCTCGAGGCTGCAGAGCGCCCTCGACGACGCCTACGCGCTCCAGCGGCGCGGGGCCGGCTTCGACGCCCTCGACGACGCCGTGGAGGTCGTGCGGCACGTCGACCGCTGGTATGCCGGCAAGCTCAAGGAGCTGTACGCGGACCTCGACGCCACGGCGCCGATCGACGACAGCGGGGTGATCGGCTGGCACCGCGGGGAGATCGCGGCCCTGCTGGCGGGGTCGGCGGCGCTCGCGCTCACCGGCGGCCACGTCGGCACGCTGCTGCGGGCCTTGCGGCTGTTCGCGATCCGCATCCCGGACGAGCTGCCCGTGGTCGCCTGGTCGGCCGGCGCGATGGCGCTGACCGAGCGCGTCGTGCTCTTCCACGACCACGGGCCGGAGGGGGCGAGCGAGGCCGAGGTGTACGACCGCGGGCTGGGTCGCGTGCGCGGGGTCGTCGCGCTGCCGCACGCGCGTCGGCGGCTGCGGCTCGACGACCCGGCGCGGTGCTCGGTGCTGGCGCGCCGGTTCGGGGAGCAGCACTGCGTCCTGCTCGACGACGGCACGGCGCTCGAGCTCGGCGAGGACGGCGGCCTGCCGCCCGGGGCGCGGATCCTCGGGCTCGACGGAGCGGTCCACGACATGCGCGAGGCGTTGCGGTGACAGGGGTGCGGCGGTGAGCGGGCGGCTGGCGGTCAACCGGCTGCGCGACCGCCTGCCCGTGGGGCCGGCGGCGGTGGACCGGTTCGTCGCCCGGCACGGCGCGCCGATCGTCGAGGGGGAGCGCGTCACGTTCCTCTTCCGGGGCGAGGCCGACGAGGTGCGGGTCCGGCACCGGGTCGTCGGCCTGACCGACCCGCTGCCCATGCGGCTGCTGCCCGGCACGGACCTGTGGGCCGTCACGACCGAGCTGCCGAGCGGGTCGCGGGTCGAGTACCAGCTCGAGACCCGCCGCGGCGAGCACTACGAGACGTTCAACGACCCGCTCAACCCTCGGGTCGCGCACTCGCCCGTCGGGTCGAGCTCGGTCTGCGCTGCGACCGGCTACGAGGTGCCCGACTGGGTGCACCACGACCCCGAGGCGCGGCAGGGGGAGATCGTCGAGGACACGTTGCGCTCCAAGGCGTTGCGGCGCGAGCAGCCGGTCAAGCTGTACCTGCCCGCCCGGTACACGACGGCCCAGCGGTACCCGCTCCTCGTCGTCCACGACGGCACCGACTACCTCGACTACGCGGCGATGAAGACCGTGCTCGACAACCTCATCCACCGGCTCGACGTGGCCCCGCTGGTCGCGGCGTTCGTCCCGCCGCGCGACCGGCTGAAGGAGTACCCCAACCACGCCCCGCACGCCCGGTTCGTCGCGCGGGAGCTGCTGCCGACCCTGGCCGAGCGCCTGCCGCTGGTCGACGACCCGGCCGGCCGGTGCCTCATGGGCAGCAGCTTCGGCGGGATCGCGTCGCTGTCGACGGCTGTGCGGTACCCGGGGGTGTTCGGGTCGCTGTTCCTGCAGTCGGCCTCGCTCGTCTTCACCGACATCGGGACGGACCACGGTGGTGGGCCCCCGTTCGACCCGGTGGTGAAGTTCGTGAACCGCTACCGCGCCAAGCCGACGGCACCGGTCGAGCGGATCTTCATGTCGTGCGGCACCTACGAGCCGCTCATCACGCCCAACCGGTCGATGGTGCAGGTGTTCCGCGCCGCCGGCATGGACGTGAAGTACGTCGAGGCGCGAGACGGCCACAACTGGGAGGACTGGCGCGACCGCCTGCGCGACGGCCTCTCGTGGCTGTTCCCCGGTCCCCAGAAGTTCGTCTACGAGTGAGGAGCCCGACGTGAAGGTGACCGAGCGCTGGCACTCGGACCGCATGGACCGCGACATCACGCTGGTCCGCTGGGGCCACTACGGCACGCCCGTCCTGCTCCTGCCGACGGCGGGTGGCGACGCCGAGGAGGTCGAGCGCAACCAGCTCGTCGGCCACCTGTGGCCGATGGTCGAGGCCGGCCGGGTCAAGGTCTACTCGTGCGACAGTGCGGCGGGGCAGGCGATGATGCGCCGCGAGGGCTCGACCGACCACCGTCGCTGGCTGTTCGACGCCTACCAGCGCGCGGTGGCGGAGGAGGTCGTGCCGGCGATCCACGCCGACTCCTCCGCGTCGCCCGTCGTCGTCGCCGGAGCCTCGATCGGCGCATTCAACTCCCTCGCCCTGCTGTGCCGCTTCCCCCACCTGTTCGGTGCTGCCGTCTGCATGAGCGGGACGTACTCGATCGAGCGGTTCATCGGTGGCGGCTTCACCGACGACTTCTACTACGCCTCGCCGCTGCACTTCCTGCCCGGGCTCGAGGGACCCCAGCTCGACACCCTGCGCAGCCGGTTCGTCGTGCTGGCAACGGGATCCGGCCGGTGGGAGGACCCCGGCGGCGCGTGGGAGGTGGCCGGGGTGCTGGGCGACAAGCGTGTGCCCAACCGGGTCGACGACTGGGGCCCGTCCTACGACCACGACTGGCCGACGTGGTGGGAGATGCTGCCGCTCTACCTCGACGACCTGGTCCCGTGAGCGGGGACCTCGCCGGGCGGCTGGCCGCGGCCGTGGAGGCCGGTATGCCGCGGGTTCGCGGCGACCTCGCGCGGCTCGTCGGGTGCCGGTCGGTCGCCAACGCGGCGATCGAGCCGGTGGAGGAGTGCCGGCGCGCGGCGTCGCTGGTCGCGGAGCTGCTGCGCGACGTCGGGCTGGACGGAGTGGAGGCGCTGCCGGCGCCTGACGGGTCACAGGCCGTCGTGGGCCGCACTGCCGGACCGGCCGGCGCCGCTCGCGTCCTGCTGTACTCCCACCACGACGTCGTCCCGGTCGGGGACCCCGGTGCCTGGACGGTGCCGCCGTGGGAGCTGACCGAGCGTGACGGGCGTTGGTACGGCAGGGGATCCGCCGACTGCAAGGGCAACCTCATGGCCTCCGTCCTGGCCCTGCGGGCGCTGCGCGAGGTGCTGGGGTCGTGGCCGGTCGAGGTCGCGGTCGTGTGCGAGGGCTCGGAGGAGCAGTCGAGCGGCGGCATGGAGGCGCTCGCGCGGCAGTCGCCCGAGCTCGTCGACTGCGACGCCCTCCTCATCGCCGACACGGGCAACGTCGAGCGGGGGCTGCCCACGCTGACCACGTCGCTGCGTGGCACGGGCAGCGTGCTGGTGACCGTCCGCACCATGGCGCACGCCGCGCACTCGGGGATGTTCGGCGGCGCCGCGCCCGACGCGCTGCAGGCCCTCGTCGCGACGCTGGCGACCCTGCGTGACGCCACCGGCGAGACCACCATCGACGGCCTCGACCGCTCGGGGACGTGGGACGGCAACCCGTTCGAGGAGGACAGGTTCCGCCAGGACACTGCCCTGCTGGACGGCGTCGACCCGCTTCGGGGCGACGGCACGGTCGCCGACCTCCTGTGGGCGCGACCGGCCGCCACGGTGATCGCCCTCGACGCCACGCCGGTCGCACAGGTCACCGCGGCGGTGCACGCCGAGGCGCGTGCGGTGGTGAACCTGCGCGTGCCACCGGAGGTCGACGCCGCCCGTGCCCAGCAGCTCCTGGTCGAGCACCTGGTCCGGCACACCCCCTACGGCGCCCACGTCGAGGCCAGGCCGGTTTCGCTGGGACAGGGCTTCCGCGCCCGCACCGACGGCCCGGCATACGCGGCCATGGGGCGGGCGATGCGCACGGCGTTCGGGCGCGACGTGGTCACCACGGGCCAGGGCGGCTCGATCCCGCTCGCCACGGCGTTCGCCGAGCTGGTGCCGCACGCCGAGATCCTCCTGCTCGGGGTCGAGGAGCCGGCCTCCCGCATCCACGCCGTCGACGAGTCGGTCGACCCGGGAGAGCTGCAGGGCACGGCCCTGGCGCAGGCGCTCTTCCTCGCCGACCTCGGAGGCCTGCTCGGCGGGGAGGGGGACGGCGGATGAGGGTGCGCTGGGTGTGGGCGTTCCTCGACCTGCCGGAGCCGGGGTTCGAGGAGTCGGTCGAGTTCTGGCGGGCCGTGACGCGGACCCGCGTCTCCACGCGCCGGGGGGACGAGGGCCAGTTCGCCACGCTCCTGCCGCAGCAGGGGGACCCGTGGGTCAAGGTGCAGCGGGTCGGCGGCCCGGGCGGCATCCACGTCGACCTCGACGTCGAGGGCCCCCTGGAGCAGGCGCGCGACGAGGCTGTCGCGGTGGGGGCGACGGTGCTGCGCGAGGACCTTGAGGACGGCGTGCTGGGCGTCGTCGTGTGCCGGTCGCCGGGCGGCTTCGTCTTCTGCCTCACCCGGTGGCGGCCCGAGGAGCGCGGAGAGGGGCAGGTGCGAGCCGGGCAGGACAGCCTGCTCGACCAGGTGTGCCTCGACATCCCACCGAGCCGGTATGCCGCGGAGGCCGCGTTCTGGTCGGCCCTCACCGGGTGGGCGGTGCAGGGCGTGGACTCGCCGGAGTTCGAGCGGCTGGAGTGGCCGGGCGGGATGCCGGTCCGGTTCCTGCTGCAGCGGCTCGACTCCGACGAGGGACCGGTGCGCGGCCACGTCGACCTCGCCTGCCTCGACCGCGAGGCCGAGGCGGCCCGTCACGTCGAGCTCGGCGCCGAGCGCGTCGGCCCCGGCGACGGGTGGGTCGTCATGCGGTCGCCCGTCGGACACGCGTACTGCTGCACCGGTCGCCACCCGGTGACGGGAGGTGCGCCGCCCGGCCCCGTCCGCGGTTAGCGTGTGCGTGTGGTGGGGACCGGGGTGCGAGGGGTGCGCAGTCAGGTGGCGGTCGCCATCGCCGCGCTTGTCTTGGGCGGACTGGGTGGGATCGGGCTGCGGGCGATCGCGCCGTACACGGACGCCTACCACCGCCGGCCGTTGCTGCTGGTGGGGCCGCTCGACGCGGGCCAGGCGCAGATCGGCCTGTGGGCGCTGGTGTGGCTGGCTGCGACAGCCATGGGGTGCTCGGTCGTCGGTGTGGTCCGTCGGCGGGTCGCCCCGGGCCGGCTACGCCTCCTGGCAGTCGCCGTGCCGGTCCTCGGCACCGCCGGGCGTTGGTCGCCGCCGCCGGCTGCATCGTCCTCCTCGGGGTGGGGTGGGGCCTCTCGCCGACGTACACGCGGCTGCGGGTACCGGGCGGAAGCGCCGTGACGTGGGTCGTCGCGGAGCAGGCCGGGGGTCATGCCCCGGGCACGAGCTGGCGCATCTACCGCGGAGGGCCGTTCGTCTACGACGAGCTGCCGGGGCTGTACCGGGAGACGGACAGCAGGGTCACGCCCATGTCAGACGGGGACTACGCGGTGCGGGTCGAGCCCGACGGCACGCCGGTGCTCCGCTTCCCCGCCGGCGGTGGGCAGGACCTGCCCCTGCGCTGAGGTCGTCCACAGCCTCGGTCCCGCCCCTGCGTCGTCCACAGGCGGAGGCCGCAGGGGGTGGCCGGCGCGAGCGCCTTGGCCATGCTCGTGGGGTGGAGGTGGACTCGAGCAGGCTGCGCAGGCTGGCGGCCGCGGTGCGGGAGGAGGCCGTGCGGGTGCGCGGTGCGGCCCGCCGGCTCGACGCCGTGCGTGACGTGGTGTGGCACTCGCCCGCCGGCGCGCTGTTCCGCGACCGTGTCGGCGAGCGGGTCCATGCCCTGCGTGTCACGGCGACCCGTCTGGACTCCGCTGCCGACCACCTCGACGCCCATGCCGGGCAGGTCGACGCCGCGCTGGCCGCCCTGGCGTCCGCTGCCGGAGCGGCCGCCCACGCCGTCGACGAGGTCGGGCGCACGGTGCGGAGGGGTCTCGATGGCTGAGCCGCCGGGAGCCCCGGCGGTCCGGGTGCGGGGCGGGGCCGCGGGCACGACGGTGGAGCTCACCGCGGTCGACGACGCGGCACGGGTCCTGGCGCTCGAGGCGGCAGCAGTGGGAGCGGTCTGCGTGCGGCTCACGGCGGTGGCCCTCGACCCGTGCCTGGTGGCCAGCGCCGCACTGGCCCCGGTCAGTGCCGCGCAGGCCCAGGCGGCGCTGGCCCTCGCCCGGGGGCCGGCCGGTGCCGGTGGGCAGGCCGCCGCCCTCCTGGGGCTCTCGGCCGGGGCGGCAGGGGCGGTCGAGGCGTACCGCGCGACCGAGCAGGCCGTGGCGGCCTCCGTCGAGGTGGCCCAGGACGTCGCGTTCGTCGCGCTCGTCCGTGCGGCCCCCGAGCTCACCGTCGGGGTGCTCGCCCTGCACGCGCTGGGGGTCGACGTCGTGGGCGCTGCGGACGAGGCGGCGTTCGTCGTCCCGGGGGTGGCCGACCTTGCCGGAGGCGTCGACGGGCTGGTCGAGCTGGCGCCGACGCTGCCCCCGCTGGGCCGCTGGCTGCCGACGGCGGACCGGCCGGCCGGCGACTACGAGACGGCACTGCGCGTCATCGCCGAGACCGCCGCCGCGGCGGGGTTGCTGCGCGAGTCCGGCGGGGCGGTGGTCACCAGGGAGGCGCACCCGCGGCAGGGGGCGGCGGCGCCCCACGACCTCGCCTCGCTGGCGGGCGACCTCGGGAACCTCAGCGACGGCGAGCGCTACCCGGGGCACGTGCGGGTGGTCGAGGTGCCGCAGGGCGACGGCAGCTCGGCCTGGCTGGTGGAGGTCAGCGGCACCCAGGAGTGGGGCGTCGAGCCGGGCGCCAACCCGTTCGACGCCACGTCGGACGTGCGGCTCATGGCCGGCCAGTCCACGGCGCTCGCGCAGGGCGTGACGGCGGCGCTCGACGAGGCCATGGCCGAGACCGGCCGTGACACCTCGGGTGAGCCGGTCCTGCTCGCCGGGCACAGCCTGGGCGGGATCGTGGCTGCCGGGCTCGCGTCGTCCCCGCGGTTCCGGGCGTCCCACCACGTCACGCACGTCGTCACCATGGGGTCGCCGGTCGGTCGCATGCCGGTCCCCGCGGACGTGTCGGTCCTGTCGCTGGAGCACCAGCAGGACGCCGTGCCGCGCCTGGAGGGCCAGGCCAACCCCGACCGGCGGGGCTGGGTCACGGTCACCCGCGACCTGCGTGGAGGCTCCGTCCGCACCGCCAGCGGTGCCCACGCCACGAGCGAGTACGCCCGCACGGCCGCCCTCGTCGACTCCGCGACGGACGGGTCGACCGTCGCGTGGCGGGAGGGCAGCTCACGGTTCCTGTCCACACCCGGCGGGGCCGCCCCCACGGTGCGCGACTTCCGCGTCGCCCGCGTCCCGGGTCTGCCCGAGGCGCCCTGATGGCCACACGACGTCCGCGTCCCGGGTCGTCACCGTCGACGGCGGTGCCGCTCCGGGTGGACCAGTGACCGCGCGACGTCAGGGGGTGGCCCGCCCCGCCCCGCGGTCCACGAGGTGGCTCCGCAGGGACGCCACGGCCCGTGACCGGGCACCGGCGAGCGCGGCATCCGGCACGGTCGCGGGGCTGACGACGACCGGGCGCTTGGCGCCCCGGACGTGCTCCAGCACCGCGTCCACGACGGACCGGTCGCCACCCCAGGGGCCACCGAGGACGACCTCCCGAGGATCGGTGAGGGCGACGAGGGCCGTCACGACGTCCGTGACCGCCGCTGCGAGGGTGCGCAGCGTCCGGTCGCCGCCTGTGCCGCCTCCGTGCACCGCCTCCAGCAACCGGGCCACGTCGATCGCGGTGCCTCCCTCGTGCCGCCGCAGCCCCAGCTCGGCGAACACCTCGGTGAATGCCGTCGCGCGCCCCCGAGCACCGGTGACGACCACGTGCGCCACCTCGCCTGCCAGGCCGTGCGCGCCCTCCAGCACCCGCCCGTCCGCGACCACGGCGCACCCCAGCCCCTCGCCGAGGTACAGGTAGGCGAAGTCCGCAGGTGCCGCCTCCGGGCCGGTCGGGGCGTCGGCTGCAGCGCCAGGGACGCGAGGCGCCCGCGCGGCGAGCTCGGCCAGGGCGGACCAGTTGACGTCGTTGCCCACCACGACCGGTCCGTCGACGAGGCCCGACAGCACCGCGGCGGGGTCGAGCGCGCCCACGAGGAAGGGGGCGTCCGGCAGGTGCACGAGCCGGCCCGTCGCCCGGTCCACCGGGTCCGCGGCGCTGACCACCGACAGCCGCACGGGCCCGGTCCCGGCCGCCCCGGCCTCCTCCACGGCGGAGCGGACCGCCCGCTCGAGCGCGCGCGAGGCCGTCGCCGGCCGGGCGGGCCGGCGCACCTGTGCCGTGGCCCGCGAGACGACCGCGCCCCGGACGTCGAGCACCTCCGCGACGACACCCTCGGGTGCGATGGCGACCGCGAGCGCCGTGCCGGTCCCGTGGGCCAGGTCGTAGTAGAGCCCGGCGCGCCCGGGGCCGCCGCTGCGCTCGCCGGTGTCGGCGAGGACCCCGGCCGACTCCAGCCGCCGCACGCTGTCGGCCACCGTCGGCTTCGACAGGCCCGTGGTGACCGCCAGCTCCGCCCGGGTCAGCCGTCCGTGGTCGACGACGGCGCCGACGACGTGGCTGTCGGTGAGCCGGCGCAGGAGGTCCAGCGACGGCTTCTCGGGAGTCATGCCGCCATCTTAGTAAGGACTGTTGCCCAAGCGACGGGAAGCGACTAGCCTCCCGTTTGGTAAGGAGTCCTACCCAAGGAGCTGTCATGACCTCGCCGGCGTTCACCACCACCCGCCCCGAGCTCCCGCACTGGGAGACCGTCCCCGCCGACCTGTCCGGCGCCATCCGCGAGGTCAAGGTCGCGCTGCGCGCCCGGATCGAGGCCTCGGGCCGGACCGTCGACGAGGTCTTCGGAGTCGTCGAGCGGCTGGTCGCCGACCGGGTCGCCGAGATCTCCGCGGCCAGGGAGCGCGGCGAGCAGGTCTGGCCGGTGATCGACTACGCCGACATCGAGGCCGGCACCGTCACCCCCGAGCAGGTGGCCCTGCTCAAGCGACGCGGCTGCCTCGTCGTGCGCGGCCACTTCCCCCGCGAGCAGGCCCTGCAGTGGGACCGCGACATCGTCGACTACGTCGAGGGCAACGGCTTCTTCGAGGCCTACCGCGGCCCCGGCGACGACTTCTTCGGCAGCGTCGGCTCCAAGCCCGAGATCTACCCGATCTACTGGTCGAGCGCGCAGATGCAGGCCCGCCAGAGCGAGCGGATGGCGGCCGTGCAGGGCTTCCTCAACTCCCAGTGGGTGTCGGAGTCCGACGGCGTCCGGTGGTTCGACCCGCACCGCGACTCGCTCTACCCCGACCGCATCCGCCGCCGCCCCGAGGGCGCGGGCTCCGCGGGCCTCGGCACCCACCTCGACCCAGGCACGCTCGACCTGTGGATGACCCAGGCCTACCAGCAGGCCTTCCGCCACCTCTTCGACGGCACCGTCGAGCAGTACGACCCCTGGGACGCCAGCCACCGCACCGACGGCCCGCAGTACCCCGGCTCCACGATGTGCTCGGTCTTCCGCACCTTCCAGGGCTGGACGGCGCTGTCCGACATGGACCACGACCAGGGCGTCCTGCACACCGTCCCGATCCCCGAGGCGATGGCATACCTCATGCTCCGCCCCCTGCTCGACGACGTGCCGGACGACGAGATGTGCGGCGTCACCGTCAACCAGGTGTTCCCCGCCGACTGGAAGTGGCACTCGCTGCTCATGGAGGGCCTCGCCGGCATCCCCGACGTCAGGGCCGGCGACTCGGTCTGGTGGCACTGCGACATGGTCCACAGCGTCGCGCCCGTCCAGGACCAGAAGGGCTGGGGCAACGTGATGTACATCCCCGCCGCCCCGTGGTGCCCACGCAACGAGCGGTATGCCGAGAGCGTCCGCGAGGCGTTCCTCACCGGCTCCAGCCCGAGCGACTTCCCCGAGGAGCACTACGAGCGCGAGTGGCCGGACCGTTTCCACCTCGAGGACCTCAACGAGATCGGCCGCCGCGGCTTGGGCCTGGAGTGACGGGGCTCGGTCGCCGGCTACCCGCTGGCTGACACAATCCCCGGTGTGAACCCGTCCACCGCGCTGGCCACCGTCGTCGTCGACGAGCTGGTGCGGCAGGGAGTTCGGCACGTCGTGCTGTGCCCCGGGTCGCGGTCCGCCCCCTTCGCGTATGCCGTGCTCGCGGCCGAGCGCGCCGGTCGCCTCACCATGCACGTGCGGGTGGACGAGCGCTCCGCCGGGTTCCTGGCGGTCGGGCTGGCGAAGCTGACGCGGGTGCCGGCCGTGGTGGTCACGACGTCCGGGACCGCGGTGGCGAACCTGCACCCCGCCGTCCTCGAGGCGCACCACGGCGTGGTCCCGCTGGTCGTGCTGTCCGCCGACCGGCCGGTCGAGCTGCGGGGCACAGGTGCGAACCAGACCACGACCCAGCCCGGGATGTTCGCCGACGCCGTCCACTGGTCCGCCGACCTCGCCGCACCGCAGGCCGCCGGTGCCGACGAGGCCGCAGCGGAGGCGGTCGCCTGGCGAAGGGCGGCACGCGAGGCCGTGGCGGCCGCGACCGGAGCCGGTGTCGCCGGCACGCGTACTGCGGGTGCGCTGCGCGGGACGGAGCCCGGCCCGGTGCACCTCAACGTCCAGCTGCGCGAGCCGCTGGTGCCCACCGACGAACCTGCCTGGCCCGGCCCGCTGGAACCGCTCGCCGATCCGGCTGACGCCGCCCCGGCCGTCGAGGAGGCCTCGCCCACCGCTGCCGGTGCGAGGCCCTCGGGGCAACTCGCGGCAGTCGACCGTGAGCCGGCGCGCACGCTCGTGGTCGTCGGCGACCTGCCCGAGCCGGGCCAGTTGGAGCGCGCGGTCCGGTGGGCGACCAGCCACGGGTGGCCGGTCCTGGCCGAGCCCTTCGGTCCCCATCCCCGTGACGGCGTCCTGCCCCACGGCCACCTCGTCCTCGCCGACCCCGACTGGCTCGACGCGCACGCCCCCGAGCGCGTCGTCACGGTCGGCCGTCTCACCTTGTCGCGGCCGGTGTCCGCGCTGCTTCGACGGCCGGGGACCCGGGTCGAGGCCGTCGGGACGCACGCCTGGGTGCGGGCGCGTCCCTCCGTTGCCGTCGTCCATCCCGCCGCTGTGCTGGACCACCTCGGCGACGTCGGTGGTGCGTCCGCGGAGACGGACTGGGCCCGCGAGTGGCGCAGTGCGGGGGAGCGCGTCGCCGCAGCCCTCGACGGGACCGGGCCTGCCTGGCCCAGCGGCGGCGCAGTCGCCCGCACCGTGCTCGAGGCCCTGCCGGGCGGCGCCACCCTCTTCCTAGGGTCGTCGAACTCCGTCCGCGACGTCGACGTCGCCGCCGGCCGCCACCGTGGCGGTCCCGTCACCGTGGCGGCGAGCAGGGGCCTGGCCGGCATCGACGGGTGCGTCTCGACCGCGTCGGGGCTTGCCCTGGCAGGCGCCGCACCGGCATACGCGCTCATGGGCGACCTGACGTTCCTGCACGACTCCAACGGGCTGCTGGTCGGGCCGCTCGAGCGGCACCCGGACCTCACGGTCGTCGTCGTCAACGACGACGGCGGTGGCATCTTCACCCTGCTCGAACCGGGTGCGCCAGAGCTCGCCCGCGACTTCGAGCGGGTCTTCGGCACCCCCACCGGCACGGACCTCGCGGCCCTGTGCGCCGCCCACGGCGTGCGCCACGTGGTCGCCGGCGACGCAGCGGAGCTCGCCGGGCTGGTGGCCGAGGAGCCGGCCGGGACGACGGTGGTCGAGGTGCGCCTGGACCGGTCCCGCCACCGCGACGAGGGCGCCCGGCTGACCGCCCTCGCCCGCGAGGCGCTGCAGTCCGGCTAGCGGCCGGTGAGGGCGTCGCGCATCGGGACGAGCTTGGCGTCCGACTCGGCGACCTCGGCGTCGGGGTCCGAGCCGGCGACGATGCCGCACCCCGCGAACAGCCGCATCGACGTGGTGGACCCCGGCTCGTAGGCGCCGCTGCGCAGCGCGATCGCCCACTCGCCGTCGCCGCTGGAGTCCATCCAGCCCACGGGCCCCGCGTAGCGGCCGCGGTCCATGTGCTCGAGCTCGGTGATGACGGCGTCGGCGCGGTCCGAGGGCGTCCCGCAGACCGCGGCCGACGGGTGCAGCGAGGCCGCCAGCACCAACGACGTCGAGCCGTCGGCCAGCACCCCCGCCACGTCGGTGGCCAGGTGCATGACGTTGGACAGGTGCAGGACGAACGGCGACTCGGGCACGTTCATCGACGAGCAGTGCGGGCGCAGGGCGTCGGCCACCGAGCGCACGGCGTACTCGTGCTCCTCGAGGTCCTTGCTCGACCGGGCCAGTGAACCCGCCAGCGCCAGGTCGTGCTCGTCGTCGCCGGTGCGCCGGATCGTGCCGGCCAGGACCCGCGAGGTCACGAGCCCGCGCTCGAGCCGGACCAGCATCTCCGGGGACGCGCCGACCAGCCCGTCGACCGCGAAGACCCACGTCGTGTCGTAGCGCTCGCCCAGCCGCTGCAGCAGCCAGCGCGCGTCGACCGGCTCGGTCGCCTGCACCCGCAGGTCACGCGCCAGGACGACCTTGTCGAGCTCGCCCGCGGTGATGCGGCGGACCGCCTCGTCGACGGCGACCGCCCACCGGGCGGGCGAGAGCGACCCGTCGGCGAAGGTGACCCCCACCGGCTCGGCCGGCTCGGGCTGGGGCGTGGGCGCGACCGGCGCCGGCAGCTCGGCAGCGGTCCCGATTGTCGTCACCCACCAGCGCCCGTCGCGCGCGCCCACGACCACCTCGGGCACGACCAGGGTCGCGCCGGCGGGTGAGCCCGCGGCATACGAGATGGAGCCGAAGGTGACCGGCCCGGTGCCCGGCACCCGGACGTCGTCGCGGACCACGGCGGTGTCGACCACCTGGCGCCACCAGCGCTCGCACGCCGCGAACCGGTCCTCGCCGTGGGCGGTGAACTCCAGGGCGCGGCCCCAGCCGACGAGGCCCTCGCCGCGGCGCACCCAGCTGGTGAGCGCACGCGGGTCGCCGAGGTCGGGGAGCAGCGAGAGCAGGGCGCCCGGGTCGTCCAGTGCGACGGTGCGCGCCACGACCGGGGTGGGCTGGGCGCTCGGCGCGCCGGTGGGCGAGGGCAGGCTGCTCATGTCGGGGGCAACGATACGACCGGGGTCGGGGCGCGCGGCGACGGGACGGTGTGAACCGCGGCACGGGCTCGGCGAGGCGGCCCGGCGGCGCTCTGGGAGGATGGGCGCCATGACCCGCGCCAGCCTGGACAAGGACCCCCGCGACGTCGCTGCGATGTTCGACGACGTGGCCGGCAAGTACGACCTGACCAACGACGTCCTGTCGCTCGGGCAGGACCGGCTCTGGCGGCGCGCGGTGCTCAAGGCCGTGGCGGCGCAGCCGGGGGAGACGGTGCTCGACATCGCAGCCGGCACGGGCACGAGCAGCGAACCGTTCGCCGACGCCGGGGTGCACGTGGTGCCGGCCGACTTCTCCCTCGGGATGCTGCGGGTCGGCAACCAGCGCCGGCCCGACCTGGGCTTCACGGCCGCGGACGCGATGCGGCTGCCGTTCGCGGACGACAGCTTCGACGCGGTGACGATGTCGTTCGGGCTGCGCAACGTCGCCTCGGTCGAGACGGCGCTCGCGGAGTTCCTGCGGGTGACCCGGCCGGGTGGGCGGCTGGTGGTGTGCGAGTTCAGCCACCCGACCAACGGGGCGTTCCGCAAGGTCTACACCGAGTACCTCATGCGCTCGCTGCCGCCGATCGCCCGCAAGGTGTCCTCGAACCCGGAGTCCTACGTCTACCTCGCCGAGTCGATCCAGGCCTGGCCCGCGCAGCGCGAGCTCGCCGAGGCGGTCCGCCGCGTCGGCTGGGACGCCGTCGAGTGGCGCAACCTGTCGGGCGGCATCGTCGCCCTGCACCGAGCGGTGAAGCCCGCGGTGAAGCCGGTCTCCTGAGCCCCTCAGGTAAGGCTGCCCTCACTGGTGACCATCGCCGGGGAGCGGAGTAGTCTCCGCAGGAGCAGTTCGTGAAGACGTTCACAAGCGAGGCACGAGGGTGACTGAGACGACCAGCGCGGCGAGTTCGGCCGCGATCCCGACGGAGACGGCCGACGTCATCGTCGTCGGCGCCGGCCCTGCCGGGTCGGCCACGGCGGCGTACCTCGCGATGGCGGGGCTCGACGTCCTCGTCCTGGAGAAGACCGCGTTCCCGCGCGAGAAGGTCTGCGGCGACGGCCTCACCCCGCGGGCGGTCAAGGAGCTCATCACCCTGGGCATCCCCACGCCCGAGGAGGACGGCTGGATCCGCAACCACGGGCTGCGGATCATCGGCGGCGGCATGCGCCTGTCCCTGCCGTGGCCCGACCTCGCGAGCTTCCCGCCCTACGGCCTGGTGCGCACGCGGCAGGACTTCGACGACATCCTCGCCAAGCACGCGGTCAAGCACGGGGCCCGCCTGCGCGAGTCCACCAACGTCACCGGCCCGGTCCTCGACGACCGCGGCCGCATCGTCGGGGTCACCGCCCGCGCGACCGACGAGAAGGGCCGCTCCACCGGCCCCGAGCTGCGGTATGCCGCGCCCCTCGTCGTCGCCGCCGACGGCAACTCCTCGCGCCTGAGCCTGTCCATGGGCCGGGAGAAGCGCGAGGACCGCCCGATGGGCGTGGCCGTCCGCACGTACTACACGAGCCCGCGGCACGACGACGACTACCTCGAGTCCTGGCTCGAGCTGTGGTCGACCGACGAGCAGGGCAAGAAGGTGCTGCTGCCCGGCTACGGCTGGATCTTCGGCGTCGGCGACGGCACCTCCAACGTCGGGCTCGGCATCCTCAACACCTCCAGCGCCTTCGGCAAGACCGACTACAAGGACGTCATGCGTCGCTGGGTCGCGACGATGCCGGAGGAGTGGACCTACAACGACGAGACCATGGTCGGCCCGATCCGCGGCGCCGCGCTGCCGATGGGCTTCAACCGCCAGCCGCACTACGACAAGGGGCTGCTCCTCGTCGGCGACGCCGGCGGCATGGTCAACCCGTTCAACGGCGAGGGCATCGCCTACGCGATGGAGTCCGGCCGGCTCGCGTCCGAGGTGATCGCGCAGGCGTTCGCCCGCGGCACCGACGCCCAGCGCGAGCGGGTGCTGCAGAGCTACCCCAAGGTCATGAAGGACTCGCTCGGCGGCTACTACACGCTGGGCCGCTGGTTCGCCCAGATGATCGGCAACCCCGAGGTCATGCGGCTGGCGACCAAGTACGGCCTGCCCCGCACCACGCTCATGAAGTTCCTGCTCAAGGTGATGGCCAACCTCGCCGAGCCGCACGGCGGCGACGCGAGCGACCGCCTCATCACGGCCCTGTCGAAGATGGCGCCGGACGCATGAGGACCGCTGGGGGGCCCGCGCGTGCATTCTCCGGGCACGCTCCTAGGATTGGGCACTGCGTGACCGTCGTCACGGCGTCCGCATACCCCCAGGCAGACCACGACGAACGCCCCTCCGGGCACACGAACAGAAGGGAAGTGGCACGGCGATGAGCAACCCCTACGTCCCGCTGCTGTTCCTGCTGGCGATCGGTGGGGGCTTCGCGGTCTTCTCCGTCTTCGCAGCCGCCATCTCCGGCCCGAAGCGCTACAACCGGGCCAAGCTCGACGCGTACGAGTGCGGCATCGAGCCGACGCCCCAGGCGGCCGGTGGCGGGCGCGTGCCGATCAAGTACTACCTGACGGCCATGCTGTTCATCATCTTCGACATCGAGTCGGTGTTCCTCTACCCGTTCGCGGTGGCCTTCGACAAGCTCGGCCTGTTCGCGCTCGTGGAGATGGTGCTGTTCATCCTGACCGTCTTCGTCGCGTACGCCTACGTGTGGCGCCGCGGCGGCCTGGACTGGGACTGATCCGTATGCCGTGCACTCGCCGTAGGCACGACCGCCGGACCGCGCCCGGTTCGCCCTCGAAACGAAGGATCGCCTGATGGGTGTTGAGGAGAAGCTGCCCGCCGGCTTCCTGCTGACCACGGTCGAGCAGGTCGCGGGCTACATGCGCAAGAGCTCGGTCTGGCCGGCCACGTTCGGCCTCGCCTGCTGCGCCATCGAGATGATGGCCGTCGGCACGCCCGACTACGACATCGCCCGGTTCGGGATGGAGCGGTTCTCCGCCACCCCGCGCCAGGCCGACCTCATGATCGTCGCCGGCCGCGTCAGCCAGAAGATGGCTCCCGTCGTGCGCCAGGTCTACGACCAGATGCCCGAGCCCAAGTGGGTCATCTCGATGGGTGTCTGCGCCAGCTCCGGTGGCATGTTCAACAACTACGCGATCGTGCAGGGCGTCGACCACATCGTGCCCGTCGACGTGTACCTGCCCGGCTGCCCGCCGCGCCCGGAGATGCTGCTCAACGCGATCCTCACGCTGCACGAGCAGATCCAGGGCTCCAAGCTCGGCGTCAACCGGGTCAAGGCCGCCCGTGCCGCGGAGGAGGCCGCCCTCGCGGCCACCCCGACGCACCAGATGACCGGCCTGCTCGCGCAGGGCGCCGGCAGCCGCAGCCCGCACCAGCTGCCCGTGTCGGCGGTCGGCCACACCCACGACCACGGCCACGCCCAGCCGCACGGCCATGCCCACTCGCACGACACCGCTCGTGGAGGTGTGGCCTGATGGCCGACGAGAAGGACGACGTGACGCCCGAGAAGGACCCGACCCAGGCGACCGCGAACAGCGACGTGCTGGGCAACAAGGCGAAGGACGCCGCCGCCGACAAGGGCGCCGCCACCGACCAGCCGGCCTCCGAGATCGCCGCCTCGACCGCCGCGACCCAGCCGGGCACCGTGGTCGACCGCGAGACCGACCAGCGGCTGCCCGCTGCCCCCGGCACCGGCCCCGACCCGGTCGTCATCGGCGAGCGGCACGGCATGTTCGGCGCCCACGACACCGGTGACACCACGGGCTACGGCGGCATGGTCCGCCCGATCCTGTTCCCCGCAGCAGCCACCCGGCCGTACGGCAGCTACTTCGACGAGCTCGCGGACCGGCTCGAGACCGCCCTCGTCGGCGGCACCGCGTCGTACTCCGAGGCCATCGAGCGCGTGGTCGTCGACCGCGGCGAGCTCACCCTCTTCGTGCGCCGCGAGCACCTGCCCGCAGTGGCGCGCGCGCTGCGCGACGACGCGAGCCTGCGGTTCGAGATCTGCACCGGCGTGTCCGGCGTGCACTACCCGCAGGAGGAGGGCCGCGAGCTGCACGCGGTCTACCACTTCCTGTCGATCACCCACGGCGGCCGCCGGGTCCGGGTCGAGGTGACCTGCCCCGACGCCGACCCGCACATCCCGTCGATCGTCGAGACGTACCCGGCGAACGACTGGCACGAGCGCGAGACCTGGGACATGTTCGGCATCCAGTTCGACGGCCACCCCTCGCTCACTCGCATCCTCATGCCCGACGACTGGCCGGGCCACCCGCAGCGGAAGGACTACCCGCTCGGCGGCATCCCCGTCGAGTACAAGGGCGCCACCGTCCCGCCGCCGGACCAGCGGAGGTCTTACAGCTGATGACCACGACCCACGACGACATCTACGCGACCTCCGGGGCCGACGCGGCCGCCGCCGAGGGCGCGCACGTGTTCAACGCGAGCGGCGGTGACTGGGACCAGCTCGTCGACGAGGCGGCGGCACTCCACGAGGAGCGCATCGTCGTCAACATGGGCCCGCAGCACCCGTCGACCCACGGCGTGCTCCGGCTCATCCTCGAGCTCGACGGCGAGACGGTGACCGAGACCCGCGCGGGCATCGGCTACCTGCACACCGGCATCGAGAAGAACATGGAGTTCCGCACCTGGACGCAGGGCACCACGTTCTGCACCCGGATGGACTACCTCACGCCGCTGTTCAACGAGACGGCCTACTGCCTGTCGGTCGAGAAGCTGCTCGGCATCACCGAGCAGATCCCCGAGCGGGCCAGCGTGATCCGCGTGCTCATGATGGAGCTCAACCGCATCACCTCCCACCTCGTGGCGCTGGCCACCGGTGGCATGGAGATGGGCGCGACCACCGTCATGACGGTCGGCTTCCGCGAGCGCGAGCGCATCCTGTCGATCTTCGAGATGGTCACCGGCCTGCGGATGAACCACGCGTTCGTCCGCCCCGGCGGCGTCGCCCAGGACCTGCCCCCGGGCGCCATCGACAAGGTGCGCGACACCATCCCCCTGGTGCGCAAGGGCCTCGGGGAGCTCGAGCTGCTGCTCAACGAGAACCCGATCCTCAAGGGACGCACCGTCGACGTCGGCTACCTCGACCTCGCCGGCTGCATGGCCCTGGGCATCACCGGGCCGATCCTGCGCTCGACCGGCCTGCCCCACGACCTGCGCAAGCTCGACCCGTACTGCGGCTACGAGACCTACGACTTCGAGGTCATCACCCGCACCGAGGCCGACGCCTACGCCCGCCTGCGGATCCGCATCGACGAGATGTACGAGTCGCTGAAGATCGCCGAGCAGGCCATCGACCGGCTGGCGTCGACGCCGGGCCCGGTCATGGTCGAGGACAAGAAGATCGCCTGGCCGGCGCAGCTGGCCATCGGCGGCGACGGCATGGGCAACAGCCTGGACCACATCCGCGAGATCATGGGCACCTCGATGGAGTCCCTCATCCACCACTTCAAGCTGGTGACCGAGGGCTTCCGCGTCCCGCCGGGCCAGGCGTACGCCGCGGTCGAGTCGCCCAAGGGCGAGCTGGGCTGCCACACGGTGTCCGACGGGGGCACGCGGCCCTACCGCGCGCACTTCCGGGACCCCTCGTTCAACAACCTGCAGGCCACGGCCGTGATGTGCGAGGGCAGCCAGGTTGCCGACGTCATCGTCGCCGTCGCCTCGATCGACCCGGTGATGGGAGGAGTTGACCGCTGATGGCTGGTGACAACTTCGGGATGCAGACCGCGGCCGGCCACCTCACGGTGGCTGCCGAGTCCAAGGAGCCGTATGCCGCGGACGTCCTCGCGCAGCTCCATGAGGACGCCGCGCAGGTCGTGGCCCGCTACCCCCAGAAGCGCTCGGCCCTGCTGCCGCTGCTGCACCTGGTGCAGAGCGTCGACGGGTACGTCACCGGCCGGGGCATCGACTTCTGCGCCGAGGTCCTCGACCTGACCACGGCCGAGGTCTCCGGCGTCGCGACCTTCTACACGCAGTACAAGCGCCACCCCAACGGTGAGTACACCGTCGGCGTCTGCACCAACACGCTCTGCGCGATCATGGGCGGCGACCAGATCTGGGACGAGGTCTCCGAGCACCTCGGCATCGGCCACGACGAGACGACCCCCGACGGCAAGATCACCCTTGAGCGGGTCGAGTGCAACGCGGCCTGCGACTACGCGCCGGTCGTCATGGCGAACTGGGAGTTCTTCGACAACCAGACGCCCGAGTCGACCAAGCAGCTCGTCGACGACCTGCGCGAGGGCAAGGACGTCCGCCCGACGCGCGGCCCGGCCCGCGTCTGCACCTTCAAGCAGGTCTCGCGCGTCCTCGCCGGCTTCCACGACGGGCTCGCGGACGAGGGCGTCGGCGCCGGCCCGGCCTCCCTGGAGGGGCTGCGCCTCGCCAAGCAGAACGACTGGACGGCTCCCGACGGCGGCGCCTCGCGCGAGGAGCACCAGCCCGAGGCGACGTCGGACCGCACGGCCCCCGGCCTGAGCGGCTCCACCGACAGCCCCGCGAACGCGCCGGACGAGAAGCCCGGTGAGGGCTCGGTCGCCCCGGCGACCCTGTTCGACGCCGACGACAAGGGCGACGGGAAGGACGCGAAGTGAGCACCACGCTGACCCCGATCCTCACGAAGTTCTGGGACGACCCGCAGTCCTGGACCCTCGCGACGTACGAGAAGCACGAGGGCTACCAGGCGCTGAAGAAGGCGCTCGGGATGAAGCCGGCCGACCTGGTCCAGATGACCAAGGACTCCGGCCTGCGCGGCCGCGGCGGCGCAGGCTTCCCCACCGGCATGAAGTGGGGCTTCCTGCCCCCCGACGACGGCGGCCCCCGCTACCTCGTCGTCAACGCCGACGAGTCCGAGCCCGGCACGTGCAAGGACATCCCGCTGATGATGGCGGCGCCGCAGTTCCTCATCGAGGGTGTGGCGATCACCTCCTTCGCTATCGGCTGCAACCACGCCTTCATCTACCTGCGCGGCGAGGTCGTGCACGTCTACCGGCGCCTGCTGCGCGCGGTGGAGGAGGCGTACGCCGCCGGTCACCTGGGCAAGAACATCCACGGCTCCGGTTTCGACCTCGAGGTCACCGTGCACGCCGGCGCCGGCGCGTACATCTGCGGTGAGGAGACGGCGCTGCTCGACAGCCTCGAGGGCCGTCGCGGCCAGCCGCGCCTCAAGCCGCCGTTCCCCGCCGTCGCGGGCCTGTACGCGCGACCGACCGTCGTCAACAACGTCGAGTCGATCGCCTCGGTCCCGCCGATCCTGCTCCACGGTGCCGACTGGTTCTCCGGCATGGGCACCGAGAAGTCGCAGGGCTTCGGCATCTTCAGCCTGTCGGGCCACGTCAAGCGCCCCGGCCAGTACGAGGCCCCGCTCGGCATCACGCTGCGCGAGCTGCTCGACATGGCCGGCGGCATGCGCGACCCCAACAAGAAGCTGAAGTTCTGGACCCCGGGGGGCTCGTCCACGCCGCTGTTCACCGACCAGCACCTCGACACCCCGCTCGACTTCGAGTCGGTGGCCGCGGCCGGGTCGATGCTCGGCACCCGCGCGCTGCAGATCTTCGACGAGACGACCTGCGTGGTGCGCGCCGTCGACCGGTGGACCGACTTCTACAAGCACGAGTCCTGCGGCAAGTGCACCCCGTGCCGCGAGGGCACCTGGTGGCTCAAGCAGATCCTCGGCCGGCTCGAGCACGGGCAGGGGTCCGAGGAGGACCTCGAGAAGCTGCTCGACATCTGTGACAACATCCTCGGTCGGTCGTTCTGCGCGCTGGGTGACGGCGCGACCAGCCCGATCACCAGCAGCATCCAGTACTTCCGCGAGGAGTACCTGCAGCACCTCGAGCTGGGCCACTGCCCGTTCGACCGTCGAGACTCGACCCTGTTCGCGAAGGATTCGGTGTCCGCATGACCGTCCAGACCTCCCCGGCCGCCGGCGGCAACGCCGTCAGCAAGGGTGGCGACGCCAGCACGCCGCCGCCCGTCGACCTGGTGAACCTCACCATCGACGGCGTGGCCGTGTCCGTCCCCAAGAACACGCTGGTGATCCGTGCGGCCGAGGAGGTCGGCGTCGAGATCCCCCGGTTCTGCGACCACCCGCTGCTCGAGCCGGTCGGCGCGTGCCGCCAGTGCCTCGTCGACATCGCGACGCCCGGCCCGGACGGGTCGATGCGGGCGATGCCCAAGCCGCAGGCCTCGTGCACGATCACGGTGTCCGAGGGCATGGAGGTCAAGACCCAGCACACGTCCAAGGTCGCCGACAAGGCGCAGCAGGGCGTCATGGAGCTGCTGCTGGTCAACCACCCGCTCGACTGCCCGGTCTGCGACAAGGGCGGCGAGTGCCCGCTGCAGAACCAGGCGATGAGCAACGGTCGTGCGGTGTCCCGCTTCGAGGACGTCAAGCGCACCTACCCCAAGCCGATCAACATCTCCTCGCAGGTGCTGCTCGACCGCGAGCGCTGCGTCCTCTGCGCCCGGTGCACCCGCTTCTCCGACCAGATCGCCGGTGACCCGTTCATCGCCCTGGTCGAGCGGGGCGCGCTGCAGCAGGTCGGCATCTACGAGGAGCAGCCGTTCGAGTCCTACTTCTCGGGCAACACGGTCCAGATCTGCCCGGTCGGCGCACTGACCGGCGCGGCCTACCGCTTCCGCAGCCGCCCGTTCGACCTCGTGTCGACCCAGAGCGTCTGCGAGCACTGTGCATCCGGCTGCTTGATCCGCACCGACCACCGTCGCGGCGCCGTGCTGCGCCGGATGGCCGTCAACGACCCGGCCGTCAACGAGGAGTGGAACTGCGACAAGGGTCGCTGGGCCTTCCAGTACGCCACCACCGGTGACCGGTTCGAGTTCCCGATGGTGCGCGACGAGGACGGCGAGCTGCAGGTCGCGTCGTGGCCCGAGGCGCTCACCGCCGCGGCCCGCGGGCTCGCGGCCGCCAAGGCCGTCGGCGTCCTGACCGGTGGGCGCGTGTCCGCCGAGGACGCCTACGCCTACGGCAAGTTCGCCCGTGCGGTCCTCGCGACCAACGACGTCGACTTCCGCGCCCGGCCGCACTCGCAGGAGGAGGCCGACTTCCTCGCCTCCACCGTCGTGGCGACCGGCCCCGAGGGCGGGGCTGTCACCTACGCCGACCTCGAGAAGGCCAAGACCGTCGTCCTCGTGGGCTTCGAGCCCGAGGAGGAGAGCCCGATCGTCTTCCTGCGCCTGCGCAAGGCGCACCGCAGGAACAAGACCGCCGTGTATGCCGTGGCGCCGTTCGCGACGCGTGGCCTCGAGAAGCTCGGCGGCACCCTGATCCCGTCCGCCCCCGGCACCGAGGCCGAGGTGCTCCGCGCCCTCGGCGACGGCGTGACCGGCGACGGCGCGGCCGCGAAGGCTGCGGCGGCGCTCGAGGGCGACGGCGTGGTCGTGCTCGTCGGCGAGCGCCTGGCCACCGTCCCCGGCGCCCTGTCCGCGGCCGCGGCGCTGGCCTCGTCCAGCGGCGCGCGCCTGGCCTGGGTGCCGCGTCGGGCCGGTGAGCGCGGTGCGCTCGAGGCCGGCGCGCTGCCGACCCTGCTGCCCGGCGGTCGCCCGGTCGGCGACGCCGCGGCGCGCGAGCAGGTCGCCGACGTCTGGGACGTCGTGGGCCTGCCCGACCAGCCCGGTCGCGACAGCGCTGGCATCCTGCGCGCGGCCACGACCGGCGAGGTCGACGCCCTGGTCGTCGGCGGCGTGGACGCGGCCGACCTGGCCGACCCGCGCAGCGAGGAGGCCCTGGCCAAGACGTTCGTCGTCTCGCTGGACTTCCGCCCGTCCTCGGTGACCGAGGTCGCCGACGTCGTGCTGCCGGTCGCCCCCCACGCCGAGAAGGGTGGCACGTTCGTGGACTGGGAGGGCCGCCCCCGCCCGTTCGCGACCGCGCTCGACACCAACGCGATGTCCGACTACCGCGTCCTGGACATGCTGGCCAGCGAGATGGGCTCCTTCCTCGGCACCCGCACGCTCGCCGAGGTCCGCTCCGAGATGGCGGCGCTCGGCCCGTGGGGCGGCGGCCGCCTGCCGGCGCCCGACGTCGAGCCGGCCGCGGTGCCGACCTTCGGCGAGGGCGAGGTCGTCCTGGCCACCTGGCACCACCTGCTCGACCGCGGGTCGCTGCAGGACGGCGAGCCGTTCCTCGCCGGCACCGCCCACCGCACCCTGGCCCGCGTCTCGCCGGCCACGGCGGAGGCGTTCGGGCTCGTCGACGGCGACACCGTGCGCGTCTCCGGGCCGGCCGGTGCGGTCACCGTCCCCGTGGCGGTCACCGAGGACATGGTCGACCACGTCGTGTGGCTGCCCACGAACTCCGCGGGCAGCGCCGTGCGCGCCACCCTGGCGGTGGGCGCGGGGGCCGTCGTCACCCTGGCCAAGGCCGAGACCACCCTGGAGGTCACCCCGTGAGCACCGTGACGTATGCCGGCGAGGTGCTCGCCGGCGTACCGCACCTCGTGGCGCCCCTCGCCGGAGCCGCGCCGGGCGGGGACAACCCGACCGCGGACTTCAGCGACACCCCCTGGTGGCTGCACCTGGTCAAGGCGCTGTTCGTCTTCGTCTTCCTGCTGGTGAACACGCTCATCGTCATCTGGTTCGAGCGCCGCGTCATCGGCCGGATGCAGCAGCGCCCGGGCCCGAACCGCACCGGCCCGTTCGGCCTGCTGCAGACGCTGGCCGACGGCATCAAGCTGGCGCTCAAGGAGGACCTGACCCCCAAGAACGCCGACAAGTTCGTCTTCGCGCTCGCCCCGGCGATCGCGGGCGCGATGGCGTTCGTGTCCTTCGCGATCATCCCGCTGGGGCCGACGGTGTCGATGTTCGGCCACCGCACGCCGCTGCAGCTCACCGACCTGCCGGTCGCGGTGCTGCTGGTGCTCGCGGTCGCGGGCGTCGGTGTCTACGGCATCGTGCTCGCCGGCTGGTCCTCGGGCTCGACCTACCCGCTGCTCGGTGGCCTGCGCTCGACCGCGCAGGTCATCTCCTACGAGATCGCGATGGGCCTGTCGCTCGTCGCCGTCTTCCTCTACAGCCGGTCGATGTCGACCTCGCAGATCGTGGCGGCCCAGTCCGACCTGTGGTTCATCATCCCGGCGTTCTTCAGCTTCTTCGTCTACGTCATCACGATGGTGGGCGAGACCAACCGACTGCCGTTCGACCTCGCCGAGGGTGAGGGCGAGCTCACCGGTGGCTTCCACACCGAGTACTCCTCGCTGAAGTTCGCGATGTTCTTCCTCGGCGAGTACGTCAACATGTTCACCGTCTCGGCCCTGGCCACGACGATGTTCCTCGGTGGCTGGCAGGCGCCCCCCGGTATCGCGGCGATCAACTCGGGCATGTTCAACCACGGCTGGTGGGGCCTGCTCTGGTTCGTCATCAAGCTCTGGCTGTTCATGTTCTTCTTCGTCTGGCTGCGCGGCTCGCTGCCGCGAGTCCGCTACGACCAGTTCATGCGGTTCGGCTGGCGGTTCCTCATCCCCGTCACCCTCGCCTGGGTCGTCGTCGTGGCCTTCATCCGCGGCAGCCAGCTCGGCTACTTCGGGAGCGCGGCGTTCACGCTCGGCAACCGCAAGTTCCCGGTCTTCAGCATCGTCTTCGTCGTGCTCGTCGCCCTCGCGGCGCTGCTCGTCGTGTGGATCTGGGACAACAAGAAGATCGAGCGCGACGCGGCCCGCAACACCGCGCCGCCGGAGGAGATCGACCCGTTCGCGGGCGGTTACCCGGTGCCGCCGCTGCCCGGCCAGCGCCTGCGCGAGCCCTCGCTCTCCCTGAGCGACCGGGCGTCCGACCCCACCGAGGAGGACATCCATGCCTGACCGCCCCACCGAGGAGAAGAAGGGCGGCTTCTTCGCCGACCTCTTCGCGCCCGTCGGCGGCTTCGGCGTCACGTTCGCGACGATGTTCCGCAAGCTGGAGACGGAGGAGTACCCCGAGGAGAAGCGGCCGACCCAGCCGCGCTTCCACGGCCGGCACCAGCTCAACCGCCACCCCGACGGGCTCGAGAAGTGCGTCGGCTGCGAGCTGTGCGCGTGGGCGTGCCCCGCGGACGCGATCCTCGTCGAGGGCGCGTCCAACGACGACAGCGAGGGCGGCACCGGGCGGTTCAGCCCCGGCGAGCGGTACGGCCGCGTCTACCAGATCAACTACCTGCGCTGCATCTTCTGCGGCCTGTGCATCGAGGCCTGCCCGACGCGCGCCCTGACGATGACCAACTTCTACGAGCTGGCCGACCACAACCGCGGCGACCTCATCTTCACCAAGGAGCAGCTGCTCGCGCCGCTGCAGGAGGGGATGCTGCTGCCGCCGCACCCCATGGTGGACGGGCTCGAGGAGCGCGACTACTACCAGGGCAAGGTCGCCCGCGCGACCGACGAGCAGGAGGAGTGGGTGAAGGCGCACCACGCCCAGCCCGAGGAGGGCCTGGCCCCCAGCGGTGACCCGGTGGAGGGTGTCGACGTCGTCGAGCACGGCCGTCAGGCGACCCGCGAGACCACCGAGGCGGTGCACCGATGACCGGCCTGGGCGAGCAGATCATGTTCTGGATCCTCGGCCCCATCTGCGTGCTCGCGGCCCTGGGCCTGCTCTTCGCCAAGAAGGCCGTCCACGCCGCCCTCGGCATGGCGCTGGTCATGGTCAACCTGGGCATCTTCTACATCGCCCAGGAGGCCGACTTCCTCGGCATCATCCAGATCTTCGTCTACACCGGCGCGGTCATGATGCTGTTCCTCTTCGTGCTCATGCTCGTCGGCGTCGACTCCTCGGACTCCCTCGTCGAGACGCTCAAGGGCCAGAAGGTCGCCTCGCTGCTGCTCGGCCTGGGCCTCGCGGTCCTGCTCTTCAGCGCCGTCGGCCGGGTCCAGTTCGGCCCGATGAAGGGCCTGTCCGAGGTCAACGCCTCCAAGGGCAACGTCTCCGGTGTCGCCGAGCTGATCTTCGGCCAGTACGTCTGGGCCTTCGAGGTCACGTCCGCTCTGCTCATCACCGCGGCCCTCGGCGCGATGGTCCTCGCCCACCGCGAGCGGATCGGCACCAAGCCGACCCAGCGCCAGCTGTCCGAGCGCCGGATCCGCGAGAACCGCAACGTCGCCGGCCTGCCGGTCCCGGGCGTCTACGCCCGCCACAACGCGGTCGACACCCCGGCCCTGCTTCCCGACGGCACCCCGAGCGAGCTGTCCGTCTCGCGCGTGCTCAACGCCCGTGAGCAGGTGGCCGTGCCGACCCGCCACGTCGACGCCGAGCACGCCATCGAGCACGAGATCGAGGAGGGCGACGCCCGATGAACCTCGTCAACTACATCTACCTCGCGACCATCCTGTTCGCGATCGGTGGTGCGACGGTGCTCATGCGCCGCAACGCCATCGTCGTGTTCATGGGTGTCGAGCTCATGCTCAACGCGACGAACCTGATGTTCGTGACGTTCGCGCGGATGCGCGGCAGCCTCGACGGGCAGGTGATCGCCCTGTTCGTCATGGTGGTCGCCGCGGCCGAGGTCGTCGTGGGGCTGGCCATCATCATGGCCATCTTCCGTGCCCGCCGGTCGGCCTCGGTCGACGACGCCAACCTGCTGAAGCTGTAGAAGGGGCCACCCGGTGACTTCCCTCGCAACCCTCGCCACCGCCGGCGGGGCCGCCTCCGCGGCCACCGGCGTCACGGCATACGCCTGGCTGCTCGTCGCGCTGCCGCTGCTCGGCGCCGCGGTCCTGCTGCTCGGTGGCCGCGCCACCGACAAGTGGGGCCCGCTCTTCGCGGTCGCCATGTCCTGGGCGGCGTTCGTCGTCGGCCTGCTCGTGTGGATCGCGATGCTCGGCCGCCACGGCGAGGCCCGGGCCGAGCACCTGCACCTGTTCACCTGGGTGCCGGCCGGGTCTTTCAACCTCGACGCCGGCATGCTCGTCGACCAGCTGTCGGTGGTGTTCGTCCTGCTGATCACCTTCGTCGGCTCGCTGATCCACGTGTACTCCCTCGGGTACATGGAGCACGACCCCGACAAGCGCCGGTTCTTCGCCTACCTCAACCTGTTCGTCGCGGCGATGCTCCTGCTCGTCCTCTCGGACTCCTACCTGCTGCTCTACGTCGGCTGGGAGGGCGTCGGCCTCGCGTCGTACCTGCTCATCGGGTTCTGGAACCACAACCCGGCGTATGCCACGGCCGCCAACAAGGCGTTCGTCGTCAACCGCGTCGGTGACTTCGGGCTCTCGGTCGCGATCATGATCATGTTCGCGGCGTTCGGCACCGTCACCTTCGCCGGTGTCGCGCAGGCGTCCGGCAAGGCAGGGGAGGGTGTCCTCACCGCGATCGGCCTCATGCTGCTGCTCGGCGCCTGCGGCAAGTCGGCGCAGTTCCCGCTGCAGTCCTGGCTCGGTGACGCCATGGCCGGCCCGACCCCGGTGTCCGCGCTGATCCACGCGGCGACCATGGTCACCGCCGGTGTCTACCTCGTGGTCCGCAGCAACTTCATCTTCGACCACGCGCCGAACGCCCAGCTCGTCGTCGTCATCGTCGGTGCGATCACGCTGCTGTTCGGTGCGGTCGTCGGCTGCGCGAAGGACGACATCAAGAAGGCGCTGGCCGCCTCGACCATGAGCCAGATCGGCTACATGATGCTCGCCGCCGGCCTCGGCCCGGTCGGGTACGCGTTCGCGATCTTCCACCTGCTCACGCACGGCTTCTTCAAGGCCGGCATGTTCCTCGGTGCCGGGTCGGTCATGCACGGCATGAACGACCAGGTCGACATGCGCCGCTTCGGCAACCTGTCCGGCGCCATGAAGATCACCTGGGTGACCTTCGGCCTCGGCTGGCTCGCGATCCTCGGTGTCCCGCCGTTCTCCGGCTTCTGGTCCAAGGACAAGATCATCGAGGCGGCGTTCGTCGGCGAGGGCTGGCGCCCGTGGGTCTTCGGCGGTGCCGCGCTCATCGGCGCCGGCATCACGGCCTTCTACATGTCCCGCCTGTTCTTCATGACCTTCCACGGCAAGAAGCGCTGGACCGACGACGTGCACCCGCACGAGTCGCCGCTGACCATGACCGTGCCGATGATGGTGCTGGCCGTCGGGTCGGCGCTCCTCGGCCTCGTGCTGGCCATCGGCAACACGTTCACGCACTGGCTCGAGCCGGTGGTGGGCGCCCACGACGAGAACGAGCACGCCGTGCTCTCCGTGCCGGTGCTCATGACCCTGACGCTGCTGCTCGTCGCGGGCGGCATCGCCCTGGCGTGGATGCGCTACTGGCGCGACGAGGTCCCGCAGGTGCAGCCGACCGGCTCGCTGCTGACCCGGGCCGCCCGTCGTGACCTCTACCAGGACGACGTCAACGAGGGTGCGTTCATGCGCCCCGGCATCCACCTGACTCGCGCCCTCGTCTTCGCCGACAACCGCGGCGTCGACGGCGGCGTCGGTGGCCTGGCGGCCCTGGTCGGCGGCACCTCGAGCCGCCTGCGCCGCCTCCAGAACGGTTTCGCGCGGTCCTATGCCCTGACGATGCTCGCCGGCGTCGTCGTCCTCCTCGGTGCTGTGTGGGTGATCAACTGATGTCCAACTTCCCCTGGCTGACCGTGATTGGGCTCGTCCCGCTGATCGGTGCGGTCGTCGTCGCGGCGCTGCCGGCCTCCGTGGCCGACCAGGCCAAGCGGGTGGCCCTCGGCTTCTCGCTGGTGACGCTCGTGCTGGGTGTCGCGGCCGCGCTGCAGTTCGACACCGGTTCGAACCAGCAGTTCCAGCTGTCCGAGCGGCACGAGTGGATCCCGCAGTTCGGCGTCTCCTACGCGCTGGGGGTCGACGGCCTGGCGCTCGTCATGATCCTGATGGCCCTGGTCCTGCTGCCGGTCTGCATCCTCGCCGCGTGGCACGACGTGCCCGAGGGCGGTGCGCGCGAGAAGAACTACTTCGCGCTGATGCTGTCGCTCGCCACCTTCATGGTGGGCGTCTTCGCCGCGACCGACGTGTTCCTCTTCTACGTCTTCTTCGAGGCCATGCTCATCCCGGTGTACTTCCTCATCGGGTCCTTCGGCGGCCCGCGCCGGCAGTACGCCGCGGTGAAGTTCCTGCTGTTCTCCCTCGCCGGTGGCCTGGTGATGCTGGTCGGCGTCATCGCGCTCTACCACTACGGCCCCGGCGGCTCCGACGGCTTCCTCGTCAGCAAGCTCACCGGGCTCGACCTGCCGGTGGGCGCCGGCCGCTGGATGTTCGTCGCGTTCTTCTTCGCCTTCGCGGTCAAGGCGCCGATGTGGCCCGTCCACACCTGGCTGCCCGACGCCGCCACCGAGGCCAAGCCCGCGACCGCCGTGCTGCTCGTCGGCGTGCTGGACAAGGTCGGCACCTACGGGATGATCCGCTTCTGCCTCCAGCTGTTCCCCGAGGCCTCGAAGTGGGCGACCCCGGTCGTGCTCGCGCTGGCCGTCATCTCGGTGCTCTACGGCGCGCTGCTGGCCATCGGGCAGACCGACCTCATGCGCCTGATCGCCTACACGTCGGTGAGCCACTTCGGCTTCATCGTCCTCGGCATCTTCGCGTTCACCACGACCGGCGGCGCCGGCTCGACGCTCTACATGCTCAACCACGGGTTCACGACGGCGGCGCTGTTCCTCGTCGGCGCGATGCTCGTCGCCCGCCGCGGCAGCAAGCGGATCCCGGACTTCGGCGGCTGGCAGCGGATCACCCCCGGCCTGGCCGGCGTCTTCCTGGTGTCCGGCCTCGCCGGCCTGGCGCTGCCCGGCCTGAGCCCGTTCGTCTCCGAGATCATGGTGCTGGTGGGCACGTTCCAGCGGTACCGGTTCCCGGCCGTGGTCGCGACCGCCGGCATCGTGCTCGCGGCGCTCTACATCCTGCTCATGTACAAGCGGATGATGACCGGCCCCAAGCCGGAGCTCGAGGGCGCCGCGGTCCGCGACATCACGACGCGCGAGAAGCTCGTCGTGGCGCCGATCCTCGCCGTCCTCATCGTCCTCGGCTTCTACCCCAAGCCGGCGCTCGACCTGCTCAACCCGGCCGTGAAGACGACGCTGCACCACGTGGGCGTCTCGGACCCGGCACCCTCCTCCGCTGCTGACGGGAGCACGAAGTAATGCCCGCCATGACGGTCCTCGCCACGACGGCCCTGCCTGCCGCCGTGCCCGCCGCCTTCAAGGCCGCCGACGTGAACTACGGCGCCGTGGCGCCGATGCTCGTCGTCGTCGCCGGCGCCCTCGTCGGGGTGCTCGTCGAGGCCTTCGCGCCCCGCCGCGTGCGCCACACCACCCAGGTCGCGGTCGCGCTCGTCACGCTCGTCGCGGCCTTCGTCGTGCTCGTCACGATCTCCGTGCAGAGCGCGCACCAGGGCGTCACGCTGGCCCGCGCGGTCGTCATCGACGGGCCGGCCCTGTTCCTGCAGGGCGCCATCCTCGCGATGGCCGCCCTCGGTGTGCTGACCATGGCGGAGAAGTTCGGCGGCCAGGGTGCCGACGCCTTCACCCCCATGGGTGCCGCGATCCCCGGCTCGGCCCACGAGGCGGCCGCCCTGCGCGCCGGCCTCGCCACCAGCGAGGTCTTCCCGCTGACGCTCTTCGCCGTCGTCGGCATGATGCTCTTCCCGGCCGCCGGCGACCTGCTGACGATGTTCATCGCGCTCGAGGTGCTCTCGCTCCCGCTGTACCTCATGTGCGGCCTGGCCCGTCGTCGCCGCCTGCTGTCGCAGGAGGCCGCGCTCAAGTACTTCCTGCTCGGCGCGTTCAGCTCGGCGTTCTTCCTCTTCGGTGCGGCGCTGCTCTACGGGTATGCCGGGTCGGTCTACCTCAGCGACATCGCCGCCGCCGTCACGGCCGCCAACGGCCAGATGGAGGGGCTGCTGCTCCCGGGCGTCCTGCTCGTGCTGATCGGCCTGCTGTTCAAGGTCGGCGCGGTGCCGTTCCACTCCTGGACCCCGGACGTCTACCAGGGTGCCCCCACCCCGGTCACTGGGTTCATGGCCGCCTGCACCAAGGTCGCGGCGTTCGGCGCGATCCTGCGCTTCGCCTACGTCGCCGCCCAAGGCAACCGGTGGGACTGGCGTGGTGGCGTCATCGCCGTCGCTGCCCTGACCATGGTCGTCGGCGCGGTGCTGTCGGTCACCCAGACCGACGTCAAGCGGCTGCTCGCCTACTCCTCGATCGCCCACGCCGGGTTCATCCTCGTGGCGGTGCTGGCCTTCGACAAGACCGGTGTCAGCGGCACGCTGTTCTACCTGGTCGCCTACGGCTTCATGACGATCGCCGGCTTCGCGGTGGTCTCGATGGTCCGCCAGGGCGGGTCCGAGGCGTCGCACCTGTCGCAGTGGGCCGGCCTCGGCCGTCGCCACCCGGTGGTCGCGGGCGTGTTCGCCTTCCTGCTGCTGGCGTTCGCCGGCATCCCGCTGACCTCCGGCTTCGCCGCCAAGTACGCCGCGTTCTCCCCGGCGATCTCGTTCGGCGGCACGTCGGGCGTGGCGCTGGTCGTCATCGGTGTCATCGCCTCGGTCGTGACGGCGTTCGTCTACGTGCGGCTCATCGTCCTCATGTACTTCACCGAGCCGCCGGCCGGTGAGGCCGTGGTGGCCGAGACCGCCTCGCCCTTCCTCACCGTCGCGATCACCATCGGCACGCTCGTCACCCTGGCGCTCGGCGTCATGCCGACGCAGGTGCTCGACCTCGCCGACCGGTCCTCGCAGTTCCTGGTGAAGTGACCCGGTCGACACAGGCTGATGAAGCGACCCAGGCTGGTGACGTGACCCGGTCCGCTGGGGTGACGCAGCCGGCGCCGTCGACCGGGTCGGTGCCAGGGCTCACGTTGCCGTCGGTGCCCGACGACCTGTCCGACGAGCTCGCGCGCGGGCTCGCCGAGGTCGACGCGCTCCTGCGGCGCGAGGTCGACCACGACGACCCGTTCATCGCGGGGGCGAACAGCCACCTCATCGAGGCGGGGGGCAAGCGGTTCCGGCCGCTGCTGACCCTGCTCGCGGCGCAGCTCGGCAGCGGCACGAACCCCGACGTCGTGGCCGCGGCCGCCGGCGTCGAGCTGACGCACGTCGCCTCGCTGTGCCACGACGACGTGATGGACGAGGCCGACGTGCGCCGCGGTGCGCCGAGCGCCAACGCCCGCTACGGCAACTCGACCGCGATCCTCGTCGGCGACCTGCTCTTCGGCACCGCGTCCTCGATCATCGCCGACCTCGGCGCCGAGGCGGTCAAGATCCAGGCCGAGACGTTCGTGCGACTGTGTGCGGGCCAGATCCGCGACACCCGCCACGCGCCCGAGGGCACCGACCCGGTCGAGTACTACCTGGGCGTGCTGGCCGACAAGACGGGCGTGCTCATCGCCACCGCGGCACGTTACGGCGCGATGTTCTCCGGCTGTGACGCCGCCACGGTCGAGGTGATGCGCGAGTTCGGCGAGCGGATCGGCATGGCCTTCCAGCTCGCCGACGACCTCATCGACGTGTCGTCCGACGAGGCCGAGCTGGGCAAGACCCCCGGCACCGACCTGCGCGAGGGCAAGCGCACCCTGCCGGTCCTCTACGCGCTGGCCTCGGACGATCCTGCCGACGCGCGCCTGCAGGAGCTGCTGCAGCGCGACCTGCGCGAGGACGAGGACGCCCTCGCCGAGGCGCTGGAGCTGCTGCGCGGTAACGCCGCCATGGAGCGGGCACGCGAGCACACCGCCGCCGTCGCCCGCCGTGCGCAGGAGGTGCTGGAGCCGCTGCCCGAGGGAGCGGCCAAGGACGCCCTGCACGCCCTGGCGACGAGCGTCGTCACCCGCGTCGGCTGATCCAGTCCGGCGCCCCCCGTCCTAGCCGGCCGACCCGGCATTACCCCCGCGCCCGCCTTCCCACTTGTTGCCACCTGGTGGTCACGCCGGTCCCGAAACAGGTGTCCGGTGACGATCTGCTGGCAACAAGTGGAAAGGCGGGGGTCGTCGAGCACCTGGCGTTTCGCGCGTGCCGGGGCCGCGGCACGAGGGGCGTGGGTATCGTCGCGCGTGTGACCTCCGTGGACCGCTGGGACGCCGCCACCGCCGACCTGCAGCCGCCACTGGCGGTCGTCGACCTCGACGCGTTCGACGCCAACGCGGCCGACCTGGTCCGCCGGGCCGGCGGCACCCCGATCCGGATCGCCTCCAAGTCGGTGCGCTGCCGCAGCCTGCTCCAGCGCGCGCTGGCGACGGAGGGCTTCCGCGGGGTCATGGCGTATGCCGTGCGCGAGGCGGCCTGGCTGGTCGCCGAGGGGTACGAGGACGTCTTCGTGGCGTACCCGAGCGTCGACCGCGCCGCCATCGGGGAGATCGCGGCCGACGAGCGCCTCGCAGCGCAGGTGACCCTGACCGTCGACAGCGCCGAGCACGTCGACCTGCTCGCCTCCCTCGACCGCCCGCACGGGCTGCGCGTGGCGGTCGACGTCGACTCCTCGCTGCGCCTGGGCCGTGTCCACCTGGGCGTGCGCCGGTCACCGGTGCGCACCCCCGAGGACGCCGTGGCAGTGGCCCGGGCCGCGCAGGCGGCGGGGCTGTCGGTGGTCGGCACGATGTTCTACGACGCGCAGATCGCAGGGCTGCCGGACTCCTCGCCGGCCGTGCGCGTGGTGAAGCGGAGGTCGGCGGCGAGCCTGCTCGAGCGCCGCGCCGCCGTGGTGGCGGCCCTGCGCGAGGTGGCCGACCTCGAGTTCGTCAACGCCGGCGGCACCGGGTCGCTGCACGTGACCGGCCGCGACCCCGTCGTCACCGAGCTCGCCGCGGGCTCGGGTCTCTACGGGCCGACGCTGTTCGACGGGTACGACGACTTCTCGCCCCGCCCCGCAGCGGCCTACGCGCTCTCGGTCGTGCGCCGGCCGGGGCCGGGCTTCGCGACGGCCTTCGGTGGTGGCTACGTCGCCTCGGGGCCCGCGTCCCGCTCGCGCCTGCCGCGTCCGTACGGTCGGCCCGGCGTCGGGCTGGTCGCCCGCGAGGGAGTCGGCGAGGTGCAGACTCCGTTGCAGGGCAGGGGAACCCGCGACCTGCGGGTGGGTGACCGGGTCTGGTTCCGGTACGCGAAGGCGGGCGAGATGTGCGAGCGGTTCGACACCCTGCACCTGGTCCGTGGTGGGCAGCTCGTCGACACCGTGCCCACCTACCGCGGCGAGGGGAGGAACTTCGGATGACCACCCGGACGCCGCGGCCGGGGATGCCCCCCGCAGCGTGGACCAACTGGGCGGGCAACCAGACCTGCCACCCGGCCGAGGTGGCGGCCCCTCGCAGCACCGAGGAGCTGGCTGCCGTCGTGCGTGACGCAGCCCAGCGCGGGCTCGGCGTCAAGCCCGTCGGCACCGGCCACTCGTTCACCGCTATCGCCACGACCGACGGGGTGCAGCTGCGGCTCGACAACCTCCGCGGCGTCCTGCACGCCGACGCGGTCACCAGTCGCGTCCGCGTCCTCGGGGGCACGCCGCTGCACGTCCTCAACCCCGCCCTGCAGGCGCTCGGTCTGGCGCTGCCCAACCTCGGCGACATCGACCGCCAGACGATCACCGGGGCCATCTCCACCGGCACCCACGGCACCGGCCTGCGGTTCCAGGGGATCGCGTCGGCGGTGCGCGGCCTGACCCTCGTCCTCGCCGACGGGTCGGTCCTGACCTGCTCGCCGGACGTCGAGCCCGAGGTGTTCCAGGCGGCCCGGGTCGGGCTCGGTGCGCTCGGGGTGGTGACCGAGGTCGAGCTGCAGTGCGTACCCGCGTTCCGCCTGCACGCGCGCGAGTTCGGCGCCGACCTGCACGACGTCCTCGACCGCCTCGACGACGACCTGGCCGCGCACGACCACGTCGACATGCACTGGTTCCCGCTCACCGACCGGGTCCTGGTCAAGCACAACGACCGGGTGGGGGCCGAGGCCCAGGGCGACCCGCTGCCCGGGTGGCGGGCCTGGCTGGACGACGACTTCCTCTCCAACCGGCTCTACGAGGTGACGAACCGGGCGGCGACCCGCTTCCCCCGGATCGTCCCGCCGCTCAACACGGTCAGCGCCCGCCTGCTCGGCGCGCGCGAGTACACCGACGACTCGTGGCGCGTGTTCGTCGCCGAGCGTGCGGTGCGCTTCCGCGAGAGCGAGTATGCCGTGCCGAGGGCCCACGCCCGCGACGTCGTCCTCGCGGTGCGCGACTGGGTCGAGCGGCACCGGCCGCCGCTGACGTTCCCGCTGGAGCTGCGGTTCACGGGGGCCGACGACGTCTGGCTGTCGACGGGCTACGAGCGCGAGAACGCGTACATCGCGATGCACCAGTACCACCGCATGGACGACGCGGGCGCCTTCGCGGCCTTCGAGGAGATCGTCGGCGAGCACGAGGGCCGGCCGCACTGGGGCAAGCTGCACACCCTCGACGCCGAGCGGCTGCAGCGCCTGTACCCGCGGTTCGACGAATTCCGTGCCGTGCGCGACCGCCTCGACCCCGGTCGCGTGTTCGCCAACGACTACCTGCGCCGCGTCCTCGGCGACTGAGCTCGGTGTCCGTCCCGCGGCCCACGCCACAGCAGCTGCGGTGGCAACAGCTCGGTACCGGCATGTTCGTGCACGTCGGGCTCAACACCTTCCACGGCGTGGAGTGGAGCGACGGGACGCTGCCGGCCGAGAGCTTCGACCCCCAGCACCTCGACGCCGACCAGTGGGTGCGCACGGCCGCCTCGTTCGGCGCGCGCTACCTCGTCCTCACCGCCAAGCACCACGACGGCTTCTGCCTCTGGCCGACCGCCACCACGGACTACTCGGTGCGCTCCTCCCCGTGGCGCGACGGAGCCGGGGACGTCGTCGCGGAGGTGGCCGACGCCTGCCGCCGCCACGGCATCGGCCTCGGCCTCTACCTGTCGCCCTGGGACCGCAACGCGCCCTGCTACGCCGATCCGGCGGCCTACAGCGACTTCTACGCCCGCCAGCTCACCGAGCTGTGCACCGGCTACGGCCCGCTCGTCGAGGTGTGGTTCGACGGGGCGGGCTCGGAGGGGTACGAGTACGACTGGGACCGCATCATGGGCGTGGTCGAGCGGCACCAGCCGGGCGCCATGGTGTTCAACATGGGGCGACCGACGATCCGGTGGGTGGGCAACGAGGACGGCCTCGCCCAGGACCCCGTGCGGTATGCCGTCGGGTCCACCGCCCTGAGCCAGTACAGCGACGCGTCGGGCCGGCTGGGGCAGCGGCGCTACCTGCCGCCGGAGTGCGACGTTTCGCTGCGGCGCGGGTGGTTCTGGAGCGGGGACGACGAGCCCAAGACGCTCGAGCACCTGCTCGCCATCCACGAGCGGTCGGTGGGGCTGGGCGCGGGGCTGCTGCTCAACGTCCCTCCGGCGCCCGACGGCCTGGTGTCGCCCGAGGACGCCCACCGGGTGGCGGCGTTCGGCGCCGAGGTGGCCCGGCGCTACGGGCAGCCGGTCGCGGCCCGGGTCGAGCCGCAGGGCACCGGCGTGTGGCTCGCCGAGTGGGACGGGCCGGCGACGTTCGACGTGGTCGAGCTGCGCGAGGACCTCACCGATGGCCAGCGGGTGGAGGGCTTCCGGATCCTCGTCGACGGCGCGGAGGTCGCGCGTGGCGGGTCGGTCGGGGTGCGGCGGCTCGTCCGCGTGCCGGAGACGACGGCGCGGCGCCTCACGGTCGAGGTCGACGGCCACGGCGCGCGGCTGCTCCTCGTCGCGGCGCACCGCGCCGGGCCGGAACCGCAGCTCCCGCAGGGGTATGCCGCGCCGACCACCCGCCCCGACGAGCTCTAGCCGCGGGTCAGGGCGCGATGTCGGCGAGCTCGGCAGCGCGTGCCCGCGCCAGCCCTGAGCGGTGCCGCAGGGTGTCGACCGTGAGCACCACGAGGGCGAGCCAGACGATGGCGAAGCCGGTCCAGCGCGCCGCGGACATGTGCTCGTCGAGCAGCAGCACGCCGCACAGCAGCTGCAGCACCGGCGTGATGAACTGCAGCAGGCCGATCGTCACCAGCGGCACCCGGCGGGCCGCCGCGGCGAAGAGCAGGAGCGGGGTGGCGGTCGCGACCCCGGCCAGGACGAGCAGAGCCGTGTGCCACGCGCCGTCGGTCGTGAACGTCGTGTCACCGCGCACGGTGAGCACGGCCAGCATCACCACGGCGACGGGCCCGAGGACGAGCGTCTCGGCCGACAGCGACTGCATGGCCGTCAGGGAGACGCCGACCTTCTTCTTGACGAGGCCGTAGCCGCCGAACGAGAAGGCGAGCGTCAGCGCGATGACCGGCACCGACCCTGCCGCGACGGACAGGTACACCCCGGCCAGCGCACCGATCGCCACAGCGACCCACTGCAGCGGCCGCAGCCGCTCGCGCAGCACCAGCACCCCGAGGGCCACGGTGACGATGGGGTTCAGGAAGTAGCCGAGCGCGGCCTCGGTCGTGTGGTCGTTCAGGACAGCGGCGACGTACACCACCCAGTTCACGCCGATCAGCAGGGCCGCGGCGGTCACGCCCCCGGCGAGCCGTGGCCGGCGGGCCAGGTCGCGGAGCCAGGCGAGGTCCCGCCGCAGCCCGAGGACCACGAGGCACAGCAGCAGGGTCCACAGGATGCGGTGGGACAGGATCTCCCACGCGCCGGCCGGCTTCAGCGCGGCGAAGTAGAGCGGGAAGAGGCCCCACACGGCATACGCGGTGAAGCCGTATGCCGCGCCGCGCCGCTGCTCGTCCGCCTCGCTCACGCGGCGGGCCCGGGGCCCTGAGTCACGCCACGGTCCAGGTGTCGCGCCCGCGGATGAGCGCGTCGAGGTCGGCGTCGGTGGCCCGGCCCCCGGCCGTGTCGACGGCGGCCGCGACCTGGCCGCGCACGAGGTCGTCGTAGGTGGGCCGGTCGACGTCGCGGAAGATCCCCATGGGGACGTGCGTCATCTCGGGGGAGTCCAGCCGCGACAGCGCAAACGCCTGCGTCGGGTCGGGCGCGCCCACGTCGTGCACGACCACGTCGCGGCCCTCGGCGTCGGCCTCGGGGACGAACTCCATCCCGCCGCCGGCCGTGCGGACGAGCACCTGGCGGTCGCCCTCGGGACCCACCCGCACCGGCTCGCCGTCGGCGAGGTGGACGATGCGCGCCTCCTGCTGGCTGCGGTCCTTGATGAGGTCGAACGCGCCGTCGTTGAAGATCGGGCAGTTCTGGTAGATCTCGACGAGCGAGGTCCCGCGGTGCTCGGCCGCTCGGCGCAGGACCTCGGTGAGGTGCTTGCGGTCGGAGTCCATGGTGCGCGCGACGAAGGTCGCCTCGGCGCCGAGCGCCAGCGACACCGGGTTGAACGGGTGGTCCACCGAGCCCATCGGGGTCGACTTGGTGATCTTGCCGACCTCGGAGGTGGGGGAGTACTGGCCCTTGGTGAGTCCGTAGATCTGGTTGTTGAACAACAGGATCGTGAGGTTCACGTTGCGGCGCAGCGCGTGGATGAGGTGGTTGCCGCCGATCGAGAGGGCGTCGCCGTCGCCGGTGACGACCCACACCGACAGGTCGCTCCGGCTCGTCGCCAGACCGGTCGCGATCGCCGGCGCGCGGCCGTGGATCGAGTGCATGCCGTAGGTGTCGAGGTAGTACGGGAACCGCGACGAGCAGCCGATGCCGGAGACGAAGACGATGTTCTCGCGCTTGAGGCCGAGGTCGGGCAGGAAGCCCTGCACCGCGGCGAGGATCGCGTAGTCACCGCAGCCGGGGCACCAGCGCACCTCCTGGTCGGAGGTGAACTCCTTCTTGGTCTGGCGGGCGGCGTCGTCGGGCAGCCGCGGCACGCCGGCCGTGCCGCCTTCCGGTGCGCTGCCCGGCATACCCAGGTCTGTGGCGCTCACGCGCGGACCTCCTGCGTGCTGTCGGTGGTGGCGGAACCGGTCTCCTCGAGCAGCGACACGACCGCGTCGGCGAGCTCGACGGTCGTGAACGGCAGGCCACGCACCTGGGTGAACGAGTGGACGTCGACGAGGTACTTGGCGCGCAGCAGCATCGCGAGCTGGCCCATGTTCATCTCGGGCACGAGGACGCGCTCGTAGCGGCGCAGCACCTCGCCGGTGTTGCGGGGGAACGGGTTGAGGTGGCGCAGGTGCGCCCGGGCGACCTTGGCGCCGGTGTTGCGGACGCTGCGGACGGCCGCGGCGATCGGGCCGTAGGTCGAGCCCCAGCCGAGGACCAGCACGTCGGCCTCGCCGCTGGGGTCGTCGACCTCGAGGTCCCCGATGGTGTCGGCGATCCGCTCCACCTTGGCGGCGCGGAGCCGCGTCATGAGGTCGTGGTTGTCGGGGTCGTAGGAGATGTTGCCGGTGACGTCGGCCTTCTCGATGCCGCCGACACGGTGCTCGAGGCCCGGGGTGCCGGGCACGGCCCATGGCCGGGCCAGCGTGGTCTCGTCGCGCAGGAACGGGTGGAAGACGGGAGTGCCGTCGGCGGCGGTGCCGTTGGGCTCGGTGGCGAACTGCACGGTGAGGTCGGGGAGGTCCTCGACCTGCGGGACGGCCCACGGCTCGGACCCGTTGGCGAGGTAGCCGTCGGACAGCACGAACACCGGGGTGCGGTAGGTCGTCGCGATCCGCACCGCCTCGAGGGCTGCGGGGAAGCAGTCGGCCGGCGACTGGGGCGCCACGATCGGCACGGGCGACTCGCCGTTGCGGCCGAACATCGCCTGCAGCAGGTCGGACTGCTCGGTCTTGGTCGGCAGGCCGGTCGACGGGCCGCCGCGCTGGACGTCGACGATGACGAGCGGCAGCTCGAGGCTGACGCCCAGGCCGATCGTCTCGGACTTGAGCGCGACACCGGGGCCGGAGGTCGTCGTGACGCCGATGGCGCCGCCGAAGCTGGCGCCCAGCGCCGCGCCGATGCCGGCGATCTCGTCCTCGCACTGCATCGTGGTCACGCCGTAGCGCTTGAAGCCGCTGAGGGTGTGCAGGATGTCGGATGCGGGGGTGATGGGGTACGAGCCGAGCACGAGCGGTATGCCGGCTCGGTGCGCCGCGGTCGTGAGGCCGAGCGCGAGGGCGAGGTTGCCGGTGATGTTGCGGTAGGTGCCGGGGGACATCTTCGCCGGGGCGATCTCGTAGGAGACGGCGAAGTCCTCGGTCGTCTCGCCGTAGTTGAGGCCGGCTTTGAGGGCCGCGAGGTTGGCGGCGAGGATCTCCGGCTTGCTGCCGAACTTCTTCGCCAGGAACGACTCGGTGCCGCTCGTCGGCCGGTGGTACATCCACGACAGCAGCCCGAGCGCGAACATGTTCTTCGCGCGCTCCTTGTCCTTGCGGGACAGCCCGTCGAACTCGGCCAGCGCCTCGACCGTGATGCTCGTGAGCGCGACCGGGTGGACGTGCCATGACTCCAGGCTGCCGTCCTCGAGCGGGTTGGCGGCGTAGCCGACCTTGCCGAGGTTGCGCTTGGTGAACTCGTCGGTGTTGGCGATGATCGTGGCGCCGCGCGGCAGGTCGCGCAGGTTGGCCTTGAGCGCGGCCGGGTTCATCGCGACCAGGACGTCGGGGGCGTCGCCCGGGGTCAGCACGTCGTGGTCGGCGAAGTGGAGCTGGAAGCTCGAGACGCCGGGCAGGGTGCCCTGGGGCGCGCGGATCTCCGCCGGGAAGTTGGGGAGGGTCGACAGGTCGTTGCCGAGGGCCGCGGTCTCGCTCGTGAACCGGTCCCCCGTCAGCTGCATGCCGTCACCCGAGTCCCCGGCGAACCGGATCACCACTCGGTCGAGCTGCTGGACGGACTTGCTGCTCATGTGCGTTTCCCCGCCACCTGTTCTCCATGTCGTTCCCGCTGGTGCGGGCGTTCTTCCATGGTAGATCGGGGCCGGAGGAGAGCAGGTGGCCACCCGCCTTTCGGACGCGGGCGGGTGGCGACCCCGGTCAGGCGGTGACGGTGATCTCGTGGATCTCGTCGTACGGGTGCCCGGCGCGCTCGTGGATCCGCTGGATCGCCTCGGCGTCGGGGCCCTCGGACAGGCAGAACACGTGACCGGTGTTCGGGTCGCCCCACGCCTGCTTGAAGTCCACGCCCTCCTCGCCCTGGATCGCGAGGTCGGCTCGGTGCGCCTCGAGCAGGGCCTCCGCCGTGACTCCCTGCATGCTCGTGTGGACGTCCATGAACTGGGCCATGACCTGCTCCTTCTCGCTGGGTCCCCTGAGGCTCCGGACGCTACGCCGGGCGGGTGCGGGCCGGATCCGTCACAAGGATGGTTCGCCGCCGCGCCCCCGGCCGTCGCCGCGACCCCGGCCGTCGCCGCGACCCCGGCCGTCGCCGGGCGCCGGACCGTCACCCACCTCGAGCTGCGCCCGCCACCGGTCCCAGAGGGTCCGCAGGCCCGACTCGTGCGCCTCGCCGGCGAGGACGCGGGCGACGACGCCCCCCTGCTCGAGGGTGTAGACGTCCGCCCCGGGGACTGCGGGGGTCGCCATCGGCTGCCACCCCAGGGCGGTGACGGTGTCGACGACCCGGGCGTGCCCGAGCACCCCCGGGCGCGAGCGCGCCGACGGGCCCAGCCGCAGCTGCTCGACCAGGGCCGGGCGCCCGGCCACGGTGGTCCCCGTCGTGCACCGCAGGTCGCCACCGGACTCGCCGGTGCGCCCCAGGGCGACGGTGTCGCGCAGCAGCAGCCGTCCGCCCTCGGCGACGTCGACGTCGAGGGTGCGCGTGACGTCGGCGCCGCCCGACACCACGAGCGGCTCGCCCGCCCAGGTGAGGGTCGCCCCCGGCGCCACACGCAGCCAGACGTCGACCCGGCATGCCCTGCCACGGCCGTGGTACGCCACGGTGCCGGCGACGTCCCGGAGGTCCAGCCAGGTGCCCGGTCCCACCTCCACGTCGAGCCGGACCTCGTCCCCCCCGAGCAGCGTCGCGGTCGTCGCCACGAGGGCGACCTCGGCCCGCGAGCCTGCGACCCGGACGACCTGGGGAGCCAGCAGGCCGGTGGCCAGCTCGAGGCGCGGGCGCCCCTCCTCGCCGGCGACGAGGGCGACCCGGGTGCGCCGCGACGCCGGGGGCGCCGGCGACACCGGCGCCGGTGCCCTCGACGGCCCGGGCGGGACGGCCGCGCCCGCCTCAGTGGGTGTGTGCGGTGCCATCGGCGTGGGAGTGCGGCGCCATCGGGCCCGGGTCGACGGGGGTGTGCGCGCCGGAGCGGTGGTGGTCGAGCAGGTGCAGCAGCCACGACCGCAGCTCGGCGACCGAGGCCGGGTCGTGCCGCGACAGGGCGATCACGGGGCGGCCGCCACGGGCCTCGCGCCCCTGCTGCGCCATGAGCGCCGCGTCGACGCCGACGTGCGGTGCGAGGTCGGTCTTGTTGACGACGAGCAGGTCGGCGCGGGCGATCCCGGGGCCGCCCTTGCGCACGACGTCGCCGCCGCCCGCCACGTCGAGGACGAACACCTGCGCGTCGACCAGTGCGGGTGAGAACGTCGCCGTGAGGTTGTCCCCGCCCGACTCGACGAGCACGAGGTCGAGCGGCGCGAAGTCGGCCTCGAGGTCCTCGACCGCCAGCAGGTTCGCCGTGACGTCGTCGCGGATCGCGGTGTGCGGGCAGGCCCCGGTCTCGACCGCGCGGATCCGCTCGGGATCCAGCACCCCGGCCGCGCGGAGCATCCGGGCGTCCTCGTCGGTGTAGATGTCGTTGGTGACGACGCCGATCTGCAGCTCGCCGGCCAGCTCGCGACAGACCATCGCGATGAGGCTCGACTTGCCGGTGCCGACGGGGCCGGCGACGCCGAGGCGGAACGAGCGGGTGCTCTCAGGCACGGAACAACCTCCGGGGTGCGGAGCCGTGGCGGTGCTGCCAGGACTCGAGGAGCGGGGCGGAGCCGGCGGGTATGCCGGCGGGCTCGGTGAGGTCGGCGACCTCGGCGACGAGGGCCTCGACCGCCGGCCCTGCGGCCAGCAGCCACTCGGTCGTCTCCGCCGGGTCGAGCGGGCAGAGCTTGAGCGCGGCGCTGCACAGCGACTGGACGTCGTCGTACGCCACGAGCCGGGCAGTTCGCGCACCGTCGAGCCCGCCGGCGGCGGCCATGGCGCCGACCGCCACCGGTCGGGAGGGCTGCGCGAGCGGGGCCAGGGCGGCGCACGCGGCGCTCCCGGGCCACAGCCGCCGGCAGAGCCTGCGCTGGCCGCGGCCGACGGCGCGGCTGGCCTCCCGTGCGACCCCGCTGGGGGTGCGGGCTGCCCAGGCCTGCTCGACCTCGGCCAGCGGCAGGCCGGCCAGGACGTGGTGCCGGGCGACGACGGCGGTTCCCGCCTCGACGGCGACGACCGTCGCGAGGCGGGTCGCCACCAGGTCGGGCACGTCGGCCGGGTCGAGGCCACCGAGCAGGGCCGGCTCGAGCCCGGCGGACTGGGTGTGCGCGCCGACGGGCAGCCGGCCGTCGGCCAGCATCATCGCCGCGAACTCGGGGTGGGGGAGCATGGTCGTGGTCGGCTCGCAGGCTCGGCTCAGAACAGCGAGTAACGCTGGGCGAGCGGCAGCTCGGTCGCCGGCGCCGGCTCGACGAGCTCGCCCTCGACCCGGATCGCGAACGACTCGGGGTCGACCTCGATCCGGGGCGTCGCGTCGTTGTTGACCATGTCGGCCTTGGTGACGTTCCGGGTGGGCCGCACGGCCTCGAGCCGGCGTCGCAGGCCGAGCCGGTCGGCCAGCCCGTCCTCGAGGGCGGCCGGCGCGACGAACGTGACGGAGCGGTCCGCGCCGGCCCCGCCCTCGGCCACGAGGGCCGGCCGCATGAGCACCGGCTGCGGGGTGGGGATGGAGGCGTTGGGGTCGCCCAGCGCGGCATACACGATCGCACCGCCCTTGATCACGACGTCGGGACGCCAGCCGAAGAACTTGGGGTCCCACAGGACGAGGTCAGCGAGCTTGCCCGGCTCGACCGATCCGACGAGGTGGTCGATGCCGTGCGCGACGGCCGGGTTGATCGTGTACTTCGCGACGTACCGGCGCGCGCGCTCGTTGTCCGCGGGCAGGGTGCCGCCGAGCGGGCCGAGCCGGTGCTTCATGACGTGGGCGACCTGCCAGGTGCGGGTGACGACCTCGCCGATCCGGCCCATGGCCTGCGCGTCCGAGCTCGTCATCGACAGGGCTCCGAGGTCGTGCAGGACGTCCTCGGCGGCGATGGTGGTCGCGCGGATCCGGCTCTCGGCGAACGCGAGGTCCTCCGGGACGGCCGGGTTGAGGTGGTGGCAGACCATGAGCATGTCGAGGTGCTCGGCGACCGTGTTGACGGTGTGCGGAAGCGTCGGGTTCGTCGAGCCGGGCAGCACGTTGGGCAGCGACGCGACGGTGATGATGTCCGGCGCGTGCCCGCCGCCTGCGCCCTCGGTGTGGAAGGCGTGGATGCCGCGGCCGCCGATCGCGCGGATGGTCGAGTCGACGTAGCCGGCCTCGTTGAGGCTGTCGCTGTGCAGCGTCACCTGCAGCCCCCAGCGGTCGGCGGCGCGCAGGGCCGCGTCGATGGCCGCCGGGGTGCTGCCCCAGTCCTCGTGCACCTTGTATGCCGCCGCGCCGGCCAGGGCCTGCTCGGCCAGGCCCGCCTCGCTCACCGTGTTGCCCTTGGCCATGAGCAGCACGTTGACGGGCAGGTGGTCCAGGCCCCGGTGGACGTTCGCGAGGTGCCACGGTCCCGGGGTCACGGTGGTGGCCTTGGAGCCCTCGGACGGTCCGGTGCCGCCGCCGCCGAGGGTCGTCAGGCCGGCTGCCAGCGCCTCGTGCACCTGGCTCGTCGACAGGAAGTGCACGTGCAGGTCGATGCCCCCGGCGGTGAGGATGCGGCCCTCGCCCGAGATGACGTCGGTGCCGGGGCCGATCTCGAGGTCGGGGTGCACGCCGTCGGCGACGTCGGGGTTGCCGGCCCGGCCGAGGGCGACGATCCGGCCGTCGCGGATGCCGACGTCGGCCTTGACGACTCCCCAGTGGTCGAGGACGACCGCGTTGGTGATCACCGTGTCGAGGGCGCCCTCCGCGCTGGTGCGGGTGCCCTGCGCCATGGACTCGCGGATCGACTTGCCGCCGCCGAAGACGGCCTCCTCGCCGCCGATCGTGAGGTCGTCCTCGACCTCGACCCACAGGTCGGTGTCCCCGAGGCGCACCTGGTCCCCGGTCGTCGGCCCGTACAACGCGGCATACCGCTCACGGTCGATGTCAGCCATGCTCCGGCCCCCTGCCGCGCGACGCGACCATGTCCTCGTCTCTGTCCAGCTCAGCCATCGAGGGCTCCGTCCCCCTCGCGCACCTGCAGGCCCGGGACGCGGCGGCGCCCCTTGAACGCCACGGCGGCCACCTCCCGGCTGACGCCGGGCTCGAACCGCACCGACGTGCCGCTGGGGATGTCGAGGCGGAACCCGTGGGCCGCGTCGCGGTCGAAGTCCAGCGCGGCGTTGGCGTCGGGCAGGTGCAGGTGGGAGCCGACTTGGATGGGGCGGTCGCCGGTGTTCACGAGCACGAGGGTGATCCGCTCGGCGTCGGTGCGGTCGGCGTTGAGGGTCACGGTGCCGGGACGGACCCGGACCGCGCCCGGGCCGCTGCTGCTGGTGGCCATGGGTGCTCCTCAGGCGATCGGGTGGTGGAGGGTGACGAGCTTGCGGCCGTCGGGGAACGTCGCCTCGACCTGAACGTCGGGCAGCATCTCCGGGACGCCGTCCATGACCTGCTCGCGGGTGAGCACCGTGCGCCCCTCCTCCATGAGGTCGGCGACCAGGGCGCCCTCGCGGGCACGCTCGAGCACCCAGGTCGAGAGCAGCGCCACCGCCTCGGGATGGTTGAGCCGCACGCCCCGGGCCAGCCGGTCGCGGGCGACCATGCCGGCCACGGACAGCAGCAGCTTCTCGGTGTCGGCGGGCGACAGGTGCATCGGCGGCCTCCTGGGGTGTGACGGGCCCGGCGTGCGGGTGCGTGGCCAGTAGACCAAGCCGGTGTTTCGCGCGCATTTCGTCGTCACGGCGTGGGAAATGCGTGGCCCGCGCGTGCCGAGGCTCGTTAGCGTCGAGGCATGGACCGACCCGCCCTGACCGACGCCCTGCAGGACCGCGACGCCGTGCTGCGCGCCTTCGTGGCGGACGACGGCTCGCTGCGCTCGATGCCGACGAAGATCCGCAAGCGGCTGGTCGTGCTCGACCTGCTCGCGCAGGACTTCGCGCCGGGCGAGACCTACGACGAGACGCAGGTGAACAACCTGCTGCGGCCTCGCCACCCCGACGTCGCAGCCCTGCGCCGGTACCTCGTCGAGGAGGGATTCCTCGAGCGCCGGGACGGCAGGTACTGGCGCGCCGGCGGGACGGTGGACGACCGCTAGCGAAGGCGCGGCCGCACCGCCACACTGTGCGCATGCTGCGGCTCGACGACCTCTGGGTCTGGGACTCCTGGGTGGCCGACGACGGCGACCTCTACCACCTGTTCTTCCTGCAGGCGCCGCGGTCGCTGGGCGACCCCGCCAAGCGCCACACCGCGGCCCGGGTCGGCCACGCGACCTCGCGTGACCTGGTCACCTGGGACTACCTCGGTGAGTGCCTCGGCCCGGCCGAGACCGGCTTCGACGACCTGGCGATCTGGACCGGGTCGGTCGTGCGGGACGGCGACCGGTGGCGGATGTTCTACACCGCGATCTCGACGGCCGGGCACCACGTCTACGACCAGCGGGTCGGCTCGGCGGTGTCCGACGACCTGCACCACTGGACCCGCGTCTCCGACCAGCCCTCCCTGCGGGTCGACGGCACCTGGTACAAGAACCTGGCCAACACCCCCGCGCCCACGGAGGGCCCGGACCTCGAGGGCTCGAGCGAGACCTGGCGCGACCCGCTCGTGCTGCCCGACCCCGGCGGCGACGGCTGGCACATGCTGATCACGGCCCGGGGTGTCGGCGCGGGCCGCAACGACGACGGCGTCGTGGGGCACGCCACCAGCACCGACCTCGAGCACTGGACCCTCGGGCCACCGCTGAGCGGGACCGGCACCGGGTTCGGCCAGCTGGAGGTGCTCCAGGACAAGCAGGTCGACGGCCGCTGGGTGCTCGTCTTCACCTGCCACCCCCAGGAGATGACGCCCGAGCGCATCGCCCGCACCGGCGAGTACTGCACGTGGTCGGTGCCCGGGCCCGGGCCGCTCGGGCCGTGGGACGTCGACGCCGCCCGGCCGTTCGCCGCCGAGCCGAACCTGTTCGCCGCGCCGCTCGTGCAGCAGCGCGACGGCTCGTGGGTGCTCATCGGCTTCCGCAACCTCGAGTCGCAGGGCCTCGACGGGTTCGAGATCATCGACCCGGTGCCCGTCACGGTCGACGCCGACGGCTACCTCGTCGCCCGCTGAGCGACTCGTCCACCGCCTTGACCGCTCCACCGGCGCCGGCATCGGCGCCGGCCGTCACCTCACCAATTCGGTTGCGCGGCAACGCAATTCCCTGTGGATGGACATGGCGTCGGGGTTCGAACAGGTGTACGATTGAGTCATGTCTCCCACCCCGCTCGCGCTGGCCCGCGATGCCCGGCAGCGCGAGCTGTGGGCGCGCACGGCGCAGGTGGCCGGGCGGCTCAACCGGGCGCA